>NZ_JAJOMA010000034.1 GCF_021129235.1 Kineosporia mesophila
GATCTGCGCTAATCGTACGGCGATCTGCGCTAATCGTACGGCGATCTGCGCTAATCGTACGGCACAGCGCTGTTCATCGAGGGGTTGTGCGACGCCTTCGTCCGGGCTCGCTCGAGGAAATAGTCGAATGATTGCTGGACGGAGAAGCAGCAACGCGACGACCACCGCCAGGGCACAGGATGCGAGCGCCGGTGCCGAACTCGGCGGCGCCATTTTCACCGGACTTTCTCAAGCCGCTACCCCGCATTCACCCTGGCCGATCGGCCACATGAATACCGCAGCATCGCTTATTTCCACTCTCGCACCGAAGATATTAATCAGACTCGATTTCTAGCGAGCTTTCTTCAATACTGTTGCGCATGCGGATGAAGTCGGGTTGCAACGTGTCTTTGGCTGCCAGGATGGCGCCGACCGTGCCCCGATCGACCCACACGCACAGGTCCATTGTTGTGCCGATCCAGTCTACGGAACCACACTTTGCCTGCCCCCCGCGCCTTCCCGGGTCCAAGGCAGTAAAGGGCGAGGTAGATATCCCGTCGCGGGACAGCGCATCCGTGAACCGATCAAGGATGCGCCAGTACGTGAAGGGCGATTCATGTTGCGCAGTCGCTGCGAATAAAAATTGATTTTCGTCGGCATTGGTGTAGACGTCAACGTTCGCCGAGGGATATTCCCCAGCAATGGCGCTTTCCACCCGCCTGCCCAACGGATCAACCTGCGCCGCGTAGGCCCGGTCCGTACCGTCGATCAGATGACGAAAGCCCGTCAATGTCTCTGGCGGTAGCGGGATCAGTGCAGAGGCGCGGATGGTGATGACGACGGCACTTGCCATGATTGCCACGCCCGCGACACCCACGAACACGACGGCCGCCGCAACGAGCCATCGCCGGGACTCCGCCCGTGGCTGGGCGGTTTCGCCGTGACGCTCCGTCGTCGGGGCTGGTTCCTCAGGGCTGGACCAGGACATGAATTCCTCCATGTTTGCCACGCCAGACTTCCGTGCCTGGAGGCAATCTGAACGAATGTTCTGAACGTGTGTTCAGGCTAGCACGCGCCTCTTCAGGAGACAGCGCGCATGACAGGTTTGATCGAGGCCCGTGATTCCGGCGGTAGTGGGCTCTCCAGACGTGCAGCGGTACTGATCCGGACCGCAGCGCCATCAAGGCGGAGGCTGGCTCGAACGACGGCCAGCTGCGCGTCCGGCAGGCCAGCGGCGATCGCCGCGCTGCGCTCCACGGTCACCGAGTGGCACCAGTCTCGGCGCGGGCCGCGTCGGCCAAGGGGAAAACCTGGTCCAGCCGACCGCTGTCGACCAGGGCCGCCGGCTGGGTGAGCCCGTGTCCGTCCGGTTCGACGAAAGGCTCCGGCGCCACCCGCACCGAGGCTGCCTGCGCGCATTCGGCGAAACCCGGGGGCCGGCCGGGGGCGACCGCGACGAGGAGACCACCGGGACGCAGCCCGTCCAGTGACCGTAAAGCTTTCTCTGGCTGCGTCATTCCGACGAGATCGAGGACGACGTCGATGGCTTTCATGCCCGTTCGAAGGCCGTCGTGCGCCGATCGATGACGCCGCGCTCTGCCCCTGCCGGGAGGTTCTGGACGTCCTGGTGAGCGAATGACGCGCGCCGGCGCTCGGAGCTCTCGGGTCAGGGCCTCAGCGCTTCGGGGAGCTCCAGCGACGACTGGACGGCGTCGGCCCGCCGGTCCTGACCCGTAACCCTCCGGCAGCTCGAGGGTTACGGGTTCGCCAGTCGCAGGGTCTACCCGGCCGCGCCGTCCCGGGTCGAATACGAGCTCACCGATCTGGGGCGGGGTGCCGGGAAACCCCCGGCCGGACTACGCGGCCGGATCGAGGAGAACGTCGATCTCGTCCGGCCGGCTCACGGATGAACCCCGGCCCCGTCAGCCCCGTCCCCCTCCACGTCCTCGGACGAACGGAACACGTTCCCCTCGCTCTCCGGGCTCGGCTCACGAGCCAGGGCCAGCAGGTTGAACAGCGGGCCGACCAGCACGTCGTAGACCCACGGCACGGCCGTGAAACCGATTCGCATCAGCGGGTTCAGCGGGCCCACGGCGCCACCCCGGCGCTGGCTGTCGACCGTGCGCAGCACCTTGCGGGCGACGGCCTCAGGGCTGAGCACCGGCGGGGGCGGGGAGCCGGCCCGGCCGACGTAGGTGGCGGCCATCCGGTAGATGCGGGTGTCGATGCCGCCGGGCGAGACCAGCGACACGTGCACGCCGGGGGTCTGCCGGGCCTCCTGCTGCAGAGTGCGGGCCAGGCCGTGCACCGCCCACTTCGAGGTGGCGTACGCGCCCATCCGCGGCGCGGTGATCTGCCCGAGCACCGAGCCGATGATCACCAGGCTGCCGTGCCCGGCCGGCTCGAACACCCGCAGACTCTCGCGCGCGACGTTCGCCGTGCCCCGCACCCCCACGTCCACCACGCGATCCCACACCCGCTCCGGGACCTGTGACAGTCGTCCGTAAGCAACGACCGCAGCCGTGTGCACCACCACGTCGAGGCCCCCGAACTCCCGCACCGCCGTATCGACCGCATCGCGCACCGCGGCCGCGTCGCTGACGTCGGTGATGCGGGTGACGGCCTGACCGCCGGCCTGCTCGCAGGCCTGGGCCAGCTCCTCGAGCTTGCCGGCCGAGCGGGCGGTGAGCACGAGCCGGGCGCCGCGCCCGGCGTAGGCCAGCGCGACCGCGCCACCGATACCGCCGCTGGCCCCGGTGATCAGGACGACGGGTGCTGCCTGGGGGGAATTCACCAGGTCAGCGTGACAAGGAACGCCGGGGACGGCGATTCGACCCACCCCCCTCGAGTTGCAGGCGCCCCGGGTGACTGCCTGACTGATCTTCATGCCAGCCGAAACAGGTCACGTCGTCGTCATCACCGGAGCCAGCGCGGGAATCGGCCGGGCCACCGCCGTCGCCTTCGCCGAGCGCGGGGCCAAGGTGGCGTTGCTGGCCCGCGGTCAGGCCGGCCTGGACGGGGCCGCCGCCGAGGTGCGCGCGGCCGGCGGGCAGGCGCTGACGATCAGCGTGGACGTGGCCGACGCCGACGCCGTGCAGCGCGCCGCCGACCGGGCCGAGGCCGAGCTCGGGCCCATCGACATCTGGGTGAACTCGGCGTTCTCGTCGGTGTTCGCACCGTTCAGCGAGATCAGCGCCGAGGAGTTCCGGCGCATCACCGAGGTCTCCTACCTGGGCTTCGTCTACGGCACCCAGGCGGCCCTGCGGCTGATGCGCCCGCGCGACCGGGGCACGGTCATCCAGATCGGCTCGGCCCTGGCCTACCGCGGAATCCCCCTGCAGAGTGCCTATTGCGGCGCCAAGCACGCCATCCAGGGCTTCCACGAGTCGCTGCGCATCGAGCTCATGCACGAAGGCAGTGGCATCAACACCACCATGGTGCAGATGCCCGCCGTGAACACCCCGCAGTTCTCCTGGGTGCTGTCGCGGCTGCCGAAGCAGGCCCAGCCGGTGGCCCCGATCTACCAGCCGGAGGTCGCCGCGCGCGCCGTGCTGTACGCCGCCGACCACCCCCAGCGCCGCGAGTACTGGGTCGGAACCGGCTCCGCGAAGACCATTCTCGGCAACGCCGTGATCCCCGCCGTGCTCGACCGATACCTGGCCCGCACCGGGTTCTCGTCGCAGCAGACCAGCGACCCGCGTCCGCCCGACCAGCCCTCGAACCTCTGGGAGCCGGCCGACGGCGAGGGCGGCAAGGACTTCGGCTCGCACGGCATCTTCGACGACCAGGCCCGGACCTTCAGCAAGCAGCAGTGGGTCGCCCACCGCGTCGGCCCGGTCACCTCGAAGCTCGGCCCGGCCGTCAGCGGCGTCGGCGCCAGCCTGATCGGCTACGGCGACAGCCTGTCCAAGAAGGCCGGTGCCCTGGTCAGCAAGGCCCGCTCGTGAGAACCCAGGCTCTGCTGGGCGGCGGGTTCGGCGCCGCGCTGATCATCCGGCCCCGGACGGTCCTGCGCAGCGTCGGCGCCGACCCGGCCCTGCCCGGCCTGGTCCTCACCACCCGGGTGCTCGGCGCCCGCCATCTGGTGCAGGCCGCGGCCCTCGGGCTGGCACCCGCCCGGGTGGCGCCCTGGGCGGTGCGGGTCGACGGCCTGCACGTCGCCAGCATGCTCGCCCTCGCCGGACTGCCCGGGCTGAACCCCGGCTACCGGCGGGCCGCGCTCGCCAGCGCCGGCGTCGCGACCGCCCTGGGCACCGGGGCCTTCACCACCCACGCCAGGTCGTCGTCCGCCGCAGGGTAAAGAGGTCCGCCGCAGGGTAAAGAGGCAGGAGCCGCACCGACGGCCAGTCGATGCGCAGCCGCCACCGGTTCCCCTCCCGCGGGCGCCCGACATCAAAAGGGTGGACGCCCGCCCGCTCGGCAACCGTGTCGGCATCGGGTGCGGACACGCGTCCCTGGAACGACCCGTAACCGGATCAATGCCCTTCTCGGCCACGAGCACGAGCGCCGGGACGACCGGCTCATCCGGGTGGGCTCAGCTCAGGTTCTCCACCCACACGTCGTGACTCACCTTGACGATCAGGGCCAGGACCACGACGAGGAAGACGGCCCGGATGAACCGGGTACCGCTGGAGACGGCCATCCGGGCACCCAGGTAGCTGCCGCTCAGGTTGGCCACGCCGAGCAGGAGGCCCAGGCCCCAGACCACGGCACCGCTGGGTGCGAAGAACAGCAGCGCACCGATGTTGGTGGCGAAGTTGACGATCTTGGCCTTGGCGCTGGCCTGGAGGAAGTCGTACCCGATCAGGCTGACCAGGGCCATCACCAGGAAGGTGCCGGTACCCGGGCCGAGCACCCCGTCGTAGACCCCGATGGCCAGACCCACCGCCACCGCCGCACGGTAGTGGGCGTGCCCCGAGTAGCGCAGCGCGGTGGCCTGTCCCAGGGCCGGGCGGGCCAGGGTCAGGGCGGCCACCACGACCAGCGCCACCACGATGACGGGCTTGAACACGGCGACGGGCAGCGACGAGGCGATGGACGCCCCGGCGAAACTGCCGACCAGGGCGACAGCCGCCATCGGCAGCGCCGTGCGCAGATCGGGCCGGGCACGGCGGTAGTAGGTCAGCGCGCTGGTGGCGGTCCCGAAGACCGACCCCAGCTTGTTCGTCGCGAGAACCTGCACCGGGGCCAGGCCGGGCACCAGGAGCAGCGCCGGCAGCTGGAGCAGGCCGCCGCCCCCGACGACGGCGTCGATCCAGCCCGCGGCGAACGCGGCCAGCAACAGGAGGGCCAGGGCGGGCAGCCCCAGCTCAGGAGGGAAGAACATCGGTCAGATCCGGCCGTCGGCCAGCAGCGCACCCAGCGTGGTGAGCACGCCGTTCTCGGTGTTGGACGGGGCCACGGCCGCGGCCCGGGCCAGCACCTCCGGGTGGGCGTTGGCCATCGCGAACGACCAGCGGGCGGCGTCGAGCATCTCCAGGTCGTTGAGGTAGTCCCCGAACACCACGGTCTGCTCGCGGGTCACCCCGAGCCGGTCCTGCAGGCGCCGGACCGCGTCGCCCTTGTTGACGCCGGCGGCCATGACGTCGACCCAGTGCTCGTTCGACACCACGACCTGCTGGGTCCGGCGGAACCGCTCCAGCCGGGGCCCGGCCCCGGTCTCGGCGTCGTCGAAGTCGAAGACCGCGATCTTCAGCATCTGATCGTCCACGGCGAGAAGGTCGTCCACGACCTCCAGTGCGGCGTAGTACTTGCGCACCTCGCCCACGAACGGCTCGTCCGTGCGCTCGACGTACGCCGAGCGCTTCCCGCACAGCACCACGCCCAGGTCCAGCTCACCGGCCGCCAGGTCCCGCAGGAGCGCGACCGCGTCCTGCACGACCGCCGGGTCCAGGGTGGTCGAGGCCAGCTCGACGCCCTCCTGCACCACGAAGGTGCCGTTCTCGGCCACGAACGGCATGTCCGCCGGGGCCCTCTCGAAGAGGTTCGCCAGGGTGGCGTACTGGCGGCCGCTGGCGGGGACGAAGACGATGCCCCGCTCGTGCATCTGTTCCAGCAGCGGCCAGAAGCCGGCCGGGATGTTCCCGGATCCGTCCAGCAGCGTCCCGTCCATGTCCGCGACCACCAGCCGCAGGTCGAGGTCTTCCGTCCCGGGCCGGGCGTCGGCCTCCAGGATCGGGGACGCGGGGACAGATCCGGCGGTGCTCGACACTTCACTCCTCGGTACGACGGCAAAGGGCTGGACGGCCAAACTAGTTGCCCGGTGAACGTGTCCGGAGCCCTCCTCGTGGTGGGCCCGGACGTGAGTCCCGTCACCGCCGCGGCTGCGCCATCATGGCTGCCCCCGTTCCTCAGGAGACCTGCATGAGCAAACGCACCCGCACCACGCCCGCGAAGTCGGCCGATGCCGCCCGCTGCACGGTCACGATCTGCCGGGGATGCTGCTGCGGATCGTCGGCCAAGGTCCCCCACCTGGATCATGAGGCCCAGTTCGCCGGCCTGCGCACCTCGCTGGAGTCCGTCGCCCGGATCCGGCGTACCGACTGCCTCGATGCCTGCGAGCGCGCCAACGTCATCGTCGTGCAGCCCTCGGCCGAAGGGCGCCGGGCCGGCGGGCGCCCGGTCTGGCTCGGCCAGGTCAACGATCCGGACGCGGCCGCCGACATCACCGCCTGGGTCGACAACGGGGGCCCCGGCCTGGCCGAACCTCCCGGCGTCATCGATCTGTACCTCTTTCAGCCCTCCCGCCGCGTCCGGCACGAACTCGAGGGCTGAGGCGGCCCTGCCGGCCCGGGGTGAAGAATCTGCCCATGAGTGACACCGCCACGCCGTTCGTCACCTTCACCGACGACGGTCATCCCGCCCGCTTCCATCACCCGGCGCTGCCGGAGCACCCGTTCGTGCTGCAGGAGGGCCGCGACCGCTGGCACACCGCCGAGCACCGCTGCGGCCCGCGCCCGACTGCCACGCGCTCGTCCCGTTCGACAACGCCACCGGGCTGACCCAGACCACCTCGGCCTGGTCCGACTGGTCCGACGGCGCCGAGCGCCTGGCCATGCCCTCCCTGCTGCAGCAGGCCCGGCTGCGGGGCTGGGGAGACGCCGACGCACTGGACGCGGCCCTGCACGGCTGGGCCGCCTACGCCCGGGCCCGGCTGATCACCGCCGACCACGACGTGCTCTGGGGCAGCGACACCCCGCAGGAGAAGATCCGGCTCTACAACTTTCCCTGGATGGCAAGGTTCTTCGCCGACCAGTACGTGCTCTACCGGCAGCCCGGCGACCTGGAACTGGCCGCCACCCTGATCGAGCGCGTCTATCACCTCGGCGCCGACCAGCACCTGCTCATCGGCCATCCCGAGGCTGTGCTTCAGGTCGCGGACCTGCTGCCCGACCAGGCCCGCGCCGACGCCCTGCGCGAGCGGCTGCGCCGGCACGCCCTCAACTTCGCCGACCTGGGTACTGACCTGCCCGCGCACGAGGTCAACTACGAGCAGTCGATGGTCGCTCCCCTGGTCAGCCTGCTGTCCCTGGCCGCCCCCGAGAGCCCCGCCCTGCCCACGGCCCTGCGCTGGCTGCGCGCCTTCGGTGGCCCCCAGCCGCACGTGCGCCTGCACGACATCGGCATCCGGCACTGGGACGGCTACTGGTTCGGCCGAAACCGCCAGTGGGGCGACACCTTCCCGCACTACTGGAGCGTGCTCAGCGCCGTCGCGATGCTGCAGAACCCGCACCGCACACCCGCCGACGAGCAGGCCGCCGACGGCATCTTCCGGGCCAACACCATCGACTTCGCCGACGCCGGCTCGGCCAGCTGCGGTTTCGTCATGCCCAGCTGCGTCGACGGCCGCCCCGCCCACACCGCCGACCCCCTGGCCAACGATCAGGACTGGGCGCTGGTGCTCTGGCTTCGCTCCATCCCCTGATCCGTCAGCGTCCGCCCCGGAACCGCAGCGTCTTCACCAGCCGGCCCCTACCCGGTCAAGGAAGTCCCGGGCCAGGCGGGCGGCGTCCTCCGCCTGATCGGGGCGCACCGGCACCAGCCCGTAGGTCACCCCACCGATCGTGGCCGCCACCGCGCGGGGGAGCACCGCGCTCAGGTGCATGGCAAAAGCATCGCCCAGGCGTTCCTGTTCGTCGGAACCCGTCACGGATCCCACCACCCCGAGCACCAGCAGCGGCGACCTGGCCAGCCCGAGCCGCTCCGGTGCGTCCGTTGCCCCCGCTCCCCCGGTCAGTGCCGTGCCGAGCCGGTCGGTGCGCATTCGGCGCTGGACATCCGCTCCGGACCGCACCCGGAACATATGCAGGGCAACGAGTTTCGCCGCCTCCGGGAACGTCTGACAGCGAGCCTGGTTGAGCGGGCCGGTCACCGTCGCCCAGATCGAGCCGAGCACCTCGTCACCGGCCCGCACCGCGATCGCCAGCCGCGGAATCTGCACGACCCCGGCGAACGTCACCGGGTCGACGAGGATCGGCTCGTGCGAGCGGTGCAGGTCACGGAAGACACCCCTCCGGGCCAGGAGCTCACGCACCGGCTCGGGCACCCGCCGGCCCAGCACCGTCTCCACCCGCGAGGCGTCCGCCTCGTTCTGCCGGCCGGAGAAGACCGAGAGCGACCGACGCCCCGGCAGCTTCCTGGTTCGTCGCGGGTCCAGCAGATCCCAGCGCACCCGGAGCCGGTCCGAGGCGTCGGTGCCGTTGATGTCGTCACCCATCGGCCCGTAGAAGTCGGGCAGGTACTCCACCGCCCGGGCGCCCAGCCTGGCCAGGTCGAAGTAGGCGTTGCGGCCGATCAGCGGGTCGAAGGTCCAGGTGCTCTCGGTGACGCCGCGCGCCGGGGCCCAGTCGCGCTGGCGCATCTTCAGCGCGTGCCCGGCGCCGCGCCCGGCCGGGGTGCCAGCGACCCCGGCGATGTGGCTGTGCCGGCCGGCCTCGGCGGGCGCGTGGAAGAACCCGATGCCGGCGCCGGCCAGAACCGTTCCCGGGAAGGCCCCGGTGACGTAGTGACCGGCCTTGCTCGGCGCGCTCATCAGGTCGATGGTGGCCGGCAGGCGGTCGCCGCCCCCGATCGAGACGAACAGGTCCTCGACCTGGCTCATCTCGGTGAGGCCAACGATCTCGCGCACCTCGGCACCAAGGATGCCCGGCCTGCCGGGCTGTGTCCTCATGTCGCAGAAGGCCAGGAAACCCGGCCCGCCCCTGGTTCGTGCGCCCGGACGAATCCGGCGGCGGGATTCGTCCGGGACGACGACGTCCGCCTCCGGATCACCCTCCACGCCCGGGAGCCGGAACCCGTTCAGCAGGAACAGGACCGGCCGGGCCCGGCGCGGTCGGCGTCCCGTACATCACATTTTCGCGTTATTCACAGTGTTCGCACAGAAAGGGTGGACGTGCGTGGCTAGGTTGACCTTCGTCATCCGCGACATGAGGTCGCGGGATCGACGACACGGAGGTCTGTGTGCGAAGGGTTCTCACGAGCCTGGTGGTTGCTTCAGTGGTATCGGGGGCGGTGCTGGGACTTCCCGGCACCGCGCAGGCAGCCGCCGGGCCGGATCGCCGGCCCACGGGGTCGGACCATCTCACCAGCCCGATGCAGGAGAAGGCCACGACCCTACGGGAGGAGGCGGTCAAGCAGGTGCTGGACGGGGAGGCGACCGTCCAGGAGCGCAACGGCAGCCAGGTGGTGAAACTGGCCGCCGCGGGCGATGACCGGTATGTCGAGCTGTCCCGGCAGCGCACCGACCGGGTCTTCGTGATCCTCGCGGAGTTCGGTAACAAGCGGCACCCGAGTTACCCGGACAAGAACACCGACAAGGCCACGCCGGGCCCGAAGAAGTTCGCCGGGCCGCTGCACAACCAGGTGGTCAAGCCGGGAAAGACCGACAACACCACGATCTGGCGCTCGAACTTCAGCCAGAAGTACTTCCAGCAGCTGTACTTCGGCGTCGGTAAGGGCGTCGAGTCACTGCGGACGTACTACCAGACCCAGTCCTCGGGCCGGTACAGCCTCGAGGGCAAGGTCACCGACTGGGTGAAGCTGCCGTACAACGAGGCCCGGTACGGCCGCTCGGACGGTTATCCGTGCGCGGCCAGCGTCTGCGGCAACACCTGGGCGATGGTCACGGACGCGGTCAAGGTGTGGGTCGCGGCCGAGAAGGCCAAGGGCCGCACCGACGCCCAGATCAAGGCCGAGCTGGCCACGTTCGACCAGTGGGACCGGTACGACCACGACGGGGACGGCGACTTCAACGAGCCGGACGGATACATCGACCACTTCCAGATCCTGCACGCCGGCAGCGACCAGGCCTCCGGCGACGCCACGCAGGGTGAGGACGCGGTCTGGAGCCACCGCTGGTACGTCTCGGCGGCGGACGCCGGGGTCAAGGGCCCGGCCGGGAACCCGCTGGGCGGGACCCAGATCGGCAGCACCGGGATCTGGGTCGGCGACTACACCACCCAGGCCGAGAACAGCGGCCTGAGCACGATCGCGCACGAGTACGGTCACGACCTGAACCTGCCGGACGACTATGACGTCTCCGGCGGCGAGGGCGACCCGGTGGAGTTCTGGTCACTGATGGCCCAGAGCCGGCTCAACGCCAAGGGAGAGGGCCTCGGTACCCGGGCCGGCGACCTCGGCGCCTGGAACAAGCTGATGCTGGGCTGGCTCGACTACACCGTGGTCAAGGCGGCCAAGGGCACGAACAAGGCCGTGGCGCTCGGGCCTTCGGAGTACAACACGAAGCTGGCCCAGGCCGCCCTGGTGGTGCTGCCCCAGAAACAGGTCACGCAGTACCTGGCCGACCCGGTCTCGGGGAAGTACTCCTGGTGGGGTGGGACGGGGAACAACCTCGACAACACCCTGACCCGCACCCTCACCCTGCCCGCGGGCAGCCCTCGCCTGTCGTTCTCGGCGGCCTGGGACATCGAGGACTGCGGGACCGCGGCCTGTGACTACGCCTTCGTCGAGGTCGACGACGGCAGCGGGTTCACGGCCGTTCCGGGCACGATCACCAGCCCGGACGAGGGGAACGGCATCGACGGCTTCAGCGACTGGCGCACCGCCGGTTTCGACCTCTCGGCCTACGCCGGGCAGAAGGTGAAGCTGCGGTTCCGTTACACCACCGACGCCTCCGGCAACGGGGCGACCGGCTCCAAGCCGGCCGGTCTGTTCCTCGACCGGATCTCGCTGAAGGCCGGTAGTACCACGGTGTTCAGCGACGGTGCGGAGACGCTGGACAAGGCCTGGACCGCGAAGGGTTTCAAGCGGTCCACCGGCACCGAGAAGGTCGGGTACGAGCAGTACTACATCGCGGCCAACCGCACGTACGCCAGCTTCGACAAGTACCTGAAGACCGGCCCGTACAACTTCGGCTGGTCGACGAAGCCCAACTACGTGGAGCACTTCGCCTACCGGCCGGGCCTGCTCGTCACCTACTGGGACACCTCGCAGACCGACAACGACGTCAGTGTGCACCCCGGTCGCGGCCGCAACCTCACGGTCGACGCCCACCCCCGGACGCTGTACCGGGTGGACAAGAAGCCGTGGCGCTCGCGCGTCCAGCTCTACGACGCGGCCTTCGGACTCAAGAACACCGGCGCCCTGAGCCTGCACCTCAACGGCAAGGTGTCGAAGATCAAGAGCCTGAAGGGGAACCCGCTGTTCGACGACACGAAGAACTACTACGACTCGGTGAAGCGTGACCACGGCGTGAAGGTCGCCGGATCCGGGGTGAAGATCAAGGTGCTGAAGCAGTCGGGTGTCTCGATGACCATTCGCGTCACCCGCTGAACCACGCGGGCCCGGATCTCCCTGTCACCAGGGAGATCCGGGCCCGCGCGGGTTCAGGCCGGCTCAGTCCTCCTCGCCGCCACCCTCGTCCTCACTGTCGTCCTCGAAGATCTCTTCCATGACCTCGTTGGCCACGTACCCGGCGGCCAGGCCTCCGGCCACACCCATCGCGACGCCACCCAGGCCGCCCATCCCGGAACTGCGGTGCTGGTCGTGGTGGCCGTACTGGCCGTGGCCACCACCGAACCCGGCGCCCCGCCCGTAGGACGGGGCCCCGTACCCGCCACCGAAACCCCCCGAGTGCCCGGCCATACTCTGGCGGCCCTCAATCGCCTGGCGGATCCAGCCGTCGACCGTCCCCGCCCAGTCCGTGGACTCGGCGTCGGCGTGCGACACGGTGTAGCGGCCGTAACTGTCCTGGCCGCTGCGGAACAGGCCGCCGCGCTTGTCCAGCTCCAGCACCACCTGCACGGCGTGCGGGCCGGTGACGAAAGTCAGCTCGACCTCGTTGATCGCGTGCGCGTACTGCTGGGCCGGGAAGAACTCGATCTCCTGGTAGAACGGCAGCGTCTGCTGCGCGCCCATGATCTGCCCGTACTCCAGGTCGGCCGACTTGAACACGAAACCGAGCTTCAGGAAGGCATCCAGGATGCGCTCCTGCACCGGCAGCGCGTGCACCTGGACCGGGTCGAGGTCACCCTTGTCGACGGCCCGGGCGATGGCCACCTCGGTGCGCACGCCCATCACCATGCCGTGCAGCGACTGCCCGTAGACCGCCGTGATCGGGGTCTCCCAGGGCAGCACGATCTGAAAGGGCAGGGACAGGTTCTGGCCCTCGGCCAGGCGCATCGGGCCACTGACCGCCACCCGGTGGAACTCCCCGACGGCGTCCCGGTCGCCGTGACCCGACTCGATCTCCATCCGCGTGATCAGGCCGAGATTGATGTGCTCGATCTGCACGTCGGCGCCGCCGCCGACGAGGTTGACCTGCCCGGTCAGGATGCCACCGGGCTGGGCGCCCGGCTGGGACAGCACGGTGTCGACCTTCGGACCGCCGACCCCGAGAGCACCCAGCATTTTCTTGAAGACCACGTCATTGCTCCTGCGGTGAGAGGAGACGGTAGTAAATCATGATCAACCCGGCCCCCAAGTGACACGATCTGCCAGTCGCACTCACTCAATACCGCACCCAGAGCGCTATTTTGCCCGCCTGCACACCGTCCAGCACAGTACGGTGCGCCTCCGGCAGAAAGACGTCCGGGGCACCCAGCGGCTCCTCCGGCTGGGCGAGGGTCCGGGCCCAACCTCCGCGACCCGGCGACCCGGCGACCCGGCGATCCGGCGATCCGGCGCGAATTCGGCGACCTGCGGGACAGCCGGGTGGACGAGTCGGCGCGGCCTCTGGCTCAGGCGGTTTTTACGACCGGCTGACGGCTCACCTCGGCCACCCTCTCCGTCAGGCAGGTCCGGAAGTCCTGGTCGTCGCGCAGGTCCGGACCGAAGACCAGGTCCAGTCCCAGCAATGACTCCACCAGACCGGTGGGACGGGCCACGGCCTCGCGCAGAGCCTGCGCGTGCGGATCGTCCAGCGGTAGAACACCCTCCTGGCAGGCCTTCCCGACGTAGACCATCCAGGCCGCGACCCCGAGCACCGCGCCCTGCGGCATCCGGCCCGCGGCACGCGCGTCGCGGATCGTGCCCAGCAGCCGGGGGCCGAGTTTCAGGCTCCCGTCCATCGCGACCTGCGTGGTCAGATGCGGCAGCGCGGGATTCGTGAACCGCTCCAGCACCGTGCGGCCGTAGTCGAGCACCTCCAGCCCGTCGGACGCCAGGGTGGGAGCGACGTCCTGCTCGATCAGCCGCCAGGCCGCCTGCGCCAGATCGTCGTCGGAGGCCGCCTGCGCGATCGTGCGGTAGCCCCGCAGGGCTCCGAGATAGGCCAGCAGTGAATGGCTCCCGTTCAGCACCCGGATTTTGCGGCGCTCATAGGGGGCCACGTCGGCCACCAGCTCGGCCCCGGCCTTCTCCCAGGCCGGCCGCCCGGCGGCGAAGTCGTCCTGGATCACCCACTGCCGGAACGGTTCCGCGACCACCAGCCCGGCGTCCTGCGCCCCCAGCCGCGCCCCGGCCTCGGCCCGGTCGGCGTCGGTGGTCGCCGGCACGATCCGGTCGACCATCGAGCAGGGATAACGGACGTTGTTCTCCACCCAGTCGGCCAGGTCACCGGAGAGGTTCTCACGCACCAGGTCACGCAGCACCTCACCGTTGCCGTTGAGGTTGTCGCAGGGCAGGACGGTGAGGGGACCGGCATCCCGTTCCGCCCGCGCGCCAAGGCCTGTTATCAACCGGTCCAGGGCACCGCCGGGCCCGGACCGGTAGCCCTTCTCGGTGATGGTCAGGGTCACTACGCGCACGGCCGGGTCGGCGAGACGGGCGATCAGGCGGCCGGTCTCGGTACGACCGTCGACGACGTCGCGAATCTGGCCGATGATCTCGAGCCGGGTCTGCGAAGGCCCCCGCTCCATCACCGAGTACAGGCCTCCCTGCGGGCGCAACTGCTCCACCACGGTCGCCGACCGCTGGGTGGCGCCACAGATCCCCCACTCGCCCGCGTCGTCCACCATCTGGGTGTAGACGGCCTGGTGAGCGCGGTGGAAGGCACCCAGGCCCAGGTGCACGATGCCCACCGGGGCCTGCGGCCCGAACGGGCGCCGGGGTGTGCCCGCCGGAGCCGATTCCGGTGAAAGCCGTTTCACAGCACCGCCCCGATCTGCCAGGGCACGATCTCTTCCTGGCCCGCGCCGAGTTCCTCGCTACGGGTGGGTTCGCCGGAGGCCACCGCGATCATCCGGTCGTAGATGCGCCGCCCCACCTCGGCGACGTCGGTGCCCTCCTCCACGATGTCCGAGCAGTCGATGTCGATGTCGTCGGCCATGGTGCGGGCCAGGTGCGCGTTGGTGGCGAGCTTCAGCGTCGGGGCCGGGCGGCTGCCGAGCACCGAGCCCCGCCCGGTGGTGAAGCACAGCACGTTCGCTCCCCCGGCGACCATGCCGGTGACCGAGACCGGGTCGTAGCCGGGGGTGTCCATGAACACCAGCCCGGGCCGCGGCACCTGCTCGGCGTACCCGACGACGGCCGACAGCGGGCTGTGCCCGGCCTTGGCCACCGCGCCCAGCGACTTCTCCAGGATGGTGGTGATGCCCCCGGCCTTGTTGCCCGGCGAGGGGTTGCCGTCCAGCGTCGTACCGAGCGAGGCGGTGTACTCGCGCCACCACTCGATGCGCCCGCGCAGGTCGCCGGACACCTCCTGGGTCAGCGCGCGCCGCATGAGCAGCATCTCCGCACCGTAGATCTCGGGCGTCTCCCCCAGGATACTCGTGCCTCCGGCCGCCACCAGCAGGTCGCTGGCCACGCCGAGCGCCGGGTTCGCGGTCAGCCCCGACCAGCCGTCCGACCCGCCGCACTGCAGCCCCAGCACCAGGTGCTCGACCCCGGCCTCGCGCCGTTGCGTCGGCGCCAGCGCGGCGGCCAGGTCCCGCACCACACCGGCGCCCTTGGCGACCGCCGCCCTGGTGCCCCCGGCGTCCTGAATCGTGAAGGAGACCAGCGGAACTTCCGGCGAGAGGTCGAGATCGGCCAGCACGCCCGTCATCTCGTTGATCTCGCAGCCCAGGCCGACCACCACCAGCCCACCGATGTTGGCGTGGCGCGCGTAGCCGGTCAGGGTGCGGCGCAGGAGGTCCCAGCCCGGGCCGCGGTTCGCCATCCCGCAGCCGGTGCCGTGGGTCAGGGCCACCACCCCGTCCACCCGGCCGCCGGTCTGCTCGCGCACGTCGTCGTCGGTGCGGCGGGCGATCGCCTTCGCCACCCCGGCCGAGCAGTTCACCGTGGTCAGCACCGCGATGCTGTTGCGGGTGCCGACCCGGCCGTCGGCGCGGTGGTACCCGGCGAAGGTGCGGCGCAGCCCGGCCGGCAGATCCATCACCGTGCCCTGGCCGATCACCCCCGCCTGGGCGGCGCCGCCGTCGACGAAGGCCAGGTTACCGGTGTGCAGGTGCGAGCCGGCCGGTACGGCGCGCGTGGTCACGCCGATCACCTGGCCGTACTTGTGCACCTCGGCCCCGGAGGGCAGGTCGCGCAGGGCGGTCTTGTGGCCGGCCGGGATCGGGTCGAGGGCGGCCAGGCCGGGGCTCAGCCGGTCGCCGGGCCCCACCTCCCGGCGCACGATCGCCACGTCGTCGTCGGGGGCCAGTCGCAGCAGGAGGCTCACGTCGGTGTCCCATCGTCGGGTCGGGGTGCCCCGGTCGAGCCACGCACCTGGAGGGTGGTCGGGACCCGTTGCTGACGGGCGCGCGGCGCCGGGTCGGCCAGCTGGGCCAGGAGCAGGTCGACGGCCGCCCGCCCGGCCTCGCCCAGCGGCATGCCCACGGTGGTGAGCGAGGGGCGGATCATGCCGGCCATCGGGATGTCGTCGAAACCGGTGACGCTGAGCCGGCTGGGCACCGGCACCGACCGCTCGGCCAGGGCCTGGCACAGACCGATCGCGACCAGGTCGTTGTAGGCGATCACGGCGG
Source organism: Kineosporia mesophila (assembly GCF_021129235.1). Classification (GTDB taxonomy): domain Bacteria; phylum Actinomycetota; class Actinomycetes; order Actinomycetales; family Kineosporiaceae; genus Kineosporia; species Kineosporia mesophila. Next base: position 16,344 of record NZ_JAJOMA010000034.1, read on the forward strand.
TCACCGGCGCCGCCAGCACGGCGTCGGCGCAGGCCTGACCGCCGTCGTAGGTGGGTGGGACCGGCCCCAGTTCGTGCAGCTCGACGCTCTCCTGGAGGCAGCCCACCCGCACGCCGCGCAGGCGCTGCGCCCCCGACCAGCTATCGGCCGGGCCACCGATGTAACCGATACCGCGGTGGCCGAGCCCGGCCAGGTGGGTGACCAGGCGGATGGCGCCGTCCACGTCGGCGAAGGTGACCGACGAGGCCTCGGGCAGCGCCCGGTTCACCAGCACGGTCGGCACCAGGCCGATCGCCTCGCGCAGCGCGCCCGGGCGCATCCGGGGCGAGCACAGCAGCATCCCGTCGACCTGCTTGGCCAGCTGGCGCACCAGCTCCGGCTCGGCCGCGGCGTTCTCGTCGGTGTCGACGACGAACAGCTGGTAGTCGGACTCCAGGGCGCGGGCCTGGATGCCCTTGACCAGGCCGGGGAAGAACGGGTTGGCCAGGTCGGGCACCAGCAGGCCGAGATTGCCCGTGCGCCCGGTGATCAGGCCGCGGGCGGCGCGGTTGGGCCGGTAGCCGAGCTGGTCGGCCAGGGCCAGCACCCGCCGGCGGGTGTTCTCGTCCACCTTGCCCGGCACCGTCAGTGCCCGGGAGACCGTCGACGCCGAGACCCCGGCCGCCCGGGCCACGTCGCGGATCGTCACCGCCATCAGGCACCTCCTCAGCACCGATCATGCCTCAGCCCCGGCCAAGCTGCAATCGTTTGCACGACCGGCGGCAGTTAACCGGCCGATTCCGGAAACAAGTCTTGACATCGATCTTTCAGATGCAATCGTTGGCGGATGGCGACGACGCTGACCCTGCATCCCGACCGCGCTCTCCCCGCCGACCCGACCGTCCGGGCCCTGGCCCGCACCCTCTACGCGCAGACCGCGTCCCTCCCCCTGGTCGGCATGCACGGGCATGTCGAGGCGCAGGCCCTGGCCGACGACGCGCCGTTCGGCGACCCGGCCTCCCTGCTGGTCACGCCCGACCACTACGTCACCCGCATGCTGTACTCGCAGGGGGTGGCGCCGCACCGGCTCGGCGTGGGGGAGCCGGCCGCCGGGCCCCGCGACATCTGGCGCACGTTCTGCGAGCACTGGCACCTGTTCCGCGGCACCCCCTCGCGGTACTGGCTGGAGCACGAGCTGGTCGAGGTCTTCGGCGTCACCACCGTGCCCTCGGCGCAGACCGCCGACACCCTCTACGACCAGATCGCGGCGGTGCTCGACGATCCCGCCTTCCGCCCCCGGACCCTGCTCGACCGTTTCCACATCGAGCTGATCGCCACCACCGATGCCGCCACCTCCCCCCTGGACCACCACGCGAAGCTGGCCGCCGACGGTTTCGGCGAGCGCGTCGTCCCCACGTTCCGCCCCGATGCCGTCACCCACCCGGCCCGATCGTCCTGGGCGGCCGACGTGGCCGAGCTGGGCCGGGTCGCCGGGGTCGACACCGGTGACTACGCCGGCTACCTGGAGGCCCTGCGCCGGCGCCGGGCCGCGTTCGTCGAGGCGGGTGCCCTGGCCACCGACCACGGTCACCTCAGCGCCGACACCACCCCGTTGAACCCGGACGAGGCGGCGCGCATCTACCGGGACGCGCGCAACGGCGCGACCGCCGGGGCCGACGCCTTCTCCGGGCACATGCTGCACGTGATGGCCGGGATGTCGGCGCAGGACGGGCTGGTGATGCAACTGCACCCGGGGGTGCTGCGCGACCACCACCGCGCCGCGGCCGCCGCGTACGGGCCCGACCGGGGCTGGGACATCCCGGTGGGCACCGAGTTCACCCGCTCGCTACGGCCCCTGCTGGACGACTTCGGCATGCACCCGGGGTTCCGGCTGATCCTCTTCACGGTCGACGAGACCAGTTACAGCCGGGAGCTGGCGCCGCTGGCCGGTGTCTACCCGAGCGTGCGACTGGGAGCGCCCTGGTGGTTCCTCGACAGCCCGCACGCCATGCGGCGTTTCCGTGAGGCCGCGACCGAGACCGCGGGGTTCTACAACACCTCCGGGTTCGTCGACGACACCCGCGCCTACGCCTCGATCCCGGCCCGGCACGACCTGTCCCGGCGGATCGACGCCGGCTACCTGGCCACGCTGGTGGCCGAGCACCGGCTGTCCGAGGAGGAGGCCGCGCAGACCGCGGTCGATCTGGCGTACCACCTGCCGAAGCTCGCCTACGCCCGCCGGTCCGCCTGAACCTCAGGAGAAATCCTCGTGTCTGTCGACCAGAACCCCACGGCGCCGCGACCGCCGTCCAGCCGCAGCACCACGGCCTCGGCGAGCGTGATCCCGGATTTCGACCCGGTGCCGCCCGGGCGCCCGCGCCGCCGGTACGCGGTCGTGGGCACCGGCCACCGCGCCGGTCTGTACATCGAGGCGCTGCGCGGCGAGCACGCCGACGTCGGCCAGATCGTGGCCTGGTGCGACCCGAACCCCGGCCGCATCGACTACTACGACGAGCAGGACGGGCTGCCCCGGTTCCGGCCCGATCAGCTCGAGGAGATGGTGGCGCGGTGCCGGGTCGACGTCGTCATCGTCACCACGCCCGACCTGCACCACGCCGAGATGGTCGACCGGGCCCTGCGGGCGGGGGCCGACGTGGTGGTCGAGAAACCGCTGACGATCGACGCCCCGGGGTGCCGGCGCATCACCCGGGCCGTGCGCGAGACCGGCCGGGACGTCGTGATGACGTTCAACTACCGTTACGCGCCGCGGAATTCGAGCCTGCGCGAGGTGATCGCCGCCGGGCTCGTCGGTGAGGTGACGAGCGTCCATTTCGAGTGGGCGCTGGACACGGTGCACGGCGCGGACTACTTCCGTCGCTGGCACCGGGACAAGGCCAACTCCGGCGGCCTGCTCGTGCACAAGTCCAGTCATCACTTCGACCTGGTCAACTGGTGGCTGAACGACGTGCCGGAAAGAGTTTTCGCCCTGGGTGGCCTGCGGTTCTACGGGGACGGCGCGGCCGCGCAGCGAGGGCTGGGCGACCGGCCGGAGCGCGGCACCGGCACGCCGGGCGACCCGTTCTCGCTCGACCTGCGCGACGACCCCCGGCTGAAGGCGCTGTACCTGGACGCCGAGCACCACGACGGCTACCGGCGCGACCTCGATCCGTTCGCCCCCGGGGTGAGCATCGAGGACAATCTGTCGCTGCTCGTCGAGTACGCCGGGGGTGCCGCCCTGACGTACTCCCTCAACGCCCACTCCCCCTGGGAGGGCTACCGGGTGACCGTGAACGGCACCGCCGGCCGGGCCGAGCTCGAGGTCATCGAGCGAAGTTTCGTCGAGCTGGACGTGAACGGCCGGGTGGTGCTGGACCCCTCGGCCACACCCGGGGCCACGGCTGACGACGGCCTGCGGCCGCAGCGCGACCGCCTGGTGGTGCAGCGTCACTGGGAACGGCCGCAGGAGTATGCGATTCCCGACGGGATCGGTGGGCACGGCGGTGGGGACGCGATCCTGCTCAAAGACGTCTTCCGCCGTGACCTGCGCCGGGGCTCCGACCCCCGGGCCCGCGCCGCCGGCTGTCTCGACGGGGTCCGGGCCGTGGCCGTCGGCATCGCCGCCAACCGATCCCTGCAGACCCGCCTGCCCGTCGACGTGACCGACCTGGAACTCGGGGTGGACCTGGTATGAGCCTGGATCCGGTGGTCGAGGAGAGACTGCGTGGTCCGGGCCGGGTGTCGTCCTAGGCGAAACCGCCGACGTGCACGCCCTTGTCCCTGAGGCCGGCCAGTCCGGAGAGGTTCGCCGGGTCGCTGCCTTCCAGGTCCAGTCCCCTCAGGGCGGGCAGGCGGGTCAGCGGTGTCAGGTCGCGCACCGGGTTCCCGCCGAGCCAGAGTTCGTCGATCCCCTTCAGCGTGGCCAGACCGGAAGCGGTGCGGATCCGGTTCCCGGAGATGTTCAGCATGTGCAGGAGCGGCAGCCCGGCCAGGGGTTTCACGTCACTGACCCGGTTGTCCCGGAGCGTCAGGCGGTACAGGCCGCTCATCCCGGCCAGGGGGTCGAGCGCGGTGATCCGGTTCCGGCTCAGGTCGACCTCGGTCACGGCGGTCAGGCTCGACAGAGGCGTCAGATCGGTGATCCGGTTGCCGGACAGACCCAGATCGGTCAGTCCTTTCAGCCCGGCGAGCGGGGTCAGGTCGTCGATCCGGTTGCTGGACAGTCCTAGGTTGCTCAGGCCGGTGAGACCGGCCAGCGGGGTCAGATCCCGGACGCGGTTGCCGGTCAGCGTCAGACTCGTCAGTGACGGCGTGTACTCCAGGGGCGACAGGTCGCTGATCTCGTTGGTGCGCAGGTCCAGCGAGGCCAGTTGCGGTAGGTGCTCGATCCCCTCCAGCCTCCGGATCCGGCCCGCGGTGTTGCGGTCACCGTTGCAGTCGAGGTCGAAGAGGTTCTCCAGGTCGTGTTCCGTGGTCGGGTCGTCCGCGTCCGGCAGACCGAGGCCCGTGGCCACACAGCCGGCCAGGGCCGGGTCCTCGAACAGGTCCGACACAATCACCCGCTCGCCGAACCGGTGGTAGGCCCAGACCCCGGCCCCGGCCACCAGGGCCAGAACGATGCCGGTGGACGCCAGACGCGTCAGGAACGGTCGGCCCACCGGGTCGGTGGGACGCTGGGCGGCCGGTTCCCCGGGCCCCCGCCGTACCGCCACGGCCACGAACAGCAGCGTCGCGAATCCCTCCAGCGCGGCCGCGGCCATCAGGTCGTTCTCGATCGTGCCGCCGTAGTAGTGCAGGCTCCTGACCGAATAGCCCAGCAGGGCCAGGGCGAACGTTCCGGAGGAGAACGCGGTGAGGACGATGGCCGCGACCCCGATCACGCGGTCGCCCGTGCGCTGCGCGGCACCGGCCAGCAACAGCGCGAACCCGATGAGGAGGACCCAGGCCGGAGCCCTCAGCCCGGCGGCGTTCGTGACCTCCTGGTCGAGCGGGAAGTCGTCCTGCAGCACGCCGAGCAGCTCCCAGCGCCAGGACAGGTACACGCCGGCCGCGAACACGGCCGTCCCGACCGGGATCGCGGCCCGGCCCCAGGCGTCCCGCGTGCGAGCGTTGCCCGCCCGGACCAGGGCCAGCAGGGCCGGCGTGCACCCGAAGGCCGGCACCAGCGCGAGCATGATCGGCAGGAACTCCTGGGACCGGCGCAGATACAGCGCCATCAGCACCGACACCACGGCCGTCAGGGCCGCTGCCCCCGGTGGTCCGGACCATGACCGATAGTTCGCGAAGAACCGGATTGCTGCCATGAGCGGCAGTCTGGCGCGCCCACCGGGGCCGGCTGCCGGAAAGGTGTGGAGATCCTGTGAAGATCTCCACACCTTTCCCCGGGCATCCCCGTCAGATCCTCATGGGGCCAGCCCGGAGGCCACCACCCAGCTCACGTCGTCCGGCCACAGCGACGCGGCGTCGAAGGTGTGCACCCCGCCGTTGCTCGCCAGGTAGACGTTGTAGTTGTAATGGCGGATGTCGCGCGTGCGGTAGTTGAACGACCGGAATGTGGTGCCCTGGCCGCTCTTACCGGTCTGCTGGCAGAACGTCGCGTCCTGGGCGAACAGCGCGGTGCCGTTGCTGGCGGCCAGACCCAGCTGGAAGTCCGAGTGCCGCAGGTAGCTTCCGGCCGTGTCCTTGGACTCGAACGAGACGCACTCACTGTTGGCCAGACCGGCCCGCACCGTCCAGGTGGCCTGGCCCCGGGCGGCCGCGGCGCTGGAAGAACTCACCGGGGCGAGTGACACCGTGGCCCCCGCGTGCGAGATGTAGCGGTCGGTGACGCCGGAGGTGGTGGCCCGCAGCGACACCGCCGAGCCGACCGTGGGTTTCGTGCCGCTGGTGATCGCCGTGGTGGCGTAACCGGCGGCCGCGATGTTGGCCTGCACCGCGTTCTCGGTCGCGGCCGTCGGATAGCCCGTCGTCATCACGCCCTCGTAGAAGGTGCCCTGGGCCGAGACGCTGTTGTCACCGCCGATACCGAGGATGATCGCGCCCTCCTTGTGCATCGGGTTGTACCCGGCCACGGCGGGCCGGGCGCCCTCGTAATACGTGGACAGGGCGCCGGACTGGGCGTTGCCACCCCGGATCGCCCACTGGTTCGCCTTGCCCTTGACCACGGCCGTGGTGAACCGGTGGGTGATGGTCGGGTCGCCGGCGTTGTTGCCCGCGGACTGCCCGGAGAACAGGCCGTTCTCGAGGTCGGCCATGATCCAGGGGCCGCTGCCGGCACCGGAGCCCCAGCCGGTGCTGTTGCCGAAGTAGATGGCCTCCATGTGCCCGTTGCCGGTGTCCAGGCTGTTGGTCTCGGCATTGCCGTAGTCGAAGCAGCAGCCCCCGTTGTAGTGGGTGCCGTCGATGACCGCGTACATGCCCTCGGCCGCGTCACCGGTGGCGATGCCGCTGGTGCTGTTGTTCCGGTAGCCGGTGCCCGGTGACACGAAGACGCCGTAGGCCTTCTGGCCCCCGACGGTCACCGGGGCCGCGTCGGCTCCGGCCAGGTTGTCGTACCCGTTGACGTCGGGCCCCTGGAACCCGCCGGGAGGCGCCTGGGTGAGGTGGTTGCCGCGGCCGGACTGGTCGTAGATCTTCGTGATCAGGCAGGTGGTGCCCGCGCAGAAGGTGTCTTGCGCGGCGGCGTTCGCCACCCCGCCCGCGGCCAGCGGGGAGATGTCCCGGGTGGTGCCGTCGGAGGCCCGTTTCACCTGGTAAAGAGCACCGTTGTAAGCGCCGTAGAGGGCTCGGGTGGTGCTGTGCGCGGCGACACAGGCGGTGCCGCCCGAGGCGTAGAGGTCGCAGGGGCCGGTGCCGGCGGCCTGGGCCCCCGTCGCGGGCAGGGCCAGACCGGCCAGGGCCAGCAGGGCGGCGGAGGCCAGCAGGAGGGCAGGCCTCAGAGGTGAGCGTGTTCGCATGGGTATCCATTCCTGTGCGGCGTTGCAGGGGAATGACAGCTGTGTGCGCACACAGGCGACCCGGCCCGGTCAGGGATGGGCGGCCGGTCCAGAGTAACGCTCACATCGGACGCCGATACGTCCGGTTTGCGCGATGGCGACCAGCGGTCGTCCTCTGCCGTTCCACCTTGTCCCACTGGCCAATTCGTCGGACGAACCGGCGGGCAGACCATTCGGCTCTGCGATGTTAACGTTCACTACTCGAGCAGGTGGTCCATGCGGTAGGGCAGCAGTTCACGCAGAACGATAGACGTGGCCGTGCGCCGGATCCCGCGGCACCGCATCAGTTGCTGGGTGATCGAGTAGAGGTGGTCGGGGTCGCGCGCCGCGACCTGGATCATCAGGTCGGCCTCACCGGAGATGCCCAGGCACTCGATCACCTCCGGGATCTTCGAGAGGTCGGCCAGCAGCCCCTCGAACTCGCTCTGCTCGACCCCCGCCGTCACCATCGCGCGCATGGGCAGCCCCACCCGGGCCGGCGCCACGCGCGTGGAGTTGGCCCGCAGCGCACCGCTCGCGGCGAGCTTGTCCAGGCGGGTGTGCACGGTGCCCCGGGCCAGGCCCAGGTCCATGGCGAGCTTGGCCACGGTGGCGCGCTGGTCGTGGTCCAGAGCGCGAAGAATCCGCCGGTCCGTGTCGTCGAGGATGAACACATCGATCACTCTACGCAGGTGTTCGCGGCGCCGATTGATCGGATCGACCGGTGTCAACGGTGTCACTTGCTCAAAGTGACCGCGATGCCGTGTCATCGCAGTCATGACGTCCACGACTGCACGGCCCAATGTCAGCGTCGGCGGCTACCTCGCCCGCCGCCTGGAGCAGCTCGGCCTGGAGCACCTGTTCGGTCTGCCCGGCGACTTCAACCTGGCCCTGCTCGACGAGATGCTCGCCACGACGAACCTGAACTGGGTGGGCTCCGGCAACGAGCTGAACGCCGGCTACGCGGCGGACGGCTACGCGCGCCTGCGCCGGGGCCCGGCCGCCTTCGTCACCACGTTCGGCGTCGGGGAGCTGTCCGCCGTCAACGCCCTGGCCGGCAGTTTCGCCGAGGACGTGCCGGTCGTGCACATCGTCGGGCTGCCCTCGACCACGGTCATCAACCACGGCACGCTGGTGCACCACTCGCTGGCCGACGGCGACTTCGGGCACTTCGTGCGGATGGCCGCGGAGGTCACCGCCACCGCCGTCGTCGTGCGCGCCCACAACGCGGCCACCGCCATCGACCAGGCCCTGCTGACCGCCGTCGGCTCGTCGAAGCCCGTCTACCTGGGCATCCCCGCCGACGTCGCCGTCGCCCCGATCTCGGCCACGCCCCTGTCCCGCCCCTTGCGGGTCCTGCGCAGCGACCCGGCGGCCGCCGAGGACTTCCGCGACGCGCTCACCGAGTTCCTCGGCGGGGCGGCCGAGGTCACCGTGCTGGCCGGCCCGCGCCTGTACCGGCGGCAGCTGGAGCAGCGCATCCGGGCTATCGCCGCCCAGAACGGCGTGCGCATCGCCACCCAGTCGGCATCCAAAGCCCTTCTCGACGAATCACATCCGGCCAATCTCGGGGTATATGCCGGCGCCTTCACCGACAACGCCGAGACCCGCCGGCACATCGACGAGGCCACTCCCCTGGTGCTCTCGGGCGTCGTGCTCACCGACTTCCTGACCGGCTCCTTCACCCACGGGTTCGACCCCGAGCACGCCGTCGACCTCCAGCTCGACCACGCGCGCATCGCCGGGAACGCCTTCTACGGGCTGTATCTGGAGGAGTCGCTGCGCATCCTCGAAGAGGTGCTGGAGTCCCGCGCACCGCGACCGGCGCCCCTGCCGCGCCGCCCGGTACCCGCGGCCTGTGTCCACGAACCGGCCGACCCGCGGGGACAGCTCACCCACGCCGACCTGTGGCCCCTGCTGCAGGACCACCTGGCACCCGGCACCCTGCTGGTCGCCGAGGCCGGCACCTCCTTCTACGGCGCCCTGGAGATGACCCTCCCCGACGGCTGCGACCTGCTCGGCCAGCCCGTCTGGTCGTCCATCGGCTACACCCTGCCCGCCACCGTCGGCGCGATGCTGGCCGAACCCGACCGCGAGACCGTGCTGGTCATCGGCGACGGCTCGGCCCAGCTGACCATCCAGGAACTCGGCCGGCTGCTGGCCCTGGGCCTCAAGCCGACCATCCTGCTGATCAACAACAACGGCTACACGGTCGAACGGGCCATCCGCAGCCCCGAGGCCGCCTACCAGGACATCGTCGCGTGGAACTGGACCAGCCTGCCCGCCGCCCTGGGCGCCCCGACCACCCCGGTGTACCGGGTCGACACCCCGGCCGCCCTCGTCGAGGTGCTCGAAAAGGTGCGCGCCGAGACCGATCAGGCCGCCCTGGTGGAGGTCGTCCTGCCCCGCGACGACGCCCCGGAGTCCCTGCTGCACATCGCCCGCTCGGTGCGCTGAGGTCAGCTTCGCCGAGAGCAGCCCGCCTCCATCCTGAACGGATGGACGCGATCGTGCACGCATCGTTCGAGGTTCCCCCACCGCTCACCTCGCCCCGGTTCCGGTTCGAGCCACTGGCCGGGCACCACAACGACGTGGACCTGCCCGCCTGGACCTCCAGCATCGAGCACATCCGCGCGAGCCCGGGTTTCGCCGGGCGCGGGTGGCCCGCCGGACCGGTCTCCGCGCAAGAGAACCTGCGTGATCTCCTCCGCCACGAACGGCACCGGCAGGAGCGCAGCGGATTCACCTACGCCGTGTTCTCCGGTGACGAGTACGTGGGCTGCGTCTACTTCTACCCGCCGCGCACGCCCACCCACGACGTGGACGTCCGGTCGTGGGTCACCCAGGAACGCGCCGACCTCGACCGGCCGCTGTACGAGGCCGTCAGCCGCTGGCTCCGGGAGTGCTGGCCCTGGAAGCAGCCCGACTACGCCGAACGCTGATCAGCCACCCGCGCCGACGCCGTTGTCCGGGGCGTTGTCGCCGGTGATGTCGCCCCGCTCCACGATCTCGGGGGCCGGGGGCAGCAGCGCCTCCAGTTCGTCGGCCCCCGCCGGGTGGGCGTCCTGCGCCGCCGACCGCACCACGTCGGCGCTCGTCCCGCTCACCCGCACCAGGGCGTCGCCCCGGGTCAGCGCGTACTCCTGCCGGCCACCGGACTCCCGCCGCCAGCCGTCGCCGTCCCGCGTGCACGTCACCGTCGCGTCGGCCGTGGTTGCGCCCGGGATCGGCAGCGCCGCGCAGGAACTCGCGTCGATGGAGCCGCGCTCGACGGTGAGCCGCAGGTCGTCGCCCCGGGCCGAGGCGTAGATGCCCTGGTACCCGGCGTCGCCGTAGACCCCGCTGCCCCCGGCCACGGCCTGGTACCCGTCCACCTCGGTCACGTACACCAGGTCGACGTCGAAACCGGCCGCCTGCGCCCGCTCCTGCTGGGCCGGGGACGGGTCGGCCCCCTCCTCACCGCACCCGGCCAGACCGAGGAGGAGACCCACTGCCACGACTACCAGCAACCGTTTCGTCACACTATGAACGATAGAGCGGCCGGGGCCCCTCCCTCCCCCGGCGCGCCGTCGGCCGGACCAGACCCGCACTTCTCCCGGATGTCCCCCCTGGGGCCCAAATGACGTGCGTCACGACCTTTCAGGAGCGGCCGAGGGAGAACGTTCCCGGGCCGACACCCGTGAGGACGCGGGTGTACTGCCTCAGGTAGGTGTCCAGGAACGGGGACCGGTCGCCCTGGGTCGGGACGTCGGTGCGGGGATCCTGCCGGGACAGGGCGAGTTTCGCCCCGGTGACCGCGATCGTGTTGCCGCTCGGGGTGTCTCGCCAGCTCCCGCTGCCGATGGTGCCGATCTGGACGCCCAGCTGGTGGCCCACCTCGAAGGTCCAGTCGGTGGACTTCAGGTCGAACGCGACCCGGCCCTTCTTCTCGATCAGCGCGACGTTCTCGTCGAACATCACCGCGGTGCCGTCCGGGGCCACGTCCCACAGCCGCACCATCACGTTGCCGGTCGCACCGGCCTTCAGGGTGATGCCCGGCGTCGCGGTCAGCCGGACCCGGGACGTGACCGGCTTCGACCAGCTCAGGTAGCTGTTCGTCGTCGATGCCGCGAGGCTCCGGGCCGCGGGCGGGGCGGGGTCGGCGGCGTGTTCCGTGTCCCACTGCTGATCCCCGGGTGCAGCTTTCGCCGCCAGGGTGGACGCGGCGCCGTCGTCGACGTACTGCCCGTCCGGCAGAGTGGCGCTCAACTCCGACGTCGCCGCCGGCCAGGTCGCCTGCGCCCGCCAGGCGCCGGTGCTGTCCTCGATCGCGTACGCGGGGTCCTTCACCTGCGGCCGGATGCCCTTGAGGTAGTGGTCGTAGAAGCGCATGACCTCGTCGAAGAAGCCGGCGCGGCCCTGCAGTAGTTGCCCCTGCCCGTTGGTCTCGTTGCCCCGCACGTGTTCCCACTGCCCCAGCCAGCCCCGCTCGACGCCGCGGTGGTTGTCGAGGTAGAGCTCGATGTCCTCGGGCTTGGTGTTGTTCTCGATGAATCCCTGGGTGACGAACAGCGGCGTGTTCGTGCCGGCCGCCTTCGCCGCGAGATTGCGCGAGCGCCAGTAGGCCGAGTCCGGGTCGGGCTCGTTGTTGTTCGTCAGGTTGGCGGCCAGGCACTCGGGGTGCGTCGCCTCGTAGGCCGCGTTGGCCTGGTACCGGGCGGAGTCGTCGGGCATCGCGGCCATCGTGGCGATGCCGTTGTAGGCGTTGGGTGTCCCGGTGACGTTGGGCCGGGGGACGCCGTTGCTGAACAGGTAGTCGTACATGTTCCACACCGGCTCCTGGGCGACGACCGCCTTCAGGGCCGGCTGGCGCAGGTCGTTGCCGACCAGGCCGGTCGAGGCGTCGTACGACTTCCCGTACATCCCGACCTTGCCCGTCGACCACGACTGGCTCGCCGACCACTGGATCGCGGCCTTCACGTCGGCCTGCTCACCGGGCCCCACCCAGTCCAGGCAGCCGGTGCTCCCGCCGAATCCCCGCAGGTCGACCGTGACGTAGGTGTAGCCGCGGGCGAAGAGGTCGGTGCCGCTGGTGAAATCGGCGAACCGGGCGGACGGGCCGGTCCGGTCGAAGCCCTCCGGTCCGGTCTGCCCGGCGTGACCGAAGTACGGGCCGACCGCGAGGATCACCGGGGTCTTCGCGCGGGCCGGCCGGTCGGCCGGGCGCAGCACGTCGGCATGGAGCTGGACGCCGCTGTGGTCGGAGGATGGGAAGTAGGCCTCGGTCCACACCGAACCCTCCGGCACGCGGGGGTTCTGCTCATGGGTGACACCCGCAGGAGCTGGTGCCGACGACGGGGTGGCGGCCTCGGCCGCACCACCGACCGCGAGATTCCCGACGACGATCAGCGCACCGGCAACGGCGGCTGTCATCCCGTGGCGCAGGTTCACAGGACCTCCCGGAACAAGGAAAGGGACACCTCTCGGAAGGCGACACGTTAACCCGCGAAAGTCCTTTTTGTCCCGTTCTCAAGATGGTGCGGGAGATCACGCACCGGGGACCTCGTCCCCCGCCGGCACCCGGCGCCCGTACGACGACCCGCGCGAGCTGCTGGTGAGCCGATCGCCCGGAGTCGCCCGCCGGTTCCCCGGCGTGGGGCGCTCGCCATCACCGTCCCGGCACGGGATCATCATCGGTTCCGATGATCATGCCGGCCACGTTCAGGATGCGGGGCCGGCGCCGTGCCTGGAGACTCACCTGTGACGCAAAGAGCAATGAACCCCGACAGGACCCAGTCCGCCCTGCGGACCGCGGCCTGGACCTCAGCCCAGTTACTGGTCGTTCTGCTCGCCGTCTGGGTGGGACTGAAGCTGCTGGGATCCGCGTGGTCGATCATCTGGCCCCTGGTCCTCGCGCTCCTCTTCACCACCCTGACAGAACCCCTCGCCCGGTTCCTGCGCAACCACGGCTGGCCGGCCACCGCGGCGGCTGCCGCGGTCACGGTCACCGCGCTGCTGATCGTCGTCGGTGCGCTGGTGCTGATCGTGGTGCCGGTGGCCGCGCAGTCCGACCAGCTGGTCGACGGGGTGACCCAGGGCATCCAGCAGGCCCGCGACTGGGCCGCCGGACCGCCGCTCAACATCGGTGACGACCAGGTGACCAAGGGCGTCGACTCCGCCGTCGCCAAGGTCCAGAGCAGCGTCAACGACATCATCAACGTCACCCTCTCCGGCGTGAGCACCATCGTGAACGGTGTCGTGACACTGGTTCTCGCGGTGTTCCTGATGTTCTTCTTCCTCAAGGACGGCACCCGGTTCCTGCCCTGGCTCTCGCAGCAGCTGCCCGGCCGGCTCTCCCGCGACGTGCCGATCGTGGCCCTGCGCAGCTGGACCATGCTCGGGTCGTTCGTACGCTCGCAGGCGTTCGTCGGCATGCTCGACGCCGTCTTCATCGGGATCGGGCTGTGGCTGGTCAAGGTGCCCCTGGTGCTGCCGCTGTCGGTGCTGACGTTCGTGGCGGCGTTCGTGCCGATCGTCGGTGCGCTCTTCGCGGGCTTCGTGGCCGTGCTCATCGCCCTGGTCTTCAACGGTTTCACCGCGGCCCTGATCGTGCTGGGCATCATCCTGCTGGTGCAGCAGCTCGAGGGAAACGTGTTCCAGCCGATGATCCAGAGCCGCGGCCTGGGGCTGCACGCCGCGGTCGTGCTGCTGGCGGTGACCCTCGGCGGCACCCTGGCCGGGATCGTCGGCAGCCTGCTCGCGGTGCCGGTGGCCGGGGTGGTCGCCGTGCTCTGGGCCTACCTGCGCGAGGAACTCTCCGACCCGGTCTCCGAACCCGAGATGACGGCGGAACAGGTGGCCGAGGAGGACGACGGCGAAGCTGCCCCGGCCTGAGAGCCGGGAGGCCTGATCGTCGGGTGGACGAGGCGCTTACGGGGTGACGGGGCGTGCCCCGATGTTCGCGCACGCCTCACAGGTCGAGGCGGGGATCAGTCCCAGCCGCATGAGAACGGCGAAGATCCGGCAGCCCACGCAGAACCCGAGGGCCGACTCCAGCCCGGCGAACACGATCATCATGCCGAGCAGCACCTGCGCGACGCCCGCCGCACCGGTGGCGGTGGTGACCACGGCCACCGTGGTCACCACCGCACCGATGCCCTGGGCGAACCGCTTGGGCGGGCCCGCCACCAGCCGGGCCGGGCCCAGACGCGGTGCGATCACCCGGGTCGCGAGCTGCCCCAGCGGGCTGAACCGGGGGCCGGCCAGTACACGGGCGATGAAGCCGTACGCCAGCAGCACACTCAGCCACAGCCAGCCGGTGCCGGCCACCAGGCTGAGCCCGAGTGTCAGAGCCGACAGCACCACCACCCCGGCAGCCACCGACCGCGCGGCCAGTTCGTTCACCGGGTTCGGGAACGAGAACAGGCCGGGGGAGACGGAGACGACGGGAACGGGGGCGAACTGGCCTGTCATCGTCTGATCCTTCGGCTGGCACGGTGGAGCGACCGGGCCATCATGCCTACTCATCCGGCAGGAAAGAAAGTGGCTCCTCGCCGGTGAGACGCAGCTGACCCAGTTCTTGCGTACACCGGGTGAGCGCCACGTACAGTCCGTTCCAGCCCCGGGGCTGGCGGGTGATGCCGTGCGGGTCGACCACCAGCGTCGCGTCCCACTCCAGACCCTTCGCCCCGGTCGCCGTCAGCACCGGCACATCGCCGGCCGCGGCCGCCCGCAGGGCCTTCGACACCGGGACGACCCAGCGGTCCGGGGCCACCACTCCCACCGTGCCGCCGGCCCATCGCTCGCCCAGAGCCGTGACCGCCTGGACCACAGCGGCCGGCAACCCGGCCTCGTCCACTGCTGATTCCCACGGGCTCACCCCGGACGAACGCACCCCCCGGGGCGGGTCGTTACGGCTGCCGGCCCTCGCGAGCACCGGGCCGGTGAGTTCCATGACCTCGCGCGGGGTGCGGTAGCAGATGGTGAGATCGGCCTGGGTCCAGCGCTCGCCCAGGGTGGCCCGCACCGCCTCGTCCCAGCTGGTGTGCCGGTGCGCCGCCTCGGTCTGGTCGATGTCGCCGACCGCCGTCACCGATCCGGTCGGACAGCGCCGCACCACCATGTGCCACTGCATCTCCGAGAGTTCCTGGGCCTCGTCGATCACCACGTGCCCGTAGATCCAGCCCCGGTCGGCCCGGGCTCGATCGGCGACGAAATCCTCGGTGCCGTGGTTTTCTCCGGCCCCTTCGGCCACACTGCCGAGCTGGTCGGCCACCGCGTCGAGCAGGGGCACGTCACTCGGCGCCCAGCCCGCGGGTTCACCGGTGACGAGGGCGATCTCGTCGTCGTCCAGGGGGGCCGCGCTCGCGTGCCGGCGCAGCCGGGCCTCGTCGTGGAGCAGCTGGGCCAGCACGGTCTGCGGGTCGAGGTCGGGCCACCACCCCCGCAGGAACGTGGCGATGTCGGCGCTGCCCGCGATGCGCTCGCGCAGGTCGTCCACCTCGTCGTCGGACATCGTCCCGTCGATCTCGGCCCCCACCGCCGTACCGGCCGGGGCGATCGACTTCTTCGCGCCGCGGTCGAAGACGGCCAGCACGTCTTCCAGACCTTCCTCGACCTCGGTGAGCATCGCCTCCCGGCGCTCCACCACGGCCTCGGTGAGGATCTGCCGGACGTGCTCGGTGAACACCCGCCGGGCGTGGTGGTAGGGCCGGCCGGACACCGACCGCAGGGCCTGCCGCACAGCCTCCTCGGACACCGTGTACGACTCCCCCTCCCAGCGCAGGGTCAGGTCTTGCGGCTGCGGCCGCAGCGAGGCGACGTGGCTCTCGATCGCGGGCTGCCATCCGGCCCGGCCCTTGATCTCCGCGGCCCGCCGGCTCTCCGCCCGGCCCACGGCGATCCCGGGGATCAGGGCGTCGAGCGTGCTCGACACCACCGCGGTCTCCCCCAGCGCGGGCAGGACCTGGGCGATGTAGTCGAGGAACCGGGCCGAGGGGCCGAGCACCAGCACGGCCTGGTCGGCCATCTGCCGATGGGTGAACAGCAGGTAGGCCACCCGGTGCAGGGCCACGACCGTCTTGCCCGTGCCAGGACCGCCCTGGACGATCAGGGGGCTGGTCGCCGGGGCCCGGACGATGTCGTCCTGTTCGCGTTGCAGGGTCGCGATCGCGGTGGACATCTGCCCGGTGCGGCGCTGCCCCAGGGCCGCCAGCAGGGCACCCTCGCCGACGATGTCGCCGCCCGGCTCCGCCGACTGCGCGTCGAGCGGCTCGTCGTTCACGCCGACGACGGTGGCCCCGTCGACGCGCAGGTGCCGGCGCCGGGCCTGACCCTGCGGATCCAGCGGCGTGGCGGTGTAGAAGGCCCGCGCAGCCTCGGCCCGCCAGTCCACGACCAGCGGATCGGCGTCCTCGTCCTCCTCGCGCAGACCGGTCCGGCCGATCCGCCGCACCGTCCCGTCCTGCGCGTCGAGGCGCCCGAAGACCAGTCCGTCGCGGGACCGGCGCAGCTCCTCGTACCGTTGCCGCAGGCCCCGGGCGCGCGCCTTCCCGGCGTGATCATTGGATGTGTCTCGGATTTCGCGTTCCAGATGCACGAGCAGCTGATCGTGGCGCAGCAGGGCCCGGTCGAGGAACTCCTGTTCCCGGGCGACGGCGAGTCGCTCGGGGCCGGACAGATCGCGCATGAGAAGCCTCGTCACGTAGGAGCGGATGCGCGGTCACAGTAACGGCCCACCGCACCCGGCCGCCAATCCGGAATCCGGCCAATTCTCCTGGGAAGAAAGAGGTCTCAGATCCTTGCCATCACCCCGAGAGCCGTGTCCTCGAGATTTTCCCGATCGCCGGCCGAGTCTTGACACCGGCCCTCGCGGCTGATCGCACACCAGCCCCGGGAATCAGGTGAGGAACAGCCCGACGGCGACGACGAGCGCAGATAACCCACTACGGTGCAACAGATTACGTGCGTCAGTGACGTCCGGGCCCGACGCGCCCCGGTCAACCGGACCCGGAGCGCCGTCGACCACCACCGTGGTCACGCCGACGACGGCGGAGCAAACGTTCTTCGGGGCGCCGATGCGGCGTAGCGGCTCGTCGGGGGCGGGGATGCCAGGCCGGCGGCGAGCAGCAGGAACGGCACCACGACGCCGAAGGCGGCCCGGAGCGTGAAGAGCAGCAGAACTCTGCCGCGCCCGGCACCACGACGACCCTGGGGACGATGCCCACGACCCGCCTCCGCAGATCGCGTTCACCACCCCGGCCACCCGACCGCCGCCGAACCGGGCAGCCACTTCCTGCGGCGTCATCAGAATTACTCCCCGGCTTTCTCGGCTAACAGACGAAAAGGCCTCATCGATCGTTCCCCGGATCGCGCGCAACGATCCGCGTGCGGATCTACGCCAGATCCGGACGACCCGCCGGGGCGCGACACGGGAAATATTGGGGCAAAATGTCGGTCTGGCCAGGCAAAACACCAGGTGTTTCCCCCTGATGAGCCAATCTGGCGCCATGTACCTGGTGGGTAACCCACCAGAAAGCCCGAGAAGGCTCTATGCTGGTGCGAGCCCCGCTAAGGCAATAAGGCAAGAGCGGGCGTCTGGGTTTGGGAGAAACATGGCACAGGGCACCGTCAAGTGGTTCAACGCCGAAAAGGGATTCGGCTTCATCTCGGTCGACGAGGGCGGCGCCGACGTCTTCGTCCACTGGTCGGCCATCCAGATGGACGGCTACCGCTCGCTGGACGAAGGCCAGCGTGTGGAGTTCGAGGTCACGCAGGGCCAGAAGGGCCCGCAGGCCGAGGCCGTGCGGGCAGCTTCCTGACCGCAGCCTTCCAAAGGCTTCGCGGCTCGGCTCTGCCGTAGCCGCAGCTCATGACAGTTCTCGCTTGGTGCTGGCTCCACCACGCCAGGCATAGACCCTGCTCATTCAAGGGCTGACCTAGTCGCCCCGAGCAGACCAGACGTATCCCGGCGCGGAGTCTGACCAGGGCTGTTGATGAGCAAACCGGAAGTGCGTCCGGCCTTCGGGCCGGGCGCACTTCTACGTTCCGGGGTTGTACGTTGCTCGCAGTTCTACGTTCGGGTGGGCCCTCCGAGATCGAGGTCGGCCCCTGGCCGGCCCACCGGACACTGCTGAGCCGTGGCCAGGAGCCTGGTCCCCACCGGAAGCGGCGACTCTTCACGGCCCGCAGCCTCGCTCCTGTGACCACCGACCTGCACTGGTCACCCGCTTCCCCGTTCGACGCGACGCATCCGGGGAAGGTTCACATGATCACGAACTGGGTGGAGGGCGAGTCGTCACCACTCCCGGTCAGCTGCTTCCGGCCCTTGCGACATCCGCTCGGCCGCGACCCGGCATCTGCTCTGCACCCACGCCGCATGCGGCAGGCATCCGGCTGGCACCGGTCCGGCGTCTGCCCGGCATCGGCTCGGTGTACTTCGGGGCAGCATCGGAGAGTCCTCGGGGCACTACTGACCTGGGTCGAAACCTGAGAGGTGTTCGGGCGGGGTTCTTTCGAGTCGCTGTCTTCACCGGCTTACTTGTTCGCCGAAAGCCGAGGAGATGAGTGGCCGGAAATCCCGGTCCGGCATTGTTGATCAAGGCAATGCCTCTGCCCAGTTCCTTCACAGCCCCGAAATGATGCGTTCATTCACCGGGCTTCTTCTACGGCTGTAGGAGTCGCGGCTCAAGACCGGACCACTACCCGCGCCATTTCGCCGCCGGGCGCCCGGGGGGTGGTGGCCAACCCGCGCGCCGGTACCTACAGTGGGGTTGCGAAACCGTTACACAACGGCGGATGTCACCCCGTGCCGGCGAACCAAAGGCGGTTCTCCACCATGAATGTCGGGCAGCGGCGCGAACCCCTGGTCACCACCGGGGGTGCCGTCTACGAGGCGTGGGAACGGTTCGTCCAGGGTGACGACCGGGTGCTGGGGGTGAGGCCGGAGGTCGCGATCTCCTGGCACCGCTGCCGGGAGCAGTACCGGGTCGACCCGCACCTGCGCCAGGCACCGATCGCCGTGACCGAGATCGAGCACACCCCCGAACACGACGGGGTGTTCGCCGAGCTGGGGTTCCGGGCCGCGAGTGTGGCCCAGGACGTGAGTTTCGCCGGCGGGGTGGTCACCGTCACCGATTCCACCGGGCGCATCCTGGCCGCCTGGGGTGATCCGGCCACACTGGGCCGGGCCACCGAGGCGAACATGGCCCCGTGGTTCTGCTGGTCGGAGTCGGCGGTCGGCACGAACGGCATGGGCATGGCCCTCCAGACGCACGGGCCGGTACTGGTGAAGGGCGCCGAGCACTGGTGCCGGGCCTTTCACGACTGGACCTGCGCCGGTGTCGCGGTGCGCGACGTGGTGACCCGGGAGCCGATCGCGGTGCTGAACGTCTCCTGCTGGCGCAGCCGTCTGCCCTCGTTCGCGGGCAACTGGCTCGCCAACGCGGCCGCCACCACCCAGGGTGTGCTGCGGCAGAGGGCCCGCAACAGCGGCGCCGAGCTGGTCGCCGTCTACACCCAGGCCTGCTCGAACCGGGGTGGGACGACGACCGCCCTGGCCGCGATGGATCCGGCCGGCAAGGTGGTGATCGCCGACGACACCGCGAGCGTGCTGCTCGGGGTACCGGCCTCGACCCCCGCCCTGGACGCGACCGTGCGCTGGAATCCCGGTCTGCCGGAACTGATCAGCGCCGTGCGGTACGGCTGCACGCAGGCCGCGCGCAATCCCGGCTGGGTCGGGTCCACGCAGATCTTCACGCATCTGACGGATGAGCCGATCCCGATCGTCATCCGCCCGGTCTTCCTGTCCGGCCACCTGATCGGCAGCCTGGTGTCGTTCGGCGACCATCACGAGGTCCCGATGACCCCGGCCCCGGAGGAATCACCGCCGCCCCCGCGCCGGGTGGTCGCGACCCGGGAGAACCGGATGGTGCTGCTGCGCCTGCCCGAGGTCAGTTTCGCCGAGTCCGACGGCAGCGAGGTGTGGCTGTCGACCGATCAGGGACGCCTGCGGGCGGCCTCCCCGAGTCTGGACCGGCTCGGCGGCGAGCTGACCGAGGCCGGGTTCCTGCGGGTGCACCGCCGGTATGTGGTCAATCTCAGCCGGATCCGCGAGATCGAACGCGGCCGCGGGGGCGAACTGCTCCTGATCATGGACGACGCCTCCGACGACCCGGTGCCGGTCTCCCGGCGCAACGCCCCGGCCGTGCGGCGCGCCCTGGACTTCTGAGAACTCCGAGATACCCCGAGCCGGAAAGGATCTCCGTGGAAGGACAGGCGAACGGGGGCGGGCTCGGCCTGCCGCCGACCCCACCGGACCGGCGCCCGCGGGCGTCCTCCAGCAACCGGGACTGGTGGCCCGACCACCTCGACCTGACCGCCCTGCGGCGGCAGCCACCCGACACCGAAGGCTACGCACAGGCTTTCGCCACCCTCGACCTGGACGCGCTGGCCGCCGACATCGACGCCGTGCTCACCACCTCCCAGGACTGGTGGCCCGCGGACTTCGGTCACTACGGGCCGCTGGTGCTGCGCATGGTCTGGCACTGCGCGGGCACCTACCGGGCCCAGGACGGGCGCGGCGGCGCGCGGGCGGGCCTGCAGCGCTTCGCCCCGGTGGACAGCTGGCCGGACAACCGGAACCTCGACAAGGCCCGGCGCCTGCTGTGGCCGGTCAAGAAGAAGTACGGACGCAGCATCTCCTGGCCCGATCTCATGGTCCTGGCCGGCAACCGGGCCCTGGAGTCGATGGGATTCACCACCGCCGGGTTCGCCGGTGGGCGCCCCGAGGTACTCGAACCCGAGCCGGTCTACTGGGGCCCGGAACGCGCCTGGCTCGGCGACCAGCGGCACACCAACGTCCGTGATCTCGAGAATCCGCTGGCGGCTGACCAGCTCGGCCTGATCTACGTGAACCCGGAGGGGCCGAACACCGTACCCGACCCGGTGATGTCGGCGCGCGACATCCGGCGCTCGTTCGCGCGGATGGGGATGGACGACGAGGAGACCGTGGCCCTGATCGCCGGGGGCCACTCCTTCGGCAAGACCCACGGTGCGGCCGATCCGGAGAAACACCTGGGCCCCGAACCTGCTGCCGCCGGGCCCGAGAACCGCGGAACGGGCTGGCGCAACCGCTACCGCACGGGTAAGGGTGAAGACACGATCACCAGCGGCCTGGAGGGAACCTGGACCGCGACCCCGACAACGTGGGACAACAGCTACCTGGAGAACCTGTTCCGCTTCGAGTGGGACGTGGCGCTGAGCCCGGCCGGGCTGTGGCAGTGGATTCCCCGGGCGGGTGAGGGCGCGGGAACCGTCCCGGATGCCCATGACCCCGGACGCACCCACGCGCCGACCTTCCTGACCACCGATCTGGCACTGCGTTTCGACCCGGCCTACGAACGCGTGTCCCGGCGGTTCCTGGAACATCCCGACCAGCTGGCCGACTCGTTCGCCCGCGCCTGGTTCAAGCTGACCCACCTCGACCTGGGACCGGCCGAGAACTACTGGGGACCGCTGGCCCCGCGCGATCCCCTCCCCTGGCAGGACCCGGTACCGCCCGCCGAAGCCGCACCGGTCGGGGCCGAGGACGTCGCCGAACTGCGCCGCCGCATCCTCGATTCCGGTCTACTGGCCACCGATCTGGTGCTCACGGCCTGGGCGTCCGCCGCGACGTTCCGCGACAGCGACCGGCGCGGCGGGACGAACGGCGCCCGCGTGCGCCTGGAGCCCCAGCGCGACTGGGCGGTCAACGACCCGCAGATGCTCATGGACGTGGTGCGCACCCTGGAGGAGATCCGGGAGTCCTTCAGTGGTGACCCGGTCTCGCTGGCCGATCTCATCGTGCTGGGCGGCTGCGCCGCCGTGGAGAAGGCCAGCGGGTTCCGGGTGCGGGTGCCGTTCACCCCCGGGCGTACGGACGCGTGCGCACAGTCGACCGACCCGGTCTGGTTCGGCTGGCTGGAACCGGTGGCGGACGGATTCCGGAACTACCGGGGCCCGCACGCCCGCCGTCCGTCCGAGCACCTGCTCGTCGACCGCGCGTCCCTGCTCACCCTGAACGTGGCCGAGACCACCGTGCTGGTGGGCGGTCTGCGCGCGCTGGGGGCCGTGCCGGGCGGATCGTCGCTGGGTGTGCTCACCGGCACCCCCGGCGTGCTGAGCAACGACTTCTTCGTGAACCTGCTGGACAACGATACGCAATGGACGATGGTCCCCGGCCGGGGAGGGACCGAGGAGACGTTCGAGGGCTGGGTCGGCAGCCGGCGCCGGTGGACCGCGAGCCGGGCCGACCTGGTGTTCGCCGCGAATCCGGAACTGCGGGCGGTCGCGGAGACCTACGCGAGCGACGATGCCGGGGAACGGTTCCTGCGGGACTTCGCCGCCGCGTGGGACAAGATGATGAACCTGGGCCGGAACCTGGGACGGTCCGGGCGGCCCGCATCGGGGTGTGAACGGTAGCGGACGGCGGCTGGGCGGTGACGCCCGCGAGAACCTGTTTCATCAGCGTAAAGTCGCCCACGACCGATGAATTGATCACGCGGAGAGCCGACGCCGATCAGGAGTTGAGGTCGATGACGACCATGCACGAGCGGGACACGCTGCTGGAGAACCTGGGGCTGGACGGCCAGAACAAGGCAGCGCTGGGAAAAGTACTCAACACCGGGAACATCGCGCAGGCCGCCGAGGACGAGGACGGCCGGATGAGCGCGACGATCCGGATCAATCGCGACGAGATCTGCTGGGATCCCTCCATTCTGGTGCTGCCGCACGGTGGCGACCTGGATCTTGAGATCATCAACGACGACCAGAACACGCACTGCGCGCTGCTTCCGAGCAACGGCGACAGGAAGTTCATCTGGCTGGTGAACCATTCGAAGGGCCGGGCCAGCCTGAACCTCGACGGGCCGGGCTACTACTGGTACAGCTCCCCCTCCGGCAACGACGAGGGCCGCGGGCTGACCGGTGTGATCGTCGTGCTCGGTGACGTACCGCCCGAGGCCCGCCTCGACCGCCCCGACCAGCCCCGGCCGTAGGGAAGGAAAACTCCCATGACGACTTCGGACTACATCGACGCCGGTGAGGCCATCGAGCAGGGCCGTCTGAGCGGCAAGGTCGCGGGCGGTGAGGTCGCCCCACCGGTGACGGAGAACCTCACCTACGAGCGCATTCTCGACGCCCGGAACGAGCCGGAGAACTGGCTCACCTACTACGGCACCTACGACGGGCAGCGGTACAGCTCGCTCGATCAGATCAACACCGGGAACGTGCAACGCATCGGGCCCGCCTGGATCTTCCAGGCCGGGGTCAGCGGCATCATCGCCGGCACCTCGACCTACTCGTTCGAGGCCACCCCCATCGTGGTCGACGGCGTCATGTTCCTGTCCGGCTGGGACGGCTGGGTGTGGGCCCTGAACGCCAGGACCGGTCAGGAGATCTGGCGGTACAAGCACGCCGTGCCCTTCGACGTGTCGCTGTGCTGCGGCAACGTCAACCGCGGGGTGGCCGTGGCTCAGGGCAAGGTCTTCTTCGTGACGGCCAACGCCCACGTGATCGCCCTGGACGCCGCCACCGGCCGCCGGGTGTGGGACCGGACCTACGGAGACGTCCGGGCCGGTGAGAGCGGCACCCTGGCCCCGATCGTGGTGAAGAACCTGGTGATCGTGGGTAGTTCCGGCGGGGAGTTCGGGGTGCGCGGTCACCTCGACGCCTTCGACCTGGACAGCGGCGAGCACCAGTGGCGCTGCTACATGGTGCCCAAGCCCGGGGAACCGGGGTCGCAGAGCTGGCCCGCCGACGGCGAGGCCTGGACCCGGGGCGGCGGCAACTGCTGGCTGACCGGCACTTTCGACCCGGAGACGAACCTGCTCTACTGGGGCACCGGAAACCCCGCGCCGGACTTCGACGGTGCCGTGCGCGAGGGTGACAACCTCTACACCGACAGCATCGTCGCGGTGGACGTGGACGCCGGGCAGATCCGCTGGCACTACCAGTGCACCCCGCACGACGTGTGGGACTACGACAGCATGAGTGAGTGCATCCTGTTCGACCGGGACGGCCGGAAACTGCTGGCCCACTTCGACAAGAACGGGTACCTGTTCGTGCTCGACCGCACCACCGGGGAGCGGGTCTCGATCACGCCGTTCGTCGACCGGATCACCTGGGGCGCCATCACCCGCGACGGTCAGGTGACCCCGAAGATCTACCCGCAGGACGAGGGGGTCCCGGTGCACTTCTACCCCGGCCCGGCCGGGGCCAAGGAGTGGACGCACGCGGCCTACAGCCCGAAGACGGAGCTGTTCTACGTGCCGGTCCAGGATGTCGGGGCCACCGCCGCCCGGCGGCGCCGGGAGTTCAAGGAAGGCATCCCCTACTGGGGCGCCGGGGTCTCCGTCGACATCGACGAGGCCGTCGGATACATCAGCGCCTTCGACGCCGACGGCGAGGAGAAGTGGCGCTGGCGCAACGAACTGCCGATGTGCGCGTCCGTGCTCGCGACCGGTGGTGACCTGGTGTTCGCCGGTGAGCCCTCGGGCGAGTTCAACGCCTACGACGCCCGCACCGGCGAGCTGCTGTGGCAGTTCCAGTGCGGCAGCGGCCATCACAGCAGCCCGGTGACCTATCTGGTGGACGGCCGCCAGTACATCGCCGTGCCGGTCGGCTGGGGCGGCTGGGCCGAGGGATTCCTGCCCGGCATGCTCGGCGCGGGCCACGGCAGCGCGCTGATCGTGTTCGCCCTGCCCGAGGAGACCCCCTCCCGGGGCCTCTGACATCGTCCGGAAAGGAGGTACCCCGATGGAACCGCAGCTCATCGCCTGGGAAACACCCGTGTTCGACGAGATCGCCGTCGCCCCCGAAGTGACCATGTACATCGCCCAGCTGGACGACTAGCAGACGCCGCGCACGTCGTCCGTCCACTTCGCTCGTGATCATGCGGTCCCCAGCCTTCGGCCGGGAGACTGCATGATCACGGGGAGAAGGTGGCTGCGATCAGCGGCAGAGGAGGGGAGGGCCTTCGCATGTTCGTCCGGGTTCTCGGGTCGGCGGCCGGGGGTGGTTCACCGCAGTGGAACTGCGGCTGTCGCGTCTGCTCGGCCGTACGGGCCGGCGCCGCTCCCCCGCGCAGCCAGTCGTCCGTCGTGGTGAGCACCGACCGCGAACGGTGGTTCCTGATCAACGCGAGCCCGGACGTCCGTACGCAGTTCGACGCCTTCACCGATCTGCACCCGCGCCGGGGTCGGGAGACACCGCTGGCCGGAGTTCTTCTCACCGACGCCGAACTCGACCACACGCTGGGGCTGCTCCAGCTGCGGGAGGCGTCGTCGGTACAGCTGTTCACCACCCCGGCCATCCACAAGACGCTGCGCGACGGTTCCGGGCTGCTGCGCCTGCTGGAACGGTACTGCCCGGTCGAATGGCAGGAGGTTTTGCCCGGCACCGAGATGTCCCTGGCCGGAGGGCTGTGTGCCCGGGCGTTCGACGTGCCCACCACGAAACGCGACCGGTTCCGCACCGGTCTGGAGCACGGCCGGGTGGTGGGGTACCGGATGGTCCACGCCGGCCGGACGCTGGTGTACCTGCCCGGGGTGCAGTCGCTCACACCGGCCCTGCTGTCCGTGATCGGCGACTGCGACTGTCTCCTGATCGACGGGACCTGCTGGAGCGACGACGAACTGGTGCGGCTCGGCCTGGGCAGCAAGACCTCGCGGCAGATGGGCCACCTTCCCGTCGCCGAGAGCCTGCCGCTGCTGGGCGACCGGGGCGGACGGACGATCTACGTGCACATGAACAACACCAACCCGATCCTGCTGACCGACTCCCCACAGCGACGTCGTGTGGAGGCCGGCGGCCTGGAGGTGGCGGTGGACGGTCTTGAGCTGGAGGTGTAGGTCATGACGGCGACAATCGGTACCGAAGATCTGGTCACACGTCTGCGGGCGCACTCGCGCAGTTACCACGACCAGCACCCGTTCCACGTGCGGATGAACGCGGGCACGCTGAGTCCGGAACAGATCCGCGGCTGGGTGGCCAATCGCTTCTACTACCAGGAGAACATCCCGCTCAAGGACGCCGCGATCCTGTCCCGCTGCCCCGATCCCGCCGTGCGCCGGCGCTGGATCCGCCGCATCACCGATCACGACGGCACAGCTCCCGGGCAGGGCGGGATCGAGGCCTGGCTGCGCCTGGGCGAGGCGGCCGGGCTGAGCCGCGAGGAGATCCTCGACCACCGGCACCTGGTGCCCGGCGTGCGGTTCGCGGTGGACGCGTACGTCACCTTCGCGCGGACGCGTCCGTGGGTGGAGTCGGTGGCGTCGTCGCTCACCGAACTGTTCGCCCCCGACCTGATGGCCGAGCGACTCCTCGCCTTCGAGCGGTACTACGGCTGGATCGAGCCCTCCGGCCTGGCCTACTTCCGCGACCGTCTGCACCAGGCTCCCCGCGACAGTGAACACGCGCTGGAAGTGGTCACCACACACTGTCTCTCGGAGCAGGACCAGAGCGCGGCGGTGGATGCCCTGTCGTTCAAGTGCGACGTGCTGTGGAGCATGATGGACGCCATCGACCGGGCCTTCACCGCATGATTCCCGGCAGCGACCGGCCTCGGCTGGCCCGTCACGTGCGGCTGGTCTGGTCGCCGGCCCGGCAGCAGCACGTGCTGCAGCTGCCGGAGACGGTGGTGGTGCTGAACCCCACGGGTGCGGCCGTTCTCGGCCTGTGTGACGGCCGGACGACGGTCGGGGCGATCGTCGACGAGCTGGCCACCCGCTACCGGGACGTGCCCGGCGACGAGGTCCGGCTCTTCCTGAAGAGCCTGGTGGCGCGGCGTTGTGTGGAGATGGCCGATGACTGACGACCCGATGGTGGACGCGCCGTTCGGCCTGCTCGCGGAGCTCACCTACCGGTGTCCGCTGGCCTGCGCCTACTGCTCCAACCCGCTGAACCTGGACGATTACACCGAGGAGCTCGGCCCGGCCGACTGGATCCGGGTGCTGACGCAGGCCCGGGATCTGGGGGTACTGCAGTGCCACCTGTCCGGCGGGGAGCCCCTGCTGCGCCGTGACCTGCCCGAGATCGTCGCGGCCGCGCACGGTCTGGGTCTGTACACCAACCTCGTCACCAGTGCGGTCGGGTTCGGCCGCCGCAAGGCCGAGCAGCTGCGCGCCGCCGGACTGGACCACGTGCAGGTCAGCATCCAGGCCGACGCCCCGGCCCTGTCCGACCGGATCGCCGGCCTGCGGTCGTTCGACCGCAAGATCGACGCCATGCGCCTGGTCAAGGAGCTCGGCTGGCCCCTGACCGTGAACGTGGTGCTGCACCGGCAGAACATCGACCGGATCGCCGAGGTGCTCGAGCTCGCGCAGGAGGCCGGCGCCGACCGGGTGGAACTGGCCAACACCCAGTACTACGGCTGGGCCTGGCGCAACCGCGACGCGCTGCTGCCCAGCCGTGAGCAGCTGGCGCAGGCCGAGCTGGTGGTCCGGGAAGCGCGCGAGCGGTTACCGATGGACGTCCTCTACGTGATCCCCGACTACTACAGCCGCTACCCGAAACCCTGTATGGGCGGCTGGGCGTCGCGTCAGCTGACCGTCACCCCGAACGGCGACGTACTGCCCTGCCCGGCGGCCCAGTCGCTGCCGTTGCCCCGGGCCAGCGTGCGCGAGGCGTCGCTCGCGCAGATCTGGGCGGACTCCCCGGTGATGAACGCCTTCCGGGGCACCTCCTGGATGCCCGACCCCTGCCACAGCTGTGAACGCCGGGAGATCGACTTCGGCGGGTGCCGATGCCAGGCCTTCCAGCTCACCGGCGACGCGGCGCGCACCGACCCGGTGTGCCACCTCTCGCCCGACCACGCCCTGGTGACCGACGCCGTGCGGGCGGCGAACCCGGGAGCCCCGGCCGGGAACCTCGTCCCCCGTCCCCATCGGGCCTGACCAGCGGGAGCGCAGACATGACGTCCATCCTGATCTTCGTGGTCGGTGCGGCCCTGCTGGTCTACTGCGCGGAGAAACTCGTCACCCACCTCGTCGGCACCGCGGCCGCGCTGCACATCTCGGTGTTCCTGCTGGCGATCGTGTTCACCGGCATCGAGTTCGACGACGTCGCGCTCGGGGTGGCCCTGAACCTCGAGGACCTCGGCGGCGTGGCGCTGGGAACAGTCTTCGGGACTGCGATCTCGATGACCGGCATCGTGCTGGCGCTGGCCGCGATCGTCAGCCCGGTGCGGGTGGACATCCCCCGCGACTACGTCGTGCTGTTCGCCGTCTCGCCCCTGCTCATGATCCCGTTCGTGCTGACCGGCCCGCTGACCACCGTGCACGGCGTGATCCTAGTGCTGCTGTTCGTCGCGTTCATCGGCTACGTCGCCTCCCGTGAGCTGCGCAGCACCACGCCGGTGTTCCGGAACGCCGAGGTCCTGGAACGGGTCGGTGCGGCTGGTTCTGCGGTGCCGCCGGTGCCGGCCATCGCGCCCTTCACTGAGGGGCGGCCACCCTCCCGCCGGGTCGCCCCCGCCCTGACCGTGCTGGCCCTGGCCGGGCTGGTGGTGGCGGCCGCGGTCACCAGCGAGGGGATCGAGGGCATCCTCGACGACTTCTCCATCGAGGGAACCCTGTTCGGCGCCACGATCGCCACCCTGGTGCTGTCGCTGGAAGACCTGTTCCTCACCGTCGGCCCGAACCGTCGCGGCGCCCCCGAGATCGGCATCGGGAACGTCATCGGCAGCGTGGTCTTCGGCGTCACCGCCAAGCTCGGCATCATCCTGCTGACCGGCCACGACATCGCGGTCGGCGACGACGTGCTGACCTGGCACCTGCCGGTCCTGACCGTGATGACCGGGCTGTCGGCCTACTTCATCTCGACCGGCCGGCTACGACGGTGGCACGGGGTGCTCCTGCTGACCCTGTACATCGCCTACTGGGCCATCAGCTTCGGGGTGCTCGGACAGGCTCCGGTGGGCGACTGACCGGGTCAGGCCGGGAAACGACGCAGGAAGGCCGCGCCGATACGGGCGTTGCGCTCGACCTGTATCCACACGGGCAAGAACAGCAGGGTCATGAACGCGGCGAAAATACCCGCCCATAGCCACCGGTTGACGAGGAAGTTGCCCCACCACGCCACCACCATGGCTGCCTGAACAACCACCAGGGCGCGAGTGGATCGTAGAGCCATGGCGTTCAGGCGCAGCTCGACCAGATGTTGTTCGGTCAGATCAACATTGTCGGGGTGTTCGAGAACATCCACCATGATGTTCTTCTGGGCCACACCTTTCGGCCGGTCCGGGGAAATGCCCGCAGCCCGACGTTTCTCGGCCTGGTCCATCAAATCCCGGTAGATCCGGACCACCGCGATCACCATCGCCACCAGACAGCCGGCGACCAGTACCAGCCCGCACCCGTCCAGGATCCCGATCTCGTCCATCGTCTCAGGCGACCGGTCCGCGATCGCCAGTCGTTTCGTCCCCCACCGGCTCTTTCTCGGGATACCGGCGCAGGAAGGCGTCGGCGGGTCGGGCGTTGCGCTCGGTCAGGACGATGAAGGCAATCGAAAACAGGGTGAAGGCAAGGGCGAACGGGCCCCACCACCAGAAGGGCGCCTTGACCAGGAACCCCCACTGACCGAGGGTCATGCCCACGCTCGTCAGCTCTAGCCATCGCTGGGATCGCAGCCACCGGGCGTACAACCGCAACCGAATCATCTGCTCACGGGGGCGGGGGCCGTGCTCGAGGGCCTCAAGAAGCTTTTGTCTTTGCTGGAAGTGGCCCGGCATGCTCTCGGGCAGACCTGCTTCCCGGCGCAATCTGCCCACCCGGACGGCGCTCAGGACCCCCAGAGCACCACCGACCACGGCCAGGGCGAAACCCACGACATTCAGGCCCAACGCCAGCCGGTCCAGATTGCCCCAATCGTCCATGGACACACTTCACCGCCGGATCCGCCCGGTCGCAACCCGAGCGATCAAGGAACCCCGGCCGGACTCAGGCGACGGGACCCCGGTCGCCGGCCACCTCGTCCCCCACCGGCTCCCCCTCCGGATACCGGCGCAGGAATTCTTCGGCGATCCGGGCGTTGCGCTCGGTGAAGACGAGGAGGGGCAGGTAGATGACGGTCACCAGGCCGGCGACGCAGATCTGCCAGACGCTGGGCCTCTCCAGGAACCCATCAGGACTCCCGTCTGGAGCGGCAGCATCCACCGGCGCGACCGCAGGGCGAAGGCGTACAGCCACAACTCCGGCAGCCGATCGGGCGCGGCCCAGTTGGCCAGGGCTTCCCGCAGGGCTTTGGCCTGCCCGAAGTCGGTGGGCACCTTCGAGGTGGCGAGATCGGCCAGCCGGCGCCTGCTGCTCTCGCGCTGGATGCTTCTCAGCACCGCCACCACCCCGCCGAAGATCAGCGGGAGGCTGAGCAGGGTCAGGATGAATCCGGTGGGGTCCGCTATGCCTCTTTCGTCCACACCACACCTTGATCGTTCGCGGGTCCCCGCGCAACCTCGGCCCGGACAGACATCGGCAATCCGATCGTCCGGGCGGCCGTTCCGGGCAGAATGCCCGGCGTAGGGGGAAGATCCACGGAGGGAGGAACACGGATGGACGCGTTGTGCTACCGGGCGGCGAAAGTCGCCGCTGGCTGCGGGAGACGCCACTGGAGGCGACCCCGGCGCCGGAGGGACGCACCCGGATCACACCGCTGCTGCGCCGATGGGCCCCGCTGCCCGACCGCCTGGTGCCGACGCCCGCGGTGGTGACGAACGAGCAGCTCAGTGAACAGTTCGGCGAGATCACGCGGCCCGACGAGCTGAACGAAATCGTGCTGTCGGTGATCGGCCTGGGCACACAGCCCATCACCCGGCCCGAGTTCCACGTGCCGGACAGCACCTCGCAGATCACCTAATCCCCCGTAGAACTCGTTAGCCTGTAACGCTTTCCGCCGGAACTCGACGGCACCGGGCAGCGGCTGGCCGTGATCTCGCTGGGTGGGACGTGCCGGTCGGCTACACCGGAGCATAGGCGACGCGGCCGGGCTGGGACCCGAACCCCGGCCCGGGGTCACCGCACGGCGAAGCGCTGCCGGCGGCGTTGCCGCATCGGATCAGCTGAACCGGGCCCGCCGGGCGTCCTGGCGGATCCGGGCGATCTGCTCTGGATCCAGTCCGACATCGTTTGTGGCGCGTTCAAATTCGCCGGACAGGGTGATCGCCGACGCGCGCGGGTCGTCGGTGGCCAGGGCCACCGGCACGCCGGCGGCGAGCAGAGCGTGCACCGGGTGCCCCCGGTAACTGCGGGCCACACCGGTGTGCAGGTTGCTCGTCAGGGCCACCTCCAGCGTAATACCTTTCCCGGCCAGGTGTTCCATCAGCTGAGGGTCCTCGGCGGAGCGCACCCCGTGCCCGATCCGTTCCGCCCCGAGGTGCCGGACCGCCTCCCACACGCTGGCCGGTCCGGCTCCCTCACCCGCATGGACGGTGACGTGGAGCCCGGCGTCGCGGGCACGGGCGAAGGCCGGCACGAACTCCCGGGCCGGCACGCCCGCCTCGTTGCCCGCGAGATCGACGGCACAGAACGTCTCCCGCCGGCTCAGGAGCGTTTCGACCTGATCCAGGCCGCGTTCCGGGCCCAGGTCACGCAGGAGGATGCCGATCAGGCCCACCTCGACGCGATGCTCCGTCTTGATCCCGTCGGCGACGGCATCGATGACGGCCTCGGGGGCCAGGCCGGTCTCCTGACTGATGAACCACGGGCTGAAACGCAGTTCCAGATAATCCAGACCGTCGGCGGCGGCGTCGTCGACCGCCTCGCGGGCGGCCCGGTTCCAGTCGTCGGGACCGGGGAAGGCCGAGGCCGCCACGTCAACCTTGGTGAGGAACGGCACCAGGCCGCCCAGCGGGCCCCGGGCGACGAGCAGGTCTTCGGGATCGGGCACCAGAGCCAGCGGGTGCCCGTCCCGGTGGGCGAGTTCGAGGATCGTCGAGACCCGCAGCGAACCCTCGAGGTGCCGGTGCAGGTCGATCATGCCGCCACCACCGCAGTGAAGTCCTCCGCGACCGGCGAGGCCACCCACCGAAGATCGGGATGGGCGTGACGGGACAGCAAGGAATCAGGTAGCACGAAGAACAGCCTTTCGACAGGAAACGACCATGACAGTGAGGCGAACGGATTCGCCTACTGGTAGAAGTCCTGCCGGAACGAGTGGTCCCCGAAGACGACAGCACTGCGCACCTCGTGCGCGACTGATGTCTGGATCACGGCGCGACTTTAGCGCATGCCTCCTGGTACCAGCGCCGACAGTTCGCGGAATCATCACGAAAACGGGCATTCCCCCCAATAGTTACTCTGATGTAGCATCGGGCTGGATCGATGGGGTGAGCGGTCGATCAGCACTGCCACCGGCAGACCACCGCGTGGCAGTGGCAGTGACGCGCGGGTCCAGTATCTGCGCCGCTGCCGACAATGGGGACGCACCATCAATTCCAGGGGGCCGTCAATGCTGACGTACGACCGGATATTCATTTCCGCTCATCCGAGCTGAATTTCTCACTTACCTAAGACATCTCACGTTCGCCTGTCCGACAGCACTTTTCGCTGCCCGGAAGCGTCGTCCTGCCTGCACACCGTGAAAGATCTTCTTCGGGAAGGAATCCGACGGGTGCCAGAAACCTTCACCACAGCAGATCCACCGACTGCCGACGAGCCACTGCTGCGGTGGCTCACCCAGGCCTCCGGCGACGCCGGCCTGCACGTGGCCACCCCGACCTCCGGCTGGAACTACACCTCCTACCGCGACCTGGCCGTCCGGGTGAAGGTCTTCGCCGCGGGCCTGCAGGCGCAGGACCTGCGCCACGGCGACGTGGTGACCCTCATGGTCAGCGAGTCGGAGCAGTTCGTCGTCTCCTTCTTCGGCTGTCTGCTGGCCGGCGTCACCCCCTCGACCGTCATGCCCCGGGGGCTGTTCCGCAAGGCCGACGGCTACATCTCGCACGTCTCCGGCATCCTCACCGCCGCCGACCCGGCCCTCGTAGTGGCCGGGGAAGAGTCGCAAGCGTATGCCGAGGAGGCTGTCAAGGTCTCCGGACTGCCCTCTCCCGTCGTCACTTTCACGGCCGTCCGGGAGTCCGGTGCGCAGGGGCCACCGGTCCGGGTGCCGGACGACCGCCCGCCCGGGCGCACGGCGCTGCTGCAGTTCACCTCCGGATCCAGCGGCGACCCCAAGGGCGTGCGGGTGAGCTGGGGCGCGCTCACGGCGAACGTCGGTGCCATCCGGGACTGGCTGGGCCTGACGCCGCAGGACCGATTCGCCGGGTGGCTGCCGTTGTTCCACGACATGGGGCTGATCGGCCAGATGCTGACGAGCATCACCAGCGGCGTGGACACCTGGATCCTCAGCCCGGAGCAGTTCATCCGCAATCCCGGGCGCTGGGTGGAGTGCTTCGGGAAGTACGGCGCGACCATCACCACCTCGCCGAGTTTCGGCTACTCCTATGCCGCCCGCCGGGTCTCCCCCGACGACCTGGCCGGCTACGACTTCTCCCGCTGGCGCATCGCGATCCTCGGCGCCGAGCGCATCGACCCGGTCGGGGTCAACGACTTCACCCGGCTGGCCGCGCCCTTCGGCTTCGACCCGCACGCGCTGGTGGGTGCCTACGGCCTGGCCGAGGCGACCCTGGCCGTCACCGGGGCCCGGCCGGCCGACGGCTCACCCCTGGCGACGGCGCACAGCACCGTGGTCGAACCCGGGTCACCGGTCGGGGCGCGGCGCGACGGGCTGCTCGGGCGCGACCGCGGGACCGGTGAGCACCTGGTGGGCTGCGGCCGCCCGCTCTCCGGCCTGGTGGTGCGGGTGCTCGACGACGAGGGCGCGGAGGTGCCCGACGGGGCCCTGGGCGAGATCACCATCAGCGGTACTTCGCTGGCGGACGGCTACGTGCTGGGCGACCGCCGCCGGATCGACTTCGACCCCGCCGGTCACCGCACCGGTGATGCCGGTTTCCTGCTCGACGGGGATCTTTTCGTGGTCGGACGGATCGGCGACGGCATCAAGGTACGCGGCGCGATGGTGTTCGCCGAAGACCTGGAGGCCGAGCTGGAGCGGGTCTCGGGGACCCGGGCCGGCCAGGTCGCGGTGCTGCTGGGCCGCTCCGGCGGTTGCGACCGGGCTGTGGTGCTGATCGAGAGTTCTTCCCCGGAACGATGGAACGACCGGATCGGCACGATCGTCTCCACCGTGCGCGCCCGCACCAGCCCGGAGTTCGACTGCCCGGTGTACGCCGGCCGCTCCGGGGCCATTGCCCGCACCTCGAGCGGAAAGCCGCGCCGGCGCGTGCTGTGGCGTGACTATCTGGCCGGTGGCCTCACCGACTGGCAGCTCGCGACCCAGGAAGGCCGGTCATGACCGCTACGAACGAGACGGCGCCCGTCGTCGGTCTCCTCGATGTCGAGGACACGCCCGCGGCCCGGGACAGCCGTCTGCCTGAACCCCGCGCCCTGTACAACCAGTGGGAGAAGCAGCAGTGGGCGATCGCGCAGGTGAACGTGCGACGCGACCACGAGCAGTGGGAGACGCTCCGGCCGTTCGCCCGCCAGGAACTGCTGGGCGCGCTCAACGAGCTGGAGACCGGTGAGGTCTTCGTCAGCCGCACCCTCAGCACCCTGGTCGGTTTCGCCCCCTCCGACCCCGACCGCCTGTTCCTCAGCACCCAGGTCGCCGACGAGGCCCGGCACGCCCAGTTCTTCCAGGACTACCGGCTGGAGGCCGTGGGTCTGGAGGATGCCGCCGACGATGACGACTCGGCCTACGCCCAGCTGTTCGAGCCGACGCTGCGAACGAGCCTGGAGCAGGTGGCGGCCACGGGTGGGGACGTGGGCTGGTGGCACACGGCGGTGGTCGAGTATCACCTCGTCACCGAGGGCATCCTGGCCGCCGCCGCGCTGCACCTGACCCGGCGCATCGCCCGTCGGTTCAGCCTGCCCGCACTGGAAGAAGGGCTGGGCAATGTGATCCGCGACGAGTCGCGGCATTTCACCTACGGTCTGGCCGTCACCCGGCAGGCCGCCGAGGGTCCGCTACGCGACCGGATCACGCAGGTGTACCTGAACGGCGTCGAGGCCTCGGCCCGGATCATGGTGAACCCGCAGCGCAAGAGCGCGGCGCCGGTCCTGCGCCCGGCCCTGCTGCAACGGGCCGCCCTGCTCAGTACCCAGTGGGATCTCACCCGCACCCGGGCCCTACGTCAGCTGCGCCTGATGGGTCTTCCGGAACTACGGGAGGACGCCGAGAAGATCTGGGACCGCACCCTGGAGACCGCACTGTCGGAGTACGCGGACGTCTGGGGCACACCGCACCCGGTCGCCGCCGCCCGCTGAACCGCCCTACCCACAGGAGACAGACATGGCTCAGAACACCGAGATCGGCGAGAACACCACCTCATCCGCGGACATCGGCGCCCGGGTGCGGGACGTCGTGGGCAGTCTGGTGCCCGGCGGGCGGCGCGAGGTCGAGACCGGCGACCAGCTGACCGACCTGGGTTTCGACTCGCTCGGCACGCTGGAACTGGCGATGGCGCTGGAGACCGAGTTCGACCTCGCGGAGGTGCCGGAGGGGCAGGCCGTGGAGATGGCCACGGTCGGCGACATCGAGAGGCTGGTCAGCTCCCTGGTCGGCCCGACGGCAGCGCCGGGCCCGGAGTGACGGCTGAACGCGAGGCCTGGCTGACCGCCCTCTCCCGGCTCTACCCGGTACCCGACGGCTACCGGGTGCCGCTGCTGGACGAGGACGCGGCCCAGGACGTGCTGCGCTGCGGCCCGGAGGTCTTCGCCGACCTGGTCGCCGCCGGCCTGCCCCACGACGGGGGCCGGTTCGACCGTAACGACCTCACCAACCTCGCCCTCGACGCCGGGACCGGGCGCTCCCGCCCCGAGCGGGCCGTCCGTTACGCCCTGCGCTGGATGCGGGAAGACCCCAGCACCTGGGAAACCCCGATGCAGTGGTCGTTCTCGATCGAGATGTCAGCACCGGACGAGGTGGCGGGGTCGTGGTCGCACACCCGGTTCCTGCCCGAGCTGAACGGCGGGCTGCTGGAGAACTGGGAGAGCTCGTCCGCGGTGCGGATCACGCCCACGCACTTCGAGTTCGACGGGCCCGGCCCGGTGACGTTCTCGGGCAGCATCAGCACCGCCGGCAAGGTGCGGGGCCTGGTCTCCCCGCACCTGCGCAAGATCACCGAGGAGTTCCTCGACCGCGGGTACCGCTGGGTCCGGCTGCCGGAAGACTGCCAGCACGACTACGCACCGATTCTGGACGCGGGGGTCGCCCCGTGCGTCGCGGCGTCCACCTACCTGCGGAAAGAGTTCCAGGCGGCCGGTTACGAGGCCCGCACCCGGGGCGGGTGGATCCTCGGCATGCTCGACCTGGCGCACTCCTGGGTCGAGGTGGTGGACGACGACGGGGTCACCAAACCCGTCGACGCGGTCTTCGAGCGGCTCTCGAACCTCGCCGAGCACCCGCATCCCGGTATCCCCGCGGCCTGCGTGGGGTCGCGCATCAACCGGATGCTGCCGGGCGCGATCGGCGCCGGGGCCCCCGAGTCGCTGCACCACACAGCCGGCGGCGTGCGCCCGGCGACCACCCGCACCGTGATCAGAAGGGTAGGAGCCAGATGACCGCCACCTACGCCAGCGTCCGGGAACGGCTCGATCAGGACCCCGGGTTCCGCGACGTGCTCAAGCGCCTGGTGGATCTGTCGGAGCGGGACTACTACAACCCGTACCGGGAGTTCCAGTGGCCCGACAGCCTGCCGGAGCAGCGCTGGTGGATGACGCCGGAGATGATGGTCGAGCACGGCACGGCCGTCGGCGCCACCCTGAGTGAGCAGCAGCTGCAGACCATCTCGCGCTGGGAGAGCATCAACTTCTACAGCCTCAACGTGCACGGCATCCGCGAGCTGCTGCACGAGATCATCGCGCGGATCCACACCACCGATTTCGTGGCGCCCTCGGCGTACTTCCACCACATCATCGGCGAGGAGAACGAGCACATGTGGTTCTTCGCCGAGTTCTGCCTGCGGTACGGCGGCAAGATCTACCCCTCCCGGGCCATGAGCCTGGCCGGGCCGGGGGTGGCCGAGGCCGACCACTTCCTGGTCTTCTCCCGGCTGCTGATCTTCGAGGAGCTGGTGGACGTGTTCAACCAGCGGATGGGCCAGGACGAGCGCCTCGACCCGACGATCCGCAAGGTCAACGAGGTGCACCACCGGGACGAGTCGCGCCACATCGCGTTCGGGCGGCAGATCGTCGCGATGCTCTGGTCGGACCTGCGCGACCGTATCGACCAGAGTCAGCAGGCCGTGCTGGAGGCCTACATCAAGCGCTACATGATCGCCTCGATCGACAGCCTGGTCGACCCGCTCATCTACAAGGACGCGGGGATCCCCGACCCCTACGAGGTGCGCCGTCAGGTGCTGGCCGACCCGTCCCACCCGGCCTACGTGGAGCGGATCCTCAAGCGCAGCATCTCGTTCATGACCAACACCGGTGTGTTCACCTCGCCGCTGTTCGAGGAGCCGCGCCGGGCCGGGGCGGCCTCGTGAGCAACGGTTTCGACGTCGTCGCCGAGAACCTGCGCACGCGCTACCAGAAGGTGCAGGGCAACGGCGAGCAGATCCCGCCGGGCTACGACCTGATCGAGAACCGGGTGCTCGACTCGCTCGGGTTCGTCGAGTTCATCCTGCTGCTCGAGGAGCACTCGGGCCGGGAGATCTCGATCGACTCGGTGAGCCGGGAGGACTTCCGGACCGTCGAGTCGATCAGGAAGAGGTTCTTCGATGGCGTCTGAAACCCTGCTGACGGGAACCGGTGTCACCGGCGACGGCCGGGCCACCCTCGGCCCGGCCGCGATCGGGCTGCTGGGCCGCCTGGACCGGACCTTCGCCGGGTGGGGTCTGGAGGCGGGGGCACAGGAGTACCGCTTCCCGCCCCTGCTCACCGTCGGCGACCTGGCGAAGATGGACTACTTCGACAACTTCCCGCACCTGGCCTCACCCGTCTCCGCGCTGAACCGCACGCTGATGAGTGACGCCGGGCTCGCCGAGGGCACGGTCGCGGACGGTGCGGTGGTGGCGTCGGCTCTCGTCGACGCCGAGTACGTTCTGCCCTCGGCTGCCTGCTACGGCGCCTACTTCGACCTGGCCGACTCCGCGGTCGAGGGCGGGAACCGGGCGATCACCACGGTGGCCACGTGTTTCCGGCGGGAAGACCACTACGAGGGCCTGCGGCGGCTGTTCGGTTTCACCATGCGGGAGGTCATTCTCGTCGGTGACCGCGACACCGTGCTGGAGCACCTGGGTGCGTTCAGGACGCGGATCGCGGCGTTCCTGGAACAGCTGGGCCTGCCGCACCATGTCGACGTGGCGACCGACCCGTTCTTCGATCCGAACGGCGCCAAGAGCCAGATGCAGAAGCTCTTCCCGACCAAGGAGGAGTTCCTGTACGACGGCACGCTGGCCATCGCGTCGGTGAACTTCCACCGCAACTTCTTCGGTGACCGGTACCGGATCCGGCTGCCGGACGGCTCGCCGGCCTTCACCGGCTGTGTGGCCTTCGGCCTGGAGCGCTGGATCAGCGCCCTGGGCCGGCAGTACCCCGACCTCGCCTCCGTCGACCAGCGACTCACCACTTCTGGAGCGTGACCCATGACGTCATCGACACAACCCGAACCGGGCTGGGTGGTGGAGGGCGCGGACCTGTCCCGCCCCAGCATCGCGCGGATGTACGACTACCTGATGGGTGGTGACCGCCACGTCGAGGAGGACCGCGACGTGGCGCACGCCGCCCGCAACGCCGCCCCGATGATCCGGCTGACCATCTGGGAGAACCGCAAGCTCATCAAACGGGTGGTGCGCGAGCTGGTCGCGGGCGGGGTCACGCAGATCCTCGACATCGGTTCCGGCATCCCGGCCCGGGCGTCCGTGCACGAGGTGGCCCACGCCGTCAACCCGGACGTGAAGGTGGTCTACGCCGACATCGACCCGGTGGCGGCGGCCCGGGGCCGCGAGCTGCTCGCGGACCTGCCGCACTGCGGATCGTTCCAGGGCGACCTGACCAAGCCGCAGGAGATTCTCCAGCACCCGGACGTGATCTCGCGGCTCGATCTCTCGCAGCCGGTGGCGCTGTTCTTCTTCAACGTGCTGCACTTCCTCGACCGGGATGAGGTGACCGCCGCGCTGGAGGTCTACCGCGACGCGCTGGCGCCCGGCAGCCACCTGGCCATCAGCCACGGAACCAGCGAGCTGGACGGCCGGGGGCAGGCGATCGGAAAGGTCTACGCCGGCGCCTACGGTCACCTGGACTACCGCACGAAAGACCAGCTGGCCCTGCTGTTCGGCGATTTCGGGCTGCTGGAACCCGGGATCGTGCTGCTGCCGGACTGGCGGCCGGAACCCTCACCGCTGAGCAGCCGGCTGGGTGCGCGGGGCGCTCCGGTGAACTGTTACGCGGGGGTCGCGGTCAAGCCCTGAAAGCAGGCCCGTACGGTCCGGCTCCGGGAACCGGACCGTACGGGATTTTTCAGTTCTGCTCGCTCAGCCGGACCACTGTGGCGGACGCGACCACCGCGTGGCCCCGGGTGGTGAGGTGCTGGAAGTCGCTGGCGTACACGTCGTCCTGGGCCGCTGCGGGGTGGGTGCCGAAGTCGATGTGGAGGGTGCCGTTGCGTTCGGCGACGCCGCCCACGATCGCGTAGAGCTCGTCGAGCTGGGCCTTCAGCGACGGCTTGAACTCGTCGGGCAGCAGCCCGGAGCGGGTGATGTCGAACAGGCCCATGGTGACCACCGTCGCGCCGCTCTCG
This sequence comes from Kineosporia mesophila, assembly GCF_021129235.1. Taxonomy (GTDB): domain Bacteria; phylum Actinomycetota; class Actinomycetes; order Actinomycetales; family Kineosporiaceae; genus Kineosporia; species Kineosporia mesophila. The sequence goes on from NZ_JAJOMA010000034.1 coordinate 56,102, forward strand.
CGCAACGGCCCGACGATCTGGTCGAGCTCGGCGGCGACCCCGTCGAACGAGCCGCGCAGCAGGTCGTTCCCGCCGCACAGCACCACGGCCAGGTCGGGCTCGAACTCCAGCGCCGGTTTCACCTGCTTGGCCCGCACCTCGCGGGCGAGAAGGCCCTTCTGGCCCAAGTTCTTGGCCTGCAGATCGGGCTGGGACAGCAGCAGGCTCTCGCTCAGCCAGTCGAACCACGACTTGTCCGGGTACCCCTCGACCACCTCCCGGATGCCCGCGGCGTGGCTGTCACCGAGCACCGCCAGACGCTTCCAGGGGGCCTTGGCGAGCAGGTCGCCGGCGCGGGTCAGGTCCTGGGTGTAGAGGTCCTGTGCGATGTTGTCGCTCAACGGACGGTCCCTTCGGTGGCTGGCGTCGCCTCGCTGCGAGGCGCCGGAGCGGGTACGTACTTCGGGAAGTGGAATCCGGCGCTGGCCGCAGCCGCCGCGAGTGCGCACAGGCCGCAGACCAGGTAGACGAGCTGATAGCCGGACAGGCCCGGCTCGGCGGCGATGACGGCCGTCATGGCGGCGATGCCGAGGGCGCCGCCGACCTGGCGGCAGGCGATGTTCATGCCGGTGGCGCTGGCGAACTTGACCGGGCTGGCCGACATCACCGCGGCCACCGAGAGGCTCCACGACATCAGGCCGATGCCGAAGCCGATGACAAAGCTCAGCGGCAGCCAGAAGGTGGTGAAGTGCGGGTTCTCGGGCAGGAAGACCCAGCAGAACACCCCGACCGCGAAGATCGTCAACGACCCGACGACCGAGATGACGCGCGGCCCCACCCGTTCCCCGACCCGCGAGGCGATGATCGCCGTCACCGAGGCGACCAGGGCGCCCGGGCTCATGGCGAGACCGGCCTTCAGCGTGGAGTAGTGCCACTGTTCGGTCAGGACCAGCACGCCGACCAGCAGCCAGGTGAACAGGGCCGCGCCGTAGACCATCGCGGCGAGGTTGGCGCGCAGGAAGGTGCGGTTGCGCCACAGCGTGGTCTCGACCACGGGGACGGCGTGCCGGGTGGAGCGCAGCAGCACGAGGGCGACCAGGACCGGTCCGAGCCCCAGGGCCAGGAGGGTGGAAGGGCTGCTCCAGCCCCACTCCTCGCCCTTGGTGGCGCCCAGGACGGTCAGGCCGACGCCGAGCACCAGGATCACGGTGCCGATCGGGTCGGGCACTCGCCCGCCCCGCAGGCCGGTGCCGATCCGGCGCAGGCCGGCGACGAACAGGACGATGCCGATCGGCACGTTGATGAGGAAGAGCGAGCGCCAGCCCACCCATTCGACCAGGACGCCGCCCAGGCCCGGGCCGATGGCCGCGGCCAGGGCGCCGGCGGCGCTCCACAGGCCGATGGTCTTCGTGCGCTGGGAGGAGGGGGTGTCGGTGAGCACCACGGCGAGCGAGGCCGGCACCATCGCCGCCGCGCCGATGGCCTGCAGGCCGCGGCCCACGACCAGCACGTCGAGGTTCGGCGCGAGGGCGCACAGCAGCGACATCACGGTGAACACCGCGACGCCGGAACAGAACAGGGCCCGCCTGCCGATCACGTCGGAAAACCGGCCGGCCGGTGCGAGCAGGGCGGCGAACACGATGGCGTACAGCGTGATCACCCAGGAGATGCCGCTCAGGGTGCCGGCGGGGGTGTCCCCGGGAAAGTCACCGGCGAGCGAGGGGACGGCGAGGTTCGCGACCGTCGAGTCGAGCATGGCCAGGAATGTGGCACCGGCGGCGAGCAGTCCCGTGGTGCGGGAGCCCGTTGCTCGGGAGCCGGCTGTTCGGGCTGTTCGGGACCCTGTGGTGGACACCAATCGCACCTTCCCCCGGAAATAGCGAACGGTCGTTTGCCAACCCGAACTTATCCGGACGCCACCCGTGCGTCAACGAATCGGGCGAAACCGCTCACAGACCCGCGGTCTCGCGCAGCAGCCGGATCGTGCGGTCGCGGGTGTCGGCGTCGTCCAGCTGCACGGCCTGGTTCAGGGACAGGCCCAGGGCGATCAGCAGGGCGGCCGTGTCGGGCACGTCGTGGGGCAGCCGGTGGCCCGCCGCCACCGCCTCGGACAGCTGGGCCCGCAGGAAGTGGCGCCACTGCCGGGCCGCCTCGACCATGTGGTCACGCAGCGGCCCGGACTGCCCGTCCAGCTCGAAAGAGGCACTGGTGAGAAGGCATCCGCCGCGGAACGGGCTGTTGACCAGGTAGTCGGTCCAGCCCTCGACGATCACCCGCAGACGCTGCTCCCCCGGGCCCAGGTGCAGGACCAGGGCCGGGTCGATGACCCGCTCGCGCAGCGCGGCCACCCCGAGGTCGAACGCGGCCAGGAGCAGGGCCTCACGGGTGCGGAAGGGCCCGACGACGCCGGCCTTGCTCATGTTCAGGGTGGTGGCGATACCTCCCAGGGAGATGCCACCGGCGCCGTGCACGGACATCTGCTGCACGGTCTCGGCGAGAATCGCACGGCGGGTCTGCTCGGCTTCGGCCGCTGAACTACGGGGCATGACCATCATCTTAGCGTTCGGTCGTTCGGTCGTTCGCTTCCCGTCTTCCCGTCTTCCCGCCGGCCAGGAGGTCCTCGCTCATGTGTACACATGGCACACCTGGTACACCTTCAACGGCCGGATCGTTGTCCCCCCGCTCGTGCGCACCGGGAGGCCGCCGGGTCCTGATCAAGACTGTCGGTGGGCGGCGCTACGTTCTGGGATGTGAATCAGGACCCCCGCTGCCTGCGCGCCGGCCATACTGCTGCTCTCCTTCCCTCCGCCCTGCCCGGGAAGTCCCGATGAGCCAGATCACGGCGGGCCGGGTGCTGTCGCGCGAGGCGTACGAGCAGGCGATCGGGACCGCCCGGGCCGCGTCGAGCCTCTACTACGGCACCGGTGAGGCGGCCGACGCCGCGCTCGACGAGGCCGCCGAGGTGACGGTGCTCGACGATGCCACCTACGACCAGCTGGTGCGCGACATCGCGGTCACCGAGACCGAGCACCCCGACTGGCGGGTGGAGGCCTCGCCGACCCAGGTGGTGGGCGGTGACGCCGGCGACGTGGAGCATTCCGCGCCCATGCTCAGCCTCGACAACGTGTTCTCGGCCGACGAGCTGGCCGAGTGGCACGCGAGCCTGGGCAAGCGGCTGGGCCGGGCCCCGCGCTACGTGGTGGAGCCCAAGCTCGACGGCCTGGCCCTGGCCGCCCGCTACCAGCAGGGGTCGCTGGTGCAGCTGATCACCCGGGGTGACGGTGTGCACGGCGAAGACGTCACCTTCGCGGCCGCGGCCATCGCCGGGCTGCCCCAGCAGCTCGCCCAGCCGCTGACCCTGGAGGTGCGTGGTGAGGTGATGCTGACCGACGGGCAGTTCACCGCGGCGAACGAGCTGCGCCTGGCCAACGGCGACAAACCGTTCGTGAACCCGCGCAACGGGGTGGCCGGCGCCCTGCGGGGCTCGAAAGACCGCACCTACGTCATCCCCATGACGTTCTTCGCCTACCAGGTGCTGGCGCTGTTCGGCACCCCCGCCGGCGCGGGACCGAATGCGGACAGCGACTATTCAGCCGCCATCGCACTGCTGGGCGAGCTCGGGGTCTCCACCGCCGCGACCTCGCCCGCGCAGATCGCGGTGGTCGACACGATCGAGGCCGCGCAGGAGTACATCGACTCGCTGCTGGCCCGGCGCGCCGATCTTGGTTTCGGCATCGACGGGGCCGTGATCAAGGCCGACTCCCCCGCCGACCGGGAGCAGGCCGGATCCTCGTCCCGGGCGCCGCGGTGGGGCATCGCGTTCAAGTTCCCGGCCGACTCCCGGCTGACCACGCTGGAAGAGGTCATCTGGCAGCTCGGCCGCACCGGGGTGATCACGCCCCGGGCCCGGGTGAAACCGGTTTTCGTGGGCGGCACCACGGTCACCTACGCGACTCTGCACAACCCGAACGACCTGGCCCGGCAGGGCCTGATGATCGGTGACACGGTGATGGTGCTGCGGGCGGGTGAGGTCATCCCGCGCATCGAGGGGGCCGTCGTCTCGGCCCGCACCGGGGCCGAGATCCCGATCGAGGCACCGCAGATGTGCCCGAACTGTGGCAGCGAGATCGACCGTTCACAGGAACGGTGGCGCTGCACGCGGGGCCGTAAGTGCGCTCTGCCGCAGTCCATCCGCTACGCGGTGGCCCGTGACTGCTGGGACATCGAGTCGGTCGGCGAGAAGCTCGTGCGCCAGCTCGTCGACAACGGCCTGGTGACCGACGTCGCCGACGTGTTCACCCTGACCGAGGAGCAGTTGCTGACCCTCGAGCGGATGGGGAAGACCAGTGCCGCGAAGGTGCTCGCCGAGGTCGAGAAGGCCAAGACCCAGCCGCTGGCCCGCACACTGACCGCGCTGGGGGTGCGCGGCACCGGCCGCTCGATGAGCCGCCGCATCGCGCGGTACTTCGCCACGATGGACGCGATCCAGTCCGCCGACGCCGCGGCCTTCGAAGAGGTCGACGGGATCGGGCCGGAGAGGGCACCGGTCATCGTGGAGGAACTGATCGAGCTCGCCCCGGTGATCGCGAAGCTGCGGGAGGCCGGGGTCTCGATGACCGAGCCGGGTGCCACCGGGCGGGTCGTGGCCGACGAGAATGAGGCCGGCGAAGGTGGGGAGGCCGGGGAAGCCGGGCCTTCGCTGCCTCTCACCGCCGAGAGCGGTAAGCCAATGAGCGTCGTGGTGACCGGCAAGATGACCGGGCCCCTGGCCGAGCTGTCCCGCAACGAGATGAACGAGCTGATCGAGCGGGCCGGGGGCAAGTCCAGCGGTTCGGTCTCGAAGAACACCGGCCTGCTGGTCGCAGCCGAGGAGGGCTCCAGCAAGTACACGAAGGCCCAGACTCTCGGCGTGCCGATCGAGAGCCCCGAGCAGTTCGCCGAGCGACTGGAGGGGTTCTTGTAACGGTTGTTTGGCGAGTCGGGCCGGTCAGGACTGGCTGGGACTGGCTGGGACTGGCTGGGACTGGCTGGGACTGGCTGGGACTGGCTGGGACTGGCTGGGACTGGCTGGGGCTGGCTGGTTTGGGCTCGACCGAAACCGGCTGGCTTGGGCTCGACCGAAAC
>NZ_JAJOMA010000035.1 GCF_021129235.1 Kineosporia mesophila
GTGGAGAACGGCGTCCGGGGGCCAGGCCTGGGCTCCGTGGACGGCGCCCAGCACGGCCCCGGCCATGGCGGCGACCGTGTCGGTGTCCCCGCCGAGCCCGGCCGCCAGGCAGAGGGTCGGGTAGGGATCGTGGTCGAGTGCCACCAGGGCCAGGGCGGCGACGACGGATTCCTGCGAGGCGACCGAGGTGCCCACCACATCGCGAATGGTCCGAAGCTGTTCTGGCGGGGTGAGTTCGGGCAGGAGCCCCCTGATCCAGCGCAGCCGGGCGGCGATGTCGGCGCCGGCGATCCAGTGCCCGCGCCGGGCGCCGATCTCGGCGGCGGCGCAGGCACGGTCAAGAGCCTCGCTACGAGGTGATCCGTCGAGGCCGGCGCTGACCGCGGCGGCGACCGCGGCGGCCCCGGCCACACCCAGTCCGGTGTCATGGGTGAGACGGCACGCGTCGTGCACGGCATCGACGAAGACGTCCAGATTCTGGTGCCGGAAGGCGATCCCCACCGGCGCGATCCGCATCGCGGCGCCGTTCGTGGTGCCGCCGGAACCGGCCTCCTCGACCGGCACTCCGTCGAGGATGCGCTGGACCGCCATCTTGGTGCTCGGGCCGAGCAGGTCGAGCGATCCCTTGGCCGCCATCCGTCGTTCCCATTCCAGGAGGGCGTGGGCGAAAAGGCCGGGGTCGATCCGGCCCTGGCCCCGGATGAGCAGTTCGGCCACCAGGACCGCTTGCTCGGTGTCATCGGTGATGCTGCCCGCGGACATGCCGGCGGCGATGCGTTGTCGGGGCCCGGCATCGATCAGGCCGCTGATGACGCCGTAGTCCTCGGCGATCGCGGCCGGTGACATGGACTGGGTGGGCATGCCCAGGGCGTCGCCGAGGGCCAGGCCGGTCAGGGAGGCGATCGCGTGCTCGGCCAGGGCGGTCACTGCGCCCCACCGAAGCGCATGTGAAGACGGAATCGTTCGGGAGCCAGGAGACTTTCGACGTTCTCGACGAAGTCGCCGGTCGCGGTGTGGGACACGCGCCGCGAATGCAGGAAGGGTGTGCCGGGCGGCCGTCCCAGCCGTTCCGCGTCTGCGGTGTCGAGCGGCACAACGTCCACCCACTGCTCGGCCCGGGCCGGCACGAGCCCGGCGCCGTCCAGGGTGGCGGTGATCGAGTCGTCGACCAGGCCGTCGGTCAGCACCCGGCGGAGGGCTCCAGTGAGGGGGACACGACTGCGTTCCAGGGAGATCGCGACGTCGTCGGCCAGCCGCATCCGGTCGATGGCGACGAAGGCGGTGACGGCAGAGCCGATCTCGGCGGCCAGCACCTCGTCAACGACGGTGGCGATGCGCAGCACACGGGTACGGACCTCGACGCCGACGGCGTCGATGGATCGTGCCCACCCCGAGCGGGGATCCAGAACCGCGCCGTCGAAGGTGACGACGGAACCGATGCCGCCGCGGGTGTCGATGTAGTCCTGGTCGGCCAGTTCGGCCAGGGCCGCGCGCACGGTGCCGCGACTGACGGCGAAGCGCTGCGCGAGTTCGTGCTCGCCGGGCAGGCGCTCGCCGGGCGCATGCCGGCCGGCGGTGATTTCCGCACGCAAGGTTTCGGCCACGAGGTGGCGCTTCGTTGAGCTGGGCACGTCCATGACAGTACATGTACATAACCTGTCCACTCAAGGTCTGGTCGCAACCCACACCGAGACCAGCGTGGAGGGGTCTCGTCGGTGCCGCCGGTCGGTGTCGGGTCAGGGTCAGGGCCAGGCAGGGCAGGCCCGGGAGGGACGAACCGTCAGTGAGCCGGGGCGGTTGGCCGGAAGGTGCCGCAGTCAGGAACGGCCTGCTGAATCCACGACGCGGAACGTGTTGCGGAACCGGTCATCAGGAGCAGGCATCCAGACATGTCGAACCACAGTTTTCAGATTTCACGGAACGAGGGGCGCAGAACACCGCTCCGGCCCTGCTTCCGAAGGCTTCGGAAGCAGGGCCGGAGCGAAGGGAGAGTCAGCGGACCGGGTGCAGGAGAACCTTGGTCCAGCCGTCCTCGCGCTTGTCGAAGCGGTCGTAACCCTCGGCCGCGTCGGTGAGGTCGAGCTCGTGGCTGACGATGAACCCCGGCCGGGCCCGGCCGGCGATGATCAGGTCGCGCAACTGCCGGTTGTACCGCTTGACCGGCGCCTGCCCGGTGCCCATCGACTGACCCTTGGTGAAGAAGGTGCCGTACTGGAATCCGATCCGGCCCTCCTTCGCCGCGTCGCTCCTGGCACCCGCGTCTTCGGGCATGTACACGCCGACGACGCCGATACCGCCGGTGGAGCGGACGACCTGGACAAGGTTGTCCAGCACCAGCTCCGGGTGCTCCTCGCCGCTGTGGTCATGGGCCTGGTAGCCGACGGCCTCGACCCCACGGTCGACGCCGGTGCCACCGGTCGCCTCCGTAATCTGTTCGACCGGGTCACCGGCGCTGAAATCAATGGGTACGGCGCCGATCTCGCGGACCAGGTCGAGCCGGTCCTTCTGCTGGTCGACCACGAACACCTCGGACGCGCCCCGCAGGATCGCGCTGTGGGCGGCCATCAGGCCGACCGGACCGGCGCCGAACACGGCCACCCGGTCGCCGGGCTGCATGCCGGACAGCTCGACCCCGTGCCAGCCGGTGGGAAAGATGTCCGAGAGCATGGTGAAATCGTTCTCGTGTTCGGTGCCCGACGGCAGCCGCAGCAGATTGAAGTCGGCGTGCGGCACGCGCAGGTACTCGGCCTGCCCGCCGTCGTACGGGCCCATGTTCGCGTAACCGTAGGCGGCGCCGTCCATGCCCTCGGTCGGGTTCATCCGGGTGCAGAATGACGACCAGCCGGTCAGGCAGTTACGGCAGGAACCACAGCCGATGTTGAACGGTACCGACACCCGGTCTCCGGCCTTGAACTGGCTGACGCCGGGCCCGACCTCCTCGACGACGCCCATGTTCTCGTGCCCGAGGACCTTGCCGGTCTCGACCGAGGTGCGCCCCTCGTACATGTGCAGGTCGGAACCGCAGATGTTCGTCGTGGTGATCCGGATCAGCGCATCCGTGGGTTCCTCGATCGTGGCGTCCGGAACGTCGTCAACGCTGACCTTGAACGCATCGTGATATACAACGGCTTTCATGTGATTCATCCCTTTCGAACGGGCCGGCCGGTGCCGGTGGTGTACCGGGTGCCACGGACGTCCCCGCGAGAACTGATTCCCCTTGTCTGGACGAATCTGTTCCGGTGGCTGCCATCCCACTCGGCCGGCCAGGTCGTAACCCTCTCCATGTATATCCGCTGCCGGTCGGCGCGCAATCGGGGGTGGGTATCCCGGCACACCCACCGATGGAGAGGGATCGGGTCGCCGTGGACGCAGGCGGCCGGACGTGCCCGCAGCCGGTCTCTCTTTCTGCTCTGCCTCGATGTTCCGGGAGGGTCGACCCCGACAACCCGCCATACTTCTGCACACCGACCAGACCGTTGTTCGCGGTGCGCCGGCCGCTTGGGTGAGCGAATTTCCTGCGCACAGAACCGTATCGAACCGAGCTGAATCGTCTGATCAGTGCTCCGGACCCTCCTGCGAACATCCATCCGGCAAGGGTTCACCCCGCCCAGGTGTACTGATGCTCCGGCCGCCCCGCGGCCCCGTAACGCAGGGAGACCGTGGCCTGCCCCTCCTGGGTCAGGGCGGCCAGGTAGCGCTGCGCCGTCGCCCGCGAAATGCCCAGGGCATCAGCCACACTCGCGGCCGTGATGGCCGGGCGCCCGGCGCGCAGCTGCTCGACGACGAGGCGGGCCGTCACCGGGGACTGGCCCTTGGGGGCGGGGGCCTGGTCGGCCTGGCGCAGGGCCAGGAAGGCCCGGTCCACGGCGGCCTGGCCAAGGGGGTCGCCGGTGTCGGGCAGGAGCTGCCGGAAGCGCGCGTAGGCGCCCAGGCGATGCTGCAACTGAGTGCCCGCGAACGGCTTGACCAGGTAGTTCAGGGCTCCGGCCGACAGCGCGGCGCGCACGGTTGCCACCGCGGAGTCGGCCGTGACCATGATGACGTCACAGGTCAGGGCCCGGGCGACCTCGGTGCCGGGACGGTCGGGCAGGTAGTTGTCGACCAGCGCCAGGTCGGGATGGTGGCGCTGGGCCTGCTCGATCGCGTCGGCGCCGGTGAACGCGGTGCCCACCACCGAGAACCCCTCGACCTCCTCGACGAAACGCGCGTGCAGGGCGGCCACGCGAAAATCGTCCTCGACGATGAGCACGGTGTGGGTCATCGGGTTTCTCCAGAATGATGGACGAGGTGGCCGGGTGCGGTCGCATCGGTCACCGCAGGACGCAGCACGCCCGGCATGCGGGCGACGAAGACGGTCGGGTCGCTCACGCCACCCGGGTGGGTCAGGTCCACGCTCCCGCCGAAGGACTCGGCCGTGCGACGGGCATTGGGCAGCCCCAGGCCCCGTTCCGGGCCACGGGTGGAGAAGCCCTCCTGGAAGATGCTGCGGCGCATGGTCTCCGGCACACCGTCGCCCGAGTCCGCCACGCTGATCAGCAGGTCCTCCCCGTCCACGAGCAGATCGACCTCGACCCGGGCCGGACGGTGCCGGGTCTGCCGGGCCCGCCGTGCGGCCTCGACCGCATTGTTGACCAGATTGCCGAGCACGGTGATCACCTCGACCGGCGCCGTGAGTTTGCGGGGCACATAACTGGTCTCGCTCAGCACCAGGGCGACACCGGTCTCGCTGGCCTCGGCGGTCTTGCCGGCCAGGAACGCCCGGATGCTGGCCGGGGCGATCATCTCCTCGGTCATCCCCACTGCCACCCCCGGCCCCTCGGCAAGTGCGTCCAGGTACTCCAGCGCATCCGCCGGCCCGGCGGTGTGCAGCAGGCCGCGCACGGTGTGCATCCGGTTGGCGAACTCGTGGCGCTGGGCGCGCAGGGCCTGTGTCATCAGCCGGACCCCCTCCAGTTCGCTGGTCAGGTTCTCCATCTCGGTCCGGTCCACCATCGTCACCACCGATCCCAGGGTGCGGCCGTCATGGTGCACGTCGCGGCGGGTGACGACCAGGGCACGGTCGTCCAGCGTGGCCACGTCCCGGCCGGGTGCCGCCGCGGTCATCGCCCGCCGCACCGCCAGCGGCAGGTCACTGTCCTCCAGGCGCTCGCCGATCCGCACGCGGGAGCCCAGCAGGCGCTGCGCCTCGGCGTTGAGCATGGTCACCGTGCCCTCGACGTCGATGGCGGTCACCGCGTCCGAGACCCCGAACAGCACGGCCTCGCGCTCGCGCACCAGTTCGGCCAGGTCGGCCGGTTCCAGGCCGAAGATACGGCGTTTCAGCAACCGGGTGAGCAGCAGGTTGCCGCCGATCCCGGCCAGCAGGCCGAGGCCGAGCAGCAGGATGCTGTCGCGCAGCAGGCGTTGCAGGGCCCGGGTGATCTCCTGGGCGTCGAACCCCACACTGACCTCGCCGACGATCGTCCCGTCGCCCGCCCGCAGGGGCACCTTGCCGCGGGCCGACAGGCCCAGGGTGCCGCGTTCGATGTTGGTCACGTGGTGTCCGCGCAGGGCGGCGTCGGGGCTGGTGCTGACCCGGTGGCCGATCTCGGCCGGGTTCGGGTGCGCCAGGCGGATCCCGTCGCGGTCGGTGACCACGACGAACAGCGCCCCGGTGGCCCGCTGGGCCTGCCGGGCGCGCTCCTGCACGGCCGGCTGGCGCCGGGCGAGGACGTCGTCCGCGAGTGAGGGTTCGGTGGCGAAGGTCTCCGCCACGAACAGCGCCCGGTCGGTGAACCGCTGGCGCAGCGTGTGATTCACCTGCCAGGCCGCCACGGTGAAGCCCAGCCCGGTGACGACCACCAGAAGGAGCACCTGCAGCAGGAGCAGCTGCCGGGTGAAGGGCAGCCGGGCGGGCCGTGGCGTGCGGGGGCCAAGCTGCTTCGTCGCAACCATCGGGTCACCGTAGACGCGGAGCATCGGTGCGCACAATGCGCACAACCCGATCAAAGAGGGTTGCGCGGGTAAGGGCCGCAACGCAGACGCCAGGGCCGGCCGGTACCTAACGTGCCGGGAAACGTCACCGATCCTCGAAGGCGAGATCCCGATGACTCCACTGGTGCAGTTACGGCAGGCCACGAAACGTTTCCCGAACGGCCGCGGCGGCCTGCACACCGCGATCCGTGACGTGGACCTCGACATCGGCGCGGGCGAGTTCGTCGCCGTCGTGGGCCCTACCGGATGCGGCAAATCCACGACTCTCTCGCTGATTTCGGGCCTGCAGCCGCCCTCGGCGGGCACGGTCACGGTCGGCGGCGATCAGGTCCAGGGCATCCCCGGCGGTGTCGGGTACATGTTCCAGTCCGACGCCATGCTGCCCTGGCGCAGTGTGCTGGCGAACGTGGCCGCGGGTCCCGTCTGGCGGGGCCTGGGCAAGGACGAGGCCCGGCGCCGGGCCCGGGACTGGATCGCCCGCGTCGGCCTGGACGGCTTCGAGAACTACTACATGCACCAGCTGTCCGGCGGTATGCGCAAGCGGGTGGCGCTGGCCCAGACCCTGGTCAACGAGCCCAGCATTCTGCTGATGGACGAGCCGTTCTCGGCGCTCGACGTGCAGACCCGGGCCCTGATGCAGCAGGAGCTGCTGCGGCTGTGGGCCGGTTCGGGGGCGGCGGTCGTGTTCGTCACCCACGATCTGGAGGAGGCCATCGTGCTGGCCGACCGGGTGGTGGTGATGACGGCCTCACCGGCCCGGGTGAAGGCCACCTTCGACGTGCGCCTGACCCGCCCGCGCGAGGTCGAGGACCTGCGCACCACCACCGGGTTCATCGAGATCTACCGGGAGATCTGGTCGTCGCTGTCGGCCGAGGTCGACATCGCGCGGAAGGGGCAGACCCGTGCCGCTTGAGACCGCCACCCCCGTGCCCGCCGCGGCCGCCGGTGAGCACGACGACCTGGCCGCCGTCCGCGCGGCCCGCCGCCGGCACCGTGCCACCGTCTGGGGTCTGCGGGTGCTCGTGCTGATCGTGGTGTTCGGCAGCTGGGAACTGCTGTCCACGTACTACATCGACCCGTTCTACTACTCCAAGCCCTCCCTGATCGCGCAGCGCCTGGGGGAGTGGTTCACCGACGGCACCTCCAAGGGCTCGATCTGGGTCAACCTCAGTGCCACGCTCCAGGAGGCCATCTACGGCTTCGCGCTCGGTTCGGTGCTCGGCGTGGTGCTGGGCATCTTGTTCGGCCGGGCCCGGCTGCTGGCCGAGGTGCTCTCCCCGTTCATCCAGGCCCTCAACGCCGTGCCCCGCATCGTGCTGGCCGCGTTGTTCATCATCTGGTTCGGCCTGGGCATGGAGTCGAAGATCGCCACCGCCCTGGTGCTGGTCTTCTTCCCGGTGTTCTTCAACGCCTTCCAGGGCGCCCGCGAGGTCGACCGCACCTTCGTCGACAACGCCCGCATCCTCGGCGCGAGCCGCTTCCAGGTGCTCACCTCGATCGTCGTGCCCAGCGCGACCAGCTGGATCCTGGCGTCCCTGCACACCGCCTTCGGGTTCGCCCTGATCGGCGCGATCGTCGGTGAGTACGCCGGTGCCGACAAGGGCATCGGCCTGCTGATCTCCACCGCCCAGGGAACGTTCGACGCCGCCGGCATCTACGCGGGCATGATCCTGTCCACCGCCCTGGCCCTGCTCGCCGAGGTGATCCTCGGCGCCCTGGAACGGCGGCTGCTGCGCTGGCGCCCACCCAGCCAGTCCGCCGGCGCCATCGGTATCTGATCCACCACCGTGCGAATGACGCGTCCACCATTGGACCCGAGAACCCGAGGATGACGATGAAGACCACGCAACGACGCGCGGTGACGGCGGCCGCTGTGATCGCGCTCGGCCTGACCGTGAGCGCCTGCCAGACCCAGTCCAAGGCCGCCTCGGGCAACCCGGCCGAGGTCTCGATCATGGTCGGCGGGCTCGACAAGGTGATCTATCTGCCGGCCGAACTGACCGAGCGCCTCGGCTATTTCAAGGACCAGGGCCTGACCGTCAAGCTGCAGAGCCAGCCCTCGGGCGCGAACGCCGAGACCGCCTTGGTGGCGGGGCAGGTGGACGGGGTGGTCGGGTTCTACGACCACACGATCGATCTGCAGACCAAGGGCAAGTGCATCCGTTCGGTGGTGCAGTTCGCGAACGTTCCCGGGGAGGTCGAGATCGTCGGGAAGGACGCGGGAATCACCGGCGCGAAGGACTTCGCGGGCAAGAAGCTCGGCATCACCAGCCCGGGTTCGTCCACCGACTTCCTCACCCAGTACCTGGCGGGCAAGGCCGGGGCGGCCACCGACGAATACACCACGGTGGCCGCCGGCGCGGGCGCCACGTTCATCGCGGCCCTGCAGAACGGCGGCATCGACGCCGGCATGACGACCGACCCGACCGCTCAGCAGATCAAGGAAAAGGGCCTGGGAGACGTCCTTCTCGACATGCGCACCGAGGAGGGGACCCGCGCCGCGCTCGGCGGTCTGTATCCGGCCAGCTCGCTGTACATGGACTGCGACTACGTGGAGAAGAACCCGCAGACCGTGCAGAAACTGGCCAACGCCCTGGTGAAGACCCTGGCCTTCATCAACACCCACAGCGGGCAGGAGATCGCGCAGCAGATGCCGGGCGAGTACGCCTCCGGTTCCGGCGGGGCGGCCAGTTACGCCGCCGCGATCGACGCCAGCAAGGGCATGTTCACCGCGACCGGCGTGATGGACCCCGACGGCGCCCAGAACGTGCTCACCGTGCTCAGCCAGTTCAACCCCAACGTCAAGGGCAAGGCCGGCACGGTCGACCTCGGCAAGACCTACACCACCGAGTTCGCGAGCAAGGCCACCGGCTGATCCGGGGGCATCGGGTGCAGCTGGGCGCCGGGCCGGTCGCGCGCGTATGGCGGCCGGTCACCGGCGTATGGTCTGCCCTCCCGATTGCTGCTCGAATGGGCCACGTCGTCACCGCACAGCGTTGGGAACCATTGTGAGCAAGGCAAATATCAACATCATGCGGTTGCTGAACGGTCTCGTCGACCGGGTGCTCGACCCCGTTCAGGATCTGCCGTCGGGCGCGCGTGTCGTCCAGATCGCCTGCGGTACCGGGGGGCTCGGTCTGGCCCTGGCCGGTCGCCGCCCGGATCTGCAGATCACCGGGATCGACCTGGATGCCTCCGTTCTGGAGGAGGCGCGGGCCGAGGCCGCGGCGCAGGGACTGAAGATCGAATTCCTCCGGATGGACATGGCCGGGCTGGACCTTCCCGAAGCCGGGGCGGACGCGGTCATCTCCCGGATGGGGCTGCTGACCCCCGGAACCGGCGACTTCGGTGCCTCGGCGCGGGAGGCGGCGCGCATCCTGCGGCCAGGTGGAGCGCTGAGCATGGTCACCTGGACCGACCTGGCCTCCAGCCCGTACACCGGGATCGGGCTCCCGCTGCTGAGGCGGGTGCTGCCGCCGGGAACCGTGCCCGACCTGGAGAAGCTCTTCGAGGACTCGGCCCGGCCGGGAGCGCTCGAAGGGTATCTCCAGGACGCCGGGCTGCGCGAGGTCGAGGGATCGTGGCTGCGGTGGGACACCGAGTACCCGGACTTCGAGGCCTGGTGGCAGTTCGGCGCCGGATTCGGGCCGCTGAAGGCTCTCTTCGGCCGGCTGGGCGCCGAAGGGCTGGCGACCGCGCGCCAGATGATGATCGACGACCTGAAGCAGTACCGCACGCCGTCCGGAAGCTACCGGATCCCGGCCCGGGCGAGGGTGATCACGGCCCGGCGCTGAGCGCGGCCTCGGCCCGGAACCGTCCCGGAGCGATCCCGTACTCCCGGCGGAAAGCGTTGCTGAGCGCGAACTCCGTGGAATAGCCCACCCGCCGCGCGATGGCGGACAACGGGGTATCGGTCTCCCGTAGCAGCCGGGCGGCGTCGGCGAGCCGCCGGCCGGTGAGGTAACGCTTGGGTGGCTGCCCGGTGACGGTGGTGAAGCGCTCGCTGAAGGCTGTTCTCGACAGGCCGGCGATGGCACTGAGGTCCGGCACCGTCCACGGGTGGTCCGGGGCCGCGTGGATGCGGCTCAGCACCCGGGCGATGGGCGCGTCGAGGGGATCGGGGTTCTCCTGCAGCCACTGCCGCAGCAGGTGGGTGAGCATGAGGTCGAGCAGGGCCGGGCGGGTCACCCCGGTCCCCGGCCCGGTCTCGGCCAGGTGCGCGCGCATCAGGTCCAGCAGGGGACGAAGCTGCGGGTTGCGTGCGTGGTCGGGGGTGACGGCGATGACGTCGGGCAGGGACCGTAGCTGCGGGGACACCTGACCGTGGTCGAGCCAGTAGGCGCCGCAGAGGAATTCGACGTCGGCCGGGTCCGGCTGCGGGAGGTCTTCCTCCCGCACGGCCCGCGGCAGGCCGGTGAGGGCGGCCGGGGCGTGACTGAGCCCGTGCTCGGCCCCGGCCGGGGTGAAGACGACGTCACCGGTCTTCAGGTGGCGGGGAGGTCCGCCGCGGGTGACGAGCCAGGCCTCGCCGGCGGTCACCAGGTGAAATCCGCTGCCGGAGAAGGAAGGATAGCGCCAGCCCCAGGCGCCGGCCTGGCGCACCGAACAGGCCTGGGCGCGCCCGATCCGGATGCTGCTGAGGGTTTCGCTGAGCACGTCCACCCCGGACAACCTACTCCGGCTCTTTCCCGGCGCCGGCGGGCGGGAGCACGATCGTGCGCAGCGCCCGGCGCCGGATCTGCGTGTGCTGCGGGCTGAGGCCGGACAACAGGGCCAGTTCGGCCTCGGCGTTCGCCTGCTGTCCGGCCTTCAGGGCGGCCCGGCCCGCGTCGGTCAGCTCCATGACATGGCGGCGCCGGTCGTGCGGTGCGGGTTGCGCGACACCAGGCCGATGGACGTGGTGGTGGCCGCAGCCAGCGCCACGGTGTCCGTCACGCCGGGGTAGGCCAGCTGTCCGACAGTCGCCAGGTCTGAGAACCCGGCCGCCTCCGCGGTGGCCGCCCAGGAGGGGATGACCTGGGCGCGTGCACGTCGCGTACCGGATGGGGAAGACCGATGTCGATCTTCGTGATGACTTCCGTGATGGCGGGAAAAGACGGGTCAGGCAGCGGTTCCGTAGACCCGCCGGGCGTAGGAGCGGTATCGGCGCGTGGCCAGCGGCCTGACCAGCAACCAGAACAGCGGGGGGACCCCGGCCCGGATGATCTCGGTCATCTCCTCGTCGGCCTGGTCGAGCATCATGCCGATCACGGTCGGCGCCATGGTGAGAGGCAGTTTCGCGGCCGAGGCGGCCACCGATGCCTTCCACTCCCGGTCGGTCAGGTAGCGATCGATGAGGGAGAGGACCTGGCGTTCCTCCAGCGCCAGGTGCTCGGTCAGGAGCGGTCCCAGCCGATCGGCGCAGGCGGCGAGCTCTTCACGGGTGGCCGCGTCGGCGAACTGCCAGCCTCCGGCGAGGGAACGCAGGGTCTGGAGCTGCTGATCGAGAGCGGTGTGCTGGGCCTCCATCGTGCCGATCAGCGGCTGGACCTCGTCCGGGCAGCGGTCGTGCAGCTTGGGCCAGACATGGTCGTCCTCGCTGCTGTGGTGGTGATGCAGCAGATCGGCCAGCAGGACGACGTGGCCGGAGACGATCGAGGCCCGCCGGGTGTCGCCGTCGGCCACGGACCGCACGAGGGCGGGCAGCGCGCCGAACTGGTGGCGGAACAGGTCGTGCGCGCCGATCATGTCCCGGCTGTCGGCCATGGTCGCGTCAGGGGTGGGCATGGATGGTTCCGTTCCTCGGTACAGGGGCACAACAGGGCTGTCCCGATGATCCGGGCCGTACCTTTCACCGGCCTTTCACGGTCCCGACCGGCCGGTAATCTGCGGGGATGTGGACGATCGGAGTGCTCGGTGTCACTCAACTCCGCCACGGCGATCACCCGGTGCAACCCACCGGTGCGGTGGCCCGGCGGTTCCTGGCCGCTCTCGTCGCGGCCGGTAGCCGGCCGGCGACGGACGAGGACCTGACAGAAGCGGTCTGGGGCCGGAACCGGCCGGAGCATCCGGCTTCGGCCTTGCAGGTGGCGGCGTCCCGGCTGCGGCGGGCGCTGGGCGAGGAGCACCGTCAGAGCCTGCGCCGCACGGGCAGCGGGTATCAGCTCTGGTTGCCGGCCGGATCCACCGATGCCGACGTCTTCACGCAGATCGTGGGCCGGGCCCGGCAGTCCGCCGCGCAGGGACGGCCGGGGGAGGCGGTCGCAGCTTTTGCCGAGGCGTCGCGCCTGTGGCGGGGCGAGCCCTACGCCGACCTGACGGTGGGGGACGGGCTGCCGGTCGGTCTGCAGATCGAGAGGAGCCGGCTGGTCGCCCTGCGAGAGGCCACTGCCGAAGAGGCCGCTGCCGCGCTCCTCCAGGTCGGCGACGCCGCCGGGGCGGCCGGGGAGCTGGACGCCCTGACCCGTGCCGCGCCCTACCGGGAACATCGCTGGTCGCTGCTCATCCAGGCCCTGTACCAGGCCGGCCGGCAGGCCGACGCCCTGGAGGCCGCCCGGCGCGTGCGGACCCTGCTCGCCGAGGACCTGGGGGTCGACCCCGGACCGGAACTGCTGCACGTGGAGCAGCAGATCCGCCGCCAGGACCCACGCCTGCGCGAGGTCCAGGCCATCCGGCCGGTCCGCCCTCGATCGAGGTTCCTGGGCCGGGACCGCGAACGCGCTCTGCTGGAGCAGCTGATCGCGGCCGAGCGGCTGACCACGATCGTCGGCCCGGCCGGTGTCGGCAAGACCCGGCTCGCCATCGAGGTGGCGGCCCAGCACGACCTGGCCTGGCTGGTGCGGCTGGCCGACGTCACCGAGAACCGTCACCTGCACGCCGCCGTCGCGACCGCGGTCGGCCTGCCGACCTCGACGCTCGACCACGACGCCTCGGTGCTGTCGGCGATGCGGGCCCACACCGGCCTGCTGCTGCTCGACAACTGCGAACACCTCACCGCGGTGCCCCGGTTCGTCGACCAGCTCCTCACCCTGGGGCCGGGCATCCGGGTACTGGCCACCAGCCGCAAACCCCTCGGCGTGGACGGTGAGCGTACCCTCGTGCTGGATCCGCTGCGCCTGCCCGAGGCCGTGGCCCTGCTGGAAGACCGCATCCGCGCCACCATCCCCGCCTGGCACCCCCAACCGGGCGACCAGGACACCCTGATCGCGCTCGCCACCGCGCTGGACGGGATCCCCCTGGCCATCGAGCTGGCGGCGGCGCAGGTCCGCGCGTTCAGCCTCAAAGACCTGAACCGGCTGCTCGACGACCACTTCTCGGTACTGGCCGCCGTACCGGACGGTTCGCTGACACCGCACCCGACGCTGCGGGAGGCGATCGCCTGGAGCATCGACCTGCTGACGCCCGCGCAGCGCACCTTGGTGCTGCGTCTGTGGCCGTACGAAGGCGGGTTCCCGCTCGAGGCGGCCGACGGCTCGCACGCCGTGCTGGCCGCACTGGTCGCCCAGTCGGTCGTCACGGCCGACACGACCGGCGAGGTGACGCGCTACCGCATGCTCGAGCCGATCCGGGCCCACTGCCGCTCGATCGACGCATCCCCCATGACCTCGCAGGCGGCCCAGGCGGTCTGGGCGCGCGAACTGGTCGAGCGCAACGGTGTCCACTCCGGGCCGGATGCCATGCGCGTCCTTACCCGCGAACTGCCCAACATTCGCGCGGCCCTCGCTCACGACCTGGTCGTGTCGCCACGTGACGCCGTGCGGACCGCTGGTCTTCTGGGGCCTTTCTGGTGGCGGTCGGGTCTTCTCAACGAAGGACGCACCATCCTCACGGCGGCGTTGGAGTCGGCTTCCGGTGTCCTGCCCGAGGACCGGCTCAGGGCCCTGGCGGCGCACGGGGGACTGGAGTACTACGCCGGTGACGGGGCGCGGGCCCGCGAACTGGTCGCGTCCGCCGTCGCCGGGGCCGACGGCTGCCGGGACACCCTCGCCTACGGCGAGGCCCGGCTGATCCAGTCCATGGCCGAGGTCCCCTCCGGTGACGCGACGCTGGCCCAGGAAGCGGCGAGGGACGCCGGGCGGCTGGGCCGCCTGACCGCAACACCCTGGCTCGAGGCCATGGGTGACCTGGTCGGCGTCGCCGCCGACGCGATGACCGGCCGGTGCGATGTCGCCCGCCCGCTCCTGGGGGCCACGGCCGACGTCGCCCTCGAGGCCGGGGAACGCTGGAGCGCGGCGTTCGGCCGGATGCTGCTGGCCCAGGGGATGATGGAAGAAGAAGGATCGTCCGCGCAGGTGCTGGACCTGCTGCGGTGGTCCCTGCGAGAGTTCTGGGAGGCCGGGGACGTCTTCCATATTCTTGCCGTGTTGCAGAATTTTTCGGTCGTCCTGGCCGCGGCCGGGAACACCGGGCAGGCGACGGCCCTGCGTGACACCGTGCAGGAGCAGCGGCTGCGGCACAACATTCAGGTCCGCGGCACCTACGGCGGCGTCACCACACCCGACACCTGGTACACCGGCGCGGGGACGGACGGCGAGGCACTGTCGCTCGAGGGAGCCATTGCCCTGGTCGCCTGAAACCGTTACTACGGGCAAACCCTGGCCCCGTCGCGGGTCCCGCCGTCATCGCGAACGTCGTGGCGGCCACCGGCTTCGGGGCGCAGATCGCCTTGGCCGGGGTGGCCGAGCCCGACGCCATGATCCCGCTCGGGCTGGTCCCCGGCGCCGGCACCGCCGGCGGCGCGGCTGTCAGAGCGGTTCTGACGATGTCCTGACCGTACCGCCGGGGTGCTGCGGAATCGGCGGCGCGGCGGCCAGTGAGCTCAGCAGGGAGAGCTTCTCGGCGCTGTCGGTGTCGGGGTGAGGGTGGTAGACGACCAGCATCATTCCTTCCGTCCCGGTGACGGCCAGCTTCTCGCGGTCCACGTGCAGGTCACCGACCTGCGGGTGGTGCAGGGTGAGGGTCGCGCCCCGCCGGTCGGCGGTGTCGTGGCGGGCCCAGATCCGGCGGAAGGCCTCGCTGGACAGCGACAGTTCGCCCACGAGCTCGACGACGCGGGGGTCGTCGACGTTCTCGCCCACGGAGGTGCGGAAGCCGGCGACCAGGGCCTTTCCCGCGCGTTCGGAGTTGGAGAACAGCGCCTGTTCGGCGGGGTCGAGAAAGAGGTCGCGCAGTCGGTTGCCGCCCGGGCGCAGTCGCGGCGAGATGGCGACGGCGAGCGGGTTGGACGCCAGCACGTCGAGGTAGCGGCCCTCGACGAAGGCCGGGAACGGCAGAGCGGTGACGAACCGGGCCAGACTGTCGGGCACGACCTCACGGCGGGGACGGCGCCGTCGGCGCCGGGGGGCCATGGCCGTGAGGCCGAGCAGATAGGTGTCGTCCTCCAGCAGCAGCACGCGGCCGATGGACTCCAGCACCTGCGCGGAGGGATTGCGGTCGCGGCCCTGCTCCAGGCGCAGGTAGTACTCGGCGCTGATGCCCGCCAGCAGGGCGACCTCCTCACGGCGCAGGCCGGGCACCCGGCGGGTGCCCATGACCGGAATGCCCGCCTGCTCGGGGGTGACCAGCTCGCGGCGGGCCCGTAGGTACTCCCCGAGCAGATTCGGTTGGTCGCTCATGCCTCCACGGTAGGCACGCGCGGCCCGATCAGCCTGTCCCTGCCACTACCAGTGTCGGCAGGGAATTGGGCCCCTCGCCGGGGCGACCTCAGGATCGACGCCGGGCCCGCCGCCCCGACCGACCCGAACGAGAACCCCCTCATGTCCCACCCCGGCGTCCTCGTCACCGGTGGCTCCGGTCGGAGGACGAACCACCACCGAAGGATCTGCGGCCGCACCCGACCTGAGCGACTCACCACGACTGCGAACCCGGTCGACCTGGTTCCGGTCAGGGTTGGCGGTACGTGCTCAGGTCGCAGGTGTGGATGGCCGAGGGGTCCATCACGGTATGCAGGTTGTACGCGGCGACGTCTTCGAACGTGCCGATGCTGAAAGCCGTGCTGGACCTTTTCAGGGTCCCTTTGGACGGACCGTTCGAGCCGATGCCCGCACGGTGCACCATCCATTCGATGTCACCGGCCTCGTGCGTCAGGTACTCCATGACGGATTCGTTGTCTTCGTGCTGTCCGATGAACGAGCGGGCCACGGTGCCTTTGATGATCCGGAACGGCAGCGAGAGTTTGCTGCCCGGAGGCTTACTCAGGCCGCCGGCCTGGTAGAGGAACCGACTCACGCCCGCCCGGCGCATGGCCGGCACCAGCTCGTGCACGAAGGCGGTATTGACCTTCTGCTGTTTCTGCATCTGGGCATCGCCCAGCATGCAGACCACGAAGTCGGTGTCCTGGAGCAGTTCGTCGAGGTTCGCAACGCCGGGTACGGCTCCCGGGTGCACGGCGAGATCCGGATGAGTGATCGCCAATTTTCCGGCGTTGCGAACCACGGCCCGGACCTTGTGGCCCTGTTTCAGGGCGAGCGCGGTGAAGTGCTGTCCGGTCTGGCCGGTGGCGCCGAACACCAGGAAGGTCTTCTGCTGGTTCATGGGCTGAGGCCTGTCGCTCGGAGTGGTCATGCGGACACGGCCCAGGGGGTCGCCGTGTGAGAGTCGCCGTGTGAGAAGGGAGAGGACTGCGTTCCCGCTCGCCAGACTAGGCAGTGTCTAGAATCTAGTCAATGCCTAGGTCGTTGCTAGGATCGGTCCATGGCGTCCAAGCCCTTGCACCACGGCAACCTGCGAGCAGTGCTGCTGGAGCAGGCTGAGGTGATGCTGCGCGAGAGCGGGGTCGACGGACTGTCTCTGCGGGAGCTGGCCCGACGGGCCGGGGTCAGCCACGGTGCGCCGCGAAGCCACTTCATCGATCGCCAGGCGCTGCTGGACGACCTCGCCGAACGGGGCTTCAACCGGCTCACCGAAAATCTCAGGGCCGCCCTGCGTGCGCCGGGTACGTTCAGGGAGCGAGCCCGGCTGGTGGGGCGGGCCTATGTGGATTTCGCCTTCGAGAACGCCGCACTGATGGACCTCATGTTCGCGGCGAAGCTGGAGGCGCCGTCCGGGCCGATCCACGATGCGGCGGTGCGTCTGTTTCAGGTTTTCGGCGAGGCGCTGGTCCAGGACGGCACTGGGCGTCGCGCCGCCGATGACGCGGAACGGTTCAAGCTCCTGTTCGTCGCGACGATGCAGGGCACCGCGACCCTTCTGGCGACACGGCGTATCGGCCGCATGCAGGCGGAGCAGGTCATCGACGACGCGATCGATGTTCTTCTGGCGTCGGAACTCGGTGGCCGCCTGCTGCCGGGGTGAGGGTGGGGTGGCTTCGCCCGGCGCGACGTCTGCCGAGAGGAAAAGCGCGAGCCGGGTCAGTCATCGAGACTGTGCGCCTGGATGTACCCCGGCTCCGTCGAGCGCGTTGTTCACCAGGGCGACGGCGAACGCCTCGTCCAGCGGGGCGTCCGGGATCAGCAGCCGCTGGTAGCAGGCGCCCCAGAGCTGATCCACGAGAATGCCCAGGTCCAGGTCGTCGCGCAGTTGCCCGCGCTCGCGGGCGCGTTCCAGAGCCTGGCCGGCCAGTTCACGGCGCGGGATCGAGTAGTTGCGGGAAAAGGCTTCCGCCAGCGCCGGATCGGTCTGGGCGGCCCCGATCAGCTCGGCGATGATCGGGCCGCCGCCCTCCTGGGTCAGCAAGCGGACGAACGACGTGAGCTGGTGGGTCAGGTCGGCGCGGATGTCGCCGGTGTCGGGGAACTCCAGCACCTGCTGGCTGTGGGCGAAATAGGCCTCCGCGGCCAGGGAACCGGCCGAGGGCCACCACTTGTACAGCGTCATCTTGCTGGAACCGGCGGTCGCGGCGACGCGGTCGAAGGTCACTGCCTTGATGCCCTCACCGAACAGCAACTGGCCGGCGGCCTCGAGCACGCCGGCGCGGACCTCGGCGGCGGGACGGCGTCCGCGACCCCGGCGGACCCGCTCCGGGACTGCCGGAACGGGTCGCTCTTCGTGCTGCACCATGCTCCACCTTTTCCCGGGAATCGCCTGAGTTTAATGGACAGATAGTCCTTAAGCAAGGGCAGCCGATGATGTGGACGGGGCGTCCTTTTCTGTGTTCTTATATGGACCACTAGTCCATCTAAGTGGGAGAGGTGGTTCCATGTCCTCGCAGAACCTTGAAGCCCTCCAGATCGCCCCCGGCCTGAGCCTGACCCGGATGGGCTTCGGGGCCATGCAACTGGCCGGCCCCAACGCCTTCGGGCCGCCCCGGGACCGGACCGAGGCGCTCGCAGTCCTGCGGACCGCGGTCGACCTGGGCGTCACCCACATCGACACCAGCGATTTCTACGGCCCGGCCACGGTGAACGAACTCGTGGCCCAGGCGTTGCACCCCTACCCGGATCACCTGCACGTGGTCACGAAGGTCGGCCGGGTCCGCGATCGTTCGGGTAGCTGGATTCCCGCGTTGCGTCCGGCGGAGCTGCGCCAGGGCGTGGAGGACAATCTTCGCCGGCTGCGCCTGGACGTTCTCGATCTGGTGCACCTGCGGCTGGCCCACGGGTCACCGAACTCCTCGATCGAGGAGGCGTTCTCGGTGCTGGCCGACCTGCAGCAGGCCGGGCTGATCCGTCATCTGGGGCTGAGCGGGGCCTCCCGCCCGCAGGTGGAGCAGGCCCGCGCGATCGCCCCGGTCGTGACCGTGCAGAACCTGTTCAACATCGGCAACCGCGCGGACGGGGCACTCGTCGACTGGTGCGCTGCGAACGGCATCGCCTACACACCCTTCTATCCGCTGGGCGGATCACCGGCCGGCCACGGCTCGGCGGTCACTGCGGTGGCCCGGCGTCATCGGGTCGGTGCCCAGCAGATCGCGCTGGCCTGGTTGCTGCACCGCTCGTCGTCGATCCTGCTGATACCCGGCACATCCCGGGTCAGTCATCTGCGCCAGAACCTCGACGCCGCCCGGATCCAGCTCACGGAGCAGGACCGGGCCGACCTTTCTGTCTGAAAACGCCTCCATGGATTGGAAACCATCTGTGCTCCCGTCACCTACAGATCAGACCCATGAGGTCCCACCGGTCCGGCACTGGATCGGCGCCCAGTACGTCGGTGGCGGAGTGATACTCCCCAGCGTCGATCCCGCCACCGGCGCCACCATCGGCAGCTTTCACGACGTGGAGGCCGAGCAGGTCGGGGCCGCTATCGTCGCGGCGAAGAACGCGTTCGAAACCTCCTCGTGGCCCGACAGTCCCATGCTCCGGTCGCAGGTGCTGAGTCACCTGGCGGACCGGTTCGAGGACCGGCGGGAGGAACTCGTCACCAGCCTCTGCCGGGAGAACGGCAAGCTGCAGGCCGAGGCCCTGCGCGAGACCTCGTACATCGGGAGGGCCCTGCGGATGGCCGCCGGTCTGGCCATTCATCCTCGGGGGCGGGTCGCGGACGTGGCGCCGGGCGTGCAGTCGATGGCCATTCGCCAGCCGATCGGTGTGGTCGGGGTCATCACCCCCTGGAACTCCCCGTCCTACCTGAGTGTTCGCTCGATCGCCCCGGCCCTGGCCGCGGGATGCACCGTGGTGGTGAAGATGCCCGCCCAGGCCGCGCAGACCGCCGCCATCGTCATGGACCTCCTCGCGAGCGTGCCGGAACTGCCGGCCGGCGTGGTGAACATCCTGATCGAGACCGGTTCCGTCGCCGCCCGCCGACTGGTCGAAGCCCCGGACGTGAAGGCGATCAGCTACACCGGCAGCACCGCCACCGGACGGAACATCGCTCAGGCGGCGGCATCACAGCTGAAACGGGTCGGTCTCGAACTCGGCGGGAAGACACCTCACCTGATCTTCCCCGACGCCGACCTGGACGCGGCCATCCCGGTCGTCGTCAAGTCGTGCACCGTCTTCGCCGGGCAGTTCTGCATGACCGGCAGCCGGGTCCTGGTGCACGAAAGCATTGCGGACGAGGTGCGGACGCGTCTGGTCGCGGCTCTCGGGGCGGTGCGTCCGGGGCCGGCGGCCGACCCGGCCAGCGATATGGGACCCCTGATCGACCAGGCCGCCGTCCGGCGGGTGAACCGGATGGTGGACGAGGCGGTCGAGGGCGGTGCCCGGGTGCTGCTGCGGGGAGGGCCCGGTGTCGAAGAACCCGGCTCGGCCGGTTCTTTCTACCGGCCCACCCTCCTGGAGGTGGACGACTCGGCCGTGCCGATCGTCCAGCAGGAAATTTTCGGTCCGGTCCAGGTGCTCCAGGTGTTCGCGACCGAGGACGAGGCCGTCGCCCTGGCGAACGACACGGAATTCGGCCTGAGCGCCAGTATCTGGACCCGGGACGTGGACCGGCCGGTGCGCCTGAGCCGGCGGCTGGAGGCCGGGCTGATCTCGGTCAACAGCTGGGCCAACCTGACCGTCGAGTTCGAGGAAGGCGGATGGAAGGCCAGCGGCACGGGGCGTCTGGGCGGTCTGGCCGGTCTGGACGACTTCCTGGAGTACAAGCAGATCACCCAGGACTTCGCGGGAGGTCGTCGATGAGGGCCTCCCGGTTTCTGCCCGGTGTGCTGGCCCTGCTCCTCCTGGGCGGATGCACCGAAGCCTCAACCTCGTCCTCAATTTCCGCCCCGACCCCCCGGGCCGGCGCAACCCGGCTCGGGGAGGTCAGCGAGATCGTCACCGATCTGGACATGCCCTGGGGGCTGGACTTCCTGCCCGACGGATCGGCGCTGGTCTCGGGGCGGGCCGACGGGAGGATCCAGCGGATCCCGGCCGGCGGCGGCACGCCCGAACCGGTGGGGGCGGTGCCGGGTGTGGTCAAGAGCTCGGAGGGAGGGCTGCTGGGGATCGCGCTGTCCCCCGACTTCGCCTCTGACCGGCTGCTGTACGCGTACGTGTCGTCGACCCCCACGAACCGGGTGGTCGCGATGCGGGTGGGGGAGGACTACGCGTCCCTGGGACGTCCGCAGGTGATTCTGGACGGCATCGAGACCGCCGATCGCCATCACGGTGGACGCATCCGGTTCGGCCCCGACGGGAATCTGTGGATCGGGACGGGGGATGCCTTCGAGCCGGAGAACGCCGCGGACGACGACTCGCTCAACGGGAAGATCCTGCGGATCCGCCCCGACGGCTCCGTGCCCGCGGACAATCCCTCGAACTCGCCCGTCTACTCCAGCGGTCACCGCAACGTCCAGGGCATCACCTTCGGACCGGACGGCACGGTCTATGCCTCCGAACTCGGCCACCGGACCTGGGACGAGGTGAATATCGTTCTCCCCGGCCGGGATTACGGCTGGCCGGAGAGTGAGGGAACTCAGGGGGACGCGGGCGAGCCACCGCTGTTCGTGCTGCACCCCGACGATGCCTCGCCCTCCGGCATCGCCTACGCGCAAGGGTCTTTGTGGACGGGGGCCCTGGGTGGGCAGCGCCTGTGGCAATTGCCGGTGGACGGGGCGAAAGCCACCGCGGACCCGATCGAGCACCTGGTCGGCGAGTACGGGCGGATCCGGACGGTCGAGGTCGCCCCCGACGGGGCGCTCTGGCTGACCACGTCGAACACCGATGAAGCGACCTGGGGCGGTACTCCGCCGCGGGCGGGGGACGACCGCATCCTGCGGGTCGAACTGACGCCGGACGAGTGACCCGTCCAGCAGTAATGGACAGCAAGTCTTTTTCGCAGTACCTTCATATGGACACCTGGTCTATTTACTTGAGGAGCAACAGTGAGCGACACCAGCAGCCGCATCGCCATCGTGACCGGCGCCTCCGGCGGGATCGGCAAGGCCGTGGCCGAGCGCCTGGCCGCCGACGGCCTGTCCGTGCTCGTGCACTACAGCGGCAACGCCGCCACGGCGGCCGAGACCGTGGCCGCGATCACCGCGGCCGGTGGGAAGGCCACCGCGTTCGGCGGTGACGTGGCCGACGAGGACGCGATGGGCCGCCTGTTCCAGCACGCCATCGACACCTTCGGGGGTGTCGACGTGGTGGTGAACAGCGCCGGGATCATGCCGCTGGCCCCGGTCGTGGACACGGACCTGGACACCTTCGACCGGATCCAGCGCACCAACGTCCGCGGCACCTTCGTGGTCAGCCAGCTGGCCGCCCGCACCGTGCGCCCGGGCGGGGCCATCATCAACTTCTCCACCTCGATCATGAAGCTGCAGATGCCGACCTACGGCGCGTACGCCATGTCGAAGGGCGCCGTCGAGGGCCTCACCCTGATCCTGGCCCGCGAGATGCGCGGCAAGGACATCACCGTCAACGCCGTGGCGCCCGGCCCGACGGCCACACCCCTGTTCTTCGAGGGCAAGCCGCAGGAGGTCATCGACCACATCGCCGGCCTGAACCCGATGCAGCGCCTGGGCACGCCGCAGGACATCGCCGAGGTGACCGCGTTCCTGGCCGGCCCGGGGCGCTGGGTCAACGGGCAGGTGCTCTACACCAACGGCGGCGCGGCCTGAACCAGTTCTACGTCTTCTGAAAGGCATCTGATGTCAGTTGTTCTCATCACCGGTTCCAGTACCGGTATCGGCAACCTCACCGCGAAGACCCTGGCCCGGGCCGGGCACACGGTCTTCGCCAGCATGCGCGGGATCGACGCGCGCAACGCCGACGTCACCGCGCAGTTCCATGAGCTGGCCGAGAAGGAAGGGCTCGACCTGCACGTGGTCGAGCTCGACGTCACCTCGCAGGCCTCGGCCGACGCCGCGGTGAAGGCCGTGGTCGACCGGGCCGGGCGCCTGGACGTGGTCGTGCAGAACGCCGGGCACCTGTACGTCGGGTACGTCGAGGCGTTCACCGACGAGGACCTGGCCCACCTCATCGACATCAACGCGATCGGTGCGCACCGGGTCAACCGGGCGGCCCTGCCGTACCTGCGGGAGCAGCGCTCGGGAACGCTGCTGTACGTCGGCAGCACGATCATCGTCACCACGCCGCCGTTCCTGGGCCCGTACGTGGCCTCCAAGGCCGCCTTCGACGCCCTGGCCGTCGTGACGTCGTACGAGGCGGCCCAGTTCGGCATCGAGACCAGCATCGTGATGCCCGGCGCCATCACCCAGGGCACCTCACACTTCCCGAACGCCTCCCGGGCCTCCGACGCCGAGGTGAGTGCCGCGTACGCGTTCCTCGACCCGCTGGTGGCCCGCAACGAGGAGGCCACCGCCAGTCTCATGCAGCCGGACGTCGACCAGGACCCGCAGGTGGTCGCGGACGAGATCACCCGCGTGCTGGGTCTTCCCCGGGGGCGCAAGCCCTTTCGCAGCGTCGTCGACTT
Organism: Kineosporia mesophila; assembly: GCF_021129235.1. Classification (GTDB taxonomy): domain Bacteria; phylum Actinomycetota; class Actinomycetes; order Actinomycetales; family Kineosporiaceae; genus Kineosporia; species Kineosporia mesophila. Next base: position 23,188 of record NZ_JAJOMA010000035.1, read on the forward strand.
CACCGCGGCCGGGGTCGACCACGTGATGGCGTTCTCCGACCTGACCCGGGAGGCGTTCGTCACCCGCATGGGGTTCGGGGAGACCCTGCAGTTGCAGGACTGACCCGCACAGTGGGCGGCCTCCGGTCATCGGTACTCGCTAGAAGGAGATCCGGGTCAGTTCTTCCGAAACCTCCCAGACCCGTCGCGCCTCGTCCTCGTCGCGCAGGCGCGAGTAGAGCTTCTGCTCGACCGGAGGGCCGCTCAGCTGACCCGGACCGCTCGGTCCGTAGAAACGTCCACTGTTCGCATCTTTCGAGGTCGCCGCGTACAGCGCCGACAGGGCTGCGGACTCCACCGTTCCGGCCAGGACCCCACGGGCCGACAGGACCCGGATCAGTCGCACGCTCAGGGTGTCCTTTCCGCGGCCCAGTTCCGGGCGGGCCGCCAGCAGAGCGGTCGGAGCGATGCCCGGATGCGTGATGTTGCTGGTGACTCCCCAGCCGTGGGCGGCACTGCGCCGGGCCAGTTCCAGACCGAAGAGGCCGAAGGCGATCTTCGACTGACTGTAGGCGCGCTGGCCGTGGTACGAGCGGTCCCAGTTCAGGTCCGCCCAGTTGATCGCATGGCTGTTCGCCGTGACGCTCAGTTGCGAGGTGACGCGCGCGTTTCCGGCGCGCAGCACGGGCATCAGCTGCGCGACCAGGGCGAAGTGACCGAGATGGTTCGTGCCCCACTGCAGTTCGAAGCCGTCGGCGGTGAGCTGACGTTCGGGCGGGGTCATCACCCCGGCATTGTTGATCAGGAGGTGGATCGGCCGGCCCTCACGGTTCAGGGTTTCCCCCAGGGCCGCCACGGAGTCCAGTGAGGAAAGATCCAGTGAGCGCAGAGAGATCTCGGCCTGCGGCGCCTGCTGGCGGATCGTGACGGCGGCCGCCTCGCCCTTGCGGGGGTTGCGGACGGGCAGGATCAGGGCGGCACCGGCGGCGGCGAGCCGGGTGGCCAGGACCAGACCCATCCCGTCGCTGGCGCCGGTGACCACGGCGAGCTTGCCGGTGAGGTCGGGGACGGTGATGTCGGGCTGTGAGCGAGGCATGGCTTCACTGTGACCGCCGGCCAGGACGCTTGCCACGGCCTACCGATCCGTGGATACGGGGGACGGGGCAGGGTAGAAACGAGGCATGGTGATCGACCGAGCCGGCCTGGCGCAGTTCCTCCGGCACCGCCGTGCGTCCCTGCAGCCCGAGGACGTCGGTCTGCCCCGGGGCCGGCGGCGAAGGACCAGCGGGTTGCGGCGGGAAGAGGTGGCCACGCTGTGCCACATGTCCGCCGACTACTACGCCCGTCTGGAACGTGAGCGCGGCCCGCAGCCGTCGCCGCAGATGATGGCCTCGATCGCTCAGGGGCTGCATCTGTCGCTGGAGGAACGCGACCACCTGTTCCGCCTGGCCGGGCACAACCCGCCGGTGCGCGAGGGGAGCGGCGACCACATCAGCCCCGGCATGCTGCGGGTGCTGGACCGGCTCAGCGACACCCCGGCCGAGATCGTCGGGGAACTGGGCGAGACGCTCCGCCAGACCGAGCTGGGCAAGGCCCTGACCGGTGACACCTCGCACCTGACCGGGCCCCGGCGGTACTTCCCCTACCGCTGGTTCACCGACTCGGCGGCCCGGCTGCGGTACGCCCCCGAGGACCACGCCTTCCTGTCGCGTCTCTACGCCTCGTACGCGCGTCAGGCCGTCACCCTGCGCGGTCCGGGGTCGAGAGCCGCGGAGCTGGCCGATCTGCTGCGGGCCGGGAGCGCGGAGTTCCGGACGCTGTGGGAGAAGCACGAGGTCGGGTTGCTGCCCCACGAGTCCAAGCAGTTCGTCCATCCCGAGCTCGGTGCCCTGCAGGTGAACTGCCAGACCCTCCTGGATCCGTACCGCTCGCACTCGCTGCTGGTCTACACCGCTGCCCCGGGCAGCGAGAGTTACGAGAAGCTGCAACTGCTGTCGGCTTTCGCCTAGGCGTGGGCCGGCCGCGGCCCGATAGCGGCCCGGCGGCGGCGTTGGGGCAGAATCGTTCGTGCCCGATCCGGCCCTTGCCCGAAGGAGAGTCATGCCCACGGTACGGTCCGTGACCGATGCGACGTTCGTCGATCAGGTGCTGCTGGCCGATGGTCTGGTCCTGGTGGATTTCTGGGCGGCGTGGTGCAAGCCGTGCCGGGCGATGGCCCCGGTGGTCGAGCAGTTCGCGGCCGCGAACCGGAGCCGGATCACGGTGGTGAAGCTCAACGTGGACGAGAACCGGGAGACCTCCGAGACGTACGGAATCACGACGATCCCGACGCTGAGGGCGTTCCGGGGTGGGCGCGAGGTGGCGTCGATCGTGGGGGCACTGCCGCGCAAGGCCCTGGAGACCCGGCTGCGTGGGGTGCTCGGCCGGGGTGCTGCCCAGGGGCCTATCGACTGACCTGGTCGTGCGCGCGGGCGGCCCGCACGAAGATGAACCAGCACAGCCCCAGCCCGAAGGTCTGGGCGGCGACGAAGCCCCAGGCCGCTCCGGCGGCTCCGTGCCAGACGGCGCCGGCCGCGGAGAGGGCCAGCATCAACGGGGCCTGCACCAGGGTGACGCGCAGCATCTGGTCGGCGCGGGCGAGGGCCTTCAGCCCCAGGCTGGCGCCGATGACCAGGGACACGGCCAAGGTGACCAGGCCCATCGGCAGCAGGACCGGGTGGGCGGCCGACCACAGGCCCTTCAGCAGGGACTCGGCCACCGAGGAGGGCATCACCAGCAGGATCAGCAGACACAGGCCGGACCCGGCACCGGCCACGGCGCTGATGGCCAGGGCGTGCCGCAGGACGCCGGCGCCACCGTTGCCAGGTTCGATGGCTGGTTCGATGGCTGGTTCGGTGTGGCGAGAGGTGGTGAGTGCGGTGCGGGCCAGCAGGGGCAGGGCGAAGGCGGAGATCCCGGCCAGGAGAAGGTTCAGGGGGCCGAGCAGGTTCTGGGCGGCCCGGATCGCGGCCATCGCCTGGAGCCCCACGATGCCGGTGATCAGGTAACTGGCCAAAGTGGTGGCGCCCTGGTTGAAGGCGAAGTCCATCGCCATCTTCAGGTTGATGTCGCGGGTCTCCCGGTACCAGGCTCCCGCCCGGGACAGGGCCGGCATCACCCCGGTCTGCGCGATCCCGACCAGTGCCGCCACCAGGGCGGACAGTCCCCAGGTGGCCGTGATCAGGAAGATCGAGGCCGAATGCGGGGTGGTCAGGAGGACGGCGAGCAGCCCGAACTGCAGCAGGGTCCAGACGCCGTCGTTCAGGGCGGCGGCCCGGGGGCGGCCCTCGGCGAAGAAGACGTGCCGCCAGGTCTCCTGCAGCATCAACCCGGGCATCGAGAGGCCCAGTGCCAGCATGGCCATGCGCATGTCGCCGCTCATGAACAGGGACGCGGCGACGCACAGCAGCCCGCTGAGCAGACCGAAGGCCACGGCGGCGCCGGTTGCCCAGCTCACGGCGGTGTTCCGGGTTGCGGGGGCGGCGCCGGTGTAGCGCACGACGTACGGGTCGCCGATGGCGCTGCGTCCCAGGCCGATGAGGAACGAGAACGTCACCAGGGCCAGTCCGAACGACCCGAAGGCCTTCAGGCCCTCCGGGGTCTCGCTGTGCACGACGTTGGCGACCACAGCGGCCAGCGCGAAGTTGCTGAGGCTGGACAGGCCCTGATCACCGAACGTCCACAGCATGCGACTGCGGCCGGAGGAGGGTGGCTCGGCCGGGGTAGCAGCGTCGTTCATCGGGTGTCCGTCCGGGTCGGGGCCCGGCCGATGGTGATCGAACGGTGTCTGGGGTGATCGGGATGCGTCCTGGGCTCGGAGATCTTACACACGGCTGAATTTGGGACGGACGGCCGACGCGGATCGAGAATTTCTGATGCGGCCCGGCCACAGGTCTGATGTGCTGGTGGGTATGTGGACGAGGAATGCGTTCGTGATGGCCGTGCACCCGGTCTAGCGACGGCCCCGACCGGGGCGTCGCGGAACCGAAAGGTGCCCGTCATGAGCAGAACAGACAAACATCGGCCGTACTGGGTCAGGCTTGCGGACGTCCCGCTGTGGACCAGCCGTCCGCACCATGATCACCGGTACGGGCCCTGCACCCTGCCCGGCGACGTGACGCCCGGCAGCGTCGAGGCCGTCCGCCGCGGTTGCTACTGGACCTACGGTCCGGGGCTGTACGGCGTGCGCCTGGACAACGGTGGCGCGGAGTGGAATCGCTGGCGTACCGAGGCCAATCATCAGGATCGGCGCGAAGCCCGTCGCCGGCTGCGTCGCTACCGGGACGGTGTTTCGCGCGGTTGACGGTGGGTGTCCGGCGTCCGCCGCCACTGGCGACGGACGCCGGACGTCGTCAGAACCCGGTCCGGGTCAGTGTATGGCGCTCATCGTCGGCTGCTGGTCCCCGGCCGCGGCCCGGTCGCCCGGGGACACCTTGATCAGGGCCAGGGCGATGACCGAGGCCACCGCGCTGATGCCGGCGGCCCACCAGAAGACTCCGACGTAGCCGTCGATCACGGCCTGGGCCGGGTTGGTCGACGGGTCACTGGTGAAGGCGTCGGCCACGAAGTCGGCGAACATGGTGGACAGGAAGGCGATGCCGATCGATCCGCCGAGTTGCTGGGCGGTGTTCAGCGCGGCGGAGGCCACGCCGGTGTCCTGGGGGGCGATGCCCTGGGTGCCGGTGGCGAACGTGGTCGGGTACAGGATGCCTGCGCCCAGTCCGGCCACGATCAGGGCCGGGAGCACTCCGTCGGCGTAGCCGGAGGTGGTGTCGAGCTGGGCCAGGAGCACGGAGCCCCCCGCGACGAGGAACAGGCCCACGGGGATGAGGATGCGCGGGGTGATGCGGGGCAGCAGCATCGTGGCGGTGAGTCCGGACATGATGAAGATCGTGATGTTCAGGGGCATGAAGGCCACGCCGGTCTTCATGGGCGAGTACTGCAGGTTCTGCTGCAGGTAGAAGGTCAGGAACAGGAACACACCGAACATCGTCACGCTGAGCACGGCCAGACCCAGGAAGGCGCCGGCCCGCACCCGGTGGGTCAGCACCCGCAGGGGCAGCAGGGGGTGGGTGCCCCGGCTCTCGATCACGGCGAACGCCGCCACCAGGATCACACCGGCGATCAGGCAGGCCAGTGTCACCGCGGAGGTCCAGCCGTCCTGCTCGGCGCGGGAGACGCCGTAGACGATGAGGAACAGGCCCAGCGAAATGGTCAGCGCGCCGGGCACATCCAGCTTGGCTCGGGTGGCCGGGCGCTCGTCACGGTCGATCATGCGGGCCCCGAGTGCGGCGGGCAGGGCGAAGACGAGGTTGACCAGCAGGCACCAGCGCCACGACAGCAGGTCGGTGAGGGCTCCGCCCAGGAGCAGGCCGAGTCCGGCGCCGATACCGGCGATGGCGCTGAACACCCCGAAGGCCTTGCCGCGTTCGGCCGGGTCGGTGAACGTGGTGGCCACGATGGCCAGGGCGGCGGGTGCCAGCAGCGCGCCGAACATTCCCTGCAGGACCCGGGCGATCACGAGGAGCTCGAAGCTGTTGGCCAGGCCTCCGATCGCGGAGGCGGCGGCGAATCCGAGCAGGCCGACGACGAAGGCCAGGCGTCGTCCGAAGACGTCGCCCAGGCGCCCGCCGAGCAGGAGCAGCGCGCCGAAAGCGATGGCGTAGGCGCTGATCACCCACTGCCGCACATCGTCGCCGAAGCCCAGGTCGGTCTGGGCCGAGGGCAGGGCGATGTTGACGATGGTGGCGTCGAGCACGACCATCAGCTGGGCCACGCCGACGACGCCGAGCACCAGCCAGCGGCGGGGATTGGCGGTGGAGTGACTGTTTTCGGGCAAGGGCACGTGCCCTCCTCCTTGGCAGATGTCTCCCCCGGAAGGGAGATCTCGTCAGTGGTGGAGGTCGCGCCCGAGCCCCGGCGTGTGAATGACCCTACATTTCCGGCGAGCCGAAGATTCTCGGACAAGGCAGGACCGGAAGCGCAGTGGAACGGGGAGGAATCTAGGAGACGATGTTCCGAGGAGTCAAGCGATGCTTCAAAAGGATTGTCCCAGGGAGATACTCGCTCCCTCCTCAGAAGACGCCGAGATGGGTGAGGAGGATCCGGGTTCCGATGACGATCAGGATGACACCGCCGGCGATCTCCGCGGGGCGGCCGATGCGTCCTCCGGCCTGCCGGCCGATGATGACGCCGATCAGGGTGAGGGCCGTCGTGATGGCCCCGATGAGGGCCACCGCGGGCAGGATGGACACGCTGAGGAAGGCGAAGCTGATGCCGACGGCCAGGGCGTCGATGCTCGTGGCCACGGAGAGCACCAGGAGTTCGCGGAGCCCGATGCTGTCGGAGGTGTCTTCGTCCTCGTCGGGGGAGAGGGCCTCGCGGATCATTTTCACGCCGATGAGGCCCAGCAGGCCGAACGCGATCCAGTGGTCGATCCCGGTGATGTAGCTGCTGAAGCTGCGCGCCAGGAGCCAGCCGGCCAGGGGCATCAACGCCTGGAACAGCCCGAAGCCGATCGCGAGACCCCCGGCGTCGCGAACGGTCAGGTGCTTCAGGTGCAGGCCCTTGGCGACGGCGACGGCGAACGCATCGGCAGATACGCCCACCGCGATGATCAGGAGCGTGAGGAACGACATGGCGGGTGGGGAGCCTTTCGGGTGTACGGGAGCCGAGGTGTCAGGGATGCATCGGCACCATCGGCCCCACAGTTTCGCCCATCCGGGCGCTCACGGTGCGCCCGGTCCCCTCCGGTCAGGGTTGCGGCCGGTCTTGATCGGAGGCCAGCCGCAGCAGGATCTCGTTCAGCGTTGCTGTCTCGGTGGCGCTGAGGCCCAGCCGATCGGGCTGGTTGGCGGCGTGGACCAGCGGCCACACCACCGACATCAGGTCATGACCGGCGGTGGTCAGGGTGAGGGGGTTACGGCGTCCCTTGGAGCGCCCCTCCGATCGGCTGATCAGACCGCGGTGCACCAGGCCGTCCAGGACGCCGCTGATCGATTGCGGCCGCACCAGTACTTCGCGGGCCAGCTGGGCCTGGGTCATCGGGGTGCCGGTGCTCAGATGGGTCAGCACCCCGAACTGAACCGGGGAGAGCCCGTGTTCGGCGAACAACTGCGTCAGTTCACGCTGGGCCCGGTGCGCGGCCCGGATCAGCGACCACGTGACCAGAGCGTCGATGTCGTGCGTTGTCAACTTCACGGTCGACTTGCCACCTCCTTCGTCAGAGCTCAGCCTGTCACCAACAGGTTCCTGCTACTGAAGGAGGTCGGCGTGTGCGCATCTGAATCCCCTGACCCGTCATCGCGTGACCGGGGCGGTCGCTCCGGTCCGGTCCTGGTCATCGGGGCCACCGGTGACATCGGCCGGGTGCTCGTCGAGGAGCTGCTGGGCGACGGGACGTCGTTCCGGGTCATGAGCCGGCGCCCCGAACAGGTACGCGCCTTCGCCGAGCGTGGTATCGATGCGGTCCTAGCCAGTTTTGAGGACGCTGACAGCTTGCGGGTGGCCCTGCGGGACTGCGATCAGGTGTTCTTGAACGCGCCCGTCGGAGTGCAGCAGTACCAGCAGATGCGCCTGGCCGTCGACGCCGCCGTCGAGTCCGGTGTGCGGCACGTCGTGAAGGTCTCCGCCTCCGATGCCAATCCCCGCTCGGCCATTCCCTGGGCGCGCAACCACGCTCTGGCCGATGAGTATCTCCGGGGCAGTGGTCTGGCCTGGACCGTTCTGAAAGCCTCTGCCTTCACTCAGAATCTGCTCACGGAAGCATCGGCCATCCGTCGCGGGTGGCTGCCCCAGACCAGTGGTCACGGAGCGACCGCCTGGGTCGATGTGGCCGACATCGCCGCGGTCGCCGCCCGCGTGCTGGCTGATCGGGAGCTGCGGGGCGCAGCTGGTGAGCACGGCCGCACCTACCTGCTCACGGGTGACCGACCCCTGTCCTACCCGGAGGTCGCCGAGATTCTGAGCACCGCGCTCGGGCACCGGGTGCGGTACGTCCACCTACCCGCGCCGGCCTTCTACGGGGCACTGCGTGCGAGCGGCCTGCCCGCCTGGCAGGCCCGGGGGCTGGTGCATCAATTCGTGGACGTGGTGCGGCGTGGACAGGATGGCGGGCGACTCTGCAGCCGCGACATTCCCGATCTGCTGGGGCGGCCCGCCATCACGATCGCCGACTTCGCGGCGAGGCATCGCGCCGAACTCAGCGCCGCGTGAACGGTGAGGCCGAGGCTCGGCTCCCCGGCCCGCTGGGGCGCTCCGCCGTCACGATCGCCTTCTTCGCGATGTAGCCGAGCGCCCCCGGGTGCGGCGGTTCGGCCGCCGGCAGCCGTCCCGATCCGCTGGCTCAGTTCCCTCCGAGGGCGGCGAAGATCTTCGCGTAGCGTTCCTTCGGGTCGAGGGTGAGCCCGGACTTCACGAACTTCGCCCAGTCGTCGGCCAGTACCTCCTGCGCGCCCGACTCGATCGCATCCAGGCCGGCACCCGCGAGGTCGGCCGGGTGGATCTTCGGCGCGTCCAGGCCCTTGCTCATGTCGGTGTCGACCAGTCCCATGTGCACGCCGACGACGTGGGTGCCCTGTGCCGCGAGCTCGAGGCGGGTGCTGTCGGTCAGCATCCACGCCGCTGCCTTCGACGCCGCGTAGGCACCTCCGTTGGGAACGGAGAACCAGGACAGGGCGGAGACGACGTTGAGAATGGCGCCGCCCCCGTTGGCCCCCAGGATCGGGGCGAAGGCCCTGGTCAGCAGGAGTGTGCCGTAGAAGTTGGTGTCCATCTCCCGACGGATGCCCGCCTCGTCCCCCGTGATCAGCGACGTGCCCGTGGAGATCCCGGCGTTGTTGATCAGGACCTGCACGTCACCCGCGACGCGGGCGGCGGCCTCGATCTGGCCGCGATCGGTGATGTCGAGGGCGATCGGCTCGACGCCGTCGGTCTTGAGCGAGCTCACGTCACGGGCGGCGGCGTAGATCTTGGCGGCCCCGCGTTCCTTGAGCAGGTGGACGAACTCGGCACCGATGCCCCGGTTCGCACCGGTGACGAGGACGACTGCGTCTTTCAGCTCCACGACGATCCCATTCTGTAGCGATCACTATTGATGTCGCGGACGCTATCACATTCCATAGTGGTAACTACGTTATGATGGCGGCATGGCCGGCCGACCACGGAGCTTCGATCGCGACGCAGCCCTCGCCGCTGCCGTCGAGCAGTTCTGGCGCGAGGGGTACGAGGCGACGTCCATCGCGACGCTCACCTCGGCCATGGGCGTGTCGCCCCCGAGCCTCTACGCCGCCTTCGGCGACAAGAACCGCCTCTTCGAAGAGGCCTCGGCCGCCTACTTCCGGCTCACGTGCGAAGGGCTCGACCGGGCGGCGGAACTGCCGACGGCACGCGAGGCGATCGTGCGCATGCTCGACGACACCGCCCACGCCCACACCCGAGCGGCAACACCCCCCGGCTGCCTGATGCTGACCGAGCCCCGGCTCACCGCCCAGCGTGAGGAGCTCCACCAGCGGCTCCTGGACCGGCTGGATCGTGGGGTGAAGGACGGCGACGTGCCGCCCGGCGCCCGCACCGACCGCCTCGCCTCGTTCCTCGTGGCGGTCCTGCGGGGCATGTCCGGCTGCGCCCGTGACGGTGGCACCCTCGAAGACCTCCAGGAGATCGCCGAGACCGCAATGGCAGCGTTTCCGGCGCAGCCCGAAAAGGCTGTACGGAGGCCGACTTCACCCTGAAGTGAGGTTGCCGCGCCGCGACATCGGCTCGATCACCAGCCCCAGCTGCCGGCTCCGCCCTTGAACGGGCCCACCACGTCATCGGTGATCCAGCCGCCGTAGAAGCCTCCCTCCTGCGGGCGCACCCGCTCCCCGTCCACCGTGCACTCCAAGTGGGCCGGATAACCGGTCAGCGCGCCCGCCAGGTCCGCGAACCGGGCCGTCGGGGTCTCGTACGACCACATGGCCGCGGGCAGCTCCCCGTCCGCGGTGACGACGTCCCAGTAGGTGGCCGCACCTTTCCACTCGCACAGCGTCGATGTCGCCCGTGAGCGTCGAAGCACTCCGGGGGCGATGTCATCGCGAGGGATGTACCAGGTCGGCGGATGCGACGTCTCCAGCACCCGCCAGGCTCGGTCGGTCTCGGCGATCAGGGTGTCACCGAGCCGGACCGTCACCCGCTTCGTACTGGACACCAGCGCCGGTGGGCGCGGGTAGTCCCAGACCGACTCCTGCCCGGGGTCGATCGGATCGGGGGTCACGGGTCGACGGCTCATGCCTCGATTCAAGCCCCGACCTCGCAGAAGCGCGAGTGTGCTTGCCTGATCGTCGATGGCCGGCCCGGGCGCCCGCCGGCTGTCAGTCGGCAGCGACTTTCAGCACCGATCCACGGGTGAGCGAAACCAGTTCGTCGAAGGTCAGGGGAACAACGGTGTGGGGCGTGCCGCCTGCTGTCCAGATCGTCTCGTAATCGTTCAGCGCCTCGTCGATGACGGTCCTCACCGGGGACGGATGGCCGATGGGCGCGACACCACCGATCGCCTGTCCGGTGATCGCTCGAACCTGCTTGGCCGAAGCCATTTCGATGCTCGACGCGGACAGCTGAGTCGCCAGGAAGTCCGTGTCCACCCGGTGCCGGCCGCTGGTCATGACCAGTACCGGCTCGCCGTCGGACAGGAAGAGCAGGCTGCTGCCGATGGCTCCGACCTCGCAGTCGAGAGCTGCGGCCGCCTCGGCCGCGGTGCGCGCGGAGTCCGGCAGTTCGCGCACAGTGGCGCCCAGGCCGGCGTCGGCGATCGCGCGCTGCACGATCTGGCTCCGCCCGGGCAGGGCGTTGGGGTCACTCATGGTGGTCTCCTGTCGTTTCCGGTGTGAGGGGATAGCGCATCACCAGGACGGTGGTGCTGTGGTGGGCCAGCCCTTCGTAGACGTGGTCCTGGTCGCCGGGGAAGGTGTGGCTCTGCCCGCTGGTGAGATGGGCCGGATCGTCAGTGGGCCCGACCGCGACCTCTCCGCTGACGACGGTGATGCTCTCGATCACGCCCGCTGTGTGGCCGGGGGACTGCCTGCGCCCCTGGCCGACCGTCATCCGGTAGACCTCGACGAGTTCGGCCGGTTCGGTCCATCGCCCGATGAGCTCGGCGTCGATGTTCTGCCCGTGGGCCTGTGGTCCAGGCGGCCGGCCCGGCCCGAGGTCGCCGCTGGTCGCCACGAGGAGATCGCCCAACGGCACGGACAGCGCCGTGGTGATCGCGAACAGCGTGTCCAGGGTGGGGTTTCGCTGGCCGCGTTCGAGTTCGGAGAGCGTCCCCTTCCCGAGGCGGGTGGCCGCGGCGAGTGCGGTCAGCGACAGGCCGCGCTGGGTGCGCAGGTCTTTGATGCGGTCTCCGACCGATGCGGAGAGGTCGGGGAAGGAGGTGGGTTCGGCTCCTGGGGGGCGGGGCTGACGGGGTGGCATGAAGACACCCTAGCGTTCTATGAACAGAACGTTCCATAGATAGAACGAGGGAGTTGCCGTGCCCGTGGGTCGTCTGCACCACATCCCCATGCCGACATCCTCCGCTCGCAGTCGCGGTGGATCATGCGATCATGCACAGGAGAATCCTGTGGAGCCGCGAGCTTCTCGGCCTCCGACGTACGTGGGACAGCTGAAGATCCGGGGGTGGAGATGTCTGACACCACACGGGCAGCGAAGGCCGCGCTCGCGGTCACCGAATCGCTCGCCCTGCCGGCCCATGACGCGATCGTCATTCAAGATTCGAACAGACTGACACTGCGGCTGGCTCCCTGCGACACTCTCGCCCGCGTCGCCCCACCGGGCCATGAGGCCGCCTCGTTCGAGGTCGAGCTCACTCAACGGCTCACCGAGGTCGGATGCCCGGTGGGCGCCTTGGAGCCGCGGGCGGACGCGCGCGTGTACACGCACGACGGCTTCGCGGTGACGCTGTGGACCTACTACGAGCCCGTCGCACATCACGTCTCGCCGGCCGACTACGCCGAGACCTTGGAACATCTGCACGCCGGCATGCGCGAGGTGGATGTGCCGAGCCCGCGATTCATCGATCGGATAGCGGAGGCGGAAGAAGTCGTCGTCAACCCGAAGCTCTCGCCAGGCCTCGCCGACACGGACCGTTCCTTCCTGGGCGGCCGGCTTGCCGGCCTGTCGCAAGCGATCAAGAAACGAGGTGCCGCAGAGCAGATGCTGCACGGCGAGCCTCATCCAGGCAATGTGCTCGGCACGCAGAACGGCCTGCTGTTCATCGACCTGGAAACAACCTGTCGCGGACCCGTCGAATTCGACCTCGCCCACGTCCCGCAGGCAGTCTGCGAGCACTACCCGAACATCGACCAAGAACTGCTGGACGACTGCCGACCACTCGTCCTGGCGATGGTCGCCGCCTGGCGCTGGAAGCGCGGCGACCGGTTCCCGAACGGGAGATTCTTCGGAGAAGAGCTTTTGCGCGCACTACGCAACGGCCCACCCTGGCCGACACTCGACATTGTCAACGCAGGTGTGGGACTGTCCGAAAACCAGCCGAACTGAAAACGCTTCAGAGCATCGCCACTCCGTTCGTGAAGCCCGGACGAACGCCCGCGGACTCTTCGAGTGAGTGGACGATGCGGTCGCGCTCGTGGCCGACATCGACCCGGCGTTCGCCGTCTCCCTCGACCACCTGCGCCCCTTGGAACTCAGGTCGACCGGCCGACGAGCAGCCCGGGTTACGGACCTATGGCAGTACGCGCCCGGGTGATGATGGCGTCCGAGTACGGGCGATGCGAAAGTTCCAGCCAACGCACGCCAGCGGTGGTGGAAGCCCTGGGGTGGGTCAACCGGTGGTGGCCCAGCCGAACCCGTCGCGCGGAAACCCCGTCGCCGACCACACCTCGCGAGCAGGACTTGATCGGCAGGAGAACGGCTTACGACGCGGACGCAGGCGCCGGCCAGGAGGAGCGCCTACCCGTCGGATCAGGCAGCGCCTTCCACCGGGGGAGTCGCTGTCCGCGGGACGTGCGAAGAGAGGACGGTCTCCGCACTGGTGCCGACGGCGCTGGAGGCGTCGCTGAGCCAGGTGGCCCCGAGGGCGTGCAGGCCCTGCAGCAGTTCCTGGCTGGTGCGAGGGCGGGGGGCGTTGCGGTCGGGGAGGGGTTCCTGGCCGCTCAGCACGATCTCGGGAGCGGTCTGGGAGGTGATGGTGGCCAGCATCTTCACCGGCAGGTCACGGGTGGCGGGGTCGGCGCGCACATGAATCAGGAAATCGAACCCGTTCATGTCGCGGGTCCGCAGATCGAGGAGGATCATGACCGGCTGTAGTGGAGGCTCGTCTTCCTGCCCGTGCAGCAACTGCAGGGCCCGGAGGCCGTCCTGGGCCACCACCACATCACAACGAGGTGCCGGGCTCAGGGCGCACGCGGCCTGCGCGCCGTTCCTGACGCCTGAGTCGTAGGGGCTGTCGCTCACCAGAAGAATGACCGGGAGATGTTCTCGATCTACAGGATGGTGCACTGTGCATCCTTCTCGGTCCGCGTCCGTGGTGATCCGTGCATTCCCGGCCAAAGTCTCGTCAGCGTTCGCTATCGGTCGGGAGTCATTCCAGCACCAGCTGTTTTGTCATACGGCAATGTCTTTCGGGCCCGGATTCCGGGTACCGGCACAGGTCCCGGAATCGGAGACCTGACGCCGGGTGCAGCTACTGGGCCTGTGGCATTACTGTCACAGATTCGGTGCGGACTGCACGCCCAGATGCCGTGGCGCGGTCATGCCGGTCAGGACGATCAAGGAACCGCAGCACCCCTGTGCCCGGACCGGAAAGATCGTGGCCCCCTCCTGGACCGGATGAGCCGGGTCCCGGCACATCCGGCCGGGACGGGCTGGTCGGCTCCCGCGGATGCGGTCAAGGCCCGGCCACGACCCTCGACTGCAAGGTACGGGTCGAGGGCCGGGGGCGACTGGCCACCGGCACATCGCGCCAGAAGCGCTGCAGGGCATCACCCGAGGTCGGTCAGGCCGGGCTCCGCGTCGATCCGCGACGTCAGAGCCAGCATCGTCTGTTCCGCACGCCCGACCAGAGCTGTCGCTTCCCCCGGCCGGTGCGGCCGGACAAGGCGCGGGCGAGTCGGGGCAGGAGCTCACGGCCCTGGATGCCGACCTGATGTCGCCCACCGGCGGCGACCCGTGCGTGTTCGGACGGGGAGAGCCGTACCGCGGAAAGCGCAATGCTCACGATGCGCCCGCTCAGGTGCTCGCCGGCCCGCAGGACCACGGCGTGACCGGAGGACGACTCTGTAGTCACACCCAGCCTTTTCTCTTGCGAGCTGACGTTCGGGCGGTTCGACGTCTGGGCCGGCGATCTTGTTCTGGCCCGGAATCATCACCCGGTTTGCCTCCTCACCAGGGACTTTCGTATGGCACCATCACCGCAGTCGGCCCGGATGATCAATGACTGTCTGATCGCCGTAGTCAGGTGGGTGGCCGTCTGGTGCTGGCGCTCCACCTGGGCGGGAGTGGTGCTGAAGCGGTACCCGATCGTGCGGAATCGGCCAGGGAAGGTCGTACTCGCCTGGACCATCCAGGGCGGCTGAGGTAGCTACGTCCATGGCCCTGATCAGCCCGCCTGAGGAGCACCGAGATGACCCACCCGACATGGTTCGTCGAGCCGGCGGAGGACCCGGTGCTGCTGAGGACGCTGGAGGCTGCGGGACTGCCTACGACGGGGCGGTTTCATCTCAAGGCTGGTTGGGTGAGTCGCGCGTGGGTCGGTGATGAGTACGTCGTACGGCTGAACACCGACCGACGGCACCGCGACGCTTATCGTCACGAAGCTGCTGTGGTCGGCCTGCTGGCCGGCGCACAGGTCCCGCACGCCCGGCTCCTCGCCCACGACGACGGCCCCGACGGGCCCTGGTGCATCTCCGAACGTCTGCCCGGTCAGACCCTCCACGAAGCGTGGCCGGCGGCGGACCCGGCCACGCGTCAGGCGATGATCGAGAGTCTCGGCTCAGCGTTGCGCGCCCTTCACCGCATCCGGGTCCCGGCCGGCCTGCTGCCGCCCTGGCTGGCCGGCGCGCTCGGTGGCGAGCCGTGGCCTGCATTCCACCCGCCCGTCGTGAGTGCAACGCTGCAGCAGGTCGAGGCTGCCCGGCGACAGCCCGATCACGACTCGCGCCTGCTCGTGGATGTTGCCGGGTGGATCCAGGAGCGGCTGGCGTTGTTCGCCGCTGACGAACCCGTCCTGGTTCATGGGGATCTCCATGGATCCAATGTGATCGTCGACCGGGGACGTGTCTCCGGGATCATCGACTTCGCGGAGGCGTTGGCTCAGCCGGCTGATGCCGAGCTCGACACGTTCCTGCGCTGGTGTGCGAGAGCGCGAGAGTACCCACCCACACCTCACGCAGCAGGGCTCGACGAGACGACCCTCGCAGACCTGCCCGGGTGGTTGCACAGTGCGTATCCGGAGCTGTTCGAGCGCGAGCATCTGCGCGAGCGGTTGAACTTCTACGACTTGTACGTCGAGCTCGCGATCTACGCCCACCATCCGCAGCCCGAGACGCGCGAGGCGGCCGGCAACCGCATCACCGGTCTTCTGTCCGGTCGTAACCATCTGGATGGGATGACCTGGTAGGTCGTACATCGTTTCGCCTACATGACCTGGCCAGAAAACGCCGTTCGGGAAGAACGTGGACCGCAGTATGGCCCCTGCGTCCGGGTGATGTTCCCGATGTACGCGCCCTCGTCGTAACCGGGCTCGGCATTCACCGCCGTGACCCCAGCAGACAGCGTCCAGGGATCGTCAATATGTTACCCAGTGCCTCCATTGGCGACGTCGGTGCCGGTCAGGTAACCGTCGAAGGACGCCGCGAACGCCGGCACCGCCGGGTTAGGCCGGGGCATCCTACGTTCGGGCAGCCCTCGCAGGATTCGGGCCAGATCGTCGTGCAATGGGTAAGGAAACTGCTCACGAAACAGCTCCCAGTCTGCTTCTTGGATATCGGCCCCGACGCCGGAAACAAGGGACTCTCAGATTCCCCGAAATCGTGGAGGCATGCGCTGGGAGGAGTAAGCCCTTCCAGCCTCCTGAGCCACAGGTGGTCAGTACGTCAAGTGCTCTCCGTCCTCGTCGCCGGCGTCATGAGCAAGTAACACCTCGATGATCTGTTCTTCAAGGCAGCGCGGCTCGGCCTGAAAAGCCAGGGCTGATGTGGCCCATCACGTCCGTGCCGTTGTCACGGTGGCCACCCCTGGGGGCACATCGATGGCGCCGTTGATCGTCATCGCCAGCGCCTGGCAGCGCCGCAGCGAGGGCAGGCCGTCCGTGCGCCGGGCCAGCTCGGTGGCCACGGCCAGCTGTGCCAGGGCCGCGGTGGTCTCGCCCAGCAGATGATGCAGCCGGGCCACGGCCAGGGCGACGGGGCCCACGAGGCCGACGTGGCCAATCGTCGCGATGCAGTGGGCGATCGGGGTCAGCCGGGAGATCAGGTCGCGGGCGTGGTGTTCGGCGCCGATGTCGGCGACCAGGTGGGCCAGCATCGTGAGCTTGCCGTAGGTGGTCCAGACGGCCGGTTGCCGGGCCGCGAGTTCGAGGCCGATCAGCCGGTCGGCCTCCGCGATCCGCCCGGTCGCCACGCACAGGGCGACGCGGGCCCAGGGGCCGCTGGTCCGGTCGACCTCGCGCAGCGGCACCGGGGTGCGGAAACCGTCGCGGTCCCAGCGCAGCCCGATCAGCGCGATGTCGTACACCCCGCTGCTGTAGAGCTCGGTCTCGCGGTGCAGTTCGTAGGCGTGCTCGAAGATGGCGGCGGCCGCGTCCAGATCTCCGTGCCACTGCGCCATCGCGCCTTCGGCCCAGCGCAGCTAGGTACGGGCCACCGGCAGACGCAGCAGGTCGCAACCGCCCACGCCGAGGCGCCGGTGTTCCTCGGCTGCGTCCACGTCGCCCAGGGTCATCTCCACCCAGGACAGCATGTTGTGGCTGAGTACCTCGTCGATCCGGGCCTGGGCGTGCGGCACCTGGCCCAGCCGCAGCAACAGGTCCCGCACCTCCTCGACCCGGGTGATCACGCCGCAGAAGACCACGGCCCGGGCCAGCAGGGCGTCGGCGAGCGCGTCGTTGTCCCCTGATGCCTCGGCGCAGGCGATGGCCCGGGCGCTGAGGTCTTCCCGTCGTGACTCGTCCGGGTCGTAGCAGCTGCCCACCGCCATCGCCGCCAGGACCCGGGCCTGGGCCGAGGGGTCGGCCCTGACCAGTGGCTCGACCGAAGCCAGGCGGGTGATCAGCGGACCGGGGTCGGAGGTGTAGCCGACCCATGGCCAGCCGCCGGCGGTGCGCAGCAGGCCACCGGCCAGCCGGCCCAGTGAGCGGACGCGACCCTCTCGGCCGGCCACCAGCAGTGCTTCGTCCACCACGTCCAGCACCTGCTGATCGCGCCCGGCCCGGGCCAGCGCCTCGACCTGCGCCTCGACCAGGTGATCGCGTGCGTCGTCGGAACCTGGGTGGATCGGCAACCGGGCGAAGACCTGCCGGGCCGCGCCCCACCAGTGCGAGGCGGAGTCTGAGTCCCAGCGGGTCTCGGCGTCCAGGGCCGCGGCCCGGCAGGCCTCGTACACCGGCGCCGGCGGCAGGAAGGGCAGGGCCGCCACCAGGTGCCCGGCCCGCCGAGACCGATGGTCCGGAGCGTCGGTGAGGGCGTCGGCCACGCGGGCGTGCAGTTGCTGGCGGCGCACGGGCGGGATGCCGAGCAGGACTTCCTCCCGCAGCAGTCCGTGGGCGAAGACGTAGTTCCCGGTGGACGGCGAGACGATGATCATGCCTGCGTCGAGCGCCGTGTCCAGGGCATCGGCCAGGCGGTCGACAGGTTCGTGCGTCACCGCGCCCAGGAGGTCCACGTCGATCTGGTCGCCCATGATCGCGGCGTGCCGCAGGAGGTTCAGGACGGTCGGATCGGTGGTCGACAGCCGACGGTTCAGGACTGCGCGCACCCCGGCGGGTACCTGCCCCGCCGCCCGGTCGGAGGCCGGCAGGCGAGCGTATTCACTGACGAAAAACGGGTTTCCGCCGGTCCGTTCGGTCAGCAGGCGCGCCTGTTCAGGTGTTAGGTCTTCACCGCTGACGTGTTCGACGAGTGCGGCGACCTGCTCCGGGGTCAGGGCGGGGAGCGCTAGTTGCCGGGCTCCGGCCCGGCGGCCCGTCGCGGCCAGCAGCCGCTGCACGTCGGGTCGGAACTGGCCGTCCCGGGCGGTCAGGATGACGGCGAAGCCGTTCAGGCCTGCCGTTGTCGTCAGGTTGGTCAGGAACCGCAGGGATGCCGAGTCGGCCCATTGGACGTCGTCGACCACGATCAGCAGCGGCTGTGTCCTGCTGAGTTCGTTCAGCTCGGTCTGGACCCGGTCGGCAATGGCGAATCGGGCCGCATCGGCCTCCAGGTCGCGGGGCCGGGCAAAAATCGCGTCGACGTCCGCCCCGAGGGATCGCAGCAGTGCACGCACCGGCCACCAGGGAGGCAGACCCTCGTCCTCCGGGCAGCTCATCCGAACGGTCTGGACCCCGGCCGCCCGCGCCTGCGTCATCGCTTCCTCGGCCAGCCGGCTCTTCCCGATCCCGGCGGGGCCGGACAACAGCAGCCAGGCCGATCCGCCGGCGAGGGTCGCTTCCAGTGCCTCGTCCAGAGCCAGCAGCTCGTGCGTGCGCCCGACGAAGCCGTCACGAAACGTGGTCAACTCTTGCGGATTTGGCCATTCCTGCAGGTCGGCGTCCTGGCGAAGGATAGCCGCCTGTACATCTCGCAGGGCCGGGCCCGGTTCCAGTCCCAGTTCCTCGTCCAGTACTCCGGCGAACGTGCGGTAGGCCGCGAGGGCCTCACCGCTGCGGCCGGCACGGTGCAGCACGAGCATGCGCAGCCGACAGGCGCGCTCGCTCAGGGGTGCTGCCCCGGCCAGGGCTCCGGCCTGGGTCAGCGCCTCGGCGATCCGGTTGGCGCCGAGCAGGGCGGTGATCAAGTGCTCGGTGCATTCGTTCCGCCGCTCCCGTAGGGCCGCTGCCTCGGTCTGCACCCAGTGTTCGTCGGTGAACTCCCCGAACGGCTCGCCCCGCCACCAGGCCAGCGCCTGCTGAGCCGCCGCGATCCCGGCTCGCCAGTCTCGGAGCCGGATCGCTTCGCGCGCCGCGTCGGTGCCGGCCAGGAAGTGATGCGTGTCGATCTGCTGATCCGGCACGGTGAGCACGTATCCCTGGGCGCTGCGGGTAATGGGGGACGCCTCACTGGCCTCAGTGCGTAGGGCCCGGCGCAGTTTTGAGATGTATGCCTGGATGGTGGCCACCGCGGTGGACGGCGGGTCTTCCCCCCACAACAGGTGCGCGAGCCGATCGATGGACACCACCCGGCCGGCCTCGAGCAGCAGAACGGTCAGCACCAGGCGCTGCTTCGGCCCACCGAGATCGACCGGCCGGCCGTCGTGCGCCACCTCCACCGGGCCCAGGACACGGTAGGGAAGGGAGTGCTGCATCCGGCCATCACATCATATCGGCCGAACGGCTACTGAAATCTTGCAAGCCGCCTGCAAGGGGTCCGGCCCACAGTGATGCCCATGGCCGAGTCGAGCACCGCACCCGCGTCGGAAATCGCCGACAATCTCCAGACCATCGAGGGCTTCCGGGCCGGACGGGACGGGCTGGGCGGGTTCTTCCCGCGTTCGGCCCTGCTGTTGCTGACCACCACGGGCGCCAGGTCCGGGCAGGAACGCACCTGGCCGGTCGTCCGATTCGTGATCGACGGACGACTGAGCGTCGTGGGGTCGGCGGCTGGACGGGATCAGCATCCGGCCTGGTACCACAACCTTTTGGTGAACCCTCAGGTCGTGGTGGAGCAGTGGGTGGACGACGTGTACGAGTCGTTCTCGGCCGTCGCCACGGTTGCCGCCCCGCAAGAGCGGGACGCGCTGTGGGCCGAGGTCATCCGGCAGAACCCGAACTTCGCCGGTTACCCGGCGATGACGACGCGCACGCTGCCGATCGTCTTTTTGAACCGTCTCTGATCCAGCCGAGGAAGGCTCCTTTGATGACCACCGACCTAGCCCAGCTGGCCGCCGCCGTCAGCGGCCCGGTGCTGCTGCCGGGCGGCGAGGACTTCGCCGCCGAATGCGCCACTTACAACCTGATGAGCCCGCTGGAACCGGCGATCGCCGTCGGCGTGACCAGCCCGCGAGACATTCAGGAGGCGGTCCGGTTCGCCGCCCGGCACCACCTCCCCGTGGCAGTCCGGGGAGCCGCGCACTGCGTGGCCCGGCCCGCGGACGGAGCCTTGCTGATCAGCCTCCGCCGTCTGTCCCGGGTGCAGATCGATCCCGCCCGGGCCACGGCCCGGATCGAGGGGGCGGCCACCTGGGACGACGTCGTGCGGGCGGCGGCACCGCACGGGCTGGCCCCGATGGCCGGGTCCAGCCCGACCGTGAGCGCGATCGGCTACCTGCTCGGTGGTGGCCAGAGCCCACTGTTCGGGCGGGTTCACGGTTACGCATCCGACCACGTCACCCAGCTGACCGTGATCACCGCGGACGGCGAACTGCGGGACGTGACGGCCACGAACAACCCTGACCTGTTCTTCGCTTTGCGCGGCGGCAAGGGAAATTTCGGGGTGGTGTCCTCCGTCGAGGTCGGGCTGGTCCGGCAGGAGCGCGTCTACGCGGGCGGTCTCTACTTCGCCGGTGAGCAGATGGCCGAGGTCCTTCAGGCCTGGAGCGCATGGGTCGGCGACCTCCCGGAGGAGATGTCCTCGTCCGTCGCCATTCAGCGGTTGCCCCCGGCTCCGGAACTTCCGCCGCCCCTGCAGGGCGCCTTCGTCCTGCACCTGCGGGTCTCGTACCTGGGAGACGCCGAGACGGCCGAGAAACTGCTGGCCCCGATGCGCGCCGCCGCCCCCATCATCTTCGAAACCCTGCGCGACATGCCGATGACCGCATTCGCCACCATCCACGCCGACCCACCGCAGCCCATCCCCTATGTCGATCGCAGCACCGGCCTGAAGACCCTGCCCACCGCGGCCGTCGAAGCGCTCACCGGCATACTCGGACCGGAGTCGGAATCTCCGCTCGTCCACGTCGAGATCCGCTCTCTGGGTGGAGCCCTGGACCGGGCACCGCAAGCGCCCGATGCCGTATCGACCCGCGGACTTGCTTTCCAGCTGTTCGCTTTCGGGGTCGGAGGCCCGGACCGGGCCGACATCCTCCGCGGCGCACTGGACGACCTGATCCGCAGCCTAGAGCCATGGGCCGACTCCCGGTCGCTGCCCAACTTCTTGTCACCCGATGAGGCCGGAACCCCGGAGCAGGTGCAGGCGCTCTACGGGAATGACCTCTACGCCAGGCTTTCCGCCGTCAAGGCTCGGTACGACCCGGCGAACCTGTTCCGGATCAACCACAACGTGGCCCCGGCAGTGGACCCTGATCATGGATGACCGGCAGACGTTTCGCGAAGCGGCCTCCCGGCAAGGCCTGCCCGTCGCGGCCGTCGACTGGTGGGTGCAGCTGGCCCGCCCACGGTTGGAACTGATCCGCGAGGCAGAAGGACCGGCCGTCGGGCGATTCGGCGGCAGTCCGACGCTGCCCGAAGACATCGCCTGGCCGAGCGGAATGACCCACCTGGCCAGCATCGACCTGTCAGCGATTCCGGCCGGGAGCCACGACCTGAACCTCCCGCAGGACGGGCACCTGATCTTCTTCTCCCAGGAAGACATCACTCCCGAAGAGTGCGCGGTCCTCCACGTTCCGTCAGGCGTGCTGACCGAGGAGCGCGAGGGTGAGGACGTTCTCGATTCCTTCCCGCTGTACAGCCGCACCGGCTGGGCGTTGCCGGAGGAGCGCTCGCAGTCGGCCCTTGAGCTGGGTGAGCCGGATGTCGATCTTGACGAGGAAGCGGTCCGCGCGGCCATGCGTGAGGTGCCGGCCCGCGAAGACGTGGTGGTAGCCATCGGTGGGTACGGGGACGAGGCCAGCAGCGGGGTCGGTTCGCCGGTGGAGAACCCCGGCGAAGAGGTTCTGCTCGTGCAGACGTTCCTGCCCAGGGACCTGGTCGGGGACAGATTCGGCGGGAGCGACGTGTGCATCCTGTCGTTCCTCATCACTCCCGACGATCTGGCCGGCCGGTCCTTCGACAAGACGTGGCTGTTCTCCGATTTCTTGGGATGAGGGCACCGGGTCACGCGAGGAATCGAGTAGAACGGCTGATCCCCGGTGACGGTGAACCGGTCTGGCGGTAGGCCTGCTGGTCGTTCTCGGCCGGAGCACGGAGGGGAGTTCACCGGCGCCGTGACAGCAGCTGCCCGCGCCCGGCACGACCTGCGGCGGTCGATGGGCAATACCGGAGTTGACCAATGGTTCAACACGCCCGGCTGCCGCCCACGACGACTGCCCGGACGGCTCCCGGTACATCTCCGAACGCCATCTCCACGGGCGACCGCGTCGCGCGGGGGATGGCAGGGGAGTGTCGGAAGGGCGACACGCTGCTGGGCCGAGGGTGCCTGACCGGGCTGTGATCCTCTTGACACCGGGTCCGCTGAACCAGTGGGCGCCCGAGGGCCGTTTACAGGAGGTGAACGGCGCTCAGGCACTTCTGCGGACTCTGATCGACAACGACGTCCGGGTGTGTTTCGCCAATCCCGGAACCTCAGAGATGCACCTGGTCGCGGCCCTGGACTCGTTCCCGGCCATGCGCGCGGTGCTGTGCCTCTTCGAGGGCGTGGCCACCGGCGCGGCCGACGGGTACGGCCGGATGAACGACTCCCCGGCCGCCACCCTGCTGCACCTCGGTCCGGGTCTGGGCAACGGGCTGGCCAACCTGCACAACGCCCGCCGGGCCGGCACCGCCGTGCTGAACATCGTCGGCGATCACGCCGCCAGTCATCAGAGTCTGGACTCGCCCCTGCAGTCGGACATCGCATCGGTGGCCGGCACCGTGTCCTCCTGGGTGGGCCGACCGACCCGGGTGAGCGAGCTGGGGCCGGCCGTGGTCCAGGCGCTTGAGGTGGGCGGGGTGACGACGCTGATCGTCCCCGCGGACGTGTCCTGGTCCGACGGCGCCGAACCGGCCGGACGGGCGCCGGCCGCACCCATCAGGCCACCGAACGGCCGTGACCTGAGCGAGCTCCCGGCTGGCGGGGAGCCGGCGGCCTGGATCCTGGACGGCTCGGCGCTGACCGAGGCGGGCCTGCGCGCCGCCGACCGGATCGCCCAGGTCACCGGTGCGCGGATGTTCTGCCCCACCTGGCCGGCCCGGCAGCGGCGCGGAGTGGGAGTTCCCACCGTGACGCCACTCAGCTACCGGGCCGAGGGCGTCCGTGAACAGTTCGCCGGCATCCAGCACCTGGTTCTGGTCGGGGCCCGGCCTCCGGTGACCTCCTTCGCCTACCCGGGCCAGGAGGGGCGCCTGACGCCGTCCGGCGTGCGGGAGCACCACCTCGAGGGCGGCGCTGCCGCTCTGACCGCCCTGGCCGACCGCATCGCTCCCGGCGTCGAGCCCCGGGTGAGCCCGGCCCTGCCCGCCGATGCCCCGAGCGGGCCCCTGGACGCGGACAACTGGGCTCTCGTGGTCAGCGCCCTCCTGCCCGAGGACGCGATCGTCGTCGACGAGGCCATCACGTCCGGAATGACGGTCAGCGCGCGGGCTTTCGGTGGTGCCCCGGCCCACGACGTGCTCGGTCTGGTCGGGCTGGCCATCGGGCAGGGCCTGCCGCTGGCCGCCGGTGCCGCCATCGCCCGGCCGGACCGTCCGGTGGTCTGCCTGGAGGCGGACGGAAGCGCGATGTACACCCTCTCCGCCCTGTGGACCCATGCGCGGGAAAACCTGGACATCACCACGATCATCCTCAACAACCGCGCCTACGCCATCCTGCGCGCCGAACTGACGCGGGTCGGGGCCGACGCGGCCGGGCCCAGTACTGCGTCCATGATGAACCTCGACGGCCCCGACCTGGACTTCGTCTCCCTCAGCGAGGGCATGGGCGTACCGGCTACCCGGGCCACGACCGTGGCGGAACTGGCCGCCCAGTTCAAGGCCGCGACGGCGAGCCCCGGCCCTCACCTGATCGAGGCAATCCTGACCGGTGAACACGTCCAGGACGTCCAGACGCCGATCGAGCCTCTTGCCTGACGAGGGGAGAGATGCAGCCGGCGCCGCCGCAGCTGCCGGTCTGGGGATCGATGACCGAGACGTTTCCCTCTCGCCGGAAGGGCCGGTCCCAGCGCAGGGCGTTCAGCGTTCCCCGGGGCGCTTGCGCGTGTATCACCCGCACGGGGTGCACTATCCCGCCGATGCGTAGTTCCGTGTTCTTGACCGGACAGGCCCGGATCAGCTGGTGCGGGGAGATGACGGCGAACGTGCTCGTGACGGGTGATCGCTGTCCTGTACTACGTCACGGGCACGATGTTCGGGCAGCTGGGGTCATGTGAGCTCTCACGACGTCCAGCGCCCGACCCGGCGGAACGGTGGTGTTTCGCCGGGTCGGGTGGGGCACGGGCTATCTGGGCGTCGTTGATGAGCGCGGACTGACGTTGCCCGCCGATCGCAGGAGGAATGCGAGGCCGACCACGGCGAGGCCCATCGCGGGATGCAGGAGGGACTGGCTCACGCTGGAGGTTCCCAGGGTGAAGTACGTGACGGTCCAATAGCCGGCCAGCACGAAACAGACGGGAACGGCCGCCAGAGCGAACCTGACCTCACAGGCAGCGACGAGAAGGGTTGTCGCCAGGGTTATTCCGATGGCGATCCCGAACAGCGGAAACGGCAGGAGCATGGCGGCCCCGAGCATCAAGGGAACGAGCATCCATCCCCAGGACACCGTGGGGGCCGGTCGTCTCCGCAGGGCCAACCACGCCAGGCCGGCGACGGCCGGCGTGTCGAGCCAGATCAGCAGAATGATCGGGGAGGCGGTGGCGAGGAGCAGCGGGTACGAGAACGGAGCGAGCAGGAGAGCCGCACCTGGGTGGCCTCGGAGCAGGAGGGCGAACTTCGACAGTGACAGCAGCGTCGCCAGCGGAAACGTCCAAGGTGGCAACCCCGCACCCAGCATCACCGGATCCAGTGCGATGGCGATGCTGCTCATCAGGCTGACACCTAGCAGCAGGAGAGCAGCCAGACAGGCTGCGGAGTCGAAGGTGGCCGCACGGGGACGCGACCGATCTTCCAGTCGGCGTTGATGAAAGCCGCCCAGCAGCAGTCCCGTGACCTCGCGGGGGAGGACGCGCCCCTGACTGGAGAATGCCAGGGTGGCGAGCAGTTCGTTGCCGTGAGCGGCCGCCCAGGCTCGGGGGTACGCGCGCAGGAGTGCCGGGTAGATCCGGTCGGCGGCGCTCATGCCGGCGACACCCGGACGATGCTGGTGCGGGCCATGACGACTCGCGCAGCCGCCTCCAGGCGTTCGGCTTCCGCAGTGACGGCAGTCAGCCCGGTGGGCGTCAGCGAGTATGCGCGTCGGGGTCGGCCCTCGACGACCTCTTCCGCACCGGGCAGCAGGAGACCGTCAGCGGTCAGCCGTTCCAGCGCGCCGTAGAGGGTGCCGGTGGACAGGCGCACGCGTCCGTCGGAAAGTTCGAGGACCTGTTTGAGGATCGCGTAGCCGTGCAGAGGGCCGTCGATCAGGGCAGCCAGGACGAAATAGCTTGGTTCCCGCAGCGGTCTCGACATGCCCCGACTATATGTCGCTTTACGACGTGTCGGCAACCGATATATGGGGACGTCGGTGTCAGGAGCCGGAAAGCTCTCCGTGCTTGCTCGCTGATCTCCCTCGCAGGGACGGTGGGGGCCCGCCCCCCGCTGAGGGGGAGGGCCACCGGAGGTGTGCCGATGTTCAGCACTTCTCGGCGACAGCGTCCTCACCAGGGAAACGGAACCCCCACCACATCATGGCTACATCAGGCCGTACCAGCAGGGGCGAAACGCGCCCTGAGCGAATCTGTCCGGCCGGGCCCGAGCCGCAGAAGCACGGAAACAAGGTTCGGCCCGGCGGGCGGGTCCGCAACGGTGGGCCCAAGGCCGTCAGGTCAGCGACTTTCGGCGCCCCCACGCCTCAGCAACAGCATGTTGATCAGCACGGCCCCCACGATCAACCCACCCCGCACCACATCCTGCACGTACGAGTTCACGCCCAGAATCACCAGTCCGTTACCGATCACGGTAATGAACAGAACCCCTAGCAGCGTCCCCAGCAAGGAACCCCGGCCACCCGACAGCGAGGTCCCACCCACCACGACAGCCGCGATGACCGAGAACTCAAGTCCCACAGCCGCACTACTGCTCCCGGACGCCAGCCGAGCGGCGAAGACAACACCGAGCAGCGCCGCCGACAGTCC
Organism: Kineosporia mesophila; assembly: GCF_021129235.1. Lineage (GTDB taxonomy): Bacteria > Actinomycetota > Actinomycetes > Actinomycetales > Kineosporiaceae > Kineosporia > Kineosporia mesophila. The sequence goes on from NZ_JAJOMA010000035.1 coordinate 49,531, forward strand.
GCTGACGGCGAAAATGAGGATCCGCACCCGTGAAACGTTGATGCCGGTCAGCATGGCCGCCCGGGCATTGCCGCCGACAGCGAAGACAGAACGGCCGAAGGTGGTGCGGCGGGAGATGAAGGCGAAGATCACGAACAGGACGAGCATGAGGATGGCGGCGGTGGGGACCTGTCCGATCTTGCCGCCCAGGGTGTCCAGGAAGGAGTTGGTCTCGATCGGGACCGGCAGGGAGTTGGTCATGAACTGGGCGAGCCCCCGCAGCGCGCTGTACAGGCCCAGGGTGACGATGAAGGAAGGGACGCCGAAGCGGGCGCGTACCCAGCCGCCGAGGGCGCCTACGAGCATCCCTCCGACCAGGGTCAGCACGATGGCCAGCCACAGCGGCAGGCTCCAGCGGCCGTCCAGCTCGGCCAGGATGACGCTCCAGAACGCCACTGCCGAACCGACACTCAGATCAATTTCGCCGGCCACGATGACCAGGGTTCCGGCCCAGGCGACGATGCCGACCAGGGCCGCGTCGCCCAGGATCGCCCACATGTTCGCGGTGGTGGCGAAATTCTCGGCAGTGAAGCTGAGCACGATGATCAGCAGGATCAGCGCGGCGGCCAGGCCGGCCTCGTTCAATTGCTGGGTACTCAGGTGCACGCCACCCGAAAAGCGGGAGCGACGGCTGGGCGGGGACTGGGTCTGTACTGCACTCACCATGACTCCTTGAAGATCAGTGCTCGGCAATGGCCGCGAGCAGAAGCGTTTCGGTCTCGATGGCCGGGGCCGCCTGCTCGGCCACGATCCGGCCACCGGCCAGCACGACCGCCCGATCGCACACCAGGTTCAGCTCGTCCATCTCGCTGGAGACGAACACCACGGCCGTGCCGGCGGCGGCCAGTTCCCGCAGCAGCTCGTAGATCTGGGCTTTGGCCTGGACATCGACGCCGCGGGTGGGTTCGTCCAGCAGCAACAACCGGCTGCCGGCGTGCAGCCAGCGCCCGATCACGATTTTCTGCTGGTTGCCGCCACTGAGATGACCGATGGGGGTGCGCGGGTCGCGGGTGCGCACGGACATGCTGGCGATCGCCCTCTGAGCCGCGATCAGCAGCTGCTGGGGTTTGATCACTCCGAAGCGGGAGACCTTGCCCCAGTCGGTCAGGACCAGGTTCTCGTCCACGCCGAGTTCGGGGATGATGCCGTCGTTCTTGCGGTCCTCGGGGGTGATGCCCACACCAAGCTTCTTGGCGTGGGTGAAACCCTTTCCGTCGATGCGCTTGCCCTCGAACTCCACCGTGCCGGAGTCTGGTTCGCGAAGCCCCGCCATGACCTGCAGCAGCTCGGTGCGGCCCGAGCCCAGGACTCCGGCCAGGCCCAGCACCTCCCCGGCGCGCACCTCGAAGGTGACCCCGGCCAGCTTGGGGGCCACGGCGACCTCGCGCACGGTCATCAGGACCGGCCCGGCCTCGCGGCGCCCGGCCGCCTCGCTCACGGCGGGGGTCTCGGCGCCGCTCTCACCGACCATCATGGCCACCACCTGGCGGGAGGTCAGATTGGCCATCGGGAGGGTGTCGATCACGCGGCCGTCGCGCATCACCGTGGCGGTGTCGGCGATACGGCGGATCTCGGCCAGGCGGTGGCTGACGTAGACGACCGCCACGCCGCTGGAGCGGATGGTCTCCACGACGGTCAGCACCCGGTCCACTTCGGCTGCGGCCAGGGAGCTGGTGGGCTCGTCCAGGATCAGCAGGGTGGGGTCGTTGGCCAGGGCCCGGGCGATCTCGACCATCTGCTGGTCGGCGATGCTCAGCTCGCCGACCAGGCGGCGCGGGTGCAGGTCCAGTCCCAGGCGGTGCAGCGCCGCCTGGGACTCGTCCTCCATCCGCCGCTGGTCGATCTGCCCGTTGCGCTTGGGCCAGGCGCCCATGAACAGGTTCTCGGCCAGCGTCATCTCCGGGATCAGGGTGAGTTCCTGATAAACGGTCATCACCCCCAGCCGCTGGGCGAGCTGGACGTCCGGGCCCTGCAGGCGGGTGCCGCCCAGGGTGACGCTGCCCTCGTCCGGGGCTTCGACCCCGGCCAGCAGCCGGATCACCGTGGACTTACCGGCCCCGTTCTTGCCCAGCAGTGCCCGGACCTCACCGCGGGCGATGGACAGATCGACTCCCGACAGCGCCTGCACGGCGCCGTACTGCTTGCTCGCCCCGCTGATCGTGGCGATCGCCGTACCCGGCTCGGTCATGACTACTCCGTCTTCCGCGGTCGAGCTGGTCTGATCGTCGAAAAGGCTCTCTGCAGGCAGTCTTACGGGATGCCGTCGGCGTGAGCGGTCAGCCAGTCGGCCGCTGTCCGGGGCGAGTACAGGTCGACCTGTACCGGCACGACGACCTCGGCCGGCTTCTTGCCCTCCACCGCGTCCAGGGCGGCCTTGACCGCGGCCTTGCCCATGGTCTGCCCGCCGATGTCGACCTGGGCCTTCAGCACCGAGCCGTCCTTCAGGGCGTTGGCGATGTCCGTGGTCATGTCGCCACCGAAAACCACCGTCTTGCCCACGCGGTCGGCGTTCTGGACCGCCTTGATCGCGCCCACGGTGGCGTCGCCGTACTCACCCATGAAGCCGTCCAGGTCCGGGTGGGCGGTGAGGATGTTCTGCGCCGCGGTCAGCGAAGCCGACGCGTCGCCGCCCTTCTGGTTGGCCACGATCGTGTAGGCGGGCAGTTTTTCCTTCATCGCCTTGTCGAAACCGGCGCGGCGCTGCACGCAGACCTCCAGGAACTCGCAGTCGACCACGCCGATCCTGGGTGCGTCGATCTTTGCGCTCTGGAAGTACTCGGCCGCGGCCGTGCCCAGCTGGTAGCCGAACTCCTCGGGGTCGCCGAGGGTGTACGCGGTCACGTACTTGCCCAGGTCCGGCTCGGTGATGCAGGTGTTGTAACAGATCACCGGGATGTCGGCCTGAGAGGCCGCGCGGATGGCCGGGACCGAGGCGGTGGCGCTGGAGGCGGACAGCATGATGGCATCGACCTGCTGGGCCACCAGGTTCGTCATGAACGTCGACTCTTTGCTGGCGTCGTCCTGGGCGTTGGTCTCCACGACCTTGATGTTGGTGCCGGCCTCGGCTGCACCGTCGTCGATGCCCTTCTTGACCCCACCGTAGAAACCCTGGGTGTCCAGGTAGATCACACCGAGCTTGACGCTGTCGCCGCCCGAGCCGCCGGCGCCGGATTCCGAGTCGCTGCCGCAGGCCGCCAAGCTCGCCGCGAGAGCTAAGCAAGCTCCTAGTACGGCAGCAGATCTCCATTGAAATGCGGGCACTTCGACCTCCTGGGCTGGTACGTCCGCGTCGTCGCGGTCACGTCGTCGTGCGGCCAGGCTGTCAGGCCCGCAAGGGACACCCCTATGGCAGCAACGACTATGCACATGGAGAAATCCACGATGCCGGCCGGAACCGGGGGCGAAAGATCACCCCTTGGCGCGGGCCCGATGCTCCGAGGGTGTCATCCCGTGCACGGACCGGAACTGCCGGGAGAAGTACAGCGGGTCGCCGTATCCGACATTCCGGGCGATGACCGATACGGGGATCTCGGTCGTGTCCAGCAGCTGACGGCTTTTCATCATCCGCAGACGAGTCTGGTATTCGTGTGGGCCGCAGCCGACCGCCTTTCGGAAGATTGCGGACAGATGGGATGGTGAAAGGCCGGCATGTTCGGCCAGTTCGGCCACGCTGACCTTCTGGGTGAAGCGTTGCTGCAGGTACTCCATGGTCAGCTGAACGGCGTCCGGGCGGCCCGGGGACAGGCCCGAAGCCGCCGTGGACAGCAACGCCAGCAGGTGCCAGCCGGCCCCGGCCGCCAGTTGCAGCGTGGCCATCGAGTCGTCGCGTTCCATCCCGCGCAACGCCTCCTCCACCAGGGCGACGGCCCGCGGCAGATCGGTCACCGTGACCACCGGGTTCTGGGCGCTGGCGCCGTTGGCCTCGACCAGCGCGCCCACGTCGTCCCCCCGCAGATGCATCCACCAGACGGTCCAGGGGGAGTCCTCGGCCGATCCGTAGCGGTGCGGCGTTCCGGCCGGGATGACCAGGGCGTGGCCGGGGTGCACGGCGTGGGAGCCGCCGGGCAGTTCGCACCAGCCGTAGCCGTCCACGCACAGGATGAGGATGGTCTCGGCGCAACCGGTGGGGCGGGTACGCAGGTGATCGGCCGCGGAAGGGAAGTACCCGCAATCGGTCACCAGCAGCCGGGAGGTGACGGGCTGCTCCAGGGCGCTGACCACCCGCGGGCGGGGCAGCACGCTGATCCGCTCGCCGGGAAAGCCGGACCTGAGAGCCACCACCGAACTGTAGCCAGGCATCGCGGTTTCCTCCATGTGAACAGTCGTTGGGGGCATGGGTCGGGGCCGCCGGTGTTCATAGCCTCGCTGTCATGCCGTCCTCACCCAGCAACGCCTCCCGGCTGGTGCTTCCCGACATTCCCGCAGAGCTGGCATCGGTGCCGGTGGCGGCCTGGCGGGAGCCGGTCGACATCGACACCTACGAGCCGATGCCGCCGGACCGCTACCCGATGTTCCTGGAAAACAGGGTGTATCAGGGTTCTTCGGGCAAGGTCTACCCGATGCCCTTCTACGACCGGATCGAGCGCGAGAAGCATCCGCGCCGCTGGGACGCCGTGCACCTGGAGAACCGCTGGATCCGGCTGACGATCCTGCCGGAGCTCGGTGGGCGCATCCACGTCGGCTACGACAAGAGCGCGGGCTACGATTTCTTCTACCGCAACAACGTCATCAAGCCGGCGCTGGTCGGGCTGGCCGGCCCCTGGATCTCGGGTGGGGTGGAATTCAACTGGCCGCAGCACCACCGGCCCGCCACCTATCTGCCGGTGGGCGTGGAGATCGAGACGCACGCCGACGGCGCGGTGACCGTATGGTGTTCCGATCATGACCCTTTCCACCGGCTCAAGGGCATGCACGGCATCACCCTGCACCCGGATCGGGCCGTCGTGGAGGTGCGGGTGCGGCTGCACAACCGCACCGAGGACGTGCGGACGTTCCTGTGGTGGGCCAACGTCGCCGCCCGGGTGAACGACGACTACCAGTCGTTCTTCCCCGAGGACGCGCACGTCGTGGCCGACCATGCGCGCCGGGCCACCACGACTTTCCCTCGTGCCACCGAGCCCTACTACGGCATCGACTATCCGGCGCGGGTGAGCCCCGAGAATCCTGACGCGGACGGGATCGACTGGTATCGCAACATCCCGGTGCCCACGTCGTACATGTGCCTGGACAGCAAGGGTGACTTCTTCGGTGGCTACGACCATGGCGCGCAGGCCGGGTTCGTGCACTGGGCCGACCACCGCATCGCTCCGGGCAAGAAGCAGTGGACCTGGGGCAACGAGAAGTTCGGCTGGGCCTGGGACCGCAACCTGACCGACGGCGACGGCCCCTACGTCGAGTTGATGGCCGGGGTCTACACCGACAACCAGCCCGACTTCTCCTTCCTGGCCCCCGGCGAGACCAAGACCTTCAGCCAGTACTGGTACCCGATCCAGGGCATCGGACCGGTACATCAGGCCACCACCGAGGTCGCGGTGCACCTGGAGGTGCCCGGTCCGGACACCGTCAGTTTCGCCATCGCGTCCACCCAGGTCCGCGACGGGGTGCGCATCTCGCTACTGGACCCGGACGGTCGGGTTCTGCACGCCACCCAGGCTGACCTGGCTCCGGAAAAGCCCTTCACCGCTGATGTTCCGCTGAACCGATCACTGAACCGGCACGAGCTGACCATCCTGATCGAGGACGACGCACAGGAGCTCCTACGGTGGTCTCCCACCGATCCGAGGATCGGGACGTCCACCCGATCAGCCGCTTTCGAACCGGAAGCGCCCGGTGATCTGGACACGGTCGAGGAGCTGTACCTGACCGGGCTGCACCTGGCCCAGTACCGGCACGCCACCCGCTCGCCCGAGGTGTACTGGCAGGAGGCCCTGCGCCGGGACCCCGGGGATTCCCGGAGCGCGACCGCGCTGGCGGCCCGGGCCTATGAGCGCGCCGAGTACGAGGTGGCCGAAGAGCTGTTGCTGGGCGCCGTCACCCGGCTCAGCCTGCTCAACTCCAACCCCGCCGACGGCGAGGCGCACTACCGGCTGGGTCTGACCCGGCAACGGACCGGCCGGACGGCCGAGGCCTACGACCACCTGGCCAAGGCGGCCTGGAACCAGGCCTGGCGGGCGCCGGCGCAACTGGCGATGGCCCGCCTGGACGCCCAGGACGCCCACTGGACCCGAGCGCTGTCCTTGCTCGACGACGTCCTCAAGCTCGACACCGACCTGCTGGCCGCTCGCGACCTGCGGGTGCTGGTTCTACGACGGCTCGGGCGGGACGCGGAGGCCGAGGCCCAGTTGCGTGCCACCCTGGCTCTGGACCCGCTGGACTGGTGGGCCCGGGATCTCGCCACCCACGCAGCCCTGGACTGCGACGCCCGCACCCATCTGGACGTGGCCACCGAGTACGCCTCGGCCGGTTTCCTGGACGAGGCCCTGCGCGTGCTGGAGGCCGCCGTCGAGGCCGCCGGCCGCGAGCCCTGGACCGGCATCCTGCCGCTGGCGCACTATCACCGGGCCCAGGTACTGGACCGGCTCGAGCGGGGCGGCGAGGCCGCTGCGGCCCGACGAGAGGCGGCCGCGGCTGACCAGGCCTACTGCTTCCCCCACAGCCTGGAGGACGAAAGCGCCTTGCGGGCGGCGCTGGTTGCGGGGCCGGACGGGCGAGCGGCTGCCCTGTACGGGAACTGGCTCTATGATCGCCGCCGTTACGCTGAGGCGATCGCGCACTGGGGCCAGGCCGTTCGGGCCCATCCCGACGACGCTGTCAGCTGGCGCAATCTGGCCATCGCCAACCACAACGTCCTCCATGACGCAGCCGGCGCCGTGGGGTGCTTCGAGAAGGCCCTTGCGGCGGCCCCGGACGACGGACGGCTGCGTTTCGAACGTGACCAGCTGGCCAAGCGCACCGGCGAGTCGCCTGCGGCCCGGCTGGAGCGTCTGGACGAACGCCGGGACCTGGTGCGTCAGCGGGACGACCTGACGATCGAGTGGGTGGGGCTGCTGGTGAACGCCGGACTGGCTGAACAGGGCGTCCAGGAGATGAGGGGACGGGACTTCCAGCCCTGGGAGGGGGGTGAGGGGCAGACACTGGGCGTCTGGGAACGGGCGCATCTGCTGCTGGCTCGCCAGGCTCAGGTTCCGGCCGAGGCCGAACGGTTCCTGCGGGCGGCCCTGGACCCGCCGCAGAACCTGGGGGAGGGGCCGCATCTGCTGGCCAACCGCTCTGATCTGCTGCTCGCGCTCGGCGATGCCCTCGCCGCGCAGGACCGCAAGGACGAGGCCAGGACGGCCTGGCAGGAGGCGGCGACGTTCGCCGGGGACTTCCAGGAGATGAGCACCCAGCCCTACAGCGAGAAGACCTACTTCTCGGTGCTGGCGTGGCGGCGGCTGGGCCGGACCGACCGGGCGGATGAGCTTTTGGACGGGCTGCGCGCCTATGCGCGCCAACTCGCCTCAACGGCGGCGACGATCGACTACTTCGCCACCTCCTTGCCCACCCTGTTGCTTTTCCACGACGACCTTCAGGCCCGGCGCGCCACGACCGCCCGGTTCCTGGACGCCCAGGCCGCCGCCGCGGCCGGTGCCCGCGACGAGGCCGTGAGCCAGTTGCGGTTGGTCCTGGAACGCGACTCGAACCACGCGTCCGCCATTGATCTCTTGCAGGATCTGACCGCCCCTTCGACCATCGACAGCCAGGAGTCACGATGAGCGCCAGCCCCACCACGACGACGATGTCGGGTGTCTTCCTGCCCGGAGACTCCACCGCCGTGCTGCGCGAGTACGACCTTCCGCAGCCGGGACCGGGTCAGGTTCTGCTGAAGGTGGGCGCCTCCGGCATCTGCGGCAGCGACATCGGCTACATCTACCGCGGTTACAAGACCCACAAGGGTCTGGACGGGGCTCCCGCCTATCACGGTGTGATCGCCGGCCACGAGCCGGCCGGCACGGTCGTCGCCACCGGCCCCGGGGTTCACCGGGTCGGCCCCGGTGACCGGGTGATCGTCTATCACATCGTCGGCTGCGGGGAATGCCGCAACTGCCGCTCGGGATACTTCATCAGCTGCAGCGACGAGGAGCGCCGCAAGTCCTACGGCTGGCAGCGCGACGGTGGGCACGCGCCCTACCTGATCGCCGAGGAGTCGACCTGCATTCCTCTGCCGCAGGAACTCTCGTTCGTGGACGGAAGCCTGATCGCCTGTGGGTTCGGAACCGCCTACGAAGGACTGATCCGCACGGCTGTCAACGGTTCTGACACCCTGCTGGTGGCCGGTCTCGGACCGGTCGGCCTGGCCGCGGCGATGATCGCCCGCTGCTTCGGCGTGCGCCGGGTCATCGGTGTGGAGCGCACCCCGGGCCGGATCGATTTCGTGCGCGGTACCGGCCTGGTCGACGACATCGTCCTGGCCGACGACAACGCGGTGCAGAATATTCTGGAACTTACCGGGGGAGAGGGATGTTCGGTCGCGGTTGACGCCTCCGGCTCGGCCCCGGGCCGGTCGGTCGTCGTTGACGCGGTCGCCGAATGGGGTCGGGTGTCACTGCTGGGTGAGGGCGGGCGGCTGGAGACCGAGGTCTCGGACTCGCTGCTGCACAAGCAGGTCACCATCCATGCCTCCTGGGTGACCTCGCTGCAGGGTATGCAGGACCTGACCGGCCTGCTGGCGCGCAGCGGCGTCCACCCCGAACTGGTGGTCAGTCACCGGATGCCGCTGGAAGAGGCGGATGCGGCGTACCGGCTGGCCGCGGCCGGCGCCGAGGGCAAGGTTGTGCTCGTCCCGGGAGAATTTGCATGAGTTGCACCGTGAGCCAGGAGGTGCGCGGCGACCTCGACGTGCTCATCGTCGCCAACGACACCCTGGAACTGGCCTTCCTGCCCCAGATCGGAGGGCGGCTGATCTCCCTGCAGATGCTCGGAGCCGAACTGCTCTGGCACAACCCGGCTCTACTCGCGGACGACTTCACCCCCCGCCGTCCATACGCCTCCTGGCCGCCCACGGACGGGACCATGGGGAGCTGGGCCAACGTCGGGGGGAGCAAGACCTGGCCCGCCCCCCAGGGCTGGTCCGGGCCGCACGAGTGGCCCGGACCCCCGGACGAGGTCCTGGACGCCGGCACCTACACCGTCCAGGCAGACCTTGATCCCGACGGTTCCGCCCGCGTCACCCTGATCAGCGCCGACGACCCCCGCACCGGCATCCGCATCGAGCGTCGTTTCGTGCTGCCCGCCAACGGCCCAGACTTCACCCAGACCTCCACGTTCGTCAACCATTCGCACCAGAGAGTGAACTGGTCGGTCTGGGAGATCACCCAGGTCGACACCACCCCTCGACCCGGGGCCACCGGAACCGGGCGCTTCCTGGTCGACGTGGACGGGAACGACACGCCTGTAATTCTTTTCGAGGTCCTGGGCGCTGCGAAACACACCCTGCGGCCCGGAGTCGTCGAGATCCCGGTGCAGGAGACCGTGGGAAAGCTCGGCTTCACCCAGGCCACCGGCCGCCTGACCTACATCCGCACCGACGGCCTGCAACTCACCCAGACCATCACCCGTGAGCCCGGTCAGCTCTACCCCGACGGCGGCTGCCCCGTCGAGCTGTGGTTGCAGTACCCGGTCGCCGAGCCCATCGAGAGCCTGGGCGGCTTACGACCGGATGCGCACCTGGCGGAGATGGAGGTGCTGTCTCCGCTGTACGGGATCGAGCCCGGAGACCGGGCCGAGCTGATGGTGGAATGGCGGGTCGAGCACTCAGGGTGATGCTCGGCCCGGCGGGCCGGCCTCCTGGGGGTTGGTCGGCCCCGGGCACCCCCGGCCCGGGG
>NZ_JAJOMA010000036.1 GCF_021129235.1 Kineosporia mesophila
CGGGGTGGACAGCCTGGCGGTGGCGATCGGTACGTACCACGGCCTGTACCCGCCGACCCTGAAGCCGGAGCTGAAGCTTGACCTGCTGAAGAAGATCAAGGCGGCGGTCGGGATCCCGCTGGTGCTGCACGGTGGCTCGGGCAATCCCGACGACGAGATCGCGCAGGCCGTGAAGCTGGGCGTCAACAAGATCAACATCTCCAGCGACATCAAGGTCGTCTACCACAACAAGATGCGGGAAGTGCTGCTGGAGAAGGGGCTTCGGGAGCCCAACAGCATCCAGCCGCCGTGCATCGACGCCCTGAAGGAGGTGGCCGCGCACAAGATCGAGCTGTTCGACGCGGCCGGCAAGGCGAAGCTGTACTGAGATGACCTCCCGAGTCGTTCTGGGCCTGGGGGGCTGTGTGGACTACGAGATCAGGCTCACCTCCCGTGGCCTGGAGCGGCTCGTGCGGGAGCACGGGGTGCGGGTCGCGGACCTGGAGCATCAGGGGTATCCGGAGCATCAGGATCAGGGGACGCCGGTGGTCGCCTCGATCACGGATGAGCGGGACCTGCTGGTGTCGGTGCTGCGGTACCTCCGGCGTGGCGGCGGAGGGGAGCACTTCGTGGCCTCACCCGCGGCGCTGGAGAGTTTCGCGGCCCGTTTCCCCCGCTGTGTGGCGCTGGGCGGCACGTCGGTGCGGGCCGGGTTCACCCTCGATCGTCTGGGCCTGGCCTCGACGCTGCACCTGGTGACGATGAACGAGCATTTCCGCCGGCTGTTGCCGGCGAGCACCGATTACGTGTGCAGTTCCCCGCACGACAGCCTCTACCCGCACCTGATCGTGCAGTACGAGGCCGGGCTGCGGGTGCGGGCCGGGGACATCGACCTGGTGGCGCCGTTCCCGAACCGGCTGATCTACGTGAACGACGTGGCCAACGAGGAACTGCTGCTCAGCGACGAGCTCGGGGCGTTGCTGGCCGATGCGCGGTTGTTCCTCATCAGCGGGTTCAACGCGGTGCGCGAGGCCGATCTGCTGGATGCGCGCCTGGGCACGATGCACCGGGACATGGAACGGCTGCCGACCGGCGCGTTCGTCTACTACGAGGACGCCGCGTTCCACGAGCCGGTGTTCCGGGCCCGGGTGCGGGAGGCGGTACTGGGCCGGGTCGACGTGTACGGCCTGAACGAGGACGAGATGCAGGCCTACCTGGGGCGTGCGGTGGATCTGCAGTCCGCGCCCGAGGTCGGTGCCGCGCTGGGCGAGCTGCACCGGCTGATCCCGGCACCGGTGCTGGTGGTGCACACGAAGTACTGGTCGGCGGCGCTGGGGTCACAGGCCCCGCAGTACGTGGGCGCGCTGGAGGCCGGGATGCTGATGGCCAGTGTGCGCTACCTGCACGGTGACACGTTCACCGACGAGCAGATGTCGGCCGTGGCCGCACTGCCCCGGCGGGAACGGTCGGCCTCGTTCGCGAATGAGCTGGAGGCGCTGGCGGCCCTGTCGGGTGCGGTGCTGCGCTGTCGTGCCGCCTGGGCGCTGGAGACCGGGGTGCCGACCACGGTCGGTCTGGGCGACACTTTCGTGGGTGGGTTCCTGTCGGCGGTTCTCCGGGAGAGAGCGAACGTATGGACGTCGTAGAGCTTCCCTCGAACCGGCCCCCCGAGCGCTTCTACCGCGGCGGGGCGGGCATCGTCTCCTTCCGGGGTGAGCCCGGCCCCGCCCCCGCGCGCGAACCGGAAGACTGGGTGGCCTCCACCACCACGTTGTTCGGGGAACCCGCCCTGGGCCGCAGCACGCTGCCGGACGGGCGCTCGCTGGCGGGGGCGGTGGCGGCCGACCCGCTCGGATGGCTGGGCCCGGCGCACGTGCAGGCGTTCGGTGCCGACACGAAACTGCTGGTCAAGCTTTTGGACGCCGGTCAGCGGCTCCCGGTGCACGCCCACCCTCACGGGTCGTTCGCGGCCGGTCATCTGGGACGCGCGCACGGCAAGGCGGAGGCCTGGTACATCCTGACCGGCGGCGTGGTGCACCTGGGACTGCGCGAGGACATCGGCGCCGACGAGCTGGCCGCGCTGGTGCGGGGACAGGACACCGAGGCCCTGCTGGAATTGCTGCACCGGGTCGAGGTGCACCGCGGGGACGTGGTGTATGTGCCGCCGGGAGTGCTGCACGCGATCGGTGAGGGCGTGTTCCTGGTCGAGGTCCAGGAACCCGAAGACCTGTCGATCCTGCTGGAATGGAAGGGTTTCGAGCTCGACGGTGCTCGCGACGGGCATCTGGGCCTGGGCTTTGCGGTGGCTCTGCGGGCGGTGGAACGCACGGCCCGCACGATCGAGGAGATCGCGCTGCTGGTGGGTCCGGCCGGGGTCGGTGAGCAGGTGCTGCCGGAGGCGGCGGGGGAGTACTTCGTCATCGAGCGCGTGCGGGTGGCGGGTTCGGCCGTGCTGAGCCCGGGATTCGCGGTGCTGGTGGTGCTGTCGGGGGCGGTGGATCTCTCGGCCGGGACGATGACGCGACTGGTGGCGGGCAGCACCACGGTCGTGCCGTACGCGGCGGGGGAGCTGCGGGTGCAGGGCGAGGCCGAGCTCCTGGTGTGCCGGCCCCCGTCCTGAGGTCATCGTGGGCAGGCCGTGCCGTCCTGGCGCACGGCCTGCCCACGATGGTGAGGGCAGACGAGGGCCATGGCCGCGATCCGGACGGGTCGACCGCCTCGGTGCCCACCGCGGGACCGGGCGGTCGGGCGTCCACCATTCGCTGTCTGACACCATGTCCGGCGTGGCTGAACTGGTGATATCGCTGGACGACCTCTCCGATCCGCAGGTGATCGCACTGCTGGAGGGGCATGTGGCGCAGATGCGGGAGGTGTCACCGCCCGAGAGCGTGCACGCGCTGGACGTCGAGGCGTTGCGGGCGCCCGCGATCTCGTTCTGGGCAGCGCGGGACGGCGACGAGGTGGTCGGGTGCGTGGCGCTGAAGCGCCTGGACGACGACCACGTGGAGCTGAAGTCGATGCGAACGCTGCCGGCACGCTTGCGGCAGGGGATTGCCGGGCAGCTGCTGCGGCACGCCGTGAACGAGGCGCGGGAGGCCGGGTACAAGCGCATCAGCCTCGAGACCGGCAGCGAGGACTTCTTCGAGCCGGCCCGCAGCCTGTACGCGCGGTACGGGTTCGTGCAGGCCGACCCGTTCGCCGACTACACGAACGACCCGAACAGCGCGTACTTCAGCCTGCAACTCTAGACAGCCGGAAGCGCGCAAGAGCCCCGGCCGTCCCTGGAGGGTAGGGACGACCGGGGCCTACGGTGCGAGGGGTCAGCTCGCGAGTTCGTAGTTCTGGTTCAGCGCCGCGCCGCGCTCGGGCTTGTAGAGGTCGAAACCGCGCGGGTCGCACTGCAGTCCACCGTTGATGCAGTGCTTGACCAGGGCGGACAGGGTGGGGGCGTCCCAGCCGTTGAAGAAGTCGTAGTGCCAGCTCCAGTCGGTGCCGCTGGACAGGTGCACCTTACTCATGTCACCGGAGACATTGAAGGCCATCTTGAACTCGACCATCGGCACGGCGACCGGGTGCGAGGACGGGCAGACCTTGCGGTAGTTCTCGTACACCGGGTAGGCCATGTGGCTCTTGTGGTCGGCCGAATCCAGGTGCACGCCGTCCCAGCAGCTGGGGGCCTGCATCCGGATGTTCAGATAGCTGCCCTCGGCGCAGTGGTCAGGAATCTCGAAGTTGTCGGCGCTGTCGCCGCACTCCCAGCCCTCCACCGTGCCCGGGTGGTTCTCGAACTCTTCCCTGGTCTGGGTCGGGCTGCCCACCACGTACCGCAGGCCCCGGGGAAACGCCTGCACCGTGCGGTAGTCCGAGACCCCGGACTTGTAGTAGATCGTCTGCTTGTACGCGGTCGTCACGAGCTTGTCGCCGTTGAGGACCGAGGGGTGCCAGTACCCGGACTTGTCGCCCGGGGTGATGCAGCTGGTCTTGCCCGACTGCAGCGACGTCGTCGTGGTGTCCGCGTCCGTGGTGCTGGAACCCATGAACGTGTGCAGGTGCGAGGCCCCGGTCATCCCCGGGAACACGATCGGGTCGTTGGCCGCGTGATGACTCATGTAGCAGTTGGCCTGGAACTCGTGGTGCGTGGAGACATCCGGGCCCGGATTGAAGCTCTGCTGCGGCGCGATGCCCTTCACCGCCGGGGAGACCGTGTCGGACTCACCCGGGTCGAGGTTCGGCCCGTACGCCGGCTGCGCGGTCATACCGGGCATGTTGTGGTCGTTCGGGGCATCCGGCGTCGCCGTGGGCGCGGACGGGTCGGCGCTCGCCGTCGCGTCCGGCCCGTCGTCATCACTCACGCCGGGGGGAGCCTGGTCGGCGGGCTTCGTCGCGGTGGGCTCCGTCGCGGTGGGCTCCGCCGGGACCGGGGCGGCGGAGGTCGTGGCGGTCGCCGCGCTGTGGTGGCCCTTCATCCCGGCCATGCCGTTCACCGAGTGGTGCCCGGAGGTGTTCTGGGCGCTGAACGCGGGAACGCCGCTGGACACGGCGACCAGCACTCCCACGAGCGCGGCCCCGGCCACACTCCCCGCCACCGTATAGCGTCGTTTCACTGTTCGCGGTTCCCTTCGAGACGCCTTCGTGCGGACGCTCCGAAGTCTGGCTGTGCAGCAGCTGCGCGCTCGCCGGTCCCGGGTCCCACATGAAGGACGACCCGGGCCCAGTTCCGTAGGCCCCCTCAGACCTCTCCCTGCCAGCGGGCCACGGCCTCGGTACGGTGCCGCACCCCGAGCTTCGCGTACACATGGTTCAGATGGTTCTTCACCGTCTTCTCCGACAGCACCAGGTACGCGGCGATCTCCCCGTTCGTCATGCCCTTGATCAGCAGGTCCATCAGCTCGCGCTCGCGGCGGGTGAGATCGAAGCGGATGCGGGCGGCGGACTCCCGTTCGGCGCGCCCGCGCAGCTGGCGCACGGCGACGGCGGCCGCGACCGGGGCCAGCCAGCCCTCACCGGCGGCCACGGCGCGCACGGCGCGCAGGAGTTCGTCGCCGCCCAGGGAGTTGTGGCTGAGGAACCCGCTGGCGCCCTGGGCCAGGGCCGCTGCGATGACGGCGTCGCTGTCGTCGGAGGTCAGCAGCAGCACCCGGGTCAGGTCAGCCAGGTGGGAGAGCACCTGCAGGCCGTCGGCGACCGGCATCCGGTGATCCAGCAGGGTGACGTCGGGCCGGTAACGGGTCACGACCTCCACCGCGGCACGCCCGTCACCGGCCTCCGCGATCACGTCGAGGCCGCCGAGCTCGAGCATGGCCCGCAGGCCCGCGCGCACCATCGGGTTGTCGTCGACCACCGCGACCCGGATCGTCATGTGCGGACCCTGTCAGACATCGGTGCCATCGCTCCAGCCGGTGCCCACAACACCACCTGAGTACCACCGACGGCCCCCAGGTCGTCGCCGGAGAAGACCCGCAGGCGCCCACCGATCTGCCGGGCCCGCTCCGCCATGCCGACCACGCCGTAGTGCCCGGCGGCCGACAGATGGTTCAGATCACCGGGAACGGTGAACCCGTGACCGTCGTCGCGAATCGTCAGACGCAGAGTGCTGCCCTCCCGCACCAGGTCGATCCAGGCGTGGGCGGCACCGGAGTGGCGGGCCACATTGCCCAGGGCCTCCCGCACGATCCGCAGCACCTCGTGCCGCACCGGCAGGGCCGCCTCGACGTCAGCCAGATCGGTGTCGGCCCGCAGACCGGTCCTGACCGCCCACTCCTGACAGGCCCGCTCGATGGCCTGAGCCAGGCTGGCGTCCAGATCGTCGGCGCGCAGCATGCCCAGCAGCTCCCGCGCCTCGTCCGCCGCCGTGCGCGCCCCCTCGGCCACCGTCCGGGCCAGCTCCGCGGCCAGCTGCGGACGCTGCTGCACCGCCTGGGGCAGCGACGTGGCCGCGAACGACAGCCCCCGCAGGGTCTTCTCGACCGAGTCGTGCAGTTCCCGCGCCACCCGCGTGCGCTCGGCCGCGACCGCGGAACGCTCGATCGCCTCCAGCGCCGAACGCGCCAGGTTCACGTGCCGGATCACGGCGGCCCGGGCGGTCGCAGAAGCCAGACCGACCAGGACGTAGAGCGTGGGGACGCCGGTCAGGTACACCGCCAGCGTGGCGGGAACGTCGTCGGCGCGGATGATCCAGGCCACCACCGCGTACGCGGCGACCGTCTGCACCACCCAGACCGGCCAGGCCCGCAACCCGGCAGCCACCCCGAACACGGCCGCCGACCCGCAGGAGAACGAGAAGAACACCGGCCCACCCTCCATCAGCCCGGCGATCGCCGCGCCGGCCACCAGCTCCACCAGCACGAACACCGGCCACCGCACGACCGCCACCGGGTGCCGCACCAGAACAGCCAGCTCGGCGGCGGTTACCGTGCCCGCGACCAGCGTGCCCAGCAGCAGGGTCCGCGGATCGGGCTCGATCAGGACAGCCGCCACGACCAGCATCAGCGTGGCACCCAGCCGCAGCAGCAGCACGAACTGGCAGAGCCCCGCCACACTCTCGGTCGCACCACTGACCCAGTGCTGCGGCTCCACGAGCTCACGGGCCCGGCGACGGGAGGGGGACAGGCCGTTCATGCGGGCAGCATAGGGTGACGCGCCGGTAGTGCCCCACGCCCGTGAACCCCCCTGGCCCGATCACGAACCAGCAAGGGGACGCAACGGGTCGCGACGCAGATGCGTGACACAGACGCCGGGCACTGAGCTCGAACGGGAGGAACAGGGGATGCGGGTGCCAGGTGGCTGGGGCGAATGGAGCGCGCGCCAGATGGCGATCGCGGTCGTCCTGCTGGCGATCTTCGTGGGCGTGGCCGCCGTCGTGCCCGTACTCATCCAGCCCGGACACGACCCCGCACCCCAGGCAACACCGACCCCGCAGGCGAGAAGCACGTCCACCATCTCGCCCACACCCACCACCCCGGCAACCCCCACACCGACCCCGCCCCCGACCCACACCCCCACCCCCTACCTCGTGCGCCCCGCCGTGAAGGCCCGCCCGCCACACACCCCACCCCGCGCCGTCTACCAGGAATTCCCCAGCGTCTGCGCCCCCGTACGCACCACCACCCACGCCCCCGTCACCGGACTGGCCCCCACCGGCACCCACTACGACGTGTTCGGCAGCACCGCCACAGCACCCGCAGCCCCGGGAAAGGTCCCGACAGCAGCGTCCTCGTGCCTGAACCCCGGCGACCGCTCGACCTACTGGGTACCGTCCCTGCTACAGAGCGGCCGGCGCATCGAACCGGAATCGTTCCAGGTCCTCCACAAGGGCGTGGTGCGCGACTACACCAGCGTGCAGCTCATCCCGGCCGGACTACGGATCCTCGCCGGAGGCACCGGCGCCGCCCCCTCCTCAGCGGCCGACAGCTCGGTCACCTGGGCCTGCACCGACTACGACGCACCCGCCCCACCAAAAGCCTCCACCTGCCACGACGGCGACAAACTGATCGCCTGGATCGCCGCCCCCGGATGCTGGGACGGACGCCACCTGGACGTCCCCGGACACCGCTCACACCTGGCCTGGGCCTCCGGGGAAGGATGCCCCGCCAGCCATCCCGTCGTCATCCCGACCCTGCTGGTACGCGTCGTCTACCCGATCGACGTGACCGCGCCCGTACGGATCTCAGGCGGCGACTACGGATTCGGGGTCGTCAGCGGATGGCAGCCCAAGGTCCTCAGAGCCCTCGTCCGCGACTGCATCAACGCAGGAGAGCACTGCGGGGAGAACGGCACACCGAACTGACCCCCCGCCGGCACGACCAGGCCGGCCGTGGCGAGCAGAAGGACGCGCTCGCGGTGCGCGGAGGCCCAGATCGGCCTTCCCCGAAATTGAGTGGCGATATGAGCATCACACAGTGCAATCTTTACATCGATTGCTGCAATCTCTTGATCGCTGTGGGAAATGGTCGGCCCACTGATCGTCACGACACCTCGACTGAACGGCTGAACTGGGCTTTTTCGTGGAATGGAGGCTATCTTTCGTAGCTGTCGAGAGGTGGCGGTATCCGCGTCACCGGCGCTGCGGATACTGACCGATTAACTACGAGGAGTAACGGGATGGATATCGACATCGTCACCACCACCGGGGAGCAGTCCGTCGTGACCCTTTCCCGCAGCGGTGACGGCTCGAGCGTCGATGTCTGGTACTGCGATGTGCGGCACGCGCACATCCCGGTCGAGGAACTGCGGGGCTGGCTGGCCCGCCGGGGTTCCCTACGGGAGCCGGGCCGGTGGGGACGGGTGGAATTCACCGTTCAGCAAGGGCGGACACTGCTCACCGTCCGCCCGGAGGTCGTCGACCAGCCTCTCGTACTCACAGATCTGTCGCACCTCACCCGGAACTGAATGCGCGACCGGGTGTCTTACCGCCCGGCTGTCCCGATCGACGAGAACGGGCGGCCACCAGGACCACCGATGAACCGATTGATGGGAGAGCGGTCATGTCCGCAACCGAGGTCAACCTGCTGAGTAACGACGACGATTCCCTGGACTGGAGGAAGTCCTCGTTCAGCGCCGTGAACGGCAACTGCGTCGAGATCGCGTTCCGCGCCGGCGGTGGCGTGGCCGTGCGCGACACCAAGGCCAAGGGGCTCGGGCCGGTGCTCAGCTTCGGCAACGACGAATGGTCGGCGTTCCTCGACGGCATCGCAGCCGGCGAGATGCGGGGAGCCTGAACCGCTTCCGTCGTACCCGGGGTTCTCGCGAGCCCTGGCACCACCTCAGTAGGTGACGAGTACCTGGTCTGCACGCATCGCCGGGACGGGGCGAGGCGCGGAGGCGAGGCGGACGGCCGCGTGCCCTGAACGCACACCGACCGCCCAGGCCGAGTACTCCGAACCGGAAACACCCGAACATGCACACTCACGGGGTGTGCCAAGAAGAATTTCGTGCTGCCCGCTGCCGGGCGGGAACCCGGTCTCCTGGAAGGCCACCCGCCCGGCACGGCCCACCCGGGGCGTGACGTCGAACGGGAAACCTGGCATCTGTCGAGGCTAGAAGCGTCGACGCCCGGTGTCCGGCAGTTGACCAAATCGTGACCTGGATCCAGGCATCCTTTTCCGGGTCTCAAACGTCAGAGCGGTTTCGCCGTAGGGTCGTTCCCGTGTTCACGCTCCGGAAAGCCACCCCCGACGACGTGCCCGCCCTGCTCGAGTTCTGGCGTACCGCCGCTGAGAACGCCGCCCGGCCGGACGATTCCGGCACGGCCGTGCAGAACCTCATCACCCGCGACCCGGATGCCCTGATCCTTGCCGTGGATGCCCACGACCATCTCGTCGGCACGGTCGTCGCCGGCTTCGACGGCTGGCGCTGCCACCTCTACCGCCTGGCCGTTGCTCCCACCCACCGCCGCCAGGGCCTTGCGACCGCCCTCATCGACGCGGCCGAGCAGCGCTTCCGCGCCCTGGGCGGTACCCGCTCCGACGCGATGGTGCTCGATGACAACATCCCTGCCCAGAGTGCCTGGTGGGCAAGGGGTTACCGACTGCAGGAGGAATGGTCGCGCTGGGTGCGGCCGCTCTAGCTCTCCCGCAGGTGACGGGCCGCGGCCACCCGCAGTACCTGGGCCACGAGCACCAGCCCGACCACCAGCGCCGCCAGGCCGGCCCAGCCCCCGGCGGCGAAGAACATCCCGCCGGCCCATCCGACCACGCTCGACCCCAGGTAGTAGAAGAGGTTGTACAACGAGGCCGCCTGAGCCCGCCCGGTCCGGGCCCGGGCGCCCACCCAGCCCGAGGCGATCGCGTGCGCACCGAAGAACCCACCGGTCAGCGTCACCAGCCCGACGATGATCACCGCCAGGTTCCCCGCCAGCGTCAGCAGCACTCCCACCGCCATCACCCCGGACATGAACGCCAGCACCCGGCCCCGGCCGAACCGCCCCACGATCCGCCCGGCCTGCCGCGAGCACACCGTGCCCGACAGATAGGCCAGGAACAGCAACGACGTCACCGCCGCGCTCAGCCCGAAAGGCGCCGCCTGCAACCGGAAACCCAGATAGTTGTAGACCGCGACGAACCCGCCCATCAGCAGGAACGCCTGCGCGTACAACGTCACCATCCCCGGGTCACGCAGATTCACCCGCACGTGATGCGCGACATCCCGCACCCGCGTGTGCGTGTCCCGCACGAAACCCCGCGCCGGGGGCGCCAGCACCACGAACAGCACCGACGCCAGCGCCGCCACCACCCAGGCCAGCCCCACACCCCAGCGCCATCCCCACAGCTCACCGGCCGGCCCCGAGATGATCCGCCCGCTGATGCCCCCGAGCGTCGTGCCCGAGACGTACGTGGCCGCTGCCACCGCCGCCTGCGACGGCCGGATCTCGTCGTGCAGATACGTGATCGCCAGCCCCGGGATCCCACCCAGCGCCACCCCCTGCAGCACCCGCAGCACGATCATCCCCTCGAACGAGGGAAACACCGTCCACGCCAGCCCGAACACCGCCGCCGCCAGCATCGCCACCCGCATCGCGGTCAGCCGCCCGATCCGGTCCGCCACCCACGACCAGGGCAGTACCCCGATCGCCAGACCGATCGTCCCCGACGACACCAGCAACGCCGAGCGCGCCTCCGAGATGTGCAGATCCGCCGCCACCAGCGGCAGGGCACCCTGCGGCGCGTACAACGCGGCGAAGCACGCCACCCCCGCCGACAACAGGGCCAGAAGGATGCGCCGGTACTCCCGGGAACCCTCCGCGTGACCCTCCCAGAACTCGGTGATCAGAACGCTCGACGGTCCATCCATCAGCACGCCGGCAGGAGAAGTCTTCACGCTCCGGACGCTATGGGCGGCCCTGACCTAGCTCAAATGCATGAATGAGCGCAACGCATAGCATCAATGCATGCATCATCTCGATGAGCCGCCACCCGACCCCGCGCAGCTCCGCCGGATCCTCGCCGCCCTGCCCCTGCTCACCGCCCTGGTCGACACCGGCGGCATCTCCGCGGCCGCCGACGAACTCGGCGTCCCCCAGTCCACGGTCAGCCGCGGCCTCGCCCGTCTCGAGCACCACCTCGGCTGCGCCCTCATCGACCGGGACGGGCGCGGCGTCCGCCTCACCGCCGCCGGTGCCGAATTCGCCACCACCACCCGTCGCGCCCTCGACCTCGTCACCGAAGCCGTCACCCAGATCCGCGACGACGAAGCCCGCCGCGCCAACCGCGTCTCGATCGTCTTCCAGAACTCCCTCGGTCGCGCCGTGGTCCCCGCCCTCGTCAAGACCCTCGTCGACCGCCGCCCCGGCACCCGCGTCGACCTGCGCCAGGGAGGTCGCGCCTACTGCCTCGCCGAATTCGACGCCGGAGCCGACCTCGTCCTGGTCTCCCCACCTCCCGACCCCACCGAAAACGTCCTCACCGTCAGCCTCTACACCGAACACCTCGTCCTCGCGGTCGCCCCCAACCACCGCTACGCCCACCGAAAAACCATCCGCCTGGCCGAACTCGACGGCGAAACCACCCTCGCCCTGGCCCCCGCCTACGGACTGCGCGCCATCACCGACACCCTCCTGCGCGAGGCCGGAGTGCGGGTGGCCACCGCCTTCGAAGGCGAAGACGTTCTCACCCTCCGCGGGCTCGTCGCCGCCGGCCTCGGCGTCGCCATCGTCCCCCCACTCGGACCCACCCCCGACCTCATCGAGATCCCCATCGACGACCACCGCGCCACCCGCGAACTCACCGCCTCCTGGCGCGCCACCGGCCCCCGAAGCCCCGCCCTCGCAGCCCTCATCGACGTCGTCGCCTGGGACCGCACCTGGCTGCCCGAACACCCGGCCTAGGAAAACCTTCAGAACGCAGACACGCCCCTCTGCCGCTCCCGGCGGGCCAGTGCACCGATCACCGCCGACTGACCGTGCCGGCGGGCCGCCAGACGGGCCAGCAGCTCCACCACCGGCTCGAACACCCCCGCCGTGAACTCCGGCGTCGCCACCCCGATGCTCAGCGCCAGGTCATCGGCATGTACCACCACCTCCAGCATGCGCGTCAGCAGAAATGCGTCCCGCCGCAGCGCCCACCCCTGCCACGGCAGGCCCGCCAGCTCGCCTACGGCATCGCCCGTCAGCAGGGTGGTCACCTCGCGGGCGGCGGTCGCGGTGGTCTCCCTCAAATGGTGGACGCCCCAACGCGCCTCTTCGTCGTAACTGCTGCGGTCGTTCTCGGGGTCGTCGGGAGAGGTCGTCGTCACCCACACCGCCCGCGCGTAGTGCTCATCGGCGCCACCGCTCAGTACCGGGAAGCCGGTGGGCGTGGTCAGGAGCTGATGCGCGACCGTCACCTGCCGGTTCAGGTGACAGGCCAGTGCCCCCACCGACATCTTGGCCAGCGCGCTCTCCTGGTCCCAGCGGTCGGCGAGCGCCGGCTCGGCGATCAGCTGGGCCACCGGGGGCAGGGCATCGAGGAAGGTGGTGTCGTAACGGTTCACGATGTCAGTCACGAAGCTCCATGCTGGCAGCGACGAGGGCGTGGCAACAGCCATTAATCGTTTGCCGCCACCGCTGCCGTGAACTATCCAGGAGCGTGCACATCCGTTCCGCCACCCCGGCCGACCTCGACGCCCTGCTCGCCTTTCCCCCCGATCCCGCCGTCGCCACCATCGGCCCCCAGCGTCTGCGGGACGAACTCGCCGCCGGGCGCCTGCGATGGCCCTGGATCCGGCTCGTGCTCGACCAGGACGGCACGCTGCTCGGCCGTGCCCTCTGGTGGGGACGTTCCGACAGCCCGGCACCCCTGGCCCTGGACTGCCTACACCTGCTGGAACGCGTTCCGGATCGCGCCGGTGTCGCGGCTGACCTGCTGGTATCGGCGCATCGCGAGCTCGTCGGGTCAGCCCCGCCCCCCGCTTACCAGCTGACCCTGCCCGCACACTGGCGTAATGATCCGGCTGTGCGGGACGCCGTCGACTGGCGTCTGCACGCAGCCGCCGCGGCCGCCCTGACCGAACCGGTGGAACGATTCCGCTACGTCTGGGAGCCTGCCGCCGGTCAACCCGCTCCGACTCCTCGTCTGCGCATGCGCCCCGGTACCGACCAGGAGTTCCTCGACCTCTTCGAACGGGCGGCGGTCGGCAGCCTCGACATCGGTACCCGCCGGGCGCTGGCCGTCATGACGCCGGCCGCCCAGGCCCGCGACGACTTCGAGTTCTACGTCGGGTGCCCCGGTGAACGGGACTGGTGGCGCGCTGCCACCACCGCCGCGGGGGAGCCGGTGGGCTTCATCGTGCCCTCGGCGACGCCCTACCACCGCAATGTCGGCTACCTCGGTGTGGTCCCGGCTCACCGGGGGCAGGGGTTCGTCCATGATCTGCTCGCTGAGATCACCCGGTTCCATGCGAGCCAGGGAAGCGAATACATCACCGCGACCACCGATCTGACCAACGTCCCGATGGCGCGGGCCTTTGACCGGGCCGGGTACCGGGTCACCGAGATCCGTCTGCTGCTCGAGGCGCCGAGGGCATCGGCCTGATGGGGGAGGGGAGGGGTTGGCCACCTTCCTGTTCGTGATCATGCAAAACCTCCCCGGGGAGGTTTTGCATGATCACGAACGAAGGAGCGAGAGGGCGCCCGGCGAACGGTGGTGGCCACCCCACCTAGTTCGTGATCATGCAAACCTTCCCCGTCGGCGCGGAAGCGCCCATGACACGATCTTGAAGTGATAACAGGCTATTGCTTCGCAATTCAACAACAGCGCAACCCCGCCCGGAGGCGCAGGGCTCGACGTCGTCCTCAATTACCGGCCCGGACCCGAAAGTGGGACCTGGGCTCCCTCTTCGAGGGTGAGCAGGGATCGGCGCAGGTGATCGAAGGACAGGGGCAGGTGGCTGACCGGTACGCCGTCGCGGCCGAGGGGGAGCGAGCCACGGGAGCCGGCGCGCAGTTCGGCGTTGAAGTTCTTGGCCTGGCCGACGTAGCTGCGTTCCAGTCCGCGGGGGTGGAGGGGGAGGCCGGCGGGGCGGATGGTTCCGTCGTCGGTGGGGGAGGCGCGCACCGAGACCCAGAGGGTCTTCGGGGCGGAGCCCTGCAGCTTCGACACCAGGATCTGACGGGTCTCGATCCAGCTCTCGAGCAGGTGGCCGAGGGCGGGTTCCATCAGGGCGCGGCCGGTGTACCCGGCGGGGGCGGGGACGTCGGGAGGCAGGGGGAGTGCGGGGATCGAGACGCTGCCGTCGGTGCCGATGCGGACGTCTTCGAGCGTCATGTCGCACAGGTCGATGGGGCGCAGGGGAGTGGTGATCATGATGGCGAGCATGGCGCTGAGGCGTATCGCGGCCTTGGAGGGTGGGTCGATGGCCACCAGCCCGAAGGCGACCTGGCGCAGGGCGCGTGCATTCATGGGGGTGGGGGTGCGCAGCTGAACGGCGGGTTCGGTGTGCGTGATGGGAGTACTGCCCTGTGCCAGAGCCAGAGCGCGCAGAGCTGCGGCCCGGGCACGGGAGGCGGCCTGGCTGCGGGCGGCGCCCTGAGTCTGGGCGAGGATGCCGGTGGCGGCCCAGGGAAGGAACCAGCCGGCGAAGTCCTCACCGATGATCTCGGTGACGTCGATGCGCTGACCAGCAGCGAAGACCTGCTCGGGGAGGGTGTCGCGGACCTGCTCCTCGGTGGGGACATCACCGTGGATGCGGTGCAGGGCGGCAGCGGTGAGGGCCTGGTTCAGTGCCCACTCCCGCTGCCGGCGAGTGGATCGCGATGCTCCGGAGCGTTCGAGAATGCCGAGATATGACTGGATCGCCGTCCTAGCCTGCATTCTATGGATGATAACAGGCTCGTGCTCTGAAAATAAAAATATAGAAACCCGACAAGCAATAGACGAAAGGGGCTCGGGAAGTCGGGTGGCCAAGAGGGAGTGGGTGCAACGTCGCGAAGGGCATCCGACTATCTCGTTCGTGCTCATGCGAAGTCTCCCCGGAAGACTTCGCATGAGCACGAACGAAGGTGGGGGTGGACTCGTCAATGCCTCTGGTCGGAAGGGTGCTTCGGTCTTCGGCAGCAGTGCGAACAGACGCGTGCAGCAGCCCGGCGTCTAGGCGTGCCCGTGCGGTGGGCGGGGGTGTTTGCCGGTAGGTCGTCTGGTGTAGCTTTCCTCTACTCGCTCGGCCTGCTGGTGCCGGGTCTCCAAGAGCTAGCCTGTTTTGATAACAGGCTTTGAGCGAAATTTCCCGCTGAACTTCCCATCGCCTGCGGCGACAAATTCGCACCGACGACCAAAGCTCTAGGCTTCTGGCCATGACATGGGATGCCGGGGCGTACGAGCGTATTGCACCCCAATTGCTCTCCGCAGCAAGGGAAATCGTTGCTGAACTGGCTCCTCGTGCGGGGGAGCGCGTGGTTGATGTCGGATGCGGGACCGGCACTGCGGCGCTCTTGGTGGCGGGGTCGGGAGCGAGCGTTGTCGGAGTGGATCCGTCGCCGCGGCTGCTCGAGGTTGCCCGGGCCGAGGCCGAAGCTCGTGCTCTGCCGGTGACCTTCATGGCGGGGGAGGGGGCGGACATTCCTCTGCCGGATGCGAGCGTGGATGCGGTGGTCTCTTCGTTCGGCATCATCTTCGCCCCGGACGCCGAGGCTGCCGGGCGAGAGGTGGCCCGGGTGTTGCGGCCCGGTGGCCGGCTGGTTCTGTCGGCCTGGCTGCGGGAAGGTGCGCTGGCCGGGCAGGCGAGGGTCCGGCAGGAGTTGCTGGACGCGGTTCGGGCCGACGACGTTGCGCCTGGTGACGAGGCTGAGCACGGCGGCGAGCGCGGTTGGGTCGATGGGCCGGTTCGGCGGCCGTTGGCGTTGTTCGCGTGGCACGACCGGGACGCGCTGGCCGGGCTTCTGGGACCGCTCGGGTTCTCGGTGACGACTCGGGATCATGCTCTGGCGTTCGTCGATGCGTCGGTTGAGGCGTTCGTGGACGGGGAGCTGGCGCATCATCCGATGTGGGTGCGGGCACGGCCGGCGCTGGAGGCCGGTGGGCGCTGGCCGGAGGCCCGGGATCGACTGGTGCGGTTGTTCTCGGACGCGAATGAGGATTCGACGGGGTTCCGGGTGACGGCCAGGTACGTCGTGCAGAAGGCGGTGTTTTCCGGTGCCGTGTCCGCGGCGGTTCCGCCCCAGGTCGAGTCTCGCTGAATCGTTACTCGAACAGCCTTATTTCGTCGGTGAACGGGTTGCACACTAGCGGTCATGATCTTTGTGGGGGCTCGGCGTCTTCTGGTGGCCGGTGGGCTGTTGGTGTGTCTGACGGGGTGTTCGCCGGCGGACGCTGGGTACATGGGCGTGAGCGTGGACGAGGACGGTGCTCCGGTCGCGGTGGTCGCGCTGTGCGAGGGAAGCGTCAATAAACTGCGGCTGTATCTGGACGAGGGCGAGGACGATTTCGTGACGCTGGCCCAGTTGGATGCCACGACGCCGGTGAAGGGTTCGGCGGAGGTGCCGTTGGCGTCCCCGGGGTCGGAATGGACGGTCAGGCACCCCTTCGAAGGGGTTCTGGAGGATGCCACCTACGACTTGGGCGGCTGGTCGGAGAACCAGGACTGGTCGGTCAGGGCCTCTTTCAGTCAGGAGACGCTGAACGGATTGAAGCCGGGTCAGGTGTGGTGGGAGAAGTACGACCCGAAGCGCGAGGTGGAGGTAGAGATGGTCGAAGAGACGGCGCACTTCCGGGAGCATGCCTGCGACGACTGGGAGAGCAGCGCGGGGTGGATGATCTCGTGGTGACCGGCTCACAGGGCCAGGCTCGCGAGGGCACGGCTCAGGTGCGGGTCGAAGGCGGCGGGGTCTTCGGCGCGGATCTGTGAGGGCTTCCACCAGCGGACTTCGGCGAACTCGCCGGGGTCGGGGGTCAGGTGCTGGTCGATGCGGCCGGTGAGGGCGAACCAGAGGCTGACGTCGGTGTGGCGGCGGTCGGGGGTGTCGCGGGTCTCGGTAACGGTGAGGAAGAACGGGGCCGGGCCCGTGACGGGGTCGGGGGTCGCGGTGATGCCGAGTTCTTCGGTGGTTTCGCGCCGGACGGTGTCGTAGGGGTGCTCGGCGGGTTCGACGTGGCCGCCGACAGGGAGCCAGAGGCCGGCCAGGCGGTGGTCGCAGAGCAGGACGCTGTCGGCCTGACGGTCGATGAGCAGGACGTATGTGACCAGGTGGGGTGAGGGCGTGCGGGGTTTGGCGCGGCGGTAGATGTCGTCGGTGCCGGCCAGCCATTCTCGGGTAGTGGCCTGGTGGGTGAGGCCGAGTTCGTCGTGCGGGGTCAGGGCTTCGACGAGGTCGGTGATCTGGGTCTTGAGGGCTGCCGGGTCCATGGCGAGGATCGTGCCAGGGACCACCGACAGTCTTATCCTCGCGCTGTGACGTCAGGTTTCGGGAAGCTGGACGAGCGGCAGCGCGATCTCGTGGCCTCGTGGCTGCCGGGTGCTGAGATAGTGCGGGACCTCAGTTGGGGCTTGGTGGGCACGACGGTGCTCGAGGTCGTGCACGGTGGCGAGCGCTACGTGGTGAAGGCCGGTGATGGGCTGGATCGTCAACTGGCGCGGGAGGTTCGGGCGCACGGGGAGTGGGTGGCGGTGTGGTCGGTGCGGGGGCGGGCGCCGGGTCTGGTGTGGGCGGATGCCGGGGCGAAGGTGTTGGTGACGCGGTTTCTGCCGGGTGTGCTGGTGGAGGGGACGGGGCATGAGTTCCGGGCGGGGACGTATCGGCAGGCGGGGGAGTTGCTGGCGGTTTTCCACGGTCAGTTCTCGACGGTGGATGAGGATTTCGAGGCGCGGACGAGGGCGCGGGCGTTGTGGTGGCTGGATCAGCCGCACCGTATTGACGCGGATTCTCTGGCGCGTTTGCGGGAGGTGATCGCTGGGTGGCCGGCGTCGTCCTCTGTTGTGGTGGTTCCGACGCATGGTGACTGGCAGCCGCGCAACTGGGTGGTCGAGGACGGGGTGGTGGGCGTCATCGATTTTGGTCGGGCTGATCTGCGGCCTGCGTTGACGGATTTCGCGCGGTTGTCGGCGCAGCAGTTCCGGGGACGGCCGGAGTTGGAGGTGGCGTTCTTCGAGGGGTACGGCGAGCGCCCGGGGGATTCGGGGGCGTGGGGGCGTCACTGTGTGCGGGAGGCGATCGGGACGGCGGTGTGGGCTCATCAGGTGGGAGATGAGGGGTTTGAGCGGCAGGGGTTGCGGATGATTGCGGAGGCCCTGGAGATGTAGGGCCCCCGCTGTGGGTGGTTACAGGGGTGTGATGCGGCCGAGGATGACTTCGTCGAGGTAGGTGCCGTTGACCCAGGCGTTCTGGCGCAGGGTGCCTTCCTGGGTGAAGCCGGCGGCGAGCGCGGTCTTGATCATGGCGTGGTTGTCGGCGAGCGTGTGGATCGCGAGTCGGTGCAGGCCGCGGGTGGTGAAGGCGTAGTGGCTGATGAGGCGGACGGTATCGGTGCCCAGGCCGCGACCGCGGAATGAGGGGCGTAGGACGAGGCCGACCTGGCTGTTGCGGTTGTGCAGGTCGATGCCCCAGAGGCCGACGTCTCCGGCGAGCTCTCCGGTGGCGAGGTCGATGATGGAGAAGACGACGTGGGGTGAGTCGGGTTTGAGGGGGGCGAAGGGGGAGTCGTCGGGGTTGTCGGCGGCGATCGGCGCCCAGGCCCGGCCGCTGGCGCGGGAGCGGTCGATGGGGTCGTGGTGGAGTTCGTTGTGCAGGATCAGTGCGTCGCTGGCGCGGCGGGCGCGTAGGCCGGCCTTGTCGCCGCGGAAGCTGAGGGTCTCTGGTTCGGTGTTGCTCACGGCGTTCACCTTGGCAGGAGGGCGGTGGTGGTGTCTTGCCGTTAAATCCTGAGCATGTGCCGAATACTGCTCGACCATGGACCTGGACGCGTATCAGCGTGGTGCCCTGCGGACGGCGGCGTCGCGGGAGAAGAAGAACGAGTTGCTGCACCTGGTGCTCGGTCTGGTGGGTGAGTCGGGGGAGATCGCCGAGAAGTTCAAGAAGTGGGTACGGGACCTGGACAGCGACGAGTCGCGGATCGACCGGGACGACCTGGCCAAGGAACTGGGTGACGTGCTGTGGTACGTGGCTGTGCTCGCGGACTACCTGGACCTGTCACTGGACGACATCGCGGTCGGCAATCTCGCCAAGTTGGCCGATCGCCAGAACCGGGGTGTGCTGGGTGGTGCGGGGGACAACCGGTGAGGGCGGCCTGATCCCGAACCATTGCTCGGCACCGAATTTCGGGTATCGCTGTACCTCGATGAATCCCAGTTTCGCGGCCAGTCGCATCGACCGGTCGTTGGCGGTCTGGGTGCACAACACCACCGCTTCGTCCGGGTACGCCACCGTGAACCAGTCCAGGGCGGCGGCACATGCTTCGGCCGCGTACCCGTGTCCCCAGGACGCGGGTTGGAAGAGGTAGCCGAGGTCGACCTCTCCGGGCGCCGGCCGCACGCGGTCTTCGGGACCGATCGAGCGTCTCTCCAGCATGACCAGGCCGATCATCACCCCGTCGAGATCGACGACGAACACTCCCGGGCGTCGTCCGGGGGCATCCGGTGTGCGGGCGAGTTCCTCGGGTGATTGCGGCCCGCCCAGATAAGTACCCACCTTGGGGCACGCGAAGAGCTCGATGAAGGCTGTGCGATCACGGGCCTGTGATTCCCGCAGTACCAATCGCTGCGTGCGGATCGGCGTGGGTGGCCAGAGCACCGGGTCCGCCATGGGATCACATTAATAGTGCACAGAGGACGAATCGGTGATCTTCGGATGTCGGCGGACGGGGGAGTAGGTGCCGGATCGGGTCCCCGACGATGCACCTAAGCTGTGGTCATGGCTGAACGCTGGCGCTCCTCCGCTGCTCGGGACCTGGTCAAGAAGATTAAGAAGGCGGGCGGCGAGGTGGAACGCGCCGGTGTGGGCAAGATGAAGGTCTTCGGACCGCAGGGCTCGGTGACCATCGCGGAGCCGTTGTCTGATTCGAGCAAGGACGTGGCCCGGAACAGCGCGGCCCGGCTGATTCTGGAGAAGACCGGCCTGACGATCTGAGGGTCGAGGCGTTACCCCGAGGCGATCCTTGCAGGCTCCAGCATGCTGAGGCGATGGTGGACGGGACGGGCGTCCGGTAAGGGCCGGAGCCCAGGTCAACAGAGGCCGTCTCCTCGGCGACGGCAATGTTAGTCAGGGCGCGGTGGGCGGCGAAGTTATCTGTGCCGGGCGTGCGGGGAGGTCCCCTTCTCAACTCGAAATGTCATAATGTTCATTATCGGCGTTGGGGGAGCAGGGCTCGGAAGGGGTTACGGGCAACTGTGGACCCAGGTGGTGACCTGGTCGATGTCGATGTCAGTGGGTCCGACGTGCGGGTCGGTCCCCAGCAGCAGCGCGGCCCGGCCGTGATGCTGGTCGATCCATTCCTGGTCGGCGTCGGTGAGTTCGTCGTCGGTGAGTTCGTCGTCGAGCCAGGCGCAGGCCTGGCCGGATGCTCGCTGGATGATCGTGCGGGTCTTCCAGTGCAGCCCGCAGTACCGGTCGGTGGCTGAGGGTTCCTCGCTGTCGAGTACCTCCAGGACTGGCCAGCCCAGGTACGGGCCGAACGTCTGGGCTGGCCTCGTGTATCCACGTGGTGGCCCGGACGAGCTCCGCCGGCCGGGTCACCAGGCGCCGGGCAAGGCCCCTGTTCACCCCGTCGACCAGCAGGTTCTCGCCTACCGAGGGCTCCGTGGCAGACTCCGCGCCGAACGGCAGCAGGGTGCCGTCGATATCCAGGAAGACGAGCG
Source organism: Kineosporia mesophila (assembly GCF_021129235.1). Classification (GTDB taxonomy): domain Bacteria; phylum Actinomycetota; class Actinomycetes; order Actinomycetales; family Kineosporiaceae; genus Kineosporia; species Kineosporia mesophila. The sequence goes on from NZ_JAJOMA010000036.1 coordinate 20,734, forward strand.
TCATGCCCAGAACCCAGGGCGGAAACCCTCCGGGAGAACGGGTGACGGCTCCCCCGGCGCCCCGACATCGTCCTTCATTACTGTCTGTTCTCGAAAGTGGTTGTGGGGCAACAGGTTTCGACGAATAGAGACTAGATAACTGTGATTATCTGCCACATAAGGGTTTTCGGTGCTCTCCAGGACTCGGGCCATCAGATGTGAATTGGACGTTGGGTCCCCGGGGTTCCTTCCCTACGGTGCGGGACGTGACATGGATCTTCTCCCCCGAGACCGCCCGGATCGACCGCGACCTCGTGCACGGCTGGCTGAGCAAGCAGGCGTACTGGGCGCTGGGCCGTACCCGCGCCGCACAGGACACCGCGATCGACGCCTCCCGCAACTACGGGGTGTACGACGAGCGTGGCGCTCAGGTGGCGTACGCACGGGTGGTCACCGACGGCGCCACGTTCGCCTGGCTGTGTGACGTGTTCGTGGATCCGGGTGTGCGGGGGCGCGGGGCCGGGAAGATGCTCGTAGCCGGGGTGCTGGAGGACCTGGATGCGCTGGGACTCCCCCGCACGTTCCTGGGCACCGCCGACGCGCACGGTCTCTACGCGCGGTACGGGTTCGCGCCGGCCGATCCGTCGCGATTCATGCTGCGGGTTCCCTCGGCGCCCTAGGTACCGGAGGATTCTGGGACAATGGACAGGTGTTCGAGTCCCAGCTGGTGCCGGTGGAGGCCACGTCTGTTCTGCCTGATGAGTTCGAGGTCGGGAACGGCGATGTGTGGCCGCATTTCGTGCGGGCCTGGTTGATCGCGCAGCGAGCGCAGAACACGGTGAAGACGTATATGACGGCTGAGCTGCAGTGGCGGGAGTTCTGCGGGGCGCGTTCGCTGCATCCGATCGAGGCGCGTCGTGGTGATGTGGATGACTGGCGGGTGCAGATTCAGGCGACCGGTGGGTTCCATGGGCGTCCGGCGTCGGCGAACACGGTGCGTCTGAAGCTGGCGGCGGTGTCGTCGTTGTACGCGTACCTGGTGGGTGAAGACATTCTGGTGGCCTCCCCCGCCGCTCACATCAAACGTCCGCGGGGTGGGGATTTCGCTGCGACCGCTGCGCTGGACACGCAGCAGGCGGCGCGTTTCCTGACGGCCGCGCAGGGGCTGGGTGAGCTGTCTTATGTGGCCATGCGGATTCTGCTGGGCCGGGGACTGCGCGCAACGGAACTGGTGAGCCTCGACGTGACCGACGTCCGCAATCATTTCGGTCATGTCACCCTGACCGTCACGCACAAGGGTGGGCGCCGTCAGGAGCTGCCCCTGTCCCCCGGCACCGGTCATCTGGTGTCCGGGTACATCGGCGAGCGTGCTTCGGGTGCGTTGCTGGTGAATGCGCAGGGTGGGCGGTTGAGTTACTGGGATCTGTACAACCTGACGGTGCGGGTGTCGCGGCGGGCGCGGGTGGGGCTGGATGTGACGCCGCATGTGTTGCGGGCCTCGCACGCGACGATCTATCTGGATCAGGCGGGGGCGCAGATCGATCGGCTGCAGGACGGTATGGGGCATGCGAGTTTGAACAATACGAAGGCGTATGACCGGGGTGCGGGGTCGTTGTCGCGGTTGGCGAGTGTGGCGACGGCGGTTGAGGACGCGTTCCTGCCCGGTTGATGGGCCGGTCCGGTTTTGGTCGGGTGCGTCGTAAACCAGCTGAAGATTGTCGTACCCGTGTGCTGCAATACGTTCTGTCGAAGGGTGGGGGCCCGTGCGGCGGATCGGTGAGGGGAGGCACGGATGGGGAGCAGTGGACGTCGTGTGCGGGTGATGGTGGCTGCGCTCGCGGTGGCGGGTGTGGGGGCTGCGGTGGCGTCGGTGGTGACGTCGGCTGCGGTGCTGATCGTGAGGGCCGGGGTGGAGGAGGCCGGGCGGCAGCAGTCGCCTGAGCCGGTGTGAAAGATGGCTTCAGGTAGACAGGTTCGGGTAGAGCGACCTTTTCGGCTCGGCTTTGCCCGGTTGGGTTATTCGGGGGTGGTCTCAAGGGCTGCGGTGTGGGTGGCTGCGTCGATGAGGGTGGGGGCTTCGGCCGGGACGAGTCGGTAGCCGGTGCCGCGCAGGGTGTCGATGCGGGTGCTGGTGTCGGTGGTTCCGCTGCTGGCGCCGAGTTTTCCGCGCAGGGTGGCGATGTGGACGTCCAGGGTGCGGGAGGCGCCGACCCAGGTGACGTCCCAGACCTCTTCCATCAGGTTCTGGCGGGTGACCACGCCTCCCTGGCGGCGCATGAGAGCGGTGAGGAGGTCGCATTCCTTGGCGGTCAGGGTGACGGTGCCGGCGGGTCCGTGGATCTGGCGGGTGTCAGGGTCGATGCGGATACCGAAGTCGACGACCGGTGCCGGGGCCAGGCGGTGCGGTAGCGCGCGGCGGATCACTGCGTCGATGCGGGCCAGGAGCACCGCCAGGCTGCAGGGCCTGGTCACGTAGTCGTCGATGTGGGCATCGATGTCCTGGTCCAGGGGCCGGGTGGGGTGGGTGGTCAGGGCGATGACCGGCATCCGGGTCGCCCTGGTGTGCCCGTGGACCTGGCGTAAGTGCTCGAGCAACCAGCGAGCGCCATGACCGACGTCGGGACCGGGATCGTGGCTGGCCTTGTGACCGGGATCGGGACCGGGATCGTGGCCTGCGGGGTTGCGGGCACTGGCGTGGTGACCGGCGTGGTGATCGGCAGGGCTTCGCCTCGCCGGGCTGCCTGGCGCGTGGTCTGGCCGGTGGTCGGAAGTGCTACCCGTTGTGCTGTCGGCGGTGCTGGGTGAGGTGGGCAGGCCGAGGTCGAGCAGCATGAGGTCTGCTCCCCCGGCGAGTGCTGCGGCTTCGGTGGCGGTGGGGGCGTGCAGGGTCTGGAATCCGTGGCCGCGCAGTGCCTGGGCCAGGGACCGGGCCACGTGGGGGTCGTGCTGGACCACGAGAATGCGCAGTCGAGGTCTGGTTCCCGTGTTCGGCACGTGTCCCCCACCACCCGTCGTCTAGGTGATCCCCCGGCCATCGTAGGTTGCTGGCACCGGTCGGCGGCAGTGTGTGGCGGGGTCAATGTCGGGTGGTGCCGGTCCTGGTGCGAAAACCGATGGCAGGGCGCTGTTGTGCTTGGTTACCGTGGCGTTGGACCGATTGTCTGGTGATGGGCGGACCGTTGTACACCGTTTGAGATTTCCCGAGTGCTGATTCGTCGCGCGTCGTGTCTGTGCGGCGTGCTCCTTCGTGCTGCGGTTTTCTCAGGGGAACTGGTGTATTTCTGTGCTCAGAATCTGGGTGGTTGTTCCCACCTGCCTGCCGCTGGTCGTGCGGCGTTGCCATGTGTGTGGGGGTGAGCGGTTCCGCGCGGACGGGAAGTTCCGGGTGAACGCGAACCACAAGCTGATCGAGGCGTGGCTGCTGGTGTTGTGCACCGTGTGCGGTGACACGGTGAAGCTCTCGGTCCGGGAGCGGGTGAAGGTCTCTTCGGTGAGTCCTGACCTGCTGGAACGGTTGCACGGCAATGACGTGTCCCTGGCGGCCGAGGTGCTGCAGGACCCGCTCGTGCAACGTCGTCACCGCTTCGCTCTGGACTGGGACGGTGCCTGGCGTCTGGACACCGGCGGTTTCGTGGTTCCTGAGGGGCCCGATGACGTGGTGGAGGTCTTGGTGCGGTGTGCAGCGAGGATACCGCTGCGGCCGGCGCGGCTGATCGCGCAGGGATGCGGTCTGTCGCGGGGTGAGGTCGAGCGGCTGATCACGGAAGGGAAGATCGTCTCGGCGGTCCGGTTGACCGGCCGCCTGTCGGGTGATTTCTCCTTCACACTCAAACGCTGAGTTCCTGGTCCGGCTGGGCCGGTTCGGCAGATCCGGCCGGACCGGCCCAGCCCCAGAAGGCCGGCGTCAGAACCAGTGCAGGCAGTGCGGTGCGCCGGGTGTGCGGAAGAGATCGTCGGCACGGGCGGCGGCCTGCGGGTGGTGGGCGTGGATGTGCCCGGCCTGGACCAGGGTGCTGGGCGTGGTGCCGCCCAGGTAGAGCGAGCCGAGGTCGCGCACGTCCAGGCTCAGGTCTGCTTCCCGGTCGGTCGGGAAGCACTCGGCGTTCCCCTCGCGCACGCTCAGCAGATAGCGGGCGTGCTCGTTCAGGAAGGGGTCCTGGACCTCGAGGACCAGGTCGCCGTCGCCGGACCAGCCGCGGGCCGCGAGCGCCCGGGGGATGTCGAGCAGTCGTACCCACAGCCAGTCGGTGTCGTCGATGACTTTTCCGGCGCGGAAGTCGTGCAGTTGCCAGCGCAGGGGGTGGTGGGGTGGGACGTGTTTGAGGACGACCGTGGAGACGAGGTCGTGGCCGAGGACGAAGCGGGCCAGGGCGGTGAAGGTGGCCACGGTAGAGCTGCCCGTGCTGTTGATGCTGTCGGTGGTGATGATCTCGTCGACGGTCAGGGTCTGGCCCTCGAGTGCGTAGCTGGCGTACCCGGTGGGTTCACCGTCACGGTTGCGGTGCAGGGCGATGTAGCGCGGGGCCGGGGAGATCGGGGGCTGGCCGGACTGGCGGGTCCACCAGGAGTGCGGACGGGACAGGGCGCCGGGCTGGGTGCGGCGGTAGCGGTCGTAGAGGTCTTCGATGAGGTCCTGGGCGGCGTCGCGGCGCAGGACCTGGATCGATCCGGGTTCGGGGGTGCTAGCGCGGGGTGGGGCCAGGGGGCTGTGCTGGTGGGTGATGCTCAGTTCGGTGGTGTAGGTCGCGGGACCGTAGCCGAAGCGTCCGTAGATCGGTGCCTCGGAGGCCAGCAGGACGGCCAGGAAGTCGCCGCGGGCACGTAGCTGGGTGAGCTGGTGGCGCATCAACGCGGTCAGGACGCCCTGGCGGCGGTGCGTGGGCACGACGGACACGGCGCTCACCCCGGAGACCGGCACGACGTTCTGGCCGGGCAGGGTGAGTTCGAAGGAGTACGCGGCGGCGGTCCCGACGGGCTGTGTCTGGGGTGTCAGGGCCAGGAGGGCGCGGTCCATCTCCAGTGCCGACCACCAGCGTCCGCCGGCATCGAGCGGGGTCTGCGGGAACTGCCCGAACGCGGTGTGGAGGGTGTCGATGAAGATGCCGAGGTCGTCGGCGGTGGTGGAACGAATCAGCATGAGTGCCTTCTGGGAACGCCGGGGTGCGGGGGCCACAGTGCAGCGGTTCCCGGGAACGGGGCAAGCGATTTACCGGTGCCCGGGAAGCTTCGGCCCGGGCGGTGGCCGAACTGTGATCAGGCGCCGCAGCGAGGCCTGCGCGGGGGGACCCCAGGTGGCCTTGCCACCGGGGCGGCCGTGGACGCCGGCGTCCCCGATGAGGAGACAGCCCAGCGCCCGCGTCACCGCGAGACCGCGAGTGCGGCGCCGGGTCGCGGTGTCCAGGGCCGGTTGATGGATGGGGCGATAGCTCTGGTGGAAATGCTCGAGGGTCTGCCCGGAATCGGCAGACCCGGAACCGGTAGAGGGGTCGTCGGGCAGGAGGATCCAGGCGGCGGAAAGATCGACGGCCGGGTCGCCGGCGAAGAGGTCACCGAAATCGACGACGCCGGTGAGGTTTCCGTCGCGGGTGAGGACGTTGGCCGGGTGCAGGTCGCCGTGCACCCACACGGGTGGGCCGCTCCAGGCGGGTGCGGCGAGCGCGTCGTCCCAGATGGCGCGCAGCGCGCCGGGGTCGGGGATCAAGCCCCGGTCGGTGGCGACGGCAAGGTGATGGGCGAAGCTCTCGGCGTGATCGCTCAACGGTCCGCCGCGCTCGCGGCCGGTGGGGGCGTGCGGGGGTGCGGGCCGGTGCAGGGCGCTCAGGAAGGTGGCCAGGGCTTCGGCTGCGGGTGGCCGCGGGTGAGAGGGGCACGGTCGGCGGGTTCACCGGGGACCCAGGTGGTGACGATCCAGGGGTGGGGGAACCGCGCGGAGGGCTCGCCCAGGCGCTGGGGAACGGGCACGGGCAGCGGGAGGTGTGGGGCCAGGGCGGGCACCCAGGTGTGTTCCTTGCGCAGGAGCTCGTCGGCCGCGTCGGTGGCCCAGGGCAGGCGCACCGCGAGATCTTCGCCCAGGCGCCACACCTGGTTGTCCCAGCCCCGGGCCCCCAGCTCGATGGGATGAGCGGCCAGGTCGGGGTGCTGCTCACGCAGGAGGTCGCGGATCAGGTCGGCGGTGATCTCGGCGGGAGCCATGTGAGGTAACGCTAGAGCGTGCGCCTGGGGGTCAGCCGGTGGGAGAGGGCTGGGCTCAGCAGAGGCCGGTGGGCTCGGGAGGCTGGGTGGGGTGGGCGCTCGTGAACGATGCGTCGATGACGTCCAGGAGCGGTGGGGAGGCGACGCGCAGGATCTTGCGCAGGGCGTGCTGGAGGTGCTCGAGCTCCTGCTCGGTGAGGGCGTCCACGACCAGGCGGCGCGCTTCGCGTACGTGGGCGGGGGCGGCCTCGACGATCTTGTCGTACCCGGCGTCGGTCAGGACAGCCTCGACCGAGCGCTGGGAGCCTTCCGTGCAGGTGCGGCGCTCGACCCAGCCGGCGCGTTCCATCCGGCTGACGGCGTGGGACAGACGTGATTGGGAGCCGTGGGAGAACATCGCCAGTTCGCACATCTTCATGGCACGTCCGGGGGCCTGGGACAGGCCGGACAGGACGGAGTACTCGAAGAAGTTCAGGCCGGCGTCGCGCTTGAGCTGGTGCTCGATGGCGGTGGGTAACGCGGAGCTGGCCGCGACGACGTGCATCCACTGGTAGGTCTGTTCGGGGGTCAGCCAGGGGGTGTCGTCACTCACACACCCAGACTACTGGATTGAATGTTCAACCGATCGGTGACAACATCCTGCTCGGACTTGAACATTCAATCCAACGATCGCATCTCCCCAGGAGCACTTTCCATGACCCTTCTGCGCATCGACGCGAGCATCCTCGGTCCCAACTCCGCCAGCAGCGAACTGGCCGACCTGGTGCTGGCCGCCTGGACCGCCGAGCGCCCCGACGAGCAGGTCGTCACCCGCCACCTCGGCTCCGACCCCCTGCCCTCCGAGGCCTGGGCCACCGCCATCAGCGCCGGCTACACCCCCCAGGACGCCCGCAGCGACGCCCAGAAGTCCGCCGTCGCCCTGGCCCAGGAACTGCACGCCGAGCTGGTGAACGCCGACCACGTCGTCCTGGCCTTCCCCCTCTACAACTGGGGCGTCTCCCAGCACGTCAAGACCTGGATCGACCTGGTCATCGCCGGCGCCGACCCCGGCGCCCGCCTCCTGGAGGGCAAGCCCGTCGTCCTGCTGGTCACCCGCGGCGGCAACTACTCCCCCGGCACCCCCAAGGAAGGCTGGGACCACAGCGTCGGGTACCTGACCCGCGTCCTCAAAGAGGTCTGGGGCGCCAGTCTCACCGTCGTGGAGCGCGAGTTCACCCTGGTCGGCGTCAACCCCGCCCTGGACCAGTTCGCCGAGCTCGGCGCCCAGCTGAAGAAGGACGCCCACGAGGCCGCCTCCGCCGCCGGCAAGTCCCTCGCCGCCAGCTGACCCACCCCCTCACCCCAGCCCAGCCCAGCCCAGGTGGGGAACCACCGCCGGTGCCGGTCGTTACCCGACGGGCACCGGCGGTTTCCTCGTCCATTGGCCCATACTGGCTCCGCGCACGCAGCCCACACCCTCCTCGTCCACCAAGAGGGTTGCCGGACAACAGCATTCAGGAGCCCACCATGACCGAGCCCACCGACACCCTGCAGACGCTCGCCGGTGTGACGACGCTGGTCTGCGACCCGGCCGGGCCACCCCTGAGCAGCGAGCGCGAGGCCACCGACCTGGTCGCCAACGCCGCCTGGCAGGGCGCGACCTGGGTGATCCTGCCCGCCACCCGCCTGGACGAGAACTTCTTTCACCTGCGCACCGGCCTGGCCGGCGCCATCACCCAGAAGTTCGTCACCTACCGCCTGGGTCTGGCCGTCACCGGTGACATCACCCACCACACCGCCGCCAGCCACGCCCTGAGTGACTTCGTGCGCGAGAGCAACCGCGGCCGGCAGCTGTGGTTCCTGCCCGACCTGGATGCGGTGGTGGCCCGGCTGGCCGGCGGAGAAACCCCCACTGATTGAGGACGCGTCAACGCGCGGCTCACGCGGTGGGAAAACCAGCAGCTGCGCGTCCCGGCCCTGCGCGGCCTGAGCGACCTGCGCCCGCCGGATGCATACGTCCCCCGATCCTCAGCTCACAGGCCCAGGCTCTTGGCGGCCGCGCCGTCCCACAGCGCACCCCGGCGCAGGTACCGGTCCACGGCCGCCGACCGCCAGTCGCCGTCGGCCATAATTACGTGCCGGGCCACCCCGTTCTTCGCGCTCTGCGTGGCGAAACCCGCCCGCAGCGAGTGCGCGCCCCACGTGCCCGGCAGCCCCGCCGCCTGCGCCCGCTGCGCCACGATCGTGCGGATCACCTGCGGCGTGAATGCCTTCGCCCCGACCGTGCCCCAGCGCGTCACCGGCCGGAACACCGGACCGCTCGTGATCCCCGCGACCTCCAGCCACGTCGTCAGCGCCGTCACCGGGCACGTCACCCGGGAGGCACCCCGCGGCACGGCCCGGGGATGGCGTTCGGTACCGGCCTGGTCGCGCTTGGTCCAGCGGGGCGTCAGGACCATGCCCTCCACGTCCTCGTGCAGGTCCTCGACCTCGATGCGGGCCAGCTCCGAGCGGCGCATCGCGGTGGCCAGCCCGACCAGGATCACCGCCCGGTCCCGCAGGCACACCAGTTCCGCCTTACGCAGCGCCCGCACGTCACCGACCCCACGCCGCTCCAGCGCCAGGTCGTGATCCATCGTGTCGACGATCCGCTGCACGTCACGCACCATCAGCGCCGACATCTGGCGCACCAGACGTTCCTGGTCCTGACGGGCGTACCCCTGCAACCGCAGCCGCAACTGCCCGTCCTGACGTGCCGAGGGCAGACCCAGCTCCGCATGCCGCGCCCAGATCGCCGACAGATGCTGGTTGATCGTCGGCAGGCTCGCCGGGACCTCCCGATCCCGCAGGTGCGCCACGAACGCCCGCACCGTCGAGGCGCTCGCCGGCAACGCGACCAGCGCGTTCTCACCGGCCCACCCCTCGAACGACTCCCACGCCCGCCGGTACGCCGCCCGCGTCGAGGGCGCCAGCGAGTCCTCCGCGGCCTGCTGATCGATCGCCGCCAGCCGCGCCGCGTACGCATACGCCGGATCCAGCTCACCCCCCGGCTCGGTCACGGCGAGTTCGGACGCCTCACGCCAGGTTTCGGAATCAGGAACGGTGGACGCGGTCATCTGCCCATTCTGCCCCGTTCGCACATTTCAAGACTGTCGCACCCGGCTGATACCCATATGGGCAGGCCGAACCAGACCCAGTTCTAGGAGTTGCATGCCCACCACCACGCTGTACCTCGTGCGCCACGGCGAACAGAAAATTGAGAACGACCACGAGAGCGACAGTGGCCTCTCACCCCACGGTCGCCTCCAGGCCGGGCAACTGGGCCGGCGCCTGGCCGGCCTGCAGGCCTCGGGCACATCGTTCGACGCCGTGCACCACAGCAGCCTGGTGCGGGCCGTGCAGACCACGCAGATCGTGGCCGCCCACCTGCCCGGGGTCGCCGTGCACGCGTGTGACCTGGTCCGCGACCGCACACCGGTGCCCGACACCTACCCCGCCCGCTACCGCGACTTCTTCGCGCAGGTCCCCGACGACGAACGCGACCCGGGAGCACACGTCCTGCGCACCGCCGTGGAGCGTCTGGGCGCCGTCGGCGAGCGCGACCGCACCGACCTGGTCATCACGCACAACTTCGTCATCGGCTGGTTCGTACGCCACGTGCTCGACGCCCCCGACTGGCGCTGGCTCGGCCTGAACCAGGCCAACGGCGCACTCACCGTCGTGCGCTGGACCCGGGACGAGGCACAGCCCGGGCGCCCACCGGCCCTGCTCAGCTTCAACGACACCGGGCACCTCGAACCCTCAACCCCCTGAGTCCCTGATCACCCACACCCTTGAGAACCGTCTCGAACCATCCTGGAACGGAGGCCCCGATGACCCACCACCTGCCCCACCAGCACAACGACCCGACCCTGACGCCCGCCGACTCACCCGCCACCCCGATCGTTGGTCAGCGGGCCGGCGTACCTGTGCCGGGCGTGCCGGGCGTGCCGGGCGTGCCGGGCGTGCCGGGCGTGCGGCGTATCCACCCCGCCCCGGGCCTCCCGGTACCACCCGCGGCACCGACCCTGTGGAGTCAGGTCAACCGCCTGGCCCGCGCCAACGGCCTGGAAGTTCTCGGCCCGGCCCTGCACGCCTTGCCCACCGGCGTGCCCGTTTTCGAGGTCATGCCCCACCCGGACCACTGACCCGTCCGCCACTGACCCGGCGGCCGCGGAAAAGACCTCCACCGCCACAGGGGTGTCCTTTATGACCAAACTTATAGAGAATGTCGCAGTCCCGTGCGGGACGTTCGAGAGTGACCCCTGACGAATGGATTCCCGACCATGCGAAGAGGCTCGATCCGAACGATCATGACCGCGGCCGCCACCACCGTCGCCCTCACCCTGGGCGCCGGGGTGGCCAACGCCGCCGCGACCCCGGGCGCACCCGGCGCCGGTGACGTCTACTTCCCCGACTACGGCAACGGCGGCTACGACGTCCAGCACTACGACGTGCGCGTGCGCTACCAGCCCGCGACCGACCAGCTCAGCGGCACGACCACCATCCTGGCCCGCAGCACCCAGGACCTCTCACGGTTCAACCTCGACTTCGCCCTGGACGTCTCCTCGGTGCAGGTCAACAACCGGGCCGCGACCTTCACCCGCGAGGGCGACCACGAGCTCGTCGTGACCCCCGCCCGCCAGGTCCCCCAGGGCGCGAACCTGACCGTCACGGTCAAGTACGCCGGGATCCCCTCCCAGGTCGAGGTCAACGGGTACACCGGCTGGAGCCGCACCGCCGACGGCGCCCTGGCCGTGAACGAACCCGAGAGCGCGTGGTGGTGGTTCCCCAGCAACGACCACCCCACCGACAAGGCCACCTACGACGTGTCCGTCCTGGCCCCCGACGACGTGCAGGTCATCAGCAACGGCACCCTCACCAGCGGCCCGAACCCCGAACTCAAGGGCTGGAACCGCTGGTACTGGCGCTCGGCCAAACCCCAGGCCACGTACCTGACCTACATCGCGATCGGCCGCTACGACATCGAGACCGACACCGCCGCCGACGGCTCACCCATCATCAACGCGTTCTCGACCTCCCTCGGCGACTTCGAGGGCGCCGCCCGCGCCGGCATCAACCGCACCAACGAGATCATCGAGACCGAAGAACAGTGGTTCGGTACGTACCCGTTCGAGGCCCGCGGCGGTGTGGCCGCCATCCCCGGGGCCCCCGGCTTCGCCCTGGAGACCCAGACCCGCCCCGTCTACGACGGACGATTCTGGCGCCGCGGCGGCAACACCTACGTCGTGGCCCACGAGAACGCTCACCAGTGGTTCGGCGACTCGGTCTCCCTCACCCAGTGGCGCGACATCTGGCTCAACGAAGGCTTCGCCAGCTACGCCGAATGGCTCTGGTCCGAGCACGAAGGCGAAGGCACACCCCAGGAACTGTTCGACTACACCTACGCCAGCTACCCCGCCGACGACCCGTTCTGGCAGGTCCTGCCCGGCGACCCCGGAGCCGACAAGGTCTTCGACAGCGCCGTCTACGACCGCGGCGCCCTCACCCTCCAGGCCCTGCGGGTCCAGATCGGCGACGACGCCTTCTTCGAGCTCCTGCCCACCTGGCTCCAGGAACACCAGTACGGCAACGGCACCACCGACGAATTCATCGCGCTCGCCGAGAAAATCTCCGGCCAGCAACTCGACGACCTGTTCACCACCTGGCTGTTCACCCCCGAACGCCCCGACCTGACCACAGGCACCACCCTGGCCCGCCGCAGCACCGCCGACACCGACACCACCCCGACCCGGCCCAAGTCCTGGAACAAGATCCAGCAGGTCCACACCGCCCACGCCGACCTCAAGGTCTCCTGACCTCGGCCGACCACACCACCTGACCCCACCCCCGAGGAAAGGTGGACCGGCCCCGTCATTCCACCGGGGCCGGTCCACCCCACAGACGTTCCGGCACGGACAACACGTCCGGCAGCCGTGGTCGCGAAAGCAGCACTGAACCCTCAGCCCACCCGGCCGGAACCACCACCGCGAGCGCTGCCACCCGCGTCCCCACCTGATGTGCCGGCCACATCACCCGAGGCGCTCGAGCCACGGGATGTCCGCCGGCGCCAGGGATCGGGGTTCGCAGAATGCGCCGCGCTGCACGCCAAGATCCTCAAGGCGGTGCAGCTCAACAGCCTGAACCAGATGTTCGAGACCGTCTTCTGATCGAGCCGCTCACGCGGGAGCCGAGGGCCACAGCGGCACGGCGCGGGCCGCGGCCTCGATGAACGGCCCCGCCTCCAGGTCGGTCACCGTCACCTCGATGTCCTGGTCATCCCACTGGCAGACGATCCGCAGCCGACCCGGGGGCGGTAGCGGCCACAGCCACTGCTCACGCTGGACCGAGCGGTGGCTGCCGGAGCCGCCACGGCCGTTCAGCACCGGGTGCGACGGAGTCCACCCGTCGATGGATGAGTCGGGGAAGAGGTCGTCGCGGGCGTCGACGTTGGTGGCCCGTCGTCCGTCGGCGAGCTCGAAACCCCACTTCAGCCCGCCGGCCCGCCGGTCCCGGTAAGGGTAGGGACCATCGAACACCTCAGCATTCAGGTCGCGGTCGGCCCCCAGCCGTCCCCGCACCAGCACGTTCAAGTACATCGCCAGACCGGTCGCGAAGGCCCGCACACCGGTCAGCGTGACAACGGTGCTGTCCGAGCGCCCGATCACGACCTCCAGCGGCACCACCCCGGGAAGAACGTCGACGGGCGCAGCCAGCCACTCCGGCTCGATGTGATCCTCGCGTTCCTCATCAAGGTCCTCCTCCGGCGGCGCCGGCGGCTCGGGAAAGAAGTCCATACCCACTCCTCAGCGATGGTGATCCACGGGACAGCCAACCAGAGCGGAGACCAGCCCCGCCAGGTCGACGCGTGCAGGTCCAGACCGATTGCGGCGTCCAGATTCTCATCCCACCCGGGATGCGCGCCGTCGCCGACCTCGCCGGCCAGGGTCGGCTGAAGGCCCACATCGACGCGGTCTTCTCCCTGGCCGAAGGCGCCAAGGACCACGCCCTGTCCGAAACCGGCCGCAGCACCGGAAAAATTGTCCTCGACCGGCGCGAGGACCAGCAGGCCTGAGCGCCCGCACCGCTACCGGCGAGGCACGTAGTCCCGGGTCCACTCGCGCACCAGGTCCTCGTGCACCCGGCCGTTGGACAGGATGCACCCGTTCACCGGCCGGTCGTAGCGCTGCGGCGCGCCCAGCCGGTCGGTGACGGCGCCCCCGGCCTCGGTGACCAGCAGCGCGATCGCGGCCGTATCCCACGCCGCGCTCACGCTGTAGAGCTCCGCCTCCCAGAATTCTTCGGCGACCTGACATCCGAAGAACATCGACGGCCGCGGAAAACGATGAGGGACGCTCGCCCGCCCGGTTTCTCTCTGGATCAGACCGTCGGTGTTGAGCCCGGCGGGGGTGGGCAGGCTCCCGCAACCATTCACGGTCGCCGGTACCGCCAGACCGTCCCGGACCGAGACCGCCAGCCGCGTGTCACCGCGGTACGCGCCACCGCCAAGCGCCGCCCCGTACGTCTGGCCGGTGGAGGGATTGTGCGCCACCGCGACGACCGGCACCCCGTCCACGACCAGCGCGATCGACACCATGAACAACGGGATCCCGAGGATGAACTGCTGAGTGCCGTCCACCGGACCTATCACCTAGCAACGCCCGTCCTCGCGATTCACCTAGCAACGCCCGTCCTCGCGATCACCGGGGAAGGAAGTCTCCTCCCCGAGCACGCCGTCACCGGGGAACTGCTCCCGGACCTCATCGATGAACCGGTCGTTCAGCACACGGTCGGCCGTCGTCACCGGCGACATGTCGGCCTTCACCGACACCTCGAAACCGGCCGCCACCACCTCGCGCACCATGCGCCCCGCGCGGTCGGCGAAGTCCAGGGCGAGCTCCGGTCCGGCGGCCCAGCTCTGATCCGCACCCGAGACGGCGCCCATCAGGAACGCACCCAGCCGGTGGTCAGCAGCGACACGTCGTCCAGGAGCGCACCGAACACCGCTTCGGCCGCGCCCACCAGACCCGCATCGGCGCCCAGCGCGATCTCCTGCACCGGCGGCACACCGTAACCGGCGCCGAAAAGCCCGGACCGGCCACCGCCGTCGGCCGTGATCGCCTCGCGCACGACCTGTGGGGCCGCCCTCAGCAGCTCCGCCGCGTGCCCGGACAACAGCACCAGATCCGGATCATGCACCAGCACGAGCGCACCGATACCCCGCCCCAGAGACACCGCGGCCCGGTGCACGGCATCCGCCGCACGCTGCGGATCAACCTGCACCTGCCCATCCGCAAGGTCAGCCGCCCCCGGCACAGCACTCACGGCGCCAGCGGTACGGACCGGCTCCGTATCCCCCTCAGGTGACCAGCCACCCGCAGAACGCACCTGGTCCCCGGAAGAGACGCCACCGGCTGTGGACGTCATCGCCGCAAGGACCACGTCCGCCGCGGCGCTCGCCGCACCCGGGGCAGCGGTGAGCCCGGCCTCGCGAGCCAGTGCCACCTGGTCCACCTCGGTCTCCCAGCAACCACGCGCACCGCACCGGCACACCCGATCCCGCGTACCGAAGGGCAGGTGCCCGTACTCACCGGCCAGACCCCGGCGCCCGGTCACCGCACGCCCGTCCATCAGCAACGCACCACCCAGCCCGACATCGGCATGCAGCACCAGCACCGTCCCACCCGAGCCGGAGCCGGAATCATCGGCCTGCCCGACACCGTCCGCGTCCTCGACAGCCCGCCCCCGCACCGACTCCGCAACCGCCACCAGCGTCGCGACGTTACCCACGTGCGTCCGTTGCTCGGACCGAAAACCCAGCCACCCCAGCACATCCACCGCAGGACCGGCCCAGCCCAGGCCCGGCGCCGACAGCACCTCACCGCTGACCCCGTCGACCAGACCGTGCACCGCGATCCCGACCCCGGCCACCCGCGCACCCAGCGCGTCCAGACGGGAGTCCAGCACCTCACGCACCACGGCGAGCACGTCGTCCACCGCATGCGAGCGCAGCGGACGGGTCTGCGCGTCCACCAGGCCACCGGTGAGCGGCACATGGGCCGCGCGCACCGCGTCCGTACCGATCTGCACCGCCACGACCACCGGACCGTTCGCGGAGGGGCCCAGCAAGGTACTGGGGCGCCCCCGTCCACCCGAGACGATCACGTCTTTCTGCTCGATCAGGCCCAGGCGCTCCAGGTCCGCGACCAGGGCACCGGCCGTCGCGCGCGTGCAGCCCAGCCGGCGCGCCAGATCGGCCCGGCTCAGTGCCTGGGGCGAGGAGTGGACCGCCCGCAGGGCCCGGGACAGATGGGCACCCCGTAGATCGGTGGTGGAGGAAACAGCCGGCGCAATCACACCGGACATTATGCTCAGGACGCGAACAAAGGTGTCAGACGGGCTGTCGCCAGCAGGTGGTTCAGGCCTGCGGAATCGGGTCGTCGTAGGCTCCCGCCGGCCCTCGGTACGGCTTTCCGTTGACCCGCGGCCACGCGTTCGCGGTGCATCCGTGCAGGCCCAGCGACTGTTGCTGCATCACGGGCGCCGGACGGCCCGCGCCCGGGCACTTCTCGTGGTGATGGCCCAGCCGATGCCCGGTCTCATGATTGATCATGTACGCGCGGTATCGCCCCAGGCCCGCGCCGTAGCCCGGCACCCCGTGCACCCAGCGCGCCACGTTCAGCACGACCCGATTCCCGTTGCGGCAGGAGGTGTACCGATCCGGATCGCTGCGGGTCGCATCGCCACACAGAGCGTCACGGGTCTGCGGGGTGACCAGGTAGATCGTGAAATCGGCCGCCACGGTCTTCGGTACGCGCTGCAGCCGGACCTGGCCGGTCCCGACCCAGCTGCGCCCGTCCGAGAGTGTGGCCACCACCCGCCGCGCGAACTTGCGGGCGGTGATCCCGGTGATGCCCTTCTCCAGCGCCACCCGATACCGCAGCAGCGGACCGTGCGTACCGGCGATCCTGCTGCGGCCACTGGCCACCCGGTACGCCTGCGGCCCCTTCTGCGGATACGTGATCGTCGCCTTCCGGCCCACCGGCATGCTCGCCACGCTACGAGCCCCGGCCGCCGACGCCACCGGGCACGCTGCCACGGACATCACGACCATGGCGAGCGCCAGACATGAGACAGCTACCGGGCGCAGGAGGCGGGACGTCAGGACAGGTGCCATATCGGCGAGGCTACTGACACCTCCTGCGATCCGGCATATTCAGAGAGAAAGATGTGGCCGACGTTGATGCAGGAATCAGCGCCGCCCACCGAACTGCCACCGGTACACCTCGACCACCGCATACTGACTGTCCACGTCGTTGCCGGAGCCCAGCACCCCCCGAGCCTCGGCCGCGCTCGCCGCCTGTACGAGCGCGACCGTGCCCACCCGGGTGCGCCCGTCGTCGCACAGCAGCGGCCCGTAGGTGACCAGAGCGTCCTGGGTGACCATCTCGTCCGTTGCTTCGCTGTCGGGTACGGGACCTGACCCCAGCCCCAGGACCAGGTACCCGCCGTCGTCCTCACCGACCGTGCCGCCGGGGAACTCCCACATGGTGCGGCCCAGCACGTTGCGCCAGCGTCGCAGCAGCACGTCGCGGAACACGCCCGCCTGGTAGTAGGGCTCCTCCAGCGCGAACGCCCGCCCGCCGGCCAGATCGGGCAGGTCGGCGATGTGCACGCTGCCGACCAGGTTTTCGCCGTCTGCCGTGAAGACCGGCCCGCGCGCGATCATGCCCGTCGCGAAGCGGTCCATGTACGACCAGTGCTCCTGGAGCAGGTCATCGCGCAGGGCCAGCGAACCGGGCCGGTCACGGTGAAAGACGAAGAACTCCATCCCCGCAGT
Organism: Kineosporia mesophila; assembly: GCF_021129235.1. Taxonomy (GTDB): domain Bacteria; phylum Actinomycetota; class Actinomycetes; order Actinomycetales; family Kineosporiaceae; genus Kineosporia; species Kineosporia mesophila. The sequence continues at coordinate 37,763 of NZ_JAJOMA010000036.1, forward strand.
GAACACGGTCATCTCACGGGACGGGCCTCCTGCCACACGTGATGCTCGGCCAGTCCCTGCGCGCGCAGCCAGCCCCGCAGATCGGCGACGTCATCGTGCGTCAGCAAAGACGCATCGACGGTCGTGCGCAGCTGGAACGCGACCCCCGCTTCCCGCAACAGCCGCAGACTCCGCAACGCCGGAACGGCACTGTTGGCGGTGCCGGTGACCTGGTCGTACAGCTGCGGGGCGGCCTTGATGTCGAAACCCACCCAGTCGAGCAGACGTGCGTCCAAAATCTGACCCAGACGCCGCGGATAGGCGCCACCGGTGTGCAAACCCACCACGAACCCCATCTCCCGCACCTGACGCACGGCCTGCGCCAGACCCGCCTGGAGAAGTGGCTCGCCACCGGAGAACACGACCCCGTCGAGCAACCCCCGCCGACGGACGAGGTGAGCGGCAACCGTCTCCCATGCCACTGTCGTGGTGGCCCGGGGATCGAGCAGATCGGGGTTGTGGCAGTAGCCGCACCGCCACGGGCAACCCTGACAGAAGACCGTGGTGACGAGGCGTCCCGGCCAGTCGCACGTGGACAGCCGCGACCAGCCACCCACCCTGATCATGCGCTCGCGGGCTCGGTGAACGGGGTGCGCTCGGCGTGCTCACCCTGCTTGCCGATGTTGAACGAGGAGACGGGCCGGTGGTAGCCCATGACCCGCGTCCATACTTCGCAGTCCCCACCGCACGAGGGGCACAAGGTCTGCTCACCGGGCAGGTACCCGTGCCCGGGACAGATCGAGAACGTCGGTGTCACCGTCAGGTACGGCAGGCGGAACCGTTCCAGGGAGCGGCGCACCAGCGACCGGCAGGCCTGCGCGCTGGAGATCTGCTCGGACATGTACAGGTGCAGCACCGTGCCGCCGGTGTACTTGCCCTGGAGTTCGTCCTGGCGTTCCAGGGCCTCGAACGGGTCGTCGGTGAAACCGGCCGGCAGCTGCGAGGAGTTCGTGTAGTACGGGTGGGCGTCGGTGCCGGCCTGCAGGATGCCGGGGAACCGGCGCCGGTCCTCCTTCGCGAACCGGTACGTGGTGCCCTCGGCCGGGGTGGCCTCCAGGTTGTACAGGTGACCGGTCTGCTCCTGGAAGGCGACCATCCGCGTCCGTACGTGATCCAGCAGCCGCACCGCGAGCGCATGCCCGTACGCGGTGGTGATGTCGTGCTCGTCGTGGGTGAAGTTGCGGATCATCTCGTTGACGCCGTTCACCCCGATCGTGGAGAAATGATTGGCTAGCGACCCCAGATACCGCTTCGTGTAAGGGAACAGGCCGCCGTCGATGAGGTCCTGCACCGTGACCCGCTTGATCTCCAGGCTGTCGCGGGCCTGGTCCAGCAGTGCGTCGAGCGCGGCGAGCAGAGCGGCTTCGTCGCCGGCGTGCCGGTACCCCAGACGCGCGCAGTTGATCGTGACGACCCCCAGCGACCCGGTTTGCTCGGCGCTGCCGAACAATCCGTTGCCGCGCTGAAGCAGCTGGGTCAGGTCCAGTTGCAGCCGGCAGCACATCGAGCGGATCTGGCCCGGTTCCAGGTCGGAGTTGATGAAGTTCTGGAAGTACGGCAGCCCGTACTTCGCGGTCATCGCGAACAGCCGGTCGGCGTTCTCGCTGTCCCAGGGAAAGTCCGCGGTGATGTTGTAGGTGGGGATGGGGAAGGTGAAGACCCGGCCGGTGGCGTCCCCAGCGCTCATCACCTCGATGTAGGCCCGGTTGATCAGGTCCATCTCCGCCTGTAGGTCGCCGTAGGTGAAGGCCATGTCCTCACCCCCGATCACCGGGATCTGTTCGCGCAGGTCGCTCGGGCAGGTCCAGTCGAAGGTCAGGTTCGTGAACGGCGTCTGCGTGCCCCACCGCGAGGGCACGTTCAGGTTGTGCACCATCTCCTGCACGCACTGGTGGACCTGCTCGTACGTCATCGTGTCGCGGCGCACGAACGGCGCCATGTACGTGTCGAACGAACTGAACGCCTGCGCGCCGGCCCACTCGTTCTGCAAAGTGCCCAGGAAGTTCACGATCTGCCCGACCGCCGAGGAGAAGTGCCGCGGCGGCGCGGAATCGATCTGCCCGGGCACGCCACTGAAACCGTCTTCCAGCAGGGTGCGCAGCGACCACCCCGCGCAGTACCCGGCCAGCATGTCCAGGTCATGGATGTGCAGATCGCCCTCGCGGTGCGCGGTGCCCACCGCCGGCGGGTACACCTGGTCCAGCCAGTAGTTCGCCACGACCTTCCCGGCCGTGTTCAGGATCAGCCCGCCCAGCGAATACCCCTGATTGGCATTGGCGTTCACCCGCCAGTCGCTGCGCTCCAGGTACTCCGTCACCGTGGCCACGGCGTCAATCTGTGTATGGGTGCCAGTCATGATCGAAAACTACATCTGCCAGTCACGGCGAATTGCAGCTACCACATGTAGTAGAGATCTTCAGGCCCGGTGATGGAGGACGTTCGTCCCGCGCGGTACGGGGGTGGTCGCCGCGGCGTGGTGGGGGTGAATCAGGGGCGCAGGCAGGTCAGGACGGCCAGGACCCGGCGGTGGCCACTCCCGATCCGAGCCGGCCACTGGTAGGTCGCGGCTTTTCGGCGGGCGGGGATTCGCGTCGGGCTCGTTTCGCGTTACCTCGGCCCCCTCGGGGTCCCCCTGGCATCAGTTCCCCATCAACTAGCTAGAAGTTTCCTTCTGGATAGCGTTGATCAAGCGGTGTTTTAACGCGTAACACGTGACGCTATTTAAATAGGCGCAACGCGTACGCGAAACTGAATAAGCGCAGATCGTGGGTGTGAAGGGGGAAGTTGGTACGCGAAGGTCAGCGTTCACTCGCGTCACACGAGGGACGCGTGATGCCTCGGGCACGCAGGTACCTCGCCTCGAGGAGGAGCGCCGGCGCCGATACGGCCAGCTCGGCGGCGGAACGCTTCCCGGCCCTATCGGCGGTTCGGTTTCACGGCGAGGACGGACCGGGGGGCAGCCGCACCGCTTTCCCTCCGCCACGAAGGAGACGCGCGCTCACCCTTTACCTGTTTACGTCGTGAACAAAAGATCCAGACCGCAGACATGAACCTGTGACGTTCCTGCATCAGATGCTGCCCTGCCCCACCTCGCCGGAGGTCGCTGCCGGGTCACGAGGTGATGATGCACCCCGGTCGCGCTGACGGACCCGCATCAGCCGGAGGCGCCGCGTTTGCTCAAGGCCTGAACGGCGTACGTAGATTTGCAGCATCTGGTCCGGCAGCTCGCTGGTGGTCAGCCGGGGGATTCCGCGGATCTCGAATAGCGCCCGCCGTGGTTGCCCCCGTCCCCCGGCGCCGTCTCAACGTCGCGTCCATCGCCTCAGACACCGGCCGGCCTCCCAGCCGATCAGTACCTGACTCCCGGCTCCGCCGCACCGCCAGCACCGTGGCTGGCATGGCAACAGGCGTCACCCGCAGAACGATAACTTCCCGCTGGCGCACCGGCAGTTGCCGCAGTGCGTTCAGCAGCACGGTGTCCAGGGCCTGGCCTTCGGTGACCGGGGCCGAGGGGTCCAGCGCGTGCGGCCAGGTCGTCTCCCGACGGTGACATCTCTACCACGACACGTGAGCATTCAGGCAGGTCCGCACCACCCAGGCCTCAGGGGCAGGATGCCGACGCACCTTCGCCCACGCACGCGCGAAGGCCTCAGCCACGAGTTCCTCGGCCGGCGCCGCATTGCCCACCGTGGCGCGAACAGCCCGCTGGCAGGCCGGCCGGGTGCTCTCATAGAACGCGGCGAGCTCGGCTTCGTCATTTCTCACAAGCACCGAACGCGCGGAAGGCCTGCGGCATGTACATCCCCGAGCAGGCATTCGCGCCCCGCCGGGGCGAACCAAGATCCACTCTGGACGAGCCCGCCACAAGCGCTTAAAGTACCTTTTCGCACTTATGGGGCTTATGGGGTTTGTGGCCGAGGGGTGGAGGAAGCGTGCGGAAGATCGTGTCAGGCGCATGGATGCGTCGCATTGCCGTGGGCGGCGCTGCTGTGGCGCTCGCGCTGGGAACAGTCGGCATCGGTTCGCCGGCACAGGCGTCGGTGGCTCAGGGCTACGTCGCCGGTGCCGGGGTGCTGACCGATGACTGGGGCGACGAAGGAACGATCTCGGCGACGACGCGTAACCACAGCAATGCCGTCTTCCTGTGGCAGGCGGTTCTTTTCGCAGACGGCTATCTGACGTCGACCAGCCAGCTGGACTGCTGGTTCGGCGACACCACCAAGGCGGCCACGAAGCGCTGGCAGGACGATCACAACCTGGCCGACGTGGACGGCATCGTCGGCCCGGCCACGTTCGGCAAAGCCGACGACAAGCTGTTCTGGTCCGGCACCGAGATCCGCTACAACGGCTCGGTCACGGACATCTACAACCTCTCGCGTGACAGCTCGGGCTACTACGAGCTCGGAAGTTCCACCCGCAAGGCCTCGTACACGAACGCGTCGGCCTGCAGCTGATCTCCTACCTGTCCGGCCCGGCCTCAACGTTGTTGAGGCCGGGCCGTTTTCCGTGGTTCCGAGATCGACGACGAGCTTGCCGTGCACAAGCCGGGCGGCGGCGAGCTGCTGAAGGGCGGCCCCCGGTTCGGTGACACATCAACGCGCTTGCTCACCACGGCGCTGCCCCGACTCGAGGCGCGTCAGCGGCAGGGTCGGCGCGGCAGGGTCAGGGGCAGGGTCAGGGGCAGGCCGGGGAGAGCACGGAGAAAGGGGGGCGGTGCAGGGACTGGGCCGTTCAGCGGCTCCGGTCGACGCGGTCGACGAAGTCGCCGACCGCGGTGGCGAAAGCGGCGGGCGCCTCCTGTGCGACGAAATGCCCGACGTCCTTGATCGTGACCGCGGTGACGTCGCCGGCGACCTGACGCATCGTCTGTTCGGTGAAGGGGGCGTTGATGCCGTCGACGGCGAGCACGGGAACGGTCAGCGGCCGGGACTCGGCCAGGGCCCGCATGCGATCGCCGCCGGTCAGGGACGAACGGTAGAGCCCTTCGGTGCCACGCCAGCCGCCCGGCCGCGCGTAGGTGCGGGCGAACTCGTCGAGGTCGGCCTCGGTCACCCCACCCGGCACCATCGTCATCGCCGAGACGGCCCAGTCGAGCATCACGCGCTCGCGGCCGGCCAGGAACAGCTCCGCAATTCCCGGGGTGGCCAGGAATCCCACGTGCCAGGAGCCGCCGTTCCTCACGTCGCCCAGCATCTCCCAGCCGTATCCCGGAAGGGTGGTCTCGACGCCGGTGACGCTGAGGATGTCGCCGGGGTGCGTGGCCGCGAACGCGAAGACCGGCCCGCCGCTGATGTCCTGGCAGGTCACGTGCACGGGCCCGACGCCGAGGTGGGCGACCAGCTGGTGCAGGTCCTCCGCCATGGTGGCCAGGTCGTGGTCGCCCTCGGCGACGCCGGAGTCACCGAAGCCGCGCAGGTCGACGGCGAAGACCCGGTGAGTGGCGGCCAGCAGCGGGATGACGTCGTGGAAGGCCCACCAGGACTCCGGCCACCCGTGCACCAGGAGGATCGGGGAGCCGGTGTCGCCCGCCGAGACGTAATGCAGCGTGGTGTCGTTGACCTCGGCGGTGTGGTGCGTGACGCCCGCCACGGCAGGTGAGGCGGTCGCGAAAAAGCCGGACATGCAAGAACTCCCAAGATTGACAACCAGGTTGACTCCAGTGTTGGTCAACCTGGTTGTCTATGTCAAGGGGAGTTCTAGACTGTGGCTATGTCCTCACGATCCGGCGCCGATCTCGCCCTGCTGCTCCTGGGCAGCTATCGCAATCTGGTGGATGAAGTGGTCCGGGAGCTGGCGACCCGGGGATACCCCGATGCCCGGCCGTCGCACGAGTACGCGATCCGGGCTATCCGGGCCGGCGCCGACAGTGCCTCGGACCTGGCCCGCAGACTTGCCATCACCAAGCAGGCCGCGGCGAAGACGATCGCCGCCCTCGTCGAGCGCGGGTACGTCACCACCGAGACCGACCCTGCCGACATCCGCCGTAAGAACATCCGGATCACCGATCACGGCATCGGGCTGATCACCGAGGGCACGGCGATCTTCGACGAGGTACGGGCCCGCTGGGAAGGGCGTCTGGGCGCCGCGGAACTCGTCGAACTGGAAACGCAGCTCGCCCAGTTCGTCGGCGACTCACCCATCAACCTCGACGCTCCGGGCTGGGCCGCGGGACAGGAACTGCGCTGACGGCCGGCCGAGGGGCGTGCTCACCGGGGTGCGGGCCTACCTACTCAAGCTCGAGCTGGCCACCCGGGCCATCCGTTTCGCCCACGCCGAGGACGGCCTGCGGTCCCTGTCCTGAGCCGTCGGACCTCACGCTCAGGTGCCGTCCTGGAGGTAGACCACCAGGGTGTGCTCGGGCTGATCGGCCACAGCGAACGCCGCGTGCGTCAGCTCAAGGATCCCTCGCTCGGGGTGACGCACCTGCTTGATCCCGGCGCGGTCGGCCCGCACGTCGTGCCGGTTCCACCACGCCCTGGCCTCGGGACTGACGTGCAGCAGGTCCTCGACCAGTCCGGTGTAGCGAGGCTCGTCCGGATGGCGCGCGGCGGCCGCCCGTAACCGGGCCAGGACGTCCTGGGCCACCGACTCCCACTGCGGGAACGTCGTCCTGGCGTCAGGGGCCTCGAACAGCCACCTGGCCAGATGAGGCCGCTCACCGTCACTGTTCGCCAGTAGGCCCGGGACCAGTTCCTCGGCCGCCCGGTTCCAGGCCAGCACCGTGAAGTCGCCGGAGGTCACGTAGGCGGGATGAGGGTGCATGGCCTGCACGACGGAGACGACCGCCGGGGCCACGGCCGGCAGCACCGCCGGTGACGGTGTTTCCGCCGCCAGGTTGAGCACGTGGCTGTGTTCGGCCGGGGTGAGCTGCAAGGTCGTGGCCAGCGCCTCGAGCACCTGACGCGAGGCCTGCACGTTGCGGCCCTGCTCCAGGTAGGTCAGCCAGGTGGTGCTGATGCCGGCGAGCATGGCCACCTCCTCGCGGCGTAGTCCCGGTGTGCGGCGCCGGCCGGTGGCCGGCAGACCGACATCGGCACAGGTCAGGCGCTCGCGGCGACTGCGCAGGAAGGATCCCAGTTCACGCCGTCGGGCGGCCCGGGGATGTGTGCGCCGGTCGTCGGCCACGGTGACACTCCTAGTACCAGGATAAGGCGATTCTGGATACCAGGCTAAGGGTGGGCGACGGTGGACTCATGCGCGCATGGGAACTCAATGATTCAGATACCGGCGGCCTCCACCTGATCGAGGCCCCCGACCCCCAGTTACGTCCCGGTGCCGCCGTGGTTGACGTGCTCGCCGTGCATGTCCCGGCCTACACGGCTGTCCTGACGACGGGATTGCGGGGGCATGTGCCGACTCCACTGATCCTGGGCACCGGTGGGGTGGGCCGGGTGCGTGCCGTGGCGCCGGACGTGTTCGGTCTGCATCTGGACGATGTGGTGCTCAACGCGGGCCTGCTGCGCTCCAGCGACATCACCGACCAGGAAGAATTCATCCTGTCCTGGACGGGCATCGGTGGGCGCGGCGAGCGCACGGCGGACATCGCCAGGATGCAGGAGGTGTGGCGCGACGGGACGTTCGCCGAGCGGGCCGTGCTGCCGGCGCAGGTCCTGGTCCGGCTTCCGGGGGCGCAGGATGACCCGCGTCCGGAACGGCTGGCTGTGCTGCCGTGGTTGTCCATCGCGGCCGAGGCTCTGGTGCGGGGCGAGCAGCAACCGGGGGACGTCGTCGCGGTGCTGGGTGCCACCGGTCAGCTGGGTGGGGCGGCGGTGCTGATGGCCTTGGCCCGGGGTGCGTCGCGGGTCGTGGCGGTGGGACGTGACCGCGTGGCGCTGGAGCGGCTCGCGGGGCTGGATCCGCGGGTGACGGTCGTGGCCCTCGGCGGTGACCGGGTCCAGGACGCCGCTGCCGTCCGGGCGGCGGGGGAACCGGATCTGGTCCTGGACACGCTCGGGGCGACGGACAGCGCCGAGCCGACCCTGACCGGTTTCGACAGTCTGCGTCCGGGCGGAACGCTCGTGCTCGTCGGTGGGGTCCGTCATGATCTGGCCCTGCCCTACGGACACCTGATGCGGCGGCGGCTGAGCGTGCGCGGATCCTGGATGGCCCGCCCCGAGACCGTGTCGGGGGTATGGCGTCTGGTGCGCTCGGGGACCGTCGACCTGGATCAGGTCACCGTGCGGACCGTCGGTCTTCACGACCCCGCGGCGGCGCTGAAACTGGCGGCCGATACCGGCGGACTGGACTTCGTCGTCCTGTTGCCCTCCGCTCTGTGACCGAGCACGGTGACGTTCGCGTCGTGAACAAAAGGGATCAGCTGTAGAGATCGACGATGTGCTCGGCGGCCCTGGCCGATGTCAGGACGGGCCAAGCCTGCCCTTCGAGTGATCGATCCGTCGATACCCGAGTCGGCCGGTCGGGGTCTTCACCTGAGAGTGTTCACGCCGCCAGGACGGTGTCCGATTTGGTGGGCGATGCAGGAAAAAGTCAGGGAGCGATGGCCTGCTGGATGAAGTCGTGCAGCGCGGCGCGGCGGCGTGTGTGCTCGGTGGCCGGTTCGTCGGCGGAGGCGGCGTAGGAACCGCCGGCCGGGGACCAGGCGCTGGCGGCGCCCAGGACCAGCAGGAGCAGGTCGGCCGGCTCCCCGGCCCTGAGCCGGCCCTCGTTCTGGGCGCGGGCGATGGCGGCCAGTTTCGGTTCGACATCGGGGGCGATCTCCAGGCGGCCGGACTCGCGGCGTTCCAGGCGGGCCCAGGTCAGCAGTCGCACCACGTGGGGGCTGTTGAGGTTCTCGTCGTACACGGCCACGGCCCAGCCGGGCAGGTCGTCGGCGTCGAAGTGCACGGCGGTGGCGGTGCGTTCCAGGACGTCGGTCAGGACCGCGTCGAACAGGCCGTCCTTGTTGCCGAAGTAGCCGTAGACCTGGGCCTTGTTGGTGCGGGCGGCCGCGGTGATGCGGTCGACGCGGGCCCCGGCGATGCCGCGTTCGGCGAACTCCTGCAGGGCGGCGTCCAGGATGCGCCGGCTCGTGGCGGCGCCCTTCGGTGAGGTCGGTAGCTCGGGCACGTCCACCAGGTTAGCAAACAGACGATTCAGTTTGTTTCTTGTCCGGGACGTGGTACTCCTTTGGCAGACCGAATGGTTTGTTTAGGAGGAAGATCATGCGCACCACCACGGGCTGGGAGTACGTCCCCAGCGACAACCCGACCAACGGCAACAGCAGTACGGCTCTGCGGCGGGGCACGTTCCAGCGCCGGGACCTGCGCGAGGACGACCTGGCGGTGCGGATCGACTACTGCGGGGTCTGTCACAGCGATCTGCACATGGTCAACGGGATGCTCAAGCAGCTCGGTACGGCTCTGGTGCCGGGGCACGAGTTCACCGGCACGGTCACCGAGGTCGGCCCGGCCGTCACCGGTTTCGCGGTCGGTGACCAGGTGGCGGTCGGCACGCTCGTGGATTCCTGCGGGCAGTGCACGATGTGCCGGGCGGGCCAGGAGAACTATTGCGCGCAGGGGCCGGTGGTCACGTACGGCGGCACCGACCGGGTGGACGGGTCGCTGACGCAGGGCGGGTACAGCCGTGAGTACGTGCTGCGGGAGAAGTTCGCCTACCGGCTGCCGGCCGGCCTGGACGCGGCCGGCGCCGCGCCGCTGATGTGCGCGGGGGTGACCATGTGGGAACCGTTGCGGGCCGCCGGGATCGGGCCGGGCAGCCAGGTCGCGGTCGCCGGGCTGGGTGGTCTGGGGCACCTGGGCGTGAAGCTCTCGGCGGCGCTGGGCGCGCAGGTCACGGTGCTCAGCCGTACCCCCGCCAAGGCCGATGACGCGGCCCGGCTGGGGGCCACCGGCCTGCTGGTCACGACCGACGAGGAACAGCTGAAGGGGGCCAGGGGCCGGTTCGACCTGGTGCTGGACTCGATCCCGGGCCCGCACGAGCTGTCCCCGCTGCTGCACCTGCTGGGGCTGGACGGGACGCTGGCGGTGGTCGGTTACCCGCGCCCGGCGCAGGTCAACTTGTTCGACCTGGTCGCCGGGCGGCGCAAGCTGACGTCCTCGGGCACCGGTGGCCGGACCGGGACCGCGGACATGCTGGCGTTCTGCGCCGAGCACGCCATCACCGCCGAGGTCCAGGTGCTGCCCTCGGCCCGGGTGAACGAGGCCCTGCAGCGCCTGGCCAAGGGCGACGTGCGCTACCGGTTCGTGCTCGACCTGGCCGACCTGGACGATCTGGACGCACCCGCTCACTGAGCGGACGGATCGGGTGCCCTGACCGCTCCGGTGGGGGACGAACGTCCTTCATCGGAGCGGTCAGGGCACGATGGCGCTCGACAGGAAACCGGGCGCGCGAGGGGGATACCGGCCCCTACTGTCGCGGTCATGACGGATGTGGAGCTGCGGCAGATCTTTGAGGACGACGTGCGCGTGTACGCGGAGATTTTCGCCTCCGCGGAGGGGACGAGTGAGTATCAGTGGTTCGGTTTCCGGGACATCCGTAAGTTCGTGCGGGACTGGGAGGAGACCGGGATGCTGACGGACGATCGCGGGTCCCTGCTGGTGGTGGCGGATCAGGAGCGGGCCGGATTCGTGGACTGGCACCGGGTGCGCACCGCGAAGGACTCGTGGTGCTGGAACGTGGGCATCGCGCTGCTGCCGGGTTGTCGGGGGCGGGGCATCGGCACGGGCGCCCAAGAGCTGCTGGTGCGGTACCTGTTCGATCACACGGCGGTGCAGCGCATCGAGGCCGGCACCGATGTGGAGAACATCGCCGAGCAGCGGGCGCTGGAGAAGGCCGGGTTCCAGCGGGAAGGCGTGATGCGCGGGCACTATTTCCGGATGGGTGCCTGGCACGACACGGTGCTGTACAGCGTGCTGCGTGACGACCTGACTGCCTGAACCTCACTGAACTGGGCTGGGGTCGGGCGCGCTCACCGCATGCGGAAGACTGCCGGGGGTGAGCACGGACAGCGTAGGAACAGATGGGGCAGTGGACGCGTCGGCGGGGGTCTGCGGGCTGGACGGCTGCCAGGAACTGCTGCCGGCGCGCCCGCGCGATGAACTGGGTCGTCCCAAAGGTGGACGACGCGCCCGGTACTGCTCGAAAGCTCACGCGGACGCGGCCTCCCGTCAACGGCGCGCCCACGACCTGGCCGCGGTCGCGGACCCGCTGGCGCTGGCCAAAGAGGCCACGCAGGGGGTACTGCCGGTCGCGCGACAGCTCAGTGAGCAGCTCACCGCTTTGATCGCCCGGTTCGAGCAGGCCGAGAGCGGGGCGTTCGCACGCGTCGCGGCCGCCGAGACCGAAGCCGAGCAGGCCCACGCCGAGGCCGCCCGGGCCGCCGAGGGGGAGCAGCAGGCCGAGCAGGCGCGGCGGGAGGCGCTCGCGGCCGCCCGGGCCGACCGGGAGGAGAAAGACCGCGCCACCCGCAGCGCACAGCAGGCCCGGCAGGAGGCCGAGCAGATCCGCGACGAGGCCTGGAAACAGGTCGCCGAGCACGAACGGGCCCGCGGCCAGGCCGAGGCCGAGCTGCAGGCGGTGCGTACGTCATTGGAGCTGCAACGCCGCGAGCACGCCGAGCTTCTGCCGACCGTCCAGGACCAGCGCGCCCGCATCACCCAGCTCGACCTTCAGGTCGCGACCACGGGCGTGGAACTGCGCCAGGCGGCAGATCGTGTCGCGGATCTGGACGCCCGCCTGGCGCAGGAACAGCAACAGCACCGGGACACGAGCGCCCGGCACGAGGAACAGACCCGCGAGGCCTCGACCCGGCACGAGGCCGGCCTCCGGCGGGTGCGAGAGCGCGCCGACGCCGAGATCGCGCAGCTCAGGAAGCAACTGGCCGAGGGGAAACCGGCCCTGAAACCGGCCGCGCGCCAGGTGGGGCGGCGCTCACGGGTGGCGGGCCGGCGCCCGCCGAACGCCTCTTCGGCCGGGGATCTGTGAGCATCGTTGGCATCAGTGTGGCCGGGGCAGCATCATGTCCCGGATGACCGGTAACCATCCAATGATCAGACTCTGTTTCAAATATCCGCCACGGGCGGGGCACGATCAGGACACCGAGGAGGTCTGGGCGGCGCCGATCAGTGGACGAACGGCGCGGGTGGCGAGCGCACCGTTCCATCAGGTGGGCGTCGCCCCCGGCGATGTGGTGCGGTTCGAGACCGACGAGTGGGGCGCGCACTGGGCCCTGGAGACGGTGGAACCCTCGGGCCACTGTGTGGTGCGGGTCTTCCCGGAGGCCTCCGGGCCACTGGGTTCCAGCGCGGACATGGTGAACGCGCAGTTCGCCGAGTTCGGCCTCCAGGGTGGGGTGCTGAGCCCGGACCTGCCGCTGGTCGCGTTCGACGTGCCGGTGGACGCGGACTTCCGCAGCATCAAGGTGCTCCTGGAGGAGGGCTCCGTGGCCGGCTGGTGGCAGTACGAGGTGGCATGCGCGAGCGACGCGTGGTGGGCCGCATAGAAAACCACTGCTCGTCATTGTTCGTCCCGCAGTAACGTCACCGGGTGAACCGAACCGCCGATACCGCGAACCTGGCCGGGCTCGTCCAGATCGCCCTGGGAACGGCCGTGCCGGTCACCGGGATCCAGCGGTTACGCGGTGGCAGCAAGAAGGGCGTGTACCGGGTTCGTCTCGGTGGGCCGCCGACGAGTGTGACGGTGTACAGCTGGGCGCAGGAGGAGAACTTCTGGCCCCGTGCGACGGACGCCCCCGACCCGGGCGATCCGTTCGCAGCCGCGACCGGCCTGCACCGCCTCCTGGCCGCCACCCGCGCACTGGAGAGCGCCGGCGTCCGCGCGCCCCGCGTCCTGTGGTCCGACGACTCCCACCAGCACTACCCGGCCGATGTCGCCGTGATCGAGGACGTGCCCGGGGGATCCCTCGAGGCACTCCTGCAATACCACCCCGCGCGCGCCGATGAAGCACTGCACGACCTGGCCCGATCCCTGACCCGCCTGCACGCTCGCACCGCCGACCGGTATGGGCCCCTGGGGCACCTGAACAACTACGGAACCTCGGGCGAGCAGATGGTGCTCGAGCGCGCCCTCGGTGACCTGGACGAAGGCGCGTCCCGCGACGAGCGCCTGGGCGCCGCCCGGTCCCGGATCCGCGAGCGCCTGCACGACCTGCACGCCCGGGTCCAGCCACGCCAGAGATACACGCTCATCCACGGTGAACTGGGCCCCGACCACGTCCTGGTCGACGCGGCCGGCCAGACAGTCCTGATCGACGTGGAAGGGCTGATGTTCTTCGACGTCGAGTGGGAGCACGTGTTCCTGGAGCTGCGCTTCCACGACCGCTACGCCGCGCTCGCAGCGGACGGCCTGGATGCGGACCGGTTGCGCCTGTACCGCCTGGCCATGCGGCTGTCGCTGGTCGCAGGCCCACTACGGCTGCTGGACGGGGACTTTCCCGACCGGGAGTTCATGCACCAGATCGCCGAGCACAACCTGCAGGTGGCGCTCGCCCTGATCGAAGAACCGGTATGAGGTCCTTCGAGGACCTGGTGGCCCAGGCCCAGGATACGGACGTGACCGGCTGGGACTTCTCCTGGCTGGACGGGCGCGCCACCGAGGAACGCCCACCCTGGGGATACGCCCGCCACCTGCAGTCGCTGTACGCGGATGCCGCCAGCGCCCTGGACCTGGACACCGGGGGCGGGGAGATCGTCGCCGCGATGCCGGTGCTGCCGGCCCGGATGGCCGTCACCGAGGCGTGGGGCCCGAACGTGCTGCGCTCGCAGGCGGCGCTGGGCCCGCGGGGCGTGGCGGTCGTGCGGGCCTCCACCGACCGGCTGCCGTTCGCGGACGCGTCGTTCGACCTGGTCACGAGCCGGCATCCGGTGAAACCGGCGTGGTCACAGATCGCCCGGGTCCTCCGCGAAGACGGCCGGTACGTGGCCCAGCACGTGGGCCCGGCATCGGCGTTCGAACTGATCGAGGTCTTCCTCGGTCCTCTCCCCCGGGCGCGCACGGCCCGCGATCCCCAGAACGAGATGAAGGACGCGGTGGCAGCCGGCCTGCAGATCACGGGTTTGCGTACGGCCCGGTGCCGGATGGAGTTCCACGACATCGGGGCCGTGGTGTGGATCCTGCGTAAATGCGTGTGGTGGGTGCCGGACTTCAGCCTCGAGCGGTACCTCCCGCAGCTGCGGGACCTGGACGCGTCGATGCGCGCCGGACAGCCGTTCGTGGCGCATTCCTCGCGCACCCTGATCCACGCGCGCCACCCCGCAGGCTGAGGTCCGGTGCGGTCGTGGGGGTGGGCCGGCTTCACTTCCGGCGGCGCAGACGACGTGAGCGCACCTGGCGGTTACGCGCGCACTCGTTCGGGCCACACGAGGCCCAGACTCTGAGTGCCCAGACGCATGATGTGAGGCCTCTGCCCGGCGAGCCCACTGGACCAGAGTGCGCCGACCCGCGCCGGCCGTCGTGACTCGTCGGACTGTCCTGGCCCGTGCTGGCCCGTGCTGGCCCGTGCTGGCCTGTGGCGACCGGCAAGGGAGGGCACGCGCCGGCGGCGTACGGCCCGCGTGACTGGACCTTCCTGTTACCGGAACCCCCATGCTGGATCCGTGTCCGAGACCTTGTTCCTGGTCGGTGAGTTCTCCCGCCTGACCCACCTCAGCGCCAAGACCTTGCGTCACTACCACGACGTCGAGCTCCTGGTGCCGGCCGTCATCGACCCGGTCACCGGCTACCGGCACTACACGCGCGATCAGATACCCGACGCCCAGCTGATCCGGCGCCTGCGTGACGTGCGCATGCCCGTGGCCCGCATCCGCGAGGTACTGGCCACCACCGACCCCAGCACCCGCACCATCGTCATCGGTGAGCACCTCGACCATCTCCAACGCGAAATGGACGCCACCGCCGCAGCGCTCGCCTCCCTGCACCTGATGCTCGAGCACGACCAGAGGGCGCTCGCGGTCACGTACCGGCCGGGTGCGCAGGAGAACGTCCTGGCGGTGACCGACGAGGTCAGTCATGACGACCTTGCTCCGTGGGCGGGGGAGATCTTCCCGAAACTGTTCACTGTGGCCCGCAAACTGCAGGTGGCGCCGGCCGGGGCCGGTGGGGCGCTGTACACGGGTGACTGGTTCACCGGTCACGACGCCGCGGTCACGGCTCTTCTCCCGGTGACGACAGCAGAAGCAGCCGACGAGGGGGTCTGCCTGGACGTGCAGGTGAGGGTGCTGCAGTCCCAGCCGTACGCGATCGCCGTACATCGCGGCCCGTACGCCGACATCGACCGCACCTACGGGGCTCTCGGCGAGCACGTCCACGCCCAGGGAATCGCCGCGCCGGGCCCAATCCGTGAGAACTACCTGGTCAGCTCGGCCGAGACCAATGACCCGGGCGCACTGCGCACCGAGGTCTGCTGGCCGGTCACGCACATCCCGGCCTGACCCACACATACCCGCACCACGTCTATCGAGGGGAAACCACCATGTCCGTCACCGCTACCCAGGTCGTGCTCGACTGCGCCAACGCCGAGAAGCTCGCCGGATTCTGGGCCGGGCTGCTGGATCGCGCAGTCACCCCGGGCGCCAACCAGTTCTTCGCGAACCTACCCGGCGCCGAAGGGGAGCTGTCGTTGATGTTCCTGGCCGTGCCCGAGGTCAAGAAGGTCAAGAACCGCATGCACATCGACCTCACCCTCGACGAGGGCTCCGACTGGGAGACCGAACTCGAGCGCATCCTGGCCCTGGGCGCCACACAGGTCTCTGAACACCAGGAGTACGGCATCCAGTGGGTATGCCTGCAAGACCCCGAAGGCAACGAGTTCGACCTGGCCGTGGGCCACGAGGAACCCGAAACCACCCCCTGACCCGAGCGCTCAGGGGGTCTCAGCGCTCGGACAGGGCCAGTTCCAGACCGAACCCGATGAGCACGGTCCCGGTGACACCGTCCAGAGACGTTGCGCGGTGCGCCTGCTCACGCGAAGACGCTTGAGCAGGGCCGCCACCCGCTCCACCCCGAAGATCAGGAGCGTGAACCAGAGCAGGCCCTCGACATCGTGTACGAACGCCAGCAGCACACCCATCGGCAGGTGCGGCACACCGGCAGGGATGAACTGTGGCAGCATCGCCATGTAGAACACGCCGATCTTCGGGTTGAGCAGGTTCGTGGTCAGGCCGCGCCGGTAAGAGTCCGAGAACCGCTGCCGCGCAACGGTGCGCACGCCAGACACGGATTTCCCTTCGGCCTGGCCTGCGGGGAATGAGCTCTGCACCAGCGAGCGCAACATCCCCACACCCATCCACAACAGGTACAGGGCCCCGGCGATCCGCAGCCCGGTATAGGCCGTGTGCGAAGCAGTGAGCAGAGCTGTAGCCCCACCAGCAGCCGCAGCACCCCAGATCAGGGCCCCGGTGTTGATACCCAGGGCAGTCACAAAAGCATGAGCACGTCCCTGAGCGGCGGCGCTACGCAGCACCAGGGCAGTATCCAGACCCGGCATGATCGTCAGCAGCCCGGCAACCACGGCGAAAGGGGCAACAGCAGAAATCGTTCCGGCACCCCCACACTCACCGATGCGCTGGTCCCGCTGATGAGAAACGGCAGCAAGCCCGTAGCCGCGTTCGGCCAGGACGGCGAGATCGACACGAAGAAGCTCAGCGCGTACAGGAGAGGTCGCGCACCTGATCCGTTGCGTTTTTTGTTCAGAAGGAAAGCAGGTTTGGCTAAAAGCCTGTTATCAAAATTGAGTCAGGGGCCCGTATACACGCCGGTAGGTTTGCCATGGTAGCCCTTCCAACCCACCCGCAGCGCCAGATCGCTACGCCATTCCCCTGTTGCAAGGACTCTTTCGGCCACCGTGACGAAGTCGTACCGCGGCTGCCAGCCCAGATCGGCCCGGGCCCGCTGGCTGTCGTAAACCCGGTCGAAGGTGGGCGGCATCGGCCAGCCCTTCTCCTCGAAGCGCGCCATCAGGTCGGGGTACCGACGGCGCACGACCGAGGACGCATCCCGCGCCAGATCGGTCAGGTCACCGGGGGCGAAAGGGGTTGGGGCGCTGATGATGTAACGACCGAAGCCGATCTGCGGCGCCTGGGTGGCGGCGAGCCGGTGGGCGCTCACCACGTCTTCCAGGTCGACCCGGCGGTACAGGAACTCAGTCACCTTCAGTGCGGTGTCGTGGGCATCGGTCTGCACGTCGTCGCGCTCGGGGAAGAACCGCGACGTCTTCAGCACTACCACCGGTAGTCCGTCGAGCGCAGCCAGCTCGCACAGGTCTTCGGCCGCGACCTTCGTGGCCCCGTAGATGTTCTTCACCTGCGGACGCACGCTCTCGTCGACCCAGATGGCCGGCCCACCCGGCACCGGGGTCATCGCCCGGCCGAAGGTACTCGTACTGCTCGTGAAGACAACGCTTTTCACCCCGGCCCGGGCCGCTGCCGTCAGCACCGTGAGGGTGCCGGTCACATTCACGTCGACGAAGTCCTGCCGGCTGTGCGACCCGACGTGCGGCTTGTGCAACGTGGCGGTGTGCAGCACGTGATCCACCCCGGCCAGGTGCTCGTCCATCAGGGCGCCGTCGGTGACGGAACCCGTCACGGTGGTGAAAGCACCAGCCAGCACATCGATGCCGACCACGTCCTGGCCGGCGTCCACCAGCGTGCGCACCAGAGCTTCACCCAGATGCCCGGACGAGCCGGTGACCAGATATCTACCCATCCCACTCCCCCGCCGAAAGGGATCGTGTGCACTTCATGCGACCCGAGCGCCCCGTAGAGGCGACCTCCGCGCCGGACCCTAGCCGCTCGTCCTCTGCTGTGGTTGTCGATTTAATGGCTGGAAAGTAAGCTCATAGCCTGTTATCAACAGATCAGTCAAAGAGATCGCTGTCCAGTACCGATGATGTGGCCCTGGCCTTCCCGTGGGCTGTCGGGCCCACGCACATCAGGCGCTGGTCGGACTCGTCCGACCAGCGCGATGAACCTCTTTCCCGAACGCCAGATCAACCGGCCGCTCCCCCAGCGGCCAGCCTGTCCCACCGGCGCCGGCCACCACTTCCCTGCTGTGCAGATACGCCGGGGAAGGCTTGCAGGATCAGGAGGGGTTGGGTGCCCCTCCTGATCCTGACGACGCGGGTTGACCATGGCGACGGAGCTCGCGCTGAAGCCTGTTATCAGGAATTCGGTCTGGTATGTCCGCCGGGCCGGGCATGAGAGGGTCTGCTGGTGATGAAGATGATCGACGCCGGCCTCACCGACCGGACCGGCCGGCCCGTGACCCTGCGCGGCGTGGACGACGACAACTGGCGTGCCGTGGCGGATGTCGTGCCCGGTGACGACCAGCGGGACTGGGTGGCGACCTCGGCCGCCCGGTACCTGCTGCTGAGTGAGCGCGAAGGATTGTGGACGTCCCTGGGCATCTTTGCGGGCGACGAGGTCACCGGGCACCTGATGTACGCCTACGACGAGGACGACGACCGGTACTGGGTCGGCGGCATGCTCGTGGACGAGCCCTCGCAGGGCGCGGGCATCGGGCGTGCGTCCCTGGTGACCCTGCTCAGCTACCTGCTGGAACTGCCCGACTGCGAAGGCGTCCGGCTCGCGGTGCACGAGGACAACGCGCAGGCCCGCAAGCTCTACGCGTCCGTCGGCTTCACCGAGCTGGCGAAGGACGACGACGGCGACTGGACGGCCGAGCTGACCGAGCTGGCCGATTCCGCGGCGTCCACCGGTTCCCCGGAGGACTGAACCCCGGCCGGAACACCACGACCGCGGCCGCCGGTCTCGGCGAGGTACCCCGCCCTCACCGACCCGGGCCGTCAGAACCGGTTCGGATCAGACCGGCTGCCCGTGGATCACTCACGGTGATGGCGAACTTTTCCCGTCCACTGCGCATCGAACTGGGAGGACGAAGGTGCTCTGAGGACGCGGTAACGGACGCCCACGGGAGGCGAACCATGGTCACGACAACGCAGACGGTGGCGCAGAAAGGCCGGCCCACCCTGGGCCGGCGCGGGTTCCTCGCTCTGGCGGGCGCCGGCGGAGCGGGCCTTCTCACCGCCCGCCGGGCCCTCGCCGCGGGCGGCGACCTGGACTGGGCCGGGCTGCGCCGGGCGCTGGACGGCCCGCTCCTGCGGCCCGGCGACACCGGCTACGCGCAGGCGTCGCTCCCGTTCAACGCCGCGCTCGGCCGCCGCACCCCGGCCGCGATCGCGCAGGTCACCGGCCGCACCGACATCAAGCGCTGCGTGCAGCGGGCCGCCGGGCATGGCATCCCGGTCGCCGCGCGCTCGGGCGGGCACAGCTACGCCGGCTACTCCACGCCGGACGGCGGACTGGTCGTCGACGTCAGCGGAATGAAGAGGATCACGGTGAAGGACGACGGCACCGTGCAAGTCGGTGCCGGGGCACGCCTGTCGCAGGTGTATGCCGCGCTCGCGGCGCGGGGCCGGGCCCTGCCCGGCGGCAGCTGCCCGACCGTCGGCATCGCCGGGCTGACCCTCGGCGGCGGCATCGGTGTCCTGTCGCGGCCCTACGGGCTGACCTGCGACCACCTGAAGGCCGCGCACGTGGTGACCGGCGAGGGCGAGCTCCTACTGGCCGACGCCACACATCACAGCGACCTGTTCTGGTCGCTGCGCGGCGGTGGCGGTGGGGGCGGCGGCATCGTCACCGACCTGACGTTCACCACCGTGGCCGCGCCGACCGTCACCGTGTTCTCCCTGACCTTCCCGCCCACGGCCTCCGCGGCCGTGCTCAGCGCCTGGAGCCAGTGGATCGACGCCGCCCCGAAGGCCCTGACCTCGGTGTGCCACATCAACGGCTCCGCCGCCGGGGCCCGCCCGGCCAACCGGGTCGTGGGCACCTTCGTGGGCACCCCGTCCAAACTTCCGGCCCACCTGAACACCCTGATTGCCGAGGTGGGCGCGACCCCGACCGCCCGCACGTCGAAGAGCTACACCTGTCTGGGCGCGATGCAGCACTTCGCCGGCGGCCGTACCGGCCGGGAGAAGTTCCGCGCCGCCTCCCGGCTGCTGGCGGGGACCCTGACCCGCTCGCGGGCCCAGCAGATCGTCGACCTGATGAGCGGCCCGGCCGGGGTGGTGCTGCTCATCGACTCCCTCGGCGGGGAGGTGGCCGGCCTCTCCCCCACCGACACGGTGTTCGTGCACCGTAAGGCCGTGGCCTCGGTGCAGATCTACACCTCCGACGCCAACGGCGGTCCGGACGTCCTGGCCGTGCAGGACGCCCTGACCCCGGTGACCGGCGGCGGCTCGTACGTGAACTACCTCAACGCGGCGCAGAAGAACTGGGGCAGCGCCTACTACGGCAAGAATCTGCCCCGGCTGCGCAAGGTGGTGAAGAAGTACGACCCCCACGGAGTGCTGGACTTCGCCCAGAACGTACGCAACGCGTGAGTCTCGTTCAGGAGCGGGAGACTTGCGGGGCCGCCGGCGCCGTCGGCCCGCAGCGCCCGATGCCGGGCCGCGGCCGTACGGCTCAGCCGGTCGTCACCGGCCTGGTGACCGAAGGACTCGTCGACCGCTCGACGTGGTCCAGGTCACCCTCCGCCGAACCGTCTCACCCGGTGACGACGTCCACCAGGACCTTGCCGACCGTCCCGCCCTGCACCGCGTCGTGGGCCGCGGCCATGTCCTCCAGGCCGAACCGCACCAGCGGCAGTCCGTGCTCCTGGCCCACCGGCAGCGCGCCGTCGGCCAGAGCGGCGCTGATGTCCTGCGCCGCGGCACTCATCACCTCGTCGCCCACCGTGTAGAGCAGCATGAACTGCAGCCGGACGTTCGGGCCCATCCCGGCCCCGATGTTCAGGGTCAGGTCGTTACCACCGTCGTTGGCGTAGACGGCCACCGTGCCGCGCGGCCTGATCACCGCCAGGTCGATGTCCCAGTTCCTCGACGGCGACACCTCGACCACCACGTCCACCCCCTCGGGGGCGATCTCGCGCACCCGGGCGACCACGTCGTCCGTCCGGTAGTTGATGACGTGCCCGGCCCCGGCGGCCCGGGCCAGCACGGCCTTCTCGGGCCCGCTGACGGTCGTGATCACGGTCGCACCGGCCCACACCCCCAGCTGGATGGCCGCGTGCCCGACCGCGCCCGCTCCC
>NZ_JAJOMA010000037.1 GCF_021129235.1 Kineosporia mesophila
GTCGAGCAGCCCAAGCTGCTGACCCCGCCGATGGCCGTCGCCAACCCGCTGCGCGACCCGGTCTCCCACGCCCAGGAGTGCGGTTTCGACACCCTGGCGTTCGGGGCCGGCCGGCACCCCGACCCGCGCGCCGGAAGCGGCATCCCGTGGCCCCGGTCGGCGGCCCACCCCGCCGGGCCGGAGGACCGCAGAGCCGACGACGAGGACAGCGACACCGCCGAGTGGGAACTGCCCGCACCGATGGCGATCGACCTGTCCGACGGGCCGAAGCTGATCCGCCACCCCCAGCCGCCGGAACCCTCGAAGGAGCCCTCGAAGGAACCGGCGGAAGACCTGCGGGTGCTCACCCGCACCACGTTCGACCCGGCCCCCGAGCCGGTCGTCCCCCCGGCCGCGGTACTCCCCACCGAACCCCGCCGGATGCCGGAAGCCCTTCTCACCCTGGTGCTGTCGCTGATCGCCACGGCCACCGCCTGGGCCGTCGCCGCACCACCCCCGGTCTGGCTGACCCTGTCCGTCCTGCCCCTCGCCGGCCTGATGGCCCTGCTGCTGCCGGGTTTCACCGCCGCCCGGCTGCTGCGCGCCACCGCCCTGCTCGGCGCCGCGGCCGCCCTGCCCGTGCTCCAGCCCGCCCTGACCCCGGTGTCGCTGGTGATCGCCCTGACCACCGTGGCCTCCTACCCGCTGCTGGTCGGCCCGGTCGCGGGCTGGACCGTCACCGCGCTCGGCGTGACCGCCCTGAGCGGCGCCCTGACCGGGCGCACCCTGATCGACGGCCCGGCCCGGATCGCGCGCCTGCTGGCGAACCCGCAGGACCATCCCGTCGTCGGCATCCAGATCGCGCTCGGCTCGGGCGTACTCGTCGCCGCGCTGGTCGGGATCACCTCCACCGCGGCCCGCCGCCGCCTGACCCGCGCCGCCAGTGCCGCCCGGGCCGGTGAACGCCAGGCCTGGGCCCGGACCGCCGCACTCGCCGCGTCGTCGTCGCTCGACCCGGCCACCGGCCTGCCGAACCGGGACGGCCTGCTGCGGGCGCTGGAACTCTCCCTCGCCCCGCCGGACCGCCGGCCCGTCGGCCTGGTGCTCGCCGAGGTGGACCGGTTCGACGACCTGGCCGACAGCCTGGGCGCGAGCACGGCCGACGAGCTGGCCGAGCAGGTGGGGGCCCGGATCGCCGGGCACTTCCCGGGCTACCTGGTGGCCCGGGTGTCCCGGGCGCAGTTCGCCGTGGTGCTCACCGAGAACCTGCTCCCGCCGAACGCCGACACCTGCGCCGACGTGGCCCGTGTGATCAGCCGCCGGCTGGACGAGCCGGTCCTCGCCGGGGCCCGCGAGTTCAGCCTGACCTGCTCGCTCGGCGGGGCCGTCTCCGGGCCCGACCCGATCACCTCGCCCGGCCCGATCGCCGCCGGCGGCCTGACCACCACCCCCGGCCTGACCACCGCCGACGACCTGCTGCAGGCCGCCGACGAGGCCGTGCGCACGGCCCGGGGCCGGGGCCGGGGCCGCTGGGCCATGTTCGACACCGCGCTGCGGGCCCAGAGCCAGGTGCGGGCCGGCCTGGAACAGGAACTGCGGCACGCGGTGCGGATGGGCCTGATCGAGATCGACTTCCAGCCCATGCTCGCCCTCGGCAGCGGGGTGGACGACGACGACCGGATCGCCGGGGCCCAGGCCCTGCCGCGCTGGCGGCGGCAGGACGGCGTCACCGTGACCGCGTCCACCTTCGTGCCGCTGGCCGACGATCTCGGCCTGGGCGTCACCCTCGGCCTGCAGACCATCAACCGCGCCCTGGCCGCCCTGGTGATCTGGCGGCACGAGGGCGTCGGCGTCGATCAGATCTGGGTGAACCTCTCCCCCGCCCAGCTCGAGGATCCCGACTTCGCCCACGAGGTCGCGGCCCAGCTGGCCATCCGCGGCCTGGCCGCGTCGTCACTGGTGCTCCAGGTGAGCGCGGGCGAACTGGTGGAGTCGGAAGCGGCTCTGCGGACCCTGGGCCTGCTGCGCTCGCTGCGGATCTTCGTGGCACTGGGCGATTTCGGCTGCGGCGGTACCTCGCTGACCATGCTGCGGCGGCTGCCGATCAGCGCGGTGAAGCTGGACGGCCGGCTGGCCCCGGACCTGAACGAGTTCGGTGAGGGCGACGACGTGCCCCGGGCCGCGGCCCGGCTGTGCCACTCGCTCGGGCTCCAGGTGATCTGTGAGTCGGTGCAGACCGCGCAGCAGCTGGAGGGTGCGCGGCAGATCGGGGCCGACGCCGTGCAGGGCAGTGCGATCGCGCGGCCGATGTCGGCCCAGGACGTGACCAACCTGCTCACCCTGCGCATGCCGCGCGAACTGCGGCTGCGCTCGGAGAAGCAGTAAGCGTTACTTCTTCTCGCCGTCGTCGGGCTTGGGCCTGCGCACATCGAGATTGCGCAGGAACTCGGGGTCGTCGTCCGGCCCCACGGTGCGCAACCGGCGCGGCGGCTGATTGCCCGGCGACGACTGGCGCCCGAAGAGGATCCAGGTCACTCCCCCGAGCAGCGGGATCAGCACGATGAACAGCAACCACAGCGGTTTCGGAAGGGTACGTATCTCGTCGTCGGCGCTCCGCAGGCAGTCGATGGCGGCGTAGATGGTGACCCCGATCACCGCGAGCACGAAGAGAACTCTGGCCATTGACCAATGGTAGGTGTTCGGTCCGCGTCGCGCCGGACCAGAAAACGACGGAGGACGCCGACCCGCGCGGGTCGGCGTCCTCCGTCGTGGTTTTCGAAGATCTATCCGACGCCGGCGTAGGAGTGCAGACCGGAGAAGAAGATGTTCACCCCGAACCAGTTGAACATCAGGCAGAAGAACGCCACGCAGGCCAGGTAGGCGGCCCGGCGGCCGTCCCAGCCGCGGGTCGCGCGGGCGTGCAGGTAGGAGGCGTAGGCGACCCAGATGACGAAGCTCCAGATCTCCTTCGGGTCCCAGTTCCAGTAGCGGCCCCACGACTTCTCCGCCCAGATCGCCCCGGCGATCAGAGTGAACGTCCAGAGCGGGAAGGCCACGGCGTAGAGCCGGTAGGAGGTGCGGTCCAGCACCCCGGCGCTGGGCAGCTTCTCCATGAACGCGCCCCGCAACGGCGGCTTCCCGGCCGCGGCCAGCGCCTCCCGGCGGTCCTGCACGAGCTGCAGCACGGTCAGGGAGAAGCCGAGCACGAAGAGCGCGGAGGCCACGAAGGCGACCGACACGTGCACGACCAGCCAGGTGCTCTGCAGCGCCGGCACCAGCTGGGCGGCGTCGGTGTAGAACACGGCGATGGCCAGGCCCAGCGTGAGCAGTACCGGGCCGATCACGAACGTGCCGAGGAACCGCAGGTCGGCGCGCCAGAGCGCGATCAGGTAGACGGCGGTCACGACGACCGAGCCACTGATCGAGAACTCGTACATGTTGCCCCACGGCACCCGGTCCACCGAGAGACCGCGGCAGACCACGGCACCGATGTGCAGGGCCAGGGCCACCCAGGTCACCATCACGGCGATGGCCACGGTCTGGCGCTTCTCGCTCGAGGTGTCACCGGCCGCCAGCGAGGTGCGGGGCAGTTCGGTGCCGCCGGCACCCGGGCCGTTGAGGGTCAGCACGCTGCCCTCGCCGAACTCCTGCTGCCGCACACCGGGACTGGCCACCCGGCCGCGGCCGGAGAGGTCGATGGCGAAGGCGATCAGCGCGACCGCGTAGGCCGCCATCGCCGAATAGATCAGGTTGTTGCTCAGATGCGCCAGATTCTCGTTGACGCCCACTCAGACTCCTTCGCCCGGCGGCTCGTGGCGCCTCGCCGGCTCATCGTTCGTCCCGCCCGCGGTTTCGGGCGCTTTCTCTTCCACCGAGTCCACCGGGTCAGCCGGGTCGACCCGGTCTGGCACCGCGGCCATCAGCAGGCTACGCACCTCTTCGGCGAGTTGCGTGTCCTCGGTCCGCGACAGGCCGCCGATCCCGACGGCGGTGATGCCACCCGCCGACGGGGTGACCCGGAACCAGACCCGGCGGCGACGGACGAACAGCGAGGCCGTCACGCCGCACAGGGCCGCGAGGGCGAAGACCAGCACGTAGATCTTCGTCGGGTCGTACCGCACGTCGAGGGCGACGTACCGGGTGACACCGTCGAAGGTGACGGTGCCGTTGCCCCCGGGCAGTTTCACGCTCTCGCCGACGCCGATGGTCTTGGTGAACTGCTTGCCGTCGGAGCCCTTGATCGCGGTCAGCCGGCTGGTGTCGAGCACGTAGACCGAGCGTCCGACGCCGTCGTCCAGACCCAGGTCACCCGTGAAGGCGTAGAGCTGGAGCTTGGGGTTGTCGTCGTCCGGGAACACCGAGATCTCGGCGCCGGTGTCGGGGTCGGTGCTCGCCGTCGGCAGGAACACGGCCATCAGGCCGAGCTGCTTCGGCTTGGCGTCGGCCGCCTTCACCACCCCGGTGGAGGTGTAGTTCGAGTCGGTCGACAGGAACGGCACCGCTCCGGAGGCGACCACATTGCCCTCGCCGTCGCGCACGGTGATCTTCGGGGCGTAGCCGTTACCGACCAGGAACACCCGGGAGCCGTTCACGTCGAGCGGGTCATTGACCTTGATCGTGCGTTCCACCGGTGTGGCGCCGGGCTTCTCGATCACCTCGAGCTTGCCCTCGAAGTCGCGGGCCGCGCCGAACTGATTGCCGGTCGAGACCTTGTCGAAGTCGGCGTCGAAACTCTTCAGCGTGAACGAGTAGGGCGCCAGGTCGTCGGAGCCCACCGCGCGGCCCCCGGTGAAGGAGTCGTACTGCGGCAGGGTGTTCGACCATTTGTCGCCGACCACCACCACGCTCTGGCCGGAGTAGCTGATGAACGAGCCGATCGCCATCGTGGCGAGCAGGCCGAGCAGCGACAGGTGGAAGACCAGGTTGCCGGTCTCGCTGAGCAGGCCGCGGTCGGCCGAGAGCGTGTCACCGTCGTGCGCGTGCACCCGGTAGCGCTTGCGGCGCAGCGCCTTACGGGCAGCCGCGAGCACCTCGGCGGACGACGCCGCGGTGTGGGTGGTCGCGTGCACCGGCATGCGTTCCAGCCGGCGCGGGGCGCGGGGCGGCTTCGCCCGCAGGGCCCGGTACTGCTGCCGGGTGCGCGGCACCACGCAGCCGATCAGCGAGATGAACAGCAGCAGATAGATCGCGGAGAACCAGGGCGAGCCGTAGACGTCGAAGCCGTCGAGCCGCCGTACCCAGGGCCCCAGGTCGGGGTGGTCCTCGAGGAACGTGCTGACCTTGGACGGGTCGATCCGGGTCTGCGGGATCAGCGAGCCCGGCACCGCGGCGAAAGCCAGCAGCATCAGCAGGATCAGCGCCGTGCGCATGCTGGTCAGCTGGCGCCACATCCAGCGCAGCCAGCCCAGGGGGCTCAGCTTCGGCTGGGCCACGTCCCGCTGGGCGTCGAGCCGGGGCATCTTGCCCTTCTGCCCCGGCCTCAGCTCGATCTCGTCGTCGACGCTCATCTCAGACCGCCAATTCGAAGCCGGCGATGAAGCCCTGGCTGCTGGCGATCAGGTGCGCCCACAGACCGGACACGAGCATCACGCCGATCAGCACGAGCATGGCGCCGCCGAAGCGGGTGATCGCGACGCGGTGCCGGCGCAGCACGCCGAACGCCGTCATGGCCCGCCGGTAGGCGAGGGCGGCCAGCAGGAACGGCAGGCCCAGGCCCATGCAGTAGGCGAAGGCCAGCAGCCCGCCGCGCTGCGCGTCGCCGAAACCGCTGGACAGCGAGACGATCGCGGTGAGGGTGGGGCCGATACAGGGGGTCCAGCCGAGCCCGAAGACCACTCCGAGCAAAGGCGCGCCGATCAGGCCGGCGGCCGGGCGGACGTTCATCCGCTTCTCCCCGGCGAGCTTCGGCACGAAACCGGCGAAGACCAGGCCGAGCACGATCGTCACCCCGCCGAGCACGCGGGTGATGACGTCGTTGTACTCCATCAGCGAGCGCCCCAGCGCCCCCGCGATCCAGCCCATGGTGACGAAGACCGCGGTGAACCCGGCGATGAACAGGCTCACGCCGAGCACCATCCGGCCCCGGCGCTGCTGCTCCAGGTCTTCCCCGGTGAGACCGGTGACGTAGCCGAGGTATCCGGGCACGAGCGGGAGGACGCACGGGGAGGCGAACGAGATGAACCCGGCCAGGACGGCGATCGGGATGGCCAGCAGCAGCGGCCCGCTCAGCACGGTGCCGGTCACGCGGGCGTGTCCTTGGCGATGTCGTTCACGACGTCCGTCAGGGTCACCTTGCTGACCACACCGACGTAGCGGCCGGCGATCCGGCCCTTGGCGTCGAGGATCAGGGTGACCGGGATGGTCTGCGAGGTGACCGCCCCGTTCAGGTTCAGCAGCAGATCACCCTCGTCGAACAGGCTCGGGTAGGTGATGCCGAATTCCTTCTCGTGCGTCTTCGCCCCGGTACGGGTGTCACGGAAGGCGATCCCGACGAAGCTGGTGCTGTCTTCCAGCGCCTGGTAGGAGTCTTCGAGCGCCGGGGCCTCGGTCCGGCAGGGCCCGCACCACGAGCCCCACACGTTCATCACGAGCGGCTTGCCGCGCAGCGTGGCGATGTTCAGCTTGTCGCCGTCCACCGTGGTGCCGGACATCTCGATCGGTGACTTGCGGTCGGCGACGGGGATGATCTGGACGGTGTCACTGCTGTTCGAGGAACCGGAGCAACCCGCCACCGCCAGCACGAGCGCGCCGGCGGCAGCGGTGACGGCCCAGCGCCGCCCTGGAGAAGACATGACAGTCAGGCTCCCGCAATTTTCTGTGCGCCGGGAAGCAGGTCCCGGGAAGGCTCGGTGTAGGCCACCGAGACGATCTTGTCGTCGTGGTAGGTGATCGACGTGACCGAGGCCAGCGAGCACTCCCGCTTGCGGGGGTCGTGCCACAGACGCCGGTTCTCCGCCTTCAGACGGGCCATCCAGATCGGCAGCTGGTGACTCACCAGCACCGCCTCGTGGCCGACCGCCTTGTCGCGGGCGTCGGCCGCGCCGGCCAGCATCCGGGTGGCGACCTGCTCGTACGGCTCGCCCCAGCTCGGCCGGAACGGGTTGCGCAGATGCCACCAGTGCTGCGGGTGCCGCAGCGACCCGTCGCCCACGCCGAACGTCAGACCCTGGAAAACGCTGGTGCCCTCGGTGATCCGCGGGTCGAGACCGACCTCGAGGTGGTGCGTGGCGGCGACCGGCGCGGCGGTCTGCTGCGCGCGCTCCATCGGCGAGCCGATCACCAGCACCACGTCGCGGGTGCTGAAGAAGCCCGCGGCCCGCTCGGCCATCCGCTCGCCCAGCTCGGAGAGCCGGAAGCCGGGCAGGCGCCCGTAGAAGATGCCCTGCGGGTTGTAGACCTCACCGTGGCGCAGGAGGTGCACCACCGTGCGGTGGTTCGCCTCGTCGCCGGCCGGCTGGTGCACGACCCCGGCGTTCACCTCCGGATCCACGTCGGGCAGGTGGTCCGGCGCCGACGGCACGTCGGGATGGATCAGCTCGGCATTGGTGGGCGTGGTGGTGCTCTCACCGCTGGGCGGGTTCTCGGTCACCGTTCCATACTCCCAGCTTCGGCGGCGGCCCTCGCGGCCCGGGGAAGAGCGGCCACGACGGCGTCGAGCACGGCGTCGTCGTGCGCGGCGGAGAGGAACCAGGCCTCGAACGCGCTCGGCGGCAGGTACACGCCCTGGCTCAGCATCGAGTGGAAGAACGCGGCGAACGCCGGCAGGTTCTGCTGACGCGCCTGGTCATAGTTGCTCACCGCGTCCAGATCGGTGAAGAACACGCTGAACATCGAGCCGGCGAACTGGATCGCGTGCGGCACGCCCGCGGTGTTCAGGGCGTCGCGCACCTCGCCGGCCAGCCGGGCGGACGCGGACAGCAGATGGGCGTAGACGTCGTCCGTGCAGTTGCGCAGGGTGGCGAGCCCGGCCGCGGTGGCGACCGGGTTACCGGAGAGGGTGCCGGCCTGGTAGACCGGGCCGGACGGAGCCAGGTGCGCCATCACGTCGGCGCGGCCGCCGAAGGCCGCGGCCGGGAAGCCACCGCCCATCACCTTGCCGAAGGTGAGCAGGTCGGGGGTCGTGCCCCCGGAGAGCCCGTGCCAGCCCGCCTTCGAGACCCGGAAGCCGGTCATCACCTCGTCGGAGACCAGCAGCGCGCCGTGAAGCCGGGTGAGGTCGCGCAGGGCGGTCTCGAACTCGGCGGTGGGCGGGACCACGCCCATGTTGCCGGCGGCGGCCTCGGTGATGACGGCGGCGATCTGCGCGCCGTCCACCTCGAAGATCTGGGTGAGGGCCTCGACGTCGTTGTACGGCAGGACGATCGTGTCGGCGGCCGCGGCGCCGGTGACACCGGGGGTGTCCGGCAGCGCGAAGGTGGCCAGGCCCGACCCGGCCGCGGCCAGCAGGCTGTCGACGTGGCCGTGGTAGCAGCCCGCGAACTTGACGATCTTGCTACGGCCGGTGAACCCCCGGGCCAGGCGGATGGCACTCATCGTCGCCTCGGTGCCGCTGGAGACCAGGCGTACCTGCTCGACCGGCTCGACCCGGGAGACGATCTCCTCGGCCAGGGCGACCTCGCCCGGCGTCGGTGTGCCGAACGAGAACCCGTTCGCGGCAGCCGCGGACACCGCGTCGACCACTGCCGGGTGCCGGTGCCCGAGGATCATCGGGCCCCAGGAGCAGACCAGGTCGACGTAACGTCGCCCGTCGGCGTCGAAGAGATACGCTCCCTCGCCCCGGACCATGAACCGCGGTGTGCCCCCGACGGCGCGGAAGGCGCGCACCGGAGAATTGACACCACCGGGTGTCACGGCAGAGGCGCGTTCGAAAAGCGCCTGCGAGGTGGGAGCGTCGGCCGGGTAGTCCCCACTGACGTCTGTCACCCCGGCAGTGTCCCAGCTCCGGCCCCGGGACCCGCTATCGGGGGTCCGGGGGCCCGTTGATCTTGGCGCTGGTCAGAGGTACATGTCGACCCGGCCGCCGCCCACGGCCTGGATCGCTGCCAGCTGGGCGGCCTGGGCGGCCACCAGGGCCGCGTCCGCCGCCCGCTGGGCCAGTTGCCGGGACACCTGACGCTGGGCCATGGCCGCCATCGACGACAACAGGTCAGCGCCTCCGGTACCCACGTACCCGTACTGGTTGCTCACTGTTCCTACGCTCATGGCCGTCCTCCTGGGCCGAACGAGTTGGGGCCCCCGGTCCGGGGACCGCGGGCCCCGATCCGGCCCACACCCTCCCGATCGGCCGGGTCACCCGTGACCCAAGGAGCCGGTCGGGTGATTCTTGGAGGACGAATCCGTAGCCGTGCGTGCGTGGTTCAGTGAGAACGCAGCGAAGTTGCTACTTCCGTGGCCCAATACGTGAGGATGATCGACGCTCCGGCGCGACGGATACTCAGGAGCGACTCGTGGATCGCCCGCTCGCGGTCGATCCAGCCGTTCGCGGCGGCCGCCTCGATCATCGCGTACTCACCCGAGATCTGGTAGGCCGCAACGGGTACACCGAACCGGTCGACCGCCCGGGCGACCACGTCGAGGTAGCTCATAGCCGGCTTCACCATCACGATGTCGGCGCCCTCGGCGAGGTCCTGCTCGATCTCGCGCAGGCCTTCCTCACCGTTCGCCGGGTCCTGCTGATAGGTGCGGCGGTCGCCCTCCAGGCTGGAGTCCACCGCCTCGCGGAACGGGCCGTAGAACGCCGAGGCGTACTTGGCGCTGTAGGCCAGCACCGAGACGTCCTGGAACCCCTTCCCGTCCAGGGCCTGACGCACGACGGCCACCTGGCCGTCCATCATCCCGCTGGGCCCGACCATGTGGACGCCGGCCTCGGCCAGCGCCACCCCCATGTCGGCGTAACGCACCAGAGTGGCGTCGTTGTCGACCCGGCCGTCGGGCGTCAGCACGCCGCAGTGACCGTGGTCGGTGAACTCGTCCAGGCACAGGTCGGCCATCACCACCAGGTCGTCACCGACCTCGGCGCGCACGTCGGCCACGGCCTGGTTGAGGATGCCCTGCGGATCGGTGGCGCCGGACCCGACGGCGTCTTTCCCCGCCGGGACACCGAACAGCATGATCCCGCCCAGCCCGAGGCCGGCGGCCTCGGCCGCCGCCTTGCGCAGCGATTCGCGGGTGTGCTGGTACACCCCCGGCATCGAGCTGATCGGATGCGGCTCGGACAGGCCTTCCCGGACGAAGACCGGCAGCACCAGTTCGGCCGGATGCAGCCGGGTCTCGCCGACCAGGCGGCGCACCGCGGGGTTCACCCGCAGGCGGCGCGGCCGGACGGCCGGGAACCCGCTCACTTCGCGGTCCGGCGGGCGGCGCCCTTGCGCTGACTCGGGCGCAGCACCGGCTCACCGGCCTCGTCGGCGCTGAGCCGCAGCCCGGCGCCGTACTCGGCCAGGGCCGCGACCAGGTCGTCGGCGCTCGGCTCGGCGGCCAGCACGTCGACCCTCAGACCGTGCTCCTCCGCGGTCTTCGCGGTCTGCGGGCCGATACAGGCGACCACCGTGGTGGAGTGCGGCTTGCCCGCGATGCCGACCAGGTTGCGCACGGTCGAGGACGAGGTGAAGACGACCGCGTCGAAGTGACCGCTCTTGATCGCCTCCCGGGTCTCGGCGGGCGGCGGCGCGGCCCGGACGGTGCGGTAGGCCGTGACGTCGTCCACCTCCCAGCCGTTCTGCTCCAGGCCGGCCACCAGGGTGTCGGTGGCGATGTCGGCGCGGGGCAGGAAGACCCGGTTGATCGGGTCGAGCACCTCGTCGTAGGGCGGCCAGCACTCCAGCAGGCCGAGCGCGGACTGGTTCTCGGCCGGCATCAGGTCGGGCTCGATACCCCAGTCGCGCAGTGCTGAGGCGGTGACCCCGCCCACGGCCGCGACCTTGAGCCCGGCGAACGCGCGGGCGTCCAGGCCGAACTCCTCGAACTTCTCCCGCACCGCGCGCACGGCGTTGACGCTGGTGAAACCGATCCACTCGTAGCGGCCGGTGACCAGGCCCTTGACCGCCTTCTCCATCTGGTGCGGCGTGCGCGGCGGCTCGACCGAGATGGTGGGCACCACCTGGGCGGTGGCGCCGTGGTCGGCGAGCGCGGAGACGATGCCCCCGGCCTGCTGCTTGGTACGCGGCACGAGCACCCGCCAGCCGAACAGCGGCTTGGTCTCGAACCAGGAGGCCTTCTCCCGCAGGGCGGCGGCCTCGCCGATCACCGCGGTCATCGGCTTGTCCATCTTGGCCGAGGCCAGCAGCGGGATCAGCTCACCGAGGGCGCAGGCGATGGAACGCTGCCGGGTGGTGGTGCCGTGCGAGGTGACGACGACCGGGGTGGTGGCCTTGCGGCCGGCCGAGAGCAGACCGTCGGCGGCGTTGGAGATGTCTTCCTCGGCGCCCAGCACGACCAGGGTGGTGCCGGTGGAGGCGTGCAGCTTCCAGTTCACGGTCTCGCCGTGCGGGTAGAGCACGTGCACGCTGCTCACCCCGGGCGGGGTGAGAGGCACACCGGCGTAAGCGGGAACGGCCGACGCGGCCGAGACACCGGGCACCACCTCGAAGGGCAGCGACTGCTTGCGGCAGGCCGTGATCTCCTCGGCCAGACCGGTGAACGTGGCCGGGTCGCCGTCCATCAGGCGTACCACCCGGGCCCCGGTCCTCGCCGCGGTCACCACGACCTTGGCCCGGCCGGCCCGCGTCATCGGCTGGCCGTCCTCGCCGAAACCGGCGTCCACGATCTCGACGCCGGGCCGGCAGTACCGGCTGATCATCGTCTCCCGCGGGATCTGGTCGACGACGACGACGTCCGCCTCGCCGAGCCGTTCCACGGCCCGGAGGGTGAGCAGGCCGTCATCGCCGGGGCCGGCACCGACGAAGGCCACGTATCCGCCGGGAGCAGCCTTCTTGCTGGTGGTGGTCGAGGTCACGAGTCACCTTCTCTTGCCAGAGCCTCGTCGGCCGCCGGCACGGGGTCTGGTACAGGGATCAGGAGGGCGGCGCCGGCGTCGAGCATCTGCTCGGCGAGCGCACGGCCCAGGGTGGTGGCGACCGGCTCGTCCGCGCGGGGGTCGCACACAGGAGCGGTCGCGGTGTGGCGGATGCTCGTCGCGCCGTCGGTGGAACCGGCGAACGCGGTCAGCGTCAGCGTCTGGTCCTCGCCTGAGTTCTGGTAGGTGGCCAGGGCGCCCACCGGGGCGGCGCAGCCGGCCTCGAGCCGCGCCAGCAGCGCCCTCTCGGCCAGCACACAGACGCGGGTGACGGCATCGTCGATCAGCCGCAGGGCAGCCAGGAGCGCGACCGCCTCCGGGCGGCACTCCACGGCGAGTGCGCCCTGCCCGGGGGCGGGCAGCATCTGCTCGGAGGTGAAGACGTGGGTGGCCTCGGCGTGCCGGCCGATGCGGCGCAGGCCGGCCAGGGCCAGCACCACGGCGTCGACCTCGCCGGTCGTCACCTTGCCGATGCGGGTGTCGATGTTGCCGCGGATGCCGATGATCGTGATGTCGTCGCGCAGCGCGAGCATCTGGGCCGCGCGGCGGGGTGAGCCGGTGCCGATCACCGAGCCGGCCGGGAGCTCGTCGAAGCCCAGGTCGTCGCGGCCGATCAGCACGTCGGCCGGGCACTCCCGGCGCGGCACGCTGGCCAGTGTCAGGCCCTCGGGCTGGGCGTTGGGCAGGTCCTTGAGCGAGTGCACGGCGAAGTCGCACTCGTCGCGCAGCACGGCCTCACGCAGCGCGGAGACGAACACGCCGGTGCCGCCGAGACTGGTCAGCGGGGTGTTCGAGGCGGCCGAGACGTCGCCCGAGGTGACCACCTCGACCAGCTCGACCCGGAACTCGCGCTCCGGGGCGACCAGCGACAGCGCGGTGACCAGGCGGTCGGCGAACCACTGCGACTGGGTGCGGGCGAGTTGG
Organism: Kineosporia mesophila; assembly: GCF_021129235.1. GTDB lineage: Bacteria > Actinomycetota > Actinomycetes > Actinomycetales > Kineosporiaceae > Kineosporia > Kineosporia mesophila. The sequence goes on from NZ_JAJOMA010000037.1 coordinate 12,917, forward strand.
CTGCGGCGGGTCCCCAGCCGCAGCACGCTGGGCAGGTCGTCGAGCTCCGGCACCAGGCCGGAGCGGCCGGACGTCGACGAGAAGAGGTTGTCGAGCGTGGTCACGAAGCTCCTCCGCTGTGGCCGAGCAGCGCGGAGAGGTCGGTCATCGAGTCCTGCTCCAGGGTGACGGCGAGCTCCACCCCGGGCAGTTCCCCGGCCTTGGCCTCCGGCGCGGGGCCGAGATTGAACAACAGGCGCAGCGCCTCGGCGTAGGTGTCGCCACCCGGCGCGGCCGCGAGTTCCTTCACCCGCACGGTGGGCTGGTGCAGGAGTTTCTCCACCACCCGGTGCACGGTCTGTTCCAGCTCGGCGAAGACGCCGGGGTCGAGCCCGTCCAGGCGGCCGGACAGCCGCCCGAGCTCCGCCTCCATCACCGAGCGGGCCATGGCGCGCAGAGCGACGACGGTCGGCGCGACCTCCTTGGCTCGCTGATCCGCGAGATAGGTCGCGACCTCGAGCTCGACCATCGCGCGGGCCTCGGCCAGGTCTTCGGCCAGGCCCTGCGCGGTCAGGATCTGGCCGAGGTGTTCCAGGTCGAACACCTGGGTGCTGGGCAGGTCGGCGATCTCCGGTTCCACGTCGCGGGGCAGTGCCAGGTCGATGTAGACCTGCGGGCGGCCGTTCCGGGCCGCAGCGGCGAGTTCCGCCGCCTCGCGCCGCACCAGGTAGCCGGTGGCCCCGGCGCAGGCGATCACCAGGTCGGCCGCGGCCAGAGCGGACTGCAGCTGCTCCAGCGGCACCGGCGTCCCGTCGGCCGACTCGGCCAGGCGCTGGGCGCGCGGCAGGGTGCGGCTGCAGACGGAGATCGAGCCGGCCTGGGCGCGGTACGCGGAGGCTACGGACAGGCCACTCATCGCTCCCGCGCCGAGCACCAGCACGTTCAGGCCGGACAGCGGGCCGAGCACCTCGCCGGCCGTGCGCAGACCGGCCTCGACCAGACTCGGCGCAGCCTTGTCGAGCAGGGTCTCGGAGTGCACGCGCTTGCCCACCCGCAGGGCGTTCTGCACCAGATGGCCGATGGTGCGCCCGGCCGAGCCGGTGGCCTGGGCGGAGCGCAGCGCCACCCGGACCTGCCCGAGGATCTGCTGCTCCCCCACGGCCATCGAGTCCAGCCCGCAGGTGACCTGGAAGAGGTGGGCGACCGCGGCGTTCTCGTAGTGCACATAGAGGTGCTCGGTGAGCTCGTCCAGCGGCACGCCGGTGGCCTCGGCCAGCCCGGCCCCGATCTCGCCGATGCCGCCGTGGAACTTGCTGACCTCCGCGTACACCTCGAGCCGGTTGCAGGTGACCAGGGCGATCGCCTCGGCGACGTGGTCACCCCGGCAGAGCCTGGCCACCAGGTCGGACGCAGCCTGCGTGTTCAGCGTGGTGCGTTCCAGCAGCCCGATCGGGGCGGTGCGGTGCGACAGCCCGACGATCATGATGCTCATCCGGCTGCCTCGGCTCTCGACTTCGTCAGGGTGGTGCGGGGTTCCCCGATGGCGCCCAGCGCCTCGGACAGGTCCTGCGGTTCTGCCGGCATCTCGCCGGCCAGGCGGCCGGCGGCGCGGCGCTGCTCGTGGAAAGCCAGGATCTGGAGCTCGGTGGCCAGGTCGACGCGGCGCACCATCACGCCGTCGGGCACGGTGAGCACGCACGGGGCGAAGTTGAGCACCCCGGTGACCCCGGCGGCGACGAGCCGGTCACAGATCTCCTGGGCCGCGGGCCCGGGCGTGGCGACCACGCCGATCTGGATGCCGAGCGACGACACCGTCTGGTCGAGCGAATCCAGGCCGGTGACGGTGAGACCGGCCACAGTTTCCCCGACGACCCGGGCATCGGCGTCGACCAGAGCCGCGACGGTGAATCCCCGGGAGGTGAATCCGCCGTAGTTCGCGAGCGCGTGGCCAAGATTTCCGATTCCGACGATCACGACCTTCCAGTCCTGCGTCAGACCGAGTTCACGCGAAATTTGGTAAATCAAGTACTGGACCTCGTAACCCACACCACGTGTTCCGTACGAACCGAGGTGGGAAAGGTCTTTACGAAGTTTTGCGGAACCGACTCCGGCAGCCGTGGCGAGCTCCTCGGACGAGACGGTCGCCACACCACGCTCGGCGAGGGCGGTGAGCGCCTGGAGGTAGAACGGAAGCCGGGAGACCGTTGCCTCGGGTATTCCGTCGCGGGTGGCTCGCTCTGAACGGACGAGCCGCGCGGGGCGTGGTCGGGTCACAGTCGGCCGGCTCCTTCGATGCCTTTGGTACCCCTGATGAGGGACGACTGGCGCCTTGTGACCGGCGCAGTCATGCCGGAGTTTCGTTACCCAGCCTAAGCGCTTGTGAACGTATGCACAAAGTTGCCAACTCATCGGTCACGGCGGGAGAAGAAGCCTTTACGCCGGGTGAGGGCCGTTCGCAGCCGCTGCTCGTCGACCCGCCAGTAGTCGTGCTGCGCGCCGTCGACCAGCACCACCGGGATCTGCTCGGCATAGCGGGCGGCCAGATCGGGGTGGTCCGAAATGGAAATTTCCTTCCAGCCTGCCCCGGTTTCGATTGAGACTTTTTCCACAACGATCCGGGCGTCGTCGCACAAATGGCAACCGGGTTTGCCGATCAGAGTGATTCGCGGCTGATCGTCGGTAACGTCTGGCACGCACCCAACATTACGTCCCCACCCTTCCCCGTAACCCACTCGTGACCTCCGGCAATTCATGGTTGTTCAGGCCGGCGTCACTTCCTGTCGGCGTTGCCCGGCCTGTACCCGGGTGGGCGCACGCGTAGACTCCCCGCCATGTCGGACGCCGAGATCCGGATGGTGGAGAGCCACTCCCCACCGGCTCGCCCGGGCGACCCGACCGCGGCCGCCTTCTTCGACGTGGACAACACCATCGTCCGCGGGGCATCGATCTTCCATCTGGCCCGAGGTCTTTATCACCGCGGTTTCCTCACGCCGCGCGACATCTGCCGGTTCGCCCTGCAACAGGCCCGCTTCCTGGCCGTCGGCGAGCACCCGCACGCGCTGGCCGAGGTGCAGACCCGCGCCCTGGCGTTCATCGCCGGGCGGTCGGTCGCCGAGATGCGCACCATCGGTGAGGAGGTCTTCGAAGACATCCTGACCAACAAGATCTGGCCCGGCACACTGGCTCTGGCCCGCATGCACGAAGACGCCGGGCAGCGGGTCTGGCTGGTCACCGCCACCCCGATCGAGATCGCCGAGGTGATCGCCCAGCGCCTGGCCCTGACCGGCGCCCTGGGCACGATCTCCGAGCACGTCGACGGCCGGTACACCGGCCAGCTGGTCGGGGCCCCGATGCACGGCGAGGCCAAGGCCGACGCCGTCTCCGCCCTGGCCCGGCGCGAAGGTCTGTCACTGCGCCGGTGCGCCGCCTACAGCGACTCCTCCAACGACATCCCGCTGCTCTCCCTGGTCGGCCACCCGGTCGCGATCAACCCCGACTCCCGGCTGCGGGCCCACGCCCGGGCCAACGGCTGGCAGGTGCACGACTACCGCACCACCCGGCGCGCGGCGAAGATCGGGCTGCCCGCCGCCGGGGCCGGAGTGGTGGCCGGTTTCGCCGCCGGCGCGCTGGCCCACCGTCAGAAGAAGACCGACCGGCGCTGAACCAGCAGCGAGTAGAGGGTCTGCTGGATCGTCTGGCGGACCCGGTCGGTCAGGTCGAACACCAGGATCGGGTCGTCCGCCGCCTGCGGTCCGGCCGCCTCCGGCAGGATCGGCGGGCCGAACTCGATCAGCCACTTGCTCGGCAGCGGCACCGCGCCGAGCGGTCCCAGCAGCGGGAAGAACGGCGTCACCGGTAGGTAGGGCAGACCCAGGAGCCGGGCCAGCGCCGGAACGTTGGCGATGATCGGGTAGATCTCCTCGGCCCCCACGATCGAGCACGGCACGATCGGCACCCCGGTGCGCAGCGCCGCCGACACGAACCCGCCGCGACCGAACCGCTGCAGTTTGTAGCGCTCGGAGAAGGGTTTCCCGATGCCCTTGTAGCCCTCCGGCCAGACCCCGACGAGTTCCCCCGACGACAGCAGCCGTTCGGCATCCGGGTTGGCCGCCAGGGTGGCGCCCGCCCTCCGCGCCAGCGTCGAGAGCACCGGCGTCTGGAAGACCAGGTCGCCGCCGAGGATGCGCAGGTGGCGCTCGCGTTCCTCGCGCACCGCCACGGCCGTCATCAGGGCGTCCACCGGGATCGCCCCGGAGTGGTTGGCCACGATCAGCGCCCCGCCGGTGGCCGGGATGTTCTCCGCACCTCTCACCTCCACCCGGAACCAGTTCTTGTACAGCGGGCGCAGCAGGCTGAGGGGTACCGCGTCGGCGAACGCCGGATCGAAACCGAACTCGTCCATCTCGTAGTCGCCGGCCAGACGGGTCCGGAGGAACTCGAGGAGATCGAGCAGCCGGTCCGGGGCGTCGTCGGGGTGAGGTGCCTCGTCCTCCATTTTGTTCTCGCTCTGCTCGTCGGGCACCTCGGTGATCGCGGTGAGCATCGACTGACCGATCTGCCCGGCGATCGAGAGCACCATCGAGGCGGTGGACGAGGCGGGCACCACCGTGGGCCGCGCGATCGCCGCGTCGGGAACCGCCGGGGGCGGCTCGTCCGGCACCGAGAGCAGGGGGTTCAGGTGACGCCGGTTGCGTTCGGCCGCGGCCCGCGCGGCACCCGCGCGTACCTGGCCGGCGGCGATGCCGTCGGGGTCGGTCGCGCTCACGGGGTGTCCGGGAATGGAGGACGAGGCTGAGCTTCCGCGGTCCGGGTGGCCCTCGCGGACCCCGGCGGGCGGAGCCAGTTCACGACCTTGCGCTCGACCGCGTTCACCACCTCGGGCGAGAGCGGACCGCGCAGTCCGCGGGTGCGCACGAAATCCAGGAACGCCTCACGGGTGGTGTACGCCGGCTCGAGGCCGAGTTGCTCACGCATGCGGGTGGTGTCGAGGCAGCGGCCGAAGCGCAGGTAACGCACCTGGTCGGGGCTGAAGTCGGCGAGACCGCCGCGGTGGTAGACGCTACCCATCAGCCCGGCCAGGCGCGGTGGCAACCCGACGGTCGGACGGCCCGCGAACCCGGCCGCCTGCCCCAGGCCGATCACGCCGTCCCCCGCCACGTTGATCACGCCCTGCGCGTCGCCGAGCGTGGCCCGGCGGATCGCCTCCAGCGCGTCGTCCTCGTGCAGGAACTGCAGGCGCGGGTCGAAGCCGAGCACCCCCGGGATCACCGGCAGGCTGAAGTAGTCGGTCATCGAGGTGCGGATGCCCGGGCCGACGATGTTCGCCGGCCGCAGGGTCACCACCTCGACCTCGGGCCGGCGGCGGCTGAACCCGCGCACGTACTCCTCGACCTCGGCCGAGTCCTTGCCCCAGCCGGTGCGCGGCGGATGCTTTCCCACCAGGGTCTCGGTGAACATGGCCGGATCGCGCGGGCTACTGCCGTAGACCGCCGAGGTGGACTTCACCACCAGCCGTCGCAGCCGGGTCGCCCGCTGGCAGGCGGCGAGCAGCTGCATCGTGCCGATCACGTTGATTTCTTTCTGCGCCGTGCGGCCCCCGGCCGAGACCGGGGTGGCGATCACGCTCATGTGCACGACGGTGTCCACGCCGGTCTGCTCGATGATCCGGCCGATCATCGAGTTCCGGATGTCGGCCCGCACGAACTCCGCGGCGCCGATGTCGTAGGGCGGGGCGATGACATCGACCCCCACCACCCGGTCCACCCCGGGTTCCTGCGCGAGCAGCCGGGCAAAGCGGGCACCGAGATAGCGGGCGACCCCGGTCACCAGCACCGACCTGCTCATACCGCCACCGAACCTTTCCCATTCTGACGCACGAAACGCACAAAGCACGCGCGGCGGCCAGTGAGTACTGGCCGCCGGTGTGCGGTACTACGTTCGGGTCAGGTGTTTCTACTTCTTGTTGCGACGCTGGTGACGCGTCTTGCGCAACAGCTTGCGGTGCTTCTTCTTAGCCATCCGCTTGCGGCGCTTCTTGATGACGGAGCCCACGGGTCCTCGCAGTTCGTAGATCGGGTCGCCCGCGACACCTGCGCGGGATCAAGGTTGCTCGCGGCGCGGGAAGACCCACACCAGCCGTACCTGGTCCCCAGGGTAGCGCCTCGGACGTGGTGCCCCCGGTCTCGCCCTCCGGTTCCCCGACGGATCGGGTGCCGTCGGACGGCCGTCAGGCGGTTTCGCTGTTGCCGTTCATGTAGGAGTGACGCAGATACTCCTGCACCGCCCGCTCCGGAACCCGGTACGAGCGGCCGACCCGCATCGCAGCCAGCTCACCGGCGTGGACGAGGCGGTAAACGGTCATTTTCGACACCCTCATGATCCCGGCCACCTCGGCCACGGTGAGGAAACGGACTTCGAAATCTCCCCTGGGCAGGGCACGCACGGCGGTCATCTCAGGTCTCCCCTCGGTAGGGCTGCGGAGTGCGGAACATGGGCCGTTCTGACCCTCCCGCACCGGATGTCGACTTCGCTCCGGATACGTTCGGCAACGCCCCGTAACCAACCATAGGTGTAAGTGAGCCTGATGTGTGAATCGAGTTGCCGACTAGTCCGAATTACCGGGCTGGCTTCTCCACCGAACTGCCCCTTTTTCGTCCTCAACCCACCGGTACGGCCCAGGTGTGCCTCAACGTCCGGGTCGGAGCCCCGTTCGGGGGACAGATCCTTACCCGCGGGTCAGTCGAAATAGGGGTCGAGACCGTGCAGCGGGAAGATCGCCTTGCGGGTCGCCAGGACGACCCGGTCGATCGCGTCGGCGGGGTCGTAGCCGGTGGCCCACGAGCGGTAGTCGATGTTCGCGCCGTCGGTCATCCGCTGCGGGGCGCTGCGGCCGCAGCGGGCGGCGACGTAGTCCCGCCAGCTCGCGGGAACGTCCGTACCCGGCGGCACCGGACGGTGCGCCGCGATCGCGATGAGATGGGCCCAGGCCCGGGGCACCACGTCGACCACCTCGTACCCGCCTCCGCCGAAGGCCACCCAGCGGCCGTGGGCGTAACGGTGGGAGAAGTCGTGCAGAGCCTCGTAGGAGGCCCGCTGCGCGTCGAGCGACAGGGCCAGGTGGGCCAGCGGATCGAGCACGTGCGAGTCGCAGCCCTGCTGGGTGACCAGCACGTCGGGCTCGAAGGCGGCCAGCAGGGGCGGTACCACCGCGTGGAAGGCCCGCAGCCAGCCGGCGTCCGAGGTGCCGGGCGGCAGCGCCACGTTGACGGCCTCGCCCTGGGCCTGCGCCCCACCGATCTCCTCGGGGAAACCGGTGCCGGGGAAGAGCACCCGGCCGTTCTCGTGCAGGGAGATCGTGAGCACCCGGGGGTCGTCCCAGAAGATCTTCTCCACACCGTCACCGTGGTGGACGTCGACGTCCACGTAGGCCACCCGCTTCGCACCGGCCTCGAGCAGTGCCTGAATGGCCACCCCGACGTCGTTGTAGACGCAGAAACCGCTGGCCGCCCCGGGCATGGCGTGGTGCAGACCGCCGGTGAAGTTCACCCCGTGCTCGGCCTGCCCCGACCAGACCGCGAGCGCGACGTCGCGGCTGGCGGCGCAGATCCGGGCGCTCGCCTCGTGCATGCCCGGGAAGGTCGGCACGTCACTGCTGCCCAGGCCGAACCTCAGGTCTTCCAGCGTCGGGCGGGTCGAGGCCCGGCGCACCGCCTCGACGTAGGCCTGCTCGTGCACGGTGAGCAGCAGCTCGTCGGAGGCCGGTTCGGCACTGACCACGTGCACCCCGGCCGCGTCGAGCAGGCCCAGCGCGTCGGCCAGCCGGGCGGTGAGCTCCAGCCGGATCGGGGCCATCGGATGCTCGACCCCGAAGTCGTAGGCGGTGAACGCCTCGTCCCAGACCAGCCGCAGTGCCTCCACAGCCCCCACGGTAATCGCTGGTACGAGATCCTGGCAGGCTCCGCCGTTACGTCACGTGGTGAAACGGCCTCTCAGCTCTTCGACAACTGCTCCGAGCGCTGGCAGGCCGCCTCGATCGCGGAGACGAACGCGCCCCGGACCCGCTGGTCGTCGAGCAGCCGCAGGGCCGCCGCGGTGGTGCCGCCCGGGCTGGTGACCTGCTCGCGCAGGATGCTCGGGTGGGTGCCGGTCTGCCGCAGCATCGTGGCCGCGCCGAAGAGGGTCTGCACCACCAGCTCGGTGGACGTCGGGCGGGGCAGTCCCAGCAGCACGCCGGCCTCGATCATCGCCTCGGCCACGTAGAACACGTAGGCCGGGCCGGAACCGCTGACCGCGGTGACGGCGTCCTGGTACGACTCGGGCACCTGGAGCACCTTGCCGGTGGCGCTGAGCAGTTCCTGCGCGCGCTCGGTGTGCTCGGGGCGGCAGTGGGTGCCCGGGCTGAGCACCGACATGCCCTGGTCGACCAGCGACGGGGTGTTCGGCATGACCCGGATCACCGGGGTGCCCTCGGGCACGTTGCCCTCCAGCGAGGCGATGGTCTGCCCGGCGGCCAGCGAGATCACCAGGGTGCCGGGGCGCAGCGCCGGGCTGATCTCGGTCAGGAGGCCGCCCACGTCGCGCGGCTTGACCGCGACGATCACCGTGTCGCCCCAGGCCGCGGCCTCGACGTTGTTCATCACCTCGACGCCGTGCTGCAGCTTCAGCTCCTGCGCGCGCTCGGGACGCCGGGCCGAGACCACCACGTCGCCCGGCCCCCGTCCGGCCCGCAGCAGACCCGCGAGGATCGTGCCGCCCATGTTCCCGGCACCGAGGATCGCGACCCGGCCGATGGCGTCCTCCGGCCCAACCTGTTCACCCTGCTCAACCATGCCGCCCATGATGCCCGCCCGCCTGGCCGCCCGGGGCGGGCCTTCATCGTGTGCATTCCTTGCGGGCGGGGCGCAAGGAATGCACACGATGTCTCCGGAGCTCCTCAGCCCTGGTACTTCGCCAGCACCTCGCCCAGCGCCAGGCCGATGTGCAGCCCCAGCCTCGCCTCCCCCTCGTCCAGGTCCACCCCGGCGAACTGCTCGATGCGTTCCAGCCGGTAGTAGAGGGTCTGGCGGTGCACGGAGAGCATGGCCGCCGTGCGGGCCGCGTTGCCCCCGGAGTCCAGCCAGACCAGCGCCGTGCGGATCAGGTCGGCATCGGCCTTCTCCCGCAGTCGCGCGGCCGGGGTGCCCGCGATCAGGGCCTCGACCGCGGCCGGACCCTGCGCGAGTACCCGGTAGAACCCGAGATCGGCCCAGCTCAGCACCGGTCCGAGGTGGGGCCGGGCACCGGCCGTGACCGCGGCGGCCTCGGCCTGGCGGGCGGCGGCCACGAGCGCGGCCGCCGAGGCCTGGTCCGCAGCCCCCGGGCCCTCCGGGCCCGGGCCATCAGCCCTGCCCGAACCGGAATCAGAAGGCGAACCCGGTCCGGAGCCGGCCGGCGTCCCCTCACCGAACCGCACCCGGCACGCCTCGCTCACCCCGGCCACGGCCCCGGCCGGGAGCCGCCGGGCCACCCGCCGAGCAGCCACCTCCGGCTCCGAGGCGGCCGGAACCGACGTCACCGTGCGGGTTATCGTTCCGTCGGCGGCCCGGATCACGGCCACCACCAGAGCTTCACCAGCCACCAACTCACCCAGCGCCATCAGGCGCCGCCAGGCGCCGGCCGCGGGCGATGCGTCCCCCATCAGCAACTCACCGACGAGAGCCGCCCGCTCGTCAGCCACCCCCGCCCGCCGCGCGAGCAGCGCCCCGGCGCGATCCGCGAGCGGCGCCACCTGGGCCAGGGCCTCCGCGGCCACCCCGGTCGCGGGCTCGACCACCCAGAGATAGCCGTGGGTACGGCCGCCGGACCGGACCGGGATACAGACCCGCGCCGCGATCTGCTGCGATTCATCGGCCGGGATGCGCACCGGCTGCGTCGCCGAGGCGATGCCGTGGTTGAGGAAGTAACCGCGTACCTGCGCGGTCGCGGTCTTGCGCAGGATCGACGCCGCCCGCACCTGATCCACCCCGTCCGCGGCGTGCGACCCGTAGGCCACCAGGGCGAATCCGGTGTCCTCGAGTGTGGCCGGGGCCTGGAGCAGGTCCGACACGTCGTCGACCAGTTCCTGCAGCGCCCGGGGGTCCGACTCGGTCGCGCCGCTCACCAGGGGGCTTCGACAATCGTCGGAACGGCTCGTGACATCTGCACATGGTGGCACCCCCGCCTCGCTCCTAGCCTGGGCCGTATGCCGAAACTCCTGCTGGCGGCCGCACAGACCCGGCCGGTCCGGGCCTCCGTGAGCGCGCTGCCCATCAGCCGCAAGATGGTTCGCCGGTTCATCGCCGGGCCGGACTCCACGTCCGCCCTGCAGGTCACCCGGTCACTGCGTGAGCAGGGACTGGCCGTGACGCTCGACGTGCTCGGTGAGGACATCACCGACAAGGCCCAGGCCGCGCAGACGGCGGCCTCCTACCGTTCGCTGCTGACCGCGCTGTCCGAGGCCGGGCTGGCCGACCGGGCCGAGGTGTCGGTGAAGCTCTCCGCCTTCGGTCAGGCCCTGGGCGCCGACGGCGACAAGATCGCCCTGGAGAACGCGTTCACCGTGGCCGAGGCGGCCCAGGCCGCGGGCACCACGATGACCCTGGACATGGAAGACCACACCACGGTCGACTCCACGCTGGGCACCCTCGCCGAACTGCGCGCCCAGTACCCCTGGGTGGGTGCCGTGCTGCAGGCCGCGCTTTACCGCACCGAGGGCGACTGCCGCGACCTGGCCACCGCCGGATCTCGCGTGCGCCTGGTGAAAGGCGCCTACGCGGAACCGGCTTCGGTGGCTCACCCGGCCAAGGCCGACGTCGACGCCGCCTACCGCCGTTGTCTGGAGATCCTGTTCGCCGGCGCCGGGCACCCGATGATCGCCACGCACGACATGTCCCTGGTGACGGAGGCCTGCGTCCGGGGCCGCGACCGGGGCGACTGGGAACTCCAGATGCTCTACGGCATCCGCACCGACGAGCAGCGCCTGCTCGCGGCGGCCGGCATCGACGTGCGCGTGTACCTGCCCTTCGGCACCGACTGGTACGGCTACTACATCCGCCGCCTGGCCGAGCGCCCGGCGAACGTGCTCTTCCTTCTTCGTCACCTCAACTCCTGAAAACCCTTAGAACGAAAGGCAGAATAATGGACGCGATCACGCAGGTCCCCGCTCCGGTCAACGAGCCGCCGCGCTCCTACGCGGACGGCAGCGCCGAGCGCGCCGCCCTGGAACCCGCCCTCAAGGAGATCTGGGGCACCCGGCTGGAGATCACCAACTGGATCGACGGCCGGCCCGTCGCCGGCGGTGGGGACCCCTTCGACGTCGTCGCACCGTTCGACAAGTCGCACGTGCTGGGCACTTTCAAGGCCGCCACGGCTGACGACACGGCGGCCGCGATCGCCGCCGCGAAGAAGGCCGCCCCGGCCTGGGCCGCCCTCTCCATCGACGACCGGGCCGCGGTGCTGCTCAAGGCCGCCGACCTGCTCACCGGTAGCTGGCGCGCGGTCACCAACGCCGCCACCATGCTCAGCCAGGCCAAGACCATCTACCAGGCCGAGATCGACGCGGTCTGCGAGCTGGCCGACTTCTGGCGCTTCAACGCGCATTTCGCCCGGCAGATCTACGCCGAGCAGCCCGCCGCCAACTCCCCCGGCATCTGGAACCGCCTCGACCACCGGCCGCTCGAGGGGTTCGTCTACGCGATCACGCCGTTCAACTTCACCTCGATCGCGGCCAACCTGGCCACCGCCCCGGCCCTGATGGGTAACACGGTGGTCTGGAAGCCCAGCCCCACGCAGGCTCTCTCGGCCGAGTACACGATGCGCCTGCTGACCGCCGCGGGCCTGCCCGCCGGTGTGATCAACCTGGTGCACGGCGCCGGTCCGGAGGTGTCGTCCGTGGTGCTGGAAGACCCCGACCTGGCGGGTATCCACTTCACCGGATCCACCGCGACCTTCCAGCACCTGTGGCAGGAGGTCGGCTCGCGGATCACGCAGTACCGCTCCTACCCGCGCATCGTCGGCGAGACCGGGGGCAAGGACTTCATCCTGGCCCACCCCAGCGCCGACGTCGACGTGCTGCGGACCGCCATGGTGCGAGGCGCTTTCGAGTACTCCGGGCAGAAGTGCTCGGCCGCGTCGAGGGCCTACGTGCCGCGCAGCGTCTGGGCCCGGCTTCGCGACGGCCTCGCCGAGACCACAAAGAGCCTGCCCGTCGGCCCGGTGACCGACTTCGGCAACTTCACCTCGGCCGTCATCGACGAGCGGGCGTTCGCGAAGCATTCCCAGGCTCTGGAGCGGGCCCGCACCGCTCCGGGTGTCGAGATCCTGGCCGGCGGCACGACCGACGACAGCGTGGGCTACTTCGTCGACCCGACCGTGCTCGTGGTGGACGACCCCACCGACGAGGCGCTCACCACCGAGTACTTCGGCCCGATCCTGGCCGTGCACGTGTTCGAGGACGCCGACTTCGAGAAGATCGCGCAGAGCATCGCGACCGATTCGAAGTACGCCCTGACCGGCGCGATCATCGCGCAGGACCGGCAGGCCGTGGCCTCGGTGATGGAGACGCTGCGGTTCGCCGCGGGCAACTTCTACATCAACGACAAGCCGACCGGCGCCGTGGTCGGGCAGCAGCCGTTCGGCGGTGCCCGCGCCTCCGGCACGAACGACAAGGCCGGGGCCCCGCAGAACCTTCAGCGGTGGACCTCGACCCGGTCGATCAAGGAGACGTTCGAGCCCGCCGTGGACTGGCGCTACCCGCACATGGGGTGACGAGAACGACCGTGGGCTCCGGAAATCCCTCCACCGGGGCCCACGGTTTCGCTATCGGGTGGGCGTGAGGTCGGCCGAGGCCAGGTGCTCGCGAGCGAACGTCAGGCACTCGGTCAGCTCGGCCTCACGCTCGGCCCGGGTGCGGCACTTTCGGGTGTTCACCTCGACCGCGACCACACCCGCCCAGTTCCGTTCGGAGAGCAGGTCGAGCACCTCGCCGCAGGGCTGGGTGCCGCGGCCGGGCAGCAGGTGCTCGTCCTTGGCCGAGCCGGCCCCGTCGGCCAGATGGATGTGGGTGAGCCGGTCGCCCAGCGCGCGGGCCATCTCCAGGGAGTCTCCCCCGGCGGTCGCGGCGTGCGAGAAGTCCAGCGTGACGTGGCGGTACGGCTGCTCCAGCGGGTTCCAGCCCGGGGAGTAGGCCATCACCTCACGGCTGCGGGCCCGCCACGGGTACATGTTCTCCACCGCGAGCGGCACCGAGAAGTGATCGTTGAGCGCGGCGACGCCGTCGACGAAGGCCGCGCCGTACTCCTTCTGCCAGCGGAACGGCGGGTGCGCCACCACGGCCCCGGACCCCAGGTCCTCGGCCATCTGCAGCGAGCGCTCCAGCTTCGCCCACGGCTCCTTGCCCCAGACCCGCTGGGTCACCAGCAGTGTCGGGGCGTGCACCGAGAGAACCGGCACGCCGTAGTGCTGCGAGAGTCTCTTGAGGGCGCCGGTGTCCTGGCTGACCGGATCGGTCCACACCATCACCTCGACGCCGTCGTACCCCAGACGTGCTGCGATCTCGAACGCGTCGGCGCAGGACTCCGGGTAAACGGAGCTGGTCGACAGCGCCACCTTCGCTGTCGGCAGCCTGGACGACCTGGTGTTGCGGTCGTCCGGCTGGCCACTGCTCGATCGGCCCATGCCGTTCAGCGTAGTCACTCCCGCTGTGGGCGCTTGTGCACACCCTCCCCGGCCCGTGCGGGGCTCACCCGCGCGGCGTACTGGCCCTAGATGCCGGGCCCGGCCGCGCTCATCACGTCGTCGAGCCGGCGCAGGATCACGCCCTCGCGCAGCGCCCACGGGCTGATCTGCATACTCTCCACGCCGAGCAGTTCCATCGCGGCCTCGGCGACCAGTGCCCCGGCCAGGATCTGGCGGGCTCGGCCGGCCGAGACACCCGGCAGTTCGGCCCGCTGGATCTCGGTCATCGCGGCCAGGCGGGGAACCCACTCGGTGAGGTCGGCACGACGCAGGGTGCGCACCGGGGTCTGAGCGTCGGCCGGGCCGCAGATGCGCGCCAGCGTCCGGAAGGTCTTGCTGCTGCCCACCGTCTGGTCGGGCGTCCCGCCGCGCACCACGTCGCGCACCACCCGGCCGATCTCGGCCCGCACGTACCGGCGGGCCGCCCGCACCTGATCGGCGTCCGGCGGGTCACCGGCCAGCCGGTCGCGGGTCAGGCGCCCGGCCCCCAGCGGCACGGAGATGGCCACGTCGGGCAGTTCGTCCAGACCCGAGGCGATCTCGAGCGATCCCCCGCCGATGTCCAGCACCAGCAGGCGCCCCGCCGACCAGCCGAACCAGCGGCGCACGGCCAGGAAGGTCAGGCGGGCCTCGTCACCGCCGGCCAGCACCCGCAGGTCGACGCCGGTCTCCTGGCGCACCCGGGTCAGCAGGGCCTCACCGTTGGGGGCGTCGCGGATGGCCGAGGTGGCGAAGCCGATGACCTCCTCGACCCCCAGGTCCTCGCCCACCGTCAGGCTCGATTCGACGAAGGCCAGCAGTGACTTCTCGGCGGCCGGGGAGATGCGCCCGTCCCCGTCCAGCTGCTCGGCCAGCCGCAGCTCGGCCTTGTGCGACGACGCCGGCAGCGGCCGGGCTCCGGGGTGGGCGTCGACCACCAGCAAATGCACCGTGTTGGAACCCACGTCGAGAACTCCCAGCCGCATTCCGCGAAAGTACCCCACCCCGGCGCCGCCACCGGGAAGGATTCAGTGCCCTTGCGTGGAAGACGCACATCGCAGGGCTTACATTGTCGGCCATGCCCCATCCCCCCGCGCCGGAGATCGGACTCGACCCGGCCCGGCTCTGGCTCGAGTTCCCCGACCCCGAGCCCGCCGACGCGATCGAAGACACCTCGAACATCGACGAGATTGAGGACGAACTCGAGGACGTCGTGGTCGGCTTCACTGCCGATCACGAGGGCTCCGGGAACTCCGACGACCCGGACGATCTTGAGGACGACGAGGAGATCGAGGACGACGACCAGCCCGCGCAGGTCTTCCGTTGCGATCTGACCTGGCTGACGTCCAACTGGACCTGCATCTACGGCAGCGGCTGCGGCGGTATCTACGCCGACCGCCCCGACGACGGATGCTGCACCCTCGGCGCGCACTTCGCCGACGAGGAGGACGAGCAGCGGGTCACCGAGTCGGTGAAGATGCTCGACCCCACCATCTGGCAGTACGCCGACGAGGGCGAGCGTGACGGCTGGATCGAGGTCGACCCCGACGGCCAGCGCAAGACCCGGGTCGTCGACGGCGCCTGCATCTTCCTGAACCGGCCGGGCTTCGCCGCCGGTGACGGCTGCTCCCTGCACAAGCTCGCCTGGGCGCAGGAGCGGGAACCGCTGGAGCTGAAACCGGACGTCTGCTGGCAGCTTCCGATCCGCCGCTCGTACCGCACGATCGAGCGCCCGGA
Source organism: Kineosporia mesophila (assembly GCF_021129235.1). GTDB lineage: Bacteria > Actinomycetota > Actinomycetes > Actinomycetales > Kineosporiaceae > Kineosporia > Kineosporia mesophila. Next base: position 28,364 of record NZ_JAJOMA010000037.1, read on the forward strand.
CGGCACCAGCTACCTCGAGGTGACGATCAGCGAGTACGACCGGCGCGGCTGGGGGGCCGGCGGGCACGATCTGGACTGGTACTGCACCGGCAACCCGCAGGCTCACGTCGGCCGGGAGCCGGTCTACCGCAGCCTGCGCCCGGAGCTGGTCGAGCTGATGGGCCAAGCCGCCTACGACGTGCTGGCCCAGCACTGCGACCAGGTCACCGGAGCCCGCAAGCTGATCCCCCTCACCGTGCACCCGGCCACCACGCGCGCCCGCTGACGTGTCCGGCGTCATCCCCAGCCCGAACATCTGGCGGCATCCGGGCGTCTACGAGATGGAGAACCGCAGCGTCGATCCGGACGGTGTGCTCGAGACGTCCATGCGCTCGATCCGGTCCTGGGACGGCGCCACCGTTCTGGACATCGGCTGCGGCAGCGGCTTTCACCTACCCCGTTTCGCCGCTGCCGCCGCCTGCGTGATCGGCGTCGAGCCGCACCCGCCCCTGGTGCAGCTGGCCCGGCGCCGGGTGGCCGCCCTCGACGACGAGGCCCTGCGCGCCCGGATCGACGTGCGCGCGGGCACCGCCCAGACCCTGCCCGTGCCCAGCGGGACGATCGACGTGGTGCACGCCCGCTGGGCCTACTTCTTCGGCCCGGGCTGCGAACCCGGCCTGGCCGAGGTCCGCCGGGTGCTGCGCCGGGGCGGCACCGCGTTCGTCATCGACAACGACGCCACCCGCTCCACCTTCGGACGCTGGTTCCAGAACTGGCTGCCCGACTACGACCCGGCCGCCGTCGAGGCCTTCTGGGCCCGGCAGGGCTGGACCCGTCATGCCCTCGACATCCGCTGGGACATGCCCACCCGCGCCGACTTCGAGGCCGTGGTCCGCATCGAATTCAGCGCCGAGCACGCCGACCGCATCCTGGCCTCACACCCCGGTACCTCGGTCGACTACGCCGTCAACCTGTTCTCGTACCAGGCCCCGGAAGGCCTCTGGCGCCGGCGCTGAGGGGCTGAAGGGGCAAGGGCCCCCGTTCGTGCAACCAAGCGATCTCCCCGCCCCCTGCTTCCCAGGCCCCGGTCTTCCAGGCCTTGGTCTCCCAGGCCTTGGCCACCATCCTCACCGGCTGGGCAGGCGTCCCCGTTTCGCCGGGGAGCAAGCAGAGGCGCCTCCCGGCCGAAGGCTGAGGATCGTGTGCAGCCGTTGCGGCTATAGCGCAAGAACTGCACACGATCCCGCTTCGGTGCCCGAACCGTGGCCCCTTCAGCGGCTCGGCGCGGCTCGGCGCGGCTCGGCGCGGCTCGGCGCGGCTCGGCTCGGCGCGGCTCGGCGCGGCTCGGCTCGGCTCCCCTGGTCTTCAACCTCGTTCGCCTCGCTCTCCCCGGCTTCCGACGATCGGGAAGGCGGCTCGGCTGAGGGCGGTCAGGACGTCGGGGACCTCGTGGACCTCCATGCCCTCGGGGGCAGGGGCCGCGTCTCGTGTGCCGGCCGGGACGAAGGCCGAGGTGAAGCCCAGGCGGGCGGCCTCGGCCAGGCGGCGGCCGACCCCGGCGACCGGGCGCACCTCACCGGCCAGGCCCACCTCGCCGATCGCGATCGTGCCGGCGGCCAGGGGGCGGTCGATGGCGGCACCGGCGACCGCGAGCGCCACCGCCAGGTCGCAGGCGGGCTCGGCCAGGCGCACACCACCGACCGTGGAGACGTAGACGTCGTTGCCCGAGAGCCGCGCCCCGGCCCGGCGCTCCAGCACCGCCAGAATCATCGAGACCCGGCTGTTGTCGAGACCGGAGGTGGCCCGGCGCGGATTGTTCGCGTTGGTCGGGGCCACCAGCGCCTGTACCTCACTGACCAGCGGGCGCCGGCCTTCCAGCGTGACCGAGACGCAGGTGCCCGGTACCGGGTGCGCGTGCTGGGACAGGAACAGGCCGCTGGGGTCGGTGAGCCCGACGATGCCCACCTCGGACAGGTCGAAGCAGCCCACCTCGTCGGTCGGGCCGTAGCGATTTTTCACGGCCCGCACCAGGCGCAGACGGGAGTGGCGGTCGCCCTCGAACTGGCAGACCACGTCGACCAGGTGCTCGAGCACGCGGGGGCCGGCGATCGAGCCGTCTTTCGTGACATGGCCGACCAGGACGACGGCCATGCCGCGCTCCTTGGCCACCCGGATCAGCGAGGCGGCCACCTCGCGCACCTGGGAGACGCTGCCGGCCGAGCTGTCGATCGCGTCGCTGGCGATGGTCTGCACCGAGTCGACCACCAGCAGGTCGGGCTGCACGTCTTCGACGTGGCCGAGCACGGTGCTCAGGTCGGTCTCGGCGGCGAGCAGCAGGCGGGGGCGCAGCGCGCCGATGCGCTCGGCCCGCAGCCGCACCTGGCTCGCCGACTCCTCACCGGTGACGTAGAGCACCGTGCGGGTGTTCTGGGCGGCGCGGCTGGCCACGTCGAGCAGCAGCGTGGACTTGCCGACGCCGGGCTCACCGGCCAGCAGCACCACGGCCCCGCTGACGATGCCGCCGCCCAGCACCCGGTCGAGCTCCTCGACCCCGGTGGACCAGGTCTTCGCGTTCTCGGTGGTGATCTCGCCGATCGGCCGGGCCCTCTCGGACACCGTGCGGGCCTTGGTCACCGGGGCTGCCGCCGCGGGCGTGGCCTCCATGACGGTGCCCCAGGCCTGGCACTCACCGCACCGGCCGACCCACTTCGCCGTCGTCCACCCGCACTCGGCGCACCGGTATCCCGGGTTGTCCCGCCCGGACTTCTTGGTACGCGCTGCCGAACCCCGCCGGGCGTCAGATGTGCTCACCCCACAGAACCTACGCGGCCCCACCGACAGTCTCGGGCGGGAGCGTCCCCGGGCCGCCGGAGAGCCTCCGGAGCGGGGGGCCAGGGCCTTTGTACCCGAGCCGGTTCCGGGGGCGGATAGACTTCCCCCCGTGGTTGTGGAGCGCACTCCCGAAGAGCTGCTGCGGTACACCCTTGCCGCCGTGGCGCCGGGCACGACACTGCGTGACGGCCTAGAGCGAATTCTGCGGGGCCGCACCGGGGCGCTGATCGTGCTCGGTCACGATCCCCTGGTCGAGAGCATCTGCACCGGTGGTTTCAATCTCGCCGTCGAGTTCTCCGCCACCCGGCTGCGCGAGCTGGCCAAGATGGACGGGGCGATCGTCACCGATCAGGACGGCTCGCACATCCTCCGGGCCGCCGTGCAGCTCGTGCCCGACCCGACGATCCAGACCGACGAGTCCGGCACCCGCCACCGCACCGCCGAGCGGGTGGCCAAACAGACCGGCTATCCGGTGGTCTCGGTCAGCCAGTCGATGCGCATCATCGCGCTCTACGTGGCCGGCCGGCGCTACGTGCTGGAGGGCTCCGACGCGATCCTCGGCAAGGCCAACCAGGCCCTGGCCACGCTGGAGCGCTACAAGGCCCGGCTCGACGAGGTCACCAGCACGCTGTCCGCGCTCGAGATCGAAGACCTGGTCACGGTCCGCGACGTGTCGATCGTCATCCAGCGCCTCGAGATGGTTCGCCGCATCTCCGACGAGATCCAGCATTACGTGGTCGAACTCGGCACCGACGGCCGGCTGCTCTCGTTGCAGCTCGACGAGCTGATCGGTGGCGTGGGCCCCGACCGCGACCTGGTGATCCGCGACTACCTCGACGCCACGCGCCGCGAGCGCTCGATGCCCGAGGTGGTGGCGGCCCTGGCCGAGATCGCCTCGAACGACCTGGTCGACCTCGGCCTGGTGGCCCGGGTGCTGGGCTTCGTCCAGGGCGGCGACGCGCTCGACGCCTCGATCAGCCCGAAGGGTTACCGCCTGCTCACGAAGGTCCCGCGCCTGCCCGGCGCGATCGTCGAGCGCCTGGTCGACCACTTCGGCGACCTGCAGAAACTTCTCGCCGCCAACCTGGACGACCTGATGCTCGTGGAGGGCGTCGGCGACCAGCGGGCCCGGGCCGTGCGTGAGGGCCTGTCCCGCCTGGCCGAGTCCAGCATCCTGGAGCGGTACATCTGAGAGACACGCGTCCCCCTGGCCTCAAGGGCCGGCGAAGAATGATGGACGCGTGTGGTCACCGAACCGGCACGAGTGTCCTTCGGCCGGCGAAGGGGCTGGGATGAAACCCCCGCAGAAACCATGAGACGGAGACCATGACCCCCGCGAAGACGTCCCCGGCCGCCGTCCACCCGCTGCACCGCCCGATCCTGGCCTGGTACGACATGCACAACCGGGATCTCCCCTGGCGCGAGCCCGGCTGCCCGGCCTGGCACATCCTGATCAGCGAGATCATGCTGCAGCAGACCCCGGTGAGCCGGGTGCTGCCGATCTGGAAGGAGTGGGTCGAACGCTGGCCCACACCGGCCGACATGGCGAAAGAGCCACCCGGCGAAGTGATTCGCGCCTGGGGCCGGCTCGGGTACCCGCGCCGCGCCCTGCGCCTGCACGCGTGCGCCCAGGCGATCGTCGACCAGCACGGCGGTGAGGTGCCCGGCGACCACGCCGAGCTGCTCGCGCTGCCGGGCATCGGGTCGTACACAGCCGCCGCCGTGGCCAGTTTCGCGTTCGGCCAGCGCCACGCCGTGCTCGACACCAACGTGCGCCGGGTGTTCGCCCGTACCGTCACCGGGACCGAGTACCCGCCGCCGGCCGTCACCGCCGCCGAGACCCGGCTGGCCACCGAGCTGCTGCCGGAGGAAGACGCCCGGGCCGCTCGCTGGGCCGTGGCCGTGATGGAACTGGGCGCCCTGATCTGCACCGCCCGGTCGCCCAAGTGCGTGGACTGCCCGGTGTCCGCCCAGTGCGCCTGGCGCCTGGCCGGTTCCCCGCCGCACTCCGGCCCCGCCCGTAAGGGCCAGGCCTGGGCCGGCACCGACCGGCAGATCCGCGGCGCCCTGATGGCGGCCCTGCGCGGCAGCCGGGAACCGCTCTCGCACCCGCAGCTGGTGATCCAGGTGCCCGACAGTGCCCTGCGCGAGCCCGGCCAGCGGTCCCGCTGCCTGTCCGGGCTGATCGAGGACGGCCTGGTCGAGCCGCTGCCCGGTGATCACTACCAGCTCCCGGCATAAGACCCGTACGGGAGTACAGAACCCATACGTTACGGGTGTCGTCTGAATGCCTTAAATCTTCGATAATCTCAACGCGTGGCGCACAGTGACGGGGGTCAGCCGCCCACCCAGCCGGCATCGACGCGTCCCGCGATCGCCTTCGGGCACGTGGGACTAGAGCCGCGCCGGGGCCCGCTCCGCCGCCGCCACCGGCTCTTCGACGGCGTGTCGTTCACGGTCGCGGCCGGTGAGGCGGTCGGCGTGCTGCTGCCGCCCGGCGCGGGCAAGACCAGCCTGGCCAGGCTGGCCACCGGCCACTGCGCGCCGTCCTTCGGCTCGATCTCCGTCCTGGGCCTGAACCCCGGCACCGCGCAGCGTGAACTCACCGGCCGGGTCGGCACCATCGTCAACGAGCACTCACAGCTGTGGCTGGACGACCTGCTCGGCGATTCCCTCACCCGACTGTGCCGGTTCTACGACGTACCCGACCACCGCGCGAGGGAACTCTCCGAGCGGCTGGAGCTGAGCCGCGTCCTCAAGACACCCGTGGAAGACCTCACCCCGGCGCAGCGCCGGCGGGCCGAGCTCGTCGCCGCCCTGCTGCCCGAGCCGGAGGTGCTGATCCTCGACGAGCCGATGCGCGGGATGGACGCACCCAGCAAGGAACGGCTGAGATCGGTGCTGCGCCAGGAGAACCGGATGCACGGGCGGGCTCTGCTGCTGGTCACGAGCGACCTGGCCGACATCGAGTCGCTGTGCCCCCGGCTGCTGGTGGGCGTGGAGGGACGCATCGGGTTCGACGGCAACGTGTCGGCCCTGAACGAGCTCCTCGGCACCGAACGCGTGCTCGTCGTCGATCTGCTCCGGCCGGTGGCGCCGCTGGACGACCTGCCCGGAGCGGACCTGATCGCGGTCGAGGCGGGTGGCCTGCGCCAGCGGCTCGGCCTGGTCCCGGGCCAGGTGAAGATCTCGAAGGTGCTGGCCGACGTGGTGTCGCGGGCCCCGGTGCGGAGCCTCACGCTGGAAGAGCCCGACGTGACGGAACTGGTGCGGAGACTGGCCGTTTAGAGATCGAGGATCATCCTGCTGTTGCCCAGGGTGTTCGGCTTCACCCGGGCCAGGTCGAGGAACTCGGCCACCCCCTCGTCCCGCGAGCGCAGCATCTCGGTGTAGACGCCGGGCTCGACCGGGGTGCCCTCGATCTCGCGAAAACCGTGACGCTCGAAGAACTTCACCTCGAACGTGAGGCAGAACAACCGGCTCACACCCAGTTCGGTGGCCTGCTCGACCAGCGTGTCGAGGAGGGCGTGCCCGACGCCGGCACCGCGCCAGTCGGACGAGACGGCCAGCGTGCGCACCTCGGCCAGGTCTTCCCACAGCACATGCACGGCGCCGCAGCCGATCACCGTGTCGTCAGCGTCGACCGCGACCCGGAACTCCTGCACGTCTTCGTAGTAGGTGACCGTCTCCTTGTGCAGGAGGATGCGCTGGTCGGCATATCCGGACACCAGTCGGCCGATGGTGGAGACATCGGTGGTGCGGGCACGCCGGACACGGAAGTCAGCCACCCATCGATGTTCTCATGCCCGTGCCCGAAAGCGCAGCCTCGTCACGAAAAGGCCGGAGGCCGGAACCCCCTGGGGGATTCCGGCCTCCGGTCGTGCGGCTGGTGGATCAGGCGGAGGGAGTGGCCTCGCCGGTGACCGGCGGTGCCCCCTTCTCGCCCGCGGGCGCCAGCTCCGGGATCGATCCGCCCTTCGAGGCTCCGCGGAAGCTGAAGTGCGCCGTCGCCGGCTCACCCTCCGCGTCGATCAGAACGATCTGACCGGGCTTGAGCTCGTTGTAGAGGATCTTCTCGGACAGGGTGTCTTCGATCTCGCGCTGGATGGCACGGCGCAGCGGCCGGGCACCGAGCACGGGGTCGTAACCCTTGTGCGCCAGGGCGATCTTCGCGGCCGGGGTGAGCTCGATGCCCATGTCCCGGTCTTTCAGACGCTCGTCGAGCTTGGCGATCATCAGGTCGACGATCTCGATGATCTCGTCCTGCGACAGCTGCGGGAACACGATGGTGTCGTCGACCCGGTTGAGGAACTCCGGGCGGAAGTGCTGCTTGAGCTCCTCCGCGACCTTCGCCTTCATGCGCTCGTAGCTGGTCTTCGTGTCGCTGCCGGACTGGAAACCGAGTTGCACACCCTTGGCGATGTCCCGGGTACCCAGGTTCGTCGTCATGATGATCACGGTGTTCTTGAAGTCCACCATGCGGCCCTGGGAGTCGGTCAGGCGACCGTCTTCCAGAATCTGCAGCAGCGAGTTGAAGATGTCCGGGTGGGCCTTCTCGACCTCGTCGAACAGCACCACGGAGAACGGCTTGCGGCGCACCTTCTCGGTGAGCTGGCCGCCCTCTTCGTAGCCGACGTAGCCGGGAGGAGAACCGAACAGCCGCGAGACCGTGTGCTTCTCCGAGAACTCGGACATGTCGAGCTGGATCAGCGAGTCCTCGTCGCCGAACAGGAACTCGGCGAGCGCCTTGGCGAGCTCGGTCTTACCGACACCGGTCGGACCGGCGAAGATGAACGAGCCACCGGGACGCTTCGGGTCTTTCAGACCGGCCCGGGTACGGCGGATCGCCTGCGACATGGCCTTGACCGCGTCGACCTGGCCGATGATCCGCTTGTGCAGCTCGTCTTCCATCCGGAGCAGACGCGTGGTCTCCTCCTCGGTGAGCTTGAACACCGGGATGCCGGTCGCCGTGGCCAGAACCTCGGCGATCAGTTCCTCGTCGACCTCGGCGACCACGTCCATGTCGCCGGCCTTCCACTGCTTCTCGCGCTCGGCCTTGGCCGCCAGCAGCTTCTTCTCGCCGTCTCGCAGCGAGGCCGCCTTCTCGAAGTCCTGCGCGTCGATCGCAGACTCCTTGTCGCGGCGGGTCTGCGCGATCTTCTCGTCGAACTCGCGCAGGTCCGGCGGAGCGGTCATGCGACGGATGCGCAGTCTCGCCCCGGCCTCGTCGATCAGGTCGATCGCCTTGTCCGGCAGGAACCGGTCGTTGACGTACCGGTCGGCCAGCGTCGCCGCCGCGACCAGGGCCGCGTCGGTGATGGAGACCCGGTGGTGCGCCTCGTACCGGTCGCGCAGGCCCTTGAGGATCTCGATGGCGTGGGCCAGCGAGGGCTCCTGGACCTGGACCGGCTGGAACCGGCGCTCCAGGGCGGCGTCCTTCTCGATGTGCTTGCGGTACTCGTCGAGCGTGGTGGCACCGATGGTCTGGAGCTCACCGCGGGCCAGCATCGGCTTCAGGATGCTGGCGGCGTCGATCGCGCCCTCGGCGGCACCGGCCCCGACGAGGGTGTGGATCTCGTCGATGAACAGGATGATGTCGCCGCGGGTGCGGATCTCCTTGAGGACCTTCTTCAGGCGCTCCTCGAAGTCACCGCGGTAGCGAGAACCGGCGACCAGGGCGCCGAGGTCAAGCGTGTAGAGCTGCTTGTCCTTCAGCGTCTCGGGCACCTCGCCCTTGATGATCGCCTGGGACAGGCCCTCGACGACCGCCGTCTTGCCGACCCCGGGCTCACCGATCAGAACGGGGTTGTTCTTGGTGCGTCGCGACAGCACCTGCATGACCCGCTCGATTTCCTTCTCCCGGCCGATGACCGGGTCGAGCTTGCCCTCGCGGGCGGCCTGCGTGAGGTTGCGGCCGAACTGGTCGAGGACCAGCGAACCGGACGGCGTGCCCTCGGCCGGACCGCCGGCCGCGGCCGGCTCCTTGCCCTGGTAGCCGGACAGCAGCTGGATGACCTGCTGGCGCACGCGGTTGAGGTCGGCGCCCAGCTTGACCAGCACCTGGGCGGCGACGCCCTCACCCTCGCGGATGAGGCCGAGCAGGATGTGCTCGGTGCCGATGTAGTTGTGCCCCAGTTGGAGCGCTTCCCGCAACGACAGTTCCAGCACCTTCTTGGCGCGGGGCGTGAACGGGATGTGGCCGGAGGGGGCCTGCTGTCCTTGACCGATGATCTCTTGCACCTGCTCGCGGACAGCGTCGAGCGAGATGCCGAGGGACTCCAGCGCCTTGGCTGCGACTCCCTCGCCCTCATGAATCAGCCCCAGCAGGATGTGCTCGGTACCGATGTAGTTGTGGTTGAGCATCCTGGCCTCCTCCTGGGCCAGGACAACAACACGGCGGGCGCGGTCGGTGAACCTCTCGAACATCTGCGCTCCTCGTGCGGTCAGTGGGGGTGAGACTCGGTGAGACCCCGGTCTCGCTGACCTTATCGATGCTATCTGGGGCTACGGAAAGAAACACCCGGCAATCTGACGGTGAGACTGTTCCGACACCCGTGCATCGGCCAACGGAGCTGGAACCTTACGTGTTCCAGGGCCCGGGCACAGCTGTTCGATGTTCGCTGTTGGCGGACAGATCCAGCGCTTTTCGCGAGGTTTGCGCGCTTGGCCCCACCTCGGGACCGAAGTCCCGGTTCGCACCGGCCGGACGGGGCGGAACCGCCGAACCCGGTCTCCAGGGTCGCATCCCTTCCCGGCAATAGTGACGGCGGGTCACCCTTTCGGCCCGCCCCCCGGAGCCCATGGGTGGGCGCCCGCCGGCCCGCCCCCGGTTCCGGGCCGCCACCGGTTGGGATATTCACCCGGAGAATTCGGCCGGCCGGGCCGCACACGAACACCGGACATTGCCCGGAGATTGCACCTCCCCAGCGAGACCCGGCGAGACCCCGGGAGGCTCCGAGAGACCCCGGGAGGACGTCCCCGGGTCACCCGGAATCCACCCCGACGCCATCACCGATACCCGGAAGTGGTACAACCCAGGAAGCCGGGAGAGCGACTTTCTGCGGTTTCATTCAGGCCGACCTGCCGGTTCGGGATTAAGCCGAAATCCGGATACTGCACTTTCGATTCCCGGCCGGCCCGGGGAAATGCAAAGACCCTGGACAAAACTGTGCCGGGCACCGGACCAGGAGTGGTCCGGTGCCCGGCACACAGATTTCACCGTGATTCACGGCGGTGGCGCGGCGTTCGTTTACACCACCCGCCGGGGCGGAACTTCACCGGGGCAAAGGTGGGTTGTGCGTAGGGACTAGTGCGCGCCTTCGTAGGCGGCCATGACCTCGGCCGAGACCCGGCCCCGATCACTCACCTGGTAACCGTTGTCACGCGCCCATGAGCGCACGTCGCCGAGATCCGCCTTGGCGGCGGAACGGCCACGGGCGGCACCCCGGCCACGGCCACCGGAACGGCCGCTGATCCGGCGGGCGTGCTCCACCCACGGTGCGATCGCTTCCCGCAATGCCTCCGCATTCGCTGCGGAGAGGTCAATTTCATAGCTGACCCCGTCCAGCGAGAACGAGACCGACTCCTCGGCCTCGCCGCCGTCCAGGTCGTCAACAAGAATGACCTGCACCTTCTGCGCCATCAATTACTCCTAGAAACGCCACCGGAGTCCACCCCGGGCAGATGAACCCATTCATCGGAATCATGGAGTCGACATTCAAACATGTCAAGCCAACACCACTGACGGCTCACAATAGCGAGCGGATTCGTGGTGTCTCCACGACCGGTGACATTCAAACTTTCACCGGCATCTGCGATGATCGGCGTCACCCGTTCGGCCGAACGGGTGACGCTAAAGAACGACCGGCCGCCCGGCACGTCTCTACGAATCCGCAGGCTTCACAGATTGCGAGGTATGCGTTTGCCCAGGGTTCCCGGCCCGGGTTTTCTCGTCCGCAGTCAGCCTGCGGTCCTCCGCGGCCTGGGCCAGACGCTCACGCCGGTCCGCTTGAAAGATGGCGCGGATGGCGACCACGAAGATGGCGAGAACACCGATCGAGGGAAAGATCGCTGCCACGTAGTCCATGTCGACTCCTGTCCTACAACTGTCCTGGTGCTACGGGCTTATTCGGGCTTGACCAAGGGGAAGAGAATCGTCTCCCGGATGCCCAGGCCGGTGATTGCCATCAGCAACCGGTCCAGGCCCATTCCCATGCCCCCGGTCGGCGGCATGCCGTACTCCATGGCCCGCAGGAAATCCTCGTCCAGCCGCATGGCCTCGTCGTCACCCGCTGCAGCCACCCGGGCCTGGGCCACGAAGCGCTCGCGCTGCACCACCGGGTCGACCAGCTCGGAGTAGCCGGTGCCGAGCTCGAAGGACCGCACGTAGAGGTCCCACTTCTCGGTCACGCCGGGCGTGGTGCGGTGCGCCGACACCAGCGGCGAGGTGTCTTCCGGGTAGTCGCGCACGAAGGTCGGCGCGTACAGGTCCGGCACCACGAGCTCCTCGAACAGCTCCTCGGCGAGCTTGCCCGGGCTGTACCAGTCCTGCACCGGCACATGGTGCTCGGCGGCCAGCTCGACCAGCTCGGCGCGCTCGGTCAGTGCGGTGACCTCACGCCCGGCGGCCTCCGACAGGGAGCCGAACATGGTGATCTGACGCCATTCGCCGCCGAGGTCGTACTCGGTGCCGTCGGCCAGGACCACGGTGGTGCTGCCGGCCACGGCCAGGGCCGCGTTCTGGACCAGTTCCCGGGTCAGGTCGCCGATCGTGTTGTAGTTCCCGTAGGCCTGATAAGCCTCGATCATCGCGAATTCCGGGGAGTGCGTGGAGTCCGCGCCCTCGTTCCGGAAATTACGGTTGATCTCGAAGACCCGGTCGATACCGCCGACCACCGCGCGCTTGAGGAACAGCTCGGGGGCGATCCGCAGGAACAGGTCGATGTCGAACGCGTTCATGTGGGTCTGGAACGGGCGGGCCGCCGCACCTCCGTGCAGCGACTGCAGCATCGGGGTCTCGACCTCGGTGAAGTCGTGCGAGTGGAAGGTGTCGCGCAGCGAGCGCACCACCGAGGCCCGGGTCTTGACCACCTCGCGGGCGGCCGGGCGCACGATCAGGTCGACGTACCGCTGGCGCACCCGCGCCTCCTCGGACATCTCCTTGTGCAGCACCGGCAGCGGGCGCAGGGCCTTGGAGGCCATCGCCCAGCTGTCGGCCATCACCGAAAGCTCCCCGCGCCGTGACGAGATGACCTCGCCATGAGCCGAGACGAAGTCGCCGAGGTCAACATCGGCCTTGAAGGCCGCCAATGCCTCGTCGCCGACCCCGTTCTTGGACACCATCACCTGGAGCTGGGTGCCGTCGCCGTCCTGCAGCACGGCGAAGCAGAGCTTGCCGGCGTCGCGGAAGCGCACCACGCGGCCGGCCACCGAGATGATCTCGCCGCTGGAGGCGCCGGTCTCCAGCTCGGCGTGATCGGCCCGGACCTGGGCGAGCGTGTGCGTACGCTCGACCTCGATCGGATAGGGGGCCTTTCCCTCGGCCAGGATGCGCGCCCGCTTCTCCGAGCGGATACGCATCTGCTCGGGAAGGTCCTCGCCGTTCGGGTCGGGCAGTTCGCGGGTGGCATCAGCCTGCTGGTCGGTCACGACGAGCAATCCTAGTCGGCCCCGTCTAAACCTTTACCGCCCCGCCGTCAACCCTCGGACCGCCCCTCTCGTGATCATGCGACGGCGTCCGGGCATGATCACGAGAGGCCGGGTCACTTCTGTTCCAGGATCGCGCTGGTCGTCAGCGCGGCCCAGATCCGGGCCGCGGTCTCCCGCTCGGCCGGGGTCGGGCGGACCACCAGTTCCGGGTCGGCCGGGTGCTCGGCGTCCTGCCGGCCGACGTGCTCGACCAGCGCCACGGCCAGGGTGCGCAGCCGGATGTTGAAGTGCTGGCTGGCCCGGGCCAGGGCGGCGAAGGCGGAGGGCGCGTCGGCCCCGATCGCGCCCATGACCAGACCCTTCGCCTGCTCGATCACCCGGCGGTACTGGGTCATCTGGAGCATCTGCTGGGCCACCTGCTCCTCACCGGCGCAGTACTCGACCACGGCCAGGGCCTGGGTCACCAGCGGCTCGTAGCGGTCGATGTCGCGCAGCACCCGGTCGTCCGGGACCCGGTCGAGATACACCGAGAACACGGTGGGCAGATCCGAGCCGAACTCGCCGGGCACGAAGATCGCGCCGCGGACGGCGTCGGTCACGTCCGAGCCGACCCCGGGCAGGCTGTTCAGGCCGGTGTCGTCGTTCTCCGTCGGCCGGATGATCACGGTGTCGCGACGGAACGCGTCCCAGATCGGGCCCTGGGCGTGCTTCCACTGAGCAACGTCGAGTTCCCCGGCGACCCCGATGGCGGCGATCGTCTGGGGGGTGCCCTCGTTTTCCTTGCTGTCCATCGCCACGCTGAGCCCGACACCTACGGCGCCCGGTACGGAGTGCCGGGTGAACTCGAGAAGGCTTGTCAGCAGGTCGTTCCCGAACTCGCGGATGGTCAAGTGAGGTCCTTTCCGAAAAGCGGCGCGAGGCCGTCGAGCCCCCAGCATCGGGGTTCAGCGCGCGGAAAGCGATCACAGATGCCAGGCTCGAGTCGGCGAAAATGTGCGGAGTCGCCTCCGCTCGCAGTCTTCAGATCATCAGGTCGTTGAGTGGGAGTTGATCAGGTTATGGTGACCATCTCGTCCAGCCCCGGCGCGAGTCGCACAGCCACCGCTACCAGCGATAACCCGCGAGAGGCGCCCGTGTCCCCATCCCGTAAGCGACGTCGTGCATCCCCCGAGTGGGAGGGCCGCACGATCATCAAGATCGCGGCGCTCCCCGGGCGTGGCGTCTACGTCCGGCACCTCGGTCACCCCGAGGGCGTCGACGGTGTTCACCGTCCCACCGTTCAGATGCCCGGCTCCGCCCCCAAACCCCCCGCGGCGTTCGACCCGGCCTGGATCCAGACCCATCTCGGCGAGATGCAGATCGTGCACGTGCACGCCCTGGCCCCCCGGATGAGCGCCGAGCAGGTGAAGGCGGCGGTGCAGGCCACCCGCGACGCCGGACGCCCGCTCATCGTCACCGCCTACCACCTGAGCGACCCGACCGGCCTGGACGAGGCCGGTTACGCCGCGCAGCTCGACGCGCTGATCCCCGCGGCCGACCAGGTCGTCACGCTCACCGAGTCCGCCGCCAAGGAGATCGCCAAGCGCTGGAAGGTCACGGCGCAGGTGCAGCCGCACCCGCACGCCGTGGACTTCGTCACGATGCGCCGCGAGCGCCCCGCCCGCGGTCAGAACGGCCCCTACCTCGTCGGTGTGCACCTGGGCAGCCTGCGGCTGCCCAGCGACCCGGTCAAGGTGGTGTCGGCGCTGGCCGAGGCGGCGAAGCGCACGCCCGACGTGCGACTCGTGCTGTACGTCCACGACCACCTGCTGGACGCCGACTCCACCCGGTACGACCCGGCCACGATCCGGGAGATCGACCGGATCGTCACCGATGCCGGCGGCACGCTGCGGGCCCACCGGCCGATGACCGACTCCCAGCTCTGGGACAACATCTTCGGCCTCGACGCCGCACTCGTACCGCCCTTTTTCGGCTCGCACTCGCTGTGGCCGGAAGCCTGCTACGACCTGGGCACGCAGGCGATCATGCCGGCGAACAGCCACTCCTCGTCGCAGCGCCCGGCGCTGACCTACACCTGTGACCGCAACGGCATCCCCGACGTGGCGTCGCTGGCCAAGGCTTTCGCCGAGGCCGTGCGCGCGCCGCAGGTCGAGCACGCCGACCCGACCGCCCGGTTCAACGAGCGGGTCGCGATCGCCGAGTGGCTGCGCAACACCTACGAGCGCCTACTCGACGAAAAGGCCTAGTCCTTCTCACCGATCAGGTCGATCGCCAGATCGAGGATCGGCGACGAGTGCGTCAGCCCACCGACGGACAAGTAGTCCACCCCGGTGCGCGCGTACTCGTTCGCCACCTCGAGCGTCAGGCCACCGGTGGCCTCGATCTCGACCGTCTCGTCGGTCGCGGCCCGGGCCACCTTCACGCTCTCGGCCAACACGGCGGGAGACATGTTGTCGCACAGCAGGAACCGGGCCCCGGCGACGACCGCCTCGACGGCCTCGCCCGGGGTGGTGACCTCGACCTGCACGGCCACCGCGGGAAAGCGCTCCCGCACGGACCGGTAGGCCCCGGCCACCGAGCCGGCCGCGATCTTGTGGTTGTCCTTTACCATCGCCACGTCGTACAGGCCCATGCGCTTGTTCGTGCCGCCGCCGCAGCGCACCGCGTACTTCTCGAGCATCCGCAGGCCGGGCGTGGTCTTGCGGGTGTCGAGTACCTGGGCGCCGGTGCCGGACAGCTCCTGGGCCCACAGACGTGTGTGCGTCGAGATACCGCTGGTGCGGCAGACCAGGTTGAGCAGCGTGCGCTCGGCGATCAGCAGCACCTGAACCGGGCCCCGCAGCACGGCCAGCACGTCGTCGCGCACGACCACGTCACCGTCGGCGCGCAGCACCTCGGCGGAAACCCCACCCAGTCCGGTCCAGCCCGCCACCTCGGCGAGAACCACCGGGATCAGCGGCATTCCGCTGATCACCCCACCGGTGCGGGCAACCACGTGGGCCTGCCCGACCACGTCCGCGCCGATCGTCGACTCACTGGTCACGTCGTGACCGGGGGCCGCGCCGGGCACGGAGACCACCGCGCCGCCGATTCCCAGGTCTTCCGCCAGGGCGTCGCGCACCACCGAGCGGACCCGCTCCGGGTCCAGCCCGGCCGCTGCGAGCTTCTGCGAAACCCCTGCGGGCCAGATCGATTCCCAGTCACTCACGACGTGCTCCCCAAAGGTTCGAACCGGGTCTCCAGCTCACCGTCGGGATTCACCCGGGAGACCAGCCGCCCGAGCCAGTTCTCCGACGCCGAGGGGAAGTCCTCCCGGTAGTGCCCGCCCCGGGTCTCCTCGCGCAGCGAGGCCGACCGGGTCAGGGCGGTGGCGACCGTGTGCAGGTTCATGGTCTCCCACTCGGCCGTGCCGTGGGTGACGTCGAGCTTGTGCGCACCCTCCGGAATATCCACGGGCGCACCGGAAGACAATCGGGCGAGATCCTGTGTGGCCTTCTCCAGACCGGCGGCGGTCCGGATCACGCCGGGGCCCCAGGACGCGGCCCGCTGGATCCTCGTGCGGGCGGTGGCCGGCAGCAGGCCGACCGGGCCCGGCCTCACCGCAGGTTCCACCTGCGTGAGCTCCCCTGAGGCAACCCGGGTGCTCACGTCGTCCGCAATTCGATGGGCGAACACCAGCCCCTCCAGCAACGAGTTGCTGGCCAGGCGGTTGGCCCCGTGCACCCCCGTGCAGGAGCACTCCCCCGCCGCGTAGAGCCCGGGCAGGCTGGAGCGGCCGACGGCGTCGACCCGGATGCCGCCGGAGTGGTAGTGCTGGGCGGGCGCCACCGGGATGAGGTCTTCGGCCGGGTCGAAACGGTGCCCGGCCAGGGCGTTCACGATGGTCGGGAAGCGCCGGCGGAAGAAGTCGCGGCCCAGGTGCCGGGCGTCGAGGTAGACGTGCGAGGCCCCGGTCGCCGCCATCTGCCGCACGATCGCCTTGGCCACCACGTCACGCGGCGCCAGCTCGGCCATCTCGTGCACTCCAGGCATGAACCGCACGCCGTTGGTGTCGACGAGCAGAGCGCCCTCGCCGCGCACCGCCTCGGAGATCAGGGGCTGCTGACCGCGCGCGTTCTGGCCGAGCCAGAGCACCGTGGGGTGGAACTGCACGAACTCCAGGTCGGCCACCTCGGCACCGGCCCGCAGCGCGGCCGCGATGCCGTCACCGGTCGCCTCGCGCGGGTTGGTCGACGACTGGAAAACCTGGCCGATACCGCCGGTGGCCAGCACCACGGCCCGGCCCAGGGCGGCTCCCACACCGTCGCGGCTACCCTCGCCGATGACGTGAAGGGTTACCCCGCAGGCCTTTCCACCAGAGGTCAAGACGTCGAGAACGAGCGCGTGCTCCAGCACCTCGATGCCCGGGTCGTCGCGCACAGCCTCCAGCGCAGCGATCAGCGCCCGGGAGATCTCGGCGCCGGTGGCGTCACCGCCGGCGTGCGCGATGCGGTCGCGATGGTGCCCGCCCTCGCGGGTCAGGGCGATCTCACCGTCGGGCGTGCGGTCGAAATTCGCGCCCAGGGCCACCAGCTCACGCACCCGGGCCGGGCCCTCGGTGACCAGTGCCCGCACGGCCGAGGTGTCGCACAGCCCGACCCCGGCCACCAGCGTGTCGTCGAGATGCTCGGCGGGCGAGTCCTCCGGGGCCAGCGCCGCCGCGATGCCGCCCTGGGCCCAGCGGGTGGAACCGGAGTCCAGCACCGTCTTGGTCACCAGCAGCACCCGCGGCACCCGGCGGCGCAGGCGCAGCGCCGCGGTCAGCCCGGCGATGCCCGAGCCGACCACGATCACGTCGGCCTGGGTGGTCCAGCCGATCTCCGGCGTGGCCAGCGAGGTCGCCAGCTGGATGCTCACAGCGATCCCCCGATGTCGAGCGGCAGGTTGTCGATCAGCCGGGTCGTACCGACCCGGGCCGCGACCAGCAGCACCGCCTCGCCCTGGTACCACTCGGGCACGTCGTCGAGGGTCTGCGGATCGACCAGCACCAGGTAGTCGACCAGCACGAGCGGCTCGGCCACCAGCACGTCGCGGGCGGCCCGGCGCACCGCCGCCGAACCCCGCGTGCGGGCGTCGCGCCCGGCGTGCAGGGCCTTCGACAGGGCCAGCGCCGACTCCCGGTCCAGCGCGCTCAGGTACCGGTTGCGGCTGCTCAGGGCCAGGCCGTCGCCCTCCCGCACGGTGGGCACCGCGACGATCTCGCAGTCGAAGTCCAGGTCACGGGCCATCCGGCGGATCAGCAGCAGCTGCTGGGCGTCTTTCTGCCCGAAGAACGCCAGCTGCGGCCGGGTGAGGTGGAACATCTTCGCCACGACCGTCAGCACGCCGTCGAAATGACCGGCCCGCGAGGCTCCCTCGAGCTTGGCCCCGAGCACTCCCGCCGACATCCGAATGCCCGGGTCGCCGTTCGGGTACACCACGTCGGGCGAGGGCGCGAAGATCAGGTCGGCCTCCTCGCGCTCGCACAGCTCCAGATCGGCCTCGAAGGTGCGCGGGTACTTGGCCAGGTCCTCGTTCGGGCCGAACTGCAGCGGATTGAGGAAGATCGTGACAATCACGCTGTCGGCCCGCTCGCGGGCCCGCCGCACCAGCTCGGCGTGCCCCTCGTGCAGAGCGCCCATCGTCATCACGACGGCGACCGTGCCGTGCAGCTTCTCGCGAGCCACGGCCAGCTCGTCCCGGGTTCGGGCCACAACTGTGGACATGGTTCTTAACCTACTCGTCATCTTCACCAGGCCCACCGGCCCCTGGCGTGACGAACAACTACTACTCGGGGGGTTCCGTGTTGAGCGCCGCGAGAAGTGCCTCCGCGCTCGCGACCTGCAGACGCCCCGAGGCGAGCGCCCGGTCGGCCGTGGCCCGGGCCATCGCCCGGTAGGTCTCCAGGGTGCCCTCGCCGCGCTCGCCGGTCGCGCGGATCGCCCGGAGGTGGTCGGCCAGCGTGCCCGCGTCACCGCGGGCGACCGGGCCGGTCAGGGCGTTGTCGCCGCCCCGCAGCGAGTTGTCCAGCGAGGCCGAGAGCAGCGGGGCGAGCAGCCGGGAGGCGTCTTCCACCCCGGCGGCCCGCAGCAGGTCGAGAGCCTGGGCCACCAGCGTGACCAGGTGGTTCGAGCCGTGGGCGAGGGCTGCGTGATAGAGCCCCCGCATCTTCTCGTCGATCACCACCGGCTCGGCGCCCATCTCCACCACCAGGGCCTGGGCGATCGGCAGCACCGGGCCGGGCGCGGTGACCCCGAAGCAGCAGTCGACCAGGCGGCTCAGGTCGAGGCTGGTACCGGTGAAGGTCATCGCCGGGTGCAGGGCCAGCGGGATCGCGCCCCGGCTGACCGCGGGCTCCAGCACCTTCCAGCCGAACCGCCCGCTGGTGTGCACGATCAGCTGCCCCGGCTGCCAGGCACCGGTCTCGGTGAGGCCGGAGACCAGGCCGGGCAGGGCGTCGTCGGGGATCGCCACCAGCACCAGCTCGGCGCGCTCGACCACGTCGGGTACCTCCAGCACCGGCACCCCCGGCAGCAGCACCGAGGCCCGCTCGACGCTGGCCTCGGACACCGCGCTGACGCCGACCACCGCGTGCCCGGCCGCCCGCAGGGCCGAGCCGAGCACGGCGCCGACCCGGCCGGCACCGATCACCCCGACCCCGAGACGGCCCGGACGGTCGGCAGGTCGCTGAGTTTCAGACACACCGGCAGCGTAGGACGTCGCCGTTGGTGATCCGGTCATCGCCGGGGAGGTTTTGCGTGATCACGAAGAGAGCGCCGTAGGGTTGCAGGGTGGGACGTCACGAACGCATCGCCGAGCTGATCCACCTCGACCGCGCCGGTCTGGAGGTGGCCGACCTGGGCACCGGCCCGGGTCGCATCGTGCGGGCACTGCTGAAGGCCGCCGCCGCGAACGACGTGGAACCCCGGCGCGTGCACGCGGTCGACTCGGCCTCCAGCCTCGACGACGACGTGCTCAACGACGCCCGGGTGCGCTCGGTGCTCTCCGACCTGAACGAGCCACTGCCCTTCGCCGACGCCTCGCTCGACCGGGTGATCTCGCTGAACGTGGCCGAGCACCTGGCCGATCCGCTCGCGCACCTGGCCGAGTGCTACCGGGTGCTGCGGCCCGGCGGCCGGCTCGTGCTGGCCCACAGCGACTGGGACACGGCCCTGTTCGCCAGCACCGACGACGCGCTGACGCGGCTGCTGGTCAACCGTTTCGTCTCCACCGTGCCGCGCTTCGCCGAACGCGCCGACGGTTTCATGGGCCGCAAGCTGCTCGCCCTGGCCTCGAAGTCGGACTTCGAGATGGTCAGCGCGGAGACCTGGGCCGATGCCCACCGCCGGTTCGACCAGGGCTCGGTCAGCTGGAAGATCGCGATGGGCGTGCTGGCCGCGACCAAGGACGACCCGGAGCTGGCCGCCCGCGCCGTGTCCTGGGTCGAGGAGCTGTCGCGGCTCGCGGCCGAGGGCAAGTTCATGTTCGCGGTCACCGACGTCGCCGTGGTGCTACGCCGCCCGGAGTGATGCTTCCCTGGCAGAGTGCCTGGGCCGAGGCACTTTACGGACCCGAGGGCTTCTACCGGCGTCCGGAGGGCCCGGCGGGTCACTTCCGCACGGCGTCGCACGCGGCACCGGACGAGCTGGCCGGCGCGGTCTCCCGGCTCGCCTCGACGCTCGGGGCCCGCCGGATTGTGGACGTCGGTGCCGGCCGGGGTGAGTTGCTCACCTCGCTCGTCGGCTCACCCCACGAGCTCTGGGGTACGGACGTGGTGGTCAGGCCCGCGGGCCTGTCGCCGTCGATCGGCTGGTCACCCGGGGTGGACGCCCTGCCCGACGACGTTTTCGAAGGCGCCCTGGTGATCGCCTGGGAACTGCTCGACGTCATCCCCGTGACGGTGCTGGAGATGGACGAGAACGGCAGGCCGAGACTGGTTCTCGTCGACCCGCGAACCGGGCGTGAGCGCCTGGGCGGGCGGGCGTCGTCCGCCGATCTGGACTGGGCCAGGTACTGGTGGCCGCTCGACCACCTGGGCGAGGGCGACCGGGTCGAAGTCGGACGGGCCCGTGACCTGTTCTGGCACAGGCTGATCGACCGGGCACGACGAGCCGGGGCGGTGGCCGCCCTGTGCGTGGACTACGCCCATCGGAGGGCCGACCGACCGGCCGGCGGCAGCCTGACCGGGTTCTACCGGGGACGGGCCGTGCCGCCCCGCCCGGACGGCACCATGGATCTCACCGCCCATGTCGCGATCGACTCGGTGCTGTCGGCAACTGGGGGTTCTTGCACACTGACCAGCCAGGCCCAGGCTCTGAAAGAGCTCGGGGTGAAGAACGACGAGCTGCTGGATCCCGGTGGGCTAGGCGGGTTCGCCTGGCTCCTGCACGAATTCTGACGGACCCGTCTCCATCCAGCGCTCCGGGCCCGAGTCCCTGCGCGCCTGCTGGGCCCGCAGCGACTGCACCGCGATCAACCCGGACGCCTCGGTCTCGTCCAGGTGCGAGGCGACCGCCTCGACCGGGCCGGCGGTGGAGTGCACGGTGAACGAGGCCACCCGCAGTTTGCGTTGCAGCGGGCCCTGACTCAGGCCCAGGCTCTGGGTGCGGGCGTGGGGCACGATGTCGAGGTGGCGGTGGATCCGGCCACTGCGGATCAGCAGGGCCTGGTCGGTGACGCGAACACCCGACCGGCCCCAGGAGATCGGGTCGACCCAGCGCGAACGGCGCGGCGCGGTCATGAACCCCGCCGCCGGGCCGGTGCCGCGCAGGCCGGCGTCCACCACGTCCCACGGATTCTCGCCCGGCCCGACGCCGAGATCGGGCAGCACCAGGGCCAGGACGCCGACCGCCTCGACCTTGGGACCGACCGGCAGCAGGGTGCTGCCGGAGGTGGAGTCCTTGTCCTCACCGCCGTACCCGGCGATGTTCACGTGCACGGTCCACCAGTCCAGGCGGCGCCAGAGCAGGCCCTGACTGATCCGGACCGCCTGCACCCGGCCGGGCGGCACGGTCTGGGTGCGCTGCTCGAGCAGGCCGTAGCGCAGGCGCAGACCGTCGGGCGAGTCGGCCACGCGGAAGCCGAAACCCTTGGTGAAGCGCGTCCAGAGCACCCCGGCGGCGCCGAGCAACGGGGCGAACGCGCCGAACAGCGGCCCCGGGTGCCCGATCACGACACTGACGGTGCCCAGCACCACGACCCCCAGCACGAAGCTGATGGCCGGGCCACTGACCAGCAGCGACACGATCAGCCGGCCGACCGGCACCTCCAGGTTGCCGCGCTCGGGCGCCTCCGGCGCGTCCGGCCCCTCGAACCGCAACCCCGCGGCCGAGGCGAGCAACTGATTGCGCAGGGTGCGCGCGTCGTCCTCCCGCAG
>NZ_JAJOMA010000038.1 GCF_021129235.1 Kineosporia mesophila
GTGGGCCCGCCCCCGCCAGCCGCCCAGGTGCGAGCGGCCCACCTCGAGTGTCCCGCCGCAGGCCGCCGCGCGCTCGCGCATGCCGATCAGCCCGTACCCGCTGCCGGTGCTCTCACCGTCACCGGCCGGGCCGCTGTCGTGGACCTCCACCAGCAGGCCGTCACCGGCGTCCCGCAGCACGACCATCGCCCGTCCCGCCCGGGCGTGCACCAGGGCGTTCGTCAGCGATTCCTGCACGATCCGGACCGCCGCCAGTTCCACCGCCGGCTCCAGCACCAGCGGCGCGGCGGGGAGGCGCAGTTCCACCGGCATCCCCAGAGCCCGCATCCGGGCCGCGGTCTCCGGGATCTGGGCCAGGGTCGCCGCCGCCGGGGCGTCGGCCGAGCGCAGCACCTTCACCGTCTCCCGCATGGCCGTCAGGGTGCGCTGCCCGTCCAGGCCGATCTCCCGCAACGTCTCCCGCAACTGGTCGGGACGCGCGTCCACCATTCGATCCGCCGCCTGCGCCCGCATCACCACCGCGCCGATATGGTGGGACACCACATCGTGCAGCTCCCGCGCGATCCGCCGGCGTTCGGCCGCGACCGCCAGCTGGGCCTGCGCGATGTCCCGCTGCCGCCAGCGCATCTCCCGGCGGCGGGAAACCAGCGCACCCAACCCGACCAGCGCTGCGACCGCCCATCCGAGCACCGAGAGCACCACGCCGGTCAGGATTTTCCGTCGGTGAGGTCGGCCACCGTCACCCGGGAGACCCGGTAGGTGCTGTGCGAGGAGTCAGCGCCCTTCTCCAGGCTCTGGCTGGACGAGGTGATCGGCGTGCCGGTCTGCGCGTCGATCGTCAGTACCTCGCTGGCGCCACCGCTGAACAGGTCCGGCCCGGCGCTCAGGGTCAGCGTGGGCACCCCGTGCGTCGTGCTCTCCTCGACGCTCACGCCGGGAACCGACGACAGCAGGCGCAGCACCCCGGCCCGGACCTGCGGTTCCCCGGCACCGGCGGACAGGGCGTCCATCCCGTTGATCCACAGCCGGTTGCCGACCAGGTTCTCCAGTTCCTTGCCGGTGGGCGGGTGCTCGGGCACCTCGTAACCCTTGAACCGGTACATCTCGGCGTCGGCCTTCATCTGCCGGTCCCAGATCTTCTGCCGCTCGGCCTCACTCAGGCCCAGGCCGAAGGCATTGGGCGCGGCGTTGACCATTTTCGTGCGGGCGGTGTCCAGGTCACCGTCGGCCGCGTAGAGGGCGGCCTCGACCTCCCGGGCGTAGATCCCGTCCGAGTACTCCTCACCCGCCGAAATGGCCTGCGCCAGCGATGTCTCGTCACCCCCGGCGTAGTAGTCGCCGTCGTCGGTGTAGAGGTTGTAGCTGACCTCGGCGGCGCCGTCACCGATCTTCTGCGAGCGGATCACGAGGGACGCGTCTCCCGACGCGGGTGCGGTGGCGGCGGTGATCCGGGAGGCCAGGGCGACCAGCTCGGACTCGATCACGGGGGACACGGGCGCGCCGGTCGCCGGGTCGCCCGGGGTGGCGGGCGACGAGGTGGAGACGACCGCGAACACCACGGCCACCGAGGCCGCGAGCGCGCCCAGACCGGTGACGACGAACTGCCGGGCGCGCTGAGTGCGCTGGGTGCGCCGTGGGCCCCGCAGTCGCCCGACGGTTCCGGCTTCTGGGACCGACCGGGCCATCTCGTCCCGTAATTTCGCGCGGGCCTGCTCGTAGGCCTGCGGCCGCAGGGGCTCGACCTCCAGCGCGCGGCTCACCAGATCCATCTCGTCCACGATCACTCGCCGTCCTTCACGTTCACGCTGTTGAGTTCAGCCAGGAGCGCCGCGACCGGCGGAGAGCGGCGCAGGGTGGCCCGGGCCTGGTGCAGCAGGCGGCGGGCCGTACCGGCCGGGATCCCGAGCACCCGGGCCGCGTCGGCCGCGGTCAGGTCCTCCCCCGCGACCAGGGTGAGCACCTCCCGTTCGTCGGGTCTCAGCCCGGCCAGGGCCTCGCGCAGGGCGGCCCGGGTGTCGACACGGGTCTCCACCGCCGGCCAGGGGTCCCAGTACCCCGACGGCCCGGGCAGATCGGTCAGGTCCGGCACCAGATCCTCGGGCGGCAGGGACCGCCAGTGCTTGCGCACCCGGTTCAGCGCCACCGTGTAGAGCCAGGGCCGCGCGTCGGCGTAGGCCGGGTCGTAGGTGCGGCGGGAGGCGAAGGCCGCCACCCAGACATCGCCCAGCAGGTCCTCGGCCGCCGCGACCCCGACCCGGCGCGACAGGTACCGCCCGATCGCGACCTCGTGCCGGGCGACCAGGTCGACGAAGGCCTCGTCGTCACCGTTCAGGGACCGGGCGATCAGCTCAGCGTCCGACGCCACGGATCTCCTGCTCGCGGTCATGGTCTTCACATAGTGCAATAGCCGGGGCCGGGTCGAAGCGTTCAGCCAAGTCCCTGTGAGCCGGGCCACACCCGAATGGGTTACCGGCACAAATGCGGTGATCCCGTGGTGCACGATCCGTCGTGCGGACCGGGACCGGCCCACGCCCGGCATGCTGCAGTGGGTCCACCGCCCGGGCAGCCCGGTGGCCGCTCGCGACGCCGATGCGGTGTCCGGGCTCGTGCAGGTCGGGCTCTACTCCGGGGACCTGGTGATCCTGCGGGCGAGCGACGGTGACGTCGTGCTGCGTTGGAGGGCCGGTGGGTTCCCGGTGGTTCCGCGCTCTCCGTGACGCACCGGGGGCCCGGCCGTCTCGCCGTCGGTTCGCCGGACGGCCGTATTCTCCTGATCCCGGCGCCGTAGAAGGAGCACGCAATGACGCGCACGTCCGCAGGTAGGGGCCGCACGCTGGGCAGTGTCCTGGCCGCCGCCACGGCTCTGGTCGGCTGCACCGCCGGCCCGACCCAGGCCGCCACCCCACCCGCGACCACCCCGGTCACCGACGCAACCACCGCGTCCACCGAGGCGTCCACCACTTCGTCCGGTAAGGCTTTCCGGGCACTGGAGAAGGCGTTCGACGCCGACCTCGGGGTCTACGCCCTCGACACCGGCACCGGCCGCTCCGTGGCCTTCCGGGCCGACCGGCGTTTCGCTTATGCCTCCACCTTCAAGGCCCTCCAGGCCGGTGTCCTGCTGCGGCAGCGCACCGACGCGCAACTGGAGAAGGTCGTCCGTTATCAGGAGTCCGACCTGCTGGACTACGCGCCGATCACCCGCGAGCACCTCGAAACCGGCATGACTCTGCGGGAACTGGCCGACGCGTCGGTGCGGTACAGCGACAACACCGCGGCCAACCTGCTCTTCGAGGAACTGGGTGGGCCGGCGAAGGTGGACAAGGCCCTGGAGCGGATCGGTGACCGCACCACCCACGTGGACCGGATCGAGCCGGACCTGAACGAGGCCACCCCCGGCGACATCCGCGACACCAGCACGCCCCGGGCGCTGGCCAACGATCTGCAGAAGTTCGTCCTGGGCGATGCTCTGGACGAAGGCGACCAGGCCGCCCTGACCGATCTACTACGGCGGAACACCACCGGCGACAAGCTGATTCGCGCCGGTGTCCCGCAGGGCTGGAGGGTCGGCGACAAGACCGGGGCGGGCCGTTACGGCACCCGCAACGACATCGCCGTGGCGTGGCCCACCGACGGCGACCCGATCGTCCTCGCTGTGCTGTCCACCCGCGACGATCAGGACGCCACCTATGACGACGCCCTGATCGCCCGGGCCACCGAGGTCGTGATCGAGCAGCTCGGGTGAGGGCTCGTCACGGCTTCAGAATGCCCGCGATCACGCTCTCCAGATCGGTGCTCAGCGAGGCTGATCCGATGCGGTTCAGGTGGCTGTAGTCGTAGTACGCCAGCCGGCCGTCCACGAGCGGGCTGCACATGGTGCCGTCGCAGAAACGGCTCCACGGGTCGTACACCGCCACCCCCGGCATCCGGCTGACCGTCGCGAACTCCGCGTCCCGGGCCGCTCCCTGGTAGGAGAGCACCCCGCTCTCGCTGCGTCCGCAGATCCAGTTCGCCAGACCACCCCGGCACACACCCTGTTCGTGCATGGCCTCGGTGGCGAAGCTCGGCACATCCATCACGTAGAGCACCGGAATACCTTCCTGCGTGAGCTCTTCCAGGGCCGGCCGCAGCGGCTCCGGCCAGGTCTGATCGTTCCGGTACCGGTGCAGCGCCCAGGAGGAGACCACCACCAGCGACGGCGGGTCGTCACCGGACACCGCCCGGTCGAGCTGGTCGGAGGCCAGGGCGGCACAGTCGAACTCGTGGTTCGCGGCCGCCGTGCGGCTGAACACACAGCTCGCGCCGGTGGCGTACTGGGTGCTGAGACCCAGCCGGCGGTCGGCCCCGATCAGGCCGGTGGACAGGGCGTCGGCGTGGGAGTCACCGGCGAGCATCACCCATCCCTTCGCCGAGGGGACGACGTCGGTGCACCGGGTCAGTTCGGAGGCGTCGTAGGCGCGATCGTGGATCAGGCAGTTCTTCTCGCGTCCATAGGTCGGCAGGTCACGCTGCTGGGCGTAGCCCGCGGCGTCGGGGATGCCCTGGGCGCCCGCGGCCGGGGCGGTGACGGCGATCAGCACCACGACCGCCGCCGAGACCGCACCACCCAGGTACACCCGGGGCAGGGCGATGCGGCCGTGCCGCAGTGGCTGCTCGACGTAGCGGTAGCTCAGCACCGCCAGGAGCAACGAGACCAGTACCGCGGCCAGGGTCACGGCCGGCGGCGGGTCGGGCCACAGCACCGCGGCGAACACGATCATCGGCCAGTGCCAGAGATAGATGCTGTAGGAGAGGTCGCCGGTCACGCGCAGCAGCGTCGAGGCCAGCAGCCGGGTGACCGGGTTCGGCCCGACCGTGCCGGCCAGGATCAGCAGGACGGTCGCCAGCACCGGGAGCAGGGCCGCCGGGCCCGGCCAGGGAGTGGCCCGGTCGACGGTGAGATTGAGGACGAGGAGGGTCACCAGCCCGGCTGCGCCCAGTGCGGTGGGTGCCCACCGGGGTGAGCGTGCTGAGGCTGTTCGCCAGGAGGTGACCCAGACCGCGAGCACCGCCCCGGCACCGAACTCCCAGACCCGGGTCGGCGCGGTGTAGAAGGCGAGGTCGGCCGCCGGATGGCCCCCGATGCGCCCGTCCGCGAACGACCACCACACCGACAGCGCGAAACTCGCGGCACTGATCAGGGTCAGGGCCAGGATCCGCCGTTGGGGCCCGGCCAGCTTCCACACGACCACCAGCAGGAGCGGGAAGACCAGGTAGAACTGCTCCTCCACGCTCAGCGACCAGACGTGCAGCAGCGGGTTGGTCTCGGCCGCGGCGGCGAAGTAGCCGCCGCTGGTGCCGAGGATCTGCAGGTTCCCGACCAGCAGAACGGCGGCCAGAGCAGTGGACGCGGTGGCCGGCTGGGCGTCCAGCGGCGACTGGAACAACAACGACAGCAGGACGACGACCAGCAGCATCACGACCATCGCGGGCAGCAGCCGGCGCACGCGCCGGGCGTAGAACACGGGGAAGGAGAACCGGCCGCCGTCTCTCAGTCTCTGGATCTGGCCGGTGATGACGAATCCGGAGATCACGAAGAACACGTCGACGCCGGCGAACCCGGCGGGCAGGGGCAGGCCGGCGTGATAGAGCACCACGAAGATCACGGCGACTGCCCGTAACCCCTGGATATCGCTTCTTCTGGCGCCGGTCCCGGTGAACGCCCGGGCGTCTGGCCGGTTCTGGTGCTCGATCGTGGTCATCCGGCTGGAACTCACGTCTGGCGTCGCTCGCCTTCCTCCGGTACGGCCCCTTTTCTGAAGATCATCACCGAATGCCCAGGACTCGCCAGCGCAGGTGCCACCCGGCGCCGGTGAGGCGGTGGACAGGTGGCGGGTGCCGACCGGCGTCGTCCCTCGGCCATCATGGTGTGGGTGAGCGCACCCGAGCCGACGCTGAGCAGGCACACTTCCGTGACCGGAACGGCCGTGAGCCGGTGGGTCGCCGGATGGGTCGTGCTGACCGGGCTGACGCTGCTGGTCACCGCGGGGGCGACCAAGGGGCTGGACCGGTCCACGCTGGGCTGGTTCACCGTGCTGGACCGGCCCGGGACCGTGCACCTGGCCTGGCGCACCTTCGTGATGGGCGGTCAGTTCTGGCTGGTGGGTACCGCCGTGGTCGTGGTGGCGGCGGCGCGCTCCTGGCAGTGGCGCTCGTGGCGGCCGTTCCTGGTCGGCACGGTGGCCGTCGTCTGCCTCGACGTGCTGCTCCTGACCTCCAAACCGCTCATCGGGCGCACGTCCCCGCACAGCGGCCTGAACGAGGTGCTGGCCGGGGGCAGTTCCTACCCCTCCGGGCACACTGCGAACGCCACCCTGTGCCTGGCGCTGCTGGCGGTCCTGCTCACCAGCACGTACCGGCTCCGGGCCCTCGTGGTCGCCGCCCTGATGGCAGCCGGCGTCGGCATCTGCAATCTCGTGCTCGGCTACCACTGGCTCAGCGAGGTGGTGGCCGGCTGGATGCTGGGCGCGCTCGTCGTCACCGCGGCGGCCTCCCAGCTTCAGCGACCACCGGTCAGCGGCTCCCGCAGCGCCCGGGCGTAACGCCGGCGATAGACCCGCTGGGCCACCAGGACGACCGGGAACAGCAGGCGCCACCGGCCCCGGGGCGCCCGGGTGTGCAACCAGGAGCCACTGCCTTGCGAAAGCCATTCGTGGGCTCGCACCTGAGCCGACTCCGGGCCCGAGTTCGGCCTGCGGTGCGGGGAAGTCGTTCCGAGCCACGTTCGGCGGCTACTTCGCCCCCTGAAAGGTCACAAATCAGGCACCGTTCAACGTTGGGGCGCTTCGTGACGCATACTTAGATGTGAATCTTCGCCCTCCGCCTGCACGACGCGTCCTCCCCGGCAGCCCTTTCGCACGGCCTGCCCGGGTGCCGACCGCCTCCGAACACCTGGAGGACGGCGATCGCATCACCCACGACCGCTACGGTCTCGGGACGGTGGTGCGGATTCTCGACGACTACGAGGTAATCGTCGACTTCAAGCACGATCCGGACGGCACCACCCGGACCGTCTCCCATGTGAAACTCACCAAGCTGTAGCTTCCGCGGTGTGGGCGAGTCGCGATCGGCGACGCGCCCACACCGGAAGACTTCCGCCGGTGGGTCCGGTCAGTCCGGACCGGCGTCGTCCGCCTCCAGGGTCAGGCTCGCGGCCCGCTCGGCCGGTTCCAGTTCCTCCACCGTCACGTCGTCGACGAACCCGTCGGCCCAGACGTTCACGCTGCACACGGCGGACTCGTCGGCCTCGGGCAGGAGGAACGGCGCCATGAGCTGCGGGGCCGTGGGCCCCGCCGACCCGCGGTGATCAGGTTCTCCCGGCGAATGCGCCAGTTGTCCGAGAGCTCTCCGAGTGCCGAGGCCAGATCGACGTGGGCCAAGACCCGGCCGTCCTGGTCGGCCGCCGGCCGGGAGTTCTTCAGGTCGCCCGCCACCTGGCCCCGTCGCGTGGCCGTCATCTGCGGGACGTCGAGCTCGATCTTCACGTGGTCCGCCACCGCCACCCCAGCCACTGTCCACCGCTCCCCCGGCCCTGATCACTCGGAGCCGCCGGGCGCCACCTACAGATCGGCCCGGGGCTCGGGGCACCGCACCAGAGATGATGCACAGCAGGTGATTGCGGCAATACGTTCGGTATTCTTCCGGCGGGGGCCCGGACCAGGACGTGGCACCTGGCCCGGGATCCGAGGACGAGCCGAAAGGTCTTGCGGGAAAAGATGTCAGCTGCGCCGGGCAGCCTTCTTCCGCAGACCGCCGATCACCTCGCCGGTGCGCTGCTGCTCGCCCTGCTGGGCCCCGAGCACCACGATGATGGCGGTCAGCACCGGGGTGACCCACTGCAGTCCGCGCAGGCGCCGCTGGGCGGCGGCCGCCTCGTCCGGTGTTCCGGCTGCGGGTGTGGTGGCACCTTCGGCGTCCACCTTCCCGGCGGAGGCGAGCCGGGCGCCCAGATAACCGCTGTAGGCGGTCGTGGCCACGGCCGCGACCGTGATCAGCGACTTCACCGCGGTGTTGGACGTCACACCGCTCTGGTGGCGCACCCGGTCCCGGTTGGCCAGCACGAGAGCCGCCCCACCGATCAGGTGCGCACCGATGGCGGCGGCGTTGACCGGGCTCCAGCGGGCCCATCCGTCCGCCGCGATCTCGGCGCGCTCACGGGGATTCACGATGTCGGACGCGGCCCCGTTGAGAGCCACGGCACCCATCAGCGATCCTCCCAGCCAGGTGGCCGCACCGACATCGTGCAGGGACCTGATCAAGGTGTTGCGTGCACTCACGTCTGACTCCTGGGGTCGGGCCGGGTGGTGCGGGGGGTGACCGTCGGCCCGGTCGGTGGACCGGACGACGCGGCGGTGCTACTTGAAGACGTCTTTGACCTTTTCCCCGGCCTGCTTGAGATCGGCCTTGCCCTGCTCGGCCTTGCCCTCGTCCTTCAGGTCCTGGTCGCCGGTGACGTCACCGGTCTTCTCCTTGGCCTTGCCGGCCAGCTCGTCGGTCTTGTTCTCGAACTTGTCGTCGGTGCCCATGGGGTCTCCCTCGTCGGTGGGGTGATCGTCGGGCCGTGAGCCGCCACGTGTTGCTGTCAGCCCAAAACCTCGATCTGACAAGCGTTCCTGACCTGTCGTGACGACGTTCGCACGGATCGTGGCAACGCGCACACCGATCACGACCAGCCCGGCCCGAAACAAAGATTTGAGCTTCGGATTTCAGTGCCATAACCGTCGGGGTTTGACACGCAAATTCGGCGACTTTAATCTCGGCGACGACCCCGGAGCACCGGACGGATCACCCTGGTATTCACAGGAAATCCATACCGAAAACTGGCGTCAAGCAAGCATTATCCCGAACCTAAATACTTCGCTGAAATCGTGAACCGGGCCGACCTTCGGTTTTCCTGACTTCTGCGTCTGGTCAGCAGGAAGGCCCGCCACACCCATGAAGCTCTCCCGCAAACCCGGCAGCCGGCGCAAGCTGCGCCTCG
Organism: Kineosporia mesophila; assembly: GCF_021129235.1. Classification (GTDB taxonomy): domain Bacteria; phylum Actinomycetota; class Actinomycetes; order Actinomycetales; family Kineosporiaceae; genus Kineosporia; species Kineosporia mesophila. The sequence continues at coordinate 9,017 of NZ_JAJOMA010000038.1, forward strand.
TCCCGGTCGTCACGGTCACCGCCGCGCTTCTGGCCGGTGGCGCCACGGCCTACGCCGTGAACCCGTCGACGAAGTCCACCGTGACCGCGGCGGCGACCGGCACCACGTACTACGTGGCCCCGGGCGGCAGCGACAGTGCCGCCGGTACCGCCGCGGCCCCGTTCAAGACGATCGCCAAGGCCCAGTCGGTGCTCACGGCCGGCGACACCGCCTACTTCCGGGCAGGCACCTACAAGTACACCGCGGCGACCAAGGCCTGCTCCAGTCAGACCGCCCTGGTGGACGGGATCACGCTGAGCAAGAGCGGCAGCTCGGGCAAGACCATCAACTACCTGGCCTACCCGGGCGAGACGCCGGTCTTCAGCTTCTCCGGGATGAAGGACGACTGCCGGATCAAGGGCTTCAACGTCACCGGCAGCTACATCCACCTCAAGGGCCTGGAGATCTCGGGCGTCCCGCAGAACAACAACCTGAACCACGAGTCGTGGGGCGTCTACATCACCGGTAGCAACAACACGTTCGAGCAGCTGAACCTGCACAACCACATGGGCCCCGGGCTGTTCATCAAGGACGGCAGCTCGAACCTGGTGCTCAACAGCGACTCCCACGACAACTACGACCTGCACACCTCGAACGGGGCCGGCGAGAGCGCCGACGGCTTCGGCGCCCACGTGCCCGCGGGCAAGACGGGCAACGTCTTCCGCGGCGACCGGGCCTGGTCCAACTCGGACGACGGCTTCGACCTGATCAACGCCTTCTCCCCGGTCGTCATCGAGAACTCCTGGGCCTGGAGCAACGGCTTCATCCCGGGCACCACGACGGCTGCGGGCAACGGCAGCGGCATCAAGGCCGGCGGTTACGGCGGCGTCTACTCGGCGAGCGCCGCGAAGCACGTCGTGCGGTACTCGGTGGCCTTCAACAACCGCTCGGCCGGCTTCTACGCCAACCACCACCCGATCGCGCTCGACTTCTACCACAACACCAGTTTCTCCAATCACCCCGACTACAACATGCTCGGCATCACCTCCTCCGGTGCTGCGGTGGGCCTGGGCAACCTCCACGACAACATCGCCTACGGCGGCACCCTGCTGAGCAACACCACCGGCACCACGCAGAAGAACAACTCCTGGAACCTCTCGACCTCCCTGGCCGGCAAAGACTTCCAGAGCCTCGCCACCACCGGCTGGGCCACGGCGCGGCAGTCCGACGGCAGCCTGCCGGTGCTGGCCAGCCTGCACCTCGCCACCACCAGCCCGCTGTACGGTGCAGCCAGCGACGCGAGCACGGCCAGCACCAAGAACATCGGGGCCTTCTGATCCCGAGGTAGATCCGACGCAGCAGACTCTCTCCGCGCTCCCGCACCAGTAGCACGCCGGCTGGTGCGGGAGCGCGGCGTTCGGTCGCAGATGTGATATCCAAGCCCGTGGTGTGGAGGAGCCCGCACCCGTCCGGAACCGCAGCGACATCTGAGGGGCCATCACCGTTGTACGAGCTTCTTTACATCAGCCAGGCCGTGGTCGACCTGACCGAGACCGAGATGGAAGCCTTCCTGGGCCGCAGCCGGGAGAGGAACGCGCAGGCCGACATCACCGGGATCCTCCTGCACATCCACGACGGGCCCGTCGGTGACGAACCGTTCCGGGCCGCATTCTTCGTGCAGTCGCTGGAGGGACCGCAGGAGGCCGTGGAGCAGACCTACGAACGGATCCGGGCCGACATGCTGCACACCGATCTGACGGTCGTGCACCGCGGTCAGCGAGAGAGCCGGTCGTTCGCGGGCTGGCGCATGCACCTGACCCGGATGACCTCGGAGGCGGCGCTCGCCCTGATTGCCCGCGAATCCCAGCCGGACTCCGGGCCGCCGCTGCGCAGCGACAACCCGGCCGACACCTTCGCCCTGCTCCGGGACCCCCTCATCGCGCGGGCCCTGCTGGTGGTCGTCGCCGACCAGTCACGCTGAGCTGGTTCTGAACCGGCTCAGCCCATCCGCTCGACCCCGAACGCCAGCACGAAGCCGACGGTGGCGATCAGGCCGGTGTAGAGGTGAGTGCGCTCGAACGCCTCGGGGATCATGGTGTCGGCCACCATCGCCAGGATGGCACCGGCCGCCACGGCAGTGATGGTCGCGATCAGCACCGGTGAAGCACCTTGCAGCAGAAGGACTCCCAGCAGGCCGGCGAGCCCGCTGAGAACGGCGATACCGATCCAGACACCGAACACGTACCGGGCGCCGCGACCGTTCTGCTTCATCCCGGCCGCGCTGGACAGGCCCTCGGGCAAGTTCGAGATGAAGATCGCGAACAGCACCGCCACCCCGACCCCGTCACCGCTCAGCAGCGACAGCCCGAGCACCACGGACTCGGGAATGCCGTCCAGCAGCGCCCCGATGGCGATGGCCGCACCACTGCCGCCCTGCTCGTGCTCGGAGGGCTGCTGATCGCCGGACCGTTTGCGGTGCCGGGCGCCCCGCCGCGCCAGCGCGACGTTCGCCGCGACGTAGACGACAGCACCCCCGAGGAACCCCAGGACGGTGGCGGTCAGGCCGCCGGTGGCCTCGGCCTCGTCGACCAGGTCGAACGCCAGCGCCGAGATGAGAACCCCCGCACCGAAAGCCATCACGCTCGCGACCACCGGCTGCGGCACCCGCAGGAACCACGCCACCGCCGCCCCGAGCACGAGCGCTCCCCCGGCGAACAGCCCCCAGAACCCGGCCTGCAACCAGATCGGCACGATCACGCCCTTTCCCGAGCACCACCGCCGGCATCTGCGCAGCGGAGCCCCACTGTCGCCGAGCCCCGACCGTCGCGCTACCCGGAACGCCACCGCGACCCGGACCGCACCCGCTACCGCCTTCGAGGCAGTGCTGGACCGGGGACGCCTTCAGCCGCCTCCGGTGCGAGCGCGGTTGTTCGCGACGGCGCAGGGGCTGTACGAGCACGCGGGTTTCACCGAGTCGACCTGACCTGGCGTCATCCTTGTTCGTGATCGGGCAAAGTGTCCCCGGAGTTCTAGATCTGTCCCTTCAAGAGTTCTAGAACGCTGGGGAGACTTTGCATGATCACGAATGGATTATTGGTACCTCGCCCCCCGTACTCTCCCGGGCGATCACCGTGTGGGAGGCGGTGATCTGGAGTGCCGGCTGGCCGGGTTCGTCGATCCGGTCGGCCACCCGCTTCACCGCCTCTCGCGCGATATGGGGGGTGTCGAGGGAGACCGTGCTCAGGGTCGGGCGGGAGTAGCGGCCCTCGTCGATGTCGTCGATCCCGATCACCGCCACGTCGTCGGGAACGCTCAGCCCGGCGTCGAAAACCGCTCGTACCGCGCCCATCGCCAGCAGGTCGGCGTAGCAGAAGATGGCGTCGGGCGGCTGGGGCAGGGCCAGCAGGTCACGGGCCGCCGCGTAGCCGGCTGCCCGCCGGTAGTGCGCCGCCGCCCGCAGGTACGGCTCCCGGACGGCCAGGCCCGCCTCGGTCATGGCCCGGCGGAAACCGGCCGTGCGCTGCTGCGGGGTGGTGTACGTCTCCTGCGGCTGCACGCCGATCGCCGCGATCCGCTCCCGCCCCAGGCCGATCAGATGCTGCACCGCGTCGTAGGCCGCGCGCTCGTTGTCGATGGCCACGTGGTCATAGCGGCCGTCGAAGTCGTGCTCGCCGAGCAGCACCAGCGGCACGGCCGGCCCGTCCTGCATCGCGCGCAGTTCCGAGGGCGTGACCAGGGGGCTGAACAGCAGGCCGTCGAAGAGCAGGCTCCGGTCGGCGCCGGTGAGCAACTGGCGCTCGCGGTCGTGGTCGTGCCCGGTCTGGTCGACGATCACCCGGTAGCCCACCTCGTCGGCGGCGTTGATCACCTCGCGCGCCAGCTCGGCGAAGTAGGGCACGTCGATCTCGGGCACGACGAGTGCGAGCACGCCGCTGCGGCCGGTGCGCAGGGTGCGGGCGACCGGGTTGGGCCGGTAGTCGAGCTCTTCCATCGCGGCCTGCACCTTGCGGCGCATCTGCTCGCTGACGTGCTGGTATCCGCTGACGACATTGTTCACCGTACGCAGCGACACCTGGGCGTGCCGGGCCACGTCGCGCAACGTCGCCGCCACGGGTGTCCTCCTTGACTCGTCGGATGGTCCTGTCAGTTTAGGGCTTGCCTACGTGCGCAAAAACGTTCTAGTTTGCACACGTAGGCAAAGCGATGTGGACCGCCGCATCAGCTCGTGCACAAGGGAGTGCCCCCATGACGGGAATGTCAGCAGTACCAGCACGTCCGGACTCCTCCGCGACGGGCCGCCTCTCCCGCCGCCAGATGAACGGCCTGCTCGTGGCCGCCCTGGCCGGCGCCCTGGCCGCCTGCGGTCCCAGCATCAACGGTGACTCCGGCAGCGGCGGGGCGGCGAAGACCGACCTGCTCAAGGCCCCCACCGGCGATCCCTCCGGCGAGATCGTCATCTGGGACCGCTCGGGCGACCTGTTCAAGGTCTTCAAGGCCGCGATCCCCGCCTTCAACCAGAAGTACCCGAACATCAAGGTCCGGCACGAGGCCGTCGACATCGACGCGAAGCTCCAGAACACGCTGATCACCGGCACCGACGTGCCGGACGGGGTGTTCCTCGACGACGCCAAGGTGGGCGGGTTCTCCGAGTACCTGTGGGACCTCAAGGACGTGCTGAAGCCCTACCTCCCGGACATCGCCCCGCAAAAGGTGGCCGTCAGCTCACTGGGCGGCGGGATCTACGGCGTGCCCTACGATCTCGACCCGGGTCTGCTGTTCTACAACGAGAAGGCCCTGAAGGCAGCCGGTGTCGACGTCGAGGCGATCGAGACCTACGACGACCTGCTCGCGGCCGCCCGGAAGTACCAGGAGTACCGGCCGGGGTCCGGCCCTATCCACCTGGAGCAGAGCGCCTTCCTCGGCCAGCTCCAGCTCGAGATGTTCGCCGGCCAGCTGGGCACCGCCCTGGCCGGTGGCGACGGCCAGCTCCAGCTCGACTCCCCCGCCTACACGAAGATCCTGACCTGGCTCGACACCGTCAGCAAGGAGAAGCTGGGCACCCGCGCCGAGTACCTCACCCCCGGCGACGTGGGCGCCCTGGAGTCCGGCGACCAGGTCTTCTACCCGTGGGCCATCTGGTTCTCCTACGCCCCGCAGCAGCAGCTGCCCAAGACCTCCGGCGACTGGCGGGCCATGCCCCTGCCCGCCTGGGAGCCCGGCGGCGCCCGCAGCGGTGCGATGGGCGGCTCCTCGTTCGTGCTGCCCAAGGCCGGCGCCAACTCGGGCCTGGCCTGGCTGTTCTACGAGTTCCTGATGTTCGACGAGGCCGGGTACGAGGCGGTGTGGGGTCCCAACGACGTGTACCCGCAGGGCCTGAACACCTCCATCCCCAGCTACCGGCCGGCCGCGAACCCGGACAAGCCGCTGTTCAAGCCGCTGGAGGCCCTCGGCGGCCAGGACCTGTGGGCCACCGCGACCGCGGCCGGGCTCCAGATCCCCGCCGGCGCCGCCATTCCCGCCTGGTGGTCGGGCGCCGTCGACTACCTGGGCAACGACCTGCAGCGGATGCTCGACGGCGACCTCACCCCGGCCCAGGTCATCGACCAGGCGGGCCCGGACATCCAGAAGAACCTCATCGACCGTAGCTGAAGGACCTCGCCATGACCCTCGCCCCGGCGACCCGGGCCGCACCGGCCCCGGCACCTCCACCGCCGAAGGCCCGGCGCGCGGCCCACCTGCGCCGCCGGCTGGCCCCCTATGTGTTCGTCGCGCCGTTCATCGCGCTGTTCGCGGCGTTCAGCATCTACCCGATGCTCTTCACCCTCCGGCTGAGCTTCACCGACTGGCGCGGCTCCGGCACCGCGCAGTGGGTCGGCTGGGGCAACTACACGTACCTTCTGGGCAGCGAGGCGTTCTGGTCCTCGCTGGGCAACTCGGCGATGCTGTGGCTGCTCGTCGTGCCGGTCCAGATGGTGCTGGCCCTGCTGATCGCCGTCTGCCTGAACAACGCCAAACTGCGCCTGCGGGGCGTGTACCGGGTCTCGTACCTGGTCCCGTTCGTCACCCCGCTGGTGGCCGTCGCGCAGATCTGGGTGGTGCTGTTCGACCAGGACTACGGCGCCGTCAACCAGATCCTCTCCGTCGTCGGCCTGCCCGACGTCGGCTGGCTGACCACCACGACCTGGGCCAAGCCCACGCTCGCACTGCTGTTCATCTGGAAGACCACGGGTTTCATCGTCGTCATCCTGCTGTCCGGCCTGCAGAGCCTGGACGAGACGCTCTACGAGGCCGCGGAGATCGACGGCGCCGGCACCCTGCGCAAGCTCTGGTCGCTGACCGTCCCGCTGATCCGCCGCACCCTGGCCTTCGCCGGGGTGATGCAGACCCTGGCGGTGTTCCAGATGTTCGCCGAGCCGTTCGTGGTCACCCAGGGCGGGCCCTACAACTCGACCACCACCGCCGGTTTCCTGCTGTACAAGCACATCAACCAGGCCGATCTGGGCACCGGTGCAGCCAACTCCTTCCTGCTCGTCGTGGTCGTGATGCTGCTGTCGCTGCTGTTCGTGCGCCTGTTGCGGTCGGAGGACTGACATGAACCCATCCCGGCGCACTGTCGCCTCGATCGGGGCCCACACCTTTCTCGGGGCCGTGCTCGTGCTGTCGCTGGCCCCGGTGGTGTGGGCCGTGGTCTCGGCGTTCCGCCCGCCCACCGAGATCGTCTCCCACCCCCTGGGCCTCAACCTCTCCACCCTGACCCTGGAGAACTTCCGGCGGGTGCTCGACGACGTGCCCCTGGTGCAGGGATTCGTCAACACCGCGATCGTGCTGGTCAGCAAGGGCACCCTGACCCTGCTGCTGGCGCCCCTGGCCGCTTTCGCCTTCGCCAAGTACCGTTTCGCGGGCCGCGGCGTGCTCTTCGGGGCGGTGCTGGTGACCCTTATGCTGCCCACCATCGTGCTGATCATCCCGCTGCTGCTGCAGATGAAGGAGCTCGGCTGGGTCAACACCTACCAGGCGCTGATCCTGCCCGGGGCCGTCGACGCCTTCGCGATCTTCTGGATGCGCCAGGTGATCGCCGAGATCCCCGACGAACTGCTCGACGCCGCCCGTATCGACGGCTGCGGCGAGTTCGGGATCTTCGCCCGGGTGGTGATGCCGCTGATCCGGCCCGCCCTGGCCGGTCTCGGGGTGCTGACCGTCATGAACATCTACAACGACTTCGTCTGGCCGGTGGTCGTGGCCAACAGCGAACGCATGGCCACGCTCCAGGTCGTGCTCTCCACCCTCGCCCAGAACATCACCGGCAACCGGATCGGCGCCGACTACGCCACCGTCACCGGCGAACTGCTGGCCGCCGCCTCCCTCGCCATGCTCCCCCTGGTCATCATCTTCATTGCGCTACAACGATATTTCGTCAACGGCATCCTCGCCGGCAGCGTCAAGGGCTGACCTTCCCCACCACTCCTGAGAGGCTTGCCATGACCTCCCCGCCCGAGCTTCTCACCGACGCTCCCGCCACCATCGACGAAACCGCTGCCGACACCGTCGGTGAGGTACCTCGTCCTCAATTCCCCCGGCCCGACCGTGACCGCTCGCACCGCTGGCTGTCGCTCAACGGCCTCTGGGATCTTGAAATTGAGGACGACGTGGTCACCGTGACGGTCCCGTTCGCCTGGGAGACCAGCGCCTCGGGAGTCGCCCGCACGTGGCTGGAGCGGGCCACCTACCGCCGAACCGTGACAGCACCGGCCCGGTGGTCGGGCCACCGGGTGGTGCTGTGCTTCGGCGCGGTGCACCACGAGGCCCGGGTCCTGCTGGAGGGCCAGCAAGTGGCCCACCACGTCGGGGGTTACACGCCCTTCGAGATCGACGTCACCGATCTGCTGCCGCCCGGCGCCACGGCCCGGCTCGAGGTGCAGGTGCACGCCCCCGCCGACAAGCGCCAGATTGCCCACGGCAAGCAGCGTTCCGTCCCCCGCACCGACTACGACGGGGTCTGTTTCACTCCCTCCTCCGGCATCTGGCAGAGCGTCTGGCTGGAGGGGCGCGGCCGCACGTACGTCGAGCACGCCGGGCTGAACGGCGACCTGCTCAACGGTTTCGAGGTGACCGGGCGGCTGGGCGGTGACACCCCGGCCGGCACCCGCGTCACCGCCCGCATCGTCGAGGGATCGGCGGCCCACGAGAGCATCGAGCTGACGGCGGACGCGGACGGCCACTTCAGCGGCTGGCTCCCGGTCGGGCGGCCCCGGCCCTGGTCGCCCGACGACCCGCACCTGTACCGGATCGAGCTGGCCACCGCCGACGAGGTTCCCGACGTCGTCACCCTGACCGGCGGCCTGCGCCGGATCGAGGTGATCGGGGAACAGCTGTGGCTCAACGACTCCCGGCTGTACCTGCGCGGAATCCTTGACCAGGGCTACTGGCCCGGCACCGGGATGACCGCCCCCGACGACGAGGCCCTGCTCCACGATCTGCGGATCGCGCGTGACCACGGCTACAACCTCGTCCGCAAGCACATCAAGCTCGAGGACCCGCGCTGGCTGCACCACGCCGACACCGTCGGCATGCTGGTGTGGGCCGAGCCACCGGCGCCCAGCCGTTTCGGTGCGGACGGGGTACGCGCCTTCGAGGAGCAGCTGCCGGCCATGGTCGAGCGGGACGGCAACCACCCCAGCATCGTGGTGTGGGGCCTCTACAACGAGGAATGGGGCCTGGACTGGGACATCCCGGGCAGCCCGGAGCGTGCGAAGGCGGCCCGCGCCGCCTACGAGAAGCTCCGGTCGCTGGACGAGTCCCGGCCGATCGTGGAGAACTCCGGCTGGTCGCACGTGCTCACCGACCTGGTCGACTGGCACTACTACGACGAGGATCCCGGCTCCTGGGCCCGCAACCTCGCCGACCTGGCGGCCGGGCACCGCGAGGACTTCCCGGTGCGGCTGGGCGCCGACTTCGTGGTGGACAAATCGTTGTACGCCAACGACTCTCACCCCCGCACCGGACTGCCCCTGCTGAACAGCGAGTACGGTGCCGGGTTCACCAGCCTGGAACGGGCCTGGCACCTGCGCTGGCAGACCCAGGAGCTGCGCCGCCACGACCGCTTCGCCGGCTACGTGTACACCGAGCTCACCGACATCGAGCACGAGATGGCCGGGCTGCTCGACTACGACCGCCGCGCCAAAGACCTGGGCGGCCTGAACCCCCGCGACGTCAACGCCGACACGGTGCTGGTCGTCGACCTGGTCCCGGCCGCGGCCGGGGCCGACATCCCCGTCCCCACCGAAGAGCTCACCCTCGGTGTGCATGTCTCGCACCACGGACCGACTCCGCTGACCGGTCGCATCAGGGCCGGCTGGGCCCCGGCCGGCCACCCCGCGAACCGGCCCCTACCAGCCGCGTCCGCCGGGAGCGGCAGTCTCACCGCGCTTCCCTTCACCCTCACCGACACGGTCACCGTCCGCGTCCCTGCTTCCGGCCCCGCCCGGCTGTGGCTGTGGCTGGTGGACGACGAGAACCACATCCGTGCGCGCACATTCGTCGACGCGGCCCCGGTGGAGGAACCGAACCGGCGCGGGGCCCGCCCCTAAAACCCATCCTGCACCACCCAGTCCACGGAAGGACGAAACGATGCGCAACCAAGGACGATTGCGTCACCGCTACCGGTCACTCGCCATGCTGGCCCTGCTCCTGCTCGTAGCCGCTGTCACCGGGCCGGTCACGGCCGGCCCGGCGGCGGCCGCGAGCCCGGGGCAGGTGCTGTACTCCCCTGATCTGGGCGCGTTCCCGAACGGCACGGCCGGGTACCCGCGGGCCATCCGCCTGGACCACGACAACTCCAGCAACCAGACGATGCTGGCCACCTTCGCCAAGGGTGGCCACAACGCGCCGGGCACCCTGCCGATCTACCGGAGCACGAACGGTGGGGACAGCTGGAGCCAGATCTCCACGGTCAGCTCCAACACCGCGGGCTGGGACATCGAGGCGCCCACCCTGTTCGAGGTGCCCCGCACCATCAGCGGCCTGAATGCCGGTGACATTCTGGCCGCCGGAACCGCCTGGCCCGTGGGCGACTACACACAGCAGAGGGTCGAGGTGTTCCGCAGCACCAACGGCGGGGCGAGCTGGTCGTACCTGTCCAACTGCACCTCGACCACCGGGCAGCCCAACACCTGGGGCCACGGGATCTGGGAGCCCGCGTTCCTGGTCGCCGACAACAACAGCCTGGCCTGCTTCATCTCCGACGAGCGGCCGGCCAACACGGCCACGAACAACCAGATCATCGGGCACTACACCTCCACCAACGGCGGGGTCAGCTGGAACTCCACGCTGACCGCGGACGTCAGCTTCCCGGCGGACAACCTGGCCCGCCCCGGCATGCAGACGTTCGCCGAGCTCCCCAACGGCGATTTCATCATGTCGTACGAGATGTGCCGCGACGCCACGAACGCCGACCACGCCTGCGAGGTCTACGTGAAGACCAGCGCGGACGGCCTGAACTGGGGTGCCGCGGGCAGCGCGGGAACATTGGTGCAGACCGCGGACAGCCGCCAGCTCCTGCACACCCCGTACATCTCGTGGACGCCTGGTGGCGGGACCAACGGGACGCTGCTGCTGTCGGGCCAGCGGGTGGTGGCCGGACCGACCGGCAACAAGAGCGTGCTGGCCGAGTCCGGCACCGTGCTGTTCGTGAACCGGAACCTGGGGGCCGGGGCCTGGACCGAGGCGGCCACCCCGGTCACTGTGAACCCGACCGGGGGCTACGCCACCGGCGTCCCCTCGTGTCCCGGGTACTCCACTCCCGCGCTGCCGCGCGAGGACGGCTCCTCGTACGTCTACTTCGCGGCCACCTGGCGCGGCCAGAACAACCAGTGCGACGTGCGTTTCGCCACCGGCCGGATTCCGGGACCGACCGGGACGATCACGGGGGCCGGCGGTAAGTGCCTCGACGTGGACACCAACACCGCCGACAACGGACGCGCGGCCCAGCTGTACACCTGCGGGGTCGCCACCGGGCAGCGCTGGTCGATCGAGAGTGACGGCACAATCCGCGCGTTCGGCAAGTGCCTGGACGTCGACGCCCAGGGAACCGCCAACTTCACCAGGGTCCAGATCTGGGAGTGCAACGGCTCCGGCGCCCAGCAGTGGCAGAAGTCCACCGCGAACGCCCTGCGCAACCCTCAGTCCGGGCGCTGCCTCGACGTTCCCCGGGGCAACACCGCCGACGGCACGAAGCTGCAGATCTACGACTGCAACGGCCTGGCCCCGCAGGCCTGGACCACCCCCTGATCCTCAGCGGGACAAGGCCCTCCGGTGGACGCTGACCGCGTCTGCCGGAGGGCCGCCGATCGGGTGCGGGTGCACCAGACGAATGTCAGCACCGCCGCCACGGTGAAACCGGCCATCACCACGGCCATCGGGACCGCGCTGTACGATCCCCCGATCCCGACCAGCGGGGCGGCCAGCCCTCCGACGAGGAACTGGGCGCAGCCGAGCAGGGCCGCGGCCGCACCGGCGTTCGCACCGTGGTGCTCCAGGGCCAGCGCCGGGGCGTTGGGCAGGACCAGTCCCACCCCCGCCACCATCAGGAACAGGGCGACGATGGTCGGCCCCACCCCGGCTCCCGCGAGCGCGACCCCGAGCGTCAGAGCCGAACCGGTGAACGAGAGGACGACGCCCGCCCCCAGCAGGGTGTGGGCACCGAGTCGTCCCACCAGAGCCCCGCCGATCTGGGCCGCGGCCATGATCCCGGCGCCGTTGACGGCGAACACCACGCTGTACTGCTGCACCGACAGGCCGTGCATCTGTTGCAGCACGAAGGGCGAGCCGGCGATGTAGGCGAACATCGCCGCGAAGACCAGCGCGTTCGTCAGCGTGTACCCGATCAGGACGGGGTCTTTCAGCAGGCGGCGGTACACCGTCGCGATTTCGCGCGCCCCGGCGCGGCTGCGCCGGGCCGCCGGGTGACTCTCCGGCAGGCGCAGCGCGCCGGCCAGCCCCAGGGCGCTGAGACCGCCGAGCCCGACGAAGATCTCGCGCCAGCCGGACACCTCGAGGACTAGGCCACCGGCCAGCGGGGCGAGCACCGGGGCCAGCCCGGTGACCGACAGCATCAGCGAGAAGTAGGCCGCGGCCTGGCTTCCGCTGTACCGGTCGCGGACGTAGGCGTAGGCGATGACGACCGCGAAGGCACCGCCGATTCCCTGGACGGCCCGCAGCCCGACCAGCAGGGCGACCGTGGGGGCGGCCGCGCACAGCAGCCCGGCCAGGGTGTAGAGCGCGAGCCCGAACAGCAGCGGCCCGCGCCGGCCCCGGGCGTCGCTCAGCGGACCGGCCAGCAACTGGCCGGCGGCCAGCCCGACCAGGCAGGCGGTGACGGTCAGCTGGACGGCGGATGCCGACGCCCCCAGATCACCGGCCAGGTCGGGCAGTCCGGGTACGTAGACGTCGGTGGACAGCGGCCCGAGGGCGACGCAGGCGGCCAGGACCACCAGGACGAGCGCCCGTTGCCGGGTTCCTGGGTGGGCGTCACTCACGAGGCTGTCCCGTCGAGCAGCTCGGCCAGTGCGGTGGGACCGCGACCGGTCAGATCGGCGACCACCGGGGTAACCGTCGACAGGTATCCCCCGCGGGTGGCCGCGCCGAACGTGGCCAGCAGGTGCGCGACCGGCTCGGGCAGGCCGGCCTCGCGCAGGGCGGCGGTGTAGGCGTCGTCGTCCAGGTGCACCACCTCCACCTCCCGGCCGCTGCGCCGGGTCGCGAGGGCGGCCAGGTCGTCGGCCGTGAGGGCCTGCGGCCCGGTCACGTCGTAGGCCCGGTTCTCGTGCCCGCCCTGCGCCAGGACCGCGCCGGCGCCGGCCGCGCAGTCCTCGCGGGACACGTAGGCCGCCGCGCCCGCCCCGCCGTTGGTCACCAGGTGCCCGGTGGCGGCGGCCTGGGCGATCGAGCCGGCCTGCAGGTGGGCGTACAGGTTGTTGCGCAGGAACGTCCAGGTCATCGGGCTGTCGCGCAGGGCCTGTTCGGTGTCGGCGTGGTCGGGCACCACCAAGGCCGGGTTGCCCGGGACCGGTTCGGGCACCGAGGTGTAGACGACGTGCCCGACCCCCTGGGCGGCCGCGGCGGTGATGGCTGCCCGGTGCTGTGCCACCCGGTCGCCGATCGTGTCGATTGAGATCAGCAGCAGGCGCTCGACGCCCCGGAAGGCCGCGTCGAGTGAGGCCGGGTCGTTGAAGTCGGCGTGGCGGACGTCGGCGCCCCGGTCGGCCAGATCGCTCAGGGCGCCGGGCCGGCGGGTGGTCAGGACGACCTGGCCCGGGTCGGTGTGGTGGAGGAGGTACTCGGCGGCGGCCCGCCCGAAGGCGCCGGAGGCACCGGAGATCGCGAGGCTCATGACATCCAATCTGTAATCATCATGATTGCAGTTAACCGTAGTCGTGATGATTACGGAATGGCAAGATGGGACCATGGCCCGATCCACCAACACCCAGTTCGCCGTCGCGGTCCACGTGCTGACCTACCTGGCCGGGCGGACCGACGGCATGCCCGTCAGCTCCGCGGAGCTCTCCGGGTCCACCCGGGTCAACGCCGTCCACGTCCGGCGCGTCATGGGGCCGCTGCGCGAGGCCGGGTACGTGCGTTCACAACCGGGCGCGAGCGGTGGCTGGGAGCTCGTGGCGGCACCGGAATCCATTCCTCTGAGTCGTGTCTGGACCCTTCTTCAGGGCGACGACCCGGTCCTGGGCCTGCACGCCCCCGACCCCACGTGTGACGTGGGACGGGGCGTGCAGAAAACCCTCGCCCAGCTCGACCACGGCGTGGCCGACGCCCTGGCCTCCCACCTGAGCCGGTTCACGATCGCCGACGTACTGGCCGGGGACGTGGGCTAGCCGACGATCCCCTGACGGGCGTTGTAGACCAGTGGGTCGCCCGATCCGTACTTGCTGAAGGTCCGGATCGCCCCGTCCCGCAGCACATCTGACTCAACCGTGATACCTCGCGCGGCGAACTGCTCGCGCCAGTCGTCGCGCACCGGGCCCTCGTCGAACCCGGTGAGCTGCTCGCACTCGGGGCCCTCGCCGGCGATCACCAGATGCCCGGCCCCGGACCACAGCGTGGCCCCCAGGCACATCGTGCAGGGCCGCCAGTTGACCACCAGCTCGGTGGCGGGGCGACCGGCCGCGCCCAGGTCCCAGGTCCCCACGACCTGCTGGGCCAGGCTCAGGGCGACCACCTCGGCGTGCACCGAGGACAGCCCGGTGGCCAGGACGACGTTGACGCCCACCGCCAGCACCCGGCCGGTGTCCCGTTCGGCGACCAGCGCCGCGAACGGGCCGCCGTTTCCCTCCCGGTGATTACGGTCGGCCAGCCGGTGCACCAGCGCCATCCGCTCCTGCGACGTGGGCAGTTGTTCTGGCACATCGTGTATTTCAACCGGAACCCAGCTCGGTAAGCTCACCGAGAACGACGTGGCCAGATCCGTGATCTCCATCCGCCCACCCTCTCAGAGGTGAGCGAGCACCCACTCCAGCGACTGGTCGAGCACATCTTCCCAGCCCGGCTCGCCCGCGGTGAAGTGGGAACGGCCGGGGAACTCGCGGTACTCCACCGTGCCGGTGCGGTAGCGGCGGTGGGTCTCCCGCACCACCGACGAGGGGACGATGCGGTCGGCCCCTCCGGCGACCAGCAGCAGGGGCGCCCGGTCGGGTTTGCGGAAGTCGACACGGGTGGACGCGTGCGGGGTGACGTTGGCGAGCGCGGCCTGGAACACCGGCAGGCCCGGGGCCGGGACGTGGAAGGTCTCCCAGGCCTTCAGCGAGTTCTGCTCGCTGAGGGCCCCGGCGAAGCCGAAGTGGAACTGCGCGGGCGTGAGCGCTACCCCGCGGGAGCGGTTGAGCGGGTTGCGCAGGACCGGCAGGGCCGCGCGCACCTGGTTCAGCGGGATGCCGTAGACGCCCCGGGGCTGACCGGGGTGAATGGCGACGCCGGCTGCGCCGAGACCACGATCGAGCATCTGCTGGGTGAGTAGCCCGCCGAGGGAGTGCCCCATGAGAATCGGGGGCCGGTCGAGGGCCTCGATGAACCGGGCGTGGTGATCGGCGATCTCGGCGATGCCCAGGCCCGCGACCAGTGAGGGGTCGGCCCGCAGTTCGTCGATCGAGCGGTCCATCCGGGGCCAGGACGGGGTCAGCACGCGATAACCCCGCCCCTCGAGCCGGGTCACCCAGTCGCGCCAGCTCAGCGGGGTCATCCAGAGTCCGTGCAAGAGGACGACGGTGTCGGGTCCGGTCATGGTGCACTCCGGTCACTAAGGAGAAGGATTATTCTTTCTCGCAACTTAGGACAGCCGGCAGCTCACGTCAATAAGGGAGAAGGAGCGTTCTGTATGCTCGCGGAATGAGTGTGCCCCCGGCTGTCTCCGTCCCCCGCCCGTCGGAGCCACGTGACCGGCTGCTGGCCACCGCCTCACGGTTGTTCTACGCCGAGGGCATCCGGTCGATCGGCGTGGACCGGCTGTTCGCCGAGGCCTCGGTGACCCGGGCCACCTTCTACCGGCACTATCCCGGCAAACAGGACCTGGTGGTCGCCTACATCACGACCCGCGACGAGCAGTACCGGAGCCTGTTCGCCCAGGCCGCCGGCCAGATCACCGATCCGGCCCGGCTGCTGCACACGCTGGTGGTGGCCATCTCGGAAACGGTGTGCGGGGACGACTTCCACGGGTGCCCGTTCATCAATGCCGCAGCCGAGTTCCCCGACCCGGAAAGCCCCGTCCACCAAGCGGTCCAGGCCCACCGGGCCTGGTTCCACGCGACCCTCCTGGACCTGCTGACCGCCGCGGGCCACCCCGACCCCGGCCGCGCCGCGCGCACCTTCGTGATGCTGCGCGACGGGGCCATGGTGGGTGGGCGTCTGGACGATCAGCAAGACGTGATCGCGTCACTCACCGGCGCGGTGGACCAGTTGCTGGCGGCCGTGGGTCACTGACGGCCCAGGATCCGGCGGGCGGTCCCGGCGAACAGGGCCGTCTTCTTCGCGGCGGACAGCTCGTCCCGGTCGAGCCGGTAGTGCAGGCCCTCGGCGCAGGAATGCCGTCCGGGGCAGGGCGGCACCGGGCCGAGGCCGGGCAGGCGGCCGGCCACGCGGAGATGGTCGGTACCCCATAGGCACCGGTCGGCGCCGAATGCCTCCAGCACCCGCTCCAGGTGCGGCCAGAGGCCCGGGTAGTGGTCCGGACAACGTGAAAGCGTGCGGATGCCGGAGACTTTGACCGAGACGTTGGCAAGCACCAGCAGGTCGCCCGGCATCCAGGATCAAGAGTTCCGACGCAATTCGATACGACGACGCGGGCAGCCCTGGCCCACTAGGTGAACGGCTCCCTCTCCGCCTTTGAAGAAGGCTTCTGAACAGCCAAGTCGGTCCAGTCCTCGACCGTCAGCCGGGTGGCCCGGCCCATTCCGGACCAGGCCACCCGCCCAACTGCCTCTCTCAGCGGCCGCCAGGATCGGCGTCCCTCATGTCAGCTCTTGTTCTCGCCGTAGTAAGCCGCGCGCATCAGCTGCTGCATGTCCTCCAGCATCGGCATGCGGGGGTTGGCGGGTGCGCACTGGTCCTCGTAGGCGTTGAGGGCCTGCTGGGGCAGGGAGGCCAGGAACGCCTGCTCGTCGATGCCGATTTCGGCGAACGAGGACTCGATGCCGACTGTGGTGCGCAGCTGCTCGACCGCGGCGGCCAGCACCTCCACGGCCTCTTCCGGCGTGGACGCGCTCAGACCCAGCATGCGGGCGATGTCGGCGAACCGCTCCGGGGCCCGGTAGCTCTCGTACTTCGGCCAGCCCGACAGCTTCGTCGGGGCCGAGCCGTTGTACCGGATCACGTGCGGCAGCAGCACCGCGTTGGTGCGGCCGTGCGCGACGTGGAACGTGGCGCCGAGCGTGTGAGACATGGCGTGCACGATGCCGAGGAACGCACTGCCGAAGGCCATTCCGGCGATGGTCGCGGCGTTGTGCATGCGCTCGCGGGCCTCGCCCTCGCCGTTCAGCACGGACTGCTCGAGGTTCTCGAAGATCAGCCGGATCGCGTGCAGGGCCAGACCGTCGGTGAAGTCGTTGGCGTACACCGACACGTAAGCCTCGATGGCGTGCGTGAGGGCGTCGAAACCACTGTCGGCGGCGATCTTGCGCGGCATGCTCGCGGTCAGGGCCGGGTCGACGATCGCGACGGTCGGGGTGAGGGCGTAGTCGGCGAGCGGGTACTTCTTGCCGGTGCGCTGGTCGGTGATGACCGCGAACGGGGTCACCTCCGCACCGGTGCCCGAGGTGGTGGGAACGCAGACCAGTTGGGCCTTCTCACCGAGGGCGGGGAAGGCGAAGGCCCGCTTGCGGATGTCGAAGAACTTCTCCCGCATGTCGTCGAAGTCGACCTCGGGGTGTTCGTAGCGCAGCCACATCACCTTGGCCGCGTCCATCGCCGACCCGCCGCCGAGCGCGATGATCGTGTCCGGCCGGAAGGAGCGCATCAGTTCCGCGCCGCGGTCGACGGTCGCCATCTGCGGTTCCGGTTCCACGTCGTCGATGATCTGCAGCACGACGCGGTTGGGGCGCTGCTGAAGCACCCGGTCGATGCGCTCGACGAAGCCCAGGCGGGTCATGGTGGGGTCGGTGACGATCGTGACGCGGTGCACGTCGGGCATGTCGGAGAGGTAGCGGATGGCGTGCGGCTCGAAGTAGATCTTCGAGGGCACCTTGAACCACTGCATGTTGTTGGTGCGCCTTCCGATCCGCTTGATGTTGATCAGGTTGACGGCGGAGACGTTGTTCGACACCGAGTTGTGCCCGTAGCTGCCGCAGCCGAGGGTGAGCGAGGGGACGAAGGAGTTGTACATGTCGCCGATGCCGCCCTGCGAGGACGGCGAGTTCCAGATCAGCCGCACGGCCTTGACCCGCTTGCCGAACTCGACGACCAGGTCCTCGTCACTGGTGTGGATCACGGCGCTGTGGCCGAGGCCGTGGAACTCCACCATCTGGGTGGATGCCTGTAGTCCTTCCTCGCGGGAGCCGACCCGGAGCACGGCCAGTACCGGGCACAGCTTCTCCCGGGTCAGGGGCTCGTTCGGGCCCACCTCGCCGACCTCGGCGAGGATGATCGAGGTGTCGGCCGGCACCGTGAACCCGGCCTGCTCGGCGATCCAGACCGGCGGCTTGCCCACCACGTCGGGGTTGAGTTTTGCTCCGCTGCAAGACTTTCCGTAGGCGGTCGCGCCGAAGATGAACTTCTCCAGCTTGCGCTTCTCGTCTTTGGTCGCCCGGTAGGCATGCAGGGTGCCGAACTCGGCCAGGGCAGCGTCGTAGATCTCCTCGTCGAGGATGACGGCCTGCTCGGAGGCGCAGATCATGCCGTTGTCGAACGACTTGGACAGCACGATGTCGTTGACGGCCCGCTTCAGCTTGGCGCTCTTCTCGATCCAGGCCGGCACGTTGCCCGCGCCGACACCGAGCGCCGGCTTGCCCGCCGAGTAGGCCGCCCGGACCATGGCGTTGCCGCCGGTCGCGAGGATCGTGGAGATGCCCGGGTGATGCATGAGAGCGGTGGTCGCCTCGACGGAGGGCCGGTCGATCCACTGGATGCAGTGTTCGGGTGCGCCGGCCGCGACCGCGGCGTCACGCACGATGCGGGCCGCCTCGACGCTGCACCGCTGGGCCGAGGGGTGGAACGCGAACACGATCGGGTTGCGGGTCTTCAGCGCCAGCAGGGCCTTGAAGATCGCCGTCGACGTCGGGTTGGTGACCGGCGTGATCCCGGCGATCACCCCCACCGGGTCGGCGATCTCGGTGATGCCGGTGATCTCGTCCTCGCTGATCACTCCGACGGTGCGCAGTTTCGCCATGCTGTGCGTGACGTGCTCGCAGGCGAAGATGTTCTTGACGGCCTTGTCCTCGAAGACCCCCCGCCCGGTCTCCCCCACCGCGAGCTGGGCCAGGGCGGCGTGCCGGTCCAGCGCCGCGACGGACGCCTTCTTGACGATGTGGTCGATGGTCTCCTGATCGAAGGAACCATACTCGTCAAGGGCTTTCAGCCCGGCCTCGACCAGGGTGTCAACCATGAACGATACGTCGTGCTGGTTCTCGGTCGGGACTGCGGCAGACAGCTGCTCCGCGGTCATTGTTCACCTCAGATGATGTTGTGACTCGCCGTCGGTTGGTACCCGACCAGCTTGTCGCCGAGGCGCCCCGGCCACAGGAGTCCGTGGTCCCGACCCGGCCGACGCAGGTCCCGTCACTGTGACGAGATCTGGCGCGGACCGGCCCGGGACACCCGGTTGAACAACATCTGTCGTTTAATGCTTCACGGGACCGGCTCGTCCTTCACCTGGCAGGAGAGCTTTCCCATATCCCCCTCGTCCGGCAGGAAAGGGTTGACCGAGGCGTACCGATCGGCCGGGATCTCGTCGAAGTTGTTGGTGAAGTCGGTTTTCCATTGTCCGGTCAGATACTCGCGCAGCGCGTCGTTGACTGCCCGGCAGTCGTCCTGATGACCACCGAGGATGCCGATGCCGTAGTACTGGGTCTGCCCGTACCGTCCGGGCAGCTTCACCTGGAACTCTTCCGGCAGCTCGCCCAGGTAGCCGTACAGCACGATCTCGTCGTCGAAGACGGCGTCGACCGTTCCCTCTTTCAGCAACGCGATGCAATCACTCAGGATCGTCTGGCGGGACCTCACCCGTGGATCGGTCCCGTCCAGGGCCCAGGCGGCCGTGGCCTGGTCGGCGGTGCTGCCGTCGATCACGCACACCGGCCGGCCGCCGATCTGGTCGCCGCCGAACTTCTCCCCGGGTCGCACCAGGAAGGCCTGATCGGTCTTGAGATAGGGTCCGGCGAAGTCGATACCGCGCTCGTTGCGGGCCTTCGTGATCGAGTAGGCGGCGACAACAAGGGCCACGTCACGGTCCAGGAGTTCCTGGTCGCGCTGCCCGACGTTGTTGATGATGAACGGGACGGCCTTCTGGTCCTGGCCCAGGTGACCCACCACCCCGTGGGCCAGGTCGACGTCGAAGCCCCGCGGATCACTCTTGTGGTCGGAGAAGCTGAGCCCCGGACTGTCGGTCACCAGTCCGACGTCGACCCTCTCAGCATGGATCGATTTCTGTCCGTCCGGCTCCCGCTGGCAGGCCGTGACGGCCATCCCGCACAGTCCCAGCGCCGCCAGCAGCGCCGGCAGCCGCCTTCTCATCGTGTTCATCGCTTCAGCTCCGCCTTCTCCGTGGTGACATTCACGGCACAGTTCTGGTCGCCGTTCTCGTTCCGGACCACCACCGCGAATTCCAGTGCCCTGCCCGAGGCCCCGGTGGGAAAGGTGAACTCGAAGTTCGAGTCCTCGTTCTGCCGGCCCCGCTCGGGATCGTCCGGGTCGGTCGTCTCCAGGTAGGTGAACGGTTCGCAGAACCCGGCGTCCGGATTCTGGCTCTTCACCGCGAAGGCGATCTTCAGGTCGCGGCCGTCGCCCGGCAGATCGTCCACCCGGACCCCGACCTCTTCCCCTGGATCGATCCCCAGGTTGTTCTCCAGCATCACGCGGTCGGTGACGTCGCCGGACCGGAAGTACTCCACCACGGGCCAGACGACGAGACAGACCAGCACGACAGACGCCACTATCGACACGGCATTCACGCTCTGCCGGAAATTCACTCTCCAGCCGGTGATCTCGTCCAGGACCTCGAAGTAGCTCAGGACCTCCAGGATCGTGACGGCCACGCCCACGACCAGTGCGATGCTCTTGGCCAGGTCGCCGTACTGTTCGTTCACGACCCAGGCGTTGATGCCGACCAGGACGAGCATCCCCAGCAGCTCGGCCCAGTGGACCCGTTGTCTCATGGTCGTAGCTCCCTACCGGGCTGCCGTCGCTGCGGGCCGGAACCGTTTCCGGGCAGCGGGCAGTACCCAAGCTCGAATGAAGGAAAAGACCGGGCCGGAAACGGAACTCAGGGCGCGGAGGTACGCAGTGCCTGGGCCAGGCGCGGCGAGACGGCCTGCACCTCGGGCCGCGTGCGCCAGCGGTTGAGGGCCCGGCCCAGGTGACGCAGGTCGTGCCGCACGGTGGCGGAGTCGACGTACACGGCGTCCTCGAGTACCTGGTGGGCAAGTGTGCAGGCGGTGTCCGGGTCACCGGCGCCGGCGGCCGCCAGGGCCAGGCGGCCCTTCACCCGGGCCCGGGCCCGGCGGGCGTGCTGCGGCACCCGCGCCAGGTGCCGTTCGAGCACCGGGACCGCCTCGTGCGAGCGGCCCAGGTCGTGCAGGCACCATCCGAGCACGAGATCGCTGGGGTTGGCGACCGTCGTCGGCCCCAGCGGGGTGCTGACACCGACGGCCCGGTCGAAGAGGTCGTCGGCGCGGTCCAGGGCCCGGCGGCAGTCGTCGTACCGGCCCAGCAGAGCCAGTCCCTGGGCCTGACGTTGCCCGGCCAGGGCCCGCACGCGGATCGAGGACGGGCCTCCGGCCGGCGTCTCCTCCTCGGCCCGGGTGGCGAGGGTGACGGTGGACACGGCGTCGTCACGGTACAGGGCGGCGTTGGCGTGCCGGATGTGGGCGTAGGCCGCCAGTTCCCGGTCACCGGCAGCGCCGGCGCAGCTGACGGCCAGATCGGTCCAGCGGACCATGGCCCGGTCGTCGCCGGACTCCTGCGCCATCCACCCGGTGTACTCGGCGAAACGGGAGGTGAGCATCAGCAACGCGCCGCGGTCGTCGGAGCGGGCGGCCTTGGCCAGCGCCAGCAGCGTCTGCACCTGGATGTCGAGGATCGGCAGCAGCAGGCCCGGGGGCTGGTTCTGGCCGAGCTTGCGCAGCTCGGTCAGCATCGCGGTGAACCCGGTCGGGATCGAGTCGTCGGCGGCCACCGTGGCCAGCCGGTCGGGGCCGGCGGCGGCCAGCAGAGGCAGGGAGCCACCGATGGCCAGGACCTCGCGGCGGCCGAGGACGGGCCCGGGCCCGCCGTCGAGGTTCATCTCCGGCCCACTGACCGGCCGGGAGTCACCGGAAGCCTCGACCACCCCGGGAGCCGCGTCGCTCTCGGCCAGGCGACGCAGCTCTCCCCCGGCCCCGAGGGCGGCGTCGCAGAGCCGGACCAGGTCGGGCCCGGGCCGTTTGGAGCCGTTCTCGATCTTGCTGAGGTAGCCCTTGCTGTAGTGGACGCGGTCGGCGAGGCCACCCAGGGAGAGACCGGCCGCCAGTCGCCGGCGCCGGATCTGCGCTCCGATGAACGCCGGGCCGGATGCTGAGTGCATGTGCTCTCCCCGTGACCTGCGGTCAGACTGAAATAATACGTCGTCGTGGTCTTTCTCGGCAGGCAATCGTTCATCCCGACCCGCTCCCCCTGTACCGGTGCTGCCCACACCCGACCCTGAGGGGGTGGCGGCTTCTGGTGACGATGGTGACCCCGGAATCGGCACTGCACCAGGGGTTTCCCATTGCCCATCAGCGTGTTTCCCAGATCCCCGGCCGGAGGGCAATGGGAGACAGCTTGCCGCAGGCACTTGGGGCGGGCGAGGTTGGACCGGACAAGCCTTACGCGGGAACCCGGGCCGGTACCGGTCGACTGAGAGCGACCCACAACCCCAGCGCGACCACGACGTTCAGCACAATGCGACCCATCGAATCGGTCAGCGTCGCATTATATTCATGCTGGACCCAGATATAGTTGGTGGCAGCGACCAACGAACCCACAGCGAGAGCTGTGAATCCAGACAGCGTCGCGATCCGGACAGACTCGGGGACACGCGGCGGGGCCAGCACGGCAACCACGACCATCAGGACCACGACACCCACACAGGTGGTGAACCAGTAGTCGTTGCTACCCATCTGCAGGATCTGGCCCAGAAGAATCAGCGTTCCCCCGGCCACGATCGTGGTGGCACGACGCGAGTACCTGACTTCTGACGACGGCCGTTGCCAGGCCCAGGAGACCACGGCGGCCAGCAGCACCAGGCCCGCGAGAACAGCTGTCCAGAGACCGATCCCGATCGTGACGCGGTCCGTGATGTATTGATCGTACTGACACCATGACCAGATCGGGTCGATGACGGCAACGCATCCGGCGAGGCCGACCAGGCCCATGGCTGCGGCCTCGAACCGTCCGCGCAACAGACAGACGAGAGCGATCGACAGACCGACGATCGCGAAGATCCCCCGGGGCAGGAGAACTGCAAGTTCCCACTCGTCCCAGCCCCTCTCCACCACGCGCCGACCGTTGACCCAGGGCAGCCAGAGCGAGAGCAGGAGGAGCGCCAGACCGGTCAGAACCAGCCACAGTGAAACACTTTCGCCCGGCGCGGCCTGCTCCACCGAGCCACGCACTGGGGTCTTGCCGCCCACACCCGGGCGGGTGCGCGTCCCCTGCTGGATCTGCAGCCCAGGCACCCTCTGACGCAACCGATCGACCAGCAGACCGATGTCGGAGTCGGCTTCCTTATGGCTGAGGCGGATGTACTGCCGATCGGCGATGGCCCGGATGTCGTCGGGCAATTCGTCGGGCGACAGGGGGCGGACCCCGTCGACCAGCACCGGCACGATCAGGAGCCCGTTCTCCAGAGCCAGCCGGATCTCGCGGCGCACCCAGTCATTCGGTTCGTCGATGCGGCGCAGTCCTCCTTCGCGCCGTTCGAGCCAGCGCGGCCCGATCACGGCGAGCAGGACGGACGCGTTGGTGACGCCGAGCCGGATCCGCTCCGGGAACGACTCCCCCATCTGCATCGTGCGGCTCGCCCGGAATACCTGTTCGGGCCCGAAGACCATCGACAGTTCCCGGTCGAGCGCCACCGACCATCCCGGATCCTCACTGCGGTAGGTGATGAAGATCCGAGCCACCGATCAACCCCCCGGTCGATGAGATCACTGCCCCGTGCAGTGACACGCCGTGAGCAGTGTAGGCGATTTACGTCAACAAAAACCTTTGGTGGCATCAATGGGGGAATAGGTCACCGAGTCCTGCCGGTCACCTTCAGGGGGCGTCCCGGCGCGATGACCGCGAACGCACGCCGTCCCGGTGATCCTCGGCCTGACCCTGACGCGTTGTGTACACCTGGTACATCCGGTACCGGATGTACCAGGTGTACACAACGCGGCCCATTCGGCTCCGGCCCCAGGGCCGCTGCCCCTGCGCCTGCGCCTGCTCCTGCGCCTGCCGCTGCCCCTGCCGCTGCCCCTGCCCTTGCCCCTGCCCTTGCCCTTGCCCCTGCCCTTGCCCCTAAGCGGTGAACCCCACGACCGCCGAACTAGGGTTCACGGATGCGATCCCCCGCCGCCTACTCCTCCACCGCAGCTCCGGTCCTGCTGATCGGTGGCTGGTGCCTGGCCCAGGCCCGGCAGCCGGCGGCCTTCGATCCGCTGCGGAACTCGATCAGCGACCTCGCCGCGGTCGGCGCCACCGATCGCTGGATCATGACGCTCGCGCTGCTCGGGGTCGGCCTGGCCCACCTGGTCACCGCCTTCAGCCTCACCGAGGC
Organism: Kineosporia mesophila; assembly: GCF_021129235.1. GTDB lineage: Bacteria > Actinomycetota > Actinomycetes > Actinomycetales > Kineosporiaceae > Kineosporia > Kineosporia mesophila. Next base: position 33,483 of record NZ_JAJOMA010000038.1, read on the forward strand.
CGCCCGCCCCGGACGCTTGCTGATCGGCGCCGGTGGGGTGGCGACCGGGCTGGTGGCCCTGTTCCCGCTGCCGGGTGACGGCGGCTCTTCGCCGGCGCACACCGCCTCCGCCACAGCCGCTTTCGTGGCCCTGGCGGTGTGGCCGCTCCTGGGCGCCGCCCGCTCCACCACGCCGCTGCTGCGTCCACCCATCTCGATCGTCGCGGGAGCGATCCTGCTCGCCCTGGCCGGATGGTTCGCGCTCACGCTGTTTTTGGGCGGACCCCTCGGCCTGGCCGAACGCGTGGCGGCCGGGGCCCAGGCGGTCTGGCCCCTGCTGGTGGTTCTCGGTGTACGCCGGGCCGGCCCCTCGGACTGATGTCAGGCCTTCAGGAGACGGACACCGTCCAGAGCAAGGTCGTGCCCCGGGCCCCGGCGGCCTGCAGATCCACCTGACCACCGTGGCGTTCGGCGCGCCGGCGCAGGTTCGCCAGACCGTTACCCGCGTGCTCACCGCGCAGGCCGACACCGTCGTCCTCCATCTGGAGTGTGAGCCGGCCCGACGACACCGTGACCTCGATCTCGACCCGATGGGCGTGGGCGTGACGGGCGACATTGCTCAGGCCCTCCCGCACCACGGCCACCAGGTCGTCGACGACGTCGCCGCGCAGAGCATCGAGCAGGCCCGAGAACCGCAGCCCGGGATCGAACCCGAGGGCCACCCCCATCTCGGCCACGACGTCCAGGAGCCTCGCGCGGGGGCTCTGGGCGCTGCCCGGGGTGCGCTGGAGCTGGAAGATGGTGGTCCGGATCTGCGAGATGCTCTTGTCCAGCTCGTCGATCACCCCGGCGATCCGGCTCCCGGCCGGTTCCGGCAGGTCGCGCGTGACCAGCGACTGCAGGGACAGCCCGGCCCCGAAGAGCCGCTGGATCACGTGGTCGTGCAGGTCCGCGGCGATCCGGGCCCGCTCGTCGAGCATGGCTGCCCGTTGCTGTTCGGCCCGGGCCTGGGCGAGCTCGATGGCCACCGCGGCCTGGTTCGCGAAACCGCTCGCCGACGTCAGGTCTTCTGCCGAGAACTCTTTCTGGCCGACCCGTTTGAACGCCGCCAGCACACCGTGAACTCCCGCCGACCCCAGCAGCGGCACCGCCATCGCCGGGCCGATCCCCATGCCCGACGGAGCGAGCACGGTGAAACCCGCCTCGCCGGGGTCGCGCAGGCGCAGCGGTTCCTGGGTCACGAAGACCCGCCCGCAGATGGTGTTCTCCAGGGCGAGCGGACGGCCCGGGAAACCCTGGGTGCCCTCGCCCACGGCGACCTCGACGGCCAGGGACTCCCGGTCGGCGCCGGGGAGAGCGAGGACGACGAGGTCGGCACCGGAGACCTCCCGGCTGCTCTGGGCCACCAGGTGCAGGGATCCCGCGTTGTCGGTGTCGGGGCTGAGGAGATGGCGGGTGATCGCCGCGGAGGCCTGCAGCCATTCCCCGCGCACGTGCGCGGACGCGTAAAGGCGCGCGTTCTCGATCGCCACGGCCGCCGTCGCGGCCAGCGCCTGCGCGAGCTGTTCGTCCTCCGCGCTGAAGGCTCCCCGGGTGCTCTCGGTCAGGTACAGGTTGCCGAACACCTCGCCCCGGATCTCGATGGGGACGCCGAGAAAGCTGTGCATCGGTGGGTGCCCGTCCGGGAACCCGGAGGAGCGGGGGTCGTCGGCGATGTGCCCCAGCCGGATCGGTTCGGGGTTCTCGATCAGGGCGCCCAGCAGTCCCTTGCCATCGGGCAGGTGCCCGATCCCGGGAATGATCTCGGGGGGCATCCCGACGTGCACGAACTCCTGAAGGACGTCACCGTCACCGATCACGCCCAGAGCCGCATATCGAGCGCCGATCAGGTCGCGGGCAGCCTCGGTGACGTGGCGCAGCACCGACGGGAGGTCCAGTTCGGTGATGATCAGCTGGTTCGCCCGCAACAGGCCCCGCAGACGCCCCTGGGTCCCCATCACCTCGTTGGCCCGGTCCACGAGCTGACCGAGCAGCTCGTCCAGCTCGAGGCGGGGAAGGTCGGGAAAGGTGAGGGGCGACGCGGCCGTGACCGGTCCGGCCTCAGGATCGCCGTGGTCTGAGCTCATGCGCGATCCCCAGGAAGTTTCTGCGAGCGGGCGAGGTGGCCCCAGCATGATAGGGGCCGTCGCAGATGTCGTCCGGGGTTCTCAGCGCCCGGCCGCTGCGCCCTTCGCCTCCCGGTCCGGGGTCACTCCTGCGGGGAACGGCGCCGGAGCGTGAACGGGTTGCGCCACATGTCCGGGTCGACGACCGCGAACCGGCGGCCCGTGATCTCTTCCACCTCGATCCGGACGAACCGGCTCTTCGGCGTCCCGCTCAGGGGCGACAACGGCAGGCCCGCGACGTCGACCAGGTCGTCCAGTTCCCGGACCTCGTGGGCCGTCCCCTTGAGAATGACGCTCCACGCCTCGTCCGGCCCGGCGTCGTAGCCGTCGACCTCGAAGGCCACCCGGCCCCGGGTCACCGCCCGCAGCTTGGTGCCCTCCGCGGTCCGGAACACCACGCTCTCGTGCTCGACGGCGAAGTTCACGGGAAAGATCTCGGGGTTGCCGTCGACCACGACGGCCAGGTGCCCGACCTCGACCCCGCGCAGCCGTTCCCAGCAGCTGCCGGCGTCCAAAGGTTTCGTCGGCCCGGGTCGTGCCGACTCCAGGGCGTCCGCCAGATTGTCCATACCCCGACCCTGCGCCGGCAGGAGAGCTCCCACCAGGGTCTTTGGTCCGTCGTCGCGCCGTCGGGCCCGGCCCCCGGCAACCGGGGTCCCGGCTCCCGGGCCCTCGCGGACCTATCGTGATCCGGTGAACAGTCTCTCCAGAAGGTTGCAGCAGCTGGAAGACCGCGACCTGTCCCCCTTCACCGGCTGGACCCGGCGCTCGTGGGCCCTGCTGGCCGACGAGATGCTGCTGTCGGTGCGACCGTTCCTCACCCCGGCCCGGGCCGGGATCGACCTGCCCGGACCCCCGGGCCGCAACGGGCATCGTGTCGACCTGCTCGAGGGGTTCGCCCGCACCTTCCTGGCCGCGGGCTTCCGGATCGCCGGCGAGCGCGGGTCCGACCCGCACGGCTTCCTCGGCCAGTACGCGCAGGGTCTGGCGGCGGGGGTGGACCCGGCCTCGCCGGAGCGGTGGGTGCGCCTGGACGAGCACGGCCAGGCCAAGGTGGAGGCGGCGTCGATCGCGCTGGTGCTGCACCTGACCCGGCCCTGGCTGTGGGACGGGCTTCCCGAGCGCACCCGGGAGCAGACCGTGACGTGGCTGTCGGGCGCGGTCGGGGCGCAGTACCCGGCCAACAACTGGGCCTGGTTCCGCATCGTCGTCAACCAGTTCCTGAAGGAGGTGGGCGGCCCCTGGTCGCCGGACGACCTCGACGCCGACCTCGCGTTCACCGACTCGCTGGTGCGGGAGCACGGCTGGTCGTCGGACGGCACCACGCGGGCGTTCGACCACTACGCCGGCTGGGCCCTTCAGCTGTATCCGCTGCTGTGGAGCGAACTGGCGGCCGGTGATCCGGCCGCCGACGCCCGGCGCGGAGCGTACGTGCAGCGGGCCGACCAGTTTCTTGAGGACGCGGTTGGTCTCGTCGGTGCGGACGGGTCACCACTGCTGCAGGGACGAAGCCTCACCTACCGGTTCGCGGCGGCCGCCCCGTTCTGGGCGGGGGCCCGCGCCCGGGTGCCGTCCAGCGCGCCCGGGCTGCTGCGGCGGGCGGCCTCCGGCATGGCCCGGCACTTCGTCGAGGCGGGTGCACCCGACGAGCGTGGTCTGCTGTCGCTGGGGTGGCACTCCCCCTGGCCCCGGATCGCCCAGACCTACTCCGGACCGGCGTCCCCCTACTGGGCGTCCAAGGCCTTTCTCGGCCTGAGCCTGCCCGCCGGCCACCCGGCCTGGACCGCCCCCGAAGAGCCGTTGCCCGTCGAGAAGGACGACACCGCGTTCGTCGTCGCGGCCGCCGGCTGGCTGGTCGCGGGCCGCCGGCACGACGGGACCGTACGGGTCGTCAACCACGGCACCGACCACGCCCGGCCCGGCGACCTGCTCACCGACGCCCCCTGGTACGCCCGCCTCGCCTACTCCACGGCGACCGCCCCGGTGATCTCCCGCCCGGACGAGCGGGTGCTGCCCGACCAGTCGGTGGTGCTCGTCGACCGCGACGGCCACCCCACCTCGCGCACCGGTTTCGACCGCGGGCGCATCCAGACGCTGCCCGGTGGAACGCTGTACGGGTCGTCGTCCTGGAGAGCGTCGTGGATCGACCCCGATCCCCCGGCGCACGACCACGGCGCCGGACGGCCCGGCACCGCCCGGCCCGGCCCCCGTCTGAGCGTCGCCTCTCTCGTGCACGGCGACTGGGAGGTGCGCACCGTGCGTCTGCTCGATGATCCCGATGATCCCCGGCATCCCGGGCAGGAAGCCACTTTGCGCCTCTCGGGCTGGGCCGTCGCGCAGGACCGCCCCTCCCGGCTCGTCGTGCTGGAGGGCCTTGACACCACCGGCGACACGACGGCCCTGGACGCCACCCCGTTCGACGCCCTCACCCACGTCCCCTGGGCTCAGGTCTCCCGGCCCCGCAAGGGTTCTCGCTACACCGTGGCGCTCGCCCTCAACCCCGCGCAGAGCCCGCCCGTGCTGGTTCCGGGCACCACCCCGGCCGATGACGCCACCGTGCTGTGGGCGGACGGCTGGACGGACGACCTGACCGTGCCCGGCTACAGGTAGAGCCGGACGGGCCCAGCTCGAGCGCCGCCGGGACCAGGTCGAGGTCATCGGCGTGGCTGAGCCACGCCTCGACACAGCGCTCCAGATCGACGCCGTCCTCCAGATCCGTGCCGAAGCCCACGCACCACCAGCTCTGATCCGGTCTCAAGCGACCCGGCCCGAAAGTGTCGGCTCCTCCTCGGCACGGCGGACCCGGACCTGAGTAATCCGGACCCGAGCGATCCAGGCCCGAGTCATCCGGACCCGAGCGATCCAGGCCAGAGTCATCCGGACCCAAGTCATCCGGACCCGAGTCATCCGGACCCAAGTCATCCGGACCCGAATCATCCGGACCCGAGTCATCCGGGTCTCAGGCCGGAACCGGATGGCTCCATCCCGCGCCACTCGGCCGCAGACGTCCTAATATGAGAGAAATTGAGCGTTTAATCACCATTGAGGAGATCCCGTGAAGATCGGCATCGGCATCCCGAACCAGGTGCGCAACGTCCGCGCGGAACTCATTCCCGGCTGGGCGAGGACGGCGGAGGAGGCCGGCTTCTCCACGCTGGGAACCGTCGGCCGGCTCGCTTACCCGGGTGTGATGGACACGGTCGCCCTCGCGGCCGCGGCGGCCACCACGTCCACCATTGGATTGTTCAGCAACGTGCTGCTCGGGCCGGTCTGGCCCCCGACCCTGCTGGCGAAGGAACTGGCCGGGATCGACGCGATCTCGTCGGGCCGGCTCACGCTGGGCGTAGGGCTCGGTGGCCGCCCGGACGACTTCGTCGCGGACGGCTACGGCCCGCGCGGCACCGGCAAGCGGCTGGACGCGGACATCGAGGTGTATCGCAGCGTGTGGAACGGTGACCCGGTCGGCGGGGGCACGAACCCGGGCGTGACCTCGGCCCACCGCCAGATCCCGCTGATCATCGGCGGCAACGTCGAGGCCACCTTCGCCCGGGTGGCCCGGGTCGGTGAGGGCTTCGTCGGCGGGTCGGTACCGGCCGCGATGATCGCCCCCTCGTTCGACGGGGTGCGGGCGGCCTGGAAGGACGCCGGGCGCGAGGGGTCGCCGCGCCTGGTCGCCATCGCCTACTTCGCCCTGGGCGACGGCGAGGCCGGGCGCGCGAACGTACATGACTACTACAGCGCGCACGGCTCCGACCTGGCCGGCTTCATCGCCGGCACGGTGTCCACCAGCGCGGAGGCGGTGCGCACCGTGGTGGACGAGTTCGCCGCGATCGGTGCCGACGAACTGATCCTCAACCCGGCCACCGACGACCCGGACGACATCTCCCGGCTGGCGGACCTCGTCCTGTAAGCCTGGACCGCAACCGACCGACCCCGGCGCGCCCGCGTGCTGCTGCGGGCGCGCCGATCCGGTCTATCGTGACCGGATGGACACTTTCGAGGCCGCCGGGGGCCGCTTCGACGTGGACGCCGCCGGTGCGGTGATCACGCAGGTGCTGGCGACGACCGGATCGCTGCCGCGCCCGGTGCTCCACGATGCGGGTGCCGGGTGGCCGCGGCTGGGCCTGACCCTGGCCGCGGAGGGCGACCACGTCCGGCTGGAAGGCCGGATCACTTCCCAGGAGCCGGGTTTCGACGGTCCCCTGCATCAGTTCATGATCGGCGCCGATTACGTGGCGCCGGTTTTCGAGACACTGGGACGCTTGTTCGGCGGCCTGGGGGAGGCTCCCGGGGAGACGCTCACGAACGAGGCACTCACCGCCTCCGTCCACACCGGCCGGGCGCTGCTCGACGGGCGGGTCACCGACCGGGTCGTCGCCTCCCGGCCCCGCAGCGATCTCACCGCACCGGTTCTGGCGGGCCTGCTGCGCCTGATGGTCACCGTGGCCGCCCGCCGCACCGGTGGGGGAAACTTTCTGCACGGGCGCACTTTCCGCCTCGATCCGGAGCCGCCCCGGGAGAGCCCCCAGCCCTTCGGGGGCCGGGCGAACTGGCCCGGAGCCACGGGCCCGGACCGCCGGGATCCACTGGACGACGACGTCCGCCTCGCCGATCTGGGTGGCCTGGACGACGTGGTGGCCCAGTTGCGCGACGTCGCCGACTCCTTCCGCCACCCCGAGGTGATGGCCCGCTGGGGAGCGCGCCGCCCCCAGGGCATCCTGATGTGGGGCCCTCCCGGCACCGGGAAGACCACGCTCGCGCGGGCCCTGGCCCACGAGATCGGCGGCACCCTGAAAGAGGTCCGCAGCAACGACATCCTCGACCGCTGGATGGGTGCCTCCGAGCGCAACATCGCCCGGATCTTCGACCGGGCCCGCCGCTACACCGAGCCCACGGTGCTGCTGTTCGACGAGTTCGACAGCATCGTCAGCTACGCGGGCAGCCCGCAGGGATCCGCCGACCAGGCCATCAACTCCGTCGCCGGGATCTTCAAGCAGGAGATGAACGACCTGATCGACGTCAACCCCCACGTGATCGTGGTGGCGACCACGAACTTCCCCGAACGGGTGGACGATTCACTCATCCGGTCCGGGCGTTTCGACGTGAAGCTCGCCGTGCCGCTGCCCGGCCCCGGCGCCCGGGCCGACATCCTGACCAAGCAGATCCGCACGCTGGAGGGCCGGCACACCACCGACGCCTTCCGGCTGTTCGCCGACGACGTCGCGGTGCCGGAACTGGCCGCGCGCTCGGCCGGGCTCTCCGGCGCCGACCTGGCCGAGGTGCTGCGCCGGGCCCAGCTGGAGAAGGCGATGGCCGAGGCCCGTGGCGGGCAGGCCGGCCCGATCACCCAGGCCGACCTGCTGCGCGGCATCGTGCAGCTGACCGGCGCTGCGGCCTGACCCAGCCTTGAACAGCCCTGTACAGACGACTCAGGCGACCCCGAAGCCGTCGGCCATGCGGTGGTACCGGGCCGACTCGCTGTCCGCGCGGCGGCGGGCGAGGGTACGGGCCAGCGTGCGGTGTGCCCAGCCGTTGGCCGGGGACTGATCGATCAGCCGGCGCAGCACCCGCTCGGCACCGCCCAGCTGCGCGGAGTTGAAGTAGGCCCGGGCCAGCAGTTCGAGGACGGACTCGGGGACATCGTCGCGCTGCTCCAGCGGGGCAGCGATCTGTGCGGCATCGATCGGGCGCCCCTGCTCCATGAGGGTCAGGGCCCGGCGGTAGACGTCGAGGGAGTTGCCTTCGATGATCTCGTTCTGCTCGCTCACGGGCCCTGTAACCACAGCGGGCCACCGGAGATTCCGCCCTCAGACCAGCGGGGTGAAGAAGAAGGTCTCGCGCTCGCGGAACCGGTTCTCCCCGTCCAGGACGAAGAAGTCGGCGAACTCGATGTCGACGTCCTGGCCGTCCCGCAGTAATCCGGCGAAGCGGCCCCGCACCGCCACGCTGCCTCCCGGACCCGCCAGCGCGTCCGAGATCGTGTGCCGGCCGCTGACGATCACCCGGTCGTCCCGGTAGAAGCGCTCCAGTTCGGCCCGCCCCCGGAACGGCGGGTAGCCCGGGCGGCGATAGACGGCGTCGGGTGCGAAGAGCTCAAGGAGCGAGCCGACGTCGTCGGCGTCCACCTGCTCGTAGTACCGGGCCACCTGCGCCAGGGCCATCTGGGCCATCTGGGCCAGTACCTGCGCGCTCACGCCCGGCCCCCGCTGCCGAAGGCCGATGTGGTGGCGCCGGCCACCTCACCGCCGTCGATCACCAGGTCCTGGCCGGTGATGAACGCGGCCTCCTCCGAGGCCAGGTAGTGGAACGCCGCGGCGATCTCGGGCGGCATCGCGTGGCGCCGCGCCGGGATCCGGGCGTTGGTGTCGGCCAGCATCTCGTCGGTGTACTCGGCCAGCTGCATCGGCGTCAGCACCGCCCCCGGGCTGACACAGTTCACCTGGACCACCGGACTCAGCTCCAGGGCGAACGTCTGGGTGAGCGAGATGATCCCGGCCTTGGTCGCGTTGTAGTCGGCGTAGTTCGGGTAGCCCCGCCGACCGTTCACCGACGCAGTGGCCAGCAGCCGCCCGTGGCCCGCCGCCGTCATCGGAGCCGCCGCGGCCACCCAGAGTGCCAGCACCCCGAGGAGATTCACGTCGATCACCCGGCGGGCCGTCTCCTCGGTCAGCTCCAGGACTCCGTGCCGCACCGAGATCCCGGCGTTCGCGATCGCCACGTCGAGGCCGCCCCGCTCATCCACCACCTCCCGGACCGCGGCGGTGACGGCGCCCCAGTCCGCGACGTCCACCTTCTTCCACACGGCCTGCGCCGGGGCCGGGCCGGCCGGCGGCTGGACGTCGAAATTGAACACCTGGTCACCCTGTTCGGCGAAACGTTGCACGGTCGCCGCACCGATGCCGCTGGAGCCCCCACTGATGATCACTGTGCGCATCACGTTCTCCTCAGAAGAGCACTCGGCTGCTGTTCACGTCCCGATAGGCCGCGGACCGGCGCAGGTCGCGGCTGACGATCATCCGCTTGAGCCAGCGGTCCGTGCCGTCGTAGCGGCTGTGGAAAGCCTGCCGGCCGTGTACCGCCAGATAGTTGTCGACGATCACGAGGTCGCCCTGACCGACCGTCACGCTCTCGCGGACCCGCTCCAGCTCGTCCATCAGCGCGTCCAGCGCCCGCCCGGCGTTCCGGTCCTGGTCCACGCACTGCATGAACGGGCGGTCGACCCGCAGGTAGGGGTTCATCCGGTCGCCGAACAACACCGGTACCGGCCGGGGGTTCTCCTTCATCGCGATCGCCTGCGCCAGGGACGGATGGTCCGGGTCGATCAACCGCAACTGGCGGATGTGCTCGTCGTCGGGACGGATCAGGAACCGCGGCTGGGAAAGCATCTGCCGGTCCATCGGCTCCAGCTTGACGTCCCGCACACTGGCCACGAAAGTCGGTACCGCGTCCGGGTTCCGGATCCCGAACAGGATCAGGTAGTCGCAGCGCGCGGGATGGAACCCGTCCTCGGTGTGGAACTCCAGCATCGCGTCGCTGGAGTAGCCGTTCTGGAGCAGTTCGTCGCCCCGCACCGGCAGCAGGTTCTGCACCATCGCACCGGTCTGCAGGGTCGACCAGGTGAACGGGTCGCCCAGGGCCATCGCGCACATGGCCATGTACGTCTCGTGCGCTCTCGTGCTGGTCACCCCCAGTGCCTCGCGCCAGTGCCCGGGCGTGGCCCCCACCTGCGCGTCGTCCACCGGGAAGCCGTGGATGACGCAGACCGGCCCGGACTCGCTACGGCGGAAGCGGCGCAGGAACTCGTGCACGCCGGAGGGCAGCAGAGTGTCTGCCTGCCAGTTCTCCTCGTAGAATTCCGGGTCTTTCGGCGCGGCCCCGGACCGGGCCAGCGACTCGATCCCGGCGCGGATACCGTCGGCTTCCGGGCCGCTCAGCGTGTATTCGTTCAGCTTCGGATCCATGGCTCATCAGCCCCATCTCTCGAAATGATCAGTACCGAAGGACCGCGTTCAGCTCGCGCGTGACCACCGTGAGGGGCCCGGGCGCGGTCATGTCCTCGTGCTCGCAGGCGACCCCGTGCTCCGTCACCGAACCGGTGACGTACGGCGCCCAGTCCGACGCGACGGGAGAATCCACGTCGCGTCCCTGCGTCGCCGTGAACAGGACGATGTCGCCGGTGAAACGGCCCGGGACGCCGGCCCCGACGATCCGGGCCTGCCGGGCCCCGGCCGCCGCCAGGGTGGCGGCGAGGTCCGGGCCCACCAGCAGCTCGCCGGTTCCCTCGCGGCCGATGAAGCCGGCCACCTGGCCGGGGGTCAGGTCGTCCGGGTCCTTCAGGTCGTCCGGGTGGCCGGGCGGGTACGCATCCATCAGCGCCAGGAGGGCGACCTGCGCGCCGTCGGCCTGGAGCCGGCACGCCACCAGGTGGGCCAGATTGCCTCCGAGCGACCAGCCGAGCAGGTGGTAGGGCCCTTCCGGCTGGATCGCGCGGATGCCGGACACGTATCGACCAACCATCTCCTCCAGCGTTACCTCTCCCGCCGCCGGGTCGTCCAGGGCCGGGTTCTGCAGACCGACGACCGGCCGTTCCTGCCCGATCTGCTGCACCAGACCCGAGTAGCACCAGGCCAGTCCCGTCACCGGATGGAAGCAGAACAGCGGCGGACGCGACCCGGAGCCTCCCAGCCGGACCACGGCGGGCAGGTGCTGCTCGTCCGCCGGGTTCCCGGACAGGATCCGGGCCACCCCTTCCACGGTGGGGTTCTGGAAGAGCGCCGGCAGGGAGATCACCCGCCCGGTCTGTTCCCGCACCCGGCCGGCCAGCCGGCTGGCCAGCAGCGAGTGACCGCCCAGATCGAAGAAGTTGTCCGACGGCGCGACGTCCGGCACCGCGAGCACCTCCCCGAAGAGTGCGCACAAGGTCGCCTCGAGCGGTGACCCCGGCCCCCGCGTGCCCCGGCCGGCCCGGGACACCCGGACCTCCGGGAGCCGTGAGCGCTCGAGTTTCCCGTTCGCCGTCATCGGCAGCCGCTCGAGCCGCTGGAAGAGGGACGGCACCATGTACGAGGGGAGCCGGGCCGTCAGGAAGGCCCGCAGCCGCTCGCTCCACGCACCGTCGTCGTTCCAGAACGGATCGGCCGGGTCGTGGCCGACGACATGACCGGCCAGCACCGCCGGGCCGGCCCCGGTCTGCACGGTGACCGCGGCCTGCCCGACCGCCTCGTGCTGTTCCAGCACCGCTTCGATCTCCGCCGGCTCGATCCGGTACCCGCGCACCTTGACCTGGTCGTCGCCGCGGCCGGCGAACTCCAGCGTGCCGTCCGGGCGCCACCGGGCCAGGTCGCCGCTGCGGTACATCCGCGATCCCGGCTCACCGTAAGGGCTGGCCACGAAGCGGCCGGCGCTGAGCCCGGCCCGTTCCAGGTAACCGCGCGAGACCCCGGCCCCGGTGATGTACAGCTCCCCCGCGACGCCCGGCAGCACCGGCCGCAGACGGTCGTCCAGGACCATCACCTGGGCGTTGCCGATCGGACCACCCAGAACGGCGGTCCGGTGCCCCCGCAACGGGCTGAACAGGGTCTCCACGGTGCACTCGGTGGGGCCGTAGAAGTTGTACCCCTCCAGCCCGGGCGCCGCGTTGATCCGTGCCCACAGTGCGTCCGGGATCGCTTCCCCGCCGAGTGTCACCGAACTGAGCGAAGACCTCTCCTCCTCCAGCAGCCCGCAGCGGATCAGCTCCTGGAGGTAGGTGGGCGTGGTGTCGAGCGTGTCGATCCGGTGCCGGACCACGTACCGGGCCGCGCGCGCCGGGTCGCGCCGGACCTCGTCCTCCAGCAGATGCAGTTCGTGACCGGCGATCATCCAGAGCAGTCCCATCCAGGAACCGTCGAACGACAGCGACGCGGTGATGGCCGCCCGGACCCGCCCGCCGACGCGCTCCTCCTGTTCGGAGAACAGCGTCTCCTCGTGGGAGTGCAACAGGTTCAGCAGGTTCCGGTGCTCGACCACCACTGCCTTGGGCCGTCCCGTCGAGCCCGAGGTGTAGAGCACGTAGGCGGCCGACCGGGGATCGGGCGCGGTCCAGGCCTGGGTACCTGATGAGCGTTCAGGTTCAGGCGGACCACTCAGCATCACGACCTCGCCCCGCCCGTCAGCGGGCAGCAGGCCGGTCAGGTCCGGATGTGTGACCACGAACGTCGGCCGCGAGTCGTCCAGGAGCAGTTCGATGCGGTCGGTGGGGTAACCGATGTCGACCGGCACGAACGCCGCCCCCGCCCGCATCACGGCCAGCATCGTGCTGATCGACTCGATCGAACGCGGCAGCAGGATCGCCACCCGGTCCTCCGGACGCAGCCCCCGGGCCGTCAGCTCACCGGCCAGATCGCTCGCCGCCTCGTCGAGTTCCGCGAAGGTGGCGGTCTTCTCGCCCAGACGCACGGCAACGGTCGCCGGGGTGAGGGCCGCCTGGTGGCGGAAAACGTCGTCGACGCTGCGGGCCCCGGCGGGCCGGCCCGGCGGGGGGCCGGGCAGCGGGTTGACCCAGCGGCGGGCCACGGTCCGGGCCTCGTCCGCGTCGAGCACCTCGGCGTCGGTGAACGGCCGGTCCGGCGCATCGACCATCAGCTCGAGCATCCGCAGATAGAGGGCAGCCAGTCGCTCGACCGTCGACCGGTCGAAAAGATCCGTGGAGTAATCGATCCCGCCCGTGATCCCGGCCGTCCGGCCGCTCTCGTCGTGTGCCTGCCCGAGCCCCAGGAACAGGTCGACCTCGGCCAGGTTCATCTCGACCGGGTACTCGCCGGTGGCCGCCCCGCCGAACCGTGGGGTGGCCCCGTCCCGGTTCTGCAGCACCAGCATGGTCTGGAACAGGGGGTGGCGGGCGGTGGAACGTTCCGGGTTCAGCGCCTCCACCAGTCGCTCGAACGGCAGGTCCTGGTGGGCGTAGGCCTCCAGGAGGTTCTCCCGGACCCGGCCCAGCAGCTCGCGGAAGGACGGGTCCCCGGCGGTGTCGGTCCGGATCACCAGCGTGTTCACGAAGAACCCGACCAGGTCGTCCAGCTGCGCGTCGGTGCGCCCGGCGACCGCGGTGCCCACCGGGAGATCGGTGCCCGCGCCCAGCCGGGTCAGCGTCGCCGCCAGAGCGGTCTGCAGCACCATGAACAGCGTGGACTGCTCCGAGCGGGCCAGACCGGCCAGCCGCCGGGCCAGATCGGCCGGCACCTCGATCCCGACCGTGCCGCCGCGATGACCGGCCACCACCGGTCGCGGCCGGTCGACCGGTAGGTCCAGTTCGTCCGGCATCCCCTTCAGCCGATCCCGCCAGTAGGCGAGCTGCTCGGGCCCGACCGCCGAGAGCACCTCCCGCTGCCACAGCGCGTAGTCGGCGTACTGCACGGGCAGGTCGTCCCAGACCGGTGATGCGTCATCCTGCACTGCCGCGTAAGCGGTTTCGAGGTCTCGCAGCATCGGGCCGAGCGACCAGCCGTCACCGGCGATGTGGTGCACGACCAGCAGCAGAACACCGCCGTCACCGTTCTCGTCGGGCAGGTACCAGACCCGCAACGGCAGGTCCCCGGCCAGATCGAACGGTTCCCGGCTGAGCCGCCGGACCAGGGCGGGACGATCGCGGTCGGCCACCTCGGCCACCCGTACGGGAGGCTGGATCCGGTCGGCGTCCAGGACGTGCTGGTGGGCGACACCGCCCACGGATGGGAAGACGGTGCGCAGGCTCTCGTGACGGCGCAGGAGATGGTGCACGGCGGCGCCCAGCCGGTCCGGGTCCAGTCCCGGGCTCTCGACCCGGAGGGCGACGGGCATGGCGTAGAGGGCTTCCGGGCCCTCCCACTGCTGAAGGAACCACAACCGTTGCTGCGCGGACGACAGCGGCACGTCGCCGGCGCGTTCGGCGCGGCCCAGTACCGGCCGGCCCGGGTCCGCCGTGAGAACTGTGGAGAGGCTCGAAACCGTCGGGTGGCGAAACAGTTCCCGGATACCCACCTCCACGCCCAGCACCTCGCGGATCCGGGAGATCAGCCGGGTCGCCAGCAAGGAGTAGCCGCCCAGGGCGAAGAAGTTGTCGTGCACCCCGACCCGGTCGACGTCGAGTGCCTGGGCGAAGAGATGACAGAGCACCTCTTCCTGTGCGCTGCGGGGTCGTTCGGGAGCGGCCGGCACCTCCTGGGCGGCCACCCCGGCGGGCCTGGTCCGGCCGGCCGGCAGATCACCGATGGCGAGCTCGACGTCGGCCGGACGCCCGCCCGGGGCGTCGGTCATCGCCTTCAGCAGCAGCACGAACCGGTCCGCCAGCCCCTGGGCCGTCGAGGGGTTGAACAGGTCGGTCGCGTACTCCAGCGTCAGGTCGAGTTCGTCACCGGCCTGCTCCAGGAAGAAGGTCAGATCGAACTTCGCGATGTGATGGGGAATCTCGTGCGGCTGGATCTGCAGGCCGGGCAACCGCATCCGGGCCGCCGTGTTGTTCTGGAGCACCAGCATGGTCTGGAACAACGGATGACGGGACGAGGAGCGCTCCGGGTTCAGCGCCTCCACCACCTGCTCGAACGGAACGTCCTGATGGTCATAGGCTTCCAGCGCGGTCTCCCGCACCCGGCCCAGGAGCTCCCGGAACGAGGGATCGCCACCGGTATCGGTGCGCAACACCAGCGTGTTCACGAAAAAGCCGACCAGATCGTCCAGTCGCGCATCCGTACGACCTGCGATCGCCGTTCCCACCGGCACGTCCGATCCGGCTCCCAGCCGGGTCAGCAGGGCCACCAGGCCGGTCTGCAACGCCATGAACAGCGTCGCGTGCTCCGAACGCGCCAGATCAAGCAGGTTTTCGTGCATCCGGGCGTCGAGCGTGACCCGGATCGTCGCGCCCCGGTGGCTCGCCTCGGCGGGCCGGGGACGGTCCGCCGGCAGATCGAGCTCGTCGGGCAGGCCGCTCAGCCGCTCCCGCCAGTAGGCGAGCTGGGACTGCCCCACCTCGTCCAGCAGGCGGCGCTGCCACAGGGTGTAGTCGGCGTACTGCACCGGCAGGTCGTTCCCGGCCGGAGTCCTGCCGTTCTGCGCTGCGGTGTAGGCCGTCTCGAGATCGCGCAGCAACGGGCCCAGTGACCAGCCGTCGCCGGCGATGTGGTGCATGACCAGCAGCAGCACCCCGCCGTCACCGCCCGGGCCGGGCAGGTACCAGACCCGCAGCGGCAGGTCTGCCGCCAGGTCGAACGCCTCCCGGGCCAGGGCGGCCAGCACGTCGTCGAGTTCGGCGGCCGGGGTGCGGCGCACCCGCACCGGTACATCGATCGCGTCCGGGGGCCGGATCTGCTGGAAGGTCTGCCCGTTCACCGCGGGAAAGAGCGTGCGCAGACTCTCGTGCCGGCGGACGACGTGGGTCACCGCCGTACCCAGAGCGGCCAGGTCGAGGACGCCGTCGATCCGCACGGCGACCGGGACGTTGTAGGTGGCGTCCGCGCCGTCCCACTGCTGGAGGAACCACAGCCGCTGCTGCGCGAACGACAACGGCACCGGACCGGACCCGGCATCACGACGAGACAGTGCCGGACGGTGCACGTCGTGCGAGAGCACAGCGTCCAGACCGGCCACGGTCGGCCGGCGGAACAGGTCGGGGATGCCCACCTCGACATCCAGGGCCGCCCTCACCCGGGAGATCAGCCGGGTGGCGAGCAGACTGTGCCCGCCGAGGGCGAAGAAGTCGTCGTCGATACCGATCCGGTCCAGGCCGAGCACCTGCGCGAACAACCCGCACAGCACGTCCTCGCGAGCCGTTCTCGGGCCCCGCGCCGACACCTGCGCCACCGGTGCAGGCAGGGCCCGG
>NZ_JAJOMA010000039.1 GCF_021129235.1 Kineosporia mesophila
TCCGCCTCGGCCTCCGGGTCCTCGTCCATCTTCCCGATCGTGCCCAGCTCCGCCTCCACCGAGACACCCACCGCGTGAGCGATCTCGACGGTCTTGCGGGAGATCGCGATGTTCTCCCCGAACGACAGCATCGAACCGTCGATCATCACCGAGGTGAACCCGATCCGCAGCGCCGTCAGCATCTGCGGGATGTCCGCACCGTGGTCCCAGTGGATCGCGACCGGCACCGAGGCCTTGTGAGCCCGCTCCCGGATCGCCGGGATCAGCTCGTGGCGGATGTGCGAGACCTCGTCCGGGTGGATCGCCACCAGCAGCGGCGCGTTCGTCTCCTCACTGATCTCCACGATGCCGTTGAACATCGCCCAGTCACTGATGTTGAACGCGGGAACGGCGAAGTTCGCCTCGTTCGCGACGTCCAGGATCTTCTTACCGGTGGTCAGCATCGCAGCAGGTCTCCTTCGGGGGTGGGTTTTCAGGCCTTCACAGCGCCGGCGGAGAGACCGCCGATGAAACGCCGCTGAAAGATCAGGAAGAGGACGAGAACCGGGATCGACCCGAGGATGCTCATCGCCATCATTTCGTTCCACTGGTACGAGTGCTGGCCCATCAGCAGCTGGATCCCGATCGGCACCGTGCGCATGTCATCGGTGCGGGTCAGCGTGAGCGCGAAAAGGTACTCGTTCCAGGAGATCATGAACGTGTACACACCCACCGCGATCATCCCGGGCACCGAGATCGGCACCAGGATCCGCCACAGCGCCGTCCAGCCGGTCGCGCCGTCGACCTTCACCGCCTCGTCCAGCTCCCGCGGCAGGGTGTTGAAGTAGGCCGTCATCATGATGATCGCGTAGGGCAACGTGAACACCATGTGCGTGATGATCAGGCCCGGATAGGTGTTGTACAGACCCATCGACACCATCAACCCGAAGTACGGGATGACCAGCGTGATCGGCGGCACCGCCTGCACACTCACGATCACCACGTTCACCAGGCGCTTGCCGCGGAACTCGTACCGGCTGAACGCGTACGCCGCCAGGATCGCCACCAGCAACGTCAGCGCCGTCACCGCGAGCGCCACCACGTAACTGTTGATGAAGAACCGCAGCTTGTCCGGGTCGGTCAGGACCGTGGTGTACGCGGCGAACGAGACGTTGCCGCTGATCAGCTTCGGCGGGGTCGCCATCACCTCGCCGTTGGGTTTCAGCGAGGTGGACAGCATCCACAGCACGGGGGCGGCGGCGAAGACCGCCCCGAGGCTGAGGCCTGTTATCAGCGCGACCTTGGTCAGTCTCTGCTTTCTGCGGCGGCGGATGAAGGACGTCGTGGTCACCGTGGTCACGCGGCTCACCTCTCCCGCTGCTGGCGTACGTAGAAGAACGCCAGCAGCATCGTCAGGAGCAGCACGATCACCGCGGCCGCCGAGGCCAGGCCGAACTCGTAGCTGCTGAACGCCTGCTTGTACACGTAGGTGCTGAGCATCTCGGTGCTGTTCAGGGGGCCGCCGCCGGTCGTCATCCAGATCAGCGCGAACTGCTGGCTGGTCCAGATCAGGTCCAGCACCGCCATGCTCAGCAGGATCGGGCGCAGCTGCGGGATCGTGACGTTCCAGAACGTGTGCCACGGGCCCGCACCGTCCACGGCCGCGGCCTCGTACAGGTCGGTGGGAATGCCCTGCAGACCGGCCAGGATGCTGATCATGAAGAACGGGTAGCCCGACCAGATGTTGATGAACAGCACCGCCCACAACGCGGTTGCGGGACTGGCCAGCCAGTCGACCTGACCGTCGATCAGGTGGGCCGCCTCCAGCACGTAGTTGACCACGCCGGCCGGGTCGAGCATCAGCCGCCACAGCACCGCCACCACGGCGATCGTGAACAGCCAGGGCAGGATGTACAGCACCCGGAAGACGCTGCGGGTCAGCGGCCCCAGCAGCGGCGAGTTCAGCATCATCGCGAAGACCAGGCCCAGCACCAGGTGCGCGCCCATGCTGCCGACGATGAAGATCGCCGTGTTCTTGAGGGCCGTGCGGAAGTTCGGGTCGGTCAGGATCTGCGTGTAGTTGGCGAACCCGACCAGCACCGGGTTGCGCTCGACGATGACGTTGTCCTTGAACGAGTAGCTGATCACCATGACGATCGGCACGACCATCAGGACGAACAGCAGCACGATCGTGGGGGTCAGGTACCCGAAGGGCACCAGCCGGCGGGCCACCCGGGTGGCCCAGGGCATCCGGGCCGGTCGCGGTGGCGGGTTCTCCTGCGGGGAAGCGGTTCTCGTGAGGGTCAGGGTCGAGATTGAGGACGTCGGGGCCGGCCCGGCGGGGAACGCCGGGTCGGGTGCGGATTGCGGTGCGGGGCTGACGGACGGGCTGAGGGACGGACTGACGGACGGGCCGGCGGTCGGGTGCGCGGGCTCCATCGGGCACCTCCTGGGTAGGCGGGGGCCGCACCGGAACCGGCAGTCGTTCGCGGAACATGACTGCCGGCCGGAGCCGGTTCACGGTGCGGCCCCCCGACTAGGGGGCGGGCGGGGTTGACACCCGCGAGTGCCTCAGAAGACGGAGGCCCAGTTGTCCTGGGTGTTCTTCAGGGCGTCGTCCACACTCGTCTTGCCGGTGAGGACGGCCTGCAACTGCTCGTTGAGCGTGCGCATCAGGTCTTCGGACTTGGGCAGGCCGGTGAACTCGTTGGCCGGCGTGCCGTCCTGGTAGATCGTGAAGGCCTCTTCGAACTTCGGGTCGCTGTCACTGAAGTCCGGCTTCGAGGCGGTGTTACCGGGGAACCCGTTGGCCAGGGTGGACAGCTGCGCGTTCACGTCCTTGCTCATCAGGTACTCGACGAACTTGAACGCCTCGGCCTGGTGCTCGGAGGAGTCCGCCACACCGATACCCCAGCTGGCGTAAGGGATCCCACGCTTACCGGTGTAGCCGTCGGTGGCCGGGATCGCCGCGACCTCGAAGTTCAGGTCGGGCGCGTTCTCCTTGATCAGGTTGATGTGGGCCAGCGAGTCGACCATCATCCCGATCTGCCCGGTCGTGAACTTCTCGACCTTGTCCTGCTCCTTCATGGTCAGGTACCCCGGCGCCACCGCATCCGCGTCGGTCAGGCCCTTGATCATGTCGATGACGCTCTTCACCTCGGGGGTGTTCACGTTCGGCTTGCCGTCGGCCAGCATGCTGCCGCCGGAGGCCCACAGCCACGACATCACGTCGTTCTGGGCACCGTTGGGTGCGCTCGTGTCGAGCGGAAGGGCCCAGCCCTTCTTGTTGTCCCCCAGCGCGCTGATCTTCTTCGCCGCCTCGACGAACTCGGTGCGCGTGCTCGGCACCTCGTTCACCCCCGCCTCCTTCAGCAGGTCGGTGTTCACGAACAGCGGGTAGACGAAGTTGACCACCGGGATCATGTACGTCGAGCCGTCCACCTGGATCTGGCTGGCGAGCTGACTCTCGTCGTACCCGGCGTCTTTCATCAGGTCACTGAGGTTCGCGATCGCGCCCTGCTGGGAGAAGTCGTTGACCCAGGCCCCGTCCAGGCCCACCACGTCCGGCAGCGTGCGCGAGGCCGCGCCCGAGACCAGTTGCTGCTTGGTGGAGGCGTAGGGGGCGGTCACCAGCTCCACCGTGATCCCCGGGTTCTGCGCCTCGAAATCCGCGACGATCTTGTCGAACGCACCGTCGGGGAGTTCCGCGGCCCACCACTGGGCGAACTCCAGCTTGACGTCGCCGCCGGAGGCGGCCGAACCGGACCCGGAACCGCACGCGGCCAGGGCGCCGATGACGGCTGCCGTGGTCACGATCCCGAAAAGCCGACCCGGCCGTACGGCCTTCCTGACACCGCTGACTGCCGACATCCTCAACTCCCTTGTCGAGATACCGCTCTGTGCTGCGTTCCGCGACAGTAACAAGGAGTCTTGAGCTTCTACAAGGGTTTTCTTGCATAAGTTCGGATTAGAAATGCACTCCATTGCAGAGAACCGCAGACTTGCGTGCGCAAGATGCGTAGAGTGTCCCTTTAGTGACTTCGGCACCAAGAATTCATGCGAGTTCCCGATGCAGAAACTGCGCCGGAGCGGGTAGGGGATGCGAGGATCTGCTGTTCTCAGCACCCGACAGCGCCGAAGAAGCGCACACCCCGCACGCCAGAACCGCATCCACCCGGACCCACAGACAGGACCCCACCGTGACCGCACTGGAACCAGCGCTCGAACCGGCGCAGGACTCCACCCCCGGACCCACACCCGGATCCGTGCCCCCGGGCGACTCCCCGGGCGGTTCCTCGCCCGAGTCCGAGGAGAAGCAACGGCACCTGCCGGCCGGGCGCAAGGCCCAGCTCGCCACCTACGTGAGCGAGGCCGGGCAGGTCACCGTCACCGAGCTCGCCACCCGCTTCGGGGTCTCCAGCGACACCATCCGCCGCGACCTGGACCAGCTCAGCAACGACGGCGTCCTGGTCCGCACCTACGGCGGTGCCGTCAGCCAGTCCACGATGGCCCCCGTCGACAGCACCATCGACGTGCGGCTCAAACTCCAGCAGGACGAGAAGGACGTCATCGCCACCCTCGCCGTCGGCCTGATCGAGAACGGCTTCACGATCATGCTCAATGGCGGCACCACCACGCTCGCCGTGGCCCGGGCCCTGCGCAACCACCGCGACCTCACCGTGGCCACCAACAGCCTGCCCATCCCCCCGGCCATCCCCGAGACCGCCGTACGCGGCGTCTACCTGGTCGGCGGCGCCGTGCGGCTGCTCACCCAGACCACCGTCGGGGCGCTCACCTTCCGCACCGCCGGCGGCAACGAGCTCGAGGTCAGGTGCGACCTCGCGCTCATCGCCGTCGGAGCGGTCTCGGCCGACGCCGGATACACCACCAGCAACCTGGCCGAGGCCGAGATGATGCGGGAGATGTGCTCACGCTCCTCCCGCGTGGCCATCCTCGCCGACTCCACCAAGTTCGGGCGCCGCCTGTTCGCCCAGGTCTGCGCCCTCGGCGACGTCGACTACCTGATCACCGACGCCCCACCCCCGGCCGACCTGCGCGCAGCCCTCGCGGCGGCCGGGGTCGAGATCCTCTTCCCACAGACCTGAACCAGACCTGAACCCTTGCCAGATAACCATTTTCGAGTTCGGCAGCACCGCCGGCCCCAGCCGCCGGTCCCCTCGGGGCAACCCGTCGATACCCCGCAACCACCCCGCTGACCACCCGGTGTCCGCCCCCGGGCCAGATCATGACGACGGCGGGCCAGGACCGGGCGGTGGTCACCGCCTCGGCACGTCAGCCTTCTGGTCGTTCCGCCTTCAGCGGGTCGTCCGAGGTCTGAAGGTCGGCCCTGACCCCGGAGTTCTCGGGCACCCCGGGGTCACGAGCACGGTGATCCGCTGGGCCGCGGCGGAGCGGATCCACGCGAGATCGGCCTGCGGCCGAGCCCCGCTCACGTCGGTGTTCGGCTCCGGCCGGTACACATTCCGCCGGGTGGGCGGCGCCCTCCCGGCAGGGTCAGGACCGGAGCTGCTGCCGGGAACGGCGCAGGGCCGGGCCGGTCAGGGCCAGGACCGCCAGTTCGGGCAGGAGCGGGAGCAGCATGCCGGGGCTGACGTGGGATGTGTGCGCGGTGAGGGTGGGGGCCGCCACCAGGGCGACCGCTCCGTGCCCGTGCGGGGTGGGGCTGCCGGTGAACGCGGGGGTCACGGCCAGCAGGTAGCCCAGGTGCGCCACGATCATCAGCACGGCCATGCCGGCGGCCATCATCAGGGCCGATCGCGAGCGCGCCGACATCAGGTGCAGCGCGCAGCCCAGGCAGGCGAGGGCCATGGCGCCGAAGATCCAGGCCGTGGCGTCGTGGGAGGTGAGCGTGGCCAGGTGCAGCACGCCGCCGAGGCCGGCGAGGGCGGCGATCGTCCGGGCGGCCGGGAGGCGGCACGGGGTGGGGGCGGTCGGGCTCACGTCCGCCAGCGTGCCACATTGGATCCATCTTCTGCTAGAGGGGATCCAGAAAGGCGTGGGCGTTCGGGTCCGGACATGATTCGAGGCCGGGGCCACACCGGCGCCGGCCTCGTCAGAAAAGGGGTCAGGCAGTTGCTGCGAGCGTGAAGACCTCGTCGTCCTGCGCACGGGGAACGGACAGCAGGGCGGCACCGCGCTCGCTGGTCTCGAGCACGATCGCGTACTCGTCGTCGTTGGACAGCCCGAAACGGGCCTCGGTGACCTCGGTCAGCGGACGGCGGACCATCACACCGATCAGCATCACGACCACCCCGAGCGCACCCAGCAGGATCGGGGTGAGCAGGTCACCGTCGTCGAGCGTGAGCGCGGCACCGGCCAGCAACGAGGCCCCGACCACACCGAACAGTGCGGTGGACGAGTGCACGAGCGAGGTCTTCACCCGCTCGCGAGCGGCGATCACGCCCAGGGCCCGGTCGCACTCGGCCTGCAGCTCGTTCATCAGCTCCCGGTTCGGCAGGTCGTGCTCGCGCCGGAAACGCAGGTTCACGACGGTGGCGTGGACGGCCGGGTTGCGGCAGCCTTCGGGGTCGAAGGCGTCCAGTACCCAGCCGAGGTGCCGGTACGCATCGCGGTAGACCCACTCCAGGCGACGCGGAGCCTGCACGGTGGCGAACTCGTAGTCGGCCGGGTCGACGGCACCGTCAACGATGGTCTCGGACATCAGGATGTTCCCCTTGGTTCGTGCCGCGGCCGGTCCCTCACCGTCCGCCGACCTGCATCAGCCTGCTACTCGAAGATCCTCAGCGCATCCGCCTGGAGGAGCATTCCCAGGTACGACGAGAGTCGTACGACCGGGTGTATGGCATCTGCCACAAAGAGATACCCCGACAGGTCGTCCTGATACGAACGGAATACGGCCGGAATGCGGACGCCGGTTCCGGATCGGGAAATCCGGCCGGAGCGGGCGCCGACCATCAGGCCAGTGATAAACCCACCTCAGGCTTCGTCCGAGCCTTGGGATAAGCCTGCAGCCGGGCAGAGTCCACCGATAGTGTGCCCTTGACAACGCAGGCCCGGCATCAGCCGAACACAGGAGCAGACTCGACGTGTACGACCTCCGGCCCGGGGATCCGGAGCAGATCGGCGAATTCGCGGTCGTCGGCCGTCTGGGCGGCGGTGGCATGGGCACCGTGTACCTGGCCGAGTCACCCGACGGCACCAGGGTCGCCATCAAGGTCGTGCACGAATACCTGGCCGCCGACCCGGAGTTCCGGCGCCGGTTCGCGCACGAGGTCGACTCGGCCGGCAAGATCTCCGGCACCTACACCGCCGAGGTCCTCACCGCCGACACCGAGGCCCGCCTGCCCTGGATGGCCACCGAGTTCGTCGAGGGCCACAACCTGCTGCAGACCGTCGACGTCGACGGCCCGCTGAGCCCCGAGGCCGTGCTCGAGCTGGCCGCGGGCGTGGCCGACGCCCTGACCGAGATCCACCGGGCCGGCGTCATCCACCGTGACCTCAAGCCCTCCAACATCCTGCTCTCGCCGCAGGGCCCCCGGGTCATCGACTTCGGTATCGCCCGCGCCGCCGAGGCCAGCACCGTCACCAGCACCGGCAAGATCACCGGCTCGGCCGCGTACATGTCGCCCGAGCAGGCCGTGGGCCAGCGGGTCGGGCCCGCCACCGACGTGTTCTCCCTGGGCGCCCTGCTGTACTACGCGGCCACCGGCGAGCCCGCGTTCGGCACCGGCCCGGCCACCGCCATGCTCTACCGCACGGTGCACGGCGAGGTGAACCTGGAGCCGATCCGGTCCGCACCGCTGCGCGACCTGATCGCCGCGCTCCTGGAGAAAGACCCGGCCGACCGGCCCAACGCCAAGCACATCGCGATCGCCGCGCGCACCGGCACACCCGTCACCCGGCTGCCGCGCCACACCCCCGCCGCCGGGGTCCGGGCCGTGCCGCCGCCCGCGCCCACCCCGGCCGGCGGCGTCAGCGCCTACGACAACCTGATGAACCAGGTCGCCCTGGCCACCGCCTCCCGCGGCAACCCGATCATCCAGACCACACAGCAGCACACCCCCATCGACCGGGCCTCCCGGTTCCGGTCGCCCGTCCTGGTGCAGGCCGCCGCCGGGGCCGCGCTGCTGGTGGCCCTGGTCGTCGGTGGAGTCGTCCTGTTCACCACGGGCGACAAGGAGAAGGCACCCACGGCCAACGTCTCCGGTTCCGAGGACGTGCCCTCGCCCACGGCCACCACGGCCGGGCCCCAGATCACCGGTAAGGCCACGCCCGCCAACGTCGGGGGCCCCACCAGCGTGCCCACCTACGCCACGACCACCGGGCGCAGCTACACCACGACCAGGGCCGGCGATCCCCTGGCCACGGTGACCGTCACGCCGTCCCGCAGTGCGTCCCCCACGCCGACGAAGACCAAGCCCACCACGTCGACCACCACCAGCACCGCCGCGCCGCCCCCCGCGGCCACCAGCACCCCGGCCGTCGACCCGCCGACCACCACCACCGGTGGGGGCGGAGACGACGGGGGCGGAGGCGACGGCGGTAGCGACACCAGCACCACCACCGACGCCGGCGAACCGGGCGCGGCCGCGGAAAACCCCTGATCCCGGGCTCGGACCTCTGCCGGGCTCACCGCCCGGACCCATCCAGGCTCAAGGTCTCGACCGCGAATGGCACCCTCTCGCCGGCGAATGCCAATCTCCCGGGCGTGATCAGGCGAACTTTCCCCGCGACGACATCTCCCGGGGAAGTTCGCCTGATCACGCCCGACGGAAGGCCGACCGAACCGACGAAGGAACGCCCACCGCGGCCGGCGAGGGGCCGCCAGCGACGGCCGGCGAACGTTCGGGGCCGTAGCCCGGGCTACGGCTGCGGTCGGCGGCGGGCCAGGAAGTCCGCCACCCGGTGCCCCTTCTCGATCCCCCGGGCCTCGAACCGGGTGACCGGACGCCACGACGGTCGTTCCACGGCGCCGCCGCCCTCCAGCTCGAGGGCGGGCTCGGCCGCCAGCACCTCGCCCATCTGCTCGGCGTAGGGCCACCAGTCGGTGGCGCAGTGCAGCAGCCCACCCGGGGCCAGCCGGTCCGCGACCAGCGCCGCGAACCGCGGCGTGACCAGCCGGCGCTTGTGATGCCGGGCCTTCGGCCAGGGATCGGGAAAGAACACCCGCACCCCGGCCAGGCTGCCCGACGGCACCCGCTCGCGCAGCAAGACCTCACCGTCGCCGTTGAGCACGCGCACGTTCTCCAGCCCGCCCTCCGCCAGGGCGAGCACCAGGGCGCCCACCCCCGGCGTGTGCACGTCGGCGGCCACCACCCCGGTCGCCGGATCGGCGGCCGCCATCGACAGGGTGCTGCTGCCCGACCCGAACCCGATCTCCAGGACCACCGGCACCCCGGGTGCGAACATCGTCCTCAATTCCAGCGGTTCGCCACCGGCCGGGACCTCGAACCGCGACAGGTGCTCGGCCATCGCCTCGCGCCGCATCGAACCCATCCGCCCCCGCCGTAGTTTGTACGTGGGAACGGCGGGCGCGGGTGTCTCGGTCACGGCGGTCATTATCCGCCGCAGCGCCCTACCGGCGACGGGAGGGGTGCGGCGGTTGCTGACGCCCGGCCCGCACCGGAGGGGCGGGCACCACGCAGTCCTGGACACCGTCCGACCACGGGTTCTGCGGGTCCCCGTCGACGAGCGCGATCTCGTACAGGGAGATCTTCGCGGTGACGGCGTCCAGGCTGGCGCTCAGGCGTTCCATCTGGGCGCGCACGTGGTCCTGGTGCTCGCGCAGCAGGTCGAGGCGTTCCTGCTCGTTACCGGCGCCGGCACGGACCAGGCCGGCGTAGCGGGCGATCTCGGCCAGGGGCATGCCGGAGTCGCGCAGGCGGGTGGCCAGCAGCAGCCACTGCACGTCCTGGCTGCCGTAGACGCGCCGGCCCGCGCCGTCGCGCGCGACCGGGTTCACGAACAGGTTCTCCTGCTCGTAGAAGCGCAGCGTGTGCGCGGACAGGCCGGTCTGCGCGCTGATCTCGCCGATGCTCAGGACATCGGACACGGGGGCTGCGCTCGTGGTCGTCACGTCTCCACTGTAAGCACTTGTCCTCGAGTCCTCTCGAACTCCTAGCGTCGTCGGTGACCACGAGGAAGGACTTCACCCCATGAGTACCCGTACCTGGATGATCACCGGCGCCTCCGGCGGCTTCGGCGCCCTGATGACGCGGAAGCTGCTGGAACGGGGCGACACGGTGGTCGCGGCCGTGCGCCGTCCGCAGGCCCTGGACGACCTGCTCGCCACCTACGGCGGGCAGCGGCTGCAGACCGTGCGACTGGACCTGACCGACGCCGGGTCGATCCGCGCGGCCACCGATGCGGCGTTCGCCGCGAACGAGCGCATCGACGTCGTCGTCAGCAACGCCGGGCACGGAACGTTCGGTGCGGCCGAGGAACTCACCGACGCGCAGATCGAGCGGGTGATCGGCGTGAACCTGCTCGGCTCGATCCACCTGATCCGGGCCGCGCTGCCGCACCTGCGGGCGCAGGGTGGGGGCCGGGTGCTGCAGGTGGCCTCGGAGGGCGGGTCGATCGCGTACCCGAACTTCAGCGCCTACCACGCGAGTAAGTGGGGCATCGAGGGTTTCGTGGAGTCGGTGCGGCAGGAGGTGGCGCCCTTCGGCATCGACTTCACCGTGCTGGAGCCCGGCCCCTCGCCGACCGGTTTCGGCGACGCCCTCGACACCGCCCCGGCCACCCCGGTCTACGACCCCACCCCCTCGGGTGACGTGCGGCGGATGCTCCGGACCGGGGAGGGATTCGACTGGTCCGACCCCGCCCTGATCGCCGAGGCGAGCATCGCCGTCGCCGACGTCACCCCCGCCCCCGTGCGCCTGGCCCTGGGCCGGGGGGCGTACGCGCAGATCCGCGCCGCCCTGCAGACGCGCCTGGCCGAACTGGACGCGCAGCGCACGATCAGCGAGTCGGTGGCCGCCTGAGCCTCCGGGCGCGGGCCCTTCCCGGACCTCCGGGAAGGGCCCGCGTCACCGCAAGCACCCGCTCAGGGGCCGACACCCGCCGGAGTAAACCATCCGCGTCCTCCATCACCCGACGAGACCGCGAGCGCCTTCTCGTCGTGCAGGGAGTGTGGGCTGCCTGTCCTCGCTCCCGTACCGGTGGGCGGGGTCAGGCGGTCTGCTGCATCCGGATCAGGTTGCCCGCCGGGTCGCGGAAGGCGGCGTCGCGCACGCCGTAGGGCTGGTCGGTGGGTTCCTGCACGATGTCGATGTCACCGGCCTGGAGCTTCTCGAAGGTGGCGTCGAGGTCGGGCGTGGCCAGGTTGAGGCTGGCGAACGTGCCCTTGGCCATCATCTCGGCCACGACGCGCTTCTCCTCCTCGCTGACGTTCGGGGTGGCCTCCGGCGGGTAGAGCACGATCGCGGTGTCGGCCTGACCGGCCGGGCCGACCGTGATCCAGCGCATGGCCTCGTAACCGACGTCGAGGCGCACCTCGAAGCCCAGCAGGTCACGGTAGAAGGCCAGCGAGGCCTCCGGGTCGGTGTGCGGAAGGAAGCTCGAGTGGATGGTGATGTCCATGACCGTCACGCTAGAGGCCCGCCCCTGAGCTGGGCTTCTCGATTCCTGATCGTCTCGCCGTTCTCCGTCGTTGTCCGGCGTTCTCCGGCGGATGGTGGATGCGCCCTGTGCGATGCTGACAGGCGTGACGTCGTTGGAGGATCTGGTCCGGCTGCGCCGGGCCCGCGACCTGATGGACCGGGACTACGCCAGTCCGCTCGACGTGACCGCCCTGGCCCGGTTCGCCCTGATGTCGCCCGGGCACTTCTCCCGGAGCTTCCGGGCCGCGTTCGGGGAGTCGCCCTACAGCTACCTGATGACCCGCCGCATCGAGCGGGCCATGGCCCTCCTGCGCCGCGGCGACCTCAGCGTCACCGAGATCTGTTTCGCCGTCGGGTTCTCGTCGCTGGGCACCTTCAGTTCCCGTTTCACCGAGCTGGTCGGTGAAAGCCCCAGCGCCTACCGGGCCCGCGACCACGCCGCTGCTCCCGGCATCACGGGTTTCGCCGGGATCGCGCCCTGCCTGGCCAAGATCCACACCCGTCCGATCCGGCACCGGACCGCCCGGTCCGAAACCGCCGGGCAAACTGTCGGACCCCGTCCCTAGACTCGCGCTCATGGACGGAACGACCCTGCGGGCCACGGCCCTGCGCATCGCGACCGGGCTGCCCGCCGCCGAGCACTGCTTCCCGTTCGGGCCCGAGACCGAGGTCTGCAAGGTCGTCGGCAAGGTGTATTTCCTGGCCGGCGAGCTGCACGGTGAACCCCTGGTCACCCTCAAGTGCGATCCGGAGCACAGCCTGTCCCTGCAGGAGCAGTTCCCCGACGTCTTCCCCGGCTACCACATGAACAAGAAACACTGGATCTCGATCGGCGGCGGTGACGACATCACCGAAGATCTCATCGACGAACTGGTGCGCTCCTCCTACACGCTCGTCGTCAGCACCCTGCCTCGCGCGAAACGGCCCGGTCTCTCTGCGCAGGCCATGAAAGGGATTGCTACAGAAATTGATTGAAGCCGTTTGGTTCGCACCTGTCGCGGTCAGTCCAGTCGGCGAGCGCTTGCCCGGTGCTCCCGCACGGCCCGGATCTGCTGTTCCTGCGCGCGGTTGAGCCACCACTCCTCGAGCTTGACCTTCAGGAGCAGAACGAACGGACGCGTGGGGGCGCCGGTCTCCAGGGCCTGGGCGCGCACGTCGAAGCGCACCGCCCAGCGTCCACCGGTGAGTTCCTCACCCGGGACGGCACCGAAGAAGGTCGCGACCGCGCAGACCTCGACGACGACCTCGACCTGCGGCACCTGCCGGTCCCGGCGCACCAGGGCGACCTCGGTGACCTTCAGCGACCAGGGGGTGAGCGGAATGCGTGGTCGAGCGTTGAGGCGCCCGACGATCTGCGCCGCGGGGAGCGGGAGTTCGTACCCGGCGTTCATGACTTCACGATAGAACCGCCACCCACCGCCCGACCGGGCCCTTGGTCGTCCTTCATCGGACCCTTCGGCCCTGCGGCGACACCGCGAACCACATCCGCCGCGGCCCTGCCCGTTGAGCTCACCCGGCTCGTCGCCGCCGCCGGACCGGTGCACCGGACTGCCGCCCACGGTGAGCCGGAGGGTGATGGACCTTCCGCAGCTCACGAGCAGGATGCCCGCAGCCACGTCCAGGAGGATCCGGCCGGAGGGACTCGTGCCCGGTCTACGAGACAGACCTGCCCGGGGGGTTCGCCCCGGCCTCGGTGAACCCCCCGGCACCGCCACGTCGTATAGGTACCGGCCGGATCACGGCCGCACTTTCGGGAGCTGCCGCAGCTTCGACCGCAGACAGGAGGGCCCCGGTGGCCGAGATCTTCCTCCCGGGCGACGACCTGGACGCCGCCCGCGCCGCGCTGGACAAGGTGCGCGAGAACATCGACATCAGCGGCGCGAACATCGACTTCGACCAGGCCCTGGGCCGTGACCTGGCCCGCTCCGCCGGTTCGTTCGAGAACGCCTGGTCCGACGGCCGGTTCCAGCTGGTCCGCGAGATCGACGGCATCCGCGACAAGTTCCAGCAGGTCAGCGACGCCTTCGCCGACACCGACGCGCAAGCCGCCGAAAGCCTCGTGACGGAGTAGCCATGCCCGACCGTGAACGCTTCCTGCTCAACGTGCCCGAGACCTGGAGCACCACCGACCTGTCCGGCCAGGAGATGGCCGCCGCCCGCGCCCAGGCGCTCGCCGAGACCCCGGACCCCCGGGCCAAGGCCCAGGTCAACGACTTCTTCCGCACCGGCCGCGAACTCCTGCGCTCGGCCCGTAAACACGGCGCCCTGTTCAGCGCCAGCACCGCCGAGATGTACGACGACGGGCTCTTCATGGCCTACGTGATGGTGTTCGCGGTGAACACTCCCGAGGGCCTGGAATTCACGCTGCCCGTGCTGACCCAGGCGCTGGGGACCTCCCGCCGCGCTCCCAGCGACCGCGAGGTCACCTCCGTCACCCTGCCGCACATCGGCACGGTCGCCCGCGTGACCGGCACCGAGGAGACCGCGATCACCGCCGACGTCTCGACGAAGCTGCTCACCATGCACACCATGCTGCCTGTGCCCGGCAGTCCCCAGGAGTACCTCGTCGTCTCCTGCGCCAGCCCGAACCTGCCGCTGAAAGCAGCGGTGCACCCGCTGTTCAACGCCATCACTGCGACGTTCCGTTTCGTCGCCCCCGACGGCCGACCGTTGCCGGCCACGTCCTGAGCAAGGCTTTTCGAGGAGGATCCCGGTGCCCAGACCGACCAGTGCAGATCTGGCCCTCGTCGGCCTGTCCGACGACCCCACCCCCGGCGACACGGCCGAGATCGCCCGTCTGGAGGCCCGCTACCGCGACGTCGGCGACCAGGCCTCGACCGCACTGAACTTCGTGCGTAAGGGCGGCGTGCTCGACACGCGCGGCCGCGGGCAGGCCGTCGACGCCCTCAAGGAGCAGGTGTCCAAGCTCGAGGGATTCCTCCAGCAGACCGTCGACTCGTTCCAGCAGGCCGCCGACGCCTACCAGGACTACTCCACCAAACTCGACGACGCCCAGGGCAAGCTCGACGAGGCCATTGCCGACGCCCGGCCCGTGGCCGGCACCGCCTCCCAGACCGTCGCGCCCCTGGCCACCGACGCCACCGACACCCAGCGCTCCGACGCCCGCCGGCAGCAAGACCGCATCGACGACGCCAACGAGACCCTGAATGCGGCCAAGCGCAAGGCCGAAGACGCGCGCAACGACCGCGAGAGCGCCCGCCGCGCCTGCGAGAGCGAACTCGACGAGGCCAAGGACAAGGCCATCGCCGAGCGCAACGTCTTCCAGAAGATCGCGGACTTCTTCGAGGACAACTTCTTCGTCCAGCTCGTCCTGGCCGCCATCGTCGGCATCATCGCCCTGGTCTTCCCCGTCGCCGGGCTCCTGCTGGGCGGCCTGCTGTTCGTGTTCAACCAGGCCGTGGCGATAGGCGACGGAGCCTTCAAGACAGGCGACTTCATCACCGGTCTCATCGCCCTGGTACCGGGTGGGGCCCTGATCGGGCGATTCGCCGGCACCCTCTCGAAACTGCCCGGCCTCCCGCAGATCCTGAACTCCGGCCTGGTCAAGGGTGTGACCAGGTTCAGCGAGAACCTGGGCGGCAAGAACTTCGCCGGCCTCCCCCTCGACAAGGTGGTCGGGCCATCCGGTGACCTGATCCGGGAATTCGGCAAGGGTGCCACCCTCGAGGTCATCGGCAAGGCCGGCAACGGCGAGGAGATCACCGCCGCGAACATCCTGGCCCCGACCGCCGTCGGCGCCCTGGGCGCGGTCGGGGCCGGAGGCCTGCTGAAGAAGTTCAACCCGGACAAGACCCCGGCCGCAGCAGGTGCCCCAGCCGCAGCAGGTGCCCCGGCCGCAGCGGGAACACCCGGCGGGACGGGGACCGGTGACACCAGCCGGCCCGGCAGCCCGGCGCCCAGCACCACGCCCGCCGCGACCGGTGCGGGCGGTGCGGGTTCCGGGTCCGGTGCGGGCTCCGATACGCGTGCGGGTTCCGATACGCGTGCGGGTTCCGATGATGCAGAGGTTCCGGCTGCTGCCGGTGGTGCGACCCCTCCGGCTGCTGCGAGCGACGCCGGCAGCGCTGGTGTCCCGGGGAAGTTCGTCCCCGAGCGGTCCGTCCGGGACGAGGTCAACGAGCAGCTCGCCAACAACATCTCGCAGTTCGCGGGGGCCTTCACCAAGGTGGGGGTGTCCATGGAGGAGAAGGGCATCACGTTCGAGGAAGCCCTGAACGGCGAGGCCGCGAACCTCATCCCCGGCGTGGCCGGTGGCCCGGCGGGCAAGGACCGCTCGGTGAGGAACGTTTTCGGCGAAGCCCCCGCGCCCGACCACCAGAACCAGGGCCCGAACTCCGGCGGCGTCCCCCTGGCCCCGCAAAGCTCGAAAAGTCAGCAGCCGGACCCATCAACCCCGGCGTCCCCACCGCAAGAAACCCCAGGCCCGGCAACCCAGTAACCCAGCCCAGTCACCTCCGGCCTCACCAACACAGGTGACCCCCGACCCAGTCACGCAACAACTGGCCCGGTCGCCGTCCTCCCCGACTTCGACCACGCCCGACCCCCAGCAGCCCACCCAGTCGCCACCGGCAACACCGACCCCGGCCGCGCCGGGCTCGTCCTCCCCCGGTTCGGATCCGGCGCCGGGTACCCCCACCCGATCCGGCGGCGCTTGATGCGATGGACGGCGGCGCGTTCTCGCCAGTCCGGATGCGGGGTTCTTCCGGATCAGACGGCGTGGCTCATGAAGAGGTATCTACTACCGTCCGCCGCGGTGGCGTGCTCATCGAACGTGTAGCCGATGAATCGGTAGAAGTCCTCGGCCTGCAAACCGACGCCGGCCCTGATGCGAGCGGAGCCCGTGCGCTCGCGAAAGTCGATTTCGACATGGCGGACCAGCATCGTGCCGATTCCTCGCCGGGTCTCGGCCGGGTCGACGTAGACATGGCGCAGCCTCATGTCCGCCCAGCCGGCGCAACCCACCACTCGATCGTTCTCCGTCGCGACAAAAAGTTGACGGCGTTCGATCAGCATTCCCAACTCGGCGGGATCGACATCGGCGAGAAGGGTCTGCACCTCGTGGAGGGTGTACCTCTTCGGAGCGTGAACGGAGAAACCATCGTGGCGCAGTTCCAGCACACGAGCGAGATCGTCCGCGGTCGCAGGCCTGATCTGGATCATCGAACGCTGACTTTGCCCAGCCCGGGGGGCGAGCTGGGTAGTTTCCGATCAGTACCAGACCTGCGCGAGCCCCGTGCCCCGGCCCTCGCACCAGCACCCGGCCGCTGACCGGATCAGACGGCCGGGTCGATGACCCCCTTCGTCAGGATGGGGGCGGCAGCCAGGAAAGGAGCGAGCGCCGTCGGCGCGCCCGGGCCGGCGCGGAACGCCCGGTAAGCCTCGTCGGCCTCCATCGACGCCCAGCGCTCGACCACGACCAGGTGCGCGGCATCGGCCTGGTCGACCATCACGTCCACACTCTCGCAGCCGTCGAAAGTCCTTGTCTCTTCGAGGACTTCGTGGACGACGGGCAGCGCCTGCGCGAGGGTCTCCGGCGTGAGGTTGAATTCGAGCACCGCGATCACGGTCATGGTTGATTCCTCGCCTCGTCGTTCGGGTGGACACCACAGACGTTAATCCTTCGCGTCCTGCCACATCGGGCCGGGATGGGACGTTGACCTATCTGGCTAAAGCCATTAGCTTAAAGCTACTAGATATAGCCGCACCGTGGACGAAGGCAGGGACCACCGTGACCGACACGCACCCCACCACCACGAGCACCCTCCGGGGTCCCGGCCACGACCTCCTGACCGGCGGTCTGCGCTTCCTCAGCGAAATCGTCGCCTGGGTGGGCACCCCCTGGGCCCTGTGGTCACACTCCATCCCGCTGGCCGTTCTCGCTCTCGTGCTGCTCATCGTGCCGTCCGCCATTTTCAGCACCCCGGGTGACCGGCCCGGCGGCGATTCCCCGGTCGCGGTCCACGGCATCGTCACCATCCTTCTGCTGCTGATCCAGCTCGTCGCGGCGACCGCGGCGGCCTGGGTCCTCTGGCCGGCCCCCGTCGCCATCGCGGTGACCGCCCTGTGCGTCCTCGTGACGATCACCGAGCAACCACGCTGGCACTCGCTGATGAGGACGCCCCTGCGCTGAACGAGGCGCAACGACCACTCCCACCCGGGATCCCGCCGGATGAGGTCACGCCCGGCCGGTCGAACCGGGCCCCGTCATCACCAGGTCCGGCGCAAGATCCACGGCCTGTCCCTCCAGCGCCGATCATCGAGAACCGCCGCAGCCGCACGCAGATGGATACCCCGATGTGCCCTGCTGATACCGATGAGGCCGGTCCCGACGCCGACCGGGTGCGTGAGCCGCCCCGGAACCTCACGGTGACCGGAGACCGCCCTACCCCCGCACCGGCACCTGCACACCCAGCAGGACGCCGTCACCCAGGTGCAGCAGGCCGCGGCCGGGCTGGGGGGCCTGGCCGACCAGGCCCCGGGTCAGCTTCACGCCGATCACCTCGCCGTCGCTGAGACCCTGCGGGGACAGCAGCATCCCGGTGCGGTTGCGCTTGGCCTGCCCGACCCATCCGGCAAGACTGAGGCTCAGCGACTCGGCGTTCCCGGCCGCGAGCACGCCCCAGCCGTTGCCCTGGGCACCACGGGCCAGCGCGGCCAGGTCGGGGTCGATCTCCGCGTTCATCAGCAGCTCGGCGTCGTCGACCACGATGACGGCCGTCGGCTCGGGAATGTTGCCCAGCACCTGGCGGAAGGCACCGACGCCGACCTCGGCCTCGGTGATCACGGCCGCGACCCCGGGCCGGCCCGCCAGGTCCCGCAGCGGCGAGCGCCGCGGGGCGATCACGACCAGGCCACTTCCCGCCGCCAGCAACGATTCCGAGGCGGCCAGCAGGGCGGTGCTGCGGCCGCTGCGGGGAGGCCCGGCGATCAGGAACGAGGGGACGTCCGAGAGGTCGGGTCCCAGCGCGGTGAGGGTGTCGCCGCCCACCGCCAGCAGCGGACGCATCGAGCCGGGTGTGTAGGGCAGGAGCACGGCCTCGGCGTAGGTGATGCGGTCGGGCAGGACGTCCAGGCGCAGGGCCCGGCGGGCGCGCGGTACCCCGGCCTCACGCTCGTGCAGTTCGGCGCCCAGCGAGCGCAGCACCTCGGCCTGGGCCGTGCCGGCCAGGTCGCGGGTGAGGACGGCGATCTGGACCTCGCTGAGGTCGCCGGTGCGCACGGCCCGGCCGGGGGCGGGGTCTTCGGGGGCCTGGCGGGTCGGGATGCCGACGCTGGAGTAGTCCTGGCGGTCGTTGAGACGCAGGACGAGTTTGTCCTCGGTGGTGCCGGAGTAGCGGTTGCTGCCGAGCACCTTGTCACCGGCGAGGATCAGGTGGATACCGACGCCGGCGCCGTCGCGCAGCAGACGCAGCAGGCGCTCGAGGTAGCTGCCGTTGTCGTAGGCCAGGAACTCGCGGTCGAAGACCTCGAACCGGTCGACCATGACGACGATGTGCGGCAGGCGCTGGCCGGGGGCCTGACCGGCGCGCAGCTCGGTCAGGTCGGCGGTGCCGCGGGCGCCGAGAATGCCCTGGCGGCTGGTGAGTTCGGTGTTCAGGCGGTCGAGGAGACGGCCCAGGCGCTCGATCTGCTTGCGGTCGACGACGGCGCCGGTGTGCGGCAGGGCGGTCAGGGCGTTGAGGGCGCCGTTGCCGCCGTCGATGCCGTACAGGTGCAGGTCGTCGGCGCCGTGGGCGGAGGCGAGTGCCGCGGCCAGGGTGCGCAGGGTCTGGGAGCGGCCGCTGCGGGGTGATCCGACCACGTGCAGGTGCCCGGAGCGGTCGAGGTCGAAGGTGAGGTCGGTGCGGGCCTGTTCGGCGGGCAGGTCGACGATGCCGAAGGGCACGTCGGGGAGAGCGGCGGGGCGTACGGACGCCTCGGTCGGCGCGGGTGGACGGGTCCAGTCGAGCAGGATGGGCAGCGCGGGCAGCCAGGGGCTGGGCTGGCGCTCGATCCCGGCGTCGCGGGCGGCCCGGGCCAGGGCCTCGACCAGGACGGCGAGGTCGGTGACGGCCTCGACGTCGCCTCCGCGGGGGCCACGGGGGCGGGCCGGTAGCGGGCCGCCGAGTTCGGCCCAGGTGACGACCTGTGCCTTCACGGGGGGCGGGGTGTCGGTGCGGATGTCTCCCAGGCCGGCCGGGCGGCGGCCGCCGACGCGGGCGGACTGGAACGGCAGCAGCACCGAGGGCCCCAGGCGGGCGTACGCGCGTCCGGGGTTGGCCGGTGAGATCTCCCCGGAGGCCGGGCTGTCGATGATGTCGCGGCTCTCGGTGCCGTCGGTGGTGCGCAGGGCGATGCGCAGGTTGGTGTTGGCACGGATGTCGGGGGTGACGGCGCCGCCGGGACGCTGGGTGGCCAGGACCAGGTGGATGCCCAGTGACCGGCCGCGCTGGGCGATGTTGACCAGGCCGGAGATGAAGTCGGGCAGTTCCCGGGCCATGGACGCGAACTCGTCGATGACCAGCATCAGCCGGGGCAGTGCGGGCAGGCGGTCGGCGCCGCGGCTGCGCTTGTCCAGGTAGTCGAGGATGTCCTTGGCCCCGGCCCGGGCCAGGAGGGTCTCGCGGCGGCGCAGTTCGGCGCCGAGGGAGACCAGGGCGCGCTCGACCAGGTGGGTGTCGAGGTCGGTGACCAGGCCGACGGTGTGGGGCAGGTCGGCGGCCTCGGCGAACGCGCTGCCGCCCTTGTAGTCGACGAGCACGAAGGTCATCTCGTCGGGCCGGTTGACCACGGCCAGGGTGGCGACGAGGGTCTGCAGGAGCTCGGACTTGCCCGAGCCGGTGGTGCCGGCGATCAGCGCGTGCGGGCCGTCGCGCACCAGGTCGACGGAGAACGGGCCGTCGTAGCCCGCGCCCAGGGTCGCGACGGTGCTGCGCCCGCCCAGGCTCCAGCCGGCGACCAGGGCACTGGGTGTGGGCGGCTCGAGTTTCATCAGGTCGAGCAGGCGGACCGCACCGGGCAGGGTGCTCTCGTCGCTGTCGCCCACGCCCCGCAGCGGGGCCAGGGCCCGGCCCAGGTGCTCGTACCAGGAGTGCTCGGGTGAGTCGGTGCGCACGTTCTCCAGCGCGGCGCCCGGGCCGGTGCGCAGGCTCAGCGTGTTGCCCCGGCCGTGGAGACCGGTCACCAGCACCGCCCCGCTCTCCTCGGGCAGCAGACGCTCCTCGCGGTCGACGCAGATCACGAACACGCCCACCGCCGGGCCCTCACGCAGCAGGGTGATCACGCCGGGCAGGGACCGGGCGCGGCGGGCCTGCTCCAGCACGACCAGGACGTCGGGGTAGCCGTTGACCCCGCCGCGGGTCAGGTCGCGGCCCAGGGCGGTGCGGGCGGTGACGATCTGGCCGAGTTCGCCGATGCGCCGGGCCAGCGAGTCGGTGGAGGTACCCACCAGCGAGTACGCATCTTCCGCCTGGGCCTGGGCGTGCGGCAGCCAGCGGGTCCACGACCAGGTGTGCTCGCCGTCCGGGCCGGCCAGCACCACCAGGCGCAGGTCGGTCGGGCCGTGCAGCGAGACCGCCTGCGCCGCCAGCCAGGCCGCGAGCGCGCTGCCGCCCGGGCCGGCGATGCCGACGACCCCGGCCGGGCGCACGTCGACGCGGACGGGGACCTGGTCGAGGCCGGGCACGGTGGTGCGGCGGTGCTCGTCGAGCGTGGGGTCCTCGACGCTGGTGGCCGAGGGCAGGTCGGTGGTGCCGACCCGCACGCTCAGGAAGTCGGGGTCGGCCCAGCGGCGTTCCCACAGCCGTTCGGACGGCTGGGCGGCCATGCGCAGCAGCGAGGCCGGGTCGGGCAGCGACAGGCGCAGGTGGTGCTGCTCGTCGAGGACGGCGGCCTCGATGTCGTCGTTCAGCCGCGCCACCCGGGCCTCGTGCTCGGCCAGTTCCTGGCGGTACTTCTCCATCGCCTGCCGGCGGCCGCTGAACTGGGTGACGAGGGCACCCAGCGGGGACAGCAGGGCGATGAAGATGAAGGTCCACCTACCGGTGACGAGGATCGTGACCAGGGCGCTGCCGGCGGGCAGCAGCAGGATGGGCAGCAGCGGGATCGGGCGCTTGTCGGGCTTCCTGGGCGGCGACGGGAGCCGGAACTTCTGGCCGGCCGTCGGCGGCAGGAACCGTGGGGGCCGGTTGAACTCCAGACCCAGACCGTCCTGGGCCGGGGTCAGCGGTGCGGGCACCGGCCGGGCGGAGGAGATCTCCAGCAGGCTGTCGCCCACGCCCAGCAGGCTGCCCTCGCGCCAGGGGGTGCTGCCCGGGACGCTCTTGCCGTCGAGCTGGGCGGCGTCGGCGCGCAGTAGTTCGGCGGTGCCGTCCAGGTGCACGCGCACCTGCGCGGCGAAGGGCGGGGCGCCCTCGCCGGCGGGCAGCCGCACCCGGCAGGCCGGGTCGCTGCCCAGGTCGTAGTCGCCCGCCGGGAGCCGGAAGACCGTGCCCGCGGACGGTCCGGAGACCACGCGCACCTCGGTGCGGCCCTCCGGGGAGGGCCCGGCCGGGGCCGGGACCCCCAGCCCGAGGTCGGCGCCGTCGCGGATGCCCGCCCGGCGCAGCGTGTCGTCGGGGGCCAGGGCCTGCGCCCCGGCGAACAGAGCCGGCTCCCCCGCCCCGCCCGTGTCCCTGCCCTCACCCGAGAAGCCCACGGTGCGTGCCAGTTCTGCGGCCAGGGCCCCGACCCGGGCCGCGGGGTCGGTCTCGACCACGACGGTGGCGGACACCGCCGGGTCGTACGGGTCGCGAACGCTGACATTCAGTCGCACGGCACATCGGCTTTCGTCATGGGTGGGTCCGGTGGCGCGGACGCCGAATGGGGAACTCGGGGGGGCGGGTCGGCAGTGGGCGGGTCAGCCCAGGTTCGAGCCGAGCTGGTCGTCGGTCTGGGTGAAGGCCTCACCGACCGAGCGCACGTACTGCCCGATGCCCTGAAGGCCGGTGTTGACCTGC
Source organism: Kineosporia mesophila (assembly GCF_021129235.1). Lineage (GTDB taxonomy): Bacteria > Actinomycetota > Actinomycetes > Actinomycetales > Kineosporiaceae > Kineosporia > Kineosporia mesophila. The sequence continues at coordinate 22,562 of NZ_JAJOMA010000039.1, forward strand.
TCGAAGCCCTTGCCGAACTCGTCGAAGAAGGGCGAGAACTTCTGCTGCGCGGCCGGGGTGGAGTACCCGTTGGCGAGCAGGTTCTGGATCTTGCCGCGCACCTCGGTGAGCTTGTCCTGCAACTGCGTGAAGTCGTTCAGCAGCGCCTGTGAGGTGGCCGCGGTCTCGTCAGAGTTGATCTTGTAATCGGGCACGGCGTTATCTCCTCGGCGTTCGGCGGCTCGGTCACGTACGTGTCCTCAGCCATACGACACGCCGGTTCCCGAAGGTTCAGGTCGCCGGCATCGAACCCTTGACCGGCCGGGTCTCGTACCCCGGGCATGACGCGGAGAATTCCCGGTGGCCGGGCACTGCCGAGCCTGGCCCTGCTGATGCTCGTGACCCTCGGGCTGCTGGGCACCCTGGCGACCACCGCGTCCGCCGACACCCGCCCGGCCGGCGCCGGCGGCGACGAGAACGTGGTCAAGGTCCTCGTCGTCCCCGGCCTGGACCGCACCGGCGGCCGGCCCGTGGGCCTGGCCCAGGTGGCCGCCGCCACGCTCGGCGACCAGAACCGCGCCGGCGAGATCTTCCGGCTGAACCAGGGGCAGCGGCAGCCCGACGGTGACGCCCTGCAGAACGCGAACCAGCAGCTGACCCCCGGCTGGATCCTGCGCCTGCCCGACGACGCCACCGGTCAGCTCGTGCAGCTGGCCCGCGAGAGGGCCGACCGGGCCGTGGAGATGGACAACGGCCAGACCCAGGGCGGCGACGACACCGGTCTCCCGGCGGCGGCGGTGCTCGCCGCTGTCGGCTCGGTACTGCTGGCCCTGATCACCGCCGCGATCGTGGCCCGGGGCCGGGTGGCCCGCTGGTTCTCCGGCCTGGGCCGGGCCCTGGACCGCCTGCGCGAGCCCGGTCGCCGGCGCCGTCGCCTGGCCGGCCGGCGCTCGCTGGGCGGCTCCTTCCGCTCCGACACCGAGACCGTGCGCCGCGCCTACGGCACGCTCGGCACCCTCCAGGCCGTTCCGGCTCCCCCCGGAGGCCACCCCCAGGTGCACGCGCTGGAGGTGGACCACGCCGGCGTCACCGTCTGGATCTGCGCCGACACCGTGGAACCGGTCCTGCCCGCCCCCTGGCAGAACCTGGAGGGCACCCGCTGGCGGATGAACGGCACCGGCCGCCTCGACACCCACGGCACCGGCGACGGCAGCGCGTGCCTGGTCCGGGTGGGAAGCACCGACACCGACGGAATGACCGACGCCGTCCTCGTCGACCTGAGCCGGCTCGACGGCGTCCTCAGTGTGACCGGGGACCCCGAGGTGAGCCGCGACGTGATCCGTCACCTGCTCGCCGAGGTGGCCGCCGGGGCTCCCGGCACCCCGGTGCAGGTGCTCGGCGCCCATCCCGCCCTGCCCGTCCCGGCCGGGCTGAACCAGGTCTCCGGCCCACCGGCGGGTACCCCGGCCCCGCGGGAGAACTCCCCCGTGCGCGCCACCGCCGTGCGCCGGCCGGTCCGGGGACTGGTCGTGGTCGCCGGCACCCCCGACCGCGCGACCCTCGACGAGCTGTTCCGGCTCTGCGGATCCGACGGCGCCGGATGGACGGGCCTGGTCGCCGGCGACCTCGCGACCGGCGCGCACTGGCGCTGGCACGCCCACGCCGACGGCGACGTGCGCATCCCGGTGCTGGACCTCGACGTGAGGGTGCCGGCCTGAGACCTACGGGGAACTTCTTCGTTCGTGATCGACGAAGGGGCGAAGAAGGCGCCGAGCTAGGCGGCGATCTTGCGGCGCAAGACCGAAAGGGCATAGTGACGGCGGGACTTCACCGTGCCTACGGGGATGCCGAGCGCCAGCGCGGTCTCCCGGGCGGTGAGCCCGTTCAGGCAGGTGTAGCGGATCACGTCGCGGTGCTCGGGCGACAGATGACGCAGCAGCTCGTCGGTGACCTGCTTGGCCACCACGTCGTCGGCGTGATCGGGATGCACCTTGCCGGGCAGTGGCTCGGGCCGGTGGTCGGCGCCGACGCTCTCGTGCCGCGAACTGGCACTGCGGATCCGGTCGATGGCCAGGTTGCGGGCCACGGTCAGCAGCCAGCCGCGCACCGAGCCCTTGGCCGCATCGAGCACCCCGGCGTGCCGCCAGGCCCGGATCAGTGTCTCCTGCACGATGTCCTCGGCCAGGTGGTGATCGTTGATCACCGACTCGACGTACGCGAGCATCGCCCGGGAGTGCTCGGCGACCAGGGCATCGAACAGCGGGTCCGGCCCGGCCACGGGAGATGACGTGATCATGGCGGTCATGTCGGGGACCGTAGGCAGTTCGGCTTCCGGAACTCTGACGTTTTTCTGACGCCCGGCCGACCGGGCCGATCAGGACCGATCAGGACCGCTCGCGCAACATCCCCGACCCGCTCGCCAGCACCTTGACCCGTACCAGCTCGGCGTCCGGATGACCGAGGTCTTCCAGCACGAGCAGCGCCTGCTCCCACGCCGTGACCGCCGCCGCCGGCCGGCCCGCCCCCTGGTGAGCGTCACCGATGTGCACCAGGGTGTCGGCCTCCAGGTAGCGGTCGGCGATGTCGCGGTAGATGACCAGCGCCCGGGCGAAGGAGTCCAGGGCCTCCTCGTAGCGGGCGAGGTGGTGCTGCGCGTAGCCGAGGCTGTCCCAGGCCGCCGCCTCACCGTTGGGGTTGCCCACCTGCCGGTGCAGCGTGATCGACGCCCGGCAGTCGCCGAGCGCCTGCTCGTGGTCGCCGATCAGGATGTGTGTCCAGCCGACCTCGTTGTGCACCCAGCCCTGACCGCTCAGGTCGCCCAGTCCCCGGTACAGCGCCGCGGCACTGCCGTACTGAGCCAGCGCGACCCGGTGGTCACCTCGTCCGTTCGCCTGGAACGCCAGCTGCCGGTGCGTGAACGCCTGGCCGGCGAGATCGCCGACCCGGTCGAACAGCGCCAGCGCCTCGACCAGGTTACGGGTGGCCTCGGGGAACAGGCCGAGACGGAACTGCGCGAACCCCAGCGCCCGCGCGGCGTGGGCCTGACCGGCCAGGTCGCCGCCGCGCCGGGCCGCCCGCACCGCCAGCGACTGCAGATGAGCCTGCACCTGCCAGGAACCGGCCCGGTCCAGGTAGTTCTCGATCACCCCGGCCAGCTGCCAGATGTGCCGGGCGTGATCAGTGGCGTGATCAGTGGCGTGATCGGCGCTGCCCGGGAATCCATGACACTCCTCCTGCCGGATCGTCGAGACCAGCGCCAGCCGCTCGGTGTCCAGCCAGGCCGCGGCCTCGCGGGTACTCGCGAACGTCTCCGCGACGGTACCGGGAACCGCCGCCGGCAACGGGACCCGGTCGCGACTGGGCCCCAGGGTGGCCGCGGCCACGTCGGCGCTGTGCAGGTAGTGGTCGAGCAACCGGGTGCGCGCGGCCACGGACTCCTCCCGGTGCTCCTCGAGCCCGGCCAGCTCCGCCGCGTACGCCCGCAGCAGCTCGTGACACCCGTACCGGCCCGGCCGGGTCTCGAAAACCAGGCTGGCGCGCAGGAGTTCGCGCAGCAGCAGCCGCACCTGCGCACGCGGCAGACAGGCCAGGCTGACCGTCGCGGCCAGCGAGCAGTCCGGGCCGGCCTGTAGCCCGAGCAGGCGGAACAGCCGCGCGGCGCCGGGGGTGAGGGCCTGGTACGACCAGGAGAAGACCGACCGCACGTCGGTGGGCGCGCTCTCACCGCTGAAGGAGTCCAGGCTGCCGAACTCCCGCAGGTCGGTGGCCACGGCCTGCAGCGAGTAGGCCGGATTCACCGCGGCCTGGGCGCAGACCAGGGCCAGGGTCAGCGGCAGCCGCCCGGTCAGGTCGACGACCTGGGCCGCGGCATCGGCCTCCAGGGTGGTGCGGTCGGCTCCCAGCCGGGCGGCCAGGAACGCCAGGGCCTCCGGACGCGGCAGCGGGTCGAGCGCGACCGGGTGCGCACCCTGCGTCGCGACCAGGTCGACCAGCTGATTACGGCTGGTCACGATCACCAGACTCCCGGTGGTACCGGGCAGCAGATGACGCACGTGGTCGCTGTCGCGGGCGTTGTCCAGCAGGATCAGCATCCGGCGACCGGCCAGCAGGCTCCGGTACAGCGACGCCTGGGCCTCCAGCCCGGCCGGGACCCGCGGCACGGGCACCCCCAGCGCCTCCAGGAACGAGCGCAGCACCTCGACCACGCCGGTCACGGAGCCACTGGGATGGAAACCCCGCAGGTTCACGTAGAGCTGGCCGCCGGGGAACCGGTCGGCGACCCGGTGCGCCCAGTGCACGGCCATGGTCGTCTTCCCCACCCCGCCCATACCGCTGATCACCACCAGCCGGGGCGCCTGACCGGTCCCGGTCCCGGCCAGCAGCGACGACACCACGTCCAGCTCGTGCCGGCGGCCCGTGAACGAGGCCAGATCGGCAGGCAACTGGGCCGGCGCGACCAGGGCGACCACGTCGTCCTCAGTTCCGGCCCTCTCGTCCTGATCGATCCGACCGGACGGGCCCGAAGAGCGGTGAGCAGAGGACGAGGTGGTCGCCTCGGTCTGCTCCCGCACGCGCCGCCGGGCCTCACGCAGTTCCGGGCCCGGCGGTAGGCCGAGCTCCTCGTCGAGCACGACCCGCAGGCGCTCGAACCGGTCCAGCGCCTCCGCGGAACGGCCGACCGCCGCCAGCACCAGCATCAGCCGGGCCTGCACGGCCTCGTCCAGCGGATACCGGTCCGAGGCCTCCCGCAGCCGGGCGGGCAGCTCGCCGGCGATCGGGGTCCCGCCCGCGAGCGCCCGGTCGGCGGCGCGCCGGACCGCGGACAGGTACTCCGCCTCGACCGCGACGAACGCCGGGTGCTGGCGCACCCCGGGGGTCAGGTCGGCGACCACCGGGCCGTGCCACAGGGACAGGGCCCGCAGGAGCATCCCGGCGGCGCGGTGGTGATCGGTGAGGGACGAGGCCTCGCGCACCAGGTCGCGGAAGTCCTCCAGATCGAGGGCGCGGCCGGGCGCGGCGGATGCGGCGTGTGCACCGCCGGTCACGTCGAGGCGGTAACCGGCGGCGTCGCGGGTGACCCAGCGTGATGGGGTGCGCGCGGGAAGTCCGGGTTCGAGGGTGCGGCGCAGGGCGGCCATCTGCCGGTGCACCACGTTGACGGCCGTGTGCGGCGGATCGTCGGGCCAGAGCAGGTCGACGAGCTCGTGCAACGCGACCGGCTGCCCGGACCTGACCAGCAACAAGGCCAGGACGGCCCGTTGCTTGGGCGGGCCGAGGCGCAGCTCGGCATCGCCCGACCAGCCCCGGAGGGGCCCCAGTACCCTGAAATGCACGGAAACCAGTCTAGGCCGCCCTTTACGGTGAGTCACGATTTTCGGGGGCCGAGCACCCGGGCGCATGACGGCTGATCCGCAGAACTTCACTGTGCCACCGGGTGTTCCGAAGTCTGCGGGATGGGGATCGGCAGGCGCACGGGCCTGGAACAGGCGTACGCGGTTCTCCTCGTCATCGGCCTGGCCACGTACTGGCTGGTTCCGGCCGGTGCCGCGCGCAGCCTCGCGGAGCTGCCGCTGGGGCTGCTGGCCGTGGGCGCCCTGGTGCTGGCCGGGACCCGGGACCGGCGGCGCCGCGGCGCCTGGCTGGTGCTCGCCGCCGGCGCGGGCCTGACGGTCGCCGCGGACGCCGTGCAGGCCTGGTACATCACGACCGGCACCGCGCGGCCGTACCCCTCCCCGGCGGACGCCGCCTACCTGATCGGTTACACCTTCCTGGCCGCGGGCCTGGCCCTGATGCAACGCGGGCGCCCCCGTGACCTGGCGAGTGCCCTGGACACGATGGTGGTGGCGGTCGCGGGCGGCCTGATCGTCTGGCTGGCCCTGACCGACCAGGTCCACGCGCCGACCACGCCGGCCCACTTCGTCACGCTGGCCTACCCGGCGGCGAACATCCTGCTGCTGACCTTCGCGGTCTGGCTGCTGACCAGCCCGCCCGGCATCGTCGACACCGTGGTCGCCCGCTGGCTGACCCTCAGCACCGCCGGGCTGCTCGCCGGCGACACCCTGTTCGGGCTGTCCGGGGGCACCCTGACGTTCCAGGACCGGCTGTTCTCCACGGCCTACTTCGTCATGCAGATCGGCTGGGCCGGGGCCGGGCTGCGGGCCGCGGCGCTCCCGGGGGCCCGCAGCACCCCGGGCCGGCGCCTCCCGCTGACGCCCTCGCGGCTGATGGCGACGTACGGCGCCCTGTTCGTGATCCCGGCCGTGCTGATGTTCGACAACCTGCGGGGCAAGGAGTTCGACCACCTGCCCCTGGCGGTCGCCGCGGCGTTGCTCTCGGTGCTGGTGCCGGCCCGGATGTGGCTGTCCATGCGCCAGCTCGAGGCCTCCACCCGCCAGAGCGACGCCCTGCGCGACGACCTCGTCCATCAAGCCGCCCACGACCCCCTCACCGACCTGCCCAACCGCGCCTACCTGATGGAACTCCTGGCCGCCCAGATGCAGCGCGCCCGCCGCAGCGGCAGCGAAGTCGCCGTCCTCTTCGTCGACCTCGACTTCTTCAAACGCGTCAACGACCAGCTCGGCCACGCCGCCGGCGACGACGTGCTGCGCACCGCCACCGCCCGCATGCGCGACGTGCTGCGCGCCGGCGACGTGATCGGGCGCCAGGGCGGCGACGAATTCGTCATCCTCATCGACCCCGTCCCCACCCCCGCCGAGCTGATGGCCATCGCCGAACGCCTGGTGGCCGCGGTCAGTGACCCGATCATGACCGGCGCCGGTCAGGCCTCGGTCGGCGCCAGCGTCGGGATCGCCCTGGCCCGCGACGGCGAGATCGACCCCGAAAAACTGCTGCAGGACGCCGATCTGGCCGCCTACCGGGCCAAGGGCAACGGCCGGGGACGGGCCGAGATCTTCGACCAGGCCCTGCGCACCGAACTGGAGATCCGCGCCCAGCTGGAGTCCGACATCCGGTCCGGGCTGGCGGGCGACGAGTTCGAGCTGCACTACCAGCCGGTGATGAGCGTGGCCACGGGCTCCTTGCGTTCCTACGAGGCCCTGATCCGCTGGCGGCACCCCCAGCGCGGGATGGTGCCACCCAACGAGTTCATCCCGACCGCCGAGGAGAGCCCGCTGATCTGCGAGATCGGCCGCTGGGTACTGGCCCGGGCCACGCAGCAGCTGGCCGCCTGGACCCGGCAGGACCCCGACAGCCACGGCGACGTCACGATGGCCGTCAACATCTCCGCGCGGCACCTGGCCTCGCCCTCCCTGGTGGAGGAGGTGCGCGACGCGCTGCACGTGAGCGGCCTGGACGCCCGGCGGCTGGTCCTGGAGATCACCGAGACCGTGCTGCTCGACGAGCCCACCGCCGACGCCCACCTGCGCGACCTGCGCGCGCTGGGCGTCACCGTCAGCCTCGACGACTTCGGCACCGGCTACACCAGCATCGGCCAGCTCCAGAAACTCCAGATCGACACCCTCAAGATCGACCAGAGCTTCCTGCGCTCCGACGACCCCGCCACCCAGGCCCTGGTGCGGCTCATGGTCACGGCCGCCCACGCCTTCAACCTCGACGTGGTCGCCGAGGGCGTGGAGACCCAGGAACAGCTCGACCGGCTCGTCACCATCGGCTGCGAACTGGCCCAGGGCTACTACCTCGGCCGCCCGAAACCGGCCCAGGACACCGAAATAGCAGTCTCCTAGGCGCAGTGGAACGGTGCTCGGGGCCGGCCCCGGAAGCCGCGCGCGGTGCCGGTCCAGTCGGACGCCGGATCGCTCACCCCGGCGACGCTACGGCGGTGTCGGCGCACACTCCGCGAATCGGCCGGAATATTCGGGAAACGGCCCAGTCGGAATACTTCCGACAATCAGCGGATTACCCCGAGCCGGTCCTGGGAAATTCGGCCGCATGCTAGCTTCGGGGTCTTGCTCCGCTAGTGTGACCAGTCGAAACTCAGGGGAGATTGATCCGCATGACGCGATCATCCATCGGCTTGATTTCACCGTCCGGCATCAGCGTCATTTCCGACGCGCTGGACGTTGCGCTAGGGGGGAAGACCATGGTTGACGACGATCTGCGTATTGCACGAGCTGTACCGCCACGACCCCGTCCTTCCGGAGAGACCCGGACGGTACCGGAAATCATCGCTGAGTCCGGCGGGGAACTGACCATTCCCCAGCTCGCGGAGAAGATGGACAAGCCCATGCTGACCGTGGCCGAGATCGTGCTGGAACTCGACCGTCTCGAGATCGTCCAGCTCGACGGCCGGCCGGGCCACGAAAGTGTCCGGCTTCCTCCGCGGTAGCACGAAGGCCCCGGACAGCGGGAGTTCACCCGCCCGTCTGGCGGCCCTGCGGGAGACCCCGACCGAATGGCGGCGGGGACATCTCCTGGGCGCCGCGGTCGCCCTGGCGACCCTGGTGGTGCTGACCCGCGAGGTGGTCGTCCTGGACGATCCGGGATATTGGTCGTTCTACATCTCCGGCCTTCTCGGCGGGATGACATCGTTGGCCGAATTAGTGTCCCGCTATCGGGACGCCCCGGTGGTCGCCTCGATATCCATGCCCGGCCTGGCCTATATCCTGGTGAATGTCGGGGCCGCCCTGTGCGCCCTGTACATCGTGCAGAAATTCCACTGGGATCTGGGCGCGGGCCGCGAACACGAGCAGATCGCGCAGATCTTTCTCGCCGGATTCGGGGCGGCCGCGGTTTTCCGCAGTTCTTTTCTCAATGTCACCTGCGGCGAGCAGCGCGTCAGCGTCGGCCCGTACGCGGTGCTGCACGTGATCCTCACGGCCGCCGACCGGGCCGTCGACCGCGAGCGGGCGCTGGCCCGCACCCGGCACGTGCGCCGGGCCATGCGCGGCATCTCGTTCGAGGAGAGCGCGGACACACTCTTCACCTACACCGTGGCAACCCTGCAGAACCTGCCGCCCGACGAGGTGGCCAGCGTGACGAACAAGATCTCGTTCCTGCGGGACTCGCAGAACCAGCGGGTCCCGGACTCGGCGAAGGCCCAGATCCTCGGGCTGTCCCTGATGACCCTCGTCGGCAGCAAGGTGCTCATGCAGGCCGCCGAGCACGTGCGCGAACTCCAGAACGAGCGGCGCACTTCCGGCAGCACCCCGCACCGGGTGATCCGGCTACCGAACGACGCCGGTGCCCCGTCCCGGCTGAGCGCGCTGATCGACGTCACCCTCGCCCAGGATGAACAGATCCCGCTGACCATCCTGCAGCAGCTGCTCGAGGCGCGCCTGGGCGACTTCGTCCCGGTGATGAACGCCCGGGTGAAGGAGGGCTCCCTGCTCGTGCACGGATCCCCCGGGGCCGAACTCGTCTCCCGCGCGCCCTCGGGCCCGGGCGAGACCCCGGTCACCGTGGACGATCACGAGACCGTCTGAGACTCCCGGCCCTCGTCATCCTCCGGGTGGCCGGTGGATCTCCTGTCCGTCAGCGGATTCCCGACGACCGGACGCGTGGGCTCACCTCATCCGTGCTTCTCCACGGTGCGCGCGAGGATGCCCAGCGTCGCCTTGAGCCCGGCCTCGGGGATGACCGGGAAATTGACGACGCCGCGGTAACGCGACTCGATCTGGCTCCAGTCGTAGTACGACGTGACCAGCGTGCCCTCCGGCGCCGGCTGCAGCGTGTACCCGTAGAGGTGCCTGATCGGCGGCTGCACCGTGCCGGAGATCGTCCACTCGATCGCCGCGTCCGGCTCGAAGCGCGTGATGATCACCGTGACGTCGTACCTGCCCATCGGCAGGTCACCCAGCGACTCCCGATCCATGTGCACCACGAACGTGTCGCCCACCTGCGTGACCTGCTCGCCCTGCGCCCACTGCAGCATGCCCGAGGAGTCGATCGCGACATGTCCCTGCGGGTCGGTCAGCACCGCGAACACCTCCGCCGGCGTCGCCGCGACCTGACGCCCGACCTCGAACCGCTCATTCGTCATGGGACACAGCCTAGTTTTCCGCCCGCGCCGAGATCTGACGGATCGCCCAGCCGTTGCCGTCCGGATCGCTGAAGAACACGAAACCCAGGATTTCCAGAGCTTTTCCACTCTGCTCCAGCCGGGACGCGTCGCCGTCGAGTGCCCGCACGTCACTGACCTCGACACCCCGGGCCGAGAGCCCCGCGGGCTCGGCGACGATGTCGGCCACCACCAGCTGCAGCCCGGCTCCATCCCCGTCGCCGCACCCAGCACGATCGAGCAGCCCTATCCCGGCGGGGTGATCTGCACGTACCGCACACCGGGCCAGGGCTCGACGTCATGGTCGACGGGCCGGCCCATCTTCTGCTCGCAGAGCTCCTTGAACACGTCGACGTCCCGGGTCGGCACGGCCACGACCCCCAGCGTGTAGTCCATCTGGTCTCCTCCAGGCTTGAACATCTATTGATCTAGTTGGGAAACTCGTCGTCGCCATGACCGATCCCCTTCTGCGCCACGCCACGCCCACCGACACCGCCGCGATCATCGACCTGCACCACGCCGCCCTGCGCTCGGTGATGGCCGACGCCGGCCCCGGCCCCGGGGACGACGACCTGAACGACATTCGGCAGCACTACCTCGAGCCGGGCGGCGAATTCCTCGTCCTGGAAACGAATGCCCAGATCATCGCCATGGGAGCCCTTCGCCGCACCGGCCCCACCACCGCCGAGGTCAAGCGCATGCGCGTGCATCCGGACCATCAGGGCTCGGGGCACGGACGCCTGCTGCTGAACACCCTGGAAGAACGAGCCGTGAGCCGAGGGATCCGGAGCTGACACTGGACACGACCGAGCGCCAGACGGCCGCGATCGGGCTCTACCGGAGCGCGGGGTACGAGCTGTTCCGGACCGGAACGGTTGCAGGATTCCGGTCGCAGTTTTTCCGGAAATCCTTGATGTAGCCTTTACTTTGGGACACTGCACGCTCACTGTCCCGCGTTCGGAAATACGCCGAAAAGGCCATCCGGAGGTACCTAGACTCGCCGCCATGAGTAGCTCACAGTTGGACAAGGTCACGGGTCGGGTGCATCGCATGGAGAAGAGGCTGACGATGGACAAGGAGCCACCCCACGACCGGCTGTCGGTGACAGACCTCCGCGTCGACGGTTTCAAGAAGCTGGTCAACGAATGCCGGGCGGACCAGGCCGACAATCATCGCGTCCTCGTGGCCCTCGAGAACAAGACCGGCCGGGTCGATCGAACGCTCACCACGGTCGACGAATCAGTCAGCCATCTGCGCACCGACGGGGCGGAGATGCACGAAGACATCACCGATATCCTCGGCGGGCAGAAAGATGTACAGCACAAGCAGGATCAGCTGCTGGGTGATGTCGGTGCGCTCAAGGAGCAACAGACCTCCCTGGCCGGCGACGTCGCTGTCCTCCAAGAGCAGCAGGCCGGCATGGCCAGCGACATCAACCTCGTCAAGCGCGGCCAGAGTGAGATGCGCGCAGACATCGCGCTGCTGAAGCGCGGTATGACCACCATCCAGACCGACTTCTACCTCCTCAATGCCGGCCAGGACAGGCTGAATGCAGACGTCGAACTTCTCAAGAACGACGTCGACCTCCTCAAGAACGACGTCACTCTCCTGAAGGAAGATGTCCGCCTCCTCAAGACCGACGTCACCGTTCTGAAGGAAGACGTCCACATCCTCAAGACCGACGTCCACACCCTGAAGGAAGATGTCCGCCTCCTCAAGACCGGCCAGGACGAGATACTCAGTCTGCTGAAGCATGTCGCCGCGAAGGTCGACACGAACAGCAACTGACACCGCACATCACCGGTAGCCGGGCCGCCCGCGACGTTGGGGGCGGCCCGTCCGGTTTCTCCAGCGGCTACGTTGCGTAGTGGGACTTAGCTCACTGGTACAGGTCGCGAGGTGCGGCGCACGATGGACAGTATGAATCGCACCGAGTGGATCCAGCAGTATGCGGAAGCTTGGCGCGGTCGGGATCACGAGGGCGTGGTTGAATTGTTCGCGGTCGACGCGGTTTACCACTCCTCCCCCACCGGCGCGCCCTATCGAGGTCATGAGGAGATCGCGGCCTACTGGAAACGGGCCACGCACACCCAGACCGATCTGAAACTCTTCCTCGGCGTACCGATCAGTGACAGGCGCCGCACCGTGGTGGAGTGGTGGGCCACGATGCGCGACCCGGACTGGACACCGCGCGCCGCCACGTCCGAGGTGACACTGCCCGGCTGCCTCGTGCTGACCTTCGGCGAGAACGGTCTGTGCGACGAGCTCTGGGAGTACTACAACCCGGTCTTCGGGAAGACGGTGGACGCACCGGCCGGGTGGGGTGCCTGAGAACAACTGCACGAGCAACGGACGCGGCCCTCCCCGGAAGGGGGAGGGCCGCGTCCGTTGCTCGAAAACTCAGGAAAACTCAGCAGGCCTGGTAGACGTAGCCCTTGCTGCCCTTCGGCGACACGTCGACGTCGCGGCGCACCACCGAGAGCCGGCTGCCGTACGCATCGCAGGTCTTCGTGAAAGCGCTCTTGGTGTACTCGATCACGATGACGTGGTTACCGTAGACCTTGGTGTAGTCGCCGCACTCGTCGTAGCGGCCGCACTCCTCGGTGACGGCGAAGTCCAGCCCGGCCTTCTTGCCCTGCGTGCCGAGCTCGACGGTGTTCTTCTGCCCGATCGCCAGGCCTGCCGTGTGGGCGCGGGCGGCCAGGAGCTTCGTGAAGGCCACCGCGTTCGCCTTGGTCAGCAGCTTGCCCGAGCGCGTGTACGAGTCCAGGTTGTCCGGCTCGACGGCCTGGTAGCCCTTGGTCGCGCAGCCGGTGAACCACTTACCCACGATCGCCGCGAGCTGCTTGCGCTTGGCCGCCGTGGAGGTGTCGAGCATCAGCTCGTCCCAGTCCTCGTCCACCACGTAGTCACCGCTGCTGTCCTTGAGCAGCAGGCTCGGGTGGTTCTTCTTCCACCACTTCTCCTCGCCCGGCTGCACCTGGAACGCGTTGACGTAGCAGATGTTGTACGCGCCCTTGACGATCTTGGCGGTGCGGTCACGGGTGACGATCTTCGTGCCCGCCGGCGGGGTGTAGGCACCGCCCAGCTGGTAGTCGACCTTGCCGTTGACCGGCGGGAGCTTGTAGGTCTTGGCCGCCGCAGCAGCAGTGGCCGTGGTGGCAGCGACCTTGGGTGTGGCGTCGGCACCCGACATGGTGAAGTACGCGACCGCGCTCAGCGCCACGACCGCGGCCAGTCCGAGCGCGAGCAGGCGCTTGAGGTTCAGGGCAGGGGACACCGGGTCTCCGAACGTGCTCAGCGGCCGGCCCCGCCTCGGGATGCCCCTGGCGACCGGGTGCCGGATTGGTTACCGGCTGGGCTCGACCACAATTCGTTGTTCACCATGGCGGAAAAGCGCAGGTCAGGTCAACCAGCGGTAACCCGGGCGGGGTAAAACCCGTTGATCTTGCACGATCGGCCCTCCATCATCGCCCTCGTGTCCATCCGTGCTGCCCTCGCCGAGGATCTGCCCCTGCTCCCGCGGATCGAGTGGGCGGCGGGTGAGAAATTCCGGGCGATCGGGATGGGCGGGATTGCGGACGACGAACCCCTCGGCCCCTCCGAGCTCGCCGCGTACCAGGCCGCCGGGCGGGCCTGGGTCCACGTCGAGGACGGCATGCCGGTCGCCTACCTGCTCATGGACGTGGTGGACGAGCTCGTCCACATCGAGCAGGTGTCGGTGCACCCCCGGGCCGCACACCGCGGGATCGGGCGGGGGCTGATCGAGCACCTGGCCGACCGGAGCCTGGTCCCGCTGACCCTGACCACCTTCCGCGACGTGCCCTGGAACGCGCCCTACTACGCCCGGCTCGGATTCATCGTGCTGCACGACCCCGCGCCCCAGCTACGGAAGATCCGGCGCCACGAGGCCGAGCTCGGCCTGGACCGGTGGCCCCGCTGCTGCATGATCAGGCCTGCGCCGCCGACCGCACGGCGGTGACGCGCCGTCACCCGGCGGCCGGCCGACCAGGCCGCTCAGGCCGTGGAGGACCGGCCGTGTCCTGGTCCACCGTCCGGGCCGTGACCGTACAGCGGTGGCCTCAGGCCCGGCTCGACCGCCTCGATCGCGCCCGAGCGCAACGACGCCACCCCGGCCTCGGCCGCGACCTGGGCCACGTAGCCGTCCCAGGCGCTGGGCCCGGTGACGTCCGTGGCCAGCACCGACCCGGCCCAGCGGCCCAGCTCGATGCGGTAGGCCTCGGCGAAGTGGGCGACGAAGTCGCTGCGCACCGCCCGGCCCTCCACCCCGGCGATGCGTGAGGACACCGGGGAGGCCGTGGCCAGCGCGACCGTGCCGAGGGTGCCCACGCACTCGCAGCGCACGTCATACCCGTACCCGGCATTGACGAACACCTCCACGCTCGCCATCACCCCGTTCCCGGTCCACAGGGTGGCCAGCTGGGGGTCGCGGAATCCCTCGCGCACGGGTGACTCCACCCGGATCGCGGTCAGCTGTGACCCGACCAGCCAGGGGATCAGGTCGAGCTCGTGCACCATCGACCCGGTCACCAGCCCGGCGTCGTCCGTGCTCGTGGCGTTCGTGGCATTGCGGTGCACGGCGTGCACCAGGCGCACGTCACCGATCCTCCCGTCGGTGACGGTGCGGCGCAGGTCGACGAAACCGGGGTCGTAGCGGCGCATGAAACCGACCTGGAGCAGACGTTTCCCGGCGCTCAGCTCGGCCTCGACCACGCTGTACGCGTCGCTCGCGGTCACGGCCAGGGGTTTCTCGCACAGCACCGGCCGTCCCGCGGCGATGCAGGCCCGGGCCAGGCCGGCGTGGGTGACGTCGGGCGAGGCGATGACGACGGCGTCGACGTCCGGGTGGCCGATCAGCTCGCCGGCGTCGGCGAACGCCCGGGCCCGCACCGGATCGGCCGCCCGGCCGGCCCTTTCCGGATCGGGATCGAACACGGCCGTGACCCGGGCGGCCGGAACATCGTTCGTGATCGTGCGGACGTGAGCCGAACCCATCGCCCCGGCCCCGATCACCCCGATGCGTAACGGCTGCACGTCAATCCCCCTGCGCTTCGGTGACCGGTGTCAGATGGGGGCGCTGGGCAACCTTGTGCTGCTCGTAGGCGCTGCGGGCCTCCCGGGTGGACGCGATCGTGGAGACCTCGGCGACCGGTACGTCCCACCAGGCGGCGTTGCCGAGTGGTTCCCCCGGGACCGTCTCGACGTGGATCACCGTGGTGTGCGGGGACTTCTGGGCCCGGCGCAGCGCGTCGCCGAGTTCGGGGCGGGTGGACGCGGTGAGCACGTCGGCGCCCAGGCTCGCGGCGTTGGCGGCCAGGTCGACGGGCAGGCGCTCCCCGTCCAGGCGCCCGGACGCCGAGCGGTACCGGTACCGGGTGCCGAACCCCTGCGAGCCGACCGTTTCCGACAGGGCCCCGATCGAGGCGTAGCCGTGGTTCTGCACCAGCACCACGATGAGCTTCACGCCCTCGGCGACCGCGGTGACGATCTCGCTGCTCATCATCAGCCAGCTGCCGTCACCGACCAGCACGTAGACATCCCGGTCGTCGCCCTCGTCGAGCACCGCCAGCGCCACCCCGAGACCGCCGGCGACCTCGTAACCCATGCAGGAGTAGCCGTACTCCACGTGATATCCCTTGCGGTCGCGGGTGCGCCACAGCTGGTGCAGGTCACCGGGCATCGAGCCGGCGGCGCAGACCACCACGTCCCGGGGGCGGGACACCTCGTTGACCGCACCGATGACCACGGACTGGGCCACCTCGTCCTCTGCCGGCAGCCCGTAGACCCGGGTGACCGCCGCGTCCCACTCCCCCGCGAGCCGGGTGGCCGTCGCGGTCCAGTCGCGGGGCGCCGCCCAGCCCCGCAGGGCGAACCCCAGCGCGGTCAGGCCCTCCCGGGCGTCGGCCACCAGCGACAGCGCCGACAGCTTGTGCGCGTCCGGGGCCGATACGTTCAGATTGACGAAACGCACGTCCGGGTCGGCGAAGACGGTACCGGAGGCGGTGGTGAAGTCGCTGTACCGGGTGCCGATGCCGAGCACCACGTCGGCGCGCGCGGCCAGGTGGTTGGCGGCCGCCGTGCCGGTGGCGCCCACGGCCCCCACCGACTGCGGGTGGTCGTACGGCAGCGACCCCTTACCGGCCTGGGTCTCGGCCACCGGAATGCCCGTGGCCTCGGCGAACGCCCGCAGCGCCGCGTCGGCCCGGCTGTAGATCACGCCGCCTCCGGCCACGATCAGCGGCCGGTGCGCGGACCGGAGCACGGCCACCGCCCGCTCCAGGGCGGCCGGTTCCGGCCGGGCCCGCGGCACGTGCCACACCCGGGGCGCGAACAGCTCGTCCGGCCAGTCGAACGCCTCGGCCTGTACGTCCTGCGGCAGCGCGATCGTCACGGCGCCGGTGCGGGCCGGGTCGGTGAGCACGGCCAGCGCGTTCAGCAGGGCCGACGGCAGTTGCTGCGGCCGCTGCACCCGGTCGAAGTACGCCGACACCGGCCGGAACGCGTCGTTGACCGAGACGTCGCCCGCCGCGGGGTTTTCCAGCTGTTGCAGCACCGGGTCGGCGACCCGGGTGGCGAACGTGTCGCCCGGCAGCAGCAGCACCGGCAGCCGGTTGATCGTGGCCAGAGCCGCACCGGTGATCATGTTCGTGGCCCCCGGCCCGACCGAGGTGGTGACCACATGCGCGGCCAGCCGGTCGCGGTGCCGGGCGTAGCCGACGGCGGCGTGCACCATCGCCTGCTCGTTACGGCCCTGCCGGTAGACCAGGGAGCTGCCGGCCAGTTCGCCCTCCAGCAGCGCCTGGCCGATCCCGGCGACGTTCCCGTGCCCGAAAATGCCCCAGCAACCGGTGAAGAACGCGTGCCGGTCGCCGTCTCGGGCCACCTCCTGCGCTTCGAGGAAACGGACGGCGGCCTGGGCGACGGTGAGCCGGACACTCATGGCCGGTCTCCGTAGGGCAGGCGCGGGTCCACGGGCTGGGAGGGCCAGGTCTCCCGCACCCACGCGTGGTCGGGGTCGTCCCGGATCAGCCAGGCCCGCTGCGGTCCGGGGCCGGCCATCACGTTGAGGTAGTACAGGTCGTAGCCCGGCGCGGCCATCGACGGGCCGTGCCAGCCGTGCGGGATCAGGACGGCGTCACCGGACCGCACCTCGGTCAGCACGTCGGTCGAACCGTAGACCCGCTGATAGGCCGGACCCTCGGTCTCGTAGTAGTAGATCTCCTCCAGGCGCGTCTCCCCGTCGCGTTCCTCGTCGTGCTTGTGCGGCGGCCACGACGACCAGTTGCCGCCCGGCGTGATCACCTCGCACGCGATCAGCCGGTCGGCCTCCAGCACCCCCGGCACCCCGAAGTTGTGCACCTGACGGCTGGCACTACTGGTGCCGCGCAGCTCGACCGGCACGTCGGCCGCGGGCAGGTAGGAGGGCGGCAGCCGGGTCGTGCAGACCGCCGAGCACAGTGCGAAACGGCCACCCCGCGGGGAGATCACGCTGAACGTCGAGCCGCGCGGCACGTAGACGACGTCGCTGGGCCCGGCCAGCACCCCCGGCCGCCCGTGCAGGGTGAACTGCACCTCGCCGTCCACGTCCACCGTCGCCGACCCGGACAGCGAGATCAGGGCGACCTCCGCGTCCGGCGTCCTGATCGTCTGCGACCCGCCGGAGGGCAGCTCGAGGATCCGCAGCCCCGCGCGTTCCCACCCCGCCGATCGCGGCGTCACCTCCAGCGTGAAGGCCCCCTGCGCGCCCTCGTGGCGGCGCACCACCAGACGGCCCCTCACAGCAGCCCCACGGTCGAGTCCACGGCGGCCTCCACGTCACCGCCGGGCGGGAACAGCAGCGAGCGGCCCACCACCAGGCCCCGTACCGCCGGCGCGGCCAGGGCTTTGGACCAGGAGGCCAGCTGCGCGCCGTGTTCCGCGGCGTCCACCCCGACCTCGCCCCCGAGCAGCAGCACCGGCAGCGTCGTGGCCGCGACCACGGCCTCCATGTCGTCCACCACCGGCAGTTTCAGCCAGGTGTAGGCCGAGGTGGAGCCCAGGCCGGCGGCGACCGTGGCCGAGCGCACCACCGACTCCACCGACAGGTCGTTACGGACCTTCCCGTCCGGGCCGCGCCGGGAGATGAACGGCTCGACCAGGGCTACGAGTTCGCTCTCGGCCAGCTGGTCCACCGCCCGCGCACAGGAGTGCAGGGTGGGGGCGGTCAGCGGGTCGTCCGGGTCGATGCGCAGCAGCATCTTGCCGCCCTGAAAACCGTGACCGGCCAGCGCCGGCGCGGTGTACCCGGTGAACCGGTCGTCAATCTCGAAGACGGTACCCGCCAGGCCGCCACGGTTCATCGACCCGAACACCACCTTGCCGTCGAGCGCACCGAGCAGCAGCAGGTCTTCCAGCACGTCCGCGGTCCCGAGCACCCCGTCCACCCCGGGCCGGGCCAGGGCCCGCACCAGACGGTCGAGCAGCGTGGCCCGGTCGCCCATGGCCAGCGGGTCGTCCCCGGCCCGCAGGCTGCCCCGGGCCGGATGGTCGGCGGCCACGATCAGCAGCCGACCCGTCATCCCGGCCGGGCGCGGACGGGCCGCCGCCAGGTGGGCGATGTGGCCCGGGTCTTCCATCCGGGTGCGCACGATCGCGGCCAGGTCGCCGGCGGTGACCGCCCTCATGCGGAACGCTCCCGGTAGCTCGTCAGCTCGGCCAGGTCGGGCATCGCATCGGCGCAGGCCAGCTGCCCGGCCACGTACGAGCCCGCGGCATTGGCCAGCGCCAGCGTGCCCGCCAGCCCGTCGCCCGCCAGCAGACCGTGCACGAGCGCACCGCCGAACGCGTCCCCGGCGCCGAGCCCGTTCACCACCTCCACCGGCACCGGCGGCACCGCCACGCGTTCGGCCGTGCTCAGCCGGCTGCCCAGCACCCCGGCCGGGCCCTGTTTCACCACCGCCAGGTCCACCCCGGCGTCGTGCAGAGCCTTCACCGCACCCTCCGGTGACCCCTCACCGACCGCCACCCGGCACTCCTGCAGGTTGCCCACGGCCGCCGTGACGTACGGCAGGGCGCTCGCGATATGCCGCGCCGCAACGCCTTCGGACGACCAGAACATCGGCCGGTAGTCCAGGTCGAGCACCGTGATCCCGGACCGGCCGCGGGCCTCCAGCGCGGCCAGGGTGGCCTCCCGGCTGGGCGAGCGCGACAGGCCGGTACCCGTCACCCAGAACACCCGGGCGGCCCGGATCGCGTCCAGATCCAGCTCGTCCGGGGAGATCTCCAGGTCGGGGGCCTTGGGGAAACGGTAGAAGTAGAGCGGGAAGTCGTCGGGCGGGAAGATCTCGCAGAACACCACCGGGGTGGGCAGGTGCTCCACCGCGTGCACCCAGCGGTCGTCGACACCGAAATCCTTCAGGGCACGGTGGATGTAGCGGCCGAACGGGTCGGCCCCGGTGCGGGTGATCACGGCCGTGCGGCGGCCCAGCCGGGCCGCGGCCACCGCCACGTTCGTGGCGCTGCCGCCCAGGAACCGGCGGAAGCTCGTCACCCGTTCCAGCGGGACCCCGACCTGCTCGGGATAGATGTCGACGCTGACCCGGCCCATCGTGACCAGGTCGAAGGCCGGCCTCATGCGAGCACCCGCCTCAGATAGGCCAGGGAGCGGCCCACGTCGTGCACCGGCCCGGTGCCCGGCGGCGGTTCCTGGCCCAGCATCACGTCGTGCTCGAGCACGTACCAGCCCTGGTAACCGGCCTCTTTCAGGGCCCCGACCAGGCTCTCCAGGTCGACCGACCCCTCACCCAGCACCGTCCACAGACCGTTCGCGACCGCGTCCGAAAAGCTCAGCTCCCCGCCGGTCACCCGGACCGCCAGGGCCGCGTCCACGTCCTTGAGGTGCACGTGTCCGACCCGTTCGGGGGCGGCGAGGGTGATCGCGACCGGGTCGGCGCCCGCGGCCACCAGGTGACCGGTGTCGATGCACAGGGCAATGGACGATCCGGTCAGGACCCGGCGCACCTCACCGTCGCTCTGGATCAGGGTGCCCATGTGCGGATGCACCACGGCCAGGAGCTCCCGGGCGGCCAGATGCTCGTTCAGGCGATCCAGGTTCGCCAGCAGCGTCTTCCACTGCGCCCGGTCGAGTTCCGGGCGCACGTCGTACCCGTCCAGCCCGGTGACCGCCGCCAGCACCACCACCCCGGCCCCCGCCGCCGAGCACGCGTCCGCGAACGCGTCCACCTCCGGCAGCGGGTCGTGCCCGTCCCGGTGCAGCACCACGGGCAGGAATCCACCGACCGCCTGCAGACCGAAATCCGCCAGGGTCGAGGCCTTCTGGCCGGGATCGGCGGGGAGGAAACCGGCCGGCCCGAACTCGGTGGCGCTCAGGCCGAGGTCACGCATCTCGGCCAGGACGCGCGCGGCGGGCATCTGGTAGCCCCAGCCGGGCACCTCGCAGACGCCCCAGGAGATCGGCGCCCCGGCCGTGCGGGAACGCGAAACATCACTCGTCATTGAGCGTTACAGCTCCTCGTTCGACCGTACACGACGCCGTGCGGGAAGGCCTTGCCGGCAACACGGGCCGTCTCCGATCGTCAGCCGCCGATATCGGGATGTCAAGGTTTGTCAGGACAAACGGCCATCCCACGACCCTGCGCGATGCCGGGAAGGTATTGGTCCATGCCCGAACGGAGTTGGACACGCATGAGAGCCGGTTCCTACGCTCCGGGCATCCCCTGTGTGCCTTCTCGAAGGAGAGACCGGGCATGACCAGCACTCCTCGCGCCCTGTTCGCCCTGGTCCTGGCCCTCACCCTCGCCGGGTGCGGGGGCAACCTCGGGGGTGGTTCCGGTGACGCCGCGGCCTTCCCCGACGGCGACCCGATCACCGTCTACGTCGGGCAGGATCCCGGCGGCAGCACCGATCTCATCGCCCGGGCCCTGGCCGAACAGGTCTCGCACGACCTCGGCGTCGCGGTCGTGGTGGAGAACAAGCCCGGTGCCAACGGTGCGCTGGCGGCGCGGGAACTGGCCGGGAAGAAGCCCGACGGGCACACCCTGATGATCTTCAACGGGTCGCTCGCCTACATCACGCCGCTGGCCGTGGCCGCCGGGCAGGCCCCCGACCTGGCCGACTACGACATCGTCACGGGCATCAGCCAGGACGACTACGTGCTGGTCACGACCGCGACATCAGGGCTGAAAACGGTGGACGACCTGGAGGATCTGGGCCGGACGGTCACCTTCGGGACCACCGGAGTCGGTACCGGCAGCCAGCTGTCGCAGGAACTCCTGTTCGCCCAGGCCGGTATCGACGCCACGGCCGTGCCCTTCGACGGCGGGTCACCCACCCTCACGGCGGTGCTGGGCGGGCAGGTGGACGTCGGCTCGATCCAGCTGGGTGAAGCGGTGGAGCAGATCGAGGCGGGCAGGCTCACGCCGATCGTCACGTTCGCGCAGGAGCGGGTGAGCTACCTGCCCAGGACCCCGACGGCGATCGAGGCCGGGTACGACGTACCGGTGCAGCAGTCCCGGGCGGTGTTCGCCCCCAAGGGCACCCCCTCGTCCGTCATCGGTTCCCTGGAAAAGGCATTCGGGTCGGCGTTCGAGGCCGGCACGTACCGGGCGTTCAACCGGGACAACCAGCTCACCCCGAACGAGGTGGACGGAAAGACCCTGCGCACGCAGTGGACCCAGAGCCTGGACACCTACCGGGCGGTGACGCGGGAGCACCGGATCGACCTGGGCGGCGAGCAGTGAGTCCGGCCCCACCAGAACCGGAAGCCTTTCCCGAAACCGAAACCGAAACCGAAACCGAGACCGCCGGGCCGCTCACGAACCTCCTCCTGGCCGGTACGGTCGTCGTCCTCGGCGCGGGCACGGTCGCGGGGGCGCTGTCCCTGGGTGTGGGCTCGGCCTCCCGGCCCGCCCCCGGCTCCTGGCCGTTCCTGATCGGTTGCGCCCTGGTCGTTCTCGGCCTCGCCCAAGCGGTCACGGGCCGGGCAACGGACGACGCGGAGCGTTTCGTTCCCACCTCCGGTCTGGTGGCGGCCGGGCTGGTGAGCATGCTCGGGTTCGCCGCCGTGATCGGCACGATCGGGTTCGAGCTGCCCTCGCTGGCGCTGATGGCGTTCTGGCTGCGGGTGCTCGGGCACGAGACCTGGCGGAGCACCGCCGTGATCAGCCTGGGCACGGTGCTCGCCCTGTACCTGCTGTTCGTGGCCGCGCTCGCGGTGCCCATCCCCCATCTCTTCTGACCTCTCCTCTGACCTCCCGGGAGGCCGACCGTGGACATCGGGCCGGTGATTGACGGTTTCGGCGTGGTGCTGGAACCGGCGAACCTGCTGTACTGCCTCATCGGCGTCGTGATCGGCATGCTCGTCGGGGTGCTGCCCGGTCTCGGCCCGGCGGCGACCATCGCGATCCTGCTGCCCGTCACCTTCGAGATCGAGGCGGTCGGCGCGGTCATCATGCTGGCCGGCATCTTCTACGGCGCGCAGTACGGCGGCACCATCACCTCGGTGCTGCTGAAGCTGCCCGGCGAGGCGTCGTCGGTGGTCACCGTGTTCGACGGCCACGCCCTGGCCCGGCAGGGCCGCGCCGGCACCGCACTGGGCATCGCGGCCGTCGGATCGTTCGTCGGTGGCACCGTGTCCGTCGTCGCGATGTCCGTCCTGGCGCCGGTGGTGGCCGGTTTCGCGCTGGACTTCGGGCCGCCCGAGTACACCGCCCTGGCCCTGCTGGGCATCCTCCTGGTCTCCACGGTGGCCGGCGGCGGACGGCTGAAGGCGCTGATCGCGGCCTGTCTCGGGCTGCTGCTGGCGGTGGTCGGCCGGGACGCCTTCACCGGCGGCGAGCGCTTCACGTTCGGCAGTCTCGACCTGGCCGACGGGCTGGACTTCGTGCCGATCGCGATGGGGCTGTTCGGGCTGGGCGAGATCCTGCACAGCCTGGAGCAGCGGCACCGGGCGGTGCACGCGCCGGTGGCGGTGCACGACGTGTGGCCCTCGCGCGCGGACCTGCGGCAGTCGTCGGGGGCGATCGGGCGGGGTTCGGTGCTGGGGTTCGTGCTCGGGATCCTGCCCGGGGGTGGCGCGGTGATGGCGTCGCTGGCGGCCTACGCCCTGGAGAAGCGCCGCTCACCCCATCCGGAACGGTTCGGGCAGGGGGCGGTGGAGGGGGTGGCCGCGCCGGAGACCGCGAACAATGCCGCCGCGACCTCGTCCTTCATCCCGTTGCTGACGCTGGGCATCCCGGCGAACGCGACGATGGCCGTGATCTTCGGGGCGCTGCTGGTGCAGGGCGTGGCACCCGGGCCGCAGCTGGTCGAGGAGAACCCCGAACTGTTCTGGGGTGTGGTCAATTCGATGTACGTCGGGAACGTGCTGCTGCTGATCATGAGCATTCCGCTGGTCGGGTTGTTCGTGCGGGTGCTGCGGGTGCGCCCGGCCGTGCTGGCGCCGATCACGGTGCTCATCACCCTGGTGGGTGCGTACACGGTGAACAACAGCACGTTCGACATCGCGCTGGTCGTGGCGTTCGGGGCGCTGGGCTACCTGATGAAGAAGCTCGGTCTCGAGCCCGGGCCGCTGGTGCTGGCCTTCGTGCTGGGGACGCTGCTGGAGGACTCGCTGCGCCGTTCGCTGCTGCTGTTCGGCGGGGACCCGACGGGTTTCGTGACGCGGCCGATCTCCGGGGTGCTGCTGGCCGCGTTCGTGGTGGTGGCGTTGCTGCCCCTGGCCCGGGGACGGAGGCGGGAACCCGTGGATCAGGTGCGCTGAACCCCTCAACTCCGGCCTCCTCCCGCCGATCACGGGGGAATAGGAGGGGCGTGTATGCCAGGGGCTGGAGCCGTGGCACGGCGATGGGTCGTGGCCACCGTGGCGTGCTGGGTGCTGCTGGCCGCCGTCATTGCTCTCCCCCGCCCGTCCGGGGCGTTCTTCAGCGCCGACACCGGTACGACGGCGCAGTTCCGGGCCCCGGCCTGGACCCCGCTCTCCGGCCTGTTCTGGTCGGGTGACGACTCCTCCGGCTCGGCCGGGGAGTCCGGGACCGGCGACACCGTGGCCGTACGCGGTGCCACCGCGGTCGCCGGCGGCGGCACGTTCTCGGCCCTGGGCACCGGCTACTACCACTCGTGCGCGATCCGATCCACGAGCGTCGGCGGTCAGGGTCCGGGCACCCTGGTCTGCTGGGGCCGTAACGGCGGGGGCCAGCTCGGGCGCGGTGCCACGAGCGCGCTGGAGTCCACGCCCGGATCGGTCCTGCCGGCGGGGACGACGTGGAAGGCCGTGACCGGCGGTGAGGAGGTCACGTGCGCCCTGCAGAGCTCCCCCACCGACGGCTCGGTGTGGTGCTGGGGCTGGGGCGGCGTCGGCCAGCTGGGCGCCGGGAGCGTCGTGCAGAAGCTCAACCCGAACCGGATCACTTACGGCAGCGGCGTTCCCGAGACCTGGCGCTCGATCAGCGGTGACGGCAACCGGTTCTGCGCGATCGCGACCGACGGCGGGCTGTGGTGCTGGGGCCGTAACACCGACGCCGAGATCGGCGACGGCACGACCACCAACCGCACCGTGCCGGTACGGGTCGAGAGCGGCGCCACCTTCTCGTCCGTGTCCGCGGGGCAGCTGCACACCTGCGCGCTCGCGGCGTCCGGCACGGTGCAGGGCGCGGCCGTGGCCGCGGGGCAGGCGTTCTGCTGGGGCAGCAACTCCTACCGCCAGTCGGGTACGAGCAGCTCCGCCACCTCGGTGACGGTCCCGACGGCGGTGGTCGCGGCCGGGTCGACCGGTGTGCGCACCTGGTCGGTGCTGGCCGCCGGCAGCCGCGCCACCTGTGCCATCACGGCCGACGCGGGTGACAGCACGCGTCCGCCCGGGCAGCTGTGGTGCTGGGGTCAGCTGGGTGACGGCGGTGCGAACACCACCTCCCCGGCGCAGATGGGTACCTCCACCGGCTGGACGTCGGTCGATGTCGGGGGCGACGGCGTGAACCAGTTCTGCGGCGTCGACACCGGGGCGCTGTCCTGCCGGGGCGGTAACTCGCAGGGGCAGGCCGGTGACGGCACACAGACCTACCGCACGACGTGGGGCCCGGTGGGTGGCAGCACCGGCAGCAGCTGGGGCCCGGTCTCGGTGGGCCGGGGCCACGGCTGTGCCCTGACCACCGCGTCGGAGCTGTCGTGCTGGGGGTCGGCCGAGTTCGGGCAGCCGGGCAACGGCGCCGTCTGGTTCCGCAACACGCTGCGCCCGATCAGCAGCGGCACGGCCCGCTGGTCGTCCGTCGACAGCGAGGACACCCACACCTGCGCGCTCCAGGACAGCAACCTGTTCTGCTGGGGCAAGAACACCAGCGGTCAGCTCGGCCTGGGCTCCACCGTCTCGTACGGCACGCCGCAGCCGGTGCCGGGCACCTGGTCGCAGGTCACCGTCGGCTCCGAACACAGCTGCGCGTTGGACACCGACGGGGCGGCCTGGTGCTGGGGCCGCAACCTGGCCGGCGCCACGCTGGGCACCGCGAGCGGGAACTCCACGAGTGTGCCGGCCCCGGTGGTGGTGACCGGCGTGACCGGCGACCGCTGGGCCGGGATCGACGCCGGGCTCAACGCCACCTGCGGCACCCGGTCGGACGGCACCTTGTGGTGCTGGGGCGCCCAGTCGCAGGGGGTGCTCGGCAACGGCGCGAGCAACACCTCGGCGACCCGGCCCACCCGGGTCTCCGGCGGCGGCACGGACTGGGCCGGCGTGCAGGTCAGCAGCAACGAGCACGCATGCGCGACCCGGACCTCGGGCACGCTGTACTGCTGGGGGTCGAACGGGTACGGGCAGATCGGCACGGGCACGTCCGGCGGAACCGTCACCGCGCCGGTCGCGGTGACCCGCCCGTCCGCCGTGAGCGGGGCATTCGTCGCGTACGGGGTGGGGCAGGAGCACACCTGCGCCTTGGACTCCGCGGGGGTGCTGTGGTGCTGGGGCCACAACAACGACCGGCAGTTCGGCACCCCGGCGAACACGGCCGACTCGGCCACCCCGGTGCAGGCCGCGGCCGCCCCCAGCGGCACCACCTGGACCTCGATGGCCGTGGGCGGTAACAGCACCTGCGCCGGGCGCTCGGACGGTGGCCTGTGGTGCTGGGGTCACAACTACCGCGGCAAGCTCGGGCAGGGCAGCGACAACGCCACCGTCAGCGCCCCGGCCCTGAGTTCGTCCAGAACCCCGGTCGCGGTACGGCTGTCCCGGGTCTCGCTCTTCGTCCTGCGCTAGGACCAGCTCGGCTCGGCTC
>NZ_JAJOMA010000004.1 GCF_021129235.1 Kineosporia mesophila
GGTCCCCGGGGGGGGGGCGCCGGGGGGGGGGAGACGTTGGAGGACGCCGTCCTCACCCGCCGCTGTCGGCAAGACTTCCGTCCGGGTCACGAAGGACACGGTGTCCCCCGGGCGCAACTGACCGAGTTTCCAGCGCTCGGAACGGATCACGGTCACCGGGCAGACGAAACCACCGAGTGACGGGCCGTCCGGGCCGAGCAGGATCGGGGTGTCCCCGGTGAAATCGAGAGCCCCCACCGAATAGGCGTTGTCGTGGATGTTCGAGGGGTGCAGCCCGGCCTCACCGCCGTCCCGGCGCGCCCACTGCGGTTTCGGGCCGATCAGCCGCACACCCGTGCGGGCCGAGTTGAAATGCACCTCGTAACGGGAGCTCAGGATCTGGCGCATGTCGTCACGGGTGAAGAACTCCGGGGCGCCGTGCGGGCCGACCGTGACAATCAGTTTCCAGTGGCTCGTGAAGGGCCCGGGCCGCAGAGGGGTCTGGGCCGGCGCCGTCGAACGGCCCAGACGCAGCACGTCACCGGGCCGCAGCGCCCGCCCACCGTGACCGCCGAACCCACCCAGGGTGAAGGTCGCGGTCGATCCGAGGTACTGCGGTACGTCGAAGCCGCCGGCCACGGTCAGGTACGTGCGCAGCCCGGCGCTCGCCTCCCCGACCGAAACCACCGATCCGGCCGCGACGTCCACCACGGTCCAGTGCCCGACCGGCGTGCCGTCCACCGTGACCGGCGCGGGCGCCCCGGTCACGCAGATCCGGGCGGCGTGCGTGAACGTCAGTTCCGGCCCGTTCGCCGTGCATTCGAGACCGGCCGCGTTGTCGTCGTTCCCGAGCAGCCGGTTACCGGCCCGCAGCGACCGGTCGTCCATCGCACCGCTCGGCGGCACGCCGACCGGCCAGAAACCCTGGCGGCCGTCCGCGTCCTGGATCGTCGTCATCAGGCCCGGCCGGCCCACGGTGACCCGCGGCTCGGGATCGCCCAGATCGTCCAGGGTCCCGGTGTGGTGCTCCAGGCCGGTGAACTCCGGCAGGCTCGTGACCGTGCGCAGCAGGCCGAGATTCACCTCGACCCCGTCGAACCGGGTCTCCCGCAGGGCCTCCCCGAGACCCCGCAACGCGGTGTCCCGGTCGGCGCCGCTCACGATCACCTTGGCCAGCAGCGGGTCGTAGTCGGTCGGGATCCGGGTGCCGGTGGCGACCCAGCCGTCCACCCGCACTCCCGGCCGTT
Organism: Kineosporia mesophila; assembly: GCF_021129235.1. Lineage (GTDB taxonomy): Bacteria > Actinomycetota > Actinomycetes > Actinomycetales > Kineosporiaceae > Kineosporia > Kineosporia mesophila. The sequence goes on from NZ_JAJOMA010000004.1 coordinate 1,227, forward strand.
CGGGGAACTCGACCCGGGTCAGCAGACCGGCGTTGGGCCGGAACCCGGCCGCCGGGTCCTCGGCGTAGATCCGCGCCTCCACGGCGTGGCCGCAGACCGGGACCGACCCTTGCGGAAAGGCCGTCAGCAGGTCCTTCTCACCGGACGCGAGCCGCAGCATCCAGGCGACCAGATCCACCCCGGTGACCGCCTCGGTCACCGGGTGCTCCACCTGGAGGCGGGCGTTCACCTCCAGGAACGAGGCCTCACCGCGCTGCGCGTCGTAGACGAACTCGACCGTGCCGGCCGACCGGTAACCGACCGACGCCAGCAGGTTCCGCGCCGAGGAGTGCAGGCGCTCGCGCAGCTCGTCGGGAAGGCCCGGGGCCGGGGCCTCTTCCACCACCTTCTGGTGCCGCCGCTGCAACGAGCAGTCGCGGTCACCGAGCGACACCACGGTTCCGGCGCCGTCGCCGAACACCTGGACCTCCACGTGCCGGGCGCGTTCCACGTACCGCTCGGCGAACACCCCGGTGTCGCCGAAACTGCGCTGCGCGAGACCGGAGACCCGCTCGTACCCGGCCCTCAGCTCCGCCTCGTCGCGGCACACCGACATCCCGATGCCACCGCCACCACCGGTGGCCTTGAGCATGACCGGGTAACCGACGGCGGCCACCGCGGCCACCGCCTCGTCGGCCGACGCCAGCAGCCCGGTGCCCGGGAACACCGGCACGCCCGCGGCCACCGCCGCGGCCCGGGCGGTGTGCTTGGCCCCGAGCAGACGCAGCTGCTCCGGGGTCGGGCCGACCCAGATCAGCCCGGCCGCCTCGACCCGCTCGGCGAACGCCGCGTCCTCGGAGAGGAATCCGTAGCCCGGATGCACCGCCTGCGCTCCCGTGCGCCGGGCGGCGTCGAGCAGGGCCTCCGGATCGAGGTAGCTGCGCGCCGGCCCGATGAGTACCGCCTCGTCGGCCTGCCGTACGTGCGCCGCGGCTCGGTCGACCTCGGAGAACACCGCGATGGTGCGCATCCCGAGACTCCGCGCCGAGCGGATGATGCGGCAGGCGATCTCGCCGCGGTTGGCCACCAGCAAGGCGCCGATCCGTTCCGCCACTGTCCCCGTCACCGACTTTCTGTTGATTGACAGAAAGTCAAGACAGGGCCGATTGACGCCACGTTCCGCGCCGGTTAAGTCGGTGTAACACGGTGCGACAGGAGCAGATCCGGAAGCAGGACCTACACTCCTGGCCATGTCGTCCCTAGGTCGTCCCCGCGCGAAGGGGCCGTCCACGTCCGGCCTCACCACCGAGCAGGACATCCTGGCCGCCGCCGCCCACCTGTTCTGCCAGGCCGGCTACGGCAGCACCAGCACGCACAAGATCGCCGCCCGGGCGGGCATCAGCCAGGCCTCGATGTATCACTACTTCCCGGGTAAACAGGCCATTCTGCTGCGCCTGCTGCTGGAGACCGTACGGCCCTCGGTGGAGTACGCCACGGCCCTGGCCGAGCGCGACGACCCGGCCGACGTGCGCCTGCGGGCCCTGTGCCTCTACGACACCCGGCTGCTGCTGTCCGGGCGCGACAACCTCGGATCGCTCTACCTGACCCCCGGGCTCGACCAGGACGACTTCAGCGAGTTCCGGCTCGAGCGCGAACGGCTCTACGAGGTCTACCGCGAGCTGGTCGCGGGCGTGCTCGGGACCGACCCGGAAACTGCCCGGCCGGCCGCGATGCTGGTCATCGGACTGATCGAGTCGGTGATCCTGCGGCGCCGCACCGAGGGTGAGATGAACGCGGACGAGGTGGCCCCGGCGATCGCCGACGCCGCGCTGCGCATCCTGCGCGTACCCGAGCGCCGACTGCTCTCTGTGGCCCGAGTCACACCCGAAGCCGGTCTGGTTTAACCGAACTCATTGGGCCGCGTATCACTCCGGAAACACTGGGCGGGCTGAATAGGGCCGACTTCCTATCAGTTGATCGAAAGTGCCACCGGCCGAGCGAGGAGCCCCATGAGCCGCCGAATGTCACCTCACCGCAGGCCCCTCCGCCGGAACCTCGGGATCTCGGCCGGACTGGCCACCGTCGCCCTGGCCCTCGCCGCCTGCTCGGGTGGCGGCTCGGGATCGGCCGGGGCCCGGCCGAAGGACGCGCTGCGCCTGGCCATCTCCTCCGAGATGCCCACGCTCGACCCGCAGACCGTGTACCAGTACGAGGGCAACCAGGTTCTCACGGCCGTCTACGAGGGGCTGCTCAGCTACAGCTCCGACTCGACCGACGAAATCGTGCCGATGCTGGCGAAGTCGTACAAGCTCTCCGACGACGGGCTCACCTACACCTTCGCCCTGCGCGACGACGTCACCTTCGCCGGTGGCCGGGCCATGACCTCCGCCGACGTGAAGGCGAGCTTCGAGCGCCTGGCCGCCGCCGGTGTGGAGTCCCAGATGGCGTACATGGTGGCCGGTGTCGCCAAGTACCAGACGCCCGACGAGCACACCTTCGTGGTGAGGCTGAAGGCGCCCAGCAGCTCCTTCCTCTCGCTGGTCGCCAGCCCGTTCGGGCCGAAGGTGATCGACTCGACGGTGCTGGAGGAGAACAAGGCCGACAACGCCCTGGAGTACCTCAAGACGCACACCGCCGGTACCGGGCCCTACCAGCTCGGCTCGATGACCGCGGGCCAGGAGTACGACCTCACCCGGCGCGACGACTACTGGGGTGAAGAGCCCTCTTTCGCGACGGTCACGGTGAAGGTCATCAGTGACGTGGCGACCCAGCTGCTCCAGCTGGAGGGCGGCGACCTGGACATCGTCACCGGGCAGCCGGTGGCCACGCTGCAGCAGTTCGCCAAGGACGGCGACTACCAGGTGCAGCAGTTCCCGACCCTGCAGAAGGCCAACCTGCACGTCAAGACCAGCGGCACCCTGTCGGACATGAAACTGCGCGAGGCGCTGCGCGACTCGATCGACCGCAAGACCCTGGTCAGTCAGGTCTGGGGGGACTACGCCAAGGTCTCCGGGCAGATGTACCCGGCCGGGATGGTGGCCGACGGCACGGCGACCGACACCTGGCAGACCGCGACCGGCAACCTCGCGACGCTGGCCCAGGGCAAGACCATCACCCTCGGGTACATCGCCGGGCGCACCGCCGACCAGCAGGCCTCCGAGGCGCTGCAGGCGCAGTGGACCGACGCCGGGGCCACCGTCGAGCTGGTCGCCGTGCAGGGCAACGACATCTACGGTCTGTCGGGCAGTCTCGACACCGCGCCGGACCTGCTCTTCGAGACCGCCTACCCGGACTCGGCCCACCCCGACACCTGGGCCCGGCTGTTCTGGTACTCCGACCTGACCAAGGGCAACGGCGCGCTGAACTACCTGGCCGGCGGAACTCCCGCCGCCGACCGGTACATCGACCGGGGCGCCGCGGCCACGGACGAGACGGTCGCCGAGAAGGCCTACGGGGCGGCCGGGGACGCGATCCACAACGACATCTCGTACATCACGCTGGCCGACATCGACGACGCGTTCATCATGAGCAAGGACCTCACCGGTGCGGGTCACTGGCTCCCGCTCTCGGTCACCCTCGACCTGCGCACCCTGAAGCGGAGCTGAGAACACCATGACGGTGGCGACCGCGACGCCGGGACGGCGGTGGTTCCGGCTCGCGGGGCCGCGACGGGGCGGAGCCGGGCAGCTGGAACTCTGGTGCCTCTACCTGATCGTCGCGCTCACGGTGATCCTGCCGTTCGCCCACTGGCTCGTGCCCTCTGGTGAAACTGAGATCGTGGGGACGCCTTTCACGGCTCCGGGGGCCCAGCACTGGCTGGGCACGGACGAACAGGGTCGCGACGTTCTCTCCCGGGTGATCCTGGGTCTGGCGTCGTCCTGGTGGGGCGTGCTCGGGATCATCGTGTGCAGTCTGCTCATCGGGACGATCATCGGGACGATCGCCGGCACGCTCGGCGGCTGGGTGGACGCGGTGCTGATGCGGCTCACCGACGCCGTTCTCGCGCTGCCCGGGCCGCTGGTCTCGCTGCTCGTGGTGGCGGCGCTCGGCCCGGGCCTGCGCAACGTGCTGCTGGCCGTCACGGCCACCTGGTGGCCCTGGTACGCCCGGATCGTCCGGAGCGAGGTGCGGGCGGTGCGGGTACTCCCCCACGTGGACGCGGCCCGCTCGGCGGGCATGTCCCCGCTGCGGGTCGCCCTGCGCCACGTACTGCCGGGTGTGCTGCGCCCGATCGTGGTCGTGGCCTCCCTCGACGTCGGATCGGTGCTGTTGCTGCTGGCCTCCCTCTCGTTCATCGGTCTCGGCGCCCCCGCGCCGGCCGCGGAGATCGGGAGCATGTCGGCGGCCGGCTTCACCTATCTGTTCAGTGCGCCCTGGGTCGCCCTGGCACCGGCAGCGGTGCTCTTCACGGTGACCATGGCCGCCAACTTCGCCGGTGACGGTGTACAGGAGCGGATCGGATGACGGGCTTCGCGCGGCAGTTCGGTATTCGCCTGGCCTCGATGGCCGGGGTGCTGCCGGTGCTGACCTTCGTGGTCGAGGAGATCCAGCGGCAGTTGCCCTCCGACCCGGCCCGGGTGCTGGCCGGGCGTACGGCCTCGCCGCAGGCCCTGGCCGCGGCGCGTGAGCGGCTGGGTCTGGACGAGCCGCTGATCACCCACTACGTGGGCTATCTCGGCCGGCTGCTCAGCGGCGACCTCGGCACCTCGGTCTCCACCCGGCGGCCGGTGGCCGACGACATCGCCACCTACCTGCCCGCCACGCTGGAACTGGTCCTGGTCGCGGCGCTGCTGGCCCTGGTCGGCGGGCTGCTGCTCGGCGTGGTCGGGGCCCGGGACGGCCTGACCGGCGGCCTGGTGCGGGTGGTCTCGGTCGCCGGGGCCTCCGCCGCCTCGTTCCTGCTGGCGATCGTGCTGCTGCTCGTGTTCTACCGCGACCTGGGCTGGTTCCCGGCCGGTGGCCGGGGTGACACGGCCGACGGCCCGACCGGCATGACCCTGCTGGACTCGCTCCTGCACGGCGACCCGGGCGGATTTCTCGATGCGGTCCGGCATGTCGTCCTTCCCGCCGTGGTGCTGGCCCTCGGGCCGGCGGTGGCGATCGGACGGGTGCTCCGGGCCTCGCTGCGGGAGGTGATGGCGGCCGACTTCGTCCGCTCGGCCCGGGCCAAGGGCGCCGGCTGGTGGCTGACGGTGTGGCGGCACGGACTGCGCAACGCCGCCGGGCCCGCCCTGTCGATGGCCGGGCTCCAGGTGAGCATCATGTTCGGCGGTTCGGTGGTGGTCGAGAGCCTTTTCTCCTGGCCGGGTCTGGGCCGCTACCTCTCCACCGCGATCGCCGCCTCCGACCTGGCCGCGATCACCGGGGTGGTGCTGGTGCTCGGGGTGGCCTACGTGCTGCTCAACTTCCTCGTGGACACCCTGCAACTTCTGATCGACCCGCGACTGAGGGAGTCGGAGTGAGCAACATCGTGGCCCGGATCAGCGGTCTGACCGTCGGTTTCGGGGACAAGCGGGCCGTGGACGGCGTGGACCTTCAGATCCGGGCCGGTGAGATCGTCGCGCTGGTCGGCGAGTCCGGCTCGGGCAAGACCGTGCTGGGCAGTTGCCTGCTCGGCATCCCACCCGCGCACGCGCAGATCGGCGGCACCATCGACATCGATGGCGTCGACATGCTGCACGGCCCGGAGAAGGCGCGCCACCACGTGCGGCGGCACCGGCTCGGCGCGGTCTTCCAGGATCCGCTGACCTCGCTCGACCCGACCATGAAGGCGGGGGCGCAGGTCTGCGAACGCGGCGCCTCGGACGAGCGCGGTGTGGCGGTGATGGCGGAGTGCGGGGTTCCCGAGCCGGAGGCCCGTTTTCACTACTGGCCGCACCAGCTATCCGGCGGCCTGCGGCAGCGGGTCAGCATCGCCGGGGCGATCGCGACCGACCCCGAGGAGGCGCCCGCGCTGATCGTCGCGGACGAGCCGACCACGGCGCTCGACGTGAGCGTGCAGGCCACGGTGGTCGCCCTGTTCGCCCGGCTGCGCGAACAGCACGGCTGCTCGGTGCTGCTCATCACCCACGACCTCGGGGTGGCCGCGCAGATCGCCGACCGCATCGTGGTGATGTCGGCCGGCCGGATCCGCGAGCAGGGCCCGGCGCGGAAAGTGCTGCGTTCGCCGGAGCACCCGTACACCCGGCAGCTGCTGGCATCGCGCCTGGACATCGCCGGTCCGTTCGGTGCGGCGGAAACCTCGTTCGCCACAGCGAACCCGGTGCTGCGGCTGCGGAACATCACCAAGGACTTCCCCGTCCCGCACCACCGCCGGGAGAGTCGTCGCGTGCTGCACGGGGTTTCCCTGGACCTGGCCGAGGGCGAGTCGGTGGCGCTCGTGGGTGAGAGCGGCAGCGGTAAGTCGACCCTGCTGCGGATCGCGGCCGGCCTCGAGCCGGCAACGGGGGGCACGATCGGGAGTGAAGCGGACGCGCGTCCACAATTGATCTTTCAGGACGCACGCGCCTCGCTGACCCCGTGGATGCCGGTAGGCGCCCAGATCGCGGAGCGACTGGCGCTGGCCGGGGTGGCGAGATCGGACCGGCCGGGGCGGGTTGCCGAACTGCTGGAGCAGGTCGGCCTGGACCCCGCGGTGGCGCGCTCAAGACCGCGGCAGATGTCGGGCGGGCAGTGCCAGCGCGCGGCGATCGCCCGGGCCCTGGCCTCCTCGCCCCGGGTGCTGCTGTGCGACGAGCCGGTCAGCGCGCTCGATGCCACACTGGCCACCCAGGTGGTCGAACTGCTCGACAACCTGCGCCGGACGACCGGGGTGGCGCTGCTGCTCGTGACGCACGACCTGGCCGTGGCCAAGCGCATCGCCGGGCGCATCGCGGTGATGACCGAAGGCCGGATCGTCGAGGAGGGTGAGGTGCGCAGGGTGTTCGAGGCACCGGAGCACGCGTACACCAAGAGTCTGCTGGCGGCTTCGCCCAGTCTGGCGGCCGTTTCGTGAGCGTGCGCGAGTGGGACGCCGCCCTCGGCCTGGAGGGTCGTCCGCTGCGGATGCACCCGATGATCGTGGGCTACGAGCCGATCCGGGAGCCGATCTCGGTGCCCGGCGGCGATCCGGCCCGGTTCCTGCTGGAACCGGTGACCGTGGCCGCCGTGGTGTACGCGAACGGCTGGCTGATGTTCGACAGCGGCTTCAACGTCGACGTGGTGCGCGATCCGGCCGCCCGGGCGGAGTATCTCAACTTCGAGAGCTACACCGCCCTGCTGCCTCCCGGCGATCCGCTGGCCGATCAGGTCGCGGCACTCGGGCTGTCGTGGGACCGGCTCAAGGGGTGCGGCATCTCGCACGTGCATCTGGATCACACCGGGGGCCTGCGCCTGGTCGACGCCCCGGTGCTGATCCAGCGGGCCGAGTACGAGTTCGCGCGGCGCATCCCGGAACTCGACGACAACTACGTCACGGTGCCGGGCGACTTCCTGCGCGCGGACCTGGACATCGTGCTGCTGGACGGCGACACCGAACTGGCCGAAGGCGTCACCGCCCTCGACACCCGCGGCCACACCCCGGGTCATCAGTCGTTCCGGGTCGAGCTGCCCACCCGCACGGTAGTTCTGGCGTGCGACGCGGCGGACCTGCGGCAGAACGTCGTCGAGGCTCTGCCCTGCGGCACCACCATGCGGCCGCAGGACGAACCCCACGCCCTGACCTCGATCCGGCGGCTCCACGCCCTGGACCAGGAGGACGGGGTCGAGGTCTGGCCGGGTCACGACCCGGACTGGGCACCGTGGCGAGAGACCACGATCACCTGACTGTGAGGTTCCTGTGATCAATTGACCAGATTTTCCGGACCTAAATGTCCTACGATCGCCCCTCCTGATCTACTTTTCACCAGGGGCGGTCGTAATCTCCACGCGGATCTCACGGCGCAGGCTGTTCCTGCTGCCGATCATCGTCATGCTCGCTCTGGGCCTTCTCCCCTCCGCCGGGAGCGCCCAGGCCGCGGCCTCGTACAACCCGTCCCACACCCTGGTCGGCATCGACTTCAGCCGGGGCGAACTGCCATTGGCGGCCGGGAAGACGCGGAAGCTCGAGACGGCCTACAGCAACTGGTATTCGGGTCTGACGAACAGCGCCCACCCCTACGAGTTCGCGCGCGAGAGCTGATCACAGCGGCTTCGGCCGGTTCGGCTCACCGCCGGACCGGCTGGAGCCGGTCCTCGACCGCCCGGACCAGGAAGTCGCGCTCCTCGGCGGTCAGATCGGTGAACTGCAGCCCCAGTAGTGGATTGTCGCCTCCGGTCACCCGGACCGCCTGGGCCTTGAGCTGCATCGGACGTCCCAGCACCTCCAGGGCCACCTCGACCCGTTCACCGATCGTCAGGAGAGGGCCGTCCGGTGGCAGGCAGCCGAGTCCGGTCTCGCTCAGGTCGATCAGGGTCGTCGTCCGGGTCTGCCCGCGATGGCTGATCAGGAGCGGAGTGGAGACCGGAACCCGTTCGTGGCCGCGGCGTTCCAGGGCCTCGTCCATACGTTCCATACCGTTCAGCCGCTGGATCGTCTCGCTCAGCGAGGCGTCCAGGTGCTCGACCAGCGCCAGTTGCTGCTCGGCCACCCCGGCCAGTCCGGAGGTGGCCTCGTCGACGCCCTCGATGCTGTCGGCGACCCCGCCGATGGCACCGTGCATCTGCGCGGCGTCCATCTCGATCTGGTTGATGATGCTCGTGATCTGCTCGGTCGACGAGGCCGTGGTCATCGCCAGGTTCTTCACCTCGGCGGCGACCACGCTGAAGCCGCGACCGGCCTCACCGGCCCGGGCCGCCTCGATGTTCGCGTTCAGGGCCAGGAGCTTGGTCTGGTCGGCCACCCCGGCGATCAGGTGGGCCATCCCCGCCACCTGGTTCAGGCTCTCGCCCAGAGCCGTGACCACCCGGTTCGCCTGCTCGGCCCGGGCCACCACGTCGCGGGTGACCTGGTTGGCGCCGGCCACCCGGCCGTCGATCGTCCCGGCCGCGGCCCGCACCGCCTCGACGTCCCGCACCACCGACTGAAGTTCCTCGACGACCGCCGCGGAGGTCTCGGCGACCACTTCCTTGGCCCGCTCCCGGGACTGCTTCTCCGCCTCCCTCTGCCGCAGGAAGGTGTCCCGGACCAGGGTCTCCTGGGCGGCATGGGCCGCGCGTAGCTCCCCGGCGGAGGCATTCAGCTGGTCCCGGGCCACCATCAGCGCCCGGCCGATGTCGCCCATCTCGTCCCGGCCGGACGGGAGCGGGTGGCTCCCCAGGTCCCCCTCCGTGATCGCCATCACGCCGGCCACGGTCTGGAGGACATCGTGCCGGGTGCGCCACCAGACCCCGACCGCCAGCCAGACCCCGATCGCGAAGAAGACCAGGGCCAGAGTCAGGACCCGGTCGCGGCGTTGCTCCAGCCGGTCGATCCGGGTGTCGAGCAGCTTCTCCAGCACGGTGGTGAGCGGGACGACAGCGGCCGTCGCGGCCGTGGTGAAGTCCTCGGCCCCCACCGCTCCCGGATCGGCCAGACCCCCGCTGAGCTGGGCGGCCAGCGCGCGGCCGGCGTCGGCGAGGGCCGTCGCCGGGGCGAGTTGCTGATCCAGGCCGTCCAGGGAGCTGTTCGCCGCGGCTGTCTTCACGTCGGCCGCGAGGGTGTCGGCGGAGCTCTGCAGGGTCCCGGCCCGGACCGCCTGATCAGCGATCCGGGAACTGAGCGACCCGCCGGTGCCGGGATGGGCGGCGTGCACCGCCACCTGCATCATCCTCGGCAGTTCGACCACCTGCGCGTCCATCACGTAGAAGGAGTCGAGGTCCGGGTCGAGAATGAGGTTGGAGTAGTTGCCGATCGCCGTCACCAGCCGGGCCAGGGAATCGATCTGGGCGGTGGGATCGGCGCCGGCGTCGCGCAGGTCCCGCACGGCGTCGTCCAGCCGCAGTTCGGGATGGTCCCCGGCCAGCGTGGTCAGGGTCGCCAGGTCCGGGGTCCGCCCGGCCAGCACCTGGATCATCTCGCCGAGCACCGGCTTCAGGGCGTCGGCCCCGTCGCGCTCGTGCCCGGCGAAACCGGTCTGCTCGTTCATCACGGCCGCGAACGACCAGGTCGCGACCGCCCCGGGAACCAGCAGCATGACGATGACCAGCATCAGGCGTGAACTGGAACGCAGCCGGTCCGTCACCGCCAGGGAGGGACGCAGGAACGCCGGTTCCCGGCTCCGGTGATCCACTCCCTGGTCGGCCTCCCACGCGGTCATCCCCCCGTCTCGACGGATACCGGCCGATTCTTGATCGCTCAGCTGCTATCAGACGACCACCAGGCAGCTACCAGGCGACGCTGAAGTACTGCGTCTCCGTGTACTCCTCCAGCCCGGCGCGGGCGCCCTCCCGGCCGATGCCGCTCTGCTTGACCCCGCCGAACGGCGCCGACGGGTCGGAGACCAGGCCCCGATTGACACCGACCATGCCGGCCTCGACGCGCTCGGCCAGCTTCAGTGCGGCGCCCAGGTCACCGGCGAAGATGTAGGCGGCCAGTCCGTACTCGGTGGAGTTCACCTGGGTCAGCAGGTCTTCGGTGTCGGTCCAGGTGACGATCGGGGCGATGGGGGCGAACGACTCCTCCCGCACCACGTCCGACTCCGAGGTGACGCCGGTCAGCACCACCGGGGTGAAGAAGTGCCCGGGTGCGGTGGCGGGTTTGGCTTCGTGGGCGATGCGGGCACCGGTCACCAGGGCGCTCTCGACCAGACGGTGGACGTTCGCCAGGGCTTTCGCGGAGATCAGCGGTCCGATGTCGCAACCGTCAGCGGCCGGGCCGACCTTCAGGGCCTCGACGCGCGCACCCAGCCGGGCGGTGAACTCGTCGGCGACATCGGCGTGCACGTAGAACCGGTTGGCCGCGGTGCAGGCCTGGCCGCCGTTGCGGAACTTGGCGATCATCGCGCCGTCCACCGCGGCGCCCAGGTCGGCGTCGGCGGTGACGATGAAGGGAGCGTTGCCACCGAGCTCCATCGACGTGTTCATCACCCGCTCGGAGGCCTGGCGCAGCAGCTGGCGGCCCACGGTGGTGGAACCGGTGAAGGAGATCTTGCGGACGCGGGGGTCGTCGGTCCAGGCCGCGACGATCGCCGGGGCGTCCTCGCCCGGCACCACGTTGACCACGCCGTCGGGAATCCCCGCCTCAGCCATCAGGGCGGCGATGTGCAGGGCGGTGAGCGGGGTCTCGGCGGCGGGCTTGAGCACCACCGTGCAGCCGGCGGCCAGGGCCGGGGCGATCTTGCGGGTCGCCATGGCGGCCGGGAAGTTCCACGGCGTGACCAGCGCGGCCACACCGACCGGGTGGTGGGTGACGATGGTGCGGGTGCCACCGGCCGGGGAGGAACCGAAGTCACCGTGCGGGCGCACGGCCTCCTCGGCGAACCAGCGGAAGAACTCGGCCGCGTAGGTCACCTCGCCGCGGGCGTCGGTGAGCGACTTGCCGTTCTCGGCCGCGATCAGCTGCGCGAGTTCCTCGGCGTCGCGCAGCATCAGCTCTCGGGTCTTCATCAGCAGGTCGGCCCGGGCGCGGGGCGCGGTGTCGGCCCAGGCGCGGAACGCCTTCGAGGCCGCGTCGACGGCCAGCACGGCGTCGTCCGGGCCGGCGTCGGAGACCTGGGCGATGACCTCGAGCGTGGCCGGGTCGACCACATCGAACGTGCCCCGGCTGCCCGCCTGCCCGGTGCCGCCGACGAGAACACCCTTGGTGTAATCCATCTCAGATCTCCTTCAGCGCAGCGACAATGACGTCCAGACCCTCGGAGAGCAGCTCGTCGGAGATGCTCAGCGGCGGCAGGAACCGGATCACGTTGCCCCAGGTGCCGCAGGTCAGGGTGATCACACCCTGCGCGTGAGCATAGGCCGCGACCGCCTTCGCCAGCGCACCGTCCGGCTCACCGGTCGCCGGGTCGACGAACTCCGCGGCGAGCATCGCGCCCCGGCCGCGGATGTCACCGATCCGGGGGTCTTTCAGGTCGCGCAGCCGGCCGAGCACCAGGGTTTCGATCTCCTGCGCCCTCCCCAGGAGCCCGTCGGCCTCGATCGTCTCGATCACGGCGAGCGCGGCGGCGCAGGCGAGCGGGTTACCCCCGTAGGTGCCACCGAGACCGCCGGGGTGAACCGCGTCCATGATTTCCGCGCGGCCGGTGACCGCCGAGAGCGGAAGCCCACCCGCGATGCCCTTGGCCGAGACCACCACGTCGGGTACGACGTTCTCCTGCTCGACCGCGAACCAGGTTCCGGTGCGGCCGAACCCGGACTGCACCTCGTCGGCGACGAAGACCACGCCGTTCGCGGTGCACCAGTCGGCCAGCGCGGCGAGGAATCCGGGGGCCGGGACGATGAAACCACCTTCACCCTGGATCGGCTCGATCACCAGCGCGGCGAGATTCGCGGCACCCACCTGGGTCTCGATCTGCGCCAGCGCGCGCCGGGCCGCCTCCGGACCGGAGAGCCCGTCGCGGGAGGGGTAGGACATCGGCGCGCGGTAGACCTCACCGGCGAACGGGCCGAACCCGTGCTTGTAGGGCGCGACCTTGGCGGTCATCGCCATGGTCAGGTTGGTGCGGCCGTGGTAGGCGTGGTCGAACACCACCACGGCGTCGCGGCCGGTGTGGGAGCGCGCGATCTTGACCGCGTTCTCGACCGCCTCCGAGCCCGAATTAAACAGGGCCGAGCGCTTTTCGTGATCGCCGGGAGTGAGCCGGGCGAGCGCCTCGGCGACCTGCACGTACGACTCGTAGGGGGTGATCATGAAACAGGTGTGGGTGAAGTCGGCGACCTGGGCCCGCACGGCCTCGACCACACGCGGGGCGCTGCTGCCGACCGTGGTGACGGCGATGCCCGACCCCAGATCGATGAAGCGGTTGCCGTCGACGTCCTCGACGATGCCCCCGGCCGCTCGGGCGGCGAAGACCGGCATCGTGGTGCCGACCCCCGGGCTGACGAAGGCCTGCTTGCGCTGCATCAGGGCGGCGGACTTCGGACCGGGCAGCGGTGTGCCGAGGTACCGGCTCTGTTCGAGGGGCTCAAGGGGCATGTAACGAGAGTGCGGCGCCAACCTCATGTTGTCCAAGACCTGTTCAGCACTAAATTCATGCCTTGTGAGCATGAACCTGCGATTGCTGCGTTACTTCACCGAGACGGTCGACGCCGGCTCGGCGACCCGGGCCGCGGCCCGGCTGCACGTGACCCAGCCCGTGCTCTCCCGCCAGCTGCGCCAGCTGGAGCAGGACCTCGGCCTGCCGCTGTTCGAGCGGCAGGGACACCGGCTGCGGCTGACCCCGGCGGGTGAACAGTTCCTGCCCCTGGCCCGGAACCTGCTGCGCCAGGCCGACGAGGTGCGGCGGGCCTCGGCGTCGATCGCCTCGGGGCGCCTGGACCAGCTGCACCTGGCCGTGCCCACGACCACGCTCAACGACGTGCTGGCCCCGTTCCTGGCCACCCTGCACCCCGACGACCCGGTGCCCATCGTGCGCCAGCTCGACCCCCGCGGCGCCGACGCGGCGCTGAGTTCGGGTGCGGATCTGGCCATCGTGCCCCGGCCCCCGGCCCGGCACCTGGCCTCGCACGCGCTGGCGGTGCTGCCGATCTGGGCCCAGGTGCGCAGGGACGACGAATGGGCCGACCGCACGACGGTGGACGTCGGTGAGCTCGCCGAGAGGACGCTGCTGCTGCTCACCGCCGACTTCCGGCCCCGCCAGCTGCTGGACGAGGCGCTGGACGGTGCCGGCCTGAGTTACCGGGAGGTGGTCGAGTGCACGAACGCCCGGGTGGCCCAGGCCCTCGCCGCGGCGGGCCGGGGGGTGGCCGTGGTCTCGGACGATCCCCGTTTCGACCTCACCCCGGTGGCCGTGACCGGCCCGGCCGGACCGGTCCGGATCAGCCTCTACGCCGCCTGGGACCCGCAGCACCACGCCGCGACCGCCCTGGCCGACCTGGCCGGGCGGCTGGCCGCCTTCTGCGCCGAGCAGTACGGCCCGGAGGTGGTTCCACCCACCGGAGCCGAAACTTCGGAAACCGTGGGCCCAACCGCGTCCACCCGTTGATTTCGTCGCCGTTAACCGCGCTTGACGCGAATTCGAGTGCCACCGACACTCATCACGACGATATACGTACCTCCAGGGAGATTCCTGATCATGAGTGCCGCCCTAACTGATGTCGACGTCGTGGTCGTGGGGGCCGGCGTCACCGGCCTGACCGCCGCCACCCGCCTCACGAAGGCCGGCCACAGCGTGGTGGTGCTGGAGGCCCGCGACCGTATCGGCGGGCGCCTGTGGACCGACACGATCGACGGCGTGCGCCTGGAACTGGGCGGGCAGTGGGTCTCCCCCGACCAGTCCGCCCTGCTGGAAACCCTGGACGAGCTCGGTCTGAAGACCTTCAGCCGCTACCGCGAGGGCAGCAGCGTCTACGTCGGCCGCGACGGGGTGCGCCGCACGTTCGACGGCGCCGCGTTCCCGGTGTCGGAGTACACCGAGGCCGAGGTCGACCGCCTCACCGTGCTGCTGGACCAGCTCGCCGGGCAGATGGACCCGCTGAGCCCGTGGGACCTGCCCGGAGCCGCCGAGCTCGACCGCATCTCCTTCTCCACCTGGCTGGAACAACAGACCGACGACGTGGAGGCGCGCGACAACATCGCCCTCTACATCGGCCCGGCCATGCTGACCAAGCCCGCGCACTCCTTCTCCGCGCTGTCCGCCGTGCTGATGGCCGCCAGCGCGGGCAGCTTCAGCCATCTGGTCGACGCCGACTTCATCCTCGACCAGCGGGTGGAGGGCGGCCTTCAGCAGGTGCCGCTGCTCCTGGCCGGGCAGCTGGGCGACCGGGTGATCACCGGCACGCCGGTGACCTCGATCGCGTGGGACGCCGACGGCGCCACGGTGAACGGCACCTGGCGGGCGAAGCGGGTCATTGTGGCCGTGCCGCCCACCCTGGTCTCCCGCATCGGTTTCTCGCCCAGCCTGCCCCCGGTGCACATGCAGGCCCGTCAGCACACCTCGTTCGGCATCGTGCTCAAACTGCACATCACGTACCCGACGCCGTTCTGGCGCGAGGACGGGCTCTCCGGCACCGCCTTCAGCCCGTACCAGGTGGTGCACGAGTCCTACGACAACACCAACCACGACGAGACCCGCGGAACACTCGTCGGTTTCGTCTCGGACGAGAACGCCGACGAGCTGCTCAGGCTGTCGCCGGACGAGCGTCGTGCCCGCACCCTGGCCTCGCTGGCCGCCTACTACGGCGAGAAGGCCCTGGAGCCGGAGGCCTACTACGAGAGCCAGTGGATGGCCGAGGAGTGGACGGCCGGCGCGTACGCCACCAGCTTCGACATCGGCGGCCTGACCCGGTACGGCGCCACGCTGCGCGAGCCGGTGGGCCCGCTCTCGTTCGGCACGTCCGACGTGGCCGGCCTCGGTTTCCAGCATGTCGACGGGGCCATCCGGGTGGGACGGATGCTCGCCGACTCCATCTGAGGAGCACCTGCCGAGAACTGAAAACAGCGACAAGGCCCGGGTTCTGCACAGAGCCCGGGCCTCGCTGCGTCATCCGGAACCGTATCTGCGCAGGTCGCCAACGGGAACCCGGCCGGGTGACGGGGCCCACACTGCGAAATGCGTCAAGGAGAAACCTGCCTACGACGGGTTCCGTCGCCCTCGGCCATGTCGCGGGACCCGGGATTCACGCACGATTAAGCATCTCGTCATCACGGGGCACGAACCCAGGAAACCACAGGGAAGGACGGATCCAGCGATGAGCGCAAGCACCGCAACAGCACCGGCGCGGGGCCTACGGGCACCGGCCCGCGGCACCCTGCTCGGGTACCTCCTGCTGCTGCCGGCCGTCGCGGTGATCGTCCTTCTGGTCATCGTGCCGATGGCCGTCATCGCCCGGCAGAGCTTCGCCCTGAGTGACCCTCTGCTCGGCGGCACGATGGGCGGTTTCACCTGGGACAACTACGCGAAGCTGTTCGACCCGGTGTATGCCAAGACGATGGGCTACAGCCTCGGCCTGGCCGCCCTGAACGCGGCGGTCTGCCTGGTGGTCGGCTACCTGCTCGCCTTCTACATCTCCACCCGGCCGGCGAACCGCCAGCCGGTGCTGCTGATGCTGGTGATCATCCCCTTCCTCACCGACTTCCTGGTGCGCACCTTCGCCTGGATCACCCTGCTGGGATCCGGTGGCCCTTACGTGAGGATAGCCCGCGCACTGGGTTTCGACGCCTCGTCGCTGGTGCCCTCGCAGTTCGCGGTGATCATGTCGCTGCTGTACGCCTTCCTGCCGGTGGCGGTGTTCCCGATCTACGCCTCGATGCGGGCGATCGACCCGTCGCTGCGGGAGGCGGCCTCCGACCTGGGAGCCGGCTGGTGGCAGACCCACCGGCGCATCTTCATCCCGCTCTCGGCCACGGGCATCGGCTCCTCGATCATGCTGACCTTCGTCCCGACACTGGGGGTCTTCGTGATCCCGGTGCTGCTCGGCGGCGGAAAAGACCCGCTGGTCGGCAATCTCATCGTCACGCTGTTCACCGAGTTCCGGAACGAGCCGATGGGCGCGGCCATGTCGATGGTCGTGCTGGTGCTGATGCTCGCCTCGGTCGCGGTGATCACCGGTCTGCTGCGGCTGCTCTCGATCCGCTCGAACAGGAGGGCCGCCTGATGGACCGCGTCGTCGCCTGGTTCTGCCGCCTCGTCTTCGTCTTCCTCTACGTCCCGATCGTCGCGGTCGTGGTCTACAGCTTCAACGCCTCCGAGGTCAGCTACCGGTTCACCGGGCTCACCACGCACTGGTACAGCGACCTGTTCCACGACGACCGGCTGCTCGCGACCCTGCGCACGAGCATCGTGGTCGGTGTGCTGGCCGCGCTCGTCGCCACCGCGATCGGCTTCCTGACCGCCTTCTCCCTGGCCCGGTTCCAGGTGAAGGGCCGGGCCTTCTTCCTCGGTGCCATCCTGATCCCGCTGATCGTGCCCGAGATCGTGATCGGTGTGTCGCTTCTCGAGGTCTTCAGCAGCATCGGCATGCAGACCGGCATCCTCACCCTGGTGCTGGGCCACATCGTGATCACGCTGCCGCTGGCCACGCTGGTGCAGATGGGCGCGATGGCGGCGCTCGACCCGAGCCTGTCCGAGGCCGCCACCGACCTGGGTGCCACCGGCTGGATCACGTTCCGGCGGGTGCTCTTCCCGCTGCTGCGGCCCTCGGTCCTGGCGGCCTTCCTCCTCAGCTTCACCACCTCGTTCTCCAACATCGTGATCTCGACCTTCACCTCCGGGGTCGGGTCCACCACGCTCCCGCTGCGGATCTACTCGTCCCTCCGCACCGGTCTCACACCGGAACTGAATGCCCTGGGAACCCTCCTGGTGCTCTTCACCCTGGTCGTGATCTTCCTGGTCGGTGTCCGGCAAATGCGGCGGATCCTGGCCTGAAAGCGCTCTCCCGGTACCGCTTCTCTCACTGCCCCTGCGTGAAAGGTCCCCCTGTGAAGACCAAGGCTCTCCTCGCCGCCGGCCTCGCGGCAACGTCCGTCCTGGCCCTCGGCGCCTGCGGTTCGTCGTCCTCCGGCTCCACCGCGAGCTCCGGCTCCAAGTCCAGCGACTCGGGAGGCAACCAGACCCTGGCGATCTACGCCTGGGCCGGTGAGATCCCGGACTCGGTGATCGACGGTTTCGAGAAGGAGACCGGGATCAAGGTCACCGTCGACACCTTCGACAGCAACGAGACGATGATCGCCAAGCTGGCGACGGGCAAGTCCGGCTACGACATCGTCGAGCCCAGCCAGTACGCCGTGCAGCTGATGGTGCAGCGCAACCTGCTCGACACGATCGACAAGTCCAAGCTCGAGGGCTTCGACAACCTCAACACCAAGTTCGTGAACCCGAGCTTCGACGCCGACAACGCGCACAGCCTCCCCTGGGCCTGGGGCACCACCGGCATCCTCTACAACGAGAAGTGCACCGGCGGTGAGATCACCAGCTGGAGCGACCTGTGGGACTCGAAGTACAAGGGCAAGATCTACATGCTGAACAACATGCTGTCGGCGTACATCGCCGGTCTGCAGGTTCAGGGCCTGTCCGCCACCACGACCTCGCAGGCCGACATCGAGAAGGCCACCACCAAGCTGCTCGAGCAGAAGCCGCTGCTGGCCGGCTACAACAGCGACAACTACGCCGACCTGGTCGGCTCGGGTGACGCCTGCATCGCCGAGGCGTACAGCGGCACCACCGCCGCCAAGGCCGTTCAGGCCAACCAGGACGTTCACTTCATCATGCCGTCCGAGGGCGGCACGCTCTGGACCGACTCGTTCTCGATCGTGAACGGCACGAAGAACCAGACCGCGGCCTACCAGTGGCTGAACTACACCCTCAAGCCCGAGGTCGCCGCGCTGCTCACCGACGACGGCTCGCTGGCCACCGCCAACTCGGCGGCCCTGGACCAGATCAAGAACGAGGACCTGGCGAAGAGCCCGGCCGTCTACCCGTCCGACGCCCAGCTCGCGAAGGCCGAGTTCATCGTCGACCCGGGTGAGGCCCTGACCTACTACCAGGACGGCTGGACCAAGGTCTCCGCATCCTGATTTTCCGAATCCTTCAGCACGGGAAGAGCAAACGATGACCCAGACGTCTGCCGTCCGGCTCCGCGGGATCACCAAGTCCTTCGGGAGCAACCTGGTGGTCGAGCCCCTCGACCTCGAGATCGGCCGCAACGAGTTCTTCAGCATCCTCGGCCCCTCCGGCTGCGGGAAGACCACGCTCATGCGCATGATCACGGGTTTCGAGACCCCGACCGCGGGCTCGGTGGAACTGGACGGCAAGACCGTCGACCGGGTGCCCACCCGGCAACGGGACCTCAACATGCTCTTCCAGAGCTACGCGCTGTTCCCGCACCTGTCCGTGTACGAGAACGTCGCCTTCGAACTGCGGGTGCGCAAGACCGCGAAGGCCGAGCTCGACCGGCGGGTGCGGGAGGCGCTGGCCCTGGTACGGCTGGAGGACTTCCCGCAGCGCAAGCCCTCGGAGCTCTCCGGCGGTCAGCGTCAGCGGGTGGCCCTGGCCCGCGCCGTGGTCGGCCGGCCCGCCGTGGTGCTGCTCGACGAGCCCCTCGGCGCCCTGGACCAGAAGCTGCGCAAGGAGATGCAGTTCGAGCTCAAGCGCATGCAGCGGGAAGTGGGGATCACGTTCATCTACGTGACCCACGACCAGGAAGAAGCACTGACCATGAGCGACCGGATCGCGGTGATGAGCAAGGGCCGCGTGCTCCAGGTCGCCGGCCCCACCGAGATCTACGACGCGCCGAACTCCCGGTTCGTCGCGAGCTTCATCGGCAGCTGCAACCTGATCGACGCGGTGATGTCGTCCGCGGACACCGTGGAGGTGGCCGGGCTCGGCCCGGTACCCGCCACCGTGACCGGCGGTTTCGCGACCGGTACTCAGGTCGTCGTCGCCGTTCGGCCCGAGCGCATGACCCTCACCGACCGGCCCACCGAGGGATCTTTCGCCGGTGTCATCTCGGAGCGGGTCTTCCTCGGTGACGAGTGGACCTACCACGTGAAGACCGGCGGGACCGAGCTCACCGTGCGGGTCCCCAGCGGCGAGACGTCGGCCGCCCTGGCCACCCTGCCCGAGGGCGGCCAGGTCTGGGTCAGCTGGCCCACCGCGGCCGGCCGGGTGCTCCCCGCGGACGACACCACCTCCCCCTCCCTGATCGGATCTCCCGCATGACCGCCGAAAACCCTTCCCTGCTGGCCGCCGTCGTACAGCTGGCCCCCACCACCGACGCGGCCGCCAACCGTGAGGTGATCACCTCGCTGGTCGCCGAGGCGGCGGCGGGCGGGGCCCGGCTGGCCGTGCTGCCGGAAGAGGCGATGCTGACCGCCGGTGAGGTGAAGGACGAGCCGGTGGCCGACGTGGTCGCCCGCGAGTGGCCTGCGTTCGTCACGTTGCTCTCACGGCTCTCGATTCAGCACGACATCTGGCTGATCGCAGGGGGTTACGAGCCTTCCGGACAGGCCCGCCCGTACAACACCCTGGTGGTGCTGAACCCGCGCGGAGAGGTGGTCACCAGCTACCGCAAGGTGCACCTGTACGACGCGTTCAGCTACAAGGAGTCGGACTACGTGGTGCCCGGCCCGGACCTGCCGCCGGTGGTCATGGTCGAGGGCGTCGCGATCGGCCTGATCAACTGCTACGACATCCGTTTCCCGGAACTGGCCCGCAACCTGGTCGACCGCGGCGCCGACGTGCTCAGCGTGTCGGCGGCCTGGGTCGCCGGCCCGGCCAAGGAAGACCACTGGACCACCCTGGTACGCGCCCGGGCCATCGAGAACACTTGCTGGGTACTGGCTTCCGGCACCAGCTCGGCCGACTGCATCGGTAACAGCCTGGCCGTGGACCCGCTCGGCGTGGTCCGCGCCGGTCTCGGCCCGGTGAAGACCGGGGTGGGCCTGGTGCGGATCTCGCTGGACCGCACCGCGGAGGTGCGGGAGATCCTGCCCTCCCTGGCCAACCGCCGCCTCTCCGTGAGTGTCGAGATCCCGGCCTGAGCCTCGTCCTCTGCTGTAAGGAACATTATGACTCTCACCATCGGCACCCCGCCGCCGGCGCTCTCCCCCGAACTGACCGAGAAACTCGGCCGGGTCTCCTTCCCGACCATCGGCCACTACCTCGAAGAGGGATTCGTCGAGCCGGCGATCCAGCGCCAGTGCGGTACGAGGAAGGTGGTCGGGCGGGCGATCACGGTGCGCCTGACGGGTCAGGACTCGACCGTGCTGCACCACGCGGCGGGATACTGCGAGCCGGGTGACGTGTTCGTCATCGACATGGGCGGCGACACCCGTCACGCCCCGGTCGGTGAGGTGCTCGGTGAGATCCTGCACGCCCGCGGTGCGACCGGCGTGATCATCGACGGCGTGATGACCGACATCGACGAGGTCGAGCCGCTCGGCCTGCCCGTGTACTCGCGCGGTCGCAGCGTTCTCACCACCAAGCTGCTGCACCTGGACGCCGGTGGGCTGCACGTGCCCGTCAGCATCGGTGGGGTGACCGTGCACCCGGGTGACGTGGTGCTGGCCGACCGCAACGGGGTCTTCATCGCCGCGCCGACCGTTCTCGAGGGCATCGTCGACACCGCGCTGGCCGATGACGCCGAGGAACCGGAGCTGGTCGAGCAGGTGCGCCACGGTGAACGACTGGGCGACCTGACCGGCGCCACCACAGCGATCCAGAAGATCCTGGCAGAGCGAGAGGCCACCCGATGAGCACCCTGATCAAGGCCGCGATCAACGGCGGCCGCGGATACGCCGAGAACCCGGCTGTGCCGATCACGCCCTCCGAGATCGCCAAGGCCGCCTTCGAGGCCGTGCGGGCCGGGGCCGATGTGGTGCACGCGCACGCCCGCACCAGCGACGGCGGGCAGACCATCCACCCGGACGACATCGCCGCCCTGGTGCGCGCGGTGAAGGCCGTGGACCCGAACATCGTTCTGGGCACCACCACCGGCCTGTGGACCTGTTCCGGGCACGCCGAACGGATGACACTGCTCGAGGCCTGGCCGGCCGACGCCCAGCCCGACTTCGCCAGTGTCGCGTTCTGCGAGGAGGGTGCGGCCGAGGCCGCCCAGCTGGTGCTGGCCAAGGGCATGGTGCTGGAGTCGGCCGTGTGGGCCCCCGCCGACGTGCCGGCGCTGCTGGCCTCGCCGACCCTGCACCAGAACGTGCGCATCCTGATCGAACCGGAGATCGAGGACGTGGACAAGGCGGTCACGATGGCCCGCGAGATCGCCGCACAGGTACGTGCCGCCGGGGTGAAGGCCCCGATCCTCTACCACGGCTACGAGGTCACGGCCTGGCCCCTGGTGCGCGCGGCGTTCGAGGACGGCTGCGAGACCCGGGTGGGCTACGAGGACATGCTCCTGCTCGAGGACGGCACCCCGGCCCTCGACAACGCCGCGATGGTCCGGCTGGCCCGGGAGATCGAACTGGCACGATAGAGCGCATGGCAGTCGACGAGATCGACCGCCGCCTGGTCGAGCTGCTCGGCGAGGACGGGCGGCGCACGTTCACCGAGATGGCCGCCGTGGTCGGCGTCTCCGAGGCGACCGTGCGCGCCCGGGTGCAGCGGCTCACCGCCGACGGCACCCTGCGCATCGTGGCCCTGTGCAATCCCCTGACCCTGGGCCACCAGTCGGTGCGGCTGCTGCTCACCGTGCGCGGGCTCACCCCGCGCGCGGTGGCCAGGAGCCTGCTCGGCCTGCCGATGATCGGTCATGTGGGCCTCACCTCGGGCGCGCACGACATCTACGTCGAGGCCACGCCGCGGGATCTCGCCCAGCTGGCCGACCTGCTCGACGAGCTGCGCCGCACGCCCGGGGTGGCCACGATCGACCAGTACGTGATGACCCGCCTGTACAAGGACTACTCGTGGTCGGGGCTGCGCAACCTCACCGGTGAGCGCGCCCACGGGGGCGGATCGACCTAACTCGCACCGGATGTCGGATGGGGACGGGTGGGCCGGTTCACCGGCTCGCGGAAGCCGGCCCAGAGGTAGTCGTCCTTGATCACCTCGAGCACAGTTGCCGTCTCCACCGTCTCGACCCCCTGCACCCTTCGCACCTTTTCCGAGAGAAAGGTCGAGAGGTGGGCATTGTCGGTAAATCTGACGTCGACGATCAGGTCGAAGCTGCCGATGCAGGCGCCGACGTACTTCACCTCGGGCATCTCCGACAGGGCGGTGGCCACACTGGCGAGCGTCGCACCCCGCACCCGGATCGACAGGTGAGCCTCCAGGAAGCCCATTTTCGTGGCATTGGGCATCCCGACGACCTGAACGATGCCGAGGCTCAGCAGCCGCTTGTAGCGAGCCCGCACACTGCCCTCGGAAAGCCCGACATACCGCCCGATCTCGCCGAAAGAGCGGCGGCCGTCGATACGCAGCTGATCGATGATCTTGCGGTCGATCACGTCGACGGCCTCGATCTCCATACGAACGACTCTAGGCGTTCTTCAGGCCGAGGAGCCGCTCGAGCAGGAGCGGACCGACCGCATCGTCGATGGCGGTGACCACGTCGATCGCCGGACCGGTCTCCACCGGCACGGTGCGGCCCCGCTCGGCGCCCGAGGTCTCGACCCGGATGCCGGTGGACCGCACGGTGGCGGCCGCGACGTCGCCGACGGCCAGCATCGTGGCCATCGGGTCGTGGAGGGCGCTGACGCGCCGGCCGTACCGGACCTCGTGGAAGCCCAGGTAGCAGTCGAGCATGCCGGCCAGCGCCACCTGGAAGACGCCCCCGGTGGCCGCCAGCGCGTCCTGGGCGGTGACGTCGAGCATGTGGGTCAGGGTGACGTCCAGCGGCACCAGGGTGACCGGCCAGCCGGCCCCGAGCACGAGGGCTGCGGCCTCGGCGTCGTTCCCGATGTTGGCCTCGGCGTGGTCGGTGATGTTGCCGGGCACCCAGACCGCGCCACCCATGATGGTGACGTGGGCGACCAGCTCGGGCAGGCGCGGCTCCAGCTCGAGGGCCCTGGCCAGGTTGGTGAGCGGCCCGACCGCGACCAGGTGCAACCGGCCCGCGTGGGCCAGTGCTGCCTCGACGATCTGCTGGGCACCGCTCACCGATTCCGGTTCGCGGGCGGACCGGGCGAGGGTGACGTCGCCGATGCCGTTCCCGCCGTGCACGTGCGGGGCGCCACCGGCGTAGCTGCCCACCAGCGGGTCGTGCTCGCCGACGGCGACCGGGATGTCGTCACGCCCCAGCACGGCCAGCAGGTCGAGCGTGTTGCGGGCCGCCTGCGCGGCGTCGATGTTGCCGCTCACCGTGCTGATGCTCACCAGCTCGATGCCGGTGCAGGAAACCAGGTGCCCCAGGGCCAGGGAGTCGTCGATCCCGGTGTCGCAGTCGAAGTGGACCGGCAGCTCGGACAAGGTGACTCCCAGGAGAAGGCGAAACGAACAGCCGATCAGCCTATCCCAGCATCGTTTCGGGCCCGGACCCGGACGGGCCGCCAAACCCATTGAGGCCTGGTCACCGGGGTTCCGGTGACCAGGCCTCAATCTTTGTAGCGGGGACAGGATTTGAACCTGCGACCTCTGGGTTATGAGCCACGCGCAGGCGTCAATCCACCCCTGTTCAGCGGTGCCATATTCTAGATAAAGTGCAGGTCAGAGGCACAATCAGCGTTCGCCGTGGTTCGCTACGAACCGGAGGCGAACGTGCTAGTTCGCTAGCTGATTGCCAGCAGATGATCTTCGAAAGGGCACGGCGTGGGGTACGTCATCACCAGGCTCGGCAAGAACGGCCACGAGCGTCACACCGGCATGTACCGCGACCTCACCGGCACGCCCCGCTCGGCCGGAACGTACGACAGCAGCGAGACCGCTCTGCGCAAGGCCAACGCCGCTGAGGACGACGCCAAGGCCGGCCGCGGTGGGAACCCCAAGCGCTCCCGGGCCACTCTGCGCGCCTACATCGAGACCGAGTGGCTGGTCCACCACGTCATCGAGGACACCACCCGCGAGGGATACCTCTACCTCCTACGCCGGTACGTCTACCCCGAGATCGGTGACCTGCGCCTGCGCGACCTCCAGCCCGAACGCATCCGGGCCTGGCTCACGCGTCTGTCCAGCGTCCACGACGCTAACCCGCCTACCGTCCGCAACGTCAAGGTCGTCTTCGACGCCGTCATGACCACCGCCGTGAACGACCAGATCATCCCCACCCACCCCGGACGCGGTATCCGCACCCCACCCGTGGCCCGCAAGCCCCGCCGCACCATCACCGCCGAGCACTACCAGCGCCTGCACGAAGCCCTGGCCGACGAACCCCTCATGCAGCTACTCGTCGAGACCGACATCGAGACCGGCCTGCGCTGGGGAGAACTGTCCGAACTACGCCCCCGCGACATCGACTGGGACAGCTCCATCCTCACCATCTCCCGCGTCGTCATCCACCTGCGCGCCAAGACCACCCAGGGTGGACCCCAGTTCAAGGTCAAGCACTACCCCAAAGACAAGGAATGGCGTCAGATCAAACTGGCCCCTCACCTGCGAGACAAGCTCCGCGAGCACTGCACCAGCCGCCAGCTCAAGCGCGATGACCTTCTCTTCCCCCTGCCCGAGGTCACAGGACCGGCCCGGCGACGACGGCCAATCGTCCTGCCCGACCCCGTGACCCTGGGCTTCACCGAGCCGAACGAGAAAGAACGCCGCTACCGTCACGGCACCCTGACCGCCTACCAGGCCGGGCGCTGCCGCTGCCAGTACTGCAAGGACGCCGTCGCCGTATACCGCGCCGAACGCCGAGCTGCGGGCAAGGACAACCCACGCAACCCCCGCGAGACCGCCACCGACGCAGAACGGCACATGTCCAACGACTGGTTCCGCCACAACATCTGGAACCCCGCCCTCACCCGCGCCGACGTCGGCTTCCGCGTCACCCCACACGGCCTACGTCACGCCCTCGACAACATCCGTACACCCACCCGCATGTTGGCTCAAAGGTTAATCCCAGAGGCATCTTCCGCTGTCTGTGCACTGCAACCAACTCCTGCAGCAACTTCCCTATCAGCCGACACCGCGATCCAGGGACACAACACCG
Source organism: Kineosporia mesophila (assembly GCF_021129235.1). Lineage (GTDB taxonomy): Bacteria > Actinomycetota > Actinomycetes > Actinomycetales > Kineosporiaceae > Kineosporia > Kineosporia mesophila. The sequence goes on from NZ_JAJOMA010000004.1 coordinate 26,826, forward strand.
GCGCCACCGATGGCGAGACCACGGCTCATCTGGCCACCGTCACCGCACTGCCCACACCCAGCACCAACCCCGCTGAAACCTTACAAGGCATGGATCCTGACCTTGTCCGACTGGTCCTCGCCGGATTACTCAATCAAATACGACCCACAGCTGAACCTACCGAAAAGACCTATTGAAAGATGCAGACATCGCGCACGCCTGAACGGTTTATAAGGAAACCGGTGAGGCTCTTCCAAAATTGCGAACCGGACGATGAGAGCAAGATTCGAAACGACATTGACCCATGAGAATCAGACGGCGAGCTGGCTTCAGCGATCGGGCACCCTTTCAGGGACGAGGGGTCGACCTATCCCACCACAGGCGGATAGGTGGGGGCTGAGATGCGGGAAGGATCTCACTGTAGTCGTTTTTGAAAAGTGTATTTACAGGAGGAACGTTCCATACTTGGGCATCAGAAATCAGCCATCTGTCGTGCCAGTCACGCAGACTGTCGTAACGCCACTCGCTCTGCACTCCCTTTAATGCCATCTCTGAAGAGAAGCGGTCAAAATCTTTTCTGGATCTCTCAGTTAGAACGTTTGTGTCATTGCCCGAAAGTATACGTATTTCCTTGACGCGCGCCGTATCCGTCTCTTCTGCGAGTTCTTCCAATGCTCGTGCACCAAAGTGTGGATCGGCCCAAATGACGGTGCCCCCTAGGGAACGAAGTAGGCGACGAAGACGTACCACGTTGAGAAAGGGCGTTTGAGGCGAAATCATTGCGGCCATGTTCTTGACCTCTCCAGCATTTGGAGACTTTTCATCCGATCCTTCAATGCGAACCGTCTTAAACTTCTTTGAGTATGTAAGAACCTGAAGTTTATTCAACCATATCAACGTGGGTCGCAAGTCCGAGATTGATGTAATGCGACCTGCTGCTCGATGCTTCCGGAGGAGATCAAGGACTCCTTCTTCAGGCACGGCACCCAGCCCGCGCGTCTCCTGTTCTATTACTTGTATGGGCGTTAATTGACGCAACAATCGCCCCAGAGCCAGCTCGGCTTCGCCGTTCTGCCGTAAAACGTGTCGCAGCTTGAACAGCGATTCGCCTGCTGCCGTGAGCTGGCCATCAAGCACAAGACCGCAGCGCTGCAGGAGATAGCCCGAGTGATCCTTAGGCGACTCATTCAGAGAGAAAAGCCGGATAGCTTCTAGCAACTGTTCCGGGTTCGTCACAAAGATTTCGTCGTCGTTCACCGATGCCCGAATCCCAGGGTGTGTAAAATATCCAGAACCTCCGGAGCATCATACTTAGAGAGGTCGATGCTTACGTTTATGCTAGCTTGCGTCGCATATCCGACAGAGGGAATGGGATGTTTCGAACCAACTGATATCGCTGCCGTGTGACGATCATTTACTTCTGTCGTTTCCTTCGAAACGGTCTGTGCAATATACGCCCCTGCCTGCGGATCGGCATCGTTCAGCAATGCATCCTTCGACGAATCGGTAAGAAAATTCATCTGAACGGACCCGTCCGCTGCAAGCATGTCCGCGAAGTCAAGACTTTTTAGAAATGCCCCGGCGGCGAGCCTGGAATCCTTTGGTGTTTTTTCATACTCGTACCGCAGCTTCGAGGCAAGCTTATCTTTCGATGGCATGGGCGTACCAGAGAACGTTCGGATGAGTTCCTGATACGCTTTTACATTCTGGACTGCTTGGCGCCTGGCCATAGATTGCTTATCGTCAACCCCATCTTGGACCAGGTTCAGACCAATCTCGCTCAAATAAATCTCATTTGGACGAGTCTCAATAAGACCGAACGCTCGAAGAAGAGTGATCTTACCCAGGAACGCACCATTTTTTGTACTTCGATGGCCAAGGCTCTTGGCAAGGACTTCTCGCGTCACTGAGCTGCGGCGTGCTACCTCCCACACTTTGCCAGCATGTGCGCTTGCTACGGAAAGCCCGCTGAGAGGAAGTATGCCCTTGGCGGGCTTCCTCGCAGAATGATTGTTTTCCGATGGGGGCAACTGCTCGGTCATTGACGCTCCATGGCTCACTTCAACTTCGCTGCCACCGCACGCCCCAGGGCCATGACTTCGTCACGCCTCGTGTCGGTGGAGATACGCCGAGTAGAAGAACGTAGCACGCTCGAGCGTCGCGCGCAGTGCTAATGCATGCGCTGCGGCAACGACTTCCTTGACATCAGGCAGTGGCGACGTTGTGCCTCATCTGCTCTTTCGCGTCATGGATCTCATAGACGCCGAGACGCGTTACAGAGCACGCGCCGCTGAATCAGGCATTCGTCCCCGCTTGGGACGGTAAGCGTTGTCTAGAGCCTTGGACGCGGTCCACGGTATCGCTGGGGGTCTTGCGGTGGTCGTAGACGGGGGGCCGCCGATGGTGTGGGGGCGGGCTGGGGCGCCGGTGCTGGCGTGGGGTTCGGGCGCGTATATCGGGTGCGGTTGACGCGGGGCGTCGTAGCCCGCCTGGCCCGCTGGTCGGCGCCCGCGCTGGGCACCTTCGCCCTGCCGCTGGTGGGGTCGCTGAGGTGCCCGCGTTCGCGCAGGACCTGGTGCAACTGCTGGACGTGGGCGGGGTGCGTGACGATGGCGTCCAGGTCGGAACCGGCGACGCCAGCCGTGCCGGCTGCCTGGGCTGGGGGTTCGGGACCGAGCCATCGGTGGCCGAGTTTCGCGGTGATGTCGGCACTGATGGCGAGGCGTTCGGTGTCCGGCAACGCGCGGTACAGGTCGATCGCGATCTGGCGTTCACGGTGCACGGGGTACACCTGGCCGGAGTGTGACCCAGGGCCGGTGGCCGTTGTCCTGGTGCGTGCTGGTGTCCTGTTCGGGGAGCGCTGCGGCTGGTTGTCAGACGACTGGCTGATCTCGTAGGCGGTGTGAAGGGCGTGGGCGGCCTGCCAGTAGCCCTGGTGGTGCGGGCTACTCGCATCGATGTAGGGACCCAGGGGTCGCCGGGAGTTCGGGGCGTCGTTCTCGCTGGTCTGGTCGGTGATCTGGTGCTGGTCGCGGTGCGCGGCTACGACGGCGACCTGCTGCATCCACGCGGCCTGCTGGCGGGGGTCGGTGGGTGGGATGCCCAAACTCTGGAGCCAGACCGGGCGGGTGGTGATCGCGTGCTGGGCGAGCTGCTCGACGCGCTGGCGCAGTTGTTCGGCGGCGGCGCGGGTGTAGTCGTCGTGCCGGGCAATGGCTGGAGTCCAGGGCGGCAGACCGGCCTCGACGGGGGCGAGCTGGGTACTGGTGGTGGCGTACCGGCGCACGTGGGTGACCAGATCGGCCAGGGAGACGGCAGCTGCCTCATCTCCGTCTTGTGTCTTGCGGGGCAGGATCCGGGTGATGTCAGTGCCTGCGTTCTCCTGGGCCTTGAGCAGCCAGGCCAGCCGCGACCACTGGTCGCTGAGCGTCGTGGTGCTCGTGCTGGATCGCTCCGTCCCCGGGGCCGTTGGGGCCTCGGTGCGAGTACCCGCCGTAGCGCCTGACTTCCCGGCGTTCGTGCTGGCATGGCTGCTGGTCTGAGAGATGGCGGGGTGGGTGTCGGCGTACTCGCCCAGGCGCCAGGCCAGGACGCTGCTGATGCTGCGGGCCCCGGCGAGGTCACGCCGGTTTCCGACCTCGCGGAGGACGTTGGCGGGGTCGTGGCCGGCCTCGTCCAGGCGCCTCAGGGCGGCCTGGACGGCGGGCCAGGCCGCTTCGCGGGTGGTCTGCTCGGCCAGCCGCGAGCCAATGACCGGGCCCAGCAGACCGCTGTAAACGTTGCGACTGGCGACCGTTTCGGTGCGCCGGATCGGCGCGTACGGGCCCGGATCAGCGGGGGTTTTCAGGGCGGTCGCCGGGTCGAGCGGTTCGTGTGTGGTGGTGATGTCGGCGATCAGGCGTGCGTATCGGGCGGCGTCCTGGCGGGTGGGCGCAGCCATCGGCGCGGGCGCGTGATGCTGGCTGGTCAGGGTCGTGATGCGCTCGGCCAGGACCTGCGCGCGGGTCGGTGGGGCCACATCTAGGCTCATCTGACTGAACTGAACCGACGACGTTGTCGACGGCGCCGACGGTACTGACGGGGTTCCGGTAGCGGTCAGGGGGCGGCCGGGGACGGTGAGTGTGTCCGTCCAGGTGGCGTCGTCCGTGACGACTTTCAGCAGGTCCTTGGGGTTCCATCCGGTGGTTGCCGCGTGGTGCAGGGCGCGGGCGACGTCGGGCCAGGCCGGGTCGTTCAACAGTGGTGTGGCCGCGCTCTTGCCGAGGAGCTGGGTGAGGTGGCGGCGGTGCTCGGTGGCGTTCAACCGTTCGACCGCGTGGACGTAGCGGGGCATGAGCGTCGCTAGGGACTCGCTCTCGGTTTGGGCGTCGCGGATGGTCTGGGTCGCGGACACCTGAGCGCCCTCAGCGGCCAGCACCGTGTGCAGGACGGCCAGGGCTGCGCGGGCGTGGGGGTCGTGGGCGGCGGCGTCGGCGCGGTGGTCTTCATCGACCGACAGCAGATGATGCGTGGCCACATACAGGTAGCTGGCTTTCGCGGCGCGGGTCAGGGCGACGTACAGGTGCTCCCGCAACATGCCCGCGCTGATCAGGGCGTGCATGGTGGCGACGGTGGAGCCCTGGGTGCGGTGCACCGTGGACGCGTACAGCAGCTCCACGTGCTCACGCACGTACGCGCTCGGTAGGCGGATCTGGCCGCCGTGTTCCAGGTGGCGGACCTGGAGTGAGCCGTCCTCGTGCCGGGACTCCACACGCCAGGCATCGCCGTTACGCACGAAATCCTTGCCCTGGTGGGTGGACAGGCGCCGGGAGTTGTGGCGGGTGACGATCCAGTCCCCGACCCCGGCACTGTTGCCGTCGTGCAGGGTGATGCCGTCGGTTTCGACCTGCCCGGCCTTCACGCGGTCGGCACGGGCCCGGGCGGACAGGGCGGTGACGTCGGCGTTGGACGCGGCCGCCATTACCGAGATCTTCCCGGCTTGCACATCGGCCCACCAGCCACTGTAGGCGGCATCGGTCATCGCCTCGACCGAGCCACCACGGATACGGTCCCGGCTGGCGTAGAAGTCCAGTCCGGCGGTGTCGCCGGTGCGGATCTTGAGGGTCGCGGCGGCTTCGTCCGAGTCGCGGAAACGGTGCAGCGTGGACAGTTCCACCGCCCCAGCCTCGGCGGCGATCAGCCGCAGAGCACCGCCGGACTCGACGGCGGACAACTGCCGGTAGTCGCCCAGCAGCCGCACGGACGCGCCGTGGTGGGCGGCGATGGCGGTGATCCGGTCCAGGGTGAACGTGCCCGCCATCCCGGCCTCGTCTACCAGGATCACGTCCCCCCGCCGCACGGCCAGCGGACGCAGATTCGGGGGCAGAGCGACGGCGTGGCCGGTCTCGAAGGCGTGGCTGTGGTGGCCGGACAGGTGCTCGTGCAGGAACTTGTGGACGTTCTCGGCCGGGACGCCCAGGTCCTTGGCCAGTACCGCGGCCGAGGCCGCGGAGGTGGCCAGCGGGATGAGGCGTCGCTGCTGCGCTTGCAGGGTGTGCAGGTAGGCCACCATCGTCGTGGTCTTGCCCGTCCCGGCCGCCCCGATGCCCACCGTCAGGAGACGTTCATCGGTGGCGAACGCGCTCACCATCGCCCGCTGACCGGCATCCAGGGGGCGACCGTGGCCGGCCTCGAACCCGTCCAGCGTCGCACTTATCCACGCGGCCGAGGGCACGCCGATCGGCTGCGTCACGTTGGTCGCCGATGCCTTGGCGTGAGCCTGGTCGGGGGTGGTGGCAGCGCTCACGAGACGCTGTTCAGCGTCCAGCACGGCCTGGCTGGTGTACCGGTCGGCGGCGTGCTGGACGAACACCGAGACGCCGTCCGAACGCCTCAGACTCTCCGGCTCGGCCAGCAGAGTGGGGGCCTCGATGCTGATGCTCAAGCCCCGGGACATGGCCTGCTTGACCACCGCCGCTACGGCGGCCTGGTGCTCCTCCAGGCCAGCAATGGCGACAGGCGCCTGAGCCACCGCAGGGCCACTGTCTGCGCCGGTGGAGTTGCCCGCCGTGGTGCTGTCGGTGGGGTGGATATTGGTGATCGGTTGGTGCCGGGCGGCGGTGACCTTGACCAGGCGCTCGGCCTCGGCTCGCAGGTTCCATACCGTCCAGGTGGAGCGTTTCTCGGCCACGTTCGCCACAACCTGCGCAGCCAGCACCTGCACCGAAACCGCAGGCACAGAACGCACACCGGGCTGACTGGCGGCGGGATTGCGGTGTGTGGGGTCGGGGACGGCGGCCATGACCTGGCTGATGACTTCGCGGCCGTGGCGCGTGAAGGCTTGTTCCCTCCACATGGCGCGCATCGTAGGTAGGGACCGGGCAGCGTGCTTGGCCTGGCGGGTATCCAGGTTCGCGCGGCGGGCCAGCTTGTGCGCCATGGACGCGGACGGTTCGTGCCCGTGCTCGGCCCGGTAGGCACTGGTCAGCTCCTCATACCGCGCAGTGAGAGCGCTGCGGCGGCGAGAGAAATCCTTGATCAGTGCCGGGCTGATCCCGGCGATCTCGTACACCGGCTGCTTACCCCGGCTCATCTCCCGCGCCTCGAACCGCACACCCGTCCGGGCGCTCAGGGCGATCTGGAAGGCCGTGTTGTAGTGCTCGGAGGCGGCCACGGTGAGGCGGAACAGGGCGCGCCCGTCCAGGGTCCGCCAGATCCCGTCGGCGCCTTGGACCTTGTTCGAGATCGCGACGTGCGTGTGGGGATTGGGGTCACCGTCGCGGCTGTCGTAGTGGTCGAAGGAGACGCCGATCAAGCCCTTGGTCTCGATCTGCGCCACACCGTTCGTGCCGGTCCGGGTGAAAGCCGCGTGCTCCTCCAGCATCGCCAACGTGGCGTCCTTGGCCTCATGGTGGGCGGCCATCACCGCGTCACGCACCCACGCCCGCTCATCCAGAGCCCACAACAAGGCAGCGGACTTCACCGGCGCGAACACCAGGTCGTACCCGGCCACGGACGTGTGCTGGCGGCGGGCCTCCTGTGCCCGGATCCGTTTCTCCTCGGCCGGCTCAGGGACGCGGCCGGTCTCCTCGATCAGCGCCGCCACCCGCTCCTGCACGCGCTGCTCGAACGGTTCCAGCGCTTGATACGTCGCGAACGGACGCCCAAGCGTCACCGAGCGCAGGGCCTCGCCGTTGACCTTCGCCACCTGCGCCGCGCTCATGCCCGCGGTGATGTGCGCCTGCTGGTAGGCGGCCATTCTCGCCTCGGCGTCCGGGTGCAGGCCCATCCCGAACAGCGCCCGCATCTGCTCCGCCTCAACCACCCGGGCGGGCTGGCCTTTCAGCGGGTTCAGGTCCAGGAGGTAGCGTCCTCGCCCGATCCAGACGCCCGGCGGGTTGCCCTCGGCCGTGTAATACGCGGTCGCATCCTGGCCCGGCTGGGGCATGAGCTTTTGGTCGGCGTGGGCGGTGGCGATGTCGCGCATCAGGTACAGGTAACCGTCCCCAGCGGTCAGTTTCGCGATCGTCATCACCATGACAGCCGACCCTCGGGCGGGCGGTGAGCACACGCGCGTGCGCTACGGCCTGCACCACCACTCATCGCGTCCATACTCCTTCGTGAATCCTCTTTCTGGCCTGGTCGTGTGCTCTGGTGGTGGGCCGTGCGCACAGCGGTCAGGCCCCCGGCCTGACCGTTACAGACTGTCCGTGGGAGCCGCCGAGGCTCGCGGGTCCAGTGCGGCCCGCAGGGTCGTCCGCAGGACCCGAAGGGCACTTGAGGCGCGAGAAGCGGCCCCACAAGCTGCACGGCCCACCACCAGAGCACCCACCAAAACCTCTACCTCCAGGGCCATCTCTTGCCATCGGTGAACCCTGATGTACGACAACGAACTTCACCGAACTGAGACGGTTGCCTGCGGGCTTGGATGGCACTAAAATTGCTTATTCGCAGGTTGTTTCATGGAACTAGGGTCGCTAACTCCGCCGCTTCATGCAAGAGGTGTCTGGCTTTTCCCGCTCTTGTATAGGCGGATTGGATCTTTCTACCGCTGCCGAGGGCGGGTTCGCGGACGGGGCCCCAAGGACGGCGTACGGACGGCCCCTCTGCTGACAAGCTGATCCAGGACATCAGCGGGCGACGAGGGAGATCGCGATGACTGATGGAAAGGCCTCTCGGCGTTCCGAGGGCCGGGTGGACGCTGGGGCGGTGGTCTGGCTGTTGGTCGGCTTGGCTGACTCAGGGGAGACGACGTACGACCGACGGCACCTGGAAACTTCTGGGAGCGTGCGGCTGCCGGTGGACGAACTGGTGTATGCGTAACCTTCAGCGGTAGGTGGCGTGGTTCTCGCAGCAATAGAGCATGCATCCCTGCGGGTTAAGAGGATTCCTGGCCAGCGAATCGGTCAGACGGGTGCTCCCTGTAACGCCCGGTGCTCATGCGGGGAAGCAAGGACATGACGACCAGGACTCAGGGGCGCGACGTGCGGACCGTCGCGACCCAGCCTGAGCAACTTGAGGCTTTCTACCGTGAGCACCTGCCCTTCGTCCGCAGCTACGTGGCCCGCCGGCTGGACGACCCCTACGACATCGCGGATGTGACGGCCGACATCTTCCTCCGCGTGATCAGGTCAGCAGCCACCTACCAAACGCAGCTCGGACCGCCGCGCGCCTGGTTGACCGGGATAGCCAGGAACGCGGTCGCCGAGCACCGGCAGGTAAGCGCCCAGTACGAAGCCACCGTCCGCCAGGTCAGCGGGAGGCGGTGGCTGGACGAGGATTCTGCTGACCGCATCGTGCAGCGGGTCGCCGCCGAAGCGGACGCCCGAGTGGTGCTCGGCCTCATCTGCGAGATCCCGGCCTCCCTGCGGGCAGTCGTCGAACTGGTGGCGGTCGACGGCCTCGCGGTCGCCGAGGCAGCTGCCGTCCTCGGGATCAGCGCCGGAGCCGCACGGGTGAGATATCACCGCGCCCGCCGCCTGCTGCGTGAGTTCCCAACCTTCCCCCGACATGAGGTGACGCCGTGATCAACCGACCCGGTCCAGAACTGGACGCTTTCGAGAAGCAGTTGCTGGCCCAGTTGAAGACCGTGGTGGGCACCCAGGCCTCCGCCGCACCATCGGTGCCCGTCCAGCGACGCCAGCCGCGGCTCTGGTATCTGCCCGTCGCCGCGGCAGCCGGCGCCCTAGCAGTCACGCTTGTCGCGATGGCGCTGCGGCCAACCCCCGCCTACGCGGTCTCGGGCGGCAACGGCAAGGAAGTGACCGTGAAAGTCAACCGCCTGGAAGGCGCCCAAGCCCTACAGGCTGCGTTGCGCGAACGCGGGATCACCGCCGACATCACGTACCTGCCGAGCAATAAGGCCTGCGAGTCCGGACGCTACTCCGAAGTCGACACCCCAGGCCTTTCCCTGACCGTCAGCGCCGACAAGTTCAAGGTGACGATTCCCGCGGGCGCGGTCGGCACGCAAGACACCTTCGTTCTTTCGGCCTCCGTGACGCCCATCGATCACGGCGTCCAGGCCATCGTCGACTTCGGAATTACTCAGGGCGCAATCGCGCCCTGCTCTGTAGTCGACGCGTCATAGGATCCCTGGCGTTGAAGATTCGTCTCAATCGAGGAACTCTCGGCGGATACGTGGCGGTCGGCCTTCCGACGACGGTCGACCGGGCATGGCGGGGTCTCATGAGACTGGTCCGCATTAATTCTCGGTTAGCCCCTGCTATCCGGACGTTTTCCGTACGCTGGGCCGTTACCGCGGCGCTGATCGGGTACGCACGGTGTTCGACTGGCGAGCAGTAGCTCGCAGCCCAGCGCGAAGTCTCCGCCGGTCTCGGAGTGGTTGAGAAGCGCGACGGTTCGGTGGATACCGATGTAGCCATCTGGCGGAGATCTCGTAAATGGGCGGTGACCGTAGCTCTCCGTCCGTAGCTTGCTCATATGCCAGCCCACCGCCCCGTGAGAGTTACCTGTCTAGTTGTCGCACTAGCACTTAGCGCCTGCGCAGGTGCGAGCGATGGCGATCCGATGGCTGAACCTGGCTCAGCCGCTCAACTGGCAGCGGATGCCCCCTCGCCGTCCTCATCTGCCATCACCGATCCGCTGAGCTACTGCCGGGAATTAATTGATCACAACCAGACCGCACTGGCAGCAATGCAGACATTCATCGATGACCCAAGTGGTCAGTCCACAGACGTGATCGGCGTCAAGGCAGCACGGGCCACGCTGACCCGAGATGCTGAGACGGCACCAGCGCAACTGCGACCGGACCTCGAGAAGGAGGCCGCGGTCCTGGGAGACATCATCGAGGCGCTTGACACGGGCGTGAACCGGACGATCGAGACCGGCACATTCAGCAGTGCCTCCATACGGGTCCTTACCGGTTGCGAAGGCGCGGCCAGATGACCCTCTTCGCAGCAGGTGTCGGAGCGATCGCTTCTTGACACCTAACGTGAAACCTGGGGCAGAAGGGCCCTGCCAGGTGTTGCGGTCGCTACATAGGTTGCCCGGGTTGCTCCACGCCGGGACCCGGTCCCGGCGTGATGGCCGCCGGGCCATCACGTTGATCTCTCACAGTCCGAACTGGTGTGGGGGGTCATCGATCCGGGGTCTCTCTGAAAGCCCTGTTCCCCGTCCCGGTCTGCGGTTTTCTTCAGCCAAGATCTGCTGAGCGTGCTGGATCTCTGGGTCGGTGGACTTTCGGTGGACTGAGGCAGACCCGCTCCGATCTCGGTAAGCCGTTTGGTCACGCGGACTGATTGCCTGATGGCGATGTCGGGTTCCCTGGCCACGATGGTTCGTCCGGCGGCTTCGGGAGCGACGGACGCACCCTGCTCGGAGGCGAGATGCGCAGGGATCGGGATGCTGGAACCGGATCCCGATCAGGTTCCGGTGGGGGTGAGGAAGGCGTGGTCACGGTAGCCCGGGCCAAGTGCCATCGTGTTGCTTGTGTTGCGCTCATACGACCGATCTGAGCTCGGCGTCGGCCGACGAGGGCGGCGACGCCCGAAATCAGATTCGTCCGGGTGCTCCAGCCGAGTGTCTGGGCGGCTCTCGTGGGGTCGAGCTGCATGCGCGGAATGTCGCCGGCCCGGACCTGGCTCGGACGGGTTTGGGTACGTGGGACAAGGTTGACGACGAGCTGCTGCAGGGTCTGGATGCTGGTTTCGATGCCGCTACCGATATTGACCCGGCCGGCCGGAGTAGTGCTGGCTGCCGCGACAAATGCTGCGGTGACGTCGTCGATGTGGACGAAGTCGCGGGTCGCGGTGCCTGCACCGTTGATCCGGATCGCGTTCCCGGAGAGCGCTTCGGCGACGAACCGGTCGATGACGGCGTGCTGGTTCCCGGCTCCGTAGACGTTCCCGAGGATCAAGGTGGTCACTTTGAGGCCACGCTCGACCGCGAACCAGTCGAGATACTCCACAGCCGCGGCCTTGCTGAGGCCGTAGGGGCTCATGGGCGCCAGACGGGCTGTCTCCGGTACAGGAAGCCGTTCCGGGCGTCCATAAATGGCACAGGTAGCCGCGAAGATCAGGTGCGCCCCAACCTCAGCGGTGGCTTCGGCCACGAGGAGGCTGCCGCGAAGGTTCACGTCGGCGTCGTGGACGGGATAGGCCACGGAAACCGGGACTGAGGCCTGGGCGGCCAGGTGCATGACCACCTCGGGCTGGTACTGCATCATCGTGGCTCGGACGCCGCTGGAGCGGATGTCCTGCCGAACGGTCTGGCGATGGTTGCGCCAAAGCCTGGGTTGGGGTCCTGAGTCGGCGATGTCGAGTCCGACGACCTCGGCTCCCGCGTCGTTGAGTCGCTGGACGAGGTGGCGGCCGATGCCTCCGGAGGATCCGGTGACCAAGATGCGGCGGCCTTGCAGACTGCTCGCAGAGGGCAGCACCCAGGGTGCGTCCAACGGGCGGTCGTTCATCGGATACCTGCCAGGTGCGCGGTGTCGTTGTGGCAGATCAGAGCCCAGCGCTGTCCAGCGCCGGGGCGCAGCCAGGACACCGGCTGCTGGCTCCAGGTGGTGAGGGCGGACTGGTGAGCGGCGAAACCGATGGGCAGGGTGGCGGTGCTGTCCAGGCCGCAGAACAGATGGTGGGCTGCGGTAACGGTCTCGCCGTGCCCGACCAGCAGCACCCGCTGACCGCGGTGACGTCCCAGCACGTCGCGAAGAATCTGGTGGACGCGTTTCTGGTGGTGATACCAGGACTCAGCGCCGGCGGCCACGGGCCGGTCCGGGTGCAGGCTCGGAGCGGCACCGAACAGGGCGACGACCTCGTCCCACGGGGAGCCGTCGGCTGAGCCGTAGTCGGGTTCGCGTAGGTCGTCCATCACGGTGGGCGCCAGGCCGGTGGTGATGGCGATCGCGTCGGCTGTCTGCCGGGCTCGCAAGATCGGGCTGGTGTACAGGGCGGTGTAGGGCGCGTGGGCGTGTTCGATGCCCAGGCGCTGGGCGAGACGTTCGGCCTGCTGGTGGCCGGTGGGCGTCAGGCCCCGGCAGCGGTTCGGTCCTTCGATGGTCTGGTCGATGTTGCACCAGGCCTGCCCGTGGCGGGCGATGGTCAGTTCCCCGTTCTGCATGACGTTCTCCTGACGATCTCTCGGTAGAAGGACAAGCACGAAGCTGCGTGGGCAGCAGCCGTGAACTGCGGCGACCGCGCCTCGGCGGCCTCACATAGACGGCTGCGGTGCTTGCTGTCGAGGGCCAGACGGTCGAGCGTTGCGGCCAAGGCCGTGGGGTTGCCGGGTGGCACGGCGGTACCGGCGTCCTGTATTAGCTCGCGCATGTTGGCCACATCGGTCGCGATGATGGGGCGCCCGGCGACAAGGTAGTCAGCGATGGCGCCGGAGCCCTGGAACGTTGCGTGGGGCTGGTACGGGAAGAGCCCTGCGTGGCTATCGGCCACAAGGGCGGCCCGGGACGGGCCGTCCAGATAGTGCGGCAGGACGACGAATTCGGCAGCGCGCCCCAGGTGAACGGCCGTCCCGACGGCTGCCCGCAGGTCGGCCCCAGCTTGAGCTGGGTCGTCCCAGAACGGGCCGGCCAGTACGACCCGCAGCTGGGATCGGGTGAGGTTCAGAGCTTTGATCAGACCGGAAATGTCTTTCCAAGGCGCGGCATATCCGCTCAGGGTCAGCTTTGTAACGCCGGGGCGAGAATCGTGCAGCGCGGCGTCCAGGTGCGGGTTGCTTGAGGGGTTGACGTCGTCGGGAATGGTGGTGGGCAGCGGGATCGTGCGCGAGGGCACGTCGGTGGTGTCGGGCAGGTGCGTGCTGAGGATGCGACGTCCGTAGTCTCCGAAGTACACCAACGCGTCGGCCGTGGCGAACGTCTGGTCCACGGACGCCCTGAGTTGGGTATTCGGGCGATGCGTCGTGAACAAGGTGGGGTCGAGGGCGTGCACGTGGATCACCACGGGTACGTCACCGGTCCGGTGCTGGTGGTGCCAGATCATCGGCAGGAGCTGCTCGATCTCGAGGTTGCCGAAGTGCAGGCTGACCACGTCGTACGCGCTGGGCTCGGCCTGGATGGCGAGGTGGCTAGCGTCGGCCAGCATGCGCTCAACCGTGAGGAACTGCCCTTCCTTCTCGTCGTAGGGCACCCCGGCTGATCCGAGCCGATCGACGTGAACTCCCAGGCGGCGCAGGTGGATGGCCAGGACGTCCAGGTAGGGCGGGAGACTTCCTTCAGCGTGCTCGGGGCCGACCAGCAACACCTTCACCCGCTCACCGCCGGGCTGAGCAAGTCCTGGTAGGCCCGGATCGTGGCGGCGGCGTTGTGCTCCCACCGGAAGGTGGAGGGCAGGGCGCCCTGCAGAGTCGGGCGCCGTCCGAGCAACTCCAGCAGGTCGCCTTCGTCCCGCCACCGGTAACCGGTGCTGGCGTGGGTCACGAGCTCGGAGCCCGCGGCCAGGTCCGCCGGGATCAGGGCCGGGGTGCCGCAGGCCAGGGCCTCGGCGATAGCCAGGCCGTAGCCCTCCCAGCGGGAGGTGCTCAGCAGATAATCAGCGCGTCGGTACACCGCGGGCAGGTCGTCGGTGCCGAAGTCCTGGCACACCAGCACGTTTCTCGGGAGATCGACCGGGTACTGCACGATCCCGTGCCCCAGAACGATCAGCAGTCGCACCGACTCCCCGAACCCCGTGGCCAGGCGCTGCAGACGGTCGAATCCCTTCATCTGCGTGAGCTTTCCGACCCACACCAGACGTAGCAGACCGTCGTCAGCGCTGTTGTTGAAGTACTCGCTCCAGGCCGGGGCCGAGGTAATGAGCTCGGGCAGGGACTGGCGTGCGATGACCGCTCCGCTCCGGTCGAGCTCGACGGCCCAGCCGGACTCCGGGCGTGTGAGCCCGCTAGCAGTGAAACGGTCCCTATCGACGCCGTTTGCAATGACAGCCGGCCGGTCGATGCCGTAGGCAGCGGCCAGGTCATCGGCCGCGAACCGGCTGACAGCCACTACCTGATCGGCCCGATGGCACAGCTGCTGCTCCTCGGCCGCCAGCTCGACGGCGTTCATCGTCGCCGCAGACAGGTCCCCGCGCACCAGCACCGGGGCCCGGGTGCTGCGCGGGCGTTCCAGATAGGTGAGCAGTTCGGCTTCCCAGGTCGAGCACTCCACGACGTCCGCGGCGACCTGATCGAGAGCCCTAGCGGCGGCTACCCGGTGCGCTGCCAGGTTGTTGGTGCGCGGCAGCGTCACCACCCTCACGCCCTCACGCTGCACCGGGTACGGGGTCTCCTGGGTGATCAGGATGACATCGAGCCCAGCCTTCACGAGCTCCTCGGCCAGGGCCAGGTAGAGCGTGCAGATCCCGCCGCGCACGACCTGGTGAAGATCCCGGTGGACCAGTGCAACCCTCACGACAGCTCCCCGGCCAGATCATCGGCCAGGGCACCAACGCGGCCCCGCACATCCGCCCAGGTCCGCGTCAAGTACGCCAGCCGCTCGGCACGCACCGGCCCGGCGGGAATCTCTCGGTGGGTACGCAGCTCTCGGGTGCATATCGTCGACACGTTGCACCAGAACCCTGCCTGCGCGATCGGCTCGTCTCCCACCAGCTGCTCGATGCGCTGACGCACAGTCGGGATGCGGCCGAGCAGGAGCCACAGCACGGCGGCATCCAGGCCCGGCAGGAAGAGCCCGGCGAACTCCCAGTCCAGGACCCCACTGAGCCCCGCGCCCGGCGCGCTGAGCACGTTGCCGGGCAGCAGATCGCCGTGGGCCAGACGCATGGGACCGGCGGCCTTGGCCAGGACGTTCAGCGCCGCCTGGTCGCGTTCGTTCAGGATCTGATAAGCCCGGTAGCGGGTGAACCGGTCCGGGTAGTTCCACACGACAGGAAAGGCACCGGCAGGCGCTGACCACGTTCGCAGGTCGTCGGCAGCCTCTAGCAGTGCTCCGACCTGTTCGACGCTGAGGTCGTCCGGGTAGCGATCGTGAGAGATCGGTGTGCCGAGCAGCCGGGTCATCACCAGGACCGCGGCATCGGGGTCTGCGGTCACCAGGCGGGGTGCGGGCACCGGCGGGGGGTGCTCCTCGAAGACTCGGTAAGCGGTGATCTCCTGCGCGAACTTGGCCTGCCAGAAAGGACTATCGTCCAGGAGCACCTTGACCACGACAGGCTGGTCCCCGGTTTCCGCAGCCAAAAGCGCGGCCTTGCCATTGCGGTGGATGAGCAGGTCCGGCCCGTCAGCCAAGACCAGGTCACATTCGAGGTCGGTGGTAGCGGAGCGGACTCGCTCGAGCCAGGTGCCGGGCACGTTCACCAGATGACCTCCTCATGGTGGAGGGCGGGGCTGGTGGCCGGGTCGGCTACCAGGGCCAGCTGCTTTTTGGTCTCCTCACGAGGCAGGTCCCCGTTGATGGAGGCGGCGATCAGCCGCAGCGTCCGCTCGTAGTAGTACATGTCCGTCGGCAGGCCGGCACTCAAGCGGGCCTCCAGGACCTCGTACATCCGAAAGAACATCTCCCGGTGCACGCCAGCCACACTCGTGGGGTCCACGGGCCAGCGCTGGTGCAGGAGACGCTGTCCGTGTTCGAACTTTCGTGACCCGGCGATCGTCCTGGCGGCGTCGCCGGTCATCGACGTCGCCGCGGCGATGCGGTGATAGACGGTGGTCGGCGTGTTGAGGTGTTTCATGTGCCAGCCGTGCCCGTTGACCAGGCCGAGCCACAGCGCGTAGTCCTCCTGCAGGACGTTGCCCGGGTTGAGGGCCGCGTCGTGCGGGTCGAACCGGCGGGTGACGACGGAGATCACCGGTGTCAGGTTGGTGACGGCCAGAAGATCCGGGTTGAACGCGTGATCGAAGCGGTGCCGGGACGGCACTACCTGCCCAGGTTCGGCCGGGGCGTGCGCCACCAGGCATGTTGTGTAGACCGCGTCGACGCCCTCCTCACCAAGCCCTCTCAGAGCAGTGCGCAGGTGATGAGGCAACCAGACGTCATCATCATCCAGGAACGCCACGTACTCACCCTCGGTCGCGGCGATGCCGACCTTCCGGGCCGCAGATAGACCCAGATTCACGCTCAGGTTGATCAGGCGGATCGTCGCCGACGTTCGCTGCCTGGCCTCCTGCACGACAGCGCTCACGTCGCTGCCGCCGTCGTTGATCAGGACGATCTCGTGACCGTCCACGTCCTGGGCGCCGGCGCTGTCCAACGCGCGGCGTAGGCCTTCCGGCCGGTTGTACGTCGTGATAACCGTACTCACCGTTGCCTGCGCACTCATGAAGCCTTCTCCCTCAGGAAGTGGAGCAGCGGTGCGGGGTCGCCCGCGTGCTGATACCGCATGCTGGAGGCCGTGGCGGCCAGCTGGCCGGTCAGCCTGACGCCGTCTCTGGCGAAAGTCATTGCGTCACGGTGACTGCTGGCAATGAATCGCTCGCTGAGCCGACCCTCCGTCAGCCAGTCCAGCCGCAGATGATCCGCCAGTGCCCCGGCCGAGCTGACGGCACCAACTTCGCTGACCACAGGTGCTTCACCATCAGCGGCCGACAGGTAGGACGGAAAGACCAGAGCAATTCGCAAGTTCTTCAGTGGCAGCAGGACGGGGTTCGCTTGCTGAAATCTGGAAAAGGTGAAGTAGACAGCGTCATCCGCCCGATAACGCTCTGAGGGCGGAATCCGCCGCCAATGATCGACATCGAAGTCGTTGAAGTCCCAAGGTTCTGGAAGTCGGTCCCACAGATCCACCACTGTCCCGGCCTTGACCGGGATTGGGGTCGGCAAAGACGTTGCTAAAAGACCTCGCTCACGATCGCGCAGCAGAATAAGGTGGTCGTTCGACAACCATCGCCATCCGTGATCGAGGACGCACCGCAGGGCCAAGGTCGTCTTCCCACCGCGCTTATCCGCGGCGAACACGATCACCTGCTCATCGTTGTAGACCGCCGAGGCATGAACCATTGTGTACCCGGCCGTCTCGCACGACTCCAGGAACACCTCACGCACCAGCTTCCGGGTTGTTACGGCCAGGCTGAAGGCAGACTCCGACCGTAGTCTCACTGACCGATGACGACGGTCCAGATCAACCCCGACACCGAATCCAGTGTGAATCGTAGCCCCGTCCGCAGGCGCCGCCTCGGCGGTGAACGTCCACGACGGGGCCTGGTCAACGGTGGCGAGCGGATAGAACTCAGCCACCGTCTCCAGCACCAGCTTCACCCGAGAACGAACGGCGACGACGGCATCGCCCAAGCGCACCCGCACCGTGACCTCATCCGCGAACCTCATGCCACCGCCACCTTGCGCATCAAGCATCGAACGTGCTCCTCCCCGTGTGTCCAACCCTCGTGTCAGGACTCGCGTCAAGCCGTTCACGACTTCGCTTACGGACCTCGCCACAACCAAATAACCGATCAGGCCCCCCGTGCGCAGCAGATCTCTGCCGTGAGACGCGAAAGCTTCAACTGTGCAGGCATTGACGCGGTACCGATCGAGCTGAACTGCCCAGTTCGCCGGTAGAGACAAGTCAATGCCAAGAGCTGCCCGGGGAGCTAGAGTTGAAAGCGCGGTAGGGCGTTTATCCGGTTTAAACCGATGGAGTTCTTCGTGGGCACCACGCCAGCTCAGCGTTCCCAGAACCAGCTCCTGCGCCAGTACCTGCGCGAGCTGGATATGACCTACGATTCCCTCGCCCGCGCCGTCTCCAATGTCGCGGCCGAGAATGGTGAAGTGTTGCGCACCAACAAGTCCGCTGTGGCTCACTGGATCGCAGGTACCGAACCCGAGGACCGGACCATCCTTTACATCGTTGAGGCCCTCTCACGCCGCGCCGGGCGAACGATTTCGCCGCGACGGCTTGGCTTTCGAGACGTTGCACAACTTCTCCTACCGGTTCAGCATCCTGGGCAGAGCGCGGCAGTGCTGTCCCGTATGGATCTGGAACGTCCGGGTGTCCTGGCCGCAGCCGTCTACACGGTCACCGCAGCACAGGTACCGCTGACCTACGATCCAGAGCCCGTCTCACGCCTCCTGCGGGCAAGTTCCGGATGCGCACGCATTGGCAGCCAGGACGTGAGCGTCGTGCGAACCGTCACCCAGGCCTTCGCATCCGCAGACGAGATTCTCGGCGGAGGGCATGGATTGTCCACCGTCGCGACCTATCTCGCCGATACTGCGGCCCCGATGCTGAGCGGTCGCTTCGCCACCGAGAAGGTCCGCTGCGAGGCATTCGCCGCAGCCTCCGAGCTGGCCTGGCTGCTGGGCTGGAAACACCATGACCTTGGGCACGAAGGCGCGGCCCAGCAGTACTACCTCCTTGGCTACCAGCTCGCCATGGAAGCTGATCCACAAGCACACGCTGCCTGGATGATGCGCGCCATCGCCCACCAGGCCCTGAGCCTGAACCATCCCCAGCACGGACTTGTCATTCTCCAGAAGGCTCTCCAGCAGGCCCGAGGCAGCCTTGACGGCTCCACCGAGGCTCTCCTGCACATCACGCAGGCCAGAGCCCACGCCGCACTACAAGAACGCACCTTGGCAGCCCGCGCCCTCCTGGCTGCCGAGGACGCCCTCCGTCGTCCTGCCGAGCCCCAGCCAAGCTACTCGCGGCTGATGGGGCCGCCCCAGGCCGCTGTGGACTCGCACACCGCCAGGACTCTCACCGAGATCGGAGATCACGCCGGTGCGGCGCATCGTCACCGAGCAGCCTTCGCCTCCTGGGACCTGCGAATGTACCCGCGTGTGCACCTTCTGACGCACATGGATCTCGGCGACAGCCTCGCCGCCCAGGCCCACGCCGACGAAGCCATCAACGCCTGGAATCAGGCAGTTGACCTGGCCGAAGGCCTGGACTCCGGGCGCAGCCGATCGGCCTTCGAGTCAATCCGCAGCACGCTCAGCATCTACCGCCGCAGGCGGGTTCCGGGCGCAGCTGGGCTCGCTCAGCGGGTCCACGACCTCGCATCTTGATTAGGATCATCCCCATGACGGACACCGCACTGCCGGCGGCCATCGACTCACACACGCTCCTGGTCGCCGCGGTCATCGTCCACGACCAGGACAAAGAACAGGTACTACTGCTGCAACGAGCCGCTGGGGCCAAGTTCGCCCCCCTGCACTGGGATCTGCCGGTCGGCAAGGCCGAAAAGGGCGAGGCCATTACGACAACGGCAGCCCGTGAACTGCATGAAGAAACCGGCTTGATGGTCAAAGCGGAAGACTTGCAGGTTGCTGGCATCATCCATGGAGCCTGGGGCGTCGAGGCACCCAATGGATTCTTGACCGTCGTCTTCGTGACCACGTGCTGGACCGGTGAGCCCATCAATGCGGAGCCGCATAAGCACAAGCAGGTCAGCTGGCATCCAACAACCAACATCCCCACCGACTTCGTCTCCACCACCCGGGCGGCCCTCGGCAACTATGTAGACAGGAACGTCTCCGTATTCACCGAGGGCTTCTGACTGACAACTGATTCAGCTACGCGGGCGCCGGGCTGTGCTGAATGGCGGTCTTGGCGGCGGCCTGAAGCGCCGGCCGCGGCCGCTTCTTGAAGGACCTGCGCAAAGCGCTGGCTGTGTTCATCGTGTTTGGGGTGCTGGAAGCGCTCCAGCGCCTGCTGGCAGTAATCCTGGCCAGCCTCCGTCGCGAACAGGCGCGTGAGGTTGTCCTCCAGCCGCGACCATGACTCCACGCCCGTGCGGACCATCATGTCGTGGTACATCACCCAGCCGTTCAGATACAGGTGCGCGCCGCTGTGGCCCGGGAAAACCGTCTCGCGCAGGTCAGGGTCATCGATCCCCTTCTCGACCAGGCGCAGGTGGATGTCCCGGGCCGCATGCTGGAGGTCGGTCGTGATCTTGAGCGCGGCGGAGTTGGCTACCGATGCTGCCGAGACAGCCGCCCACACCGCCGAGGCTGCCGCCACAGCGGCACTACCAGCGACAACTGCGGAACAGTACTTCATGCGAAACTCACTTTCGTAGAAAATCTTTGAGGTTTTTGGCCTCCTGCCTGCCGTCTGATGGCTCGTACCAGAGAGGCGGAGGTGAGGCGCCGGGACGGGTGGAGGGTGTCGGCGGGTGACTGTCACCCGTCCCGGCGCTGTTTCCCGGGGTGCGCCCGGGTCTAGAGGGCCGACGTCCAGGCGGAGACGGCATCGATCACGTCGTCCGCGGGCTCGACCGGCGGACCGGCGGGTCGGTTGAACTCGCCCAGGGCCGCGCCGTGCAGGAATTCTTCCCACTCTTTCGGGGTGAACATCAGCTCTTCCCCATCGATGTTGCGCGCACTGCGCACGAACACGTATTTGCTCGCGTGCCTGACCTCGACACCCGAGGGGACCTCAGGGTCGGCGACCGAGGATCGCAACCATGTTCGGAATCCCTTCACGTTCTGCTCCTTTCGGCCCGCCAGCGCCCCCGTGGCGCTTGGCGGGAGACTGTGAGTGTTCTCGGCGGGGCCGGTGCTCGCCCTGACCTGAGGAACGGGCACCGGCTCCTCACTGCCCGCGAAGCCGGTGCTGGATCCGGCGAGACGGGCCTTCGGGCCGACGCGGCGCAACGGAGGGAAGACGCGTCGCGGCAGCAACTCGCGACGTGGATTCGCAGGGCTCCTTAAAGGTGATGTAGAAGGTCACATCGGCCTGGGGCGACGATGCCCAGGCCACGTCGGTGGCCTGGGGAATGAGCCTGGCGATCCTGATCGGGTCGATGCCTTCAGACAGGCCGGCGCGGCTGATCTGCACGAGGTAACGTCCGTCTTCAACCGGCAGGACCAGCACCGCCGGACCCCGGCGCTCCACCAGGAACCGTTTCGCCTGGTCAGGGGTCGGTCGTGGTTCGGGGGTCTTCAATGGCACGTTGAGCCCCCCTCAAGGCGTCACGGTTCACGTACGGTTGGAGGGCAGCGGGATGCCCGGGGTTCACCCGGACTCCCGCCGCCGTCTAGCGCTCAGCGTCTGCGCGCAGCAGCGAGACTCCGCCGTCCCGGCGTCCTGTGACACCGAGAAGCGGAACGGCAGACCCTGAGCAGTCTGTGAGGTGCTATCTCGGACCGGCATCGCCCAGCGACGCGCTGAGCGACGAGCGCGCTTCAGCGCCCAGCAGGGAAAGGACCCGAGGTGGAGGCTGGCGGTTCGCAGATGGCGCTGAAGCTGTCAGGGCACAGGGAAAGCGTTGCAGGCGAACAGTCTTGGCACATTGCTGGTTCCTCCCCAGTAACCTCGCACCGTCGACCTACAACCACTATGACGACACTCTGCGTCGCGGCGCTACGTCGCCTTTCTGGACGCAGGAAACCCGACATGACTGGGGCGACACTGCGCACTGCTGCCTACACTGGCGACATGACGGGGGCGAAGTCACCACAAAAGAGACAGGTCGCGCGGCCAGCTACAACGAGGAAGACCGAATCCAAGGAAGCCTCTATCAGAACCGCTACGAAGGCGACGGCCACGAAGAGGGGCTCCGGGGTCAACCTGCCCGGATATCTGCTGGCTGTATCCCTCAAGCGCTACCGGCTACAGCGCGGCCAGCGCCACGAAGACCTTGCTGCCCTGGGGTATGGCTCCCGATCCAAGTGGTCGGAACTGGAGAACTTCGACCACCCCTACAAGCTCGCCGACGTCATCGCCCTGTGCGAGCTGTTTCAGGTCCCCCTCTCCCAAACTGCGCAGATGAAGAAATGGGCACGTCAGGCTCGCGCCGTAAACTGGGCCGACGGAGAAAGCCCGCTGCTCGCGGACGACTCGCAATGGTCGACCTATCTAGGCTCCGAGGGCCTGGCCGTCGGCATCCGAATCGCCTCCCACGTCATCCCCGGCCTGCTCCAGGCCCGCGGCTACGCCGAGTTGGCCGCGAGCGTGCCCGGGATGAGCCCAGAACGGCTGGATAAGGTCGTCGGCCTGCGGTTCGACCGGCAGGATCAGCACATCGGCCGGGCCGTGGTCGAGGTCGCGCTCGGAGAGGAGGCGCTGTATCGCTTCGGCGGCATCCCCGCCATTATGGACGAGCAGATCCGGCATCTGCTGTACCTGGTCGAGCGGGGAGCGGACATCCGCATCCTGCCCTACGATTCCGGCGGTCTTCTCACCCTGTGGGGAGAAGTCACAATTCTGACCTTCCCCGAAGACACCGGTCTGACACCAGTGATCTACGAGGAGGGCCACTCCGGCGGAAAATACAGTTCCACCCCGGGCGTCGTCGGGCGCACGATCACACGTACGACAGCGATGTTCGAGCAAGCAGTTCCGATCAAGGAGTTCCTGGAATGAGCGAGTCCAACACCACCGACACCACCCAGTGGCAGAAATCGTCCTTTAGCGGCGACCAGAACTGTGTGGAGGTCCGCCGCAACGGCGACCGGATCGAGGTCCGCGACACCAAGAACCGTGCCGCTGGCGTGCAGTCTTACACCTTCGCGGAGTGGGCTGCGTTCGAGGCCGGCATCGGAGCAGGCGAGTTCAGCCACCTGACCCGGTAGTTCCGGCATCGGGAGACTCCTATAACGTCCAGACGCCCCGGCCAACCGAGTGAGGTAGCCGGGGCGTCCTCTGTGCGTATGAAGCCCCGGCCATCGGGGCCAGCCTCGTCGTTCCCCTGC
Source organism: Kineosporia mesophila (assembly GCF_021129235.1). GTDB lineage: Bacteria > Actinomycetota > Actinomycetes > Actinomycetales > Kineosporiaceae > Kineosporia > Kineosporia mesophila. Next base: position 49,828 of record NZ_JAJOMA010000004.1, read on the forward strand.
TGCCGCTTGCGGAGCCGCGCCCTCACCCGGCAGTAGTCCGCTCAACAGCCGCCCGGACCCGTCCTAGTTCGCAGTGACGTATTCGTCCTGCCAGCAAATTGCTAGCAAACGATCACTGGCCTGGTCCCTCTCATGAGGGACCAGGCCAGTGATCTGCACTTTCACAGTAGCGGGGACAGGATTTGAACCTGCGACCTCTGGGTTATGAGCCCAGCGAGCTACCGAGCTGCTCCACCCCGCGTCGGTAACTCAAGACTGTCACACCCGGGCCGAGAACGCGAATCGGTTGCTCCACCAGAACCGCTCCGCCAGGAACGAGTGAAGCCCGACCCTCAGGATCAAGGGCCGGGCTTCGTTCACTGCGCTTGTAGCGGGGACAGGATTTGAACCTGCGACCTCTGGGTTATGAGCCCAGCGAGCTACCGAGCTGCTCCACCCCGCGTCGGTAGTTTAAGAGTGTCACACCCCGTCCGGGAACGCGAATCCGCTGACCCGGACGGGCCCGGTCCTCGCCTGAGGACCGGGCCCGATCGCCGCTGGGGGTCAGGCGGCGCTGCAGCTCAGCTTCGGGGTGGTGGACGCACCGTCCACCTGCATCCCGAACTGGGTGGTGCCGTTGGAGGCGACCGCACCGTTGTAGTTCAGGCTGGTGGCGGTGGCCTTGGTGCCCGACTGGGCGGAGGTGGCGTTCCAGCTGGAGACGACCTTCTGGCTCGCGGGCCAGGTCCAGGAGACCTTCCAGTTCTTCGAGGTGGTGGCGCCGGTGTTCTTCACCGTGACCTCACCGATGAAGCCCGAGCCCCAGGACTGGGAGACCTTGTAGGTCGCGGTGCAGGTGGCCGAACCCGTGCCCGTACCGGTGCTGGGAGCGGTCGTGGTGGGAGGCGTCGTGGTGGTGGCCGTCGGCGTCGCCGCCGGGACGGTCGGCGCTGCGGTCGTCACGACCGGGGTCGAGCCGCTGGTGCCCTTGGTGACCGCGAAACCGGAAATCCCGAGGCCCTTTCCACCACTCCACGGCTCGAAGCCGGCCTGGATGCTGGTGAGGTACCAGGAGCTCTGCGCGTAACCCCGCTGCACGGCGTCGTTGTAGAAGTCCGTCACCTTGAAGTCGACGGACGAGGCCGCCGAGGTGCGCACGTACGAGATCACGTTCCAGCCGGTGTTGCCGTACCAGACGTCCCACGTGCCGCCGGCGGTGGTGACCGTGCCGACCTTGGAACCGACCGGCGAGGCGCCACCGGAGTGGTTGGCCCAGACCATCAGCTCGGCGCCGGTGTTCTGGCCGTCCTTGCGCGCGGTCGGGTCGAACCAGATGTCGTACGAGGCGTTCCAGACGCCGCCGGAGACGTACTTCAGCGAGGCCTTGGAGCCGAGCCCGATGAACTCGGTGGAGCTGGCCTTGATCGGCGAGAAGTTGTTGGTGCAGTTGTTGTAGTGACAGCCCCAGACCAGCGAGGGGTAAGCCGTCGGGGCCCCGCCGGAGTTCACACCGTCCTGCTGGGTGATGGTGAACCCGTCGTCGCTGACGTCGATGCACTGGGCGGCACCGGTTCCCCAGCGGTTGTTCTGGACGATGTACTCACCGCCCTGCACCTTGGTGGAGGCGTACTGGTCGCAGAGGGTTGTCTCGACGGCCGAGGCCGGGCCGGACAGCATGATGCCGCCCCCGACGACGGCGGCGGCCACAGCGGCGGCGGCCAACGCGATACGAGCCTTCATGAAGGGTGTCTTCTCTTTCCGGTGTCAGGGCACGCGGCGTCGAAAGCCACGATCGGACGGTTACGCCTGTCCAGTTGTCGGCCACCGGCCGAAAGTTGCCCAGCGACTTGGATTTAGGATCGATTTAGCGAAGGTGCCTGGCAACGGGCCCTTTTGCCGAGGCTGGAGATATCGAGGAGAGCAAGGGGACGAGCGTTCCCCCTGGGGTCCGGCTCCCTACGCACCCCACACGGGACCCGCGCGACCCACTCCGATGAGGCCTGAAACCGACTCGCACATCGGCGTCCTCAATCCCGGAGACAAACGATTGAGGCCCGGTCTTCTCAGTGAGAAGACCGGGCCTCAATATCTTTGGTAGCGGGGACAGGATTTGAACCTGCGACCTCTGGGTTATGAGCCCAGCGAGCTACCGAGCTGCTCCACCCCGCGGCGATGTCTCAACCATAGGCCGTCCTCAGGACAGACAGCAAATCGACACCGCCGCGAGGCGTTGCGTTCAGTTCGACGTCGGACTGGCGGCCGCCTTCGCGCTGGGGCTCGTACTGACGCTGGGACTCGCACTCGCACTCGCGCTGGGCGACGCGCTGGGCGCCGGCGTCGCATCGGCGGCCGTCTGCGCGGCCTTCAGCGCGGCCTCCGCCTCCGTCGCCCGTTCCAGTGCGCTCTCCAGGGTCTTCTGCGCCTCGCCGTAGGCGGCGAAGTCATTGTTCTGCAGAGCCGTGCGCCCGTCGGTGAACGCCTTCTGGGCAGCCTCCAGAGCGCTGTTCAGGCGCTGCTGGGCGTTGGCCACCGCCGTGTCACCGGTACCGCCGGAGTCGCCACCGGATCCTCCGGTGTCTCCGGTGTCGCCGGTACTGGCCTCCCCGAAGACCTGGTCGAGCGCGCCGTTCAGGTCGTCGGCGAACCCGATCTCGTCACCGAACGAGACGAGCACCTTCTGCAGCAGCGGGTACGAGGTGTTGCCGCTGCCCCGCACGTAGACCGGCTGTACATAGAGCAGACCACCGGCCAGGGGCAGCGTGAGCAGGTTGCCTCGCTGCACCGAACTGTCGTTGCCACGTTGCAGCTGGTTGAGCAGGTAGGAGACGTCCGGGTCGGAGTTGAACGAGTTCTGCACCTGGCCCGGGCCGGATATCACCGTGTCCTTGGGCAGTTGCAGCAGTCTCATCTGCCCGTAGTCGGACCGGGGTTTGCCCGGATCACTGCCCGCGTCCGCGTCCACCGCCAGGAAGCCGGTGAGCACGCTGCGGGTCCGGCCGGCCGGGATGAAGGTGGACGTCAGCGAGAAGTTCGTGGTGTCCGTGCCCGGCATCTGCAGGGTCAGGTAGTACGGCGGCTGCAGGGCGTTGGCCGTGGTCTTCGTCGGGTCGTCCGGCACCGTCCAGAAGTCCTGCTGCGAGTAGAACGCGTTCGCATCGGTCACGTGGTACTGCTGCAGCAGCTCGCGCTGGACCTTGAAGAGGTCTTCCGGGTAGCGCAGGTGCGACATCAGGTCGGCGCTGATGTCGCTCATCGGCTCGACCGTGTTGGGGAAGACCTTGGTCCAGGCCTTGAGGATCGGGTCGTCGTTGTCCCAGGTGTAGAGCTTCACCGAGCCGTCGTAGGCGTCGACCGTGGCCTTCACCGAGTTACGGATGTAGTTGACCCGGGTGTTGTCCAGGGCGCTGACTGCCGTGGTGGTCTTGGTGATCGAGTCGGACGTCGCGTCTTCCAGCGTCTGGGTGCGGGAGTACGGGTACTGCGAGGTGGTGGTGTACGCGTCGATGATCCAGGTGATCCGGCCGTTCACCACGGCCGGGTACGGGTCGCCGTCGAGGGTGAGGAACGGCGCGACCTTCTCGACCCGCTCGCGCGGCGTGCGGTCGTAGAGGATCTGCGAATCGGAGTTCACCTGCTTCGACAGCAGGATGTTCTGGTCCTGGAACTTGATCGAGTAGAGCAGCTGGCGCAGGGTCGAGCCGACCTTGACGCCACCGTCGCCCGTGTAGGTGTAGTTCTGCTGGCCGCTGGTGGCCTTGTCGTCGGGGATGTCGAGTTCCTGCGGGCTGGCCCCCTCGGGTGCGCCCACGATCGAGTAGTCCGGGGAGTTCTCGCCGAAGTAGATGCGGGGCTCGTACTCACCGAGCTCCCCGGTGCTGGGGATGCTCGACTCCATGAACACCGGGCGGCCGTCCGCGGAACGCTCGTTGCCGTAGGCCGCGACCATGCCGTAGCCGTGGGTGTAGACGATGTGGTCGTTGACCCAGTTGCGCTGCTCGCTGGGGGCCGCGTCGATGTTCAGCTCGCGGGCGGCCACCACGGCGTCGCGGGTCTCCCCGTCGATGTCGTACTTGTCCACGTCGAGGGTGTCCGCGAACGAGTAGTACTGCTTGATCTGCTGAAGCTGCGAGAACGTGGGGCTGACCAGCGAGGGGTCTTGCAGGCGGATGCCCGGGATGCTCTCCGCGCTGTCGCGCAGATCCTTCTCGTCGGCCTCGGACTGCGCGTTGTAGGTCTCGGTCTTGATGTTCTCCAGACCGTACGCGTCCCTTGTCGCCTTGATGTTCTTCTGGATGTAGGTGCGCTCCAGCTCCTGCGCGCTCGGCTGCACCTGGAACCGCTGCACGGCGGCCGGGTAGATGCCGCCGATGACGATCGCGGAGACCACGAGCAGCGCGGTGCCGTAGAGCGGGATCATCCGCCAGCGGTCGACGAAGGCCGCCACGATGAACAGGATCGCGATGATCACCGCGATCCCGGCCAGCACGCCGCGCGAGGTCAGCCCGGCGTTGGCATCGGTGTAGGTGAGACCGGTGATGAGCCGCGAGTCTTTGGTGGAGAGCGCGTACCGGGCGAGCCAGTAGTCCAGGCCGCGCAGCACCAGGAACGAGCCGGCCAGCACGAACAGGTGGATACGGGCGGCCGAGGTGAGGCGCTGCCCACCGCCCTGGACCCGCAGGCCGCCGTAGAGATAGTGCGTCACTAGTGCAGCGATCGCGGCCAGGAACACCGCGGCGGTCAGGAAGCTGACCAGGAACTGCAGCCACGGCAGCGTGAACACGAAGAACCCGATGTCCATCTTGAACTGCGGGTCTTTCTGGCCGAACGGCACCCGGTGCAGCCACAGCTGAACGGTCTGCCACTGCTGGCTGGCCGCCGATCCGGCGAACAGGCCGAGCACGATCGGCACGGCGATGCCGACCAGGCGGCGCAGCGGCTCGATGCTCTCGCGGTAGCGGTCCAGCCCCACCTGCTCGGTGGAGATCGGGGCGTAGATCGGGCGGCTGCGGTAGCCGATGATCAGCGAGGCCGCCACGGCCGCGCCCATCACGGCGGCGCCCAGCACGAACAGGACGATCTTGGTGATCAGCTCGGTCCGATACACCTTCGCGAATCCGACCGACTGGTACCAGAGCACCTCCGTCCACATCTGGGACGCGATCAGACCCAGCACGATGAGCACGCCGAGAGTGATCAGCGTAGGTGCCAGAGCTCCGCGCCTGCGTTTGTTCAGGACCGGCCGTGGGCCTCGGGGGTCGCGCTCGTAGGTCACGCATGGAGAACTTACCCACCATCCGCCCGGTTCCCTACCTGACGCAGCTGATGTGGCGCTGTGAATCCCGGGTCCGGCAGTTGGGGAAGCCCGAAGATCTTTCGGGTGGAAGGATGCGGGCCGTGACAGAAGAACTCGCCGACCCCCGCTCGCTCTCCGTCCGCCGCGTGATCGTGGAGCTGGAACGTCACGTCGCCACCGCCGGCTGGGACGCCCCGGTGCGGGTGTTCGCCCTGGTCAAGACCGCGGCCGCGCTCCAGCGAGACCCCTCCCTGGGCTCCCGGCTGCCGACCGAGGTGATCAACGCGTCGCAGGAAGACCCCGACCACCTGACCGCCGTCGAGCAGGAGGGCCTGCCGCAGGCCCAGAACCTGGAAGAACTCCTGCACCAGATCGCCTGGCCGGAGTCGGTGGACGGCTGCGCCGTGGTGGTGGAGCGCACGGTGCTGCCGCCCGAGGTGGAGGAGCAGATCCCGGACGACGAGGAGTCGGCCGCCGCCTGGATCGAGCAGCACCCCGACCGCCGTGACGTGCGGCTGGGCGCCGCGGTGCTGCGCTCGGGCGAGTACTGCTGCGCCGTGCGGGCCCGCGACCACGACGCCGACGACAACGTGGCGGTCGGCCGTGACCTCGCCCCCGGTCTGGTCGAAGGGGTGGCCGCGACCCTCGACTGACGGGACCGACACCGCCGGTGCGGTGCCTCGTCCTCAATTGATTCAGGAACCGCGATTAATTCAGGAACCGCACCCGGCCAGCCCGGACGCGTTGCCGGCGGCGATCTTCTCGACGTCGGTGCGCGCCTGGTCGAGCGTCTTGACCTTGACCACCTGCAGGCCGTCGGGCACGTGCCCGACCACCTCGTTGCAGTTGTCCGCCGGGGCCAGGAAGTACTCGGCGCCGGCCTCACGGGCTCCGACCAGCTTCTGCCGGATGCCACCGATCGGGCCGACCGTGCCGTCGGCGTCCATCGTGCCGGTGCCGGCGATGTCCTTGCCGTTGGTGAGGTCGCCCGGCGTGAGCTTGTCGATGATGCCCAGCGCGAACATCGTGCCGGCGCTCGGGCCGCCGATGTCCTCGATCTGGATCTTCACGTCGAACGGGAAGTCGAAGTCCGGCGTGATGTAGATGCCGAGCACCGTGTCACCGTCTTCGGCCTGGACGGTCTGCGTGGTGACCGTGCGGGCCCGGCCGTCGCGGCGGACCTTCACCGTCACGTCGTCGCCCGGGTTCGTGACCGCCAGCCGGGTGCGCAGCTCGGCCAGGTCACCGACGGTCTTCCCGTTCAGGCCGAGGATCACGTCGTCCTTCTTCAGCGCGTCGGCCGCCGGCGCGGACGGGTCGGTGCCCGCCACGGTCAGCGTGGTCGGCACGTCGATGCCCAGCGCCCACAGGGCCGCGGCGGTCGCGCTCTCCTGTGACGATGTCATCTCGGCCTGGTTCTCGGCGTCCGACTGCTCCTGGGTCTCCCCCGGCGTGAACACCTGCTCCTGCGGCACCACCGCGCTGCTGCGCCGCAGCCAGCCGTCGATGACCTGGATCAGGGTGACCTTCCGGTCCGGACCGCCGAGCACCGAGACCGTGGTCAGGTCGAGCGTGCCGGAGGTCTCGTAGGTCTGGTGGCCGGAGATCGAGATCAGCGGCTTGTCGTCGACCTTGCCCAGGGTGTTCAGCACCGGACCGGGCTTGAGGATCGCGTACTTCACCGGCAGCAGCACCACCACGGCGGACAGCACCACCGCGAACAGGCAGGCGATGAGCATCACCGCGGTGCGCGGGTCGATCAGGCCCGACCGGGGCGGAACCCAGTCGTCGTGGTGTTCGGGCTGGGCTCCGGGCTGGTCGGTCACGGCTCAAGGGTAGAGCGGCGGCGTTTGGACTGACGCGACCTGGCCTGCCGCACGATCGCGGCGGTTCCCAGCAACGCCACGGCCGCCCCGGCCGCACCCATCGCGGCATCGCGCCCGCCGACCCTTCGACCGCTCGGTGTGGCCCGGCGGCGACGCTGGTCGTCGAGCAGCCCCTTCAGGCAGGACTCGTTGTCCTGCTGCGCCTCCCACCCCGCGGCGAGCAGTCCGGCCGAGCCGATCACCCAGGGGTGCACGACGTAGGCCAGCTCACTGGCCGGGGTGTTCAGCACCCCGACCCGGTTCAGCCGCTCGGCGGTGCTGAAGGCCAGACCGGCGGGCACCTCCAGGCGCCGCATCCCACTGATCGTCTCGACCTGGGACTCGTCCAGCGACCCGGCCGCGCCCACGGTCAGCGAACCGTCCAGCCCTCGGGTGATCGCCGTCCAGATCGCCGCGGACAGGTCGTCGACGTGACAGAACTGCCACTGCGTACCGGTGCCGCGCAGCACCAGCAGGCGGGGCGCCTCGAAGTGCCGGGTGACGGCCGTGTCCACGCCCGGGCCGACCAGGGCCGCGGGGCGCAGCAGGGTGAAGGCCAGGCCCGGGTGCACCCGGGGGATGCGCTCGAGCACCCGCTCGACCTCCAGCAGGTCGCCCACCTGTCCCTCGTCGGGCTCGGCACGGCAGGTCGCGTCGTCGGCCAGGGGCACCGGGTTGTCGGGGCGGGCACCGAGCACCATCGCACTGGTGACCGCGACCAGTCGGCGCGCTCCGACCGCGGCCGCGGCCATGCTCACGGCCTGCGCCGCGCGGACGGCCCGCAGCCTTCGGTCCGAGGCACTGCCGGTGACCGACTCGGCCAGGTCGTCGGCGGTGGCCAGGTGGATCACGACGTCGGCGGAGTCCAGGGCGGTGACCACGTCGGGCGAGGAGATGTCGGCCGGGCGCCAGTCCACCCCGGTGTCGGTGCCGGGGACGATGCCCAGTTCCGGGACGGAAGGCTTGGGTTTCGGGTCTTTCGGCTTCGGCTCGAGGCGGGCGGAGAGCCCGGCGGGGAGGTAGGAGCGGCGGCGGGGCCGCTCTTCGGCGGTGCTGGTGGTGTCGGGAATTGAGGACGAGGTGGCACCTTCGTCGGTCGGTGCCCCGTCGCTGCCGGGGTCGGCGGTGACGGGCGGGTCCGGGTCGATCTCCTCGGCGGAGTACTCCAGGCCGGGCTCGGGAGCGAGTTCCGGGGTGGGCTCGGGGTGCTTCACCGGGGCAGGCAGGACCAGCCGCTCGATCCGCTCGGCCGAGTCGATCGCGATCACCCGCAGCGGCGCCGGCCCGGAGCCGCTGGTTTCACTCATCCGGGCCAGCAGGGCGCGCACCAGCGCCCGGCCGGCGGGACCGGCGGCGCCCGTGACGGCGATCACCCCTGGAACCGGCTGACCACCTGATCCGGGCAGGAGACGGGGGCGGCGTGTCGGGGTCACGGGGGAATCCCATCATCACCAGCCGATTCCTGGCACCCCGGGGCACCGGGGCAACAGCACGAGTACGGATGGACGACGTTGTCAGGCGCAGCACCTCGAGAACCGCCCCTTTCCTCCGTGATCATGCAAAACCTCCCCGGAGTTCTAGAACTTTGACGCTTACAGTTCTAGAACTCTGGGGAGGTTTTGCATGATCACGGAGGGTTTGGGAGGGGCTTGGCGAGGTTGGGGGCGTTCGCCGTGGGCGGATGCGGTCCGGGGCTCGATCGGGTCGGCCCGGTCGTTGGGACTGCTGACGAGGTCGTGGACGGCGGTGTCGGCGCGGTCGGCTGGGTCGGTTCGCCGGATCGGTGCGACCCTGGTGCCCAGGACCTCAACGGCCTGGAACGATCTTCGGTAGGACGGGGCCATCCGGCTCCGGGCGACGGCGGCAGCCGACAGCCAGCGAGGGAGACACAGAACATGAGCGAGGGAAACCGGGACGGCCAGGACGCTGAGTCCGACGGCCCCCGCGACGACGAGAGCGGCGAGCCGGGCTCGAACACGCCGGACGTACCCACCGGCGGTGAGCCCCGCCGGGGCACCGGCCCCCGCATCGGCTTCGGCTCCGACCTGCCCACCGGCGGCCGGGACAGCGCCCCGAAGAAAGAGCCGGAAGACCCGCTGGCCGGGCTCTTCTCCGCCTTCATGGGGGGCGGGGCCCAGCTCCCGCCGGACGTGCTCGGCAATCTCCCGCCCGGCATGATGAACCTGCCCGGTATGCCGCAGGACCCGCAGGCGCTGCAGGCCATGCTCAGCCAGGTGCAGCAGATGATGAGCACCGGCGGCGACGGCCCGGTGAACTGGGAGCTCGCCACCAGCGTGGCCCGTCAGGCCGCGGCCGAGGGCGGCGACCCGAGCGTGGGCGAGGCCCAGCAGCGCAAGGTCGCCGAGGCCCTGCGCACGGCCGACCTGTGGCTCGACCGGGTCTGCGACCTGCCCGCCGCGACTGCGCGCACCGAGGCCTGGAGCCGCGCGGAGTGGATCGAGAACACGCTCGGCGTCTGGAAGATCATCGTCGAGCCGGTGGCCGACAGCGTGGGCGAGGCAATGGCCAAGGCCCTCACCGAGCAGTCGCCGGAAGAGATGCGCGGTCTGCTCGGCAACGCCCTGCCGATGATGCGCAAGATGGGTGGCACGTTCTTCGGCGCCCAGCTCGGCCAGGCCCTGGGTGGTCTGTCGCGGGAGGTGATCGGCGGTGGTGACGTCGGCCTGCCGCTGCTGCCCGCCGGCCGGGTCGCGCTGATCCCCTCCAACCTGACCGAGTTCGGCAGCGGCCTGGGTCTGGAGGAGGACGAGGTCCGGCTGTACCTGGCCCTGCGCGAGGCCGCCCACGCCCGGCTGGTGGCGGGGGTGCCGTGGCTGCGGGCGCACCTGCTGTCGCTGGTCGAGGAGTACGCGCGCGGCATCGTCATCGACACCGACCGCATCGAGTCGGCGATCCGCGAGATCGACCCGACCGACCCGCAGGCCATGCAGGCGGCGCTGGCGTCCGACATCTTCGAGCCCGAGCGCACCCCGGCCCAGCAGGCCGCGCTCGACCGGCTGGAGATGGCGCTGGCCCTGGTCGAGGGCTGGGTGGACACCGTGGTCGACGAGGCCGCCCGCACCTCCCTGCCGCACGCGTCCGCCCTTCAGGAGACCATCCGCCGGCGCCGTGCCGCCGGTGGCCCGGCCGAGCACACGTTCGCCTCCCTGGTCGGTCTGGAGCTGCGGCCCCGCCGTCTGCGCGAGGCCGCGGCGGTGTGGTCGGCCCTGACCGCCGCCCGCGGGTCCACCGGCCGGGACGCGCTCTGGGAGCACCCCGACATCGCCCCGGGCGAGGCCGCGTTCGCCGACCCGATGGGCTTCGCCCAGGTCGACAAGGCTGACGACGACATGGACGCGGAACTGGCGAAACTGCTGGACGGCGGTCTCGGGGACGCCCCCGGCGAGGACGGCAGCGCCCCGGGCCGGTCCAAGGACGACAAGACCGAGGACGACGAGGACCAGTGACCGACACGCCCCGGGGCGGCACCGTACTTCTCGACGACGTCGGCGCCGCCCTGCGCGACGCCCGGCCGGACGGCCCGGACGAGCGCTTCGAGCAGACGGCGTGGCTGGCCCTGCTCGCGAGCACGGGCGACGGCCTGCTGCGCCGCACGCAGGCCCCGGCCCACCTGACCGCCTCGGCGGCGGTGCTGAACGAGGACGGCTCCCAGACCTGCCTGGTGTTCCACCACAAGATGCGGAAATGGGTGCAGCCCGGGGGCCATTTCGAGCCGGACGACACCAGTGGCGCCCAGGCCGCGGCCCGCGAGGTGGTCGAGGAGACCGGGCTGACGGGCCGGGTGCTCGGTGCACCGGTACTGCTGTCCCGGCACGGCGCCCCGTGCGCCCCCGGCGTGGTGGACTGGCACCTCGATCTGCAGTACCTGATGGTCACGCCGGTGGTCGAGCCGACGCCGAGCGACGAGTCACCGCAGGTGAAGTGGTGGCCGGTCGGCGAGCTGCCCGACAACCTGGCCTCCGGCGTCCCGGAGCTCGTGCACCGGGCCGGTCAGGTGCTGGCCACCACGCTCAGGACACCCGGGACGTCTCGCTGACCTCGACCTCTTCCTCGGTCTCGGTGTCACCGTGCTCGGCCCGGTCGGCCGGGGTCTCGCCGTCGGACGTGGAACCGGGCGGGTCGTCGTCCACCGGCAGGTCGCGGGCCGCGGAGAATCCCTCGAGGAAGCCGCGGGCCCGCTCGGTGCGGGGATAGGTGTCGAGCAGCGACCAGAAGTCCGGCCCGTGACCCGGCTGGATCAGATGGGCGAGCTCGTGCAGCAGCACGTAGTCGAGCACCCACGAGGGCATGCCCAGCAGCCGGGTGCTCAGCCGGATCGAGCGGTCGGCGGGGGTGCACGAACCCCATCGGGTGTTCTGGTTCTGCACCCAGGTGACGCTGGCCGGGGTGGCCAGCCCTCGTAGATGCCGCTCGTTGAGGGTGAGGGCCCGGGTCAGCAGCTCCTCGTCGCCCGGGCGCCGGCGGCGCTCCTGGGCGGAGAGCCGGTCCAGCATGCGCTGCACCCACTCCTGCTCCTGGCTCCGGGTGAAACGTGCCGGTATGAGCACCACGGTCCGGCCCCCCTCGCGGTAGGCCGTGACCGTGCTGCGGCGCCGTCCGCTCCGGCGCACCTCGACCCGCGGGTCGTCCGACGGTTCCGGCGTGCTATTGGCCACCTCCGCACCGTACCCGGCGAATGCCCTGAGAATCAGTGATCAAACGCAGTGTGATCGCAGAACCGCAACTGGAAATGTCCGGCGGTGAACGGTCCAGAAGACTTCCAAATCCCGACATAGCCGCCCTATCCACAGGTCCGGCCCCTAATCCCACAGAGTTATCCACAGGCGCGAGGGCACCGGGGCACCTTCGATGCAGTCCGGGGGTGCATGAACGATTGACTGCACGGCGAGTACCTCATAGCGTGATCCACGAGGGCTCCGGGTAACGATCTTCGCGCGCTGGGGAAGGCGCACGGTGATCGGCCCGGGGTCCCTTTTTCATGTGGCGGTTCTTACTACGAGTACCCGGACAGGGCGTTACAAAACCGACATCTTGCCTCACACGGGCAGTCTCCCGGCGCGCCGAATAGCCGTCTAAGCAGGCACGACCTGCGTGCTGGGCTAATGTGACCTTCCGACCGGGCCGGGGAGTCGCCGCGGAAGGCGTTACGCCCAGTCAGGGCATCGCCTCGTTACGAGCGGTCGATGCGTCCAGACCAATTCACAACCCGTAACAGGAGCGAACATGTCGGACACCTACAGCGGCGAGTTCTACTGCGTGAAGTGCAAGGAGAAGCGTCAGGCCGAGGGCAAGGTCGTCGAGACCAACGGCCGTCGCATGGCCAAGGGCGTGTGCCCGGTGTGCGGGACGAACCTGAACCGCATCCTCGGCAAGGCCTGACCAGCACCTTCGGGCAGTCGTGGGGTCCGGGAGGATCCCTCGGCTCCGTGGGCCGGCCCAGTGACGACAGACGTCGGCGGGCCGCAGGTGCGGCGGTGGCGCGGGCCAGGGCACGGTGACGAGCCCTGGCCGCCACCCAGGCATTTTCACCCTAGTTATCCACAACCCCGGGTCGTCCTGTGGACGGCCCCGCGCACGACGTCGTCCTTCCTGACACCCTTCACAGGTCGAGGGGAAAATCGTGCGCATTCGTCTCAAGCCGGGGTTCCGGCGGGCCTGGCGGGATCCGGCCACGTTGCAGATCGGGCTCTCCCGGCGACGGGGCACCGTGATCACCGGCCTCACCCTGCAGGACATTCCCCTGGTCGAGGCTCTTCAGCACGGTATCGACACCTCGGTGCCCGGATCGCTGTCCTCGTACGGCGATCCCGAGCGGGGCGGCGCCCTGATCGGACTCCTGCGCGACTGCGGGGTCCTGGTGTCGTCCGCGTCGTCCGGGCCCGGTCTCCCCGGTCCGGCCCGCCTGGGGCGGGCCGGTGCGCGGCTGGCTCCCGATGCGGCCGTCTGGTCCGTGGTGCACCCGCACTGCGGCGACGGCTGGCAACTCCTCGCCGGCCGGGCCGACCGCCGCGTGGTCGTGCGCGGCGCGGGGCGGCTGGGCAGCTCGATCGCCGCCACCCTGGCCGCGGCCGGGGTCGGCACCGTCGTGGTGCAGGACCCGGGCCGGGTCACCGCCGCCGATCTGGCCCCGGCCGGAGCCGGTCTGCCCGACCTCGGCCGCCCGCGGATCGCAGTCGGCCAGGACCTGGTGCGGCGCGCCGGCGGGCACTCCCCGCAGCCGGGCAACCCAGGCACGCGACCGTCCGCCCGGCGCCCCGAACCCGATCTGGTCGTCCTCGTCGACCACGGCACCGCCGACGCCACCCGCGCCGACGCCCTGATGAGTGCAGACGTCTCCCATCTCTCGGTGGTGGTGGGTGAGGACGGCGTCGTGGTCGGTCCCCTGGTACTTCCGGGCGCCAGTCCCTGCCTGCGCTGCCTGGACCTGCACCGGAGAGATCGCGACCCGGCCTGGTCCGCCCTGGCCGGCCAGCTGCGCAACCAGGGTGAGACACCGCAGGAGTCGGCGAGCTCGGCCCTGGCCGCCGGGCTGGCGAGTCTGCAGGTCCTGGCCCACCTGGACGGTCTGGCCGAGCCCGCCGCCGTCGGCGCCACGCTCGAGGTGGAGCTGCCCGACGGCCTGGTCGCGCGCCGTCCCTGGCCGGTGCATCCCGGTTGCGGTTGCTCCTGGCCCGGAACCGCGGACGATGCGGACGCGCGCGCTACCGCACGAGAAGGGAGAATGTGACAGTGACAGATCTGCCGCGTCGCGCGGTCACCCGGACGGCGAAGCTGGCGTCCCTGCCGTTGACCGCTGCCGGGCGTACCGCTCTGGGACTGGGTAAGCGTCTCGGTGGGAAGCCGGCCGAACTGGTCGCGGCCGAGATGCAGGCCCGCACCGCGGAGCAGATGTTCCGCGTGCTGGGCGAGCTCAAGGGCGGGGCGATGAAGTTCGGCCAGGCCCTGAGCGTCTTCGAGGCCGCGCTGCCCGAGGAGGTCGCCGGGCCCTACCGAGCGACCCTGACCCGGCTGCAGGATTCCGCTCCCCCGCTGCCGGCCGCCACGGTGCACCAGGTGCTGGCCGAGCAGCTGGGCCCGCGCTGGCGCACCAGCAAGTTCCAGAGCTTCGACGACCAGCCCGCGGCGGCGGCGAGCATCGGTCAGGTGCACAAGGCCGTCTGGCGCGACGGCCGGCCCTGCGCGGTGAAGATCCAGTATCCGGGGGCGGGGGCGGCCCTGATCTCCGACCTCAATCAGGTGACGCGGGTGGGCCGGATCGCGGGCGGCTGGATCCCGGGCCTCGATGTGAAGCCGATCCTGGACGAGCTCAAGGCCCGCATGGTCGAGGAGCTCGACTACACGCTCGAGGCCAGGACCCAGGCGAAGTTCGCGAAGGCATTCCGGGGCGACCCGGTGTTCGCGATCCCCGAGGTCCTGGCCAGCAGCGAGCACGTGATCGTCAGCGAGTGGCTCGAGGGTGTGCCGTTGTCGAAGCTGATCTCCTCCGGCACCCGCGAGGAACGCGACCTGGGCGCCCGCCGCTACCTGGAGTTCCTGCTGGCCGGCCCGGCCCGCGCCGGGCTGCTGCACGCCGACCCGCACCCGGGCAACTACCGCCTGCTCGACGACGGTCGTTTCGGGGTGCTCGACTTCGGCGCGGTCAAGCGCCTGCCCCAGGGCATGCCGCCGGAGATGGGGCGCCTGCTCACCCTGGCCATGGCCGGTGAGTCGGAGGCGGTGGTCGCGGGCCTGCGTGAGCTCGGCTTCATCAAGTCGTCCATCACGATCGACGGCGACGCCCTGCTGACCTACCTGGCCCCGTTCCTCGAGCCGATCCGGCACTCCCGCTGGCGCTTCGAGCGGGCCTGGATGCGCTCGCTCTTCACCTATATCAACGATGTCCGGCGGCCGGACTGGACGATGGGCCTCAAGCTCAACCTGCCGCCCGAGTACCTGCTGATCCACCGGGTCTGGCTGGGCGGCATCGCGGTGCTCTGCCAGATCGACGGCGACGTGCCGGTGCCCGAGGTGCTCGAGCAGTGGCTGCCGGAGTTCGACGCCGGGGCCTACGAGCTCGATGACGAGCTCGACGGCGACCTCGATGACAACGAGGTCGCGCGCGACTGAGCCGTACGGGTACGCACGGGCACTGCAGTGATGCGCACCACATCGTCCTTTCGCAACCGGCCACGCCGGGCATCCGTCGAAGTACTGGCGGGTGTCTGTTAACTCTTGCCCCCGCACGCCACACCCCGGGCCCGAGCCCGCCGCACCTGACCGTGCGTGAACCCCGGCCCAGCCGTACCGGGATCTCTCCGGCCACCCACCGGCCGACCTCGCACTCCCTGCTACCAGCGCCGTCGGCCTTCCGGGAGACATCACGGAGCGTTGCGAACGGCTGGGGAGAACGCGGTTCCACGGGTTAACCGACCCTCCAGTTTTCGAGACGCCTATCCCGTATTCTGAGATTAATCAGCATCCCCCGCACGGCCCACGGATACATCCAGATGTCGTGCAGATATCCGCCGGGACAGCGAACCGTCATCCGCGCGTTACGCGAAATGCGTACCCTGAACCCATGAATGGCTCACTGCGTTCAGAGACCCGGATCGCCGAATCCCAACCTGCCGGTCTGGCTGCGATTCCCTCGCAGTCCGGCACCCACACCCACTGCCGAACCTGCCTCGCGCCGGCTCCGCAAGCCCTGTACCGCGTCGTCGGAGCCTGGTCGGTGATCAACGGCGTTGCTCTCTGGGACTGCGAAACCTGTGCCCGGGAGCGGATTCTGGAGATCGAAGCCGGCCAGGACGTACGCCGCAGCCGACGCTGACCAGCCCTGACCCACACCCGTAGACCACACGTACCCCCGCACCGCCGGTAGCTCAGGCCGCTCCCCTCACCCGGTCGGGAGCGGTACCGGCATCACCTGTGACCCACCACGCCACAGGCGTGACCCGGTCGACGGCGAATATCTCGGACCCCCCGTAGATGATTGCCTGACGTACATTTCCTGAGCGCCCGTCACACCATTTACCAGGCCTTATCCGGAGCACCGGCCGGACGATCATTCCCGAACGCGGTTCATTCCACGTTCAGGTAGACGAAGCCTGGCCCCTCGTCGCGGTAGGTGACGCCCAGTCGCCCACAGACGTCGGCCAGGGCCGGTCTCCACGACCCGGTCACGCCCGGGTCCGCCGCCTCGAAGCCGTGGTCCGCGGTGAGCAGGAAAGTCACCTGCTGCCGCAGTCCGATGGCGTCCAGGTGAGCCAGAAAAATGCCCAGCCGCCGGTCCGCATCGCGCAGGCTGTTGCGCGCGATCGGTGAGCGCGGCCCTCCGGCGTGATGCCCGGCATCCGTGACGACGGTCGACCACCAGGTCAGGTACGGGGCCGTCGCCGGATCGGCCCACTCCCGCAGCACCTGCGCGAGCCCGGCCTCGTCGACCCGGGTGGCCCAGGCGAAGTAGCGGTCGTCCAGATGCGGGCTGCCGGTGGCCGGGGGCAGGAAATCCGTGACGGAACTGCCCGGCGTATCGCCCAGGGCGCGGACGACCTGCATCGTCGACGTGGTCGCGCCGCGGTCCACCGCCTCGTTCACGCACACGCTGCGGCTGCCCGGCCGCGCCCGGGCGAGACGCTCGAACACCGTGCGCACGCCGGGCCGCAACCATTCGGCGCTGCGGTGCCAGGTGCTCTCGTCGTTCGCGTTGATGCGCTCGCCCCGGGCCCGGTCGTAGAAGACGTTGCCGAGAACGCCGTGGCGCCCGGGGCCGACGCCGGTCAGCGCGGTGGTGTGATTGCACAAGGTCACACTGGGGAACTCGGCCACGGCCCCACCGGTCAGGGCGGAGCCGTCGGCCAGCAGTTCGGCGACGGCCGGCAGCTCGCCCTCGGCCGCCAGGGCAAGTAGCTCCGAGCTCGGGGCGCCGTCCCAGAGCAGACCGACTACGCGACGGGAGGGGACCTCGTCCATCATCTCGACCGCCTGACCCTCGAAACCCTCGAGGGCTCCGGGATCATCGACCCCGGCCAGACGCAACAGCGTCGGGGCGACGTCGATCATCCGGGCGTACCCCGGTACCCGACCGGCCGGCGGGATGCCCGCACCGGAGAGCAGGAACGGCGCCCGGGACTGGATCACGTCGAGCGAACCGTGCTCACCGGCGTGCCCACCCTCGTCCGGGAAGAAGTGTGAGGGCGTGTGGATCACGACGAGATCCGGACTGCGATCGGCGTCGGCGAAGAACGACAGCAGTCGCCGGGCCGGTTCGGGATAGGCATTGGACGCGTTCGGCGGCGAGGGGTTCGCGCGCTCCCGGTCGTAGGGCAGGAAGGCGAGCGGGTCGGTGACGGCCAGCGGGTCGGACCCGGCGATCACCTCGTGCCGCTCCCCCGTGAACAACCGCACCACACCTCGCTGCCCGTGCACCACGACGGTCCCGGCCGGTTCCGGATAGGCCACGAGGTCGACGATGTGGGCCAGGTGCGGCCGGGTGAGGGCCTCGGCGATCTCACGTGCGCTCATGGCAGGTGAGATTAGGTGGCAAACGCCGAACGGGGGCTGACCACCCCCTCCGATGGTCAGCCCCCGTCCGAAGTCCAAGACGTGGTGAAGAGTCCTGGCGTTGCTTCACTGATACAGGTCAGTGGCGAAAATTTCCGGCGACTACCGGACCGACCCCACCCGGGCCGTCGTCGCCTTCGTCCACGGTGCCCGCTTCGTGCGGCGGCGGGCGCGCTTGGCCACGCTGACGTAGCGCTCGTCGGCGGCGAGTGCCCTGGCCTCGTGGTGCTGCAGTTTCATCAGTTCGAAGTTGTACAGGCTGGCGTGCATGGCAGTTTCCCCCTGGAAACGAAAAACATTATGTGAGTAAAACTTCGGGTGCTCGGGGCGGGCGGCCGCCGGATCCGGAGATCAGGCAGCCACCACGACCTTCCGCGGCCGGCCCCGGGGGCGCTTGCGCGCGACGACCACGCCGGCGACGAAGAGCTCGCCACCCCAGACGCCCCACGGTTCGTTGCGCTCCAGCGCGCCGGCCAGGCATTCCTGCCGCACCGGGCAATCGCGGCACAGTGCCTTCGCGTGCTCCACATCCGTCGGAGACTCGGCGAACCAGAGCTCCGCGTCGAACACCCGGCAGGGCATCTCGGTCGAGGTCTCGTCGATCTCTTCCACCAAGGCGTCGAGCAAGGCGGTGAGCTGCACGGGTTTCATCCCCCTCGGGTTGTTCCCCCGGTTACGGCCGGGAGCTGTTTCATCTTTCGCTGAATTGGAGTTGAGATTGGACGTTCTGCTCATCACGGAAACCTGAAAACCCTTGTCAGACAACGAAAAAGCCGTGGACCCCGATTGGGGTCCACGGCTTTTTCGCGAGGCCGGAAGCGGCGTATGCCTATCCGGTGCCATCGCTGGCCTGTGACCCGTAAAGGGGCTTGAAGAAATCGGAGGACGGTCGCACGGCGGCCAGACGGCCAGCCTTGGCGGCAGCAGCCCCACTCATGGCGCCGGCCCAGGAGGAACCCAGGGACAACGGAGCGGGCTGCAGGCAGACTGCACCCGTGTTCACGAGTTCAGTCGCGCCGACGTGATACCGGACCTCATTCAGCGATGAGGACACGGACGCGGCTTTGCCCTGGACGGCGACGGTGGCGGCGGTGATCCGCATGTCAATCGTGGTCTTCACGTGTCGCCACCTCCTGCTCTAGTCCCGGGCCGACCTTCTTCAGGCCTGCCGTGGTGCGATTGTTGTCACTGACAGGACAACGAGATCGAGAGTAGACGCCCCCGTGCCTGGCGGACAACGTATTTAATGGCGAATACTTCGCGGCACCCACCCGAACGGGTCAGTAGGTGGTCCTTTGTCCTTGCCGCGCAAGACTTTTAGAAGTTCCAAAAAAGTTTTGAGAGTGCGTGGTCAGGCTCTGCGCAACCTCTGCCGGACCTCTGGTCTCAGCTGCGGTTGGCCGCGATCAGGATGAGGAAAAGCACCGGGAGCGCCCCGAAGCACATCAGCAGGCCCAGCCGGGTGGGTACGGGCGCGGGGGTCACGTCGGGGTCCCGGCCCTTGTTGCCCAGCCGCAGCAGCAGCGACGCGGCGACGAAACCGACCAGCGGCACCAGCACGCCGTACCGGAGGAAGTCGGGGTTGTTGCCGGTGGTCGCGAACCCGATGAACTGGACCGCCATGATCACCAGCGCGGTCACCCCGAAGACCACGAAACCGCGTAGCCCGCTGCCCAGACGGGGCAGCAGATTCGGCTGGATCGCCCGGTTGTGGGCGTCCGCCCCCTGGATCTCGGCCTCGTCGATCAGCTGGGCCACCCGGCCCAGGTCGGTCTGCGGCTCCACGTGCCCCTCGGGCCGGGTGCCGGCCTCCGGCGGGAACTTCAGCTTCGCCTTCTGGGCGAAGGCCGACAGGTGGTAGCGCTGGTTCTCCAGACGGGCCACCAGCTCGTCAGCGTGCTCGGACATCTCGGCGGCGCCCTCGCGGATGCCGGCCGTGCGGGCGTTCTCCTCGGCCCGCACCGAGTCCAGCCGGCGCGCGTACTCGGCGTACTCGGCCCAGCCCTGCTGCGGGGACGACGGCGGCATCAGGCGAACTCCTCGCTGTAACGGCCGGGCGACACGAACGGCACGATCAGGTCCTCGCGGTCCTCGTGCCGGTCGATCAGCAGGGCCCGGTTGTGCCGGGGCTGCCAGCGCAGGTTCGCCCGGCCGAGCAGGAGGCCCACCTCGTTGCCCTTCACGTTCAGGGCGACCAGGCCGGCCACGTCGTCCTTGCCCGTGGACCCCAGGTCGTCGCTGAGACGCCGCACGCCGCGCCACCAGCCGAAGATGTGCACCCCGGAGGCCGGGCCCTCCCGCAGGATCGTGCGGAAGTCGTCGATACCCGCGGCCCGGCCGGGCTTCTTCTGCCGGAGCGAGGAGGCGGCCGCGTCGGCGCCGTAGACGAACAGGTAGTTGGGCCGCATCCGGTCGGGCGGGGTGTTCGCGAACTTCCGCAGCAGCTCGCGGTACTCGGGCAGGCGCAACATCTCGGCCCGGTGCCCGGCACGCTGCAGCCGTTGCTCGAGGATGAAGACGTCTTCCTCGGCCGACCCGATCAGGCTGACCAGGTGGAAACTGGCCTCGCCGGGCTCGTGCTGCTGGGCCAGGCTGATCGCGGCCGAGGCGAGCACGTCGGCGCCGACCGCCGAGGTGCCGAGCACTCCCAGGTGACGGCCGGGTGAGGAGTCGAGCGGGAAGCCGGCCGACGACAGGCCCACGTCGACCTGGCGGCCGACCAGCGCGACCTTGCGGCGGCGGCCGGTGGCGCGGCGCGGGGGCGGCGGGGCCTCGTCCACCGAGTACTCGGCGTACCCGATGAAGACCGCGGGCGGCGGGGAGCCGGGGGTGCGCATTTCCCACATCCGGTGCCGCAGCGCGTGCAGGCTGGACGCGTCCGCGTCGGGGAACCGGGCCCGGCGGTTGGCGCTGGCCACCCCGGCGGCGTGGTTGAGCACGACCTGGCCGATCGGCAGTGCGGCCGCGGCGTCGTTCATCGCGTTCAGGATGCCGCCGCCCCCCGACAACGCGACCCGCATGCCGAACTGCCCGAACACCGACGTGCTCTTGCCGAAGAGCGACTCGATGCCGGAGACCGACTGGCTGGCCATGATCAGGTGGATGCCGTAGGACCGGCCCTTGCGGGCGATCTCCTCCAGCAGGGCGACCGAGCGCTTGGCCGTGTCGTCGGTGCCCTTGAGCAGCACGTGGAACTCGTCGATCACGGTGAGGATGCGCGGCAGCGCCACGTCGGGCCGGGAGGTGCGCAGCTGGGCCAGGTTGGTGACGCCGGCCTTCTTCATCGCGGCGGCCCGGCGGCTCATCTCGCGCACCAGCTCGGCCAGTACGGCCAGGCCGTACTCCCGGTCGGACTCCACCCCGACGGTGCGCGCGTGCGGCACCCAGGTCGGGTCGATCTCGGTCGGGATGAACTCCGAGAACGACACGCCCTCCTTGAAGTCCAGCAGGTAGAGCGCCAGCTCGTCGGGTGAGTAGCGGGCGGCCAGGCCGTAGAGGATGTCGAGCAGGAACACCGTCTTGCCGGAGCCGGTGCGGCCCGCGACCAGCCAGTGCGGGGTCTGGTCGTCGAGCGAGACCACCGCGTCGCCCCGGCCGATGCGGCCCACCAGCGTGGTCAGCCCGGTGATCGACGACTCGGTCCAGAGTCGCTCGGGCACCAGGTCGTCGAACAGCAGCGCGCCGTCGGACTCGGCCTTGGCCGCGACCCGGCGGCACAGCTCGTCGATCAGGCCGGGCGGGGGCGGGGAGTCGAGTGTGACCGTGGCGTTGAGTGCGCGGCCCTCGGCTCCGAAGCTCTCCAGCGGCGGGTCGCCGACCCGGAAGTGCCCGTGCGAGGAGGGGTCGGCGGTGATCATCGTGGTGCGTTCCAGCGGCACGGCC
The DNA here is from genome assembly GCF_021129235.1 of Kineosporia mesophila. GTDB lineage: Bacteria > Actinomycetota > Actinomycetes > Actinomycetales > Kineosporiaceae > Kineosporia > Kineosporia mesophila. The sequence continues at coordinate 71,410 of NZ_JAJOMA010000004.1, forward strand.
TTGTCCCACGCCGACCGGGACCGGCTCGGGCTCCCCCAGCCGGTCAGCAGCAGGTGCACGCGGGCGGCCGGGCCGGCGTGCGAGAGGGCCGCGATCCGGGAGTAGTCGCTGCGGGTGCAGCTCGCGGGCAGCGCGGCGGTCACCACGACGAGTACGTCGGGCGACGGGTTCAGGCCCGCCTGCACCTGTTTCACCTGTTCCTCAGCCTCGGTGAGCAGCTCGCGGAACTCGTCCAGGTCGCTGACTGGCTCGTTCATCACGCCGGCGGGCACCAGCGGGTGGAACGGTGCCAGGGGGGCGCCGAGGGCACCCCCGTCGACGGCGAGCAGGCGCAGCTGACCGGCCGGGAAAGCCGCCACCAGCCGGGTGATGATGCTGCGCAGGAGCCCGGCGACGGCCGGGTCGCGGGCGTCGGTGTCGATCGCGATGTGGCCGACCCCGGTGAACGGGACGATCACCGGGAACCCGACGCCGGGCAGGGGCTGCGCGTCGCCGATCCGGATCATCGCCGGGTCGCCGGCCCGGGCGGAGTGCTCCAGGGGAAAACGCTGCTCCCCGATCACCGCCCAGGGTGCCCCCAGCCACTGCGGGGCGGCGTCAGCCGCGGCCCGCTCCAGCCGGGCCGCCAGCGCGGTCTGCTGCTGGGCCGACTCGGCGCTGTGCGTCGACTCCGCCTCGAGCCGGTCGAGACGCTCGCGCACCGCATCGAGCAGCCCCTCGGCCTGCCGGTGCGTGTTGACGGCCCGTCCGAACAGCGTCTTCGCGCTGACCACCGAGTGATCCTCCGAAATGTGACCGTACCGAGCCCAGGTGTGCCCAAGTGTCACGAACCACGATAGGCGGTACGGCGATCACCGAGCACCCGGAAGTGGCGCTAAGCGGACTCCCACGGCGCCCCGGACAGCACGGACAGCACGTCGTCCCCCCATTTCTGCAGCTTGACGGCCCCCACGCCGGGCACCCGGGCGAGTTCGCCGGGCTCGGACGGGTTCGCCTCGGCGATGGCCATCAGCGTGGCGTCGGTGAAGATCACGTAGGCGGGCACCCGGGTCACCTCGGCGGCGGCCGCGCGCCAGTCGCGCAGGCTCTGCAGCGTCTGCTCGTCGTACCCGGTCGGGCAGGACGAGCAGCGGCCGACCTTGCGCTCCACCGCCCCGGTCAGCGACCGGCCGCAGATCTTGCACAGGGCCGGCGGCGGGCGGTGCGCGGCGGCGGCCCGGGCCTCCTGCGGCTCGCGCACCTTCTGCGCCCGCCGGGAGACGGTGTCCGCACCGGCCTCGGGGAACAGTCCGTCGAGGAACCGCGAGGGGTTACGGCTCGCCCGGCCCCCGGGGTTGCGCGACCGGGCCCAGGACAGGTGCAGGTGCTCGCGGGCCCGGGTGATGCCGACGTAGAACAGCCGGCGCTCCTCCTCCACCGCGTCCCAGTTCTCGGCGAACGAGATCGGCATCAGGCCCTCGGACACCCCGATCAGGAAGACCGCGTCCCACTCCAGGCCCTTCGCGGCGTGCAGCGAGGCCAGCGTGACGCCCTCGACGGCCGGGGCGTGCTGGGCCGAGGCGCGCTCGTCCAGCTCGGTCACCAGGTCGGAGAGGGTGGCGTCGGAACGCGCCGCCTGCATGTCGTCGGCGAGCGCGACCAGGGCCTGCAACGACTCCCAGCGTTCGCGCACCCCACCGGCCTGGACCCCGGTGGGGGCCGCCGGCGTCCATCCGCAGTGCGACAGGACGTCGCGCACCGACTCGCCCAGGGTGCCGTCGCCGAGCCCGCCGCGCGCCGAGCCGCGGATCAGCATGACCGCCTCGCGCACCTCCTTGCGGGCCCAGAAGCGCTCGCCGCCGCGCAGCACGTAGGCCAGGCCGGCGTCGGCCAGAGCCTGCTCCATCTGCTCGGACTGCGAGTTGGTGCGGAAGAGCACGGCGATCTCGCGCATCCGCACTCCGTCCTCGAGCAGCGCGCTCACCTGCTTGACCACGGCCGCAGCCTCCGCGGCGTCGTCGTCGTGGCTGCTCAGGCGGGGTGCCGGGCCGGCCTCGCGCTGCGAGCGCAGTTCCAGGGGGGCGGGGCCGGAGGTCTTCACCCGGCGGGCGAGCAGCCGGTTGGCCAGGGCCACGATCTGCGGGGTGGAGCGGTAGTCGCGTACCAGACGCACCACGGTGGCGTCGGGGTAGGTGTGCTGGAAGGTCATCAGGTGCTCGGGCGAGGCGCCGGTGAAGGAGTAGATGGTCTGGCTGGGGTCGCCGACCACGCACAGCTCCTTGCGGTCGCCCAGCCACTGGCTGAGCAGGCGCTGCTGGAGGGCGGAGACGTCCTGGTACTCGTCCACCACGAAGTGCCGGTACTGGCCGCGCACCTCGTTCGCCACGTGCGGGTAGCTCTCGATCAGCCCGGCCATGAGCAGCAGTACGTCTTCGAAGTCGATCACGCCGCGGTCGGTCTTGGCCTCTTCGTAGACCTGGATCAGCCGGGAGACGCTCTCGACGCCGAAGCCGCCCGGCTCGCCCCGGCCGGCCGTGCGGGCGGCCTTGACGTAGCTCTCGGGAGTGAGCAGCGAGACCTTCGACCACTCGATCTCGGCGGCCAGGTCGCGCACGGCGGCGCGGTCGACGGTGAGCCGCAGGCGGGACGCGGCGTCGGCGACCATGCGGGCCTTGTGCTCGAGCAGTTCCGGCGGGCGGCCGCCGATCACGCGGGGGAAGAAGTAGCCGAGCTGGCGCAGGGCCGCGGCGTGGAAGGTGCGGGCCTGGACGCCGCCGACGCCGAGCTGGCGCAGGCGGGTGCGCATCTCGCCGGCCGCGCGGGCGGTGAAGGTGACGGCGAGAACCTGCTGCGGTTTGTAGACGCCGGAGTGCACGCCGTAGGCGATGCGGTGGGTGATGGCGCGGGTCTTGCCGGTGCCGGCCCCGGCCAGTACGCAGACCGGGCCCCGCACGGCGAGGGCGACCTCACGTTGTTCGGGGTCCAGCCCGGCGAGCATGCCGTCGGCGCCGTGGGCTGGGTTGGTCATCGGTGCAGTCTCTCAGCCGGGCCCGGCCACCGGGAACACAGCCCCGGGTGGCGATGTTGAGAGCTCGACGAGTTAGGCGAAGGACCTGAGGAAGGTTGCGATGGAGACCCCGGCACCCGGCACGATCACCATGTTCAGCACCACCTGGTGCGGCTACTGCAATCGGCTGAAGAAGCAGCTCGACCGTGATGGCATCGGCTACACCGAGGTCAACATCGAAGAGGTGCCCGACGCCGCCGAGTACGTGATGTCGGTCAACGGTGGCAACCAGACCGTGCCGACCGTGGTCTTCCCGGACGGCAGCGCCGCGACCAACCCCTCGCTGGCCGAGGTCAAGTCGCGCCTCGTCCCGACTGCCTGAGTCCCCTGACTCTTCGGGAGCTCGCCGAGCACGTCGTCCGGCAGCTGATCGCGCTGTCGGGCGACGGCCGGCGGCTGCGCCTCGGCGTGGACGGGCCGGTCGAGGCGGACACCGCCCGGCTGGCCGACGCGATCGCGCAGGAGCTGGAGAACAGCGCCGTGCCGGTCGCCCGGGTGAGCGCGAAGGACTTCCTGCGCGGGCGCTCGGTGCGGCTGGAGTACGGGCGCGAGGACCCGGACGCGGTCTACGACCTGTACTACGACTTCCCGGCGCTGCGCCGGGAGGTGCTCGACGCGTTGCTGCCGGACGGGCGCCACACCTGGCTGCCCCGGTTGCGCGATCCGCACACCGACCGCTCGGTGCGCACGCCCCCTCAACCCGCTCCTGCGGGCACCGTGGCCGTCGTGGACGGCCGGTTCCTGGCCCGCGACGACATCCGCGAGGCGTTCGATCTGGTCGTGCATCTCGACGTCTCGGTCAATGCCTTAGGACGCCGGTTACCTCCGGAGGAGGCCGCCCGCGTCACGGGTGCGTGGTCGCGGTACCTGGCGGACGCCGAGCCGGCGAAGCACGCCGATCTCGTCGCCCGCTTCGATCATCCGGACCGGCCCGCCCTGCGGCCGTGAGCGCGAGGTGACAACCTCGTCTTCAATTCGTGTCACCAACCCGAGGGGTCATCGGGAATCGCCGCGCCGTACCAGTTCTCGATGAGCCGCCGGGCGATCGACACGGCCGGGGGCAGCACCAGCGTGCCTGCCTTGATGTCGGCCTGCAGCTCGTCGCGGCTCCACCAGCGCGCTTCGGCGATCTCCACCTCGTCGACCTTGATCTCGCTGCCGAGCGCCCGGCCGTGGAAACCGAGCATCAGGGACGACGGGAACGGCCAGGGCTGGCTGCCCCGGTACTGCACCTCCCCGACCACCACACCGGCCTCCTCGGCCACTTCCCGGCGGACCGCGTCCTCCAGCGACTCGCCCGGCTCGACGAACCCGGCGAGCGTCGAGTAACGGTTCTCCGGCCAGCTCGCCTGACGGCCCAGCAGCAGGCGGTCATCCTGATCGGCGATCGACATGATCACCGCGGGATCGGTGCGCGGGTAGTGCTCACGGAGGCACTCGGGGCACTGCCGGACCCACCCGCCCTGCGCGACACCGGTGGCGGCGCCGCAGTTCGAGCAGTGGGTGTGGAAGGTGTGCCAGGCCGTCAGCGCGACCGCGGTGGTGAAGATGCCCGCGCCGGTGTCGTCGAGCAGCGAGCCGACCTCCCGCAGCGAGGCCCAGCGCACTCCCTCGGGCACCGCCGGGCGCTCGGACACGGACAGCGCCAGGTAGTCGCGACCGTCGCCGTCGGTACCCAGGAAGAACTGCTGGCCGTCGGTTTTCAGGTTCAGCACGGATTCCACGGGCCACAGCAGCACGGTCGGCGCGTCGGTCACCGCGGTCTCGCCCTCGTGGAACAGCGCGACCCGGGTCCGGGGGTCGTCGAGCAGGCTGTCGATCAGGCCGGGATCCGCCCGGCGGTGGGCCGCCCGGTCGAGCGTGGAACGGGACAGGGCGAGACGCTCCAATGACATAGCCGCACCCTAATCGGGATCCGCGGTTACGGTGGTCGGGTGCCCTCCCGATCGCCCCTCTCCCTGGCCGCACTGGCCTCGGCCGCCGTCAACGGCCTGGAACCGATGCGCACGCAGACCCTCGACGCCACCGCCGACGACGTCGACACCGCCCTGATCGAGGACAATCTGAGCCGGCACTGGGTGGTGCGGGCCCCGCGCACCGACGTGGCCGGGATGCGCCTGGACGCGGAGTCGCAGCTCGTCGGCAAATTGCGCTCCTGGGTGCCGTTCGGCCTGCCCGAGGCCGAGGGTGTCGCCCCGCTGCGCAACGGCGGGCGCGCCCTGGTGCACCGCCGGCTGCCCGGACGGGCCGTGCGTCCTCTCGAACTGCTGCACCGCCCGGCCCTGGCCGCCTCGTACGGCGAGGCGATCGCGGCCATCCACAACCTGCCCACCCACCTGGCCGAGGAGGCCGGGATGCCGGTCTACACGGCCGAGGAGTACCGGTTCCGCCGGCTGGCCGAGCTCGACCGGGTCGCGGCCACCGGCCTCACCCCGGTGCGGCTGCTGACCCGCTGGGAACACGCCGTCGAAGAGGTCGGCGCCTGGCGTTTCGTGCCCTGCGTGGTGCACGGCGACCTGGCCGGCGACAACGTGCTGGCCGAGGGCGAGAAGGTCACCGGGGTGATGGAGTGGTCGGAGACCCGGGTCGCCGATCCCGCCGACGACCTGGCCTGGGTCTCGATCGGCGCGACCGAGCCGGCCATGCGCCCGGTCTTCGCGGCCTACACCGCCGCCCGCAGCGAACCGGTGGACACCGACCTGGTGCGCCGCGCGCGGCTGTCCGGCGAGTTCGCGATCGCCCGCTGGCTGCTGCACGGCGTGCACAGCAACGACGCGGGCATCGTGGACGACGCCGTCCAGATGCTCGCCGACCTGGAGGCCGGAGTCGGTGACGAACCCTGGTGAGAGCCTGCGCCTGGCCTCGCTGAACCTGTTCTCCGGGCGCACGGCCCAGGGGGTCGCGGCCGGCACCGAGGCATTGTCCGCGGCGGCCGTGACGCTCGACGTCGACGTGCTCGCCTGCCAGGAGGTCGACCTCGGCCAGGCCCGCTCCGGTCTCGACCACACCTCGGTTCTGGCCGCGGCCCTGGACACCCGGTGGGCCCGTTTCGAGCCGACCGTCCTGGGGACGCCCGGGGAGACCTGGGTGCCCTACTCCGGCGGCCCGGTGGACGGGCCCGCCTACGGAATCTGCCTGATCTCCCGCATTCAGGTGCTCACCTGGCACACGCTGACCATGGAACCGGCCCGCGGCCGCTTCCCCCTCCCGGTGCCCGGCCGGCCCCCGCGCCTGGTCTGGCTGAAGGACGAGCCCCGGGTGGCACTCGCCGCGCGGCTCGCGAACGGCGTCACCGTGGTGTGCACCCACCTGTCGTTCGTGCCCGGGGTGAACGTGCGTCAGCTGCGCCGCCTGCGGACCTGGGTGGCGGAGTTCGCCGACGGCCCGGTGGTGGTGCTCGGCGACCTCAACCTGCCGCCGCTGCCGGTCCGGGCCCTCACCGGCTGGACGCCCCTGGTGAACACGCCGACCTTTCCCGGGTGGCGGCCGGGTGTGCAGCTCGACCACGTGCTCGGGGTGGGCCTGCCGCCCGGCACCCGGGCCCGGGGAGCGGGCGTCGCGGACCTTCCGGTGGGCGACCACCGTGCCGTTCGGGTAGTTCTCGACCTGCCGGGCTGACCGTTCCCGGGTGAGTTTCGGCCCTGGCGGGGTCTTTGCCCGGCCGTTCGACATGCTCTGACATCGTTCTGACAGTGGCCGTGATCCGGGCGTTCAGACCCGGTGGGTAGGGTTGCCGATATGACATGGCTTGTGACCGGTGGCGCCGGGTACATCGGCGCGCATATTGCCCGCTGCCTCGAGGAGTCCGGGCGGTCCGTCGCGGTCCTGGACGACCTCTCGACCGGAGTACGGGGTTTCGTCGGCTCCGGGACGCGGTTCCACGAAGGCTCGATCCTCGACCGGGACGCGGTGCGGGCGGCTCTGACCGAGCCCGACGGCACCCCGATCACCGGCGTGATCCACTGTGCGGGCTTCAAGTACGCGGGCGAGTCGGTCAAGCGGCCGCTGCACACCTACACCCAGAACGTGCAGGGCACCCAGGTGCTGCTCGAGGTGATGGCCGAGGTCGGCGTCGAGAACATCGTGTTCTCCTCCAGCGCAGGCGTCTACGGCACACCGGACGTCGAGCTGGTCACCGAGAGCACCGCCACGACGCCCGAAAGCCCTTACGGCGAGAGCAAGCTCATCGGCGAGTGGCTGCTGCGCAACGTCGGCCGGGTCTCCGGCCTGACCCACACCTCGCTGCGGTACTTCAACGTGGTCGGCTCGGGTCACTCCGACATCTACGACGTGAGCCCGCACAACCTGTTCCCGGTGGTGCTGAAAACCCTCACCGAGGGCGGCATCCCACAGGTCCGGGGCAACGACTACGCGACGCCCGACGGCTCCTGCGTGCGCGACTACGTGCACGTGCAGGACATTGCCCTGGCCCACGTCGCGGCGGCCGCCCGGATGGAGGCCGGCCAGGACATCGAGCGGGTCTACAACCTGGGCAGCGGCAGCGGCGCCTCGGTGCTCGAGATCATGACCGCGGTCGCCAAGGTCACCGGTATCGCCTTCGAGCCGAAGATCGTCGACCGGCGCCCGGGCGACCCGGCGCGGATCGTGGCCGACGGCCAGCTGGCCCAGCGTGACCTGGAGTGGGACACCCGGCACAGCCTGGAAGACATGGTCGCCTCCGCCTGGGCGGCGTGGCAGTCGGTCGCCAGGTAACCAAAGACGACGCGCACACCTGGGGTGCAGCCCTGTACCCCAGGTGTCGTTGCGTAGCAGGGGTTTGACGGAAAGTCGGCCTTGTCATCAGTTCCCTGGGACTGGTTCCCGCAGTGCGGCATTTTGTCGGAGTCTCAGGGCAGACTGTGCGTATGGAGACCGGCCCACCCAAGGCGCACCGTAACGATCCCGGCGTGATGCAGCGCCTGCTCACCACGCCCGCACGTTGGGCGGTGGTCGGGCTGTCCGACAACCGCGCCCGCCCCGCCTACGGTGTCGCACGCTACGTGCAGAACCTCGGCATGCGCATCGTGCCGGTGCACCCGAAGGCCGGGAAGGTGCACGGCGCCACCGGCTACCGCACGCTCACCGAGGCCACCGCGGCCGTCGGCCCGATCGACGTGGTCGACTGCTTCGTCCGCAGTGAACTGGTGGGCGATGTGGTGGACGAGGCGATCGCCGTGGGCGCGAAGGCCGTCTGGCTGCAGCTCGGCGTGATCGACGAGGCCGCGGCCGCCCGCGCGAGCGCCGCGGGCCTGAAGGTCATCATGAACACCTGCCCGGCCATCGAGGCTCCGAGACTGGGAGTGGCATGAGCGACGACAACTACTGGTCACCCGACGAGGCGGCCGGCCGTCCGCGCCGGCGCCCGGGAGATCAGCAGAACCCGCAGAACCCGCGGGGTGCCCGGCGGGACGAGTACCCCTACGACCAGGACAACGACGAGGTCGGCGACATGTACCGCCAGCACGGCGGCGCCGACCCGCACGCGCAGTACGGGCAGTACGTGGACGAGCACGACGAGGCTTACGGACGCGGTGGTGTCCCCGGCGGTCCGGGCGGCGATGCGTACGGGGCCAGGTCGCGGGGCGCGGACGACAGCGGCGCCGGTGCTCCTGGCGGTCGCGGTCCGGGCGGTCCGGGCGGTCCGGGCGGTCGGGGTCCCGGTGGCCCGGGTGGTCGTGGGCCGGGTGGCCCCGGCAGCCGGCCGTCGGCGGTGGGCACCGGCCGCAGCCTGCCCCGGCCGAGCGTGAAGCTGGTGGTGCTGATCGTCGTGGGTCTGCTCATCGCCTACCCGATCATTCTCGGGTTCACGGCCTGGTCCAGCCTGAACCGGGTCGACGCGATCGAACCGGCGCACCAGGACTCGAAGCTGGAAGACACCCCGGGCCGTACCTACCTGGTGGTGGGCAGCGACGCCCGTGACGACCTGAGTGCCGAGGAGAAGAAGGAGCTCGGCACCGGCTCGGTCGCCGGGCAGCGCACCGACACGATCATGCTGCTGCACGTACCCTCCGGCAGCGGCCCGACGGTGCTGATCAGCGTGCCGCGTGACTCGTACGTGCCGATCCCGGGCCACGGCAGCAACAAGATCAACGCCGCGTACTCCTTCGGCGGGCCGACGCTGCTGATCCAGACCCTGGAGAACGTCGGCGGCGTGAAGATCGACGAGTATGTCGAGACCGGCCTGGGTGGCTTCGCCAACATCGTCAACGCGATCGGCGGCGTGGAGCTGTGCCCCCAGCGCAACATGAAAGACGCGAAGGCACACATCAACCTGAAGAAGGGCTGCCAGCAGATGGACGGGAAGACCGCCCTCGGCTACGCCCGCGCCCGGTACAGCGACCCCAAGGGTGACCTCGGCCGCGTCGAGCGGCAGCGCGAGACCCTGGCCGCCATCGCCAAGAAGACTCTCTCCCCCGGCACACTGATCCAGCCCTGGCGGGCCATCCCGGCGGCCAAGGCCGGCGGCGGGGCCCTGACGATCGACGAGAACACCGGCCCGGTCGCCCTGACCAAGTTCGTCCTGGCGATGAAGGCGGTCTCGGGCAGCGAGGGCATCTCGATGACCGTGCCCATCGGCAACGTCGACTACCGCGTCAACGGCATGTCCGCGGTGAAGTGGGACACGCAGAAGGCCCTGCAGATGTTCGCCGCCCTGAAGAGCGACGACACCTCAGCCCTCCAAGCCCTGGCCGACGAGCAGAAAGACAAGTAAGCCGGAGGTACTCAGACCGAACGGACCACGGCCGCGGGTGCTGGCAGCCCCTCACCAATCCTCCGTGATCATGCAACCGTTCCCCGGGGAAGTGGGGGTACCTCCCGGCCGGAGGCTGGGGGATTGCATGATCACGGAAGGTTTCAGCGGGCGGTGAAGCCCGTCGAGGGGCGTACGGGCTCGGCCGGGCCCACGCCGGACTCGGTGGCGGCGCTGTTCGCCCGGGCGCGGAGTTTCTCGCCCTTGGCGTGGGCGGCGTCGCGCAGTGACACCGAGAAGTCGACCAGGGCCGTGCGCAGGCCGGCGGCGAACTCGCCCTCACCGGCGGCCAGGATGCGGACGGCGAGCAGGCCGGCGTTGCGGGCGCCGGCGATGGAGACCGTGGCGACCGGGATCCCGGCGGGCATCTGGACGATGGACATCAGGGAGTCCATGCCGTCCAGGTACTTCAGCGGCACGGGCACCCCGATCACCGGCAGCGGGGTGACGCTGGCCAGCATGCCGGGCAGGTGGGCGGCACCCCCGGCGCCGGTGATGATCACGCGCAGACCCCGCTCGTGGGCGGCGGCGCCGTAGCTGATCATCTCCTGCGGCATGCGGTGGGCGGAGACCACGTCGGCCTCGTAGGGGACGCCGAACTCCTCCAGGGCGAGGGCGGCGGCCTCCATCACGGGCCAGTCCGAATCCGAGCCCATGACCAGGCCGACCAGTGGCTGAGCAGTCATTGCCGAAACCTCGTTCACTCGTCGGATCACTCGTCGATGTCGCCGCGGATGAACGCCGCGGCGTGCCGGGCCCGGTCCAGGCAGTCGTCCAGGTCGTCACCGCAGACGGTGACGTGGCCGACCTTGCGGCCGAGCCGGACCTCCTTGGCGTACATGTGCACCTTCACACCCGGGTCGCGGGCCATCACGTGCAGGTAGCTGCGGTAGAGGTCCTCGTACTCGCCGCCCAGCACGTTGACCATCACGGTCCACGGCGAGCGGGCCTTCACGTCGCCCAGCGGCAGGTCGAGCACGGCCCGCAGGTGCTGCTCGAACTGGCTGGTCACGGCGCCGTCGATGGTCCAGTGCCCGGAGTTGTGGGGGCGCATGGCCAGCTCGTTGACGAGGATGCGGCCGTCGGCGGTCTGGAACATCTCGACCGCGAGCACACCGACCACGCCGAGCTCACCGGCGATCCGCAGCCCCACGCTCGTGGCCTGTGCCGCCTGATCCTCGGTCAGGCCGGGTGCCGGGGCGATCACCTCGTGGCAGATGCCGTCCTTCTGCGTGCTCTCGACCACGGGCCAGGCCGCGGCCTGGCCGGAAGGACTGCGGGCGATGAGGGCGGCGAGCTCGCGGGTGAAGGCGACCTTCTCCTCGGCGAGCAGCCCGTCCGGCCCGGCGGCGGCCAGCCACTGACGGGCGGTGTCGGCCTTCTCCCCGGCCAGCTCGTCGAAGAGCAGAACACCCTTGCCGTCGTACCCCCCGCGCGGTGTCTTCAGCACCACCCCGCCGTCCAGCGAGGCGGCGAACGCGGCCAGCTCGTCCCACGTGCGCACCTGGGCCCAGCGCGGGCAGGGCAGCCCGAGGTCGGTGAGCTTGCGGCGCATGGCGATCTTGTCCTGGGCGAAGCCGAGCGCGGCCGGGCCGGGACGCACCGGCACCCCGTCGGCGACGAGCTTCTCCAGGATCGCGCCGGGCACGTGCTCGTGCTCGAAGGTGATCACGTCGACGCCGGAGGCGAACGCGGACACCACCGAGATGTCACGGTGATCGCCGACCGGCGCCTCGTGGATGGCGAGCGCGGCGCTGGCGGCCTCGGACTCGGCCAGCACGCGCAGGCGCACGCCCATCTCGACGGCCGGGGGCTGCATCATCCGGGCCAGCTGCCCGCCACCGATCACCCCGACGGTCGGGAAGCCCCCGGGGATCGGGTCGGCCGCGGTCAGCGGGGTGAGCCGGACCTTTCCGAACGGGCCGGTCGCGCCGGTCGCGTCGGGGCCGGTGGTTTCGGGGGTGCGGGGTGTGGAGCTCACGGCGGTCAGAGTAACGATGCGTCGGGCGTACGTGTACGAGGCCCGTCTCCGCTTAGCGATCCTCAGGTAGTCATGGCACTGTTTGGCCAATGGCTGCCGATTCACCTTTTACCCGCCTGCGCAGGTCGGTCGATCTGCTGTACCGCGAGGTGGCGAAGTTCGGTGCCGTCGGCGGCGTCGCGTTCATCGTCGACACCGGTGTGTTCAACCTGCTGCTGCACAGCGGCGCCGGTGACGCGCTCGGGCTGAGCCACAAGCCGCTGACCGCGAAGACCATCTCGGTGCTGGTCGCGACGCTGGTGGCCTGGCTGGGCAACCGCTACTGGACCTTCCGCCACCGCCGCCGGGCCTCGCGCCGCCGCGAGTTCGTGCTGTTCCTGGTGATGAACGGGGCCGGCCTGGCCATCGCCCTGGCCTGCCTGGGCTTCTCCCGCTACATCCTGGGCCTGGACTCACCGCTGGCCGACAACATCTCCGGCAACGTGATCGGCCTGGTGCTGGGCACCCTGTTCCGGTTCTGGGCCTACCGCACGTTCGTCTTCACCGACGACCAGGCCGGGGCCGGGGCCTCGAAGCACCTGACTCCCCCGGGCACACCCGAGGCGATCGCCGAGGACCTCGAGGAGAAAGCCCATCAGGAGATCAACGTCCGCCCCAAGACGTCGGGCGACAACAGCTGGGGGCACCACCCGGCCCGCTAGGGCTGGGGGACCTCAATTAGTTTCAGTCGACCGTGATCAGCTGGTCGCTGATCCCCATCGGCGCGACCAGCAACGGCTGCACCTGACCGAACCCCCGAACCAGCCGGGGGCGCTGGGCGACCAGCTCGATGCCGGGGTGATTCTGCAGTGCCTTGGCCGTGCCCGGATCGGTGACCACCGTGCCCGGCTCGGCCAGCGAGGTGAGGCGGCTGGCCAGGTTGACCGTGTTGCCGTACACGTCGCCGAGGCTGCGCAGCACCGGCCCGTGCACCATGCCCACCCGCACGTCCGGCACCACGTCGTCGTCGGCCATCCGGGCCGAGATGGACAGGGCGATCAGGGCGCCGGTCATCTCGTCCGGCGCGATGAAGAGCACCTCGTCGCCCACCGTCTTGATCACCCGGCCGCCCCCGGCCGTGACCACGTCGGAGGCCAGCCCCTCGAACCGCTGCACCAGCCGGGACAGTTCCCGGCGGGGCAGACGGCGAGAGAGACGGGTGTAGGAGACCAGGTCGGCGAAGCAGACCGTGACGGCGTCGGCGGGACGGCCCGAGGCGGCGTCGAAACGGCTGATCGCGGCGACCAGCTGACGACGGAACGAGTAGAGCAGCAGCTCCTCGAGCTCGGGGGTGAGCTGCTCGATGAGCTTGATCGGGTCTTCGGGAACACCGCTGGGACTACGGCTGGCGAGGAACTCCAGCAGGGCCTCGATCTGCCAGGACACCAGCCGGTCGGTGGTCTGGCCCAGGGCCCGGGCGCAGGCGATCGCGGTCTCTTCGTCGATCAGGTCGTGCCGGACGAGCCCGACGGCGCGTTCGAGGGCCTTGCGGTCGGTGTCGTTGAACGCCACCTCCTCGTCGTCGACCCCGGGAAATCCCAGGGCGCGCCACAGCTTGCGGGCCGACAGCAGAGAGACGCCGACCCGCTTGGCCACCTCCCGCCGGCGCAGCGTCCAGGGGCCGCCGAGCAGGTGGGAGGTGAACTCGTCCCGGTTGGTCATCAGCGGCGTCCGTGGTCTTCGGGTGTGTCGGCGGCGGCCGGACCGCGGTACTCCTCGTCGAAGGCGTTGTCGAGGGAACGGGCGATCGAGGGGTCGAGCGGACGGCCACCCTCGTAGCCCCGCGCGTCGTCCGAGAGCTCGTGCAGCGTGCGCTGCACCAGCTCGACCTTCGGGATGTCGGTCAGCACCAGCGGACCGCCGTCACTGGCGTTCTCCACCTTGAGTGTGCCGCAGCCGAGCATCCGCTCGATCAGGCTGTGCTCGAACGACACCTCGTTCAGCCGGGTGAGCGGCATGTCGTGGCCGGAGCGGTTGAGCACGCCCCGGCGCAGGATCAGGCGCTCGGTGGTGACGACGTAGATCTCGTTCCACCAGACCAGGATCGGCCAGAGCACCCAGCGCAGGGCGACGAGCAGGCCCAGGCCGGCCGCGACGATCGTCACGATCGGCTGGCCCAGCAGGAAACTCGCACCGATCAGGGCGAGGACGAGGATCAGCAGCAGGATCGGCCAGGCAATGACCTTGATGTGGCGGCGGAGCACCAGGACGAGTTGTTCATCGTCGGCCAGGAGACGCGTCGGGAAACCCATGGGCAGATCATGCCGTTTCTGGGTTGCGGATGTGCACCACGTCGCCTGCCGAAAGAGGCGAAATGACACCATCTGGTGTCAGCAAGAGCAGACGCCCGCTGTCGTCCACCCCGTCGGCGATGCCGGTGCGGCTGACCCCACCAGGCAGCTCAGCCCGCACGGTGCGACCGATCGTGGAACAGCGTTCACGGTAAGCAGCCGCGATGCCGCTGGGCCCGTCGCTCTCGAACTCGGCCAGCCGGCGGGCCAGCGAGCGCAGCACCGCCCGCAGCACCGTGTCGCGGTCGGTGGTGGCCGAGCCGGACAGCCGCAGCGAGGTGGCGGTGGGTACCGGCAGTTCGTCCTGCGACTGGCTGACGTTGAGCCCGATACCGATCACTACGGCGCCGGGCGTGGCCTCGACCAGGATGCCCGCGACCTTCAGATGGTCGCCGGCGTAGCCGTTGCCGTCGATCGTGGGCAGCAGGACGTCGTTGGGCCACTTCAGGGTGGCGGGCAGACCGCAGACCCGGGTCAGCGCGTCGGTGACGGCGACCCCGGTCAGCAGGCTGATCCAGCCCCAGTTCTCGATCGGGGCGGTGGGACGCACCAGGACCGAGACCGCCAGGCCCGAACGGGCCGGGCTGACCCACTCGCGCCCGAGGCGTCCCCGGCCCGAACTCTGGCTGTCGGCCACCAGCACCGCACCGCCGCTCTCCCCCGCCTTGGCCCGTTCCATCAGGTCAGCGTTGGTGGAACCGGTCTCGGAGACCACGTCGACGCGGCTCCACGCGTCCGGCCCGGAGGCCAGGGCCGCGCGCAGCGACGCCTGCCGCAGGGGTGGGCGATCCAGATCGGTCCAGTCGGCTGACATGCCGATCAGGATAGGCCGGGTGTGACCTGCGTCCCGATCCGGTCCGGTACGGGGGCGGGATACGCGGCTAGGCTCGCGAGAGTTCCGAGCCGTCCGACGAGGGAGCGCGCGATGTCCGACCCGGTATCCATCGACGAGGTCGGCGGGCCCGACGCGGCCGGGCATCCCGACATCCACACGACCGCCGGGAAACTGGCCGACTTCCACCGCCGCAGCGACGAGGCCGTGCACGCCGGTTCCGAGCGGGCCGTGGAGAAACAGCACGCCAAGGGCAAGCAGACCGCCCGCGAGCGCCTGCTCGCGCTGCTCGACGAGGGCTCGTTCGTGGAGCTCGACGAACTGGCCCGGCACCGGTCGACGGCATTCGGGGTGGATCGCAGACGTCCCTACGGCGACGGCGTGATCACCGGGTACGGCACGATCGAGGGCCGCCAGGTGTGCGTGTTCAGCCAGGACGTCACGGTCTACGGCGGCTCGCTGGGCGAGGTCTACGGCGAGAAGATCGTCAAGATCCAGCAGATGGCCGTGCGCACCGGGGTGCCCCTGATCGGCATCAACGAGGGTGGCGGCGCGCGGATCCAGGAGGGCGTGGTCTCGCTCGGCCTGTACGGCGAGATCTTCGCCCATCATGTGAAGGCCTCCGGCGTGATCCCGCAGATCTCCCTGATCATGGGCGCGGCCGCGGGCGGGCACGTGTACGGCCCGGCGCTGACCGATTTCGTGGTGATGGTCGACCAGACCTCGCACATGTTCATCACCGGCCCCGACGTGATCCGCACCGTCACCGGTGAGGAGGTCACGTTCGAGGAGCTCGGCGGGGCCCGCACCCACAACACGCTCTCCGGCAACGCGCACTACCTGGGCACCGACGAGGCGGACGCGCTGGAGTACGTGCGCTCGCTGGTCTCGTACCTGCCGGACAACAACCTGTCCGACGCCCCGGCGCTGCCTTTCGAGGCCGACCAGGAGCCCGACGACGAGCTCGACGCGTTCATCCCCGACTCCGCGAACCAGCCCTACGACATGCACACGGTGATCGAGCACCTGGTGGACGAGGGCGAGTTCCTCGAGGTGCACGCCCTGTTCGCGCCGAACATCATCGTCGGGTTCGGACGCGTCGAGGGCGCGCCGATCGGGGTGGTGGCCAACCAGCCGATGCAGTTCGCCGGCTGTCTCGACATCAACGCCTCGGAGAAGGCCGCGCGGTTCGTGCGCACCTGCGACGCGTTCAACATCCCGGTGCTCACGCTCGTCGACGTACCGGGCTTCCTGCCCGGCACCGACCAGGAGTGGAACGGCATCATCCGGCGCGGCGCCAAGCTGATCTACGCCTACGCCGAGGCCACCGTGCCGCTGGTCACGGTGATCACCCGCAAGGCCTACGGCGGTGCCTACGACGTGATGGGCTCCAAGCATCTGGGCGCCGACATCAACCTGGCCTGGCCGACCGCGCAGATCGCCGTGATGGGGGCCCAGGGGGCGGTGAACATCCTCTACCGCAACGAGATCAAGCAGGTGATGAGCTCCGGCGGCGACGTCGAGGCGGCCCGTCAGGAGTTCGTCACCGAGTACGAGGACACTCTGGCCAACCCCTACGTCGCGGCCGAGCGGGGCTACATCGACGCCGTGATCCAGCCGTCCCGCACCCGCGAGCACGTCGTCCGGGCACTACGGGCCCTGCGCACCAAGCGCGAGCAGTCGCTGCCGAAGAAGCACGGCAACATCCCGCTGTGAGGATCTTTCATGCTTGAGGACGAATCAACTGAGCGACCACTGTTGCGTCTGGTTCGCGGGGACGCGACCGAGGAAGAGGTGGCCGCGCTGCTCGCGGTGATCAGGACCGTGGGGAGCTCCGACGGCTCACTGGGGCAGGAGGCCGGGCCGACCTCGAGCTGGACCGACCGGGCATCCCTGACACGACAGCAGTTGTCACCCGGTCCCGGTGCCTGGCGGGCATCGGGCCGGGCACGCTGACCCACATTCCGGCGTCCAGGCCCTCAGGAACCCAGGGGCGATCTGGGCCCCAGGCCCCAGGCCCCAGGCCCCGAGCCACCGCACCCCCGAGCTCACAGCCCACAAACCGCAGCCCGCAGCCCGCAGCCCGCAGCCACCGGGCCACCGGGCCACCGGGCCACCGGGCCACCGGGCCACCGGGTGCAGTGGGCCACCGGGTGCAGTGGGCCACCGGGTGCAGTGGGCCATCGGACCCACCGGGTGCAGTGGGCCATCGGACCCACCGGACCCACCGGACCCACCGGACCCACGGGACCCACGGGACCCACGGGAGCCGGCCACCCAGACAGACCCCCTGCGCAATGTGTACACCTGGTACATCCGGTACCGGATGTACCAGGTGTACACATTGCTTGCCCACCCTCACCAGAACCCCCCCGCGTGCGTCGACGAAGCCGGCTTGATCGGGATTTCGCTGCCCGCCCAGGTGCCCCGGTCGTCCGTCGAGGCCCCGCCGACCAGGACCAGTCAGGGCACGTCACGAGCACGTCACGAGCACGTCCCGGGGCGCCGGGCGCCGGGCTCGTCAACTGACTGCTTCACTTGTCCGCCGTGAGCACTCATATCCCCCTGACCCTCGCCTCTGCCTCCCCCGCGCGCCTGGCCACCCTGCGCGCGGCCGGGATCGAGCCCGCCGTGCGGGTGTCGGACGTCGACGAGCCGGCCGTGCTGGCCCGCACCGGCATCACCGAGCCGGAAGACGTCGCGCTGCTCCTGGCCAAGGAGAAGGCCGAGGACGTCGCCCGCACGGTGGAGCGGGAGTACCTCGACCAGGACGACGAGGACGACGAGGCTCCCGAGCCCGGTCTGGTGCTTGGCTGCGACTCGGTGCTGGACCTGGACGGCGTCGCCCTGGGCAAGCCCGCCGACGCGCAGGACGCGGTGCGGCGCTGGAAGGAGATGCGCGGGCGTAGCGGACGGCTGTGCACCGGGCACTGGCTGATCGACCTGCGCGACACCGAGAACGGCGGCACCGGCGGCACACTCGGTGCGGTCTCGATCACCACCGTGCACTTCGCCAAGGTCACCGACGAGGAGATCGAGGCCTACGTGGCCACCGGCGAACCGCTGGCGGTGGCGGGCGCCTTCACCGTGGACGGGATCGGCGGGGCCTTCGTCAGCGGGATCGAGGGCGATCACCACGGCGTGGTCGGGCTGTCGCTGCCGCTGCTGCGCGACCTGACGACGGAACTTGGCGTGGCCTGGCCGTCGCTCTGGACAGGGAAGTAACAGAACGTGGCCAAGTTTCGCATGTGACACCAGTTGGTGGCATCTATCTGTTTCGGTTGCCGACCCCACGATCACCGTCAAGACTGGTTCACATGGGCTTGACCAGGGCCAGCCGGCATCGCCCGACCACCGCGACCGAAACGAGTGAATTGCCCCGCATTGACCTCGAACACACAGGTCAGAGCGCGGACCTGAAGATCCGGACGACCCCCGCGGGCCGACCGGACCTCGCCGGTGCGGCGATCGTCCCCCGCCCCTCGCCGCCGATGCTCGTGACGCCGCACCCAGCTGACACCGATGTCACCGAGCGCAACCGGGTGCACGAAGAGGAGAAGTTGCCCGCGTGGCTCGTCCTCCAGGTGACCGCCTTGATCGCCGTGGTCGTCGGCGCCTGCGCCGTGCTCGTGACGGTGACGCAGGGAGTGCCGCACACCTCGAGCATCGGGGCGGGCATCGCCCTGGCCTGTCTGGTCATGGCCGGTTTCCGGGCCCGCACGCTGCTGCGGAGCGCCCGCGGGCCGCAGCCCGACCGGGACGACACCGACCCCCTCACCGGCCTGGCCAGCCGCCGGGCCCTGGCCCAGGCGCTGGCCGCGCCCGGGGCGGGCACCGGATCCATGCTGCTGATCGACCTGGACAACTTCCGCGACGTCAACGAGGCCCTCGGGCACGAGACCGGCGACCGGCTGCTGACGGCGGTCGGGGCCCGGCTGCGCTCCTCGCTCCGGCCCGGGCAGATGCTGGCCCGGCTGGGCGGCAACGAATTCGCCGTCCTGCTCCCGGGGGCCGGGCAGGACGAGGCCCAGCGCATCGCGAACGGCCTGCAGACCGCTCTGCACGAGCCGTTCGACGTGTGCGGGTCGCGGCTGCACACGGCGGCGAGCATCGGCATCGCGACCAGCCCGCCCTCTCTCCCCCCGGAACGGTCCGACCTGCTGCGCCGGGCCGACGTGGCCCTGCACCACGCCCGGCGCGACCGCACCGGGCAGTCGCTGTACGACCCGGGCGACGACGACAGCGGTGAGCGGCTGCGCCGCACCGCCGAACTGCGCCTGGCCCTGACCCGCGGCGACATCGAGGTGCACCTGCAGCCCCAGGTCGATCTGGGCAGCGGGCGCATCGTGGGCGCCGAGGCCCTGGCCCGCTGGCGTCACCCGCACGAGGGGGTGCTGCTGCCGGCCGTCTTCCTGCCGCTGACCGAGCACACCGGGCTGGCCCGGCCGATGGCCGCTCTCGTGCTCGACCAGGCCCTGGCCGCCTGCGCCTCGTGGTGGCGGGAGGGTCATCACGTGCCGGTGAGCGTGAACCTGAGCGCCGACGACCTACGCGACGAGGAACTGCCCGGCCGGGTATGGGCGGCCCTGCAACGGCAGTCGCTGCCCCCGGCCGCGCTGCGGGTGGAGATCACCGAGCAGTCGCTGCTCACCGATCCGGAGGCGGCGTCCGTGCTGCTGCGGCGCTGGCGTCAGGACGGCATCTCGGTCTCGATCGACGACTTCGGCACCGGGTACTCGTCGCTGTCGTACCTGCGGCAGCTGCCGGTGGACGAGGTGAAGCTCGACCAGGCGTTCGTCACGGACCTGGCCCGGGAGTCGACCGCCACGATCGTGCAGCACACCATCGCGATGGCCCACGGTCTGAAGGCCCGGGTGGTGGCCGAAGGGATCGAGCAGGGCCCGACCGCCCGGCAGCTGGCCGACCTCGGCTGCGACACCGGGCAGGGTCTGCTCTACGGGGGCGCGGTGACCGCCCCGGAGTTCCTCGAACGGTTACGCACCGTACCCGCATTGTCCACAGATCGCGCATCTCGACCCTGACCCACGGTTCCTTGGGATAAGTTGTCGAATCATGGACGGCCGCTCCCCGGAACGCGGATCACGCCGCGAGCAGGAGACCGGCGCCGCACCGACGACCCCGAAGACGCGTCGCGAGCTGCGTGCGGAGCGTGAGGCTGCCGAGCGCGCCCAGACCCTGAGCGGTGGGCTGCCCGTACGCCCGGTGCCGGTGGACCGTTCTCCCAGCACCAGCCCGACCAGCACCAGCCCGACCACCACCAGCCCGACCGGCACCAGCCCCACCGCGCGGCAGAAGGCCCCGGCCCCCTGGGACGTGCCCGAACCGGAAGAACCGCCGGGTCGCCGCCTGGAACGCCCCGGGCGCGGGCCCCTGGCCGAACGCTTCCCCGCGCGTCCGACTCCCCTGGGCGGTGTCGGCCCGGATCCGCACGACGACCACGACGACCGCCAGGACGACCGCTCTGACGACGACCACGACCCGCACCACCCCACCGACCCGCGCCGGCGTCGCCGCGCGGGCCTCTGGCTGACCGCGATCGCCCTGCTCCTGGCGCTGTGGACCGCCACGATGTTCCTCGACTCGGTGTCGCCGCTGGTCTCCGCCCCGTCGGCCCTGGTGCCGCTGGTGACGATCTGCGCCCTGCCGGTGATCGCGATCGGGGTGGGTGGCAAGCACTTCATCTCGACCGGCATCGCCACGCTGGCCGCGCTGCTGCCCTGGGCGATGGTCGCGGGGTACGCCTCGTCCCGGGACCTGCCCGCCGGCACGACGGACACCGTGCGGGTGATGACGGTGGACGGTAACCACGGTCGGGCGAGCGCCTCGGACGTGGTGGGCGCGGCGACCGACTACTCGGCGGACGTGGTGATCGTCACCGGCCTGAGCACCACGCTGGCCCACGAGCTGACGGTGTCGGGCCTGAGCCGGAACACGCCGCCGGTGTGGATGCACGTGTCGGGCGACCAGACCGACGGCATCGGGATCTGGAGCCGGCTCACCATCTCCGGCCTCACCGAGGCGGAGGGGTACGACTCACCCGTCGCCACCGGGGTGCTCGAGGTGAACAAGGCCCGGGTCGGCCTGACCGTGGCCCAGTTGCCGGGGAGCCCGCTGCGGCCCGGGAAGGGCTGGCGGGCCGGCCTGAACCGGCTCTCACACCAGCGGGTCGAGGGCGCCACGAGCGGATCGTTCCTGGTCGGCGGCCTCAACGTGGCTCCTTGGCAGCCGGCGTTCCGGATGCTCGAGAAGGCCGGCTGGGAAGACGCGGCCGACATCACCGGCAAGGGCCTGCGGCCCACCTGGCCCTCGTGGTCACCGCTGCCGGTCACCCCGGCCGACCACGTGCTGGTGGACGAGAAGCTCGGCGTGGGCTCGACCGCGACGGCCAACATCGGCGGCAGTTCACACCGGGCGATCGTCGCGGCGCTGGAGGTGCCGGTGGGCTGATCAGCCCACCGGCACCTCGGGACGTCGGATCAGCTACGGCCGGCTTCCTTCAGCTGGGCCTCGTACTGGGTGCGGACCTCTTCCATGTCGAGGTCGCGCACCTGACGCAGGATGTCGGTCAGGGCTGCCTCGGGAAGGGCGCCGGGCTGGCCGAACACCGGGATGCCGTCGCGGTAGACCACCAGCGTCGGGATCGAGGTCACGCCGTACTGCGCAGCGAGTTCCTGCTGGTCCTCGGTGTCCACCTTGGCGAACTTGGCGTCCTCATTCGTCTGGGAAGCCTTCTCGAAGACGGGGGCGAACTGGCGGCACGGACCGCACCAGGAGGCCCAGAAGTCGATCAGGACAATGCCGTCCTTGACCGTTTCGTCGTGGTTCTGCTGGGTCATCGTCATAGTAGCCACGGTTGGTCAACCGACTTCCCCGCGGCACTGTTCCCGGGAGAGCCGGCCGGAGGGCGACTGCCCCCCTTCAACGTGTCCTGAGCCACTTCCCGAGGGGTCCGGGAGAGCGATACCGGCGATACTCTCCGATGTCGAGAGGTTGTCGAGAGGGAGCCGAGATGACGACGCCGTCCCCGGAGCCGGGTAGCCCCCGGCCCATCAGCAAGGTCCTGATCGCCAACCGTGGCGAGATCGCGGTGCGGATCGCGCGCGCCTGCCGGGACGCCGGTATCGCCTCGGTGGCCGTGTACGCCGAGCCCGACCGTGATGCCCTGCACGTCACCGTGGCCGACGAGGCCTACTCGCTGGACGGCACCACCGCCGCGCAGTCGTACCTCGTCGTGGACAAATTGCTCGACGTGGCCGCCCGCTCCGGCGCCGACGCGGTGCATCCGGGCTACGGGTTCCTGGCCGAGAACGCCGACTTCGCCACCGCCGTCATCGCCGCCGGCCTGACCTGGATCGGGCCGCCCCCCTCGGCGATCGATGCGCTCGGCGACAAGGTCAAGGCCCGCCACATCGCCCAGCGCGCCGGTGCGCCCTTGGTTCCGGGCACGAAAGATCCGGTGCGAACTGCGGACGAGGTGGTCACCTTCGCCCGCGAACACGGGCTCCCGGTGGCCATCAAGGCGGCGTTCGGCGGTGGTGGGCGGGGGCTGAAGGTCGCCCGCACGCTGGAGGAGATCCCGGAGCTGTTCGAGTCCGCGACCCGCGAGGCCGTGGCCGCGTTCGGGCGCGGCGAGTGCTTCGTCGAACGGTTCCTCGATCATCCGCGGCACGTGGAGACCCAGTGCCTGGCCGACGCGCACGGTCACGTGGTGGTCGTCTCCACCCGGGACTGCTCGCTGCAGCGGCGCAACCAGAAGCTGGTCGAGGAGGCTCCCGCGCCGTTCTTGACGCAGGAGCAGAGGGCCGAGCTCTACCGGGCGTCCAAGGCGATCCTGTCCGAGGCCGGATACGTCGGCGCCGGGACGTGTGAGTTCCTGATCGGCCCGGACGGCACGATCTCGTTCCTGGAGGTCAACACCCGTCTTCAGGTCGAGCACCCGGTCTCCGAGGAGGTCACCGGGCTGGACCTGGTGCGCGAGCAGCTCCGGGTCGCCGCGGGCGAGCCGCTGGGTTACGACGACCCGGCGATCCGCGGG
Organism: Kineosporia mesophila; assembly: GCF_021129235.1. GTDB lineage: Bacteria > Actinomycetota > Actinomycetes > Actinomycetales > Kineosporiaceae > Kineosporia > Kineosporia mesophila. Next base: position 94,406 of record NZ_JAJOMA010000004.1, read on the forward strand.
CACTCGATCGAGTTCCGGATCAACGGTGAGGACGCGGGGCGCAACTTCCTGCCCCAGCCGGGCACCGTCGTGGTCTTCGAACCCCCGTCCGGCCCGGGCGTGCGCCTGGACTCCGGCGTGGTCGCGGGTTCGGTGATCGGTGGCGGGTTCGACTCGATGCTGGCCAAGCTGATCGTCACCGGCGCCACCCGTCGCCAGGCGCTGGAGCGGGCGCGGCGGGCGCTGGGCGAGTTCGTGGTCGAGGGCCTGCCCACGGTGCTGCCCTTCCACCGGGCCGTCGTGGCGGATCCGGCCTTCGCCAGTGAGCCGTTCAGCGTGCACACCCGCTGGATCGAGACCGAGTTCGACAACACCATCGCGCCCTGGACCGGACCGGCCGCCGACGATGCCCCGGAGGAACCGCGCGAGCGCGTCGTGGTCGAGGTCGGCGGCAAGCGCCTGGAAGTGGTGCTGCCGGCCGGGCTGGGCACGTCGGGCACCGCCCGGGCCTCGGCGACCGATGGGAAGAAGGCTCCCCGCCGCACCCGGAACCGGGCCGCGGCCGCCGTCAGCGGTGACGCCCTGACCTCACCCATGCAGGGCACGATCGTCAAGGTCGCCGTCGAGGAGGGGCAGCGCCTGGAGGTGGGCGACCTGGTCGTGGTGCTCGAGGCGATGAAGATGGAACAGCCGCTGACCGCTCACAAGGCGGGCACGGTGACCGCCCTGACCGCGGAGATCGGCCGGACCGTCACGTCCGGCGCGCTGATCTGTGAGCTGAAAGACTGAATTGAAGAACTGGACCGAAGGGCTGACCGGCGCGTTCAGCGCCGGCCGGCCCGGACGTCCATAGTCATGGAGCTTTCAGGAACTCAGAGCCGCCGGACGACCTCGGCGAGCATCGAGCCCACGCGCTCGGCGGCGGCCTTGCCCTCGGCCAGCACCTCGGCGTGGCTGAGCGGCTGGCCGGTGATGCCCGCGCCGAAGTTCGTCACCAGCGAGACACCGAGGATCTCCAGGCCGGCCTCGCGGGCCGCGATGGCCTCCAGCGCCGTGGACATGCCGACCAGGTCGGCGCCGAGCCGCCCGGCCATGCGCACCTCGGCCGGGGTCTCGTACTGCGGGCCGCGGAACTGCGCGTAGACGCCCTCGGGCAGATCGGGCTGCACCTCGCGGCAGATCGCCCGCAGCCGGGTCGAGTACAGGTCGGTGAGGTCGACGAAGGTGGCGCCCTCGAGCGGGGACGCACCGGTCAGGTTGATGTGGTCGCTGATCAGAACCGGGGTCCCGGGGGGCCATTCGGGGTTCAGACCGCCACAGCCGTTGGTCAGCACCACCATCGAGCAACCGGCCGCCGCGGCGGTGCGCACCCCGTGGGCCACGGCGCGCACGCCCTTGCCCTCGTAGTAGTGCGTGCGGCTGCCGAGGATCAGGGCGTGCTTGGGAGCACCCTCCGAGTTGATCCGCACCGAGCGCAGCTGGCCCACGTGGCCGGGCACGCCGGAGACCGAGAAGCCCGGCACCTCGGTGGCCGGCACCTGCGCCACGGTCTCGCCCAGCAGGTCGGCGGCCGGGGCCCAGCCGGAGCCCAGAACCAGGGCCACGTCGTGCTTCTCGATACCGGTCAGCTCGGCGAGGCGCTGCGCCGCCTGGGCGGCCAGCTCGGTCGGGGAAAGGTCAGTCATCTCAGGGCTCACTCGTTCGGGGGAAGGTGCTCAGGGGTGTCGCTCGACACGCACGGGCTGGTGCGCAGGTGGTGCACGTAGTCGCTGGGCGCACCGCCGGCCTCGGCCGCGTCGCCCAGCATGCCCAGGTAGTGGGCCGCGGGCAGGCCACCCTCGTAGGCGTCCAGCACGTGCACCCAGGCCACCGCGTCGCCGTCCAGGGTCTGCACCCGGACGTGGATCTTCCGGGACTGCCCGGTGGCGAGTCCCTCCCACTCGTCCAGCGCCTGCTCGTCGCCGGAGGTGACGTCGTACAGACTGACGTAGACCTGCGCGGCCGGGTCTTCCACCAGGGTCGCCAGGGCACCGTCCACAGCGTTGGGAACCTGGGCGAAGGTGAGGCGCCAGCCGCTGATCCACCCGAACCCGCGCAACGGCGAGTGGGGCGCCCGCAGCGCCATCCGCTCGGGGTCGAGGTTCGCGCCGTAGGCGGCGTAGAGATCCATGAGGGACAGAGTAGGGATTCACCGGTGCTGACGTGCAAACGCCCGGTGTGACAACTGGGACTCATTGGCATCGTGTGTCGTCGTGCACCCCGCTCGGGCGTGCCGCCCGGCCCGGGTGCGGGACAATGGCCCGGTGAGCGTGAAGAGCAGGATTGTCATCGTCGGCGGCGGGCCCGGCGGGTACGAGGCCGCGCTGGTGGCGTCCCAGCTCGGCGCCGACGTCACGGTGGTCGAGGAGAACGGGCCGGGCGGTGCGGCGGTCCTCACCGACGTGGTGCCGAGCAAGACCCTCATCGCCACCGCCGAGGTACTGGCCACGGTCGGCAGCTCCGGCGAGCTCGGCATCCACGGGCTCGGCCGGGTGCGGGCCGACCTGGGCGAGGTCAACCGCCGGGTGAAAGACCTGGCCCAGGCGCAGTCCCGCGACATCACTCGGCGCCTGGAGACCGAGGGTGTGCGCATCGTCGAGGGCCGCGGGGTGCTCGAGGGCCCCAGCCGCGTGCGGGTCGGCGACCAGGTCATCGAGGCCGACACGCTGCTGATCTCCACCGGCGCCGCCCCCCGGGAACTGCCCGACGCCCGGCCCGACGGCGAGCGCGTGCTGAACTGGACCCAGCTCTACGACCTGGAAGAACTGCCGGAGAAGCTGGTCGTGGTCGGCTCCGGCGTGACCGGGGCCGAGTTCGCCAGCGCCTACCACGCGCTCGGCGCGCAGGTCGCGCTGGTGTCCAGCCGCGACCGGGTGCTGCCGGGCGAGGACGCGGACGCCGCCGAGGTGCTGGAAGACGTGTTCCGGCGGGGTGGCATGGAGGTGCTGTCCCGTTCGCGCGCGCAGAGTGTCAAACGCACGGACGCGGGGGTCGTGGTCACGCTGGCCGACGGCCGCACGGTCGAGGGCTCGCACTGCCTGATGGCCGTCGGCGCGGTGCCGAACACCTCCGGCCTGGGGCTGGAGGAGGCCGGGGTCACGGTCTCGGCGTCCGGGCACATCGGGGTCGACCGGGTCTCCCGCACCAGTGCGCGCGGGGTCTACGCGGCGGGCGACTGCACCGGGGTGTTCCCGCTGGCCTCGGTCGCCGCCATGCAGGGTCGCAAGGCGATGTGGCACGCGCTGGGCGACGCGGTGTCCCCGCTGGAGCTGCGGCTGGTGAGTTCCAACGTGTTCACCTCCCCCGAGATCGCCACTGTCGGGGTGACCCAGGCCCAGGTCGACGCCGGGCTGGAGGCCGTCTCGGTGAAGCTGCCGCTGGCCACCAACGCCCGGGCCAAGATGCAGGGCATCCACGACGGTTTCGTGAAGCTGTTCGCCTCGCCATCGGGCCGGGTGCTCGGCGGCACGGTCGTGGCCCCGCGCGCGTCCGAGCTGATTCACCCCATCACGCTGGCGGTCTCGGCCCGGCTCACGGTCGACGAGGTGGCCTCGGTGTTCACCGTGTACCCGTCGATCTCGGGCTCGGTGGCCGAGGCGGCGCGGCAGCTGCACATCGGGTAGCCGCAGGCAGACGCCGGTGACGACCAGGTAAGTTCTGGGTGTGGACGAAACCGAGCTCGCGGGTCTGGTAGACCGCGCGACCCATTGGCGGGACGCGGACCCCGATCCCCGTACCCGGCGCGAGGTGGACCGGCTGATCGAGCTGGTCACCTCCGGCGATTCCACTGTCTCCGGTGAAGCGGTCGATGATCTCGTACAACGCTTCTCCGGCTCCCTCCAGTTCGGCACCGCGGGTCTGCGCGGCGCACTGGGCGCGGGGCCGAACCGGATGAACCGTGCTGTCGTCATCCGCGCCGCCGCCGGCATCGCCGGCCATCTGCACCACGCCCTCGGGCCCGACGGGGAGCCGCCCCGGGTGGTGGTGGGGTACGACGCCCGCCACGACTCGGACGTATTCGCGCGGGACACCTGCGCGGTGCTGACCGCGGCGGGGTGTGTGGCCCAGTTGCTGCCCGGCCCGCTGCCGACCCCGGTGCTGGCGTTCGCGTTGCGGCATCTGCACGCCGACGCCGGGATCATGGTGACGGCGAGCCATAACCCGCCCCAGGACAATGGTTACAAGGTGTACCTGGGTGGGCGGGCCGACTCCTCCCCCGGAAGTGGCGCCCAGATCGTCCCCCCGATGGACGACCTGATCGCCCACCAGATCTCGGCCGCACCGCCGGCCATCGACGTGACGATGGCCACCGACGGCTGGGAGCAGGTCGGCCCGTCGATCGTGGACGAGTACCTCGCCTCGGTCGGTGCCGTGCTCACACCGGGCGGCGCCCGCGAGATCAGCATCGTGCTGACCCCGCTGCACGGTGTCGGCGGGGACACGGCGGTGCGGGCCTTCGCGGCCGCGGGTTTCCCGGCCCCCTACCTGGTCGAGCAGCAGGCGCAGCCCGACCCGGACTTCCCCACCGTGAGTTTCCCCAACCCGGAAGAGCCCGGTGCGCTCGACCTGGCGCTGGCCGCCGCCCGCGAGCGCGGTGCCGACCTGGTGATCGCCAACGACCCGGACGCGGACCGCTGCGCCGTGGCGGTTCCCGTGCCGGGCGCCGGCTGGCGCATGCTGCGCGGTGACGAGGTCGGGGCCCTGCTCGGCGACTACCTGCTGGTCCGGGGCGCCCAGGGCGTGGTGGCCAGCTCGATCGTGTCGTCGCAGCTACTTTCCCGCGTCGCGGCGGCCCACGGCGTGCGTCACACCGAGACCCTGACCGGCTTCAAGTGGCTGGCCCGGGTTCCCGAGCTGGCGTACGCCTACGAGGAGGCGCTGGGGTACTGCGTCTCCCCCGGTGCCGTGCGCGACAAAGACGGAATCAGCGCGGCGCTGCTGATCGCCGAGTACGCGGCGCAGTTACGGGCGCAGGAGCGCACCCTGCTCGACGCCCTGAACGATCTGGCCACGCGACACGGTCTGCACGCCACCGACCAGTTCTCGGTGCGGGTGGACGATCTGGCCCAGATCTCGGACATGCTCGAGCGCATCACGCAGCGGCCACCGGCGAATCTCGGTGGCAGCCCGGTGAAGTCGGCCGAAGATCTGTCCGCGGGAGTGGACGGGCTGCCCGGCACGCCCGGCCTGCGCTACCGCACGACCGGCGGCGACCGGGTGATCGTGCGCCCGAGCGGTACCGAACCGAAGCTGAAATGCTATCTGGAAGTCGTAATTCCGGTGGAAGACGGCTCGGTGGACCGGGCCCGGGAAGTGGCCGCGGACCGGCTGGCCCGCATCACCGCCGACGTGTCCCAGGCGCTGGGCATCAGCTAGGGCCGCCGGTAACCGCCTTCACGGAAAGACATCTGAGTGACTGCAGGCCTCTCGCCCTCCTGGGGTGAGGGGCCTGTCTTCATCAGCTGGGTGGGCCGGCTCGCCGATTCGGTCAGGTCGGTCAGGGCGGTCAGGTCGGTCTGAGCAAAACCGGCCTTCTCCACGACACTCTCGATGTAGTAGTCGTCCGGTGCGATCGACCGGGCGGTCTCGAGCAGTCGTTTCGCCTCGGCCGGGCGCAGCTGCAGCAGGCGGATACCGGCCAGCGACGCGAAAGCCCGGCCGGCGCGCGGGTACCGGGCCACGTACTCTTCGAGGTCGGCCTCGGCGGCGTTCGGGTCGTTCAGCGCCAGGTTGACCTCGGCCCGCAGATAGGCGATGTGGTCGTCCTCGGAGTCGATCTCGACGCGGCGCAGCGCGGTGTCGAGACCCATCTGGTCGTGGCCGCTCTCGTTGAGGGCGAAGGCCAGGTCGCGGACGATGGACGAGTCTTCCGGGTGCAGCTGCATCGCCCGGCGCAGCAGCGGCACGGCCAGGTCGTAGCGTTCGCGCAGGTGGAACAGGCGGCCGAAACGAGCTGGGGCACCGTCGATGTCGGGATAGTGCTCGATGAAGCGCAGGGCGCTCTCGACCGCCTCGTCGGTGTCCCCGGCATCCAGGTCGACGATGATCAGGGCCTCGACGGCCAGGTCGTCGTCGGGGTGCATCTCCAGGTAGGTGACCAGGTCGAGACGGGCGTCCTCAGGGTCGCCCAGCACCTGCTGGCACTTGCCCCGGACGTACCACATCCGGTTGTCGGCGGGGTTCAGCTCCAGCGATCGGGTGGCGTGCGGCAGGGCCTCGGCCTCGCGGTCGAGCATCCACAGAGCCCGGGCCAGGCGGCCGTGCTGTGCGCCGTCGTCGGGATCGGCCGAGAGGGCCTGCCGCAGGTAGGGAACGCACTCGTCGTAGCGGTGACGGGTGAACAACCATTGCCCCATCAGCCCGGCAATGCCTGCTCTTTCCTGCGCGGGCATGGTCACCGCGGCCAGGCTGCAGTCGCGCCAGGCCTGGTCGAAGGCCTCGTCGTCGTGTTCCTTCAGCTGCAGCAGGATCGCCGCGCGTTGCAGCAGGGCCTGCGGGTGGGCCATCACCGCGGCCGTGTCGGGCTTGGGACCGAGCGCCTCGTCGAGCAGTTCGAGGGCCTCGGCCAGGGCCTCGCGGCTGCCGGTGCCGTGGTGCACCCGGTAGATCGCGTCGGCCAGCATCAGCCCGGTCTCGTTGCGGGGCGCCCCCATGGCCCGGGCCTTGCGCAGCAGTTCGGCACCGCGAGCGTACCGGCCCTCGGCGAGCACCACCTCGATCTCGCCCTCGAGCCGGCGCAGCTCGCGCATCGACTCCAGGTTGGTGCGGCCGGCCAGGTAGTCGGGGCTGAGGGTGGGCACGCGGGAGGCCACGGCGGTCTTGAAACGGGGCCAGGAGAACAGCTCGACGCCCTCCGGGCCGGGCTCCAGCACCTGCCCGGTCATCACCAGCGAGGGCGGCACCTCGCCCTTGGCCTCGCGCACCCCCGCGCCCTCGACCACGCCGATCCGGGTGCGGCCGGTCTCCAGCACCGGCGCCTTCAGCTGCCCGCCGACGAGCATCGGGAAGGCCTCGGAGACGAGCAGCTTCGCGTGGACGTCGCCGTCCAGCCGGGCTCCGCCGGACGGGCCCGCCCCGGCGAAGACCTCGGAAACCCGCAGATCGCCGTGCACCACGAGCTCCAGCCCGCTGATCACCACGTTGCGGGCCTTCAGGTCGCCGAGCACGTACAGGCTCATGCCGTTGTTCGTGCGCGGATGCTGCACGGCCGTGTTGACCAGGAGATTCCCGGCGATGATCAGGCCGTGCACATCCGGCTCGGGACGCGTGAAGGCAGCAGACACCGCCTCGGCACCGGCATGGGGGTCGAGGTCGAGTTCGTCCATCTCGACATCGCCGACCAGGAGCAGCAACGAGAGCGCCGGGTTGGACGCCAGCAGCCGGGCCATCATGGTCCGGCGCAGGTCATAGCGCCCCACCGCATCCGCGGCGAGCACGCGCCGGGAGCCCGGGAAGCGGGCCGGCCGGTACGCCACCGCTCAGTCCTCCTTCGAGCTCAGGCCGATCAGCTGATAGCCAGTTGGGCGTAACCGGGTTTGACCACGTCCTCGATCAGGGCGAGTCGTTCGTCGAACGGGATGAATGCACTCTTGAGGGCATTTATGGTGACCCATCGTAGGTCTTCCAGGGTCCATCCCGCCTGCTCGACGAGCAGCGTCATCTCCCGGGTCATCGACGTGCCGGACATCAGCCGGTTGTCGGTGTTCAGGGTGACGCGGAACCGCAGGTCTTTCAGCAGGCCGATCGGGTGCTCGGCGACGCTCGCCGCGGCTCCCGTCTGCACGTTGCTCGTCGGGCACAGCTCCAGCGGGATGCGCTTGTCGCGCACGAACCCGGCCAGCCGGCCGAGCTTCGCGGCCGGGCGGCCGTAACTGTCGCGACCCCCCAAGACCTCGATGTCTTCCATGATCCGCACGCCGTGACCGAGCCGGTCGGCGCCGCAGACCTGCACGGCCTCCCAGATGCTCGGCAGGCCGAAGGCCTCACCGGCGTGAATGGTCACGTGCATGTTGGCTTCGTGCAGGTAGTCGAAGGCGTCGAGGTGACGCGAGGGCGGGTACCCGGCCTCGGCCCCGGCGATGTCGAAACCGACCACACCGTTCTCCCGGTGCCGCTCGGCCAGCTCGGCGATCTCGCGACCCCGCGCGGCGTGCCGCATGGCGGTGACCAGCTGACCGGTGCGGATCGGGGTACCCGCCGCCGCGGCCTCCTTCTCACCCTCGGCCAGACCCTCCTGCACCGCGACGACCACGTCGTCGAGCGACAGGCCACCCTCGAGGTGCTGCTCCGGGGCCCAGCGGATCTCGGCGTAGACCACACCGTCCGCGGCCAGGTCGATCGCGGCCTCACGAGCCACGCGCACCAGGTCTTCACGGCGCTGCATCACCGCGACGGTGTGCACGAACGTCTCGAGGTAGCGCTCCAGGGAACCGGAGTCGGCGCTGCTGCGGAACCATTCGCGCAGCTCTTCCGGGTCGGTGGTGGGCAGCTCGTGGCCGATCTCCGCGGAGATCCCGACGATCGTCTCCGGCCTCAGACCACCGTCGAGGTGGTCGTGGAGGAGGACCTTGGGGGCCCGGGCGATGCTGGCTGAATCAATTGGACCGGTCACGGGAGGAGCTTATAGCGCGACACCCGTCCCATAGGGGTTCCGAACCGATCCGCCGCGTGATCGTAATTGCCAGGGCCGTTGGTCGCAGGCGAGCGGTTCATCCGTACTTGTCAGCGTTACGTAACCACCTGTAGTAACTGATACGTGACAACGCGTACCGGCCTGATCGCCGCTGCGGTCACCGGCCTGGCCACGGTGCTGGCCGAGTCGCAGACCCGGTGCGGCCGGGCGGCGGACACCACGCAGGCGCAGGCCGAGAACGCGCTGCTGGCCGGATGGGACGGGGTCGCCCACGGCTACGAGAGCGCGTCCGGGCACCTCTCGGAAGTGCTCTCCCACCTGTCGGATCTGGAGGAGCGGCTGACCCACGCGGTGGAGGTGCTCGACCGGGTGCACGACGACCTGTCGGCCCCCGAGGTCTCCGGGCACCTGGGCGCCGTCATCGCGGAACTCGGCGAGGAGCATCTCGACAACGCCGCCCTGGCCGCCGACAAGGCGCTCCGGCACCTGGAGACCGTCGAGGCCGGCTGGCTCGTCGGTGTCGCGCAGGACCTGGCCCGCGACCTCCAGGAGTCGGGCGAAGCGCTGATGACGATCCGGGACGACCTCGCCGAGGAGATCGGAGCGGCCGACGCCCTCGGCCCCACCGACACCGAAATGACGCCCCGTGTCGAGGAACTGCGCCGCCAGGGCCACGGCCCCCAACGACACGGGCCCCAGGTCACCGATCAGCAGCTGACCGACCGGGTGCTGTGGTGGATCGACCCGATGACCGGCACCACGGTGGACGGGGACACGGGCGGCCAGCACCGGTGCGCCAAGGTGGCCACGAAGGTTGCCTCCGAGGCCTCCTATGTGGCGGCCGAGGCGTTCATCCGCAGCAGCCGAGCCTTCGACCAGGCCCGGCGCCAGGCCGAAGCCGGACACGAGAGCATGATGAAAGTCGTTGTCCCCCTGCCCGACATCTATGGACCGGGCTACCGCGAACGGATTCGGGGAGTGCAGCGCAACGGCTCCCGCACGCATCCCACCGGTGACCCGGCAGGCACCCGGCCGCCCACGGAGGTCGACTTCACCGACGGTAGAATGATCGCGGTCTACACGCGGCGACCCGGCGGGAAGTTCCGGCTGAAAACGATGTTTCCTGACCCCCGAGGGGCTGTTTGAGCATGCTGGACGCCGACGTCACGGGGTTCCTCCGGTATTCGAGCACGTACATGCATGTCAATGCCCTGGGGAGGGACTACGAGGAGACGTTCATCAGGGATCTCACCCGCGTGCCGCCGACCCCCGAGCACCAGAGTTTCCGGCGCGGCTTCGCCAAGGCCCGGCTGGGGCAGCTGTCCCCCGAGGCGTACGAACGGGAGACCGGCTGGTATTTCGACGACGACGCCGAGTTCCACACCCATCTGGCCCGGCTCTGGCAGAAGTTCTACGGCGATGCCGACCCCCGCGACAGCCTGACCGGATAGCTATTTCGGCTGATCCCCGTCCCACCGGGCCGGGTCGGCGTACCAGTCCCGGTCGGCGATGCCCTCGGTGTCGGCGCGGGAGACCGACGGACGAGCGCGCTTGGGTTCGCCGGGCATCTTCGGGTAGTCGGGCGGGAAGGGGAGTTCGCCCAGGCCCCGATCGAGGTCGTCCTGCCACAACGCCAGTGCGGGAGCGATGTCCCCCGGGGCCGAGTGCAGGTCTTCCCAGGGGTCGCCCCGATCCGCCAGCAGCTGCGGAACCGTGCGCACAGTCAGGGTTCTCGGGTCGACCTCAGGCAGCTCGTCCCAGGTCAGCGGGGTGGAGACGGGGGCGTGGGGCAGGGGACGCGGACTGTAGGCGCCGGCCATCGTGCGGTCGCGGGTGCACTGGTTGAAGTCGACGAAGACCCTCTCGCCGCGCTCCTCCTTCCACCAGGCCATCGTCACCCGGTCGGGGTCGCGACGTTCCAGCTCCCGGCCGATACCGATGGCCGCGTGCCGCACGTCGAGGAACTCGTGGTCGGGGGTGATGGGGACGAAGACGTGCACGCCGCGGTTGCCCGAGCTCTTCGCATACCCGGTGAGGCCGAGCTCTTTCAGCAGGTCACGCAGCTTCAGCGCGGCCCGCACGGCGTCGTCGTAGTCGCGGCCGGGCTGCGGGTCGAGGTCGAGGCGCAGCTCGTCGGGGTTGTCGGCGTTCCCCGACCGCACCGGCCACGGATGAAAGGTCAGCGTGTTCATCTGGACCGCCCAGACCGCGGTGGCCACCTCGTCCACCACCAACTGCGGATGACTGCGCCCGCTCGGGTAGGTCACCGTGACCGAACGGGCGTAGGCGGGCACCCCGCGGGGCGGGTTCTTCGAGTAAAAGCGTTCCCCGTCAACACCTTCCGGGAAACGCTCGAGCGAGACCGGCCGGTCGCCCAGCGCCCGCACCAGCGCCGGGCCGACCGCCACGACGTACTCGGCCAAGTCCTTCTTGGTGAGCCCCACATCGGGGTAGAGCAGCCGGCCAGGACTGGACAGGCGCACCGACCGGGCACCCTCCGGACCTTCGACCTCGATCTGCACCGCTGCGCTCTTGGCGGCCATCACTCAACCCTCCCCAACTTGACGCAGGATCCGTGGCGCCCGTGCTCCCGAAGGCGAGAGGACGTCCTCAAGCCGGAAACTCACGGGCCGCTCGAGCTGGCCGTACCCGCAACTGCCCGGTTCGCGATCGGTGCGCCAGCGCCGGAACTGCGCGGTGTGGCGGAACCGGTCGCCCTCCATCTGGTCGTAGGCCACCTCGACCACCAAGGAGGGACGCAGGGGCACGAAGGAGAGATCCTTCGTCGAGTTCCAGCGGGACACGTTGCCGGGCATGCGCTGATGCTCGTGGGCCTGGGCCTCCGCCCACTGGCCCCACGGGTGCTGCCCCAGCTCTTCCACGGCCATCCGGTAGGGCTCGAGTTCCTCGACCAGCTCGGCGCGCCGGATCATCGGGAACGACGCCGCGACGCCGACGTGCTGCAGCGAGCCGTCCTCGCGGTACAGGCCCAGCAACAGCGAGCCGACGACCGGGCCGCTCTTGTGCCAGCGGAAACCGGCCACCACGCAGTCGGCGGTGCGGGCGTGCTTGACCTTGAACATGGCCCGCTTGTCAGGCAGGTAGGGCCCGTCCAGCGGCTTGGCGACCACCCCGTCCAGACCGGCGCCCTCGAACATGCCGAACCACTCCTGCGCGGTGGCCAGGTCGCCGGTGGCGGGCGTGCAGTGGATCGGGGCCCGGGCGGCGGACAGGGCCTCGACCAGACGCGCCCGGCGCTCCGAGAACGGTTGCCCCATCAGGTTCTCGTCGCCCAGAGCGAGCAGGTCGAACGCGATGAACGAGGCCGGGGTCTGCTCGGACAGCAACTTGATGCGACTGGCCGCGGGATGGATGCGCTGCTGGAGCACCTCGAACTGCAGACGGTCGTCGACGACGGTGACGATCTCGCCGTCGATCACGCAGCGTTCGGGAAGGTTCTCCCGCAGTGCCTCGACGAGCTCCGGGAAGTACCGGGTCATCGGTTTCTCGTTGCGGCTGCCCAGCTCGACCTCGTCACCGTCCCGGAACACGACGGTACGAAATCCGTCCCATTTCGGCTCGACGTGGCCGACGTCGGGAATCTCCGGCACCGACTTGGCCAACATCGGTTTGACCGGCGGCATCACGGGCAGATCCATGCCGCCATCGTGTCATCGCGGGGGCTCGCGGTGGGGAAAGAACAGGCAATGTCGCCGCACGCGAGGCCGAACGCGTCTGCAAGCGGGCGCCCGCTGTGGTCTGCTTGGACACATGTCCGATCCGCAAACCGCGCGGCCGAAAGACGTCGGCCTCCCCGAACACGTACTGGCCTGCCTCTTCGATCTGGACGGGGTGCTCACCGACACGGCGTCGGTGCACGCCTCCGCCTGGAAGAAGATGTTCGACTCGTATCTCGCCGAGCGCGCCCAGCGCCTCGGCGAAGCGTTCGTCCCGTTCGAGATCGCCACCGACTACGTGAAATACGTGGACGGTAAGCGCCGGCAGGACGGCACCCGCAGTTTCCTGGCGTCCCGCGGCATCACCCTGCCGGAGGGTGACGCGGCCGACTCGCCAGAAACCGAGTCGGTCAATGGTCTCGGCACCCGGAAGAACAATCTGGTGCACGAGATGATCGCCAAAGACGGTGTGACCATCTTCGACGGCACGTTCCGCTACCTGGAGGCCGCGCAGGCCGCCGGGCTGCGCATCGCCGTCGTCTCCAGCAGCGCCAACACCGCCGAGGTGCTGCGCGTGACCGGCCTGGAGAAGTTCGTCGAGGCCCGGGTCGACGCCCAGGCCGCGATCGCCGCCGGCCTGAACGGCAAGCCCGCTCCCGACACCTTCATCGAGGGCGCCCGGCTGCTCGGCGTCGAGCCGAACCAGGCCGCGGTCTTCGAAGACGCCATCGCCGGTGTCGAAGCCGGACGATCCGGGCACTTCGGCATCGTCATCGGGGTCGACCGGGTCGGCCACGCCGCCGCACTGTCCCAGCATGGGGCTGATGTGGTGGTTACCGATCTCGCTCAGCTGATAGATAACCGCGCATGAACCGTCGAGCGGCATTCACAGTCGAGCCCTGGTGCATCCGGGAGACCGAGCTCCACCTGGAAGACCTCGGTTCCACCGAGTCGGTGTTCGCCCTGTCCAACGGGCACATCGGCATTCGCGGCAACCTGGACGAGGGCGAACCGCACGGCCTCCCGGGCACCTACCTGAACTCGGTGTACGAACGAAGGCCCCTGCCCCACGCGGAGGCCGGTTACGGCTACCCCGAGTCCGGCCAGACGATCATCAACGTCACCAACGGCAAGCTGATCCGCCTGCTGGTCGACGACGAGCCCTTCGACCTGCGCTACGGCCACCTGGACAAGCACGAGCGGGTGCTCGACATGCGCGCGGGCACGCTCAAGCGCGAGGTCGAGTGGCGTTCGCCCGCCGACCAGTCGGTGCGGGTCACGAGCACCCGGATGGTGTCGTTCACCCACCGCTCGGTGATGGCGATCGCCTACGAGGTCGAGCCACTGCACGAGACCGCCCGCGTGGTGCTGCAGTCCGAGCTGGTCGCGAACGAGCAGATGCCCGAGGGCGGTTCGGTCGACCCCCGGGTGGCCGCGGCGATGCACAATCCGCTGCAGGCCCTGGAGCACGACTGCAACGGCAACCGCATCACCCTGGTCCACGAGACCCGGCAGAGCGGGCGCCGCGTGGCGGCCGCCGCCGAGCACGTCATCGAGGTGCCCGAGGGCGTCAAGGTGTCCACCAACTGGGGCGTGCGGCCCGACTGGGGCCGGCTCACCGTCACGGCCACGCTGAAGCCCGGCCAGAAGCTGCGGCTGATCAAGTTCGTCAGCTACGGCTGGAGCTCGCAGCGTTCCCTGCCGGCCCTGCGTGATCAGGTGGCGGCCGGCCTGACCGGGGCCATCCACACCGGCTGGGACGATCTCCTGGACGAGCAGCGGCAGTACCTGGACGAGTTCTGGGCCCGCGCCGACGTCGAGGTGGACGGCGACGAGGAACTGCAGCAGGCCGTGCGTTTCGCGTTGTTCCACATCTTCCAGGCGGGAGCCCGGGCGGAGCAGAGGCCGCTCCCGGCGAAGGGCCTGACCGGCCCCGGGTACGACGGTCACTGCTTCTGGGACACCGAGACCTTCGTACTGCCGGTGCTCATCCACACCGCACCCCGGGCAGCGGCAGATGCCCTGCGCTGGCGGCACAGCACTCTGCAGAAGGCCAAGGACCGCGCGGCCACGCTGGGCCTGAAGGGCGCGTCGTTCCCGTGGCGCACCATCAACGGTGACGAGTGCTCCGGCTATTGGCCGGCCGGCACGGCGGCGTTCCACATCAACGCCGACATCGCCGACGCCGTGATCCGCTATCACGACGCCACCGAGGACGACGAGTTCGACCGCGAGATCGGCCTGCCCCTGCTGGTCGAGACCGCCCGGCTGTGGCGCTCCTACGGCGCTTTCGACCGGGACGGCTGGTTCCGCATCGACGGGGTCACCGGGCCGGACGAGTACAGCGCGATCACCGACAACAACGTGTACACCAACCTGATGGCGCAGCGGAACCTCCGGGCCGCGGCCACGGCTGCCTCCAACTACACCGACGAGGCAGCCGTTCTCGAGGTGGACGCGGAGGAGATCAGCGCCTGGCGGCAGTGCGCCGACTCGATGTTCATCCCGTTCGACGAGAAGCTCGGCGTGCACCCGCAGGCCGAGGGCTTCACCCGTCACGCGGTGATGGACTTCGAATCGCTGACCGAGGAGGACTACCCCCTCCTGCTCACGATGCCGTACGTGCAGCTGTACCGGCAGCAGGTGGTCAAACAGGCCGACCTGGTGCTGGCCATGCAGTTGCGCGGCGACGCGTTCACCCCGGAGCAGAAGGCCGCGAACTTCGCGTACTACGAGAAGCTCACGGTCCGCGACTCGTCGTTGTCGGCCTGCACGCAGTCGGTGATGGCGGCGGAGGTCGGGCACCTGGGCCTGGCCTACGACTACACCATCGAGAACGCGCTCACCGACCTGCACGACCTGCACAGCAACACGATGAACGGCCTGCACATCGCCTCACTGGCCGGCACGTGGATGTCCCTGGTCGCCGGGTTCGGCGGAATGCGCGACACAACAGGCACTCTCGCCTTCGCGCCGCGTCTTCCGGAGGGCCTGGACCGGCTCGCCTTCACCATCACCCACAAGGGCCTGCGCCTGCGGGTGGAGACCGACGGCAAGCAGGTGACCTACCTGCTCACCGAGCACGAGCGCAACCCCGCCGACGAGCTCGAGATCCTGCACCACGGTGAGCTGGTCACGCTGAAGATCGGCGACCCGGTCAGCCTGGCGGTGCCGCCCACCCCGACGCACCCCCGGCCGACCCAGCCCTTCGGCCGGGAGCCCATGCGCCGCAACTAGTCCCAGGGTCCCAGGCAACAAAGGCAATAACTAAGGACGCCCACCCGCCCCGATCGGGGCGGGTGGGCGTCCCCAGTTTGGTTGCCCCCAAACCCGTTCGTGATCATGCAAAACCTCCCCAGAGTTCTAGAACTCTCGTCATCACAGTTCTAGAACGCCGGGGAGGTTTTGCATGATCACGGAGGATTTTTGAGGGCTTCAGCCGGCCGTGATGCGGTCGATGATCAGCGGGCGGTGCGCCGGGCGGTTGCCCTCCGGGGCGATCTGGTAGCCGCCCTCCAGGGCCTCGATCGCCTGGTCGAACCGCTCGGGGGTGTCGGTGTGCAGGGTGAAAAGGGGCTCACCGGCGCGCACCTCGCCACCGGGCTTGACGTGCATCTCGACTCCGGCGCCGGCCTGCACCGGGTCTTCCTTGCGGGAACGGCCCGCGCCCAGACGCCACGCGCTGACGCCGACGGCCATCGCGTCGAGGCTCACCAGCACGCCGCCGGCGGGGGCGAGCACCTGGTGCGTGTGCTGCGCGACCGGCAGCGGGGCATCGACGTCGCCACCCTGCGCCGCGATCATCCGGCGCCACGAGTCCATCGCCCGGCCGTCTTTCAAGGCCTTCTCCGGGTCACCGGAAAGGCCTGCGGTCTCGAGCATTTCCTGGGCCAGCGCCAGAGTCAGCTCGACCACGTCGGGCGGACCGCCGCCGGCCAGCACCTCCAGCGACTCGCGCACCTCCAGCGCGTTGCCCGCGGTCAGGCCCAGCGGCGTGGACATGTCGGTCAGCAGCGCCACGGTGTTCACCCCCGCGTCCGCCCCCAGCCGCACCATCGTCTCGGCCAGAAGACGGGCCTGCTCCTCGCTCTTCATGAACGCGCCACTGCCGACCTTCACGTCGAGCACCAGCGCCCCGGTGCCCTCGGCGATCTTCTTGCTCATGATCGACGAGGCGATCAGCGGCACCGCCTCGACGGTTCCGGTGACATCGCGCAGGGCGTACATCTTGCGGTCGGCCGGAGCCAGGCCCTCACCCGCGGCACAGATGACCCCGCCCACCTCGTCGAGCTGGCGGGCCATCTCGGCATTGCTCAGCCGGGCCCGCCAGCCCGGAATCGACTCCAGCTTGTCCAGCGTGCCCCCGGTGTGACCGAGCCCGCGCCCCGACAGCTGCGGCACCGCCGCGCCGAGCGCCGCGACCAGCGGGGTCAGGGGCAGCGTGATCTTGTCGCCCACGCCCCCGGTGGAGTGCTTGTCGGTGGTCGGGCGGGACAGGCCGCTGAAGTCGAGGCGCTCCCCCGAGGCGATCATCGCGGCGGTCCACCGGGAGATCTCCTCCGGCAGCATGCCGTTCAGCAGGATGGCCATCAGCAACGCGGACATCTGCTCGTCGGCCACCACCCCGCGGGTGTAGGCGCCGACCACCCAGTCGATCTGTGCGTCGCTCAGTCGGTTGCGGTCACGTTTGGCGGCGATCACGTCGACGGCGGCGAAAGGTTCGGTCATGGTCGCGAGGTTAACGAAGGGACGTGTGGGACGGCAGGGCGAGTCCCGTTCTGCCCTTCTGCCCGCCGCGTAGCCCGGCGCATGACCCCCTAAACCAATCGTGATCATGCAAAACCTCCCCGGGGAGGTTTTGCATGATCACGGAGAAGGGGTCAGGTGTGCGTCGGGCCCGTCGCGCGGGACAGATCGCTCGGCCCGAACGCGTCCGGCAGCACCTGCGTCATCGGGACGATGCCGTGGCTGGTCTCGACCAGCAGTTCCGGACCACCGAATTCGTAGAGCAGCTGACGGCAGCGCCCACAGGGCATGAGCGACTCACCGTCGGGGCCGACGCAGGTGAAGGCCACGAGACGGCCTCCGCCCGTAGCGTTGAGCGAGGACACCAGCCCGCACTCGGCGCACAGACCCACACCGTACGAGGCGTTCTCGACGTTGCAGCCGGTCACGATGCGACCGTCGTCGACCAGGGCCGCCGCGCCCACCGGGAACCCGGAGTAGGGCGCGTAGGCCTTCTCCTTGATCAGGCGGGCCGCGGCCCGCAGGGCGGTCCAGTCGATCTGTTCCGGCCCGGCGTCACCGGCCACCCGACCCGGGTAGAAGTCCGGGTCCGCGGCGGCCGCCTGCGACTGTTCCGTCATGCGGTTACTTCCCCTCCGGCCGGTAGACCAGCCCGTCGGCCTTCGGCATGCGCAGCCGCTGGGCCGAGAGGGCGAGCACCAGCAGCGTGGTGACGTACGGCGTCATCGTGGTGATCGGGCCGGGCAGCTCGTCGCTGTTCAGGTACCAGACCAGCGACAGCACGGCGAAGACCAGGCCGACCGCGGCGGTGACCCACTTGCGGCGGTACAGGTTGAGCGCCGTGACGACCAGCAGCAGGGCGAAGACCACGAGCAGCAGGGCGTGCACGGCGACCGCGTTGCGCAGCTGCATGGCGTCGGTGTAGCCGAAGAGGCCCGCACCCATCATCAGGCCGCCCGGACGCCAGTTGCCGAAGATCATCGCGGCGAGACCGATGTAACCCCGGCCACCGGTCTGGCCCTCGCGGTAGATGCCGGAGGCGACGATGGCCAGGAAGCCACCAGCCAGACCGGCCAGGCCGCCGGAGACCGCGACGGCGATGTACTTGTACAGCCGCACCTTGACGCCGAGGGACTCCGCGGCGTGCGGGTCCTCGCCGACCGAGCGCAGGCGCAGGCCGAACGGGGTCTGCCAGAGGATCACGTAGCTGGCGATCACCAGCAGCACGGCGAGCACGGTCAGGATCGAGACGTTCGTCAGCAGGCCCCGCAGGATGCCGGCGATGTCGGAGATCAGGAACCAGTGGTGCTTCTCCAGCGGCTCGAGCACCCCGTCCAGGCCGGGGACCGAGGGACGCGGCAGCGCGGAGATCGGCGGGGACTGGGTCTCGCCACCGCCCGGGCTGTCGGCCAGCAGCTCACCGGCCAGGTACTGGGTGACGCCCAGGCCGAGGATGTTGATCGCGACACCGGACACCACGTGGTCGACACCGAAGGTCACGGTGGCCACGGCGTGCACCAGACCACCGATCAGGCCGAACAGCACGGCCGTCAGCAGACCCGCCCAGGGGCCGTGCTGCCAGCCGATCCAGCCGGCGCCGAAGGTGCCGAGGATCATCATGCCCTCGAGACCGATGTTGACCACGCCGGCCCGCTCGGACCACAGGCCGCCGAGACCGGCCAGGCCGATCGGCACGGCCAGGGTGAGGGCGGCGCTCACGGTGCCGGCCGAGGTCAGGTCGTTGGCGTCGGTGAGGACCCGGATCAGGCTCAGCACGGCCAGCGCGACCAGAGCGTAGAGGGCCAGGCGCAGCGGCTGGCTCAGGCGCGTGGCCCTCTCCGGGGCCGGAGCGGCGGGCGGGGTGGTCGTTTCCAGCGTGGTGCTCATGCCTGCGCTCCCTGCGGCGTCTTGTCGTTACCGGCGGCGGGCGCGGGCGGTTCGCTCAGACGGCGGCCGACCTCACGCTGCTGGGCGACGATCCGGTAGCGACGGACCAGTTCGTAGGCGATGACGACGGACAGCACGATCACGCCCTGGGTGATCATGACGATCTCCTTCGGCACGCCCTCCAGGTCGAGGATCTGCGAGGAGTTGTCCAGGAACCCGAACAGCAGGGCCCCGATCGCCACGCCGAGGGCGGTGTTGCGGCCCAGCAGCGCGATCGCGATGCCGGTGAAGCCGATACCGGCCGGGAAGTCGAGCGAGTAGGTGTACGACGAGCCGAGCAGCTGCGGCATGCCGACCAGACCGGCGATACCGCCGGAGACGGCCATGCTGATCAGGATCATCCGCTTCACGTTGACGCCGCTGGCGACCGCGGCCTCCTCGTTACGGCCGGCCGCGCGCAGGTCGAACCCGAACCGGCTGTGCTCGATCACGAACCAGTAGAGGAAACCGACGATCACGGCGAGGACGATCAGGCCGTAGACCTTCAGCGGGGAGTCCGGCACCAGGCCGATGCCCGGTACCTGGCCGCTGGCCGGGATCGGCTTGGTGCCGATGTTGTTCGAGCCCTCGGCCTGCACCGCGAGCTTGTCGGTGGTGAGCAGGAAGGCGATCAGCGCGGTGGTGATCGAGTTCAGCATGATCGTCGAGATCACCTCGCTGACCCCGCGGTACACCTTGAGCAGACCCGCGACGGCGGCCCAGAGCCCGCCGACCAGCACGGCCACCAGCAGGATCAGGCCGACGTGCAGGATCGGGGGCAGGCTGACCGCGCCACCGACCGCGGCGGCGAGCATGGCCGCCAGCCGGTACTGACCGTCGACGCCGATGTTGAACAGGTTCATCCGGAACCCGAAGGCGACGGCCAGCGCGGCGAAGTAGTAGGTGACCGAGCCGTTGATGATCATCGCCGTGGTACGCGGTTCCTTGGCGTACTCGATCATCTGCTTGAACGTGTCGAACGGATCGTTCCCGGCGGCGGCCAGGACGGCCGAGGTGATCGCCAGGGACAGGATGATCGCCAGCGCCGGTGCGGCCAGGGACAGGCCGACGCGGCGGACGGTGTCCGCATTCATGCTCTTCACGCAGCCTCACCGGCCCCGGTCATCGCGGAGCCGAGTTGTTCGGGGGTGACGGTCGAGGGGTCGACCTCGGCGACGAGCTCGCCGCGCAGGATCACGGTCAGGCTGTCGGACAGGCCGATCAGCTCGTCCAGGTCGGCGCTGATCAGCAGCACGGCCAGGCCCTCGGCCCGGGCGGTGCGCAGCAGGTCCCAGATGGCCGTCTGCGCGCCGATGTCGACGCCGCGGGTGGGGTGGGCCGCGATCAGCAGCTTGGGGTTGCCGCTCATCTCGCGACCGACGATCAGCTTCTGCTGGTTACCGCCGGACAGGGAGTTCGCCAGCACGTCGATGGACGGGGTGCGCACGTCGTACTCGCGCACGATCCGCTCGGTGTCGGTGCGGGCACCGGCCCGGTCGACGAGCGGTCCACGGACGTTGGGCTTGCGGCTCTGGTGGCCGAGGATCCGGTTCTCCCAGAGCGGGGCGTCGAGGATCAGGCCGTGACGGTGCCGGTCCTCGGGGATGTACCCGCAGCCGGCCTCCCGGCGGCGACGGGTGGACCACGAGGTGATGTCGTCGCCGGTCAGCTTGATCGTGCCGCTGTCGACCGAGCGCATGCCCATGATCGACTCGACCAGCTCGGCCTGCCCGTTGCCCTCGACCCCGGCCAGGCCCAGCACCTCACCGGCGTGGATGGTCAGGGTGACGTCGCGCAGCAGGTGCCGGGCGCCGTCGATGAG
Organism: Kineosporia mesophila; assembly: GCF_021129235.1. Classification (GTDB taxonomy): domain Bacteria; phylum Actinomycetota; class Actinomycetes; order Actinomycetales; family Kineosporiaceae; genus Kineosporia; species Kineosporia mesophila. The sequence goes on from NZ_JAJOMA010000004.1 coordinate 115,227, forward strand.
ATTGATGCCGGACAGCTCGAGGACGGGGCGGTCGGTGACCGTCGAGTCGCTGGTCTGCGGGGAGGGCAGTTCGCTGCCGACCATCAGCTCGGCGAGCTCGCGGGAGCTGACCGTCTTCGGGTCGGCGGTGGCGACGGTGGTGCCACGGCGCATGACGGTGATGTCGTCGGCGACCGAGCGGACCTCGTCCAGCTTGTGCGAGATGAAGATGATCGAGAGCCCCTGGCCCTTCAGCACCGCCAGGGCCTCGAACAGCGCGTCGACCTCCTGCGGCACCAGCACGGCCGTGGGCTCGTCGAGCACCAGGATGCGCGCACCGCGGTAGAGCACCTTGATGATCTCGACCCGCTGCCGGTCGCCGACACCGAGGCGCTCGACCATCTCGTCCGGGTCGACCTCGAGGCCGTACTGCTTGCCGATCTCGCGGATCTTCGTGCGGGCGGCGGCGCGGTTCAGGCCGAAGCCTCCCCAGCGCCGGGGCTCGGCCCCGAGCACCACGTTCTCCAGAACGGTCAGGTTGTCAGCCAGCATGAAGTGCTGGTGCACCATGCCCACACCGCGCGCGATCGCGTCGGCCGGGCTGTGCAGGACGACCTGCTCGCCGTTCAGCGTGATCGTGCCCTCGTCCGGCTTGTGCATGCCGTACAGGGTCTTCATCAGCGTGGACTTGCCGGCGCCGTTCTCGCCCACCACGGCGTGCACCGTGCCGGGCCGGACCCGCAGGTTCACGTCATGGTTGGCGACCACGCCGGGGAACCGTTTGGTGATCCCCGACAGTTCGACCGCGGGGACGGTGGCTGCCGCGCCAGTCTCGCTCTGCGCGGCACCTTCCGACTCGGGCATCAACGGAACACCTCTTCACCCACTGCTGGACATCCGTTTCCGGGGGGACAACTGGACCGCCGCCCCTCCCCGCAGAATCGGGGCGGGACGGCGGCCAGGGTAATGCGTCAGATCTGATCGATCAGCGTCACGGGGTGGCGGACACCTTGATGTCGCCGCTGATGATCTGCTTCTTGAGCTCGTCCGCCTTGGCCTCGTAGTCCTTGACCGCGTCGTTCGAGGTCGAGTACGCGATGCCCTCGTCGGACAGGTCGAACTCCTGCTTGCCGGTGAGCACCTTGCCGTCGACGGCGGACTTGATGAAGTCGTAGACCGACGTGTCGACGCGCTTGAGCATCGAGGTCAGGATGTAGTCCTTCACCGCGGAGTCGGCGGTCAGGTACTGGTCGGAGTCGACACCGATGGCCCAGTTGCCCTTGCCGGCCGCGGCGATGGCCTTGAACACGCCGGAGCCGGAGCCGCCGGCGGCGGCGTAGATGACGTCCGCACCGGCGTCGATCATGCCCTGCGCGGTGGTCTCACCCTTGTCGGGGGCGTTGAAGCCCGCGAAGTCCGGCGGCTGGGTCAGGTACTTGACCTGGACCTTGATGTCCTTGTTCACGGACTCGGCGCCCTGCTTGAAGCCGGCCTCGAACTTCTGGATCAGCGGGGTGTTCACGCCACCGACGAAGCCGACGTTGCCACTCTTGGAGGCCTCGGCCGCAATCGCGCCGACCAGGAACGAGCCCTGCTCCTCGGCGAAGACCAGCGAGGTCACGTTGCTGACCTTCTCCAGGCTGGAGTCGTCGATGATGCCGAACTGGACGTCCGGGAATTCCTTCGCGACCTTGCCCAGCGACGTGGCGTAGGCGAAGCCGACCGCGATCACCGGGTTGTAGCCGCCCTGCGCGAGCAGGCGCAGACGCTCTTCACGGGCCGAGTCGGTCTCGTTGGCGCTGGCCTCGAGCTCCTTGACATCGATCCCGAACTCGGACTTGGCCTTGTCCAGGCCGACACCGGCGGAGTCGTTGAACGACTGGTCGCCACGGCCGCCGACGTCGTAGGCCAGACCGACCTTGACGTCGGACTTGGCGGAACCGGTGTCACCGGCGTCGCTCGAGCCGTCGGAGCTCCCGCCGCCACAGGCGGCGAGGGCGAAGGTCGCGGCGGCAGCCACCGCAACCAGCTTGGTCACCCGGAGCACAGGTGCCTCCTCTTGAATCACAGCTTTGGACGAACCAGGGGTATCCAGGACATGACGTCCAGGACAACTGCCCCGGTCCCGGCCCTGACCGGGCCGGTATCAGGGGCGACCATAGCTGTTATTCAGGGCGCGATCTGACCCGGAGACATTCGGTGGCCGAACCGTGACCGTTGAAATCTGTTCGTCATTCGCCCTGCCCACCGGAGGACTCACCGCCCCGGGCCCGGAACTCGCCAATATCAGATCGAACCTGGTCAGGAGGGGCAAGCTCGCATTGATTGCCCTCGCGGACCTACGCTCCGAACAAATCCCGCACCGCGGTCGCGGCCAGGAAGGTCGCGGCGATCGTGACCGCCCGTTCGTCCACGTCGAAGTCGGGCCGGTGGAGGTCGAAGGTCGTGCCGCCCGGCGTGCGGGTGCCGAGCCGGACCATCGCGCCGGGCACCTTCTCCAGGATCCAGGCGAAGTCTTCTCCACCCAGGCTCTGCGGGGTCAGCTGGAGCGCCTCGGCCCCCAGCTCGGCCTTGATGCTGGCCTCGGCGATCGCCACGGCCTCGGCGTCGTTGACCGTGGGCGGCACCCCGCGCTGGTAGCTGACCTCGGCCTTGACCCCGTAGGGCTGAACGATCGAGTGGATGGTCTCGGTGATGACCGCGCTGGCGACGGTCCAGACCTGGCTGTCCAGGCAGCGGAACGTGCCGGCCACCTCACCGGCGCTGGGGATCGCGTTCATCGCCACGCCCGCGTTGATGCGGCCCCAGACCATGCTCGCCCCGGACCGCGGGTCGAGCCGGCGGGAGAGGGCGGCGGGAACCCCGGTGACGACCGCGGCGAGCGCGAAGATCACGTCTTCGGTGAGGTGCGGGCGGGACGTGTGCCCGCCGTGACCGGTGAGGGTGACGCTGACGTGGTCGGCGGCCGCGGTGATCGCGCCGACCCGGGAGCCGATGTGGCCGACGTCGGTGTGCGGGTCGCAGTGCAGGCCGTAGGCCCGGGTCACGTCGTCGAGAAGCCCCTCGCCGAGCACCTTCAGGGCGCCGCCGGGCATCTTCTCCTCGGCGGGCTGGAAGATCAGCCGCACCCGGCCGGGCAGCGGCGTGCGCTCGTGCAGGTCGGCGAGCGCCAGCGCGGCCCCGAGCAGACCGGTGGTGTGCACGTCGTGGCCGCAGGCGTGGGTGGCGCCCTCGTGGGTGGACGCCCAGGGGCGCCCGCAGCTGTCGATCATCGGCAGCGCGTCGAGGTCGGCGCGCAGTACAACGGTGCGCCGGCCGGTGCCGATGTCGCACCAGAGGCCGGTGCCGCTGTGCAGCCGCCGGGGTTCGAGGCCGGCCTTCGCCAGCCGGTCGAACACCAGCCCGGTAGTGCGGAACTCCTGAAATCCGAGTTCCGGATGCGCATGGATGTCACGCCGGACGTCGATCAGCTCGTCGGCGTACGCCGCTACCAGGGAAGCAACCTCGGGAATGTTCACGATCAGGCGAGCATAGACCTGCGTGGTGTGATCCCCGGCACCCGAATGGTTGACCAACAAGTATTTAACAAACCGTTCTCAGCAGTGCGCTGCACAAAGTCAGCCCCGGCCCGAAAGACATGGCCACGAGCGGCTCCCCGGCTCTGAGCAGGCGCTGTCGCCGGATCGCGCCCAGCACCATCAGCACGGTGGGCGAGGAGCAGTTGCCGTACTCGTCCAGAACGGCCCGGCTTTCGGCGACCTGATCGTCGCCGAGCCGTAACCGTTCGGCGACGACATCGACGATCCGGCGCCCGCCGGGATGGACGGCCCACCCGGCCACCTCGTCCACCGTGTGGCCGAATCCGGAGACCAGACCGGTCATGGCGTCCTCCACCTGACCGGCCAGCACGTCCGGAACCTGGGGCGACAGGCCCATCCGGAAACCGTGGGCGGTGACGTCCCAGGTCATCAGTTCCTCGGTGCCGGGGATCGTGACGGCGGTGGTGTGCAGCAGTTCCAGGCCGACCGGGGCGTCGGGCTCGATCACCAGGGCGGCCGCGGCATCGGCGAACAGCGCGTGCGACACCACGGTCTGGAGGTCGGAGGGGTCGTCGGACTTCTGCATGTGCAGGGTCGGCAGTTCGACGCACAGCAGCAGCGCGGGCAGGCCCTGGGCCCGCACGAAGTCGGCCGCGGCCTGGAGCCCGGGTACGGCTGCGTAACACCCCATGTGGCCCACCAGCAGCCGGCGGGTGTCCAAGCCCAGGCCCAGTTGCTCGGCGATCCGGATGTCCAGCCCGGGGGTGGCGTAGCCGGTGCAGGAAACCACGACGAAGAGCCCGATTTGGGACGGGTCCAGCCTTGCCTCGGCGAGCGCGGCCGCGGCGGCGGCACTCCCGAGGGCCTGGCCCTCGGTGACGTAGCGGCGCATCCGGTCACCGGTGCTCCAGCCGCTGACGTCGGTCTCGCGGGGGTCGACGGCCGCGTGCCGGGTGGTGATGCCGGCCCGCAGGAAGATCTGCCGGGCGACCCGGTTGCCACCCAACCGAGGTGAGAAGACGTCGTCCCACAATTCGTTCTGCGCGATCGGCTGCGGAACTGCCTGGCTCTGGCCGGTGATCACGGCGCGGTGCCCCAGAAGGCCTCTCACACGGACTCCTTGATCGCGGTCGCCTGGTAGACCGTGGCCACCGAACGGGTCGGCAGCATGGTCACGTCGTCGCGGCGGCGGGTCAGCCAGGCGAGGTACTCCCCCACCGCCGGGCGCAGACCGGTCGGTGGTCGCAGTCGCACACCGTGCCGGGCCAGCAGTTCGCCGAGCCGCTCGGGCGGGACCAGCAGGTCCGGGTCGTGGATGCCGGGCGGCGGGCCCCCGGGCAGGCGCTCGGCGATGCGCACCAGGGCGACCCGGCACAGGAGGGTGTCGTTCAGGGTGTCGACGACGAGTGTGCCGCCGGGTGCCAGCACGCGGCTGATCTCGGCCACGGCGGCCGGCAGGTCGGTGAGGTGCTCGAGCACCTCACCGGCCACCACGCACTCGAACGTGTGGTCGGCGAACGGCAGCCGGGTGGCGTCCGCGGCCAGGACCCGTACCCCGCGCACCCGGGCCTGGCGCAGCGACAGCAACGACAGGTCGATGCCGGTGTGCGCCCAGCCCGACAGCCGGCCGGTGAGGTGCGGTTGCAGCAGCCCGGCCCCGCAGGCGATGTCGAGCAGGGGCGCGCCCTCGCGGGGCGGGTCGGGGATCAGGCCGGCCCGGGAGCGCGCCAGCCAGTGCAGGGCCGCGAACCTTCCGTGCGGACGCCACCACTCGTCGGTGAGGTCGTCGTACTGCGCCGGATCGTTGCGGGCCCTGCGTGACGACATGTCGCTCCCAGGAGTTGGCCAACTCCCGTATTAGCTCATATCAGCGCAGGTCGTGCCGCCCGAGTTGGGTCAGGGTCTCGACGACCTTCTTGACGTCCTGCGCCCATTCGCGCGTGGTGACGAGCACGGCGGAGGGGGTGTCGATGACCACGACGTCTTTCAGGCCCAGCACCGCGACGAGCCGTTCCCCGGCCGGCACCGCGATGCCGGAGGAGTCCACGTCGAGCACCTGGGCGGCGTCGCCCACGACCTTGAGCGCGGCGTCGCCCGGCAGCAGGGCGGCCAGCGAGGCCCAGTCGCCGATGTCGTCCCAGCCCAGGGCGGCGGGCACCACGGCGACCCGGCCGGCCTCGGCCGCGGGCTCGGCGATGGCGTAGTCGATCGCGACCTTCTCCAGCTGCGGCCAGAGCTCGTCGACCACGGCCTGGCGCTCGTCGGTGTCCCAGACCGCGGCGATGCGGCGCACGCCCGCGTACAGCTCCGGGCGGTTGCGCTCCAGCTCGGCCAGCAGCACGTCGGCGCGGGCCACGAACATGCCCGCGTTCCAGCGGTACCCGCCCTCCTCGAGGTAGAGGGCGGCGGTGTCGGCGTCGGGCTTCTCGACGAACCGCTCCACCCGGTGGGCCGACGACGCGCCCTCCAGGCCGAGGGCCTCGCCGACCTTGATGTAGCCGAACGCGGTGGACGCGTGGTCGGGCTCGATGCCCAGGGTGACGATCTCGCCGTGCCGGGCGGCGGCCACCGCGTCGGCCACCGCGGCCTCGAAGCCAGGGGCGTTGCGGATCACGTGGTCGGCCGCGAACGAACCGACCACGGCGTCGGGGTCACGCTGCACGATGACGGCAGCGGCGAGGCAGATCGCGGCGGCGGAGTCACGCGGCGTCGGCTCGGTCAGCAGGTTGGCCGCGAGCAGGCCGGGCAGCTGCTCGATGACCGCCTCGGCGTGCGCGGTACCGGTGACCACGGCGACCCCACCCGCCCCGGCGAGCGGTACGAGCCGGTCCCAGGTCTGCTGCAACAGGGTGCGGCCCGAGCCGGTGAGGTCGAGCAGGAACTTGGGCCGGGCCTGGCGGGACAGCGGCCACAACCGGGTGCCGGCCCCACCAGCAGGCACGATGGCCCAGAACCCGGGCAGGGCAGCAGACGATTCAGGTGCTAGCTCAGTCACCCGCCCCACCGTAGGGCCCCGGGCAACCTCCCTGTACCGAACTCAGCGGAATAGACCCCGGATGAGCCAGACCTCACCCGGTAGCCAGCCAACCCCTCGCCGGTCGCTGTTCACCTGCGACACCACCGCCGCTTCCCTGACGCTCACCCGGTCGGCCCACGCTGTGGCCCATGCAGCGAGTGTCTGTGGTGGGGTCCGGCGCCGAGCTGGGCCTGTTGCGTCAGAGCCTGTCCCCGGCCGAGGTCAGGCCGCTGGTCCCTTCCTTCGCCTCATCCGTGAGCGAACTCCCCGTACCCGGCCCGTCGGACCGGCCCCTGCGGGTCGCGATCGTCGCCGAGTCGTTCCTGCCCACCGGTAACGGCGTCACGAACAGCGTCTGCCGGGTGCTGGAGCATCTGCGGGCCCACGGTCACGAGGCCGTCGTGATCTGCCCCGGCCCGGCCCCCCAGGCCTTCGCCGGGTTCCCGGTGGTCTCGGTGCCTTCCTTCAGTTACCGGCAGTTCCCCGTCGGCATACCCAGCTCCAGGGTGCTGCGCACGCTCTCGGCGTTCCGCCCGGACATCGTGCACCTCGCCTCCCCCTTCGTCCTGGGCGCCGTCGGAGTGACCGCGGCCGGACAGCTCGGGGTGCCGACGGTGGCCGTCTTCCAGACCGACGTGCCGGCCTTCGCCGGGCGTCACCGCCTGGGCGCGCTGGCGAGCACGGCCTGGCGCTGGGTGCGGCGCATCCACACGCAGGCCGACCTCACGCTGGCGCCCTCGAGCTCGGCGATGGACGAACTACGCGCCCACGCGGTGCCGCGCCTGGCCCTGTGGCAGCGCGGTGTGGACAGCGACCGGTTCCGCCCCGGCCGTCGCGAGACCCCGGCCGTGCGGGAACTGCGGCAGCGGCTCGCCCCGAACGGCGAGGTGCTGGTCGGCTACGTCGGCCGCCTGGCCACGGAGAAGCGGGTGCAGCGCCTGGCCGCGCTCAACGGGATGGAGAACGTGCGCCTGGTGATCGCCGGCGACGGCCCGCACCGCAAGACCCTGGAGCGCAGCCTGCCGGGAGCCACCTTCCTGGGCTGGCAGGACGGCGAAGACCTGGCCGACACCTTCGCCGCGCTCGACGTGTTCGTGCACACCGGTACCTCCGAGACCTTCGGGCAGACCCTCCAGGAGGCCATGGCCAGCGGCGTGCCCGTGGTGGCCCCGGCCGCCGGCGGACCGCTCGACCTGGTCACCCCGGGTACCAACGGCCTGCTCTACGCTCCCGAGGACGACGCGGACCTGCGAAACTGCGTCCGGGCCCTGGCCACCGACCCCGAACAGCGCCGCTGGATGGGCGCCGCCGGCCGGGTCGGCGTGCAGCTCAACACCTGGGACCTGCTGGGCGACGAGCTGATCGAGCACTACCGCAGCGTGCTGCGGGTGCGGGCCGTAGCCGCTTCCTGACCTTCCCCCCGACGCCAATCCCCTTCTTGGAGACGGCTTGACGCGCGTCGACCCGATCGGGCCAGGCCCGGCGGCACGTCGCCCGGGCACCGTGACGGCGTGCCCCGGGCGTCATCCGTTCCTTGTGAGTGCCCCGGGAGCGACAGGTACGCTCGAAACACGATGTCCAGTTCTCACCGCGTGCTCCGGATCGTCACCGCTGTCACTGCTGCCGCCGCTCTCACCCTGAGTGCGGCCGGCACGGCCCAGGCGGCTCCCACCCAGGACAAGAAGGACGACTTCGTCCTGCCTCAAGCGGTCTCCTGGGTCGGCGGTGAAGACCTGATCAGCACCAAGACGCTGACCGACCTGCCGGACGGGGTCAAGGCGCCGCCGAAGGTCAAGGCCGCCGCCTGGCTGGTCGCCGACCTGGACAGCCGGGAGATCCTGGCCGCGAAGAACGTGCACGTGCCGCTGCGCCCGGCCTCCACCCTGAAGCTCTTCACCTCGCTGACCATCGAGCCCCAGCTCGAGCTCGATCAGGTCTACACGGGCCGCGAGGAGGACGAGGCGATCGAGGGCACTCGCGTCGGCATCGTCAAGGGCTCGAAGTACACGGTGGACGACCTGTTCCACGGCCTGCTGATGGCCAGCGGGAACGACACCGCCAACGCCCTGAGCAATCTGATCGGTGGTCAGGCGGCGGCGGTCACGCAGATCCAGGCCGAGGCGACCTCGCTCGGGGCCTTCGACACGGTCGTGCGCAACACCAGCGGCCTGGATACCAAGGGCCAGGTGAGCAGCGCCTACGACCTGGCGCTGGCCGGAGCCGCCGCGCTGCAGAACGAGACGCTGGCCAAGATCATGGTGACCCCGGCGTACGCCTTCCCGAACAAGGGAAAGTCGCTGAGCGCCAAGCGGAAGCACTACCAGATCCAGAACCACAACCGGCTGCTCGGCTACCTGCCCGGGGTGATGGGCGTCAAGAACGGCTACACCACCAAGGCCGGGAGCACGAACGTCGCCGCGGCGGCGCACCAGGGCCACCACTACATCGCGGTGGTCCTGCGGTCCGACGGCTCGGTCTTCACCCCCAGCGGTGACCTGCTGAAGTGGGCCTTCACCTACGGCCAGAAGGCCAACCCGGTCGGTCGGCTCGTGGAACCCGGTGAGCTGAGCGCGATGACGGGCCCCGGCATCGACGTCTCGGCGGCGCAGGCGACCAGTTCACCCGACTCCGGCGCGGTGGACGGCATGATCAACGGCGCCGGGTCCGACCAGCTCAAGGCGGCTCTGCCGGCCGCCAACACGGTCAGCACCACCCAGCACATGACCCGCTTCTGGCCGCTCGTGCTCACCCTCGCCCTGCTGCTCGTGGCGGCGGCCTTCGGTCTGCGCCCCGTCCTCGTGAACAGCCGGCGCTCCCGCGCCCGTCAGGTGCGTCGCCGGCAGCGCGACTCCCGGCACCTCTACTGAACCAAAACATCATGGTGGACGTCGACGTCCACCATGATGTTTTGGGTGTCAGTCGTCGTCGTGGCGGCGCAGAACACTGCCGACCGACTTCACCGCGCCCACCGCGGAGCGGGCGGCGACCAGGCCGGCGGCACCCAGAACGGCCCCGGCCGCGACCGAGACCCGGTCGGCCGCACGAGGACTCACGACCGGTGAGTACTGCGCCGGAGGCATCGGGGTCGCGGTGCGCCGGCCGGCCGCGGCCGGGTTGGTGGACGCCGCGGGGCCCGTGGACGTGGCGGTACCGGCCCGTGTGCGGGTCACGGTGAGCGTCGCCTCCGGGGTGGGGACGGTGTCGGCGAGGTGCCCACGGTCGATCGCGATCGTGGCACCCCAGGCGGCCGCGACCAGCGTGAGGCGGCAGACCAGGTTCAGCCAGACCAGCAGGATCAGGGCGACGCCGGCGGTGGCCAGGAACTTGTTGTTCGTGGCCCCCTTCAGCAGCACGCCGGACAGCAGCTTCAGCACACCCAGGCCGATACCGCCGAACAGCGCGGCGTCCCACAGGTCGTGGTTGGGCAGCTTCACGCCGGAGAGCAGGCGGAACAGCAGCATGAAGATCAGGGTGTCGACGCCCAGCACGAGCAGGGTGCCGACGATGCCGAGCACCACCCGGCCGATGGCAGACCCCTCGTCCACACCGAGCCAGCCGAGCAGCACGCCGGTGGAGGCGCTGACGAAGATGCCCGCCACCGCGGAGACCAGCATCATCACGCCGAGGCTGGCCAGCACGCCCAGGTCGCGGGCCTTCGAGATGACGAAGTTCCGCTCCAGCTTGAGCTGGCCGAACATCGCCCGGATGCCCTCGCGCATGGCGTCGAGCCAGCCCAGGCCGGTGAAGAGGAAACCGACCAGACCGATGATGCCGGCGATGGTGAGCTGGCTGGAGCTGGTCAGCGTGTCGATCGAGACGATGCCGCCGCTGCCGCCCACCGGGCTGATGACCACGGTGCCGACGCCGTCGTTCACCGCGTCGACCACCCGGCGCTGCATCGGCTTGTCGTCGCCGACGATCAGCCCGAACACGGTGAAGCCGACGGCCAGGGCCGGGAAGATCGAGAAGAACGCCGCGTAGGCCATGCCGCCCGCGAGCACACCGCCGCGGGCATTGCCGTACCGCTGCCAGGCCCGCCACGGCACCGAACCCTTGGCCCGCTCGAGCAGGCCGGCCGACCTCTTCCCCACTGTCGTCTCGCTCACGGGACTAAGTGTCCAGCAGATCGCCCTTGAAGCCGAACCGACGCCGCAACTGCCACAGCCCGTCGCGCCCGTGCTCGTAGAAGTTGAGCCCGGCGACGTCGAACGTCGAACGGTAATCGGCCAGCTCGGACTCGGCCCGGTCCATCGCCGGGTCGTCGAGGTGGTGGGCCACCGTGACGTGCGGGTGGTAGTCGAACGGTAAGGCCCGCTTGAGCGGACCGGTGCGGATCAGCCGTTGCAGGTCGGCGCAGTGCTCGGCGCCGTCTTCCAGCTTCACGAAGACGACCGGTGAGATCGGCCGGAACGACCCGGTGCCGGACAGCGTGATGCTGAACCGGGTGGTGACCGCCGCGACGGCGCGCAGGTGATCCTGGATCGCCTGGTCGTCGCCGGCGGGCACCTGGGTCGGTGGCAGCAGCGTGATGTGCGGCGGGATCTCCGCCGCCAGCGGGTCGCCGAAGTCGGCCCGGCTCTGCCGCAGGAAGTCGGCCTGCGGCTGCGGGATGTCGAGCACCACCCCGATGGTGACCACGTCTTCGGAGACCGGCCGCACCAGAGCCATGCTCATGGTTGCCGGTGGTTCCCGGTGGGTTCCCCCCGTCATCCCGATCACCGCTTCGGAGGCAGGAACCCGACCCGGTCGTAGACCTCGGCGAGCACCCGTGCGGTCGTCTCCTGAGCCCTCGCCGCCCCGTCGGCGAGAATGTCGTCGAGCGTGCCCGGATCGGCGATCAGCGCGTTGGCCTTCTCCGCGATCGGCCCGGCGAACTCCTCGTACGCGGCCGCGACCTCCTTCTTCAGGTCGCCGTAGCCCGCCCCCGCGAACTTCTCCACCAGCGTCTCGATCGGGGTCTTGCTCAGCACCGACGCGATGGTGAGCAGGTTCGACACCCCGGGCTTGTTCTCCGGGTCGAAGACGATCTCGCGACCGGTGTCGGTGACCGCCGAGCGGATCTTCTTGGCCGAGACCTTCGGGTCGTCGAGCAGCCACAGGCAGCCGGGGCCGCCGATGCTGCCGCTCATCTTCTTGTCCGGGTTCTGCAGGTCGAGGATCTTCGCCGTGGCCTTCACGATGTGGGCCTCGGGCACCGGGAACGTCTTGCCGAAGCGCTTGTTGAAGCGCTGGGCCAGGTCGCGGGTGAGCTCGAGGTGCTGGCGCTGGTCCTCCCCGACCGGCACGACCTTCGGCCGGTAGATCAGGATGTCGGCGGCCTGCAGGATCGGGTAGGTGAAGAGCCCGACGGTCGCCCGGTCGGAACCCTCCTTGCTCGACTTGTCCTTGAACTGGGTCATCCGGCCGGCCTCGCCGAACCCGGTGATCGACTCCAGCACCCAGGACAGGCGCGGGTGCTCCGGGATGTGGCTCTGCACGAACAGCACCGACTTCGCCGGGTCGATGCCCGCGGCCAGGTACTGCGCGATGTAGCGGTGAGAGCGCCGGCGCAGGGCCGCGGGGTCGTAGTCGACGGTGATCGAGTGCAGGTCGGCGACGAAGAAGAAGGCCTCGAACTGCTCCTGCAGCTCGACCCAGTTCGCCAGCGCGCCGATGTAGTTACCCAGGTGCAGGGAGTCGGACGTCGGCTGCATACCGGAAAGCAGCCGGGGTCGCGCGGGACCGGTTTCAGGCATGGCCCTCATTCTGGCACCTTCCATCGGCCAGGGGGCACCGGGCTACCGGCTACGGGCCACCGGGCCTCGCCGGGCAGACCGGCGCGCGATCATCTACGGTCGTCGAGTCAGATTCGGCTGATGCACGCGGAGACGAAGGCGGGGGTGGATATGCCGGTCGAACAGGGCGAGGTCCAGACGGTGCAGCTGATCGACGGGCCGGCGCTGGCCGTGTCCCGGATCGAGGCCCCGCTGCGGCCGTTCCTGCTGGTGCACAGCGAGTCGGCCGACTCCACGGTGTGGGGTCAGGTGGCCGGGCGACTGGTCGAGGCCGGTCACGAGATCGCCGCCGTCGACCTGCGCGGTCACGGCCGGTCCGAAACCCCGGCGACCGGTTACGACACCGACACCAGCGCCGACGACCTCTCCACCCTGCTCGACCAGCTCGGCTACACCGGTGCACGTTCGCCGATCGTGGCCGGGCACGGCTGGGGCGCCAACGTGGCCCTCTCGCTGGCCGCCCGCCGCGACGGCATCACCGGGCTCTGCCTGATCGACGGCGGCTGGACCCGCCCGGCGTGGCGCTACCCGACCTTCGAGGAGTTCTGGGCGAGCACGAATCCGGACAGCCCTCAGGACGATGGTGATCCCCTGCTGGCCCGGCGGCGCTCGATCGCCCACTCCGTCTTCCTCGGTGAACCCCGCGCCTGGTACCCGCTCATCGGGGTGCCCGTGGTGCTCTGCCCGGTCGTGCCGCCCGACGGCGTATCGGACCCCGACGGCGGCGGTACGGCCACCCGCACCGGCATCGCGGAGGCTCTCGGCGGCCTGCCCCGGGCCCGGGTGAGCTGGTACTACGGCGTCGGCGCGCGCATGCTCACCGCCGACCCCGGCCGGATCGCCGACGACCTGCTGACCCTGGCCGCGGACGCGGAGCCGAGCATCAGCTGAGCCACCGGCCAGTCGCCGTCCGTCCTCTGACCGGGTGACGTCGGCCCGAACATTCGGCCAGGACGCCCTTCTCGGCCGGAACCGGGCATCCGGCCAGGTAGGCTGCGCGTCATGACGGCCTGGACCGCTGAACCTTCGGCGAACGAGCAGTACCTGACCGCGGTTCCGGCGGTCACCGCTATGCGTAACGCCGTGCGCGACTACGACTGGGGCTCCACCTCGGCGCTGGCCCTGCTGCAGAGCCGCACCCCCAGCGGCGGCCCGGAGGCCGAGCTGTGGATGGGCACGCACCCGTCCGCGCCCTCCGTGCTGGTGCTGCCCGACGGGCGCGAGCTGTCGCTGCCCGAGGCCATCGAGCGCTTCGGTGAGCAGGTGCTGGGCCGCGACGTGCAGGCCCGCTTCGGCGCCCGCCTGCCCTACCTGTTCAAGATCCTGGCGATCGCCCGCCCGCTGTCGGTGCAGGTGCATCCGACCAGGCAGCGCGCCCAGGAGAAGTACACGACGGGCCCCGACTCGATCTACGTCGACCCGTTCCACAAGCCCGAGATGCTCTACGCGCTCGAGCCGATCGAGGCCCTCTTCGGCTTCCGCCCGCCGGCCCAGGTCGCGATGCTGCTCAGTCGCCTGCGCGCGCCCCGTCTCCAGCCGCTGATCGAGGTGCTCGGCGAGCCCGGGCCGGACGAGGCCGCCCGCCTGCACTCCGCCCTGGAGCTGCTGATCACCTGGCCGATCGAGGACCGGGCCGCCCTGGTCGCCGAGGTCGCCTCCGGCAGCAGCCGGCTCACCGCCGAGGGCAGCCCCGACTACCCCGAGGTGTTCGGCTGGCTCGACCGCCTGATCGGCCTGCACCCGGCCGACCCGATGGTGCTGGCGCCGCTGCTGCTGGACCTGGTGCGGATGGTTCCCGGCCAGACCGTGTTCGTCGACGCCGGGGTGCCGCACGCCTACCTCAGCGGTCTCGGCGTGGAGATCATGGCCGGTTCGGACAACGTGCTGCGCTGCGGTCTGACCAGCAAGGAGATCAACGTCCCGGAGCTGCTCCACGTCATCGACAGCCGCCCGCTGGCCTCCGGTGACAGCAACCTCTCCCAGCTCTCGGACGACGAGGTCGCCTGGCGCCCGCCGGTCCAGGACTTCCAGCTCAGCCGGGTCGTCGTGACCGGCAGCGCCGTGACCGCCGACGCCTCGATCAGCGGCCCGCAGATCGTGCTCTGCACCAAGGGCTCGGTCACGGTCACCGCCGCGGGCATCTCGGTGCCGCTGGAGAGCGGCCAGTCCGCCTTCGTCACCGCCACCGCCGGTCCCCTCACCCTGAGCGGTGAGGGTGAGATCTTCCGGGCCGCCCCCGGTCGCTCCCTCTGAGACCCGGGAACCTCTAGAACTGACCCCCGACCGCCCGGGGCGGTTCCTCGTCCATCATCGGCAGTGATTCGGTGAAGACGCCGATCCGCACCGACGCCGGGATGGACGCGCGGTCCAGATACCGCACGCCGCTGCGCGGGCAGAACAGCACGCGCCACGACGGGGAGCCGTCACTCTCGTCGCCCTCGATGTGCTCCAGCAGCTCGAGGTGCCAGTTCACGTAGTAGCGCGTGCTCTCCCCCACGAACTCCGGGGTCGTCGCGCACCGGCAACGCAGGTCACGCTCGGTGCGGCGGCGGCGCCAGGTCTCCAGCCGGCGGGCCCACGACTCACCGAGCGAGCGCCGGTGCCAGTGCGCCGCGTCCAGTTCCTGCCCGGCGCTCTCGTGCCCGTGACTCTTCAGCAGGTCGGCCGTGCGGTGCCGGGGGTCGTCACCGACCCCGTTCCAGGCCGCCGCGTCGAGCAGCCGGTGTGCCCCGTGCGCGTCCCCCTGCGCGGCCCGGGCCGCGGCAAGCACCGCCAGCACGGCCGCGTTGGGCACGGTGGTGATGTGGGACGCGGCTTCGGCGGCGGCGGGAAGGTCGTGCGGGGCCGCCGACACGGCGAACATGGTCCAGTCGTCGGTGCCCGGCTCCTCCAGGCGCCGAAGCCCCAGCCGGGCCGTCTGCAGCCCCTCGGCCCGCCCGGACACCATCGCGATGCAACCGCGCACCAGCTCGGTCTCACCGGGCCGCGCCTGCGACGCCATCATCCGCCGGCCCAGGAACTTCGCGCCCGCGCGCGGATCGCCCGCGAGAATCGAGGCCAGCATGCCCGCCGCCGCATCGTCCGGTTCGTCGGCATTCAGCAGGCTCTGCGCCTCACGATAAAGCCCCAGACCCACGAGACGGGCGGCCGCCTCATGTCGGGCCTGGGGCGGCAGGCTGGGTCCAGGACTCACGACTGATTGATCGGTCGGCCGTTCCGGCACCTGAGCGCGGTGCGGCTATTCGCTCTTTCGGACGTTCAGAACAGCGTCGCGGGTTCGACCGGCTCCGGTGTGGGCAGGGGTTCCAGGCCGGGCACCCGGGCCCGCACCTCGTCGTGGAAGCGGCGGGCCAGGGCGGGCGCGTCGACGTTGTCGGGGGTGTGCAGGAAGAAGGTCGGGGAGCGGCCCTCGCGCAGCCAGGTGGCCATCACCTCCACCCAGTGCTGCCAGCCCGCGACCGTGCGGGCCTCGTCGTCCCGGCCGAGGTACCGGATCACCGGCCGTTCGGTCAGGGCCCGGTCGCGCCGCGGCAGACGCGGTTTACGCTCCCAGGCCTCACGTTCCGCGTCACTCGAGGGCGGCGAGGCAAAGAAGGCCGTGGTGTCGAACGGCACCCATTCGGTACCGGTCCGCTCGCACACCCGCTCCAGTTCGCCGGGGTCGCTGAAGAACTGAGGGTGCCGCACCTCGACGGCATAACGATTCTCCGGCGGGAGCTTTCGCAGAAGACCTTCGAGCGTGGGGACGTCGGTGGGCGCGAAGGTTCCCGGCAACTGGATCCAGAGGGCCTGGATCCGGGGCCCGAGCGGCTCGACCACGTGCAGAAACTGCCGCAGTTCCTCGTCCACCCCGACGAACCGGCGCTCGTGGGTGATCACCTTCGGCAGCTTCAGCACGAACCGGAAGTCCGGATCGGTCTGCCGCGCCCAGGTTTCCACGGTCTCGCGGGTCGGCGTGGCGTAGAAGGTGGTGTTGCCCTCCACCGCGTTGCACCAGTTGGCGTAGAACCGCAGCCGCTCCTGGGCGCCGGCGCCCCGCGGCGTGACCCGGCCCGACCAGGCCTTGTGCGTCCACATCGCGCACCCGACGTGAAGCCTTTGCATGTCCAGAACCTCCACTATTCACCGGATACCTGCCATCGGACCAGGTCAACGGCCAAAATGGCAGGTTCTCTCCGATGTAGCTATTCCGGGCAACAATCAGTACCTTCCGGTTCATGTCACTGAAGGCCCGGCTGCGTTATCGGTTCGACAACATCATGGCCCGTGGGGCCTGGAGCCAGATCCTGCTGCTGGCGGCCTTCACCGTCGTGCTGGTCGCCGTGGCCACCCTGGCCACCGCCGTCCTCCAAGTCCGGCCGCCCGACGACAGCGGGAAGGAAGACTCCCTCGGCCGGGTCATCTGGCTGTCGCTGATGCACGCGATGGACCCGGGGATGATCGGCGGGGACGGCGAGGGCTGGGTCTTCCTGACCATCATGCTGATCCTCACGATCGGCGGGATCCTCGTGGTGTCGGCCCTGATCGGTGTGCTGACCCAGGGATTCGGCGACCGGATGGAGTCGCTGCGGCGCGGCCGGAGCGCGGTCGTGGAGCAGCGCCACACCGTGATCCTGGGCTGGGACCGCAAGATCTTCTCCCTCCTGGACGAGCTCGCCGAGGCCAACCGGAACCGCCGCGACGCCTGCGTGGTGATTCTCGCCGACCGTGACAAGGTCGAGATGGACACCGAGATCGCCGAGGCCATGGGCGGTTCCAAGCTGCGGATCGTCACCCGCAGCGGCAGCCCGATGTCGTTCGGCGACCTCGGCCTCCTCGCGCTGGGCCGGTCCCGCTCCGTGATCGTGATCTCCCCCGACTATCACCCGGACGGATCGCTCGTCAGCGAGAGCGAGGCCGACACCCGGGTACTGAAGACGCTGCTGGCGATCACCAAGCGGGAGAACGACCAGCCGGGGCACATCGTCGCGGAGATCCAGGACCTGCGCACGGCCCCGGTCGCACGGATGGTCGCGGGTGACCGGGTGGCCCTGGTCCAGGCCGGAACGCTGATCAGCCGGCTGCTCGTACAGTCCGGCCGGCAGCCCGGTCTGGCCGCCGTGTACAGCGAACTGCTCGACTTCGCCGGTGTCGAGATCTACGTCGTCGCGCAGCCCCAGCTGACCGGGAAGACTTTCCGGGAAGCAGTTTTCGCCCTCGGAACCTCCAACCTGATCGGCGTGCGCACCGCTGCCGGGCAGATCCTCCTGCCCCCGCCCCCGGACCGCCGCTTCGAGCCGGGCGATGAGTCCGTCGTCATCAGTGAGGACGACGACCGGATCGTGCTGGACGGGGCCACCGAACCCCCGGTTCCGGTCCGCCCCGACCTCGCGCCGCAGCCGGCGGCCCGCCCGGAGCGCACCCTCATCCTCGGATGCAGCCCCCGGCTACCGGTGGTGCTGCACGAGCTGGACTCCTACGCCCCCGACGGCAGCGAGACCTGGATCGTGGGCGAGGGCGATCCCCAGTCCCTGATCACCGGCGACTTCCAGAACATGAAGGTCACCGCCCAGACCGGTGACGTCACCGACCGCGGCCTGCTGGAGTCGCTGGGCGTCAGCGGTTTCGACCACATCCTGATCCTCTCCGAGAGCCAGGGCCGTAACCAGGAGATGGCCGACGCCCGCACCACGGTGTGCCTGCTGCACCTGCGCGACATCGGCCGCCGGACCGGCGGCCTGCGCGTCACCAGCGAGATCCTCGACATCCAGAGCCGCAACCTGGCCGCGGTCGGCGAGCCCGACGACTTCATCGTCAGCAACATGCTGGTCTCGCTCATGGTCGCCCAGGTCTCCGAGACCCCTTCCCTGCTCGACGTCTTCGAGGAACTCTTCACCGCCGAGGGCTATGAGATCTACCTGAAGCCGGCCGCCGCCTACATCGTTCCCACCGAGGTCGAGTTCGCCGTGGTCTGCGCCGCCGCCCTGAACCAGGGCCAGGTCGCCATCGGATACCAGCTGGCTCGCAACGCCCACGACCCGTCCGGCTTCGGCATCGTCCTGAACCCGGACAAGCGCTCCCTCGTCACCCTGGGCGGTGAGGACCGGGTGATCGTGCTGGCGGAGAGCTGAACCCGGCGTTCCGCATCTCGTTCTCTTTGAACCGCACGCCGTTCGACCTCACGTACCTTCATCTGGGCGGCTCGTTACAACTCTTTCTCTTTTAAGGCCGCCTTGCGCTCGGCTTCCTTTGCGCGCAACGCCGCACGTCGTTCGGCATCCCGTTCTCTTTGCTCTGCGCGGCGTTGTGCCGCTGGATCATGGCTTGGCATAGACGCCGTGATTACCAATGCGTCGCCAGACGCAGAACCACTCATCACCCTGGAAAAGGAACTGGAAGGTTGCGCGTCCGTCGGGCGACGCAAAACTCCAGGTCATCTCCATGATGCCTGGAACTCTTCGCATCTCGTCCACTCGCAGTGAGGCCGGCCATACGTAGGACCTGCGTGCCGCCTGCGCCGACGCCCAGTCGTCGCAGGCAGGGGCGAACTTGTCCAGGACAACCTTCCGAAAGGCGTCCTTGTGCTCGGGCTTCAGCTTCTTGTAGTCCGACTTGAAGCTGTCAAGGGTTCGGAACTTCACGAGTCGAGGTCGGTGAGAAACGCGTCAGCGCTGTCATGGTCGGTAAACCGGCCTCCTTGGAGATCAGCCGTGGCCTCGCGCTCGCGCTGCTGCCACTCCTCTGCCCAGAACCAAGCCTGGGTTGCGGGGACGGCCGCCTGCGGGCGCACCTCCAGGACACCGTCCGGGCGCTCCGTGATCTCTACTTGGGCACCGGGCTTGTCCAGCCCGTACCGACGCCGAAGCTCACCGGGCAGAGCGAACAAGCCTCGTGACTGGAGGGCAATAAATCCATGAAACAGAGCGTCCGTCACGTCCACCCCTCCTACACCTAGTCAGCCATCCCGATGAGGATACCTCGCCAGCAGCAAAACAGCAATGCTGCAAAGCCGCAGGACGGCGGGGTCAGAAGCTGAGCTCCAGGTCCACGATCACCGGAGAATGGTCGCTCCACCGCTCGGCGTACGAAGGCGCCAGGTCCACCTCGGCGGCAGTGGCGGCAGCGGCCAGCCCAGGACTGGCAACGGCGTAGTCGATACGCCAGCCGGCGCCCGTGTCCAAAGACCGTCGTTAACCTACCCAATGTATTAGAATCGGACATTGGGGGTGGTCGCATGGTTCGAGCACCGCGTAAGGCTCTGATCTACGTCCGGCAGTCGACGCACAAGGAAGAGTCGATTTCGCCGGAAGTGCAGATCGAGCAATGCCTTTCACACTGCCGACGCGAGGGTTACGAGGTCGTCGGGCAGCCGGTGATGGACCTCGACCTATCCGGGCGGACGTTCACCAAGCGGAAGATCCAGCCGCTGATCGACCGGATTCGCGACGGCGAAGCGAACACGGTTGTCGTCTGGCGGTGGTCGCGGTGGGGCCGGAACCTGGTCGAGTCACTGCGCTGCATCGCGGAACTGAAACAGGTAGGTGGCCGCCTCGAATCTGCCACCGAGCCCATCGATGCCAGCACTCCCGCCGGCCGGTTCAGCGTGACCCAGATGCTCGCCATCGCCGAGTTCCAGTCCGACCAGATCGGGGAATCTTGGCGCGACGCCCGGCGAGCGATGATTGCCAGGGGTCTGCCGCCGCACTGCGGTCCGAGGATGGGCTATATCTACGACAAGCCCGCCAAGAGCTACACGATCGATCCGGTCACCGGGCCGACCTTCCGTAAGTGCTACGAGATGTACCGCGACGGCAAGTCGCTTCACGCGCTTGTGCTCTACCTGCGAGACCAGGGCGTGCTCAGCCTATTGGGCAATCTCATGTCCGAGAGCGCTCTCCGGAACTACCTGGACAGCGGTTTTGCCGCTGGCCTCATCTTGCTGAACAAGCCGGAAAGCTTCTTCTCCGACGAGCGGATGGAAGAGCTTGGGATCAGCCCCGATGAACGTCCGGCGTACTTGTCAGGCAGTTGGGACCCGATCATCTCGGAAGATCTCTGGCTCGCCTACCAGGAGCGGCGACGTATCCAGTCCACCAAACCCTTACGGTCACGAAATCCCCGCCAACACCTCAGCGGACATCTGCGATGCGCTGGTTGTGGCAAGCGCATGCTGTACCGGACCGAACGCACCCGGTGGGTCTGCAGCTCACAGCTTACGAAGGGCGGAACGCAGTGTCCGGTCCATGTCAGCATCGACAACGCAGAGGCCACCGACTTCGTGAAGGATTGGCTGCGCTCGCTCGCCAGCGCGTACGGCGAATCGTTCGATGCGCTTGTAGCGGAGCGTCTGAAGAGTCAGCAGGCCGGCGCCAACCACGAAGCCTTGCAAGCCCAGCTTCTGGCCGAAGAGCGTCGCCGAGAAAATCTGGTCCGTGCCGTCTCCACCGGTGCCTTCGAGGTGACCGATGTGGCCAAAGAGATGCGTCTGATCAAGAAAGAGGTCGAGCGCTTGAAGCTGACGCTCGCCGACCTTCGTCGCCAGGGCAATATCGTCGCCAATCCTACCGGAAGCTTTGAGCAGTTGCTTCAGAGTTGGGACGAGGCAGACGCCGCGACCGTGAGCACCGCTCTGGAGCACGTGGTGGACGGCATCTACGTTTACCCGTTCCGTTCTCGACCCCGAATGATCGTACGGGCCCTTTGGGAAGGCGAGAAGAAGATTCCGCGCGCGGAGGCACCCGACTTGAACTTCGCCCAAGGACGTACATGCCTAAAGTGCCAGAAGTGGAAGCCGCGCGACCAGTTCACCGTCTACGGTGCTCAACGAAAGATGAAGCCTCGGTGCCGACGATGCACAGCGACCTACATGCGCGAGTGGAACGCTCGCCGTAAATAGTAACTACTGCCCAAATCACCGGTCGTCACCCAAAATTTCTAACAGGCACATCGGTTACCTTTCTGGCACACCCCCATCCGACCGTCGGCAACCATCGGCACCCTGCCCTTGCGCACGTAGCGACGTCCTCGCAATTGGCTTGGCGTGAGATGCGACGGGGGGCCATGATTATTCCTCATGGGAAAAGGTGCGCGGATCCGAGCATTGAGACAGCGAGCGGGACAGAAGTCCGCCCAAGTCACCGTCGGCCCTGCCGAGGATTTCCCATTTGATCCGGGACAATCTCGAGCGAGCTTCAGATGTCTAGTTTGCGACCTTTGGTGGAGCCAACCCTCCCCCTTCATCGCTGTGGTGGGGGATGGAGATTTTTCCACGCTCGCACAATCGGCGCCTTGCCCGCAATGCGGTGCTCCTACGACGACAGCTGAATTTTCAAAAGAAAAATTAGGCGACGGACGTACGCTGATTCGCCCCGTCGAAATATTTCCCGAATTTTCATTTGACTCTCGTGAACCTCTACGCGGGTCACGGACCGCCAGCAATTGCGCGTTTTGCGGGTCGCGCATTACGGGAGCGAATGACAGTCGCGAACATGTGCTGGGAAAATGGCTGAGGAAGGTAAAATCCATCAAGGATAATCGGGCAGCCGATGGATCAGGCAGATGGCGATGGACCATGGACCCTCCGTTCTTAGCTCCAGCTGGTAGTGCAGTGCTGATACCACCACCCCGCAAACTGGCCGGAAAAGCCCTGCACCCGCTTTATGTGACGGTGAAGATATGCAAGCCATGCAACATTGGCTGGATGTCCAATATGGAGGAAAGAGCCATTCCAATACTTACCCCCTTGATCAACGATAAGACGCGCCTCATCTCCCAGGAAGATCAAGAGACCATTGCTCACTGGACAATGAAAACGGCAACCTGCTACGAGCAGGATGACGCGGGCAGCGCTCAGTTACAAAAGGCGCAGATTCGTGACGTGATGTCAGGCAGACCTTCTCGATGGTCGACGGTTTGGGCTGCACGATGGGCAGATCCAAGCGATGTCCTATTACGCCACGACGTACTGCACGGCTATCTTCCCGAAACCATGCAGTTGATGGGACAGTGGGGACGCACCCATATCGGACTTGGTAATGGCATTGCCCTAATGGCGATTAGCGCTAATCGTCCATCGAACGATTTCTCTCAGGTATCACCGAAGAGTCCCTGGCAGAGAATTTGGCCGCCAAGTGGAACGGACATCACGTTAAGGGATGAGCCCTTCAAACGATCGGATCTCGACAAATTGAACGCTGACATTGCGCTAAATGCTGAGGCCTGACGTGGTGAAGCTGTGCGAACAGACGCCAGGCACCAACACATAAATGCGGAACTAGAGTCGCAGGGAGGGGATGCTGCGGCTCGGGTGAGCGCCGAACTTATCGCCGCCGCAAAACGGAAGGTATCCTCCCGGCATGGGTGAAGAAGATGCGCTTCCATCGGTTCGAAACCTTTCTCTGGACTACCAGCGCAGACTCGCGACGAGTTTGACAGTGACTTCGGAGTTCGATCTTTATCGTCCAGAAAAGGACCCATGGCCTCCAGGTGCCACAGAATACTCAGTCAGCTTCTCTGTGTCATGGTTCCGACCCGAGGCTAAAGAGGCGCCGGACGGCGACGCTCAGATTCTGGGTGAGCTGTCGCGAGACGCAGCGGATGCGGACGGCTACGTCACCGCCAGAGTCGGCTCGGCTAATTTGATAGTGGCCGACATATACGAGCGTTCGTTGTTCGAAGCGCTCGACGCTCGCTCGGGCGATCTTGCCCATATTGGCGGGGCAATACTCGACATTGGAAGCGGAGAACTGGCCGCGGAACTTCTGAGGATAGTAGACGGCGTCGGCCAGAATCTTTTGATCGTCAACACGGTGCAGATCGATGAACCATTTCGGGGCCTATCATTTGGTTTGATTGGAACAGGTCTGCTTCTTCAGCACCTTTGCAAGAGTAGTGGGGGCGTCGCCGCGCTATACCCGATGAAGCCTGGCGCACAGGACGAGGACCGAGACACGTCCTATGCCCGCCTCAGCGCATACTGGAGCCGTTTGGGCTTTGAGCTATTCCAGGACAATGTTCACGTGCTGGATCTCGCCACGGTAACCCTAGACAGGAAGATGCATGATCTCCTTGCCTAGTCGTAATCGGATAGCAACAGATTGCTCAAATGTCATAATTGGGTTTGGCTGATTTTCTCAGGCGTCCTGCCCGAAATAGCCGCACAGATTCCCCCACCATAACTAGGGCGAAAGCGTCCCAAGCTTCTTCCTTTGCCACAACACTATCCCGCAGCATTGGCCACGGGTCGGCCCTACGTCCGGCTTCAGGTTCGTCAGACACGGCGCCCATCGGCTCGGGCCGCTTGACGGTTACTCGCTGCGTCCTGTGCCACCCCAGCGGCAAGAAGCGCTTGGCCTCTGTTGTACCCGTGGCCGACGAGTTGCCAGGACGATCTGACGAGGACATCTGAGGCGACCGGCTGATCCGAGTCGACTGACGACTGCTGCTGGTATGCGCTCCGTGCCGCGCGCAACTGGCCCAACGTGGTGGAGTACCGGCGCGACTTGGAGGAGACATGTCCTCGGTAGCCGAGTTCCTTGCCCCACTTGCGCAGCTTCAGGTCATCCAGCCCGGGCAGCTCGGCCAGAGCCCACGCGGTGTGGATCATCGTCGCAGCGTGGCGACCGCGCGGTGTTTCTCCCCAGGTTTCGGGGTTCCAGCCGGTGTCCTCGCTGCCCTTGGAAGCGTATTTGGCCACGTAGGCAGCGACTTTGGCGATGCTTTCGCCGCGGTCGAGGTGTTCGCCGATGTCGCGCACGTCCACCTGTATGCCCCACCGCATGGACCAGGACTCATCAGCGCCAGCCTCTTGCACGATCCTCACCGCGTTGGCCGCCGAATGCACGGCTTCCTTCAGCACGGGTGCCGTGGCCCAGCCCGGCGCGGGTGTCAGGTCTTCAGGGTTTTCGGTGCGTCCGTCGAGGCGGATGACTGCGTGGAGATGGACCAGGCCGCGCCGCTGGAACTCGATCACCTTCACGTAGGACAACCGAACGGCCTCGCGGACCAGGGCCACAGGGACAGCGCCGTGCCGGGCGAGATGACGGGGCAGGTAGATGCAGAAGCGTTCCCACAGGCGTCCGACGTTTGCTTGCCAGACGACCGCAGCCCGGTAGTCGTAGCACTCCCCGCACAGCGGGGATCCTACGTGCGGATCGCTCTCGGCATGGCGGACAAAGCACGAGATCGAGCGCCCGTGTTCGCAGTCCGGGCCTCGCCGGGGATTGCACACCCCCCGTCCGTTGCGGTGATCGCCTCGCCTGATGCGGGTGCCGCCGGCGGGCCGGGAGGTGTGGACGGCGCCGAAGGAGGGGGCGGTGAGGGTTACGAAGACCCGGGGATGGGCGGCGACGGATTCGGGGACGCCCTTACCGCCAGCGAGACCGGCTTTGACCAGCTGGAACAGGTCGCCCTGGTAGATCCGGGCGCAGGAGGGGCAGACGGCCGCGCGGCGGTTGCGGCAGCGGACGAGGATGACGCCGTTTGGGGCGTCGCGGCTGCTGAACTCCCGGTCGACGCGGCCGGTGGTCTGGTCGATGATCCGGGTGGAGCCGCGCATGTGCAGGGGGTGAGAGCAGCCGCCGATGCGCTGGACCTGGTCGAGCCAGGCCCGGTGATCGGGGCGGTTGACTTGCTCGATCAACTCGGCCAGTTCCGGGGCCAGCCCCAGGCCGAGCGTCAGTTGCCTTCCGGATTGCCTACTCTTGCTGTTCTGTTTCCTTGCAGTCTTTTTCGCCATCCCACCTACCTGCCGTTTGCTGGTTCATGAGTGTTGCCGGGGTGCCCGGCCCGTCCGAGGCGGATTGCTGGCATCGGACGGACCGGCCCGCAGCGCTGACAGTGGTCACGATGTCCTCCTGAGTTTGATTTCGTGGTAGCTAGTTCGAGCGCCTAGAGCAGTCCGGTTCCCCGGCAGCGGCGGCATCGCAGGTTCCGGCCGGTGTCGCTCTTGCAGGAGCGGTCCCAGCTCGGGACAGAGGTTTCGCCGATGCCTCGGCATGCCGGGCAGTCAACGTCCGCGAATCCCCGTATGGACGAGGTCGGGCGCGAGGAGTGGTTCACGTGATGCTCCAGGTGCTGATCCAGTCGAAGATGTTCTGTATGCCTTCGGAGATCGAGGGGGCGAGGGTCGAGCTGGCGAGGAAGAACCCGACCAGGGCACCGGCCAAGACCTGAAACCCGCGCAACTCTCCGGCCCGCCAGACGGCCCAGAGGACGGCGCCGAACACGAGGACGCCGAGGGTGGGTAGGTCCATTACCAGCCACCTCCCAACCGGACCCGGTGCACCGCGGCCTCCACCTCGGGCAGATCCAGGCACAGACGCGCGTACTGCGAGGCCAGCGCAGCCGCTTCAGTGATGTCCATCGGATCACTGCGGACCAGGTGCCACGCCCCGGAGTCATCCCCAGCCACCGCCACCCCAGCCAGGTCGGCCGGGATCTTCTGCGCTTCCAGGACGGCTTCCGCTGGGAGGCCGGCCAGAGTCATCGCGGCGGTTTCGGCGTCCGCGACCCGATGGCAGACCCGCCCGGCGAGCTGGGCCCGCAGCAGGGTGGCGCCGGGGCCCAGGTCGGACCCGAACCGCTGCCCGGACACCCACAGGTGGATGCCGAGGGCGGCGCCGAGTTGCCCGAGGCGGATCAGGCCCTGGATACAGCGGGCCGCTTCCTCCTTGCCGGGCTTGTCCGCGGCGAGCATGAGTTCGGCGACCTCATCGACGACGACCACGATCGGCCAGGGCCGCACCGAGGACGGGAGGTCCCAGATCGAGCGGGCGCCGTGCTCGCGGCAGGTCATGGTCCGCAGCTCCAGGACCCCGAGCAATCCATCGATCGCCGCTGCTGCTTCGGCCCGGTTGACCGCCAGCGCCGACAACCGCGGCCCGAACGGCGAAAGCTCCATGCCGTTCTTGGCATCGATTCCGACCAGGCCGACCGGGCGCCGGGCCAGTTCGGCCAGCATCCGGACCGTCAGCGTGGACTTCCCCGACCGGGTGGCCCCGCACACCAGGTAGTGAGGCCGGCGGGTCAGGTCCAACAGCCACGGATGGCTGTCCTCCCGGATCCCCACACTCACCGACAAGTCCGCCGGCGTCGCCTCAGCACGAACAGGCGCCATCACCTCGGACCCGTACTCCACCCGTTCCCGACCATCCTCCTCACTGGACGGAAGCTCCACAGGGTCGTGACCGACAGCCGCGATCTCCTGTGCGTGGCGGGGTTTCGGGTGCCGTAGCGGATCGAACCCGAGGCCGACCAGCGTCACCAATCCCGGTCGCGGCACCTCCACCCGCACCCGGTGGATGCGCCACGCGTGCGCCAGTCCTTCGGCCGCCCGTTCGAACTGAGCCGGTGTCTGCCCGGGCGCCAGGCGTACCCGCACTTCCAGACCGCTCTCCCGCACGCGCAGACCGACCCGACGCGGGGCAATGACTTTCAACGGTGTCCCCCGCACGACCAGCCCACCACTAGGGCCGTTGATCAGGCCGAACCGGCCTGAGCGAGCCGCCGGAACCGACAACCCCAGTTCCTCGCTCGCCGCCGACCAGGTCCGTAGCATCCACCACACCGCGACCGGGGCCCCGAACACCGGCCACCACGACCACGGACGAACCTCCCGCAGCCGCACCGACACCCGCCACACCACGACGGCCCCAACCAGCAGGACCAGCCACGCCACCGGGGTCGCCGGGCCGAACACGCCCGAGACGAGGTTCGTGATCCGGCCGAACAGCCAGACGACCACCAGCACAACGGCAAGTTTCCTCAGGAGCGACCTCATCGGGCATCACCTCGGCCCCCAGCACCCGGACCCCCGCCCGGACCAGCAGCCGGACCACCGGTAGGCCGGCCAGCGGCCGGAGCCTGAACAGGAGCCAAAGCCGAAGCGCGCCAAGCCACCCCCGAGCGCCCGTCCCGATCCCACGGCGTGGCCTCCAGATCGACCAAGCGGACCGGAGCACCCAGGGTCAGGCCCGCCGGTTCCCCGACCACCGTCACCTGAATCACCGAGGAGTTACGCCCCTGGATTGCGCAGACCCCGACCTGGTACATCGTCTTACCGGTCTCCCGGTCCTTGCGCAGCTCCCCCGTTTCCAGGTTCGCCACCCGCGGTTCGGGGAGCATCACGCACAACCACGCCTCGAAAGCTGAGACGTCTACCGGAATCGTCCTCATCCAGACCACCAACCTCACGTAGAGCAACTCATCAACTCGTTATGACGAGTGCAGTGATCAGTAGACGCCGTGGACGGCGAGGAGTCAACTACTTATGATGACGAGTAGATGAGCCGATCATTGCCGGATATCACCGGACACAGCCGGACAGTCGCGAGGGCTGGGCTGAGACAGCGAAGCCGATCAGGCGCACAGCCGCAGATCGCACAGGGGGAAGGGGCACAGCCGATGGGCAAGCCGCCCGCGTACGACGACGAAACCACCGACGCCCCGACGCCACCGCCCAAGGCATCCAGGAACGAGGCCGCCGGCCAGAACGCTCCCGACCGGGCCAACCGCGCTTTGCGAGCCAGGCTCCCCCGCTACGAACAAATCGCCTTGACGCTCCGCGAGCGCATCGAGAGCGGCGAGCTAGCTCCTGGGCAGCCCATCCCCAGTGAGACCGCGATGATCGCCGAGTTCGGAGTCTCCCGGATCACCGTCCGCCACGCCATCGCCGCGCTCAGGGCAGCCGGACTCGTCATCACCGAGCACGGCCGGGCCACACACGTCCGCGAAAGCCTCTCCCTGGCACCGGGAAGCGGACTCGAACTTGACCCGTCCATCACGCGCACCGAAGACCAGGACGGCCCGCGCTACCGGACCTGGGACGCCGAAGGCTGGGCCGACGTCGAAACACCGTCGTGCTACCGCACAGATGCCGGAACCTACGCTGACGCGCTCGCTATCCCCGCCGCTGAGCCAGTTTTCGTGCTGGAGCGCCAGCTCATCCACGCCACCGGCGTCCAGATCATGCACCGCACCTGGCTACCGTTCGCGGTCGTTGACGATCTCCACCTGGACGACGACCCGTTCCGCCTCCCAGCCGACCTCTACCAAGCATTCGCCGCCCAGGGACACGAGCTCACCTGGACCGACCGCACCCGCGCCGAGATGCCGAGACCGGACGACGTCGCGACCCTCGACATACGTCAGGGAATCCCCCTGATCGTCCACGTCCGCATTACCCACGGCCGCGACGCACGGCCCCTACTAGTCGAGGAAACACGCATCCCAGCAGACCGAGTCACTCTGATTGGCCGTCCCATCTGAACCATCAGTAGGGCAGGATGGCCCGGTGACGACCGCACAGGATGCGTACAAGCGGATGCTCCGTGACGAGATGGCCCCTCGACTCCGAAAGTTGGGGTTCAAAGGCTCCGGACGAAAGTACGACTTGGACGTTCCCAACCACTTTGTCCAAGTGGACTTCCAGAGCTGGAGGTACAACACCGCTGAGCACGTCCGGTTCACGGTCAACCTGAGCGTGATCTCGCACGCAGAATGGCAGCGCTTCTGCGAGACCTCAGGCTTCCCTGTGGAACCGAAGCCATCGGCTGGCGTCTATGGGCCTCAAGGACCGTGGGTCGAGCGGCTTGGATCGCTCAAGAGTCCGCTCGAGGACAAGTGGTGGGACATCTTTCTTGGCAGGCCCACAGAGCCCGTCGTACTCGAGATCGTCACCGCCATGGAGCAGGACGGATTACCGGAGATTAGAAGGCGCATGGTTTCGCGTGTAAGCGGTGAGGACGACTGGCTCACCGAACAAGACTGAGTATCCCGCCATGGAACAGTTTTCGTCACTTCCGACAGGCGACATACGAAGCCAAGCATCTAAGGCGCACGGCTCACCTTCCGGTACCACGCCCTGACTCCCGATAAACCCCGCAGTCCCAGCCCGGTCCAGGTCTGTGCTCCGCACAGGCGCGTGTGGACGAGGTAGGTCGGAGCGGGGTTGATCGCGAGCCTCCCAGGGCGAGGTACCTGGTGCCCGCAGCGGGGCAGGGAAAACCACCCGGCCCCACCGCGAGACCACCACCGGGAGGGCAAGCCCATGACGCGCCGCCGTACCCCGCACTTCTGGTTCCCGGTTCTGTTGCTCCGCGATGCGCTTGGACGCTTCGCCCGGGTCCGCCGGCCGCTGACTCCGGCGCGCCGCAGGCCCCAAGTCCGGCGCCCTACCTTGCCGGTCTTCGCGCAGCTTGAGCTTGACCTCGCGTAGACCGGGGTCGAGCGCCGAGGTGTAGAAAGTTGCCCTTACTTCATCAAGCCGGACCGCTGGCGCGGTCCGGGGCCGCCCGCGCCGCGCGTGCGGCGCGGACGCCGGTCACGACGCGGCGGCCAGACCGCGTGACTGCGAAGGCCACTACGACCCGTTGAGCACGATCCCTTGTATGCGTTGCAGGCAGACGCGAAGGTCGGCAAGCGTCGCCTCCTCGCTGCGGTGTCCCTGTTCCAGGACCGCGAGATAGGCCATGCACATACCGATCTCGCGCTCTACCAGGGCCAGTCGTCGGAACTCCACCGGCACCGACATGACTACCCTTCCGTATTCGGCCATCACCGAAAGTTCCCCCGTCTCAATAGATCGGCAAACATGAGCGGGCCAGCCGGCCCATAGCCGGAGGGAAGAGATCTATGCGGCGGTGCGCCCCTCGCCGCCGGGTGGCAGCCGCCGAGACTCCAGTAGCAGCACCAGGCGGACGACCGTCGTCTCGGGGACAGCCCCGAGCACTACAACCGGCCGGCCATCGGGCGCGACACCCGCACCGAGTTCCGGAAAGTCTGCGTCCGCGAAGCCGACATCACCGAGGCAGCGTCGCAGGCGAGCAGCGAGCCGACGCGCCCGACGATAGGACGCCATCAGTTCCCGCGACTCCCCCGCCCGCACCGACTGCCACGGCACGATCAAGCTCTCTTCGCCACCGGCGAATCCTTCGTTCTCCAGGAAATCCCAGTCACGCGAGCCCATCCCGCCCAGGTCAGTGCGTGCATCACCCTTGGATGCCTCGCGCTGGCCCCACTCTGGGCCGCTGTCCCCGTGACCGTCGTCCTCGCCTTGCTTCGTCAACTCTCGCTCCCACCTACCCCGAACATTTCTGCTCAAGGCACCGGCGAGCCAGACACGCGCGTCCGATTTGTTACGCACGCCGACTACGCCCCGGTACCATCCGACACCGGGACGTGACACGTTCCAGCCGGGCCACCCTTCTCCCCGCATAGGAACGGGGTGGCCCGGCCTCCGACTCATCTCATGCAGGCGTCCCTTCTCGCTCGGACGCCGCGACCATCACGCGAAGGATGGTGGGCGCCCCGGGCGCCTCTTCGACGCCGATGACACCGGCGATCTCAGCGACCGTTCGCCGCGCGTCGTCGTGAGCCCACTGGCCGGCGGGACCGTGCAGGAAGACCGTGAACCGCCCGGTCCCCTGTTCTTCGGTGACCGTGATCGCCACGACCTTGACGCGCTCCAGCGCCTTGACCAGCTCGGTTCGATTGAGGACGCGCTCCGCTGGCTCGATCACTGCGGTCACACCCAGCGGTACAAGTTGTCGACGACCTCAGCCGGGACGAGATCCGGCAACCGGCCCGCGATGCTGAGCGACAGGCGTCCCTCATTCGTCCGCTCCAACACGATGTCGTCCTGTTCCAGCGGATGAGTCGGAGCGTGCAGCCAGCCCCGAAGCCGGTCCCGATCGATGACGGCCAGGCACGTCGGCCCGAACCAGATCATCACGTGGTCGAGCCGCGCCACGATGGACGCCTCGCAGATCGGACCCCCGTGCCGATCCATGACCGCGAACTCGAGACGCCCCGTCCAAAGGCTCGACGTGCCCTTGACCGCAAGGGCCGGCCGAAGGCGCCGAAGAGAACCCGGGACAAGGCCCCGAATGGGAACGGCCGGACCGGCGACCTCGTTCACGCGGACCACCGCCGCTCAGCCTGCGCCCCCGTCGATTGAAGGACGAGGACCGTCAGGCCACCGCTCTCCAACTTCCGACGAACCAGTTCCTGGACCCGCGGCAGCCACCCAAGATCAAGCACCGAAGGCACAGCAACAGTGCGCACCTCGCAGCGCTCAGCCGTAGCAACCAGCGCCGACAACGCCGAGAAGGCCGTCCCAGGGGTCCATTCCAGGAAGATCTCCCCGAGCGTGTACCCCTCCAGCGCGGCATACGCGACGAGCACCCGCCGCCCGTTCGTCACTTCGTCATCGGACGAGTCCGGCCGGACAGTCTGATAGCCGAACAGCATCGGACGCAGATTCGTCCCCACGTCGTGGACCGGTTGCGCGCTCCCCGTCAGGATCGCCTTTCGGCGTCCTCTCCCCGATATCCCTCGCATGCCCTACAGGGTGCGGCCGCACAAGGGTCGAAAGGTTGCCAGCTTGGCAACCCCCTTATACCTCGCCGAGCACTCCGCAACGCTCGGCCAAGCCGCGCAGTTCTGCACCGGACACACGGCGGTGGTTCTGGTTGAGGAGATCCCGGACGCCATCGCGGACCACCGGACTCAGCCGGACGCGCAGCGGTGCGGAACGCTCAGCGCGGCGAAAAGCATCGATCGCCTCGCGATGACGATCCATCCGGGAGAACGCGCGGCCCATGTCGACCCACAGGTACGACATCCGCTCACGCTGCTTCACCGGGTGAGTAGCCAACGGGCGCGCAGTCTCCAGCGCCGCCGCCGGATTCCCCGACTCAACCTCGACGGCCACTCGATGCATGATCACGTTCCACGAGCTGAACGACGTGTGCCGCGCGACCAACGTCGGCTCCTCAACCCGGGCCGCCAGGCTCATCGCATCATCCAGTTGAGCCCGAGCCGTATCGATGTTGCCCAAGCTCGCATTGGTCGCCGCGCCCACCAGGAGGCACGAACCCCGAGCCGCCAGACTCTCGCTCTCTCCCAGGGCAGTTGCCTCGAATCCAGACTGAGCAACAGAGGCCGCCCGCCGTAGCGCCCCCGCCGGCGTCAGCGCGTGAGCCTGCCCGTAAGCCGCCAGCCCCAGCGTCGCCGGATCATTCGACGCCTCAGCCGCCGACCGCAGCTTCTCCGCGGCCATCCAGGCCAGGTCGAACTCCCCCATGTTCCGCGCATAGAAGATCGCCGTGTACGCGGCGATCGCCACCCGACGATGGGCCTCCGGTGAACCGGTCTCTTTGGCAAGTTGTTGGGTCCAGCGCAGGATGCTGGGAACGATGCGCGCCTCATCCACCAGGTCGCACCGAGCCATGATCTGGTCCAGGCCGTCGATGATCGCAGCCACCTCAGCCTCCGACCGCCCCGGCCCGTCCGGATCGAGCAGCGCCAACCGCGTCGCCTGCACCCCACGGTGCGCGTCCGCGTGGGTCTGCTCGCGCGGGGCATAGGGCTGACCAGTCAGATCAGCTACCGAGACTTCCAGCGCCTGAGCAATCGTCGTCAGCAGCGCCCGCGAGTCCACCGAGCGTTCCCCACGCTCCAACCTGGAGAGATACCCCTTACTGATGCCGGCCAGGCCGGACGCTTGATCGAGGCTCAGCCCTCGCGCCCTGCGGCATTGGCGGATGCGCGCACCGGTGTTCTCAACGTCACCCACGCGACCCCCTCGCCATCGATGCACTAGAAGGTGACATTCTAGCGACGGACCGACATTGCCCGAGCGCTATCGACAGGAGTTGCCAGGTGAGCAGCGCCCGAGGAGTTCTGTACGTGATTATCTGCGGTGTTAGCAACGCCTACGAATCTTACGATTTCATCCGTAGCGCTAGATCCTTCGGTTGGGATGTGTGTGTAATAACAACTCCCATGGGAGAACGCTTTGTCAACAGCACCGAACTGCGTGATTTAACCGGTCATCCTGTTCGATCAGACTACAAACACCCCAACGACCCCGATGTGCTTCCGACTCCAGACGCACTAATTGTTGCTCCAGCCAGCTTCAATAGTGTCAACAAGATCGCGAACG
Organism: Kineosporia mesophila; assembly: GCF_021129235.1. Taxonomy (GTDB): domain Bacteria; phylum Actinomycetota; class Actinomycetes; order Actinomycetales; family Kineosporiaceae; genus Kineosporia; species Kineosporia mesophila. Next base: position 148,458 of record NZ_JAJOMA010000004.1, read on the forward strand.
GCATCACGGATACTCTGGCCGTGGGCGTCGTGTGCGAGGCAATTGGCCAGGGTAAGCCAGTTATCATCGCCCCCTGGATGAATAGGGCCTTAGCCTCACATGGTGCCTACAGACGAAGTTTGGAATATCTCGCCGAGGAACGAGTGCAGGTCGTGCTGACCCAACGCACTCAACCTGGCAAGGGCGGCGAGTTGGAGCCAGGGAACTTCCCATGGACCAAAGTCGAGGCAGCTTTGCTTGAACTTTTCTAACCCGCAAGATTTATATCGTTCTCCACCGGAGGTCTGAAGGCCTTTGACGATGGCCGATAAGGACGTCCCTGAACCGCTCCTGTGGACCTGGTTCCACTCCCGGCAAACGATCGACAGGCCCCCAAGTCTCCCAATACTGTCTGGCCTTAGCGATGGGAACCAGCCTTGATATCTCATCGTAGCCGTTACCAATTGAGCCATCGGCCAGAAGCAGCAATATTTCTTCCCATAGACCCTGAACCAGCTTCAAACGAAAACGATGCTCTACTTCGACCAATTCCAGACATATTGCCACGGCCTTCCGAGAAAGGGTTAGCCGATCAACGTAGAGTTTCCGATCACGGCTGCTCCATCGAATTGGACTGGCCTCCAACGCATCAAGAACATCGTCGATGGCTATCCAGGCAATCGATCGAGCAGCGGCTAGCGGTTTCTCCACGCGTCCTCGTGCATCCAGATTGGCAGGCAAGAACGTAGAGAAGGGCATCGCGCTGAAGGTATTTACCGCGTATGACCAGACCTCATGCGTTGCGCGCAGCGCAACGGCTGCAACCGTAAATCCAAAATCTGGATCGCCAGCAACCGTAACTTTAAATTGTTCAATACTCGGCAGTAAAGCGTTGACATTAACAAGAGCCTGAAAGCAAGGGTTAATATTCTCCATAAAGAACTCGTGAAGCGACACCGTTGCGACCCTGGCGTTAAGATCCAATGACGTCACATGCAGACCATTGGTACCGAATAAGGCTTCGGCGCGCCGCCAAGCCGGCATGCGACCCCTTTCGTCCGGGCTCGGAAGGCTTAGCTTTAATTCCAGCGAAGCAGCTTTGAAGCAAACTACTCCCGCATCGCAGCCGCGAGCGAAGGAGTCCGCCCAGGCGGCTGCGAGAACTACTCTGGCTACTGGAATAGCATCATCGTCAATGACATACTCATGGCGAGTGCCATCCCACGTAAGGCTTTCGTGCGCTTCAGCGTTTCGGAATTCCGGCAGAATCCCAACGGCGGCGACAGAAGCAACCCAACTGTCGTGCGAAAGCAAAGCCTCATGGATCTGTCTGACCATCGGGACCTCTGACCATGGAAGTCCCTTTCGCAAACAATGGTGCAACCAACCGTATTGACGGACTGGCCCCTCAACGAGTCGCTTGTAGGCGTCCGCAAATGCCAAAGCGTTAACTTCTCCGCTAAGCGCATCGCCTGATCGCGCCAGAGCAATGGAGCGAGAAATACGATCCCGCCCCTGGCGCAGCACTGGCTCGCGCTTATCAAAGTACGAGACCACTGCAGAAGATAGTTCAGGATCGCTTTCGGCGAGATAGTGGTACGTAGATTTGAGACTTGCGGCGGCCAAGACTTGATTTTCAGCACAGACTACCCACCCCACAATACAGACGGCGGCGAGTGCGTCATAAACCGGAGGTACGCCTAACGACTGGAGATGTCCCACAACCCTCTGTATCAACTCATGATTCTTCTGGTAGTGGGCTTCAAAAACACGTGAGGGCAGGAATTCGCCATGCTCATTACGCAGATCGCGATCTGGCAGATCAAAAGCCAAGGCTAAAAGGTCCTGACCTTCATTGTCATGCGTTTCACGAAGCCAATCGACGCCCGAGACAGCGAGGTTGAGAACTGGCTCCTGGAGATTCAGCACGCAATCCGCTATACCACGCATCCATACGTCAACTGAGCCCAGTAAAGAATTTGCCTCTAGAGGCTGAAATACGTCGAAGGGTCTGAGCGAGTACAACAAAGAAACGATAGCCTGCCGTGCCTGCAACAGGTTGCTTATCCACGACCTGACCGAGATAAAGCTGTCTTCGGCCCCTGACCACTCGGTAGCTATCCGAGCCAAATCAATTACTTGCCCCTCGAGAGCCCCCCTGTAATATTCCCATGCGTCCCTGCTAAGGGGGAGCGTGTGGCTGCCAGACCAAACATAGGAGGAATTCAGTTCGCCGTAGATAGGTTGAGCAAGTTTCTCCCGAGCACTCAACGGAAGCCCGCCACCCGGCAGCATAAGCCCACCCTTCACTAAGAAGGACTCACCATGTCAATCGCTAGCCAATAGCGCTTGTTGCAGGGCTTCCTTCTCGGTTAAGTTATCTAACTCCGCGTCCTCATCAACAGCCTCATCTACTTCTTCACCTTCATGACGCCAAGATTCATCTGAAGAAACTAGGGGTCGCGACGGTGATTCCATGAGTATTGGAAGGAGTATGCCTCGAAGTGCTTCGTCGCGGCGCACACGGTTCAGTCGATCACTAGCCGCCCGTTCCACAGCCCGCAGATACTTAACCGCATGCTGACCAAGATTATCTTTGACTAGTGATTCAATCGGTCGCCCCTCGCTTTCTTCCTTCTTCACGTCGTTGATCCGGTTCGAGAAGTCCTTGAGTACCTGCGTAAGGTTTTCGGGATCATTTGTCGGCAATACGTGGGCGTTCTTGCCTAGGCAGAGCAGCAGCGAATAGAAGTCTGACTTGTTCCGGAAACGAGTCCTCCTTAGCTGGCCAGCTATCGGCGCTAGTTGTTCAAAGATGCGACCAAGCTTTCTGTTTAAGTCGTTGAGAACTTCTTGCGGAATTCCTTGGCGCTCGTACGTTAGAAATAAGTCCTCCAATCCATCCTTCTTGTTCGGGAATGCTCCTGTAGCTAATGAAAAGCAGATCTCGCCAAAGAACTCGTCGTTTCGCCTCCGAAGGTAATCCTTCGAAGAGAAGACGCCAATTTCGCTGAGCAGAGGTCTCCCAGCTGCGGCTTCTACGAGTTCGAGGAACGGCCCACTGTAAGCAGCATGCCGAAGCTCTTGAGCCTCCAATGGCTCGACGGTCTTGTTGAGGCGACGAAAAACTTCCCGCAAAACAGAATTTGTTTCTTCTGGAAGCTTTCGAACGATAAGCTCGAAGCTACGAAACCGCTTCTTCAGCGCATCCTCAAGTTCGTCGAATTTTTTGTTTCGCCATTTTTCATCCAAATCACCATCGCCAATGATACGAAGTTCTCCAGCTAGGAAACTAATGCATGTTGAAATGCGCTGCTGGCCGTCCACGACGATCATTAATTCGTCGCCGTCGGCGGTCGTATCGTTCTGGACGTATATCTCCGGTACAGGTAGGCCCCGAAGTATCGAGTCCACCAAAAAGCTCTGCTGCTCGACGTTCCACACCAAATTTCTTTGGAACGGAGGGCGAAGAATCAACTCGCCATCGACATACTTCTTATAAAAATAGTTCACTGTGAAGCTGGATGCCGTCGACGCTAGCTGTTTTTCAAATTCAGGTGATGAATTATTGCTAATCACGCGAGAATCCCCTTCTTGCATTCGACGATGCCTTGGGCGACGTAGTTTCGCACGCTCCAATAGTCGCGGTAGACCCATATCTCGACATCGATATTCCGGTCTAGGAGAATGGAGGTGCGCTCTTGGATGCGCTCAATAGCGGCAATCCATGATGAACCAAAGGAAAGTACTGGCAGCAACTTATTGATGAGGATGGCACCATCAAAGAAGCGCTTACGCTGCCAAGAAATATTTTCTTTTACCAATTTATCCATGGGATCCAGGCTCGGCTGAGCCTTGTTTCGTAGATCTCGCCACGCTTGTTCAAAATGGACCTCGGAAATCACGGCGATGTCGAGATCGGATTTCTCATCAAAGGGCTTCAAATTCCGGCCACTCACTTTTCCAGGGTTAGAAGAAAGTCCGATGGCGCCTGATCCAATACAAAATATGCCGTTCGGGTCCACCTGGAGCTGGTCGGAGACAAGTCTTACAAATTTGCGAAAATCGGAATTGGGAAAAGCAAAAGGATCTGAGCGTAGAAAATGTTCATCTATCCAACGAAGAAGCGGATCACTTCCCAATAGGTCTTCCTGTTTCGGATAGTCCATCGTCTTCTTTCTGGAAGCCTTTCTGGATCTTGGTATAGGACAGTATATGTCCCGATTCTGCGTGACTCAAGGTTCTTCGTGCGACCCCTACCAAGAGAGGGCCTTACCGTCTCTCGAGTGATTAAGTGAGTGCAGATGGAGGCCATGAGACACGCCAGGCCGTGTAGCCGGATGCGGTCTCGCCAGCATAGCTAGCGCGTATCGGTGCCGCGCTCGAATCCGCTGGAGCGGTGACCCTAGAGTGCCTTGGGGTGTAGGAAACCTCAGGGAAGTGCGGCAATTCAATCCACGGCGTGAACAGATTGACGGTGTCGTCACTCTAGGTCACAAGATCGACGGCCACTCTGATTCAACTTAGCGACGCCCAAAAAGAGAAGCGCCTATGGTGCAACCGGTCGCTTCAAAGATCCTGGGCTCGTAAAAGAATCACGTCCATGTCGGCATAGACGGGCGAGTGGTCACTCCAGCGCTCAGCATAGGCAGGCGCTCGGTCTACGTCGGCAGCAACTATGTGACCGCTCAGTGCAGGGTCGGAAATTAGGTAATCAATTCTCCACCCGGCCCCTGAATCCCAAGCACGGCCTCTCCATGAGAACCATGTATAAGGCCCAGGCCCCTCCCCAGCCATCTTTCGATGAACGTCCACAAGACCGTCTTCACCGAATAGCGAATCCATCCAAGCCCGCTCCCGCGGCAAGAACCCAGACTTCTTCAGATTTCCCTTCCAGTTCTTCAGATCCACCTCGCGGTGGCAGATGTTGAAGTCACCGCAGACCAGCAGATGCCGGCCGTCGGCGGCGAGCTTGTTCATCCGCTCCCGGATCTCATCCATAAACCGGTACTTCTCATCCTGCTTCGGCGTCTCAGCCTCCCCCGTGTGGATGTAGACCGACACGACGGTCAGCAGCGAGGGATCACCCTCAGCAGAAGGCATCAGAGCGAAGTCAGCCTCAACCCAGCGCCCAGCACCGAGGAAGGACCCCAGCCCCGAGCGCACGGCCACAGGCTCAGTCCGAGACAGCACGGCAACGCCGGCCCGCCCCTTCGCAGAGGCAGACTCCTCATGCACCCCATACCAACCCTCACCCATGATCTTCATGAGCGTCGCGTCATCCGCGCGGATCTCCTGGAGGCAAAGGATGTCCGGCTGGCGTTCAGCGAGCCAGGCAGGCATCCCCCGCCGCTCAGCCGCCCGGATACCGTTGACGTTGGCAGTAGCAACCCTCAGCACGACGCGTAAACACCCTTCGTAACGTTCTGACCTGCACTAATACACGTGGCAGATTGAGGACTTGCGCTATCCCAGGCCTTCCCCCGCCACGAGAACCAGGTGTAAGGCCCCGGCCCCTCCCCCGCCAGCGAGCGCTGGACGTCCACGAACCCGTCCTCGTCAAAAAGCGAGTCCATCCAGGCCCTTTCGGCCGGCAGGAAACCGGCCTTCTTCAGGTTGCCCTTCCAGTTCTTCAGGTCGGCCTCGCGGTGGCAGATGTTGAAGTCGCCGCACACCACCAAATGACGCCCGTCCGCGGCGAGTTTGTTCATGCGCTCACGGATCTCGTTCAGAAAAGCGTACTTCTCGGCCTGCTTCGGGGTTTCGGCCTCGCCGGTGTGCACGTACACCGACACCACTGTCAGCAGTCCGGGCTCACCCTCAGCCGAGGGTGTCAGCGCGAAATCGGCCTCCACCCAGCGCCCGACCGAGATGAAGTCGCCCAGGCCGGAACGGACAGCGACCGGCTCGGTACGGGACAGCACCGCGACGCCGGCCCGCCCCTTGGCCGAGGCAGACTCCTCGTGCACCCCGTACCAGCCCTCACCCATGATCTTCATGAGCGTCGCGTCGTCGGCCCGGACCTCTTGCAGACAGAGAATGTCCGGCTGCCGCTCGGCGAGCCAGGCGGGCATGCCCCGCCGCTCAGCAGCCCGGATACCGTTGACGTTGACGGTCGCGATCCTCATGGCGCCATCCTCCCCCATCGAGGAACGTGCCCGGGACGTCTTCCACCGTGACCCGAAGAGGAGGGGAACCATGGTCACAGTTCTGGCCCTCCCCGGTTCGTTCTGTACCCCAGCCGTGTTCGACCGGCTGGCCGCCGAGCTCACACCCGACCTCCCGCTCAAGACCTGGTCCTGGCTCACCCGCCCCGGCCCCTGGGACATCCCCGCCCTCGCCGACGACCTCGCCCGGCATCTGGAGGGGCCGGTGGCGCTGCTCGGGCACTCCACCGGCGGCGCGATCGCACTACAGCTCGTCCTGTCCCGGCCCGACCTGGTCACTCACCTGGTGCTGGTCGACACCGGGGCGCACATGAAGGATCACGGCGACGTCCGGAGCATCCTGCGGGCACTGACGGCGGGCCTGGCCCCGGACCTGCTGGCCGCCGTGCTCGACCGGTCGTTCCACAGGCCCCTCGAGCCGGCGCTGCGCGAGGAATGGCTGTCCTGGGCGACCGACGTGAACCCCCAGGCCGCCCACGACGCGCTGGCCAGTCAGCACGATCTGGACTTCCGCCCGGCCCTGTCCCGCATCACCGCGCCGACCCTGGTGCTGCACGGCGAGTACGACCAGGCCCGGCCCGTGCATCATGCGCAGGAACTGGCCGACGGGATTCCCGGAGCTCGGCTACAGGTGTTACCAACCGGTCACACGCCGGTCCACGAGGCTCCGGACCTGGTCGCGGCGTGGATCAGGAGTCACATTCTGTGAAACCCCTGTCCAGGGGGCTCGACAAAGGGTAGACACGTGGCATGACCCTTCTGGACGACGCGGCCGGGATCAGCGACGATCTCGCCGATCTGCGGCACAGGCTGCATCGGCGCCCCGAGATCGGGCTCCGGCTGCAACGCACCCAGCAGGCGGTGCTCGAGGCCCTCGACGGCCTGGACCTGGAGATCACGGCGGGTCAGGAGATCGGCTCGGTGACCGCCGTACTGCGCGGCACGGCCTCTCCCGACCCGGAGACCGCGCCGGTGGTGCTGCTGCGCGCGGACATGGACGCCTTGCCTGTGCACGAGGAGGTGGGCAGCCCGTTCCGCTCCACCGTCGACGGCGCCATGCACGCCTGCGGTCACGATCTGCACACGGCGATGCTGGTGGGGGCCGCCCGGCTGCTCAACGACCGGCGGGATCAGATCGCCGGTGACGTGGTGCTGATGTTCCAGCCCGGCGAGGAGGGCTATCAGGGCGCCTCGAAGATGATCGGTGGGGGCGTGCTCGGCGCCGCCGGTCGCGCCGTGGACAAGGCCTTCGCCCTGCACGTGCTGCCGAACCAGGTGCCGCTGGGCACGATCGCCACCCGCCCCGGAGCGGTGATGGCCGCTGCGGACGGGCTTTTCGTAACGGCCCGGGGCTCCGGTGGGCATGCCGCGTCGCCGCACCTGGCCCGCGACCCGGTGCCGGCCATCTGCGAGATGGTGATGGCGCTGCAGACCGCGATCACCCGCCGCATCGACGCTTTCGAGGCCGCAGTGCTCACCGTGGGCAAGCTGAAGGCGGGCACCAAGCACACAGTGATCCCGGAGACCGCCGGTTTCGAGGCCACCGTGCGCACTTTCGACCGGGGCGTGCGTCGTCAGGTGCGCGATCTGGTGCACCAGGTCTGCCAGGGCATCGCCGACGCGCACGGCGTGGAGGTGGTGGTCGAGTACGTCGAGGAGTGCCCGGTCACGCTGAACGACGTCAGCGCAACCGACTTCGCCTTCGAGGCGGCGGCCAACCTGTTCGGCGAGTCCCGCACGCACACCCTGGCCCGGCCTCTCACCGGCACCGAAGACTTCTCCCGGGTTCTCGAGAAGGTCTCGGGGGCGATGGTTCTCATTGGTGCGTGCCCCGAGGGGCACGATCCGGAAACCGCACCGAGCAATCACTCGCCGCACGCCACGTTCGACGACGCGGTGCTTCCCGACGGGGCGGCTCTGTACACCGAGCTGGCATTGCGTCAACTCAGTATTTAAATTGAGGACGCCCGCCACTCACCATCGGTGAGTGGCGGGCGTCCTCAATTTTGAAGCTCTTACTGCCGCTCCGCCGCCTCGACGACGTTGGCGAGCAGCATCGCGCGGGTCATCGGGCCCACACCGCCCGGGTTGGGTGCCACCCAGCCGGCCACCTCGCGCACGTCGAGCGCGACATCGCCCGCCAGCTTGGACTTTCCGGTGACCGGGTCGGGAACGCCCCGGCTGACACCGACGTCGAGCACGATCGCGCCCGGCTTCACCATGTCGGCGGTGATCATGTTCGCGACCCCGGCCGCGGCGACCACCACGTCGGCGCGGCGCACGTGCTCGGCCACGTCACGAGTACCGGTGTGACACAACGTGACCGTGGCGTTGAGCTCGCGACGGGTGAGCAGCAGGCCGAGCGGGCGACCGACGGTGACGCCGCGGCCGACCACGCAGACCTCCTTGCCCTTGAGGTCGATGTCGTTGCGCAGCAGCAGATCCACGATGCCGTGCGGGGTGCACGGGATCGGGCTCGTCATCGGCGCGTTGACATTGAGCACCAGGCGGCCGAGATTCGTCGGGTGCAGACCGTCCGCATCCTTCGCGGGGTCGATCAGCTCCAGGACCCGGTCGGAGTCCAGGCCTTTCGGCAGCGGCAGCTGAACGATGTACCCGGTGCAGGCCGGGTCGTCGTTCAGCCGCTTGACCGCGGCCTCCACCTGCTCCTGCGTCGCGTCGGCGGGCAGGTCCTCGCGGATGCTGTTGATGCCGACCTCAAGGCAGTCGGCGTGCTTCATCGCGACGTACTTGGCACTGCCCGGGTCTTCACCGACCAGCACGGTGCCCAGCCCGGGAACGATGCCCTGTTCCTTCAGCCGGGAGACACGCTCCTTGAGCTCGAGACGGATGGCAGCCGCGGCGGCCTTGCCGTCGAGAAGCTGCGCGGTCACCAGGACTCCAGGCCTTCGTACAGCGGGAAGTCCTGGGCCAGCTTCTCGACCCGCTTGCGCAGGCTCTCGATGTCGGCCGTGGGCTGCAGGGCGTTCGCGATCACGTCGGCGACCTCGGTGAACTCCTCGTCGCCGAAGCCCCGGGTGGCCAGCGCGGGCGTGCCGATGCGCAGACCGGAGGTGACCATCGGCGGACGCGGGTCGAACGGGACCGCGTTGCGGTTCACGGTCACGCCGATCTCGTGCAGGCGGTCTTCGGCCTGCTGACCGTCGAGCTGGGACTCGCGCAGGTCGACGAGCACCAGGTGCACGTCGGTGCCACCGGTGAGCACCGAGACGCCGGCCTTCGTGGCGTCGGCGGCAGTGAGGCGCTCGGCGAGGATCTTGGCGCCCCGCACGGTGCGGGCCTGACGGTCCTTGAACGCATCGGAGTGAGCGATCTTGAACGCGGCCGCCTTACCGGCGATCACGTGCATGAGCGGGCCACCCTGCTGACCCGGGAAGACCGCGGACTGGAACTTCTTGGCGTTCTCCTGGTCGTTGGCCAGGATGATGCCGCCCCGCGGACCGGCCAGGGTCTTGTGTGTGGTGCTGGTGGTGACGTGGGCGTGCGGGATCGGGCTCGGGTGCAGACCCGCGGCGACCAGACCGGCGAAGTGCGCCATGTCGACCATCAGGTAGGCACCGACCTCGTCGGCGATCGAGCGGAACGCGGCGAAGTCGAGCTGACGCGGGTAGGCCGACCAGCCCGCGATGATCAGCTTCGGCCGGGCCTCGAGGGCCTTCTCGCGCACGACGTCCATGTCGATCAGGAACGTCTTCGGGTCGACCCCGTAGGCGGCCACGTTGTACAGCCGGCCGCTGTAGTTGATCTTCATGCCGTGCGTCAGGTGACCGCCGTGGGCCAGCTCCAGGCCCAGGATGGTGTCGCCCTGGCGGATCAGCGCGTGCATCGCGGCGGCGTTGGCCTGCGCGCCGGAGTGCGGCTGCACGTTGGCGTAGTCGGCCCCGAACAGGGACTTCACCCGGCTGATGGCCAGCTCTTCGGCGACGTCCACGAACTCACAGCCACCGTAGTAGCGCTTGCCCGGGTAACCCTCGGCGTACTTGTTCGTGAGCACCGAACCCTGCGCCTCGAGCACGGCGCGGGGAGCGAAGTTCTCGCTGGCGATCATCTCGAGGGTGTTCCGCTGACGGCCCAGCTCGTTGCCCAGAACAGCGGCGAGCTCGGGGTCGGCGTCAGCGAGGGACTCGTTGGTGATCGCGCGGCTGGTGGAGGCGGCGTCAGACGTCATGCGGTTACTCCAAGCAGTGTCGGTCGTCGGGTGGTCAGGTCGTGCTTCCCTTGCCCCGGGCCCAGGCGAACGACCCGAAGACGACGACACTCCACCGCTTCCCGGTGGTGACCCACCCGAACGCCAGTCGCGGCGAGGAACATCGTATCAATGCCCGCGAGTGGCCGGTCGGTTGCGTATGGCGATAAGCATCGCATCATCCGCAACAGCTGTCAGCAGTCGGCGGACGAACGTCTCAAACCGGCTGGATTGCCGTCACCCGGCGCGTCCACGGCCGGGCCTGGATGCGCACGACCTTCCCGACCCGGACCCTCGCGGAAAGCCAGCGGTTGGCCGGCAGGCTCACCACAGCGGGCGGCTCGTCACCGGGCAGCTCCGGCGTGGCCGCATCCGGCTCGATCTCGGAGGGCCGGGTCGACCAGAGCATGTAGGCGCAGCCCAGATCGCCAGGAAGAAGGCGACGAACAGGATCTTGATCAGGACATCAGGCATCAGAACTGGGCGGAGACGTTTCCGCGCTCCTCGCCCCGGGCTTCGAAGTACTCGGCCGGCGTGAAACTCCCCAGGCCGGCGACGATGTTCGTCGGCACGGCCTGGATGCTCGTGTTGTAGGTCTGCACGGCGTTGTTCAGGAACTGCCGGGCGTAGGCGATCTTGTCCTCGCTGTCGGCCAGCTCGCCCTGCAGCGCGCCGAAGTTCTGGCTGGCCTTCAGGTCGGGATAGGCCTCGGCCACCGCGAACAGCCGCGACAGCGTGGCTGACAGCTCGTTCTCGGCCTGCGCCCGCTGCCCGGCGCCCGCCCCGTTCACGGCCACCGCCTGCTGCCGCGCCTGCACCACGGCCTCCAGGGTGCCGCTCTCGTGGGCCGCGTATTCCCTCACCGTCTCGATCAGGTTCGGGATCAGGTCATGACGGCGCTTGAGCTGCACGTCGATCTGTGCGGACGCGGCCTCGACCTGGTTCCGGCGGCGCACGAGCCCGTTGTAGGCGCGCACCGCCCAGAACAGGAAAAGCCCCACGACCACCAGGACGGCAAGCGTCACCACGAGCACCATGGCCACAACGTAGCCAGTCACCGATCCCCATTCCACGCGTTTGCCCCATTCACGACCCAAGGGGCAGACCATTCGGTCCTACCGGACGAGTCATATCCTGATGTCATGGAAGAGCTGCGCTTCGGCATGACCCTCGACGACCGGCCCGCACGGGTGCAGGAGATGGGCGGGCGCGAGTTCACGGTCATCGGGGCGGCGAATCATTACCAGGAGATCGGTGTGGACGCCGAGGGTCGCCTCTTCCTGCTCGACCCCACCCCGAGCACGCCGTGCCTGCTCAGCAGCAGCATGGATGCCTTCCGCGGATTCCTGAAGGCGTTCGACGAGTTCTACGCGGGCGCCGATGCCGACCCGGAGATCCCGCGCCGCAAGCGACTTCGGCTGCTGAAGAAACAGCTCACCGCGATCGACGCCGATGCCCTGCTCAAAGACCTGCACTGGTCGGTCACCGTGGAACAGATCGAGGACGGCATTCTCTAGCGCATCGTTCACCCACCACGAAAAACGCCTCCCGGGAAAATGCTTCCCGGGAGGCGTTCTCGCGTGCGGTCTACTTGCCCCAGAGCGCCTTGTACTTCGCGGCGGCATTCGGGTTCTGTACCTCGCCGAAGATCGACCCGGCGTAATAACTCGCCGGCTCGTTGAAGTAGGCCTCGTAAGCCAGTTGACTGCCCAGGCTTTCGAACCAGGCCTTCATCTTCGCGATGTAGAACGCGTTGTCGCCGCCGTTGTTACCGGCATGCGCCGTACCCGGGTACACACCCCACTCCGGCACGCTGATCTTCTTGCCGTGGTTCTTGGCGAAGTTGGCCCAGTACGTCAGGCCCTGCTTGCCGTTCAGCTGCTCGTCCCAGGCGGACTCGCTGGTCGCACCGGGCCACATGTCGTAGGAGTCGACGCCCACGATGTCGACATACTTGTCGCCCGGGTAGGCCTTGGCCGGGTCGGCCTGACCGGCGCTGACGCCCCGGTTGACGTTCCAGTCCCAGGTCAGGGCCGGAGCCACCGACTCGGCCGCACCCACGACCTGTCGCCAGCACTCGGCGAAAGCAGCCGGATCGTTGGCCTGCCAGTTGTACCAGTCGCCGTTGAACTCCCAGCCCAGGCGGATGACGCTCGTGTCGTCCAGGCCCGCGGCCTTGATGTTCGTGGCGATCTGCTTCCACTTGTCGTTGTAGGCGCCCGAGGCGCACTGCGACAGGGTGCTTCCGTCTTCCGGGAAGGGCGGGAAGCCGAACGACTTGGTGTACGAGGTGTTCTTCCAGGAGTCGTACAGCCACTCCGGGTTGATCAGGTCGTCCCAGCTGGCGCGCGCCGGCCAGTCGACGACCACGTCGACACCCGCGCCGCGCCACTTCCCGAAGGCCGCGGCGTTGCCGGCGCTGCTGCCCGGCATGTACAGACCCGAAGCCCAGCCCAGACCGGAGGCCTTGTCACTCAGGTTGGCCAGGCCGATCTGGGTGGTCTTCCCGCTGCTGGTGGTCGTGGACGGCGAGGAGTCCTCCGTCGTCCTGCTCGCGCTCGGCGACTTCGATTTGGTACTCGTCCTGGCCGCGGCCTTCTTGGTCTTCGTGGACGTGGCCTTGCCCAGGCGTTCCTGGTTCTTCTTCAGCTCTTCCGAGGTCGGCGACGCGGAACGGTCCGCGGTGATCGCCGGCATCGAGTTGCTGTCGCTCGTCAGCGCGGCCTCTTCGACCGTGTCCTGCTGGGCGCGGTCGATGAAGTAGGCGCCGGGCACGGCAATGGTCAGCGCGATCGCCACGGCACCGAGCCAGGCGCGCTTGTTGCTGACCGCACGGCCGATCGGGCCGCGGTTGGACCGGCGGCCGGTCTTCGGGCGCTGCCCCCGCAGGGCACGGCGGCTGCTGAGCTCACCGGTGGGCGTCGGGTCGTCGACCGTGACATCGGTCTCGACGATCTCCAGCGACCCGGACGGCGGGGCCTTCACCGTGGCGCGTGCGGAGCGGACCTTGATGGAACCGGTCTGCGTCTCCTCCAGCTGGGGGATCGCGACCGTGACGGCGTCGGGGTCGGTCTCGCGACCCAGCAGCCCGAACGTCAGCTGGCGCTGCAGGGCGCGGCGACGGCGCCGCTTCTCCATGCGCTCGCGGCGGGCCCGCAGGTCGGAGCGGCTGAGCCGCTGCTCGGCCGGGGCCGGCTCGACCCGGACGCTCGTGGCCTGGGTGCTCCGGGTGCTCTTGTCCTGGCCGTCGTCGTCGGCAAAGAAAGAGGACCCCTCCAACGCACCCACTCGGGCGTTGGCAGCGGCGCGCCGCTTGCGGCGGGCCATTGCGGGGTCCAGCGGGGCAGATCGGACGGAATCGCGGGTTGCTCGGGTGGCTCGGCTACGGCGGGTGTCGAGCACTTCGCCACGGTTCGCGGGAGCCTCCCGGCCCTCACGCTCCGCAGCGGATCTGGCTCTTCGATCGCCCTCGCCCTGAGCTCTGCGTCTGCTCGTCACGGTGGTTCTCTGCTCCCATGGTCGCCCGGCTTCTTGCACGGCTGCTGGCCGCCCTTGGCCGGTTGATACGGATGCATCCCGGCCATATGTCGCAACCGAGATCGAATCGTGATGCTAGGTGACCCCGTCCCCAACCGTCTAATGTGTGGCAGACCATACCAGTGCTGGTCAGAGGCCATTCAAGGCAATCTTGGGATTCTCAGGACAGTCTCAGGTGAGACCCGCCCGACCAATTCCCAACCCTCGCAGAACGGACGTCGCGCAGGTCATGGCGGCGTGTTGGTGGTGCCAAATGATCATGTGAGCTGCGGGTCTAACGGTGAGCCATCGAACGACTACGCAGTACCGGCAGGTAGCGCGCAACGCATCTTTGCCACTTCCATAACATTCACTTAGCGTGCAAGTCCTTGAAGGTCACGAGCACTGCTTCTGATGTGCTATCAGATCCGCTCCCGTGCTCGATCGGGCCGCCTTTCCCGAGGTCGCCCCACCTCGCCGGGGCGCCGCTCTTGACCGTTCGGTGCCCTCCCACGCACGCTGCGCAGGTGACCGAGGCCTCTGCATCCACCCCATCCGCGCCGACATCCACACCTACTCCCCTCGGCACGGGCGGCTCCGCCCCGGCCGACCGCCGGCAGTACATCCTGACGCTCGCCTGTGAGGACAGGCCGGGCATCGTCTACGCCGTCGCCAGCTTCCTCATCCAGCACGGCTGCAACATCCTGCAGAGCGAGCAGTTCGACGATCACGACGGCACCGACCCGGGCATCTTCTTCATGCGGGTGAAGTTCACCGCGCTCGACCCGGTCGAGACCCTCGACCGTCTGCGCAACGGGTTCCTGTCCGTCGCCGACTCGTTCCAGATGCAGTGGCGCCTCGTCGACGCCAGTACCCGCTGCCGCACCCTGGTGCTGGTGTCGAAGTTCGGCCACTGCCTCAACGACCTGCTCTTCCGTCACCGCATCGGCGCGCTCGGCATCGACATCCCCGCCGTCGTCAGCAACCACCGGGAGTTCGAGGACCTCGTGCAGTCGCACGGCATCCCGTTCATCCACATCCCGGTCACCAGGGACACCAAGCCCGAGGCCGAGAAACAGCTCCTGGAGATCGTCGACCGCGAGAAGATCGACCTCGTCGTCCTCGCCCGCTACATGCAGGTGCTCTCCCCCGAGCTCTGCCAGGCCCTCAGCGGCAAGGCCATCAACATTCACCACTCGTTCCTGCCCAGCTTCAAGGGTGCGAGGCCCTACCAGCAGGCCCACGCCCGCGGCGTGAAGATCATCGGGGCCACCGCCCACTACGTCACGTCCGACCTCGACGAGGGCCCGATCATCGAGCAGGACGTCCAGCGCGTCACCCACGCCACCAGCGCCGAGCAGATGGCCGCCGCCGGACGGGACGTCGAGTGCCAGGTGCTCTCACGAGCCGTCACCTGGCACGCCGAAAACAAGGTCATGATCAACGGCACGAAGACCGTCGTCTTCAGCTGACCCCACCCCGAACGGCCCGGCCCCCGTCCAGGGGCCGGGCCGTTCTGCTTTGGAGCTTGTGGACGTTATCCACAGTTTGGATTCAGGGGCGGACTTTGAGGGGGAGGCTGGCTATTCTCTTTGCATGATCGGGGGACGATTCAGAGCACAAGGTGTTGCCGTCGGAGTCCTGGCCGGCCTGCTGGCCATAACCGGCTGCACAGGAGGTAGCAAGGACCCCACCCCTACACTCACAACAACAATTTTACCTTCTTCAACACCCACCCCAAGCGCGACTGCGACACCGCCAGTTGCTCCGAAGGCGGTGCGGAGTGCGAAGGGGGCGGAGGATTTTGTTCGGTATTTCTGGGATGTACATAATTATGCCTACGAATCGCTGAGCACGGACGAATTTAATTCCATCGTCCAGGTCAGCTGCACATTCTGTGCGTCCACACTCACTGACATCCGAGACGCGAAATCTAAAAACTCAACGATCTCTGGATCCACCGTTCAAATTTACTTTGTTGCCGCTCCACCAGGAAAGGTGGGTAATCGCCTACTCGTCGCCACCGTGATCTCACAACAAGCTGGAGTTGAAACGCGTCCCGATGGAAGCCAAGAGACCTACCCTTCTGTCCCCAAGACTCAAAGCTCAGTTGCTCTGCAGTGGACCGCCGACCATGAGTGGCTTGTGCACGACGTGTCTATCGACGAAGCGAGTTCCTCGTGAAGCGCCTTTTCGTGGGCACCGTGACGGGCTTAGCCATGCTGTTCCACGGTCATGCCTCCTTTGCCGAGGATGCACCCTCGAACACAGATAGATCCATAACCTCACGCGCCTCAGCCAGCAATATGGATCTTCGGGGATGGACTGAATCCAACGGCACACAAGATTCAGGCACCACGATCCCTGTCTCCACCCGGCCCAAAACCAAACACATGTACCTCCCCGCCTGCGCGGGAAACCTGCCCACCACAAGCGCAATCGTGCTGTGCAACAACGCCAATCTCATGTGCGCCGGCACACCCGCGCCTCGCGATATCGGGTACTGGGTTTTCAGTGCGCCCGTTGGTTCCAACAACTGGACGGCGACCGGTGCGTACGTCTGCCTGGGGGATGTTGATCCTGACAAACCTGCGCCCGTGGTACCGGTTCTCACGGGTGAGGATTTTCAGCGGCTGCCGTTGCCGGCTTCGCCGATCGTGATGCAGCCGGCGGATGGTCGGACGTTGGTGAATGTTCCGACGAATCTTTACGCCGAAGCTGACACAGTGACGCTTCCGACCACGATTTTGGGGCAGGCGGTTCGGGTTCGGGCTACGCCGGAGGAGTTTCGGTGGAGGTACGGGGATGGGGGCGGGCTGACCACCGAGGATGCGGGGGCGCCCTATCCTGAGCTGCGGACTGCGCACGTCTATCGCTCGTCCGGACGTCAAAAGGTTGGGCTAACTACGGTTTACAGCGGTGAGTATTCCGTCGGGGGTGGGCCCTGGCTGCCCGTGGACGGGGTCGCCACGGTGAACAGTCCGGCCAGCACGCTGAACGTTGTCTCGGCACAGAACCGCTTGGTGGCGGGGACCTCGTCCTGAAAGAAATTCGCACCTGCCCCTTGGGGCTGGGGCAGGTGCGACCGGAGGTTGAGGGTCAGTACTCGTCGGGGGTGGCCCGGCGGATGACGATTCTTGTCCACGCGCCGACGTAAACCCGGTCGCCCTCGCGGAACTCGGTGCGCTGGCCGCCCGGGATGGGGGTGGTGGGCAGCGGGGCTCCGGCGGGGGCGATGTGCGTGCCGTTGGACGACTGCAGGTCTTCGGCGAACCAGCGCTGTCCGTCGGTGGTGAGCTGGGCGTGGCGGCGGGAGACGCCGTGGTCGTTGCCGCAGTCCACCTGGGGGTGGATGTTGCGGCTCGTGGACCGGCGCCCGACCAGAATGCTCTGGTCCCACAGCGGAACCACCTGCGGCATACCGGGTGACGGGCAGGGCTCGTCGCTCTCCTGGGTGGAGTACCAGTCTGGGTCGACCCACACCTCGGCCACCCAGGTCAGTGGCGTCTGGGAGGCCTGAGTCGCGACGGGCACAGTGGGATCAGGCGGCTGGAGGGCTGCGGGTTCGGCCGCGGACGGCGCGGGCTCGGGGGTCCCGCCCACCGGTTCGGGCATGACCCCGGTGGTGAAGTCGTACCCACAGACCTCACAGAACAAGTCGTCGGCGGGCACGACCGAGTTGCAGTGCGGGCAATCCTTCTCCGGCTGACCGCCACCCGGCTGGGCCGGGGAGATCAGGTCGAGCGGGTTGCTCGGCGGAAGGGGCGGAGGGGTCGGCGTTGCACCGATCGGCTGACCGCAGACGTCGCAGTAGTCTGTCGATTCGGAGATGTGCCCGTCGGGACAGCGTGAGCTCATCGCTTGTTGACCCTTGTCGTCTTCGTCGAAGCGGTGTCGAGCGCCATCTCGTCCAGCTTGTCGACCGAGCGCTTCAGCCGCACGGTTCCGGTGGCCGGATCGTCGATGTCGACGACCTTGCGCAGCTTGCTGGTGGCCTCATCGTTACCGGTCTCGGCGGCGAGCGCGACCGCACGGCCCAGCTTCGTGGTGGCGGTGGCCTCGTCGCCGGCGGCCTTGGCGGCCAGGCCCTCCTGGATCACGACAGCCAATTCGGCCTGGCCGGTGTAGTGGGCGACGGCGG
Source organism: Kineosporia mesophila (assembly GCF_021129235.1). Taxonomy (GTDB): domain Bacteria; phylum Actinomycetota; class Actinomycetes; order Actinomycetales; family Kineosporiaceae; genus Kineosporia; species Kineosporia mesophila. The sequence continues at coordinate 166,468 of NZ_JAJOMA010000004.1, forward strand.
GGTCGATGCGGGTGGTGAGGGCGTCGTCGCCGGACCAGCGGGCCTTCACGAGGCCCTGCGAGACCACCGAGTCCTGTACGAGAAGCTGCACGCGGGCGGCGAGACGTTCCTGGCCGACGGGCTGCGGGGGGACGCGCACGGCCACGTGGTAGTCGCGGGACTCGTCGCCCCAGGCGCCGGTCGGGAAGGCCGAGGTCAGCGGGTTCACCTCGACCTTGCGGCTGGTCAGGTCTTCCACGCTGGGTGAGACCTGGCGCACCCACAGCAGGTGCGAGCCCTGCGGAGCCCAGACACGAAGGGTGGCCTCGGCGACGCCGCGGCCCATGGCCTTCTGCATCAGCGACTCGAAGTCCGCGGCCATCGCGGCCGGGTTCGCGATCAGGTCGACCGTGCCGAGCAGCGCGGTGGAGACGTGGCGCAGTTCGGCGACGTCCCAGTCGGCGCCGACGCCACGGCAGTCGCACTGGAACCGGCCGGTGACCGACTCGATGGCGGCCTGGAACTGGTAGGGCTGCTCGCTCTGGTTCTGCCCGTCGGTGAGCAGGATCGCGTGCCGCTGGGTGGCCTGGGGCACGGTGTCGAAGAGCTGCCCGGCGAGCTTCAGCCAGGAACCCATCGCGGTGCCGCCGTCGGCCTCGAGCCGGGAGATGGCGTCTTTCGCGGCGGCCCGGGCGCCGGGCTCCATCTGCACCATCGAGACCCGGGCGTTCGGGTACGGGAAGGCGCGGGTGGCCACGTGCGTGCCCGAGATGACCGCGAACCAGGTGCCGTCCAGGATCTGGTCGACGGCGACGGCCGCGGCCTGGCGGGCGGCGATGATCTTCGCGTCGAGCATCGAGCCGGAGGTGTCGACGATGATGATCTCGGCGGCTTCACCACCTTCGCCGCGGCCCGCCTCGCCGGCTCCGGCGCAGGTCACCGAGACAATGGCGTGTACGTCAGTGGCGCCCTCGGAGATGAACTCGTTCTGGAACACCTCGGCGCTGAAGGACGGCATCTGGCTCTCCGATCGTTCGTGGGCCACCGTGAGGCGTGGCCCGTGTGTTTCCGGGGGCAGGTCAGGCGTGCGGGTTTCCGGGGCCGGTGGGGGCCGAATCAAGGACGCCGTTGAGCCCGCTCGACGTTGCTTGCGTCGGGGTGGTGGTTTCGTCGGATGTGATCCCGTTGCCGCGCTGCGGTGGGATCGGCGCGATCCGGGCCAGGGCCACCGTGATGTTGTCCATCCCGCCCTGCGCGTTGGCCCAGTCGATGAGCCTGCTCGCGAGATGTGAGGGATCGCCCTGCGCCTCGTTCGCGAGACCCCGCACCAGCGTGGCCAGGTCGGAGGCCGGGGAGCAGTAGTTCCACAGGCCGTCGGAGCAGACCAGCAGCCAGCCCGGTCGGTCGGGTACGCGGGAGTCGCGGGTGGGCACGGTGTCGGGGCTGTCCGGTCCGAGCCAGCGGGTGATCGCGTGGGCCCGGGGCCCGTTCTCGGCCTCCTCGCGCGGCACCCCGGCGAGGATCTGCTCGGTGGCCCACGAGTCGTCCCGTGACATCTGTTCGGGCTCGCCGAAGTCGGGGATCCAGTAGATGCGGCTGTCGCCGACCCAGCCGACGACGATCACCCCGTTGTCGACGACGGCCGCGGCGAACGTGCACGACGGCGGGCTGTCCTGGCGTTCGCCCGGGCGTCCGCTGGGGTGACGGCCGGCCTCGACCGCCTGCTTGTTCGCCTCGTCACCGGCCAGGGCCAGGCGCTCGTTCCAGGCCGAGATGCGGCCGGCCACCGAGGCGACGTCCGGCCGGGGCCGGTCGAGCACCTCGCGGGCGGCCCGGGCGGCGCCGAGGCTGGCGATGTCCGAGTCGAAGGACGACGAAACTCCGTCGCAGACAACGAGAATGGCGCGGGATCCGGGTTCCGGGCGGGCCGAGACGGCCATCCCGTCCTCGTTGCGGTGGTGCCGTACACCTCGGTCGGAGACGGCCGCGACCCAGGCGGCCGGGCGCTCCTCCCAGTGGTCGCGGATCTTCACCGCGGGCGAACCGCAGTTCTCGCAGTAGCCGTCCTGGAAGGTGGTGCCCCGGCAGGTGCGACAGACCGGGCTCAGCGACTCCAGGTCGACCGGGGTGGTCGGCAGGGCGGCAGCCGGGTGGGACAGGCCCCCGGGCCGCTTGGAGGAGTCGGCCGGCACGGGTGTGATGCCGTCGGGCAGATCCTGACCACAGCCTTCGCAGAACAGGTCACCGGGCTCGGCGTCCTCCCCGCAGTTGGGGCAGACAATGCGCTGCCCCGCTGTCGGTCCCGGCGCCGGGTGCACGTCGGACGGAGGATTCTCGTTCACATCAACCTCTTGGCGTTTCGGTCAGGCAGTCGGTTCGGCAGTCGGTTCGGAATGCTCACCGCCAGGTCCAGCGGCGCACTCTGTTCGCCTCGTCGACGAGCCGGACCCGCTCGTCACGTTTCTCGGTGAGCCCCGCCAGTTCGCGGTAGGCCCCTTCCAGACTGTCTTGCAACTGTGGCGTCTGCGCGGGCACACCGCCCAGCCGGACATCGGACCGTTCTCCGGTCTGCTGCACATCGGTCAGGGCCGCGGCCAGCACGTCGACCCGCAGCTGGGCGCGGTCGCGCGGGTCGAGCCGCACGGCCGCGACACTGTCCAGCGCGGCCGACAGGGCGTCCAGCCCGGCGCCGGAACCCACCAGCAGGGCGGCCTTCTGGCGGCGGGCGCTGACGAAGCTGCGGCTCGTGGTCGGCACCATGTCCAGCGCCGCGATCGCCGCCTCCAGCTCGCCCTGCCCCTGCGAGTGCCGCTGCGAACGGATCCGGGCCAGGCCGAACGCGGCCGGGGCGGTGAAGTTGGCGTCGGTACGCAGGCAGGTCAGGTACAGGCTCTCGGCGATGTCCGGCTGGCCGCCCTCCTCGCAGGCCACGGCGAGCGCGAGCTTGGGCGCGAGCTCACCGGGCGCCTGGCCGTAGACCGCGTTGAAGGCGGCCTGGGCCGCCGTCGCGTCTCCCCGGGCCAGGGCCCCGAGCCCGGCGAGCCAGATGGCCCGCCATTCCCAGGGGTCTTCGTTGAGAATCTCGCCGACCACGCGGTCCGTGGTGTCCAGGTCGCCGGCCTCGACCGCGGTGTAGGCGGTGGCCAGGCGCACCTCGACCGAGGGGTTCAGCGCGTTGAGCAGCAGGTCGAGCTTGGCCAGGGGGTCGTCGACGCTGATCGAGGCCAGCCAGGCGGCCTGCGGGTCGGTGTCGTCCACGCGCAGGCGCGGCAGGTTGTCCCACTGCAGCCGGTCGCCCTCGACCACCGGCGGCTCGAACAGCAGCGAGGCGGTGGAGTGCGAGGCGGGCCGTTCGCCGTGGCGGTCGGCAGCCACCACCTCGCGCAGCACACCGAGCAGCTGGGTGCGCAGCTCGTCGGCGGTGGCGAAGCGGTCGCCCGGGTTGGGGGCGCAGCACTTGGCCAGCAGCCGGTACAGCGAGTCGTACCGCTGGAACAGCAGGGTGTCGGCCACGCTGGGCAGGCTGGTGGCGTAGGTGCTGGTGTTGCCGCGGAACTCTATGGCCAGCGAGAGCAGGCTGCGGCCGAGGGTGTAGAGGTCGCTGGCGACGGACGGGCCGACGTCGGGCACCTCGGGGGCCTGGTAGCCCACGGTGCCGTAGATGGCCGAGTCCAGGTCGTCGATGCGGCGCACGCCACCGAGGTCGATCAGCTTGATCGAGTCGCCGGCCTGGACGATGTTGTCAGGCTTGAAGTCGCAGTAGATCAGCCCGGTGTCGTGCAGGTACTGGAAGGCGGGCAGCACCTCGAGGATGTAGGCGATCGCCTGGTCCACCGGGAACGGCGAGTAGGCCCCGCCGGAGGCACGCATCCGTTCTTTCAGAATGTCTTTCAGCGACTGGCCGGCGACGTACTCCATGACGATGTAGCCGGCCTCGTCGTGCGTGACGAAGTTGTAGATCTCGACGATCAGCGGGTGCTCGACCTGGGCGAGGAACCGCTGCTCGGCGATGGCCGCGGCCAGGGCGTCGGGGTCGCCGGAGTTCAGCAGGCCCTTGAGCACCACCCAGCGGTCGGAGACGTTCTTGTCCTTGGCCAGGTAGATCCAGCCCAGGCCGCCGTGCGCGATCGCGCCGACCACCTCGTACTGCCGGGCGACCAGGTCACCCTTCTTCAGCTTGGGCGTGAACGAGAACGGCGAGCGGCAGTTCGGGCAGAAACCCTCCGGCCGGCCTTCCCGTCCCTGGCGTGAACGGCCCACCGGGTTACCGCAGTTCGGGCAGAACCGGCGGTTCTCCGGGACCTGCGGGTTGTCCTGCACCGCGGCCAGCGGGTTGGGCACGGGGGCCGGCGGCACGGTGGTGATGCCCGCGCCGAGCCGGGCCGCGCGGGTACGGGACGACGTGGAACCCAGCCGGCGGGTGTTGTTCGTGCCTCCCGTCGCCCGGGCCGAGCCGAGCGGCGCACTGGCCAGGCGGTTGGACGACGACGCGGCGGTGCGTGTCGACATCGCGTGGCCGGCGTCGGGGTCGGGAAGAGCACCCTGCGCCGGGGTCGGCGCACCGATCGAGGCCGGGGCACCGCAGATGTTGCAGTACCCGTCCTCGATCGTGCCCGTACAGCCGGGCTGCATGCAGGAGAGCGGAGTCGAGGTCATGTCAGATTCCTCCCCCGGGGACCGGGACGATCAGGCGCTGGTAGTTCTCCACCAGGTTGCGGGCGTCCAGGATGTGGCAGGGCACGGCCGACAGCGCTGTCTCGGCCTGCTCCCTGACGAGTGCGACGAGCGGGTCTTTCGCGCGGCCGTTGGCCTGAGCCTTGGACGCGAAGGCACGCAGCAGCCCGAGCAGGACGCCGGGTTCGCCGAGGGCCGAGGTGTAGGTGTCACGCACCTGCGTCATCGCGGTGCCGACCAGGTCGAGGCGACCACGGAAGGTGTCGAGCGCCTCCCGGGTCTGCGGCACCTTGCCGAGCCGGGACACGTCGGGCACAGCCAGTTTCGGCGCCGGCACCACGGCGGCGCGGGTGCGCTCGACGAGCTTGTCCAGCTGGTCGGCCTCGGCCTCCAGCTCCCGGCGGCGTTCCAGTGCGGCGCGGTAGTCCCGGCCCAGACCACGATGGGCGGCCGCCGCCATGATCAGGTCACGTTCGGCCCGCGCTGCTGCCGCCTCGATCGCCGCGAACGGTCCGCTGACGTCGGACCCACGCCGGGCCCGGGCCGCCAGTTCGTCCAGCCGCCGGGTGAGTTCGTCGAGATCGGGCAGCGACAGGGGCCGGGCGGCGTGCCCCCCAGCCAGTTGATCGCGGCAACGTTCCAGGGTGGCACGGGTGGCCTGGATGCGGGCGGCGACGTCGGCGGCCATCGGGTCGAACGACAGCCGCGCCCGCAGGGCTGCGGTCAGGGCGTCGGACAACCGGCAGGCCTCGGCCAGGGACAGGCCGATGGAGCCCGTCAGGTTGCCCGAGGCGGTACCGGTCCCCCAGATCACCCGGGACATCTCCTCCCGCTGCTGCGGGCCGACCCGTCCGGAGTCCCAGATCTTCGTCAGCTGGGTCCACCGGTCACTCACCGACTGCCACATGGTCATGGCCAGGGACAGGTCGCCGACGTAGCTGTCGGCCTCGTCCGAGCGGAGCGCCGCGGCGTCGATCTGGTCGAGCTCGCGCTTGCGGGCGGCCCGCCAGTCGTCGAGCGCGCCCAGATAGGTGCGCAGCTCGTCCACCCCGATCGCCTGTCCCAGCTGACCGGGGGCGACGGGGGCAGTGGCGTGCGCTACTGACGTCATCGTCGGCAATTCGACCACGACACCCACCGCTGCCGCTGGCCCAGGGGTGAACGGGACATCAGCCCCGGGCCTCCTTGAGCTCGGCCGCGGTACGCCCGTAGACCGCCGGAGGCACGTCGGGCTGGGTGCCGCTGCCGCTCATCCACTTCGTGTAGAGCCGGTCGAGGGTGCCGTCACGCCGCATGTCTTCCAGCACCACGTTGACGAACTGGGTGAGGTCGGCGGCGTCGGATGCGGTGCCGAGACCGTAGGGCACCACGTTGAGCGGTTCACCGGCCATCACCTTGGCGTACGGGTCCTGCTTGGCGAACCCGGCGAGCACCGTGTCGTCGCTGGTGATCGCCGTGGCCTCGCCCTCCTGGAACTTCACCAGGCACTCACCCACATCGCTCACCACCACCGTGGACTTCACCAGGTCCTTGATGTTCTCGAGGCTGGTGGAACCCTCGGTGGTGCAGACCGTGGCGTCGCCCAGGTCCTTGACGTTCTGGGCGTCCGAGTCGCTGCGCACCAGCAGTTTCTGGCCGGCCCGGTAGTACTCGGTGGAGAAGTTGATGTAGTTCTTCAGGTTGTCGTCGGTGCCGAACCAGCGGGCGCAGTTCATCGTCATCGTGTCCGCGACCAGGTCCACCTCGCCGTCCTGCAGCTTGGGCAGACGCTGGGCGAAGTTGATGACCTTGTACTCGACGTCGCGGTTCGGGTCGAGCCCGAGCTCCTGCGCCACCCGCTTGACCACGTCGATGTCGAACCCGGCGAGCTTGCTGGTGAACGGGTCACGCGAACCCCAGAGCGTGACGTCGCCGGCGACCCCCGCGATCAGCTTTCCGCGGCTCTTGATCTCGGCCATGGTGGAGTCGCTCGGCCAGGAGCTCGCGGACGTGGTGATACGGCCCGGATCGATGGACGCCACGGCGGACTTCCCGTCCTGGTCGCACGTGGGAATGCTGTCATCGGCGGCCAGGGCGGCGGCCGGGCGGGCCTGTGACACCGGCTGCGTCGACGTGGCGGCGGTTCCGCAGCCGGCCAGCAGCGCGGCGGCACCCACTACCGCCAGGAGGCGAGGTCGCTTCATGGTCATCACCCTCACCGGTACTCGTTGAGTCGGAACGAGACGCCCCGCCAGGCCGCCGCGGCGCAGAACAGGCCCACCAGCAGGAGCAGCACGGCCACCGGCAGCAGGAGATCACCGGTCGATGAGAGCCCCTTCGCGGTGTCGTCCTTGGCTTTCCTCAGGGCTTTCTCGGTCGAGTCGTCGTACTTCAGGAAGAGCGCGTTGGCGGAGGTGTCGGACTCGGAGGTCGCCAGATTCACCGCGCTGCGCCAGGACCCGTCGACATCGAGCTGGTTGATCTTGTCGTGCTGGGCCTTGTAGGCCTCGAGCTGGGTCTTCGAGTCACCGTCGACCAGGCTCAGCGCCTTGTTGTATTCCGTGTTCCAGGGAATGTCGTCCGGGGTGGCCGATCCCTGTTTGATCAGGGTCAGGCTCTCGGTCGACTTGGCGGTGAAGGCTGCCACCCGGGAAGCGCTCAGAGCCAGTGCCGGACGCAGGGATTCCGAGCGCACGTCGTTGGCCTTGCTCTGCGCCGCCGCCATCAGGACCGCCGCGCCCCCGAGCGTCACCACGAGCACGACGGTGGACGCGACAATCGGCAGGTTGAGATACCGGTGTGATTGCCGGCTGAGTGTGACCTGCGCGTAGAGCAGGCCCCCGATGCCGACTACAGCTGCGAGAAGCAGCAGCCAGCGGGCGAACCCGGCATCGGCGTAAGCGTCATCCACGGCCTGGGTATCGGCCGCCACGCGGGCCTCGATCAGGTCGATCGCACGGTGCCCGGTACTGACATCGTCTTTGTCATCGGGGTCGCTCAGCAGCGCATTGGCGGATGTCAGGTAGCTGGCACCGACGGAAAAGCCCTGGCGATTGTTCGCGCGCGCCGAGCCGACGAAGCCGCTGTAACGGTTAAGCACCGCATTGGCCTCACCCAGCGCCTTGGCATCGGCCGAACTGTGCTGCGCGGCGATGACCAGGTCGTTGGAGACCGCCTTCATGGCCTTGATGTAGCCGAGCCGCTGTTCCTGCGGCTCCAGCCCACCCTTGAGGAACGCGTTCGTGGCATCGGCGTCGGCCACCACCAGGTTGGTCTGCACGCCCTGCAGGAGCAGGAGATGGGACGCCGACGAATCGGCCCGGCCGAGGGCGTCGGACCGCATCTTCAGAGCCACCGCCCCCAGCACCGCGGAGACCAGGACCGCCAGGACCGCGCCGATCGCGGTCAGCCGCAGACGGCCCGGCGTTCCGGAGAACGACGGCCGGACGGCACCCCGTTGTTCGGGCAAGGTGGTCAGGCTCATGGTGCGCTCTCCGTTCCCTCGTCCGGTACGTGGGCCTCGTTGTGAACGCTCACATCCGTGCCGACGCCGGAACCCCCGAATTCGTTGCTCAGTTCATCGCTGTTTCCGTCCAGATCACCGGGCACCAGCTCACGCAGTTGCTCCAGGGTGGGCGCCTCGACGTCCCGCAGCCGCCAGGCCTGATGCCCGATCGCGGCCTCCAGCATGTTGCGCGCCCAGCGCCCGTTGCCGAACCCGACCGGCCGGTCCTTCCCCGGCAGCAGCTCGCGGAAGCGCGCCCGGGTCTTCTCACCGACCTCGTAGTCGGCGTTGCCGGCGTGCACCGCGAAGATCTGCTCGAGCTCGGCGTCCGTGTAGTCGTCGAACTCGATGACCGTGCGGAACCGGCTGGAGAGCCCCGGGTTGCTGGCGATGAACCCGGCCATCGGGCCGGGGTAGCCCGCCACGATGACCACCAGGTCGTCGCGGTGGTCTTCCATCTCCTTCACCAGGGTGTCGATGGCCTCGGTGCCGTAGTCGTCACCGGCCAGCGAGTAGGCCTCGTCGATGAAGAGCACCCCACCCAGTGCGCTCTTGACCACCTCGGCGGTCTTCGCGGCGGTCTGGCCCAGGTAACCGGCCACCAGCTCGGACCGGTCGACCTCGACCAGGTGGCCCTTCGAGAGCAGCCCGAGAGCCCGGTAGATTCCCGAGACCAGCCGGGCCACAGTGGTTTTACCGGTTCCCGGGTTTCCGTTGAACACCAGGTGCCGGGTGATGGTGACGCTGCGCAGCCCGGCCTCCTCGCGCAGTTTCTCCACGCGCAGCAGCTGGGCCTGTCGGTGGATCTCGTTCTTCACCGTGGTGAGGCCGATGAGTGCGTCGAGCTCAGCGAGCAGCTCGGCCAGCGATTTAGCAGGCACCTCAGGCACTTCCGGCTCAGCAACCGGCTCTGCCGCGGGGACCGGAGCCTGCGAGGCCATCAAGCCGGACGGGTCGGCCGGACCGGCGAAACGCCAACCCCCCGGCAGATCCTGCACCGAGGCCACTGAAGAAGGAGCCGGGGAGACGTTCACCCCGGCCAGCTGCGCAGCGGAGGCGGCCGAGGCGTTGGCCACGACCCGGATGGTCGGCTCGCCGAGTGTGCACGCCGCGGAGGCCACCTCGGTCAGGGCCTTCGCGTAGTCGGCCGCGACCGGCGAACGATCGTTCACCAGGCCGGTCAGCAGGGCGGTCGGGGCGTTGCGCCAGCGCCGCGCACTGCTCGCGGCGTCGAAGAAGTCTTGCACGGTGCGCCCCAGATGAGCGGCCCAGTCCTGCGCGCCGCCGGGCGCGGACTCGGCGATGGCCGCCGCGAACGAAGCTCCCTCGGCATACACCGGGTCGCGCTGGAGACCGGCCGAAGTACCTGCCGCCACGAGGTTCTCAAGAGCGGGCAGAAGTTCGTGGTGGTCGGTCACAACGCCCCCGGCGGGTCGAGCCGGCGCAACGGCGGGCTGGTCGGCTCGTCGTCGGTGTCAATGGTGGACGTCTGTGAGCTCCCGGGCGCGGCGGGCGGCTGGGGTGCCAGGCTGGGTTGGGCGGGCACGTTGATCTGCCCGCCGAGCTCGAGAGAGCTTCCCACGGCGAACTTCTCGGCCAGGAACTGACCGTGGGCCACCAGCGCGGCCGCATCGGCCCGGACGACCGCGTCGAGGATCTGGTCCATCTTGTAGGCCAGCAGGTCGAGCTGGTCGCAGAGCAGCAGCAGTGCGGTCTTACCGTTCGCGATGGGCCGGGTGTCGGCCCAGGAACGGGGCAGGCGCAGGTAGCCGCCGACCGCCTCGGGCAGGTAGCTGGTGGCCGTGGCGACGACCGTGTGCGCCTGGTAACTACCGGCGCCGAGCTGGTCGAGCCGCGGAATGGTCTCCCGCACGATCGACGTCACCCGGGACACCCGGGAGATCACCATCGCGGGTACCCGTGCGGCGATCTCCCGCTCGAACTGCTCCAGTTCCGCCAGCAGCTCGGCACTGCTCTTGACCTTGGGCAGCTCCAGACGGGGCTGATCCGGTTCGGGTTCCTTCCCGAACACCTTTCCGAGCCAGTCACCGAATGACACGGAGACCCCGTTCTGTCAGCATGCTCAGCGACCGATCCCCAGGTCGAGCGAACCACCGTGCGATGCCTCGGACGTGCGCTGGTCGTTGGCGTGGACGCGGTCGAGATAGCCCCGGGCCTTCGTGGTCTCGGTCTCGAGCGTGCCGATGGTGGAGGCCATCGTGTCGAGCGCCTGCACCTTGAACGTGTCGATGGCGTCCATCGTCGCGTAGATGTTGGCGAAGGCCCGCTGCAGCTCGGGCAGGCCGACCGCGGCGGAGGCGGCCCCGGCCTGGATCCGCGCCGAGTTGTCTTTCAGCATCTCCGAGGTGCTCTCGATCATCCGCGAGGTGGTGCTGTTCAGCGCGGTGATCTGGTCGAGCACGAGCTGCTGGTTGGACAGCGCCTGGGCCACGATGACCGCCGTGCGCAGGGCCGAGACCGTGGTCGTGGTCGCCCGGTCGACGCCCTTGATGAGCTCCAGGTTGTTCTTGATGATGATGTCCATCGCCAGGTAGCCCTGGATCGACACCGCCAGTTGCGTGAGCAGGTCCTGGTGCTTCTGCCGCACGTAGAACAGCACGTCTTCACGCAGGGCCTTGGCCCGCTGCGGATCGGTCGCGTCCAGCTCGACGATCGTGGCCGCCAGCCGCGCGTCGAGCCGCTCGGCGACGTAGATGTACTGGTTCAGCCGGGCCATGGTGGTCCACAGCTGCTGCTTCTCCTGGTTCAGGGAGGCATTGTCGCGACGCAGCTCGTCCTGACCGTTGTAGAGCGCCTGGATGATCGCGTTCAGCTGCTCCTGCGCGCTCTGGTAGCGCTGGAAGTAGTCCCGCACCTTGTTGCCGAACGGGATCATCCCGAGGATCTTCTTGGTGCCGGTGGCACCCTTCGGGTCCAGGTCTTCCACCGTGCGGCGCAGCTCGACCAGCGTGGAACCGACCTTCGAGCCCTGTGACAGGCCACCCTCGTTCAGGGCGCGCACCGGCACCTGGAGCAGCCGGTTGGAGCTGTCGGCCGCCTCCCGGATGTCGGTGTCGCCCATCGTGCGCACGTCATTGGTGCGGCTGGCGAACTCCGGCGACTTCGGGTCGGCCGTCATCAGGGAGCCGATGTAGTCGTTCACCTTCGCGTCGAGCCCGGGCACGGCGGCCGGGTCGACGGCCGGGGCCAGCTCGTGTGCCTGGGTCTGCGCGATCACCGGGGGCGGCTCCGGCGCGGACAGGGTCAGCGAGGGCGCCGACGGCGCCGGGGGCTCCAGCGGGCTCGGGCGGGTGGCAGCAGCCTGAAAACCGGGGCTCGTAGGCTCGCTCATGAGATCCCTTTCGCGTCAGTTCCCCGACGCCGGCACGGGCATCGGATTTCTCCCGGGGCCCGGAGCGGGCCCCATCACTCAGAACGCTTTGCCCCGGATCCACGTTGCATCCGGACGCCCGTCCGGTCTCTCGTCAGCCTATGTGCTCGCCCCGCCCGGGCGGATCACCCGCCGGGGACTTTCCACGCCAGTAACGCAATGGCGACACCCAGGACGAACATGGTCAGGACGTCCTGCTGCCGGGACCGGACCAGAAGTCCCAGGCAGAGGTAGTCCGGCAGCACCGCCCGGGCGGTGCCGCCGACGATCGCCGCCAGGGCGAGCGAGTAGCCACCGACCTGGAAGTTCACCAGCATGGTCAGTGGCAGGGACGCCGCCACCAGAAGCAGCACGACCAGGAACGCGATCCGGCGTACCGGTAGCGACGGCCCTTCCACCGAAGTTCAGCTCCCCGCTTGTCTCGTCAGCTCGACAGTGTGTGGATCAGTGGGCGAAGTGACGGGTACCGGTCAGGTACATGGTCACCCCCGCGGCCTGGGCCGCGGCGATGACCTCCTCGTCACGGATCGACCCGCCCGGCTGCACCACGGCGCGCACCCCGGCGTCGAGCAGGACCTGCAGACCGTCGGCGAACGGGAAGAACGCGTCCGAGGCGGCCACGGCGCCCTTGGCCCGGTCGGCCCCGGCCCGGTCCACCGCCAGGCGGCACGAGTCCACCCGGTTGACCTGGCCCATGCCGATGCCGACGCTGGCGCCGCCGTCGGCCAGCAGGATGGCGTTGGACTTCACCGCGCGGATGGCCCGCCAGGCGAACTCCAGGTCGGCGAGCGTGGCCTCGTCGGCCGCCTCACCGGAGACCAGGCGCCACTTCGAGGGCGCGTCGCCACCGGTGGCCGCGTCGTCACCGGCACCGGCGTCGATGCGGTCGACGTTCTGCACCAGCAGGCCACCGCTGATCGGCCGGGTCTCGACCGCCGGCGGAGCCGTGTCGACCGGCACCTTCAGCAGCCGGATGTTCTTCTTGCGGGTCAGCACCTCGAGCGCGGCCGGCTCGAAGTCGGGAGCGGCCACCACCTCGGTGAAGATCTCGGAGAGTCGCTCGGCCATCTCCACGCTCACGGTCTGGTTGGTCGCCACGACGCCGCCGTAGGCCGAGACCGGGTCGCAGTTGTGGGCCTTGAGGTGGGCGCCCGCCACACCGCCCGCACCGGTCTCGACCGCGATGCCGCACGGGTTGTTGTGCTTGATGATCGCGACGGTCGGCTCGTCACCGTGGTCGTGAGCGGCCCGCCAGGCGGCATCGGTGTCGACGTAGTTGTTGTACGACATCTCCTTGCCGTGCAGCTGATCGGCGTGGGCCAGGCCGGGGCGCTCGCTGCGGTACAGCGCGGCCTGCTGGTGCGGGTTCTCGCCGTAGCGCAGCACCGTCTCGCGCTCGTACGTGGCGCCGGAGAAGACCGGGAACGCGCTGCCGTCCTGCGCGGGGGCCAGCACGCTGCCCATCCAGGAGGCCACCGCGACGTCGTACTCGGCGGTGTGCCGGAACGCGGCGGCGGCCAGCTGCTGCCGCTGGGCCAGGGTGAACCCGCCCGCGGTGACGGCGGCCAGGACGTCGGCGTACCGGGCCGGGTCGACCACGACGGCCACCGACGGGTGATTCTTCGCGGCGCCGCGAACCATGCTCGGGCCGCCGATGTCGATCTGCTCGACGCACTCGTCGGGCGTGGCGCCGGAGGCGACCGTGGCCGTGAACGGGTACAGGTTGCTGATCAGCAGGTCGAACGGCTCGACGCCGAGCTCGGCCAGCTGCTGCACGTGCGAGTCGAGCCGGCGGTCGGCCAGCAGCCCGGCGTGCACCTTGGGGTGCAGGGTCTTCACCCGGCCGTCGAGGCACTCGGGAAAGCCGGTGAGGTCTTCGACCTTGGTGACCGGCACCCCGGCCGCCGCGATGCGGGAAGCGGTGGAGCCGGTCGAGACCAGGGCCACCCCGGCCTCGTGCAGACCACGGGCCAGTTCTTCGAGACCGGTCTTGTCGTAGACGGAGACCAGGGCCCGGCGGATCGGGAGCCGGGTGGTGGGGTCGGACGTCATGCGTTCGCTCCAAGCGGTGTTCTGCCGTCAGGGGTTTGCGCAGCAGTCGCTGCAGCTCAGGGCCCAGGCGAACGACCCAGAGGACGACACTGCACCGCTCCCCGGTGGTTGCCCACCCGAACGCCAGTCACGGCGGATTCATCCTAGCAACGCCCGCCCCGTCACCGGTTCAGCCCGCAGCTCGCCCCAGGCGCACGCGGCGGCCGTCGACCTGCCAGCCGGTGGTCGCCATCTGCTCCACCACGTCCACCAGCAGGTTCCGCTCGACGACCTTGATGCGCTCGTGCAGCGACTCCTGCGAGTCGTCGTCCAGGACGTCCACCGCCTGCTGGGCGACGATCGGACCGGTGTCGGTGCCCGCGTCCACAATGATCACCGAGCAGCCGGTGACCTTGACCCCGTGGGCCAGCGCGTCGCGAACCCCGTGCGCCCCCGGGAAGGCGGGCAGCAGGGCCGGGTGGGTGTTGATGATCCGGCCGCCGTACGTGCTCAGCAGCGGCTCCCCGATGATCCGCATGAAGCCGGCGAGCACGATCAGGTCGGGCGAGAACGTCTCGACCGCCCGCAGCAGGCCCCGGTCCCAGGACGCGCGGTCGGGGAAGTCCTTCAGCTCCACCACCGCGGTCGGGACACCGGCCGCCCGCGCCCGCTCCAGGCCCAGCGCGTCGGCGCGGTCGGAGAGGACGGAACTGATGGTGTAACCCTGAGCGTTGTCCAGAAGTGCCTGCAGCAGAGTGCCGCTGCCGGACACGATGACGGCCACCCGCGGCTGGGAAGCGGGTACCTGCGGTTCCTCGGTCACGAACGGAGACGATAGCCAGCTTCGGGCGGTACCCGGGCGCCGCGTCCCGGCGGCAGCGCATTATTTGAGAACATTCGAACGATTCGGCCGCCCAGGGCGGCCACCGAGCGAACAACGAGCGAACGACGAGGAGCCGTGCCGAGCACCCCGAATCCCGGGCCGGGCAACAACTGGCCCGACGCGCCGGAGACGAACCCGGTGCCGCCCGACGACCGCCCGGCCGAGGCGGACGGCGCACCGGCGCGGAACGGACAGGCCCAGGCGCCCTACTACCCGCCGCCCTATCCGCCGGCCAACTCCGGCTGGAACATGCCCGAACGCCGCCGCAAGACGATCGAGGAACTGAAGGCCACGGCCCTCCAGACCCGTTCCCGGCTGCGGCTTTTCATGATCATGGTGCTCGGTCTGATGATCGTGGCCCAGCTCGAGCTGCCGTTCCGGCTGGGCGGCATCCCCCTGGGCCTGGCCGCGGGCTGGGTGGGCATCAAGGTGGTGATCGGTCTCGCCGAGATGCGCCGGGCCGGGCTCGGCTCGCGCGGCATCATCTTCACGCTGTTCGGCCTGGGTATGACCGGCTACCTGATGCTGATCCTGGTGGCGCACGCCGTGTACTACCCGGCGGTCTCCGACCTGGAACAGTGCCAGGCCCGGGCCAACACCGAGTCCGCCCAGCAGATCTGCACCGACGACTACAACGAGCGGTTCGACAAGATCCTTCAGGACATGCGGGACCGCACCCAGTAACGGTCAGGGCGTCACGACGGCGGTCCGGGACGGTCGAGCCACTCCAGCGGATCCCGGGCCGCACCGGAAAGGGAGGCCGAAGAGGCCGGGCGAGGCACCCCGGCCGGCTGCGAACGGTCAGGCTGCGAACTGTCCCCGGCCAGCGCCCTGACCCCCAGTCCCACCGCCACGGTCAGCACGATCGCGGCACCGCTCTCGAGTGCCGTCCAGAGCACGAACACCGGCACGTCCGGGCCCATCGTGCCCAGGCGCCCGGGTCCCGCCGCACCCCCGGCGAGCCAGCCGAGCAGGGTCCAGACCAGCGTCATCAAGACGGTCGCCACGACCGAGCGCACCAGGGGCACCCGCACGTGATGCGGCACCCGCTCGATCATCTGGCGGGTGGACGAGGCGTCGAGGTGCAGGAAGTTCCGGCCCAGCGGCATCCGCAGCACCCGCACCCCGGTCACCACCCCGCCGACGGCCGGGATCGCGACGAGCAGCCAGAGCAGCTGCGACCCGGGCCCGGCCGGGAGCGCGCCGAGAACCGGCAGGGCGGGCAGGGTCCCGACATCGAGCTGCCCGGGGGCGACGGTGGTGCCGGAGCCGACGGAGAACCCGGCCCCGGTGGCGTAGGACGCGGCCCAGACCATCAGGTTGGGCACGACCAGGAGCTGGGCGAGCACCAGCACGGCCCCGCCGACGAGGCCCGTACCGAGGGCGTTGTGCAGGGTGACCATCCGGCTCCAGCCCAGTCCGCCCGCGACCAGCAGCAGGATGAGGGCGGCGACGAGCTGGACGCAGACGCCCAGCAGCACCGGGCGCAGGCAGCGGCGGATCACCTTGGGGCTACGGGTCTTGTCGACCATCAGGCGCAGCCCGGGCACGACCCCACCGCCGACCCAGGCGGCCATCCCGGCGGCCCCGGACAGGCAGACGATCGCCATCGAACCGGCGAACGCCTGCCCCAGAAGCGGCCTCACCGCCGGCTGGGTGCTCAGTGCGGCGACGGCCGTGACGATGCCGGCGTAGCTGAACACGAATACGCCCATGGCCTTCGGCGTCGGCGCCTTGGGCCGGGCCCGGCCGATGCCCTCACGGATCGCGTCCGCGTTCGGGTCGAGGCCACGGGCCAGCCGCACCCCACCGAACCAGCAGCTCATCACCGGCACGAGCATCAGGCCGAGCGGGACGAGCCCGAGGTGGCCGTCCGGGATCACGATGCCGACGTGGTGCGCGAGCAGCCAGGCGCCGATCCCGAACTGCACCACGTCGGTCCACGGGGCCTTGCTGTACGAGGCGGTGGCCCAGGCCAGCACCACCGGCACCATCACCACGGCGAGCGAGGCCGCCGCGGCCTGGGCGGCGACGACCGCGGCGTACAGCACCACGTTCGGCCGTCGGCCGGGTCCGCGCACCACCGTGCCCGTGGGTGTGCCGATCTGGTCCCGTACGGTGCTCATCCGGTTCATGCTGGTGCAGGAATCGCCGATGACGTGGGACTTCAACGGGGGTGTCGCCAGATCCGGCGAGAGTCACAATGCGGGCCAAAGGCGACCCGCTCGTCCTTCATTCAAAAACCAGCAAAACGGTTCGGCCACAGGAAGCCCACCACCACGGACCTCCCGCGGCCGGAACCGCGCGGGAAACCGTCCAGAGCTAGAGAGCGCTGACGATGTCCCGCATGAGCTGAGCGGTCTCGCTCGGCGTCTTGCCGACCTTCACGCCGGCGGCCTCGAGAGCCTCTTTCTTCGCCTGCGCCGTGCCGGACGAGCCCGACACGATGGCTCCCGCGTGCCCCATGGTCTTGCCCTCGGGAGCGGTGAAGCCCGCGACGTAGCCGACGACCGGCTTGGTCACGTGGTCCTTGATGTAGGCCGCGGCGCGCTCTTCGGCGTCGCCCCCGATCTCGCCGATCATGACGATCGCCAAGGTGTCGGGGTCGGCCTCGAACGCGGCGAGCGCGTCGATGTGCGTGGTGCCGATGACCGGGTCGCCACCGATGCCGACGCCCGACGAGAAGCCGATGTCGCGCAGTTCGTACATCATCTGGTAGGTCAGCGTGCCGCTCTTGCTGACCAGGCCGATCGGGCCCGGGCCGGTGATGCTGGCCGGGATGATGCCGACGTTGGACTTCCCGGGCGAGATCAGGCCCGGGCAGTTCGGCCCGATGATCCGCGTGGTGCCCGAGTTGACCGCGTGCTGGTAGAAGTCGGCAGTGTCATGCACCGGCACGCCCTCGGTGATGACGACGGCCAGCGGGATGCCCGCGTCGATCGCCTCGTACGCGGCGGCCTTGGTGAAGGCGGCCGGGACGAAGATGACGCTGACGTCGGCGCCGGTCTCCTTGATCGCCTCGGCGACGGAGCCGAAGACCGGCACGGAGATGCCGCCCTCGAACTCGACCGTGGTGCCGGCCTTGCGCGGGTTGACACCGCCGACGATCTGGGTGCCCGACTTCAGCATGAGCTGCGCGTGCTTCTTGCCCTCGGAGCCGGTCAGGCCCTGGACGATGACCTTGCTGTTCCCATCGATGAAGATCGCCATCGTTCAGGCTCCCTTGGCTGCGAGCTCGGCCGCGCGGGAGGCGGCGCCGTCCATCGTGTCCACCTGTTCGAGGCCGGGAAGGCCCGCGTCGGTGAGGATCTGCCGGCCCAGCTCGGCGTTGTTGCCGTCGAGCCGCACGACCAGCGGACGGGTCACGGCCTCGCCGCGGGACTCCAGCAGGGCGAAGGCCTGCACGATGCCGTTGGCCACCGCGTCGCAGGCGGTGATGCCGCCGAAGACGTTGACGAACACCGACTTCACCTGCGGGTCGGAGAGGATGATCTCCAGGCCGTTGGCCATCACCTCGGCGCTGGCGCCACCACCGATGTCGAGGAAGTTGGCCGGCTTGCTGCCGCCGAAATCCTCGCCCGCGTAGGCGACGACGTCGAGGGTGCTCATCACGAGACCAGCGCCGTTGCCGATGATGCCGACGTTGCCGTCGAGCTTCACGTAGTTGAGGTTCTTGGCCTTGGCCTTCGCCTCGAGCGGGTCGGCGGCGGCCGAGTCGGCCAGGGCCTCGTGCTCGGTGTGGCGGAAGCCGGCGTTCTCGTCGAGCGAGACCTTGCCGTCGAGGGCGATGATCTTGCCGTCGCCGCTCTTGATCAGCGGGTTGACCTCGACCAGGGTCGCGTCCTCGGCCTTGAAGACCGTCCAGAGCTTCTGGATGACCTCGATGAGCTGGGGCTTCACGTCGGCCGCGAATCCGGCCGCGTCGACGATCTCGGTGGCCTTGGCCTGGTCGATGCCGGTGATGGCGTCGACGGGGATACGGGCGAGGGCGTCGGGCCGCTCGACCGCGAGCTCCTCGATCTCCATGCCGCCCTCTCGCGAGGCCATCGCGAGGTAGGTGCGGTTGGCCCGGTCGAGCAGCACCGAGAAGTAGTACTCCTCGGCGATGTCGGCGCCCTGGGTCACCATGACCCGGCGCACGGGCAGGTCCTTGATCGTCAGCGCGAGAATGTCCCTCGCGCGATCGGCGGCCTCTTCCGGGGACTTGGCGAGCTTGACGCCGCCCGCCTTACCCCGGCCTCCGGCCTTGACCTGGGCCTTCACGACAACGACGGAACTACCGAGTGCAGAAGCGGCTTCGGCGGCCTCTTCGGGCGTGTCGGCCACGGCGGCGTCCAGCACCGGTACGCCGTGGGCCGCGAACAGGTCGCGTGCCTGGTATTCGTACAGATCCACGGGTGGTCCTCAACGACGGGGACGGATGTCTGACCGAGCCTAGTCCGGACAGGTTCACCGACCCGCACGTGTTGCCGTGGAGCGCGTCACGTCCAGGGACATGACAGGCTGCTCAGGTGATCGATACGCGCGGACCGGGACCCGATCGACGCTCGCCCCGTCACGGCCGACCAGCCGTGGGGCTGACCAGCGCCATCACCCTGGGCCTCGTGCTGGCCGGGTGCTCGTCGGGATCGTCCGCGGCCTCCGGGAGCGATGCGATGACACAGCCCGGTGCCACCAGTACGACGGACAGCCGTGACCTGCCCCAGGAATCGGTGTCGCCCAGCCCCACCGTCGACCCCGCTGTCGCGCAGGCTGCGGCATGCGTGCAGTCCACCGTCGATGCGCTGAGCCCGGCCGGGCGGGCCGGGCAGCTGGTCATGGCGGGTACTCCCCTGACGAACGCCGACTCGGTGGTGTCGGTGATGAAGAAGAACCATCTGGGCTCGGCGTTCCTGCACGGGCGCAGTAGTCGTTCCGCGGCCGGCCTGAAGAGGGAGATCAACCGGCTGCCGTCGGTCCGGGCCGGTTCCGCGACGATCGCGCCGCTGGTCTCCATCGATCAGGAGGGCGGCGCGGTGCAGTCACTGCGCGGTGGGCGCTGGGGCACGCTGGCGAAGGCTCGCGTGCAGGGCACCTGGAGCACCACGCGACTGTCCCAGAAGACCGAGATCTGGGCGAAACAGCTTTCCCGGGCGGGCATCACGATGGATCTGGCGCCGGTCGCCGACACCGTGCCGAGCGGTACCGAACGCCGCAACCCGCCGATCGGGGTGTTCGGCCGGGAGTACGGCACCGACACCGCCACGGTCTCCCGGGCCGTCACCACCGTCACCACCGCGCTCGAGAAGAACGCGGTGATCGCGACGGTGAAGCACTTCCCCGGGCTGGGGCGGGTCACGAAGAACACCGACACCTCCAGCGGGGTCGTCGACACCCGCACCACCGCGAACGACACCTACCTGCGCCCCTTCCAGGCCGGCATCGACGCGGGAGCGGGCGCGGTCATGATCAGTTCCGCCACCTACCGCCGGATCGACCCGGACAACCGGGCCGTGTTCTCGTCGAAGGTGATCACCGGCCTGCTGCGCGAGCAGATGGGCTACCAGGGCGTGGTGATGACCGACGACGTCGGGGCGGCCAAGGCCGTCACCGACGTCGCCCCCGGTCAGCGGGCCGTGCGGTTCATCAACGCCGGGGGCGACCTGGTGCTCACCGTGCCCAGTGATCAGGCCCGCGCGATGATGGTGGCCATCACGAAAAAGGCTGCCGTGAACCGGAACTTCAGCAAGAAGGTCGAGGCCTCGGTCACCCGGGTACTCACCCTCAAGCAGAAAGCCGGCCTGCTCACCTGTAACGAGGGCTAAAGCTTGACCACCGGCGCGTACCTCAGCAGCAACCGCTTGACGCCCTCACCGAAATCGATGTGGGCCACGGTCTTGTCGCCCTCGCCGACCACCTCGATCACCCGGCCCATGCCGAACGTGTCGTGCGTGACGCGGTCACCCGGCTCCAGGTTGACGGCCGCGCGGTTACCCGTCGATCGCGCGCCCGGACGTTGCGCCAGGCGGGCCACGGCCGGGGTGGACGACGCGCGCATCTGCGTGGACTCGCTGCGGCGCCAGGTGATCAGGTCGACCGGGATCTCGTTGAGGAACCGGCTGGGCGGGTTGTAACTGGGCTGGCCCCAGGCACTCCGGATGGCGGCGCGGGTGATGTAGAGCCGCTCCTTCGCCCGGGTCAGGCCGACGTAGGCCAGACGGCGCTCCTCGGCCAGTTCCTTCGGGTCCTGCAGCGAGCGCAGGTGCGGGAACGCGCCGTCTTCCAGGCCGGTGAGGAAGACGACGGGGAACTCCAGGCCCTTGGCGGTGTGGAGGGTCATCAGGGTGATGACGCCCTCGTCCTCCTTGGGCTCGTCGCCCTCGGTCTCCTCGTCTTCGGGGATCTCGTCGGCGTCGGCCACCAGCGACACCTGCTCGAGGAAGTCCTGCAGGGTGCCGCCGGGCGTGGTGCGCGAGTAATCCTGGGTGACGGCCACGAGCTCGGCCAGGTTCTCCACGCGGGACTCGTCTTGTGGGTCGTGGCTGGCCCGCAGCTCTTCCAGGTAGCCGGTCTGCTCCAGCACGGCCTCCAGCACGGTGCCCGGGTCGGAACCGCTCTCGACCAGGGTGCGCAACTGCTCGACCAGCTCGGAGAACCGCTTGACGGCCGTCAGCGAGCGGGTGGCGATGCCCGGCGCCTCGTCGGCCCGGAACAGTGCGTCGCCGAACGAGATGTTCTCCCGGTCGGCCAGCGCGGCCAGGGCGCCCTCGGCCCGGTCACCGATGCCGCGCTTGGGCACGTTGATGATGCGCCGCAGGTTGACCGTGTCGGCCGGGTTGACCAGCACCCGCAGGTAGGCCAGCGCGTCTTTGATCTCGCGGCGCTCGTAGAACCGGGTGCCGCCGACCACCTTGTAGGGCAGGCCCGCGCGCACCAGTACTTCCTCGAGGGCCCGGGACTGGGCGTTGGTGCGGTAGAAGATCGCGACGTCGCCCGGCCGCACCGACTCCTGCTTCTGGAGCTTCTCGACCTCCTCGGCGACGAACGCGGCCTCGTCGTGCTCGTCGTCGGCCACGTACCCGGTGATCTGCGTGCCGGTGGCCCCGGCCGTCCAGAGCTTCTTCGGCTTGCGGTCGGGGTTGTGCTCGATCACCGCGTTGGCCGCGGAGAGGATGGTCTGCGTGGAGCGGTAGTTCTGCTCCAGCATGATCGTCTGCGCCTGCGGGTAGTCGAGCTCGAACTCGATGATGTTGCGGATCGAGGCGCCCCGGAACGCGTAGATCGACTGGTCGGCGTCGCCCACCACGGTCAGCTCGGCCATCGGGATCGGTGGCGTGCCGTCAGTGCCGGGGGTGTTGGGGCTGGCCGTCGGACCGCCCGCCAGCTCGCGGATCAGCACGTACTGGGCGTGGTTGGTGTCTTGGTACTCGTCTACCATGATGTGCCGGAACCGGCGCCGGTACTGCTCCGCGACCTCGGGGAAGGCCTGGAAGATGTTGACCGTGGTCATGATCAGGTCGTCGAAGTCGAGCGCGTTGGCCTGGCGCAGCCGCCGCTGGTAACCCGTGTAGACGTCAGCCAGTACCCGCTCGCCCGGGTTGCTCTCACTGACGCGCCCGGAATTGGTCTCCTCGTCGATCAGCTCGTTCTTGAGGTTGGAGATCTGCGCGGCCAGCCCCCGGGGCGGGAACTTCTTCGGGTCGAGATCGAGTTCGCGGGCGACCAGGCCGATCAGGCGCTGCGAGTCGGCCGAGTCGTAGATCGAGAAGTTCGACTTCAGGCCGACCTTCGTGGCCTCCCGCCGCAGGATGCGCACGCAGGACGAGTGGAACGTGGACACCCAGATCGACGACGCCCGCGGCCCGACCATGGTGGCCACCCGCTCACGCATCTCGGCCGCGGCCTTGTTGGTGAACGTGATCGCCAGGATCTGCCCGGGCCGCACGTTGCGCGCGGCCAGCAGGTAGCCGATGCGGTGGGTGAGCACACGGGTCTTGCCCGAGCCCGCTCCCGCCATGATGAGCAACGGTGAGTCGCGGTGCAGCACGGCCGCCTGCTGCTGCTCGTTCAGCCCGAGGACCAGCTTCTCCGGGTCGAGGTTCGGCGCGATGGCTCGTAGATCCCGCGCAGGCGCCTCGTCACCCTGGACCAGCGTGGGCAGCGGGTAGCGCTTCGCCGAGCGTTCGGCAGCCAGCAGCCGGGCCCTGTCCTTGGGAGAAGGCGCAGCCGGCTCAGGCACGGGCTCAGGCTCAGACTCGGGCTCAGGCTCGGCATCGGGAAGATCGAATAGCGTGCTCATCGGAAATCAGCCTACGTGCCCGCACCGACAGACATGACCACCCGCAGGCCCCCGCCGGACCCTCTGGCTAGCGCAACCGCCGGACCCTCCGGCTAGAGCAACCGCCGGTCCGCCGCCCAGCGGGTCAGCTCGTGCCGGCTGGACAGCTGGAGCTTGCGCAGCACCGCCGACACGTGGGTCTCCACCGTCTTCACCGAGATGAACAGCTCCTTCGCCACCTCCTTGTAGGCGTAACCGCGCGCGATCAGCCGCATCACCTCGCGCTCGCGGGCCGAGAGCCGGTCCAGCTCGTCGTCCACCTGGGCCACCTCACCGGCGCCGGTACCGAACGCGTCCAGCACGAAACCGGCCAGCCGGGGCGAGAACACGGCATCGCCAGAGGCCACGGTCAGCACCGCCGCGACCAGTTCCGGCCCGGAGATCGACTTGGTCACGTACCCCCGCGCCCCGGCCCGGATCACCGCGATCACGTCTTCCGCGGCGTCCGACACGCTCAGCGCCAGGAACCGGGTGACCGGGTCGTCAGCCGTGTCCGCGTGGTTGGTCAGCGACGCCGAGCGCTGCAGCACCTCACGCCCACCCGGACGCACCGTGCCGCCGGGCAGGTGCACGTCGAGCAGCACCACGTCGGGCCGGTGCTTCGCGACCACCGCGACGGCCTCCTCCACGTCGCCGGCCTCACCGACGATGTCGAGCTTGCCCTCGGAGACCGCCGTGGCCAGCTCGGCGCGCACGCCACTGCGGAACACCCGGTGATCGTCCACGATCACCACCCGGACCGGCAGCTTCACGGGTCGTGCGACGTCCTTGCTCACTGTTCCTCCTCCACGGAACCGCTGTCCGGCAGCAACAGCCGGATCTCGGTCCCCTCACCTTCGGTACTGCGCACGCGGGCCGAGCCCCCGTGCCGCTCCATCCTGCCGATGATCGACTCCCGCACGCCCAGCCGGTCTTCCGGCACCGCGGCCAGGTCGAACCCCGGGCCCCGGTCGCGCACGAACGCCTCGATGCCGTCGGGCATGCACTCCACATACACCCGGATCGACTCCCCGCCCGCGTGCCGCGCGGCGTTGGCCACGGCCTCCCGCAGCGCCGAGAGCAGCGACATCGCCCGCTCGTCGACCGGCCGGTCGCCCACCGTGACCACCTCGATCACGGCTCCGTGCACGTCCTCGGCCTCGGCCGTCAGCGCCGCCACCCGGGCCGAGATCATCGTCGGGTCGTCGTCCCCGCGACCGTAGAGCCAGCCGCGCAGGTCCCGTTCCTGGGCCCGGGCCAGCCGGGCCACCTCCGGGGCGTCCGCGCTGCGGCGCTGGATCAGCGCGAGCGTCTGGAGCACGGAGTCGTGCAGGTGGGCGGCGATGTCGGCGCGCTCGGCCTCGCGCACCCGGCCCGCACGCTCGGAGTCCAGGGTGCGCCAGAACCGCACTCCCCAGGGCGCGAACACCACCGTCACCCCGAACAGCACCGCGACCGTGGCCAGCAGGGTCTGCGTGATCAGCACCGGATCCGCGTTCTGCAGCACCAGCAGCACGATGCCCAGCACCACCACGACCACCCCGAGCATCAGCCGCAACGTGGTGGCGCGCGTGGTGAAACCGGTCGACGAGAACCAGCGCGAGCGATCGGCCTCGTCGAACTGGGCGTAGGCGATCACGGCACCGGACGCCACGATCAGCAACGGCATGGTGAATCCCGCCTGCACCTCCAGCCCGGTCCAGCTCGCCAGCAGCACCGCACACGCGGCGAACAGGCACAGCCCGGCGAACAGATCGGCGCGTAACCGGCTGCGCCGGCTGGTGCGGACCTGCTCCTCCACCTCCTCCACCGCAGCAGCCACGGCGGCCGCACGGGCCTGGAGAACCGTCTCCTTCAAGGGGCCGATGGTGGACGTCGTGGAGCTTCCGGCGGTCACCTCGGCTTCCGGAGGAGCCGGGTCGGGTAGGTCGATCCGGTCCACCGGATCGGAAGGTGCCACGAGTGCGGGCGCCGGGAACGGTCGTCCCCCAATCTGGGCACCGAGAACGGGCGCGCCCGAATAGGGCGCGCGGGTGGCCGCCTGCTGGGCGGCCTGCGCCGCGGCGGCGGACGCCGAGTCGGGCACGAGCGCCCAGAGCCAGGCGTAGAGCACGGCGCCCGGGCCACCCATGAGCGTGGCCACGACGAACCCGATGCGCACCGCGCGCACCGGCAGACGCAGGTGGACGGCCACCCCGGTGGCGACCCCGGCGAGCACCCGCTGCTCCTGCGGGCGCACCAGCGGCGGGCGCCGCGACCCGGAGACAACTGACAGGGATGTACTCACCGGATCATCGTCACACGCACGGCCCCCAATTCCCTCAGGGACGAACCCGCCGTCCCGGCCCGGTGGTTCAGGGTGCTCTGGGGGGCTCCCCCGATCCCCCGGACCCCTCGGGGCGAGCAGGATCTTCGGTAGACCAGTGCCGATCGAGGGGGCCCACGACATGCCCGAGACCCAGGAGCCCAGCGCTCCACCCAGCACTCCGCCCGCCCGTCCCGGTGACGAATTCTTCGCGAAGATCCGCGAACAGGGCGTTTTCCGGCCGGCCGAGAACCGCTGGGTGGCCGGTGTCGGCAGCGGCCTGTCGCGTCGCCTCGACATCGACCAGACCCTGATCCGTGGCACTTTCGTCGCGCTCTCGATCATCGGGGGCCTGGGCGTGGCCCTGTACGGCGTGTGCTGGCTGCTGCTGCCACAGGAGCAGGACGGCCGCATCCACGTGCAGGAGGCCATGCGCGGACGGTTCAGCCCGGGCTTCTTCGCCGGGGTGATCCTGGCCCTCGCCGCCGTCGGCGGAGGCGGGCCGTGGCGCGGGAACGGCCACTGGTTCTGGGGTTTCCCGGGCACGCTGATCCTGGCCGCCCTGATCGTCGGGGGCCTGTGGTGGATGGCGAAGCGCCTGCCCCAGAACCGTGATCAAGTGCCTCCGGCCGCGATGACCACGGATTTCAGCCAGAAAGAGCGCACCGCCCACGAAGAGGCCGCCCGGCAGCACCACGAGGCGCAGCAGCTGGCCCGGGCCCGCACCGCGCCCTCGCGCCGGGTGCGTCAGCTCACCCTGGGCCTGGCCCTGATCGCCGCGACCGGGGTACTGATGGCCGAGGCGTTCGGCGACCTGCCGGGCTGGGCCGGGCTCACCGCCCTGGGCGTCGCGATCGCCGTGATCGCCGGCGGCGTGGTGGCGAACGGCCTGATGGGACGCCGCAGTCCGGGCCTGGCGGGGCTGGGCGTCCTGCTCTCCCTGATCCTCGCGGTCGGCGCCGCGGCCCAGCACGCCGGGGTCGAGACCAGCGAGCACATGGCCGCCGTCGGCACCGCCACCTGGGCCCCGGACACCCGCGAGGCCGCCGACGACCAGTACAACCTGGGCATCGGCGAGGCCGAGCTGAACCTCACCTCGGCCGGGGCCCTGAGCGGGGCCACGACCTCCGACCCGCTGGAGGTCGAGGCCAACCTGGGCGTCGGGCACCTGGTGCTGAACCTGCCGTCGGGGGTGGCGGTGCAGGTGGACGCCCGGCTCGGCGCGGGTGAGGTGTACGAGCCGGACGGCACGCGCTACGAGGTGAAGGGCAACTCGGACAACCGCTCGCGCACCTTCACCTACGGCGAGGGCGAACCGGTGCTGAAGGTCGTCGCTCAGCAGGGCGTGGGGCAGATGGAGATCAACCGGGTTCCGCAGACCACAGGGAGCAACTGATGTCCGAGCAGACCTACCCAGAACCCGGTGTCCGCACCCAGACCGTGGCCATCGGCACCATCCTGCTGATCATCGGCGTCACCACCGTGATCAGCCAGCTGGCCGGGCTCTCCCTGAACCCGGCCGCGGTGGCCTTCACGATCATGCTGGCGGTGGGCGTGACCCTGCTGGGTGCGGCCCTGAAGAAGCCCCCGAAGGGCTAGGCGGCGGCCCGCTCGCTCCGGGCGAACACCCCGACGTCGGGCTGGTCGGTGAACAGACCGTCGATGCCCGTGGCGAGGAAGGTGATCTGCTCGTCGATCGCCTTGCCGAAGTCGTTCTCCCCGCCGCTGCTGCGGTAGTCGGCGGGCAGGAACGTGTTCTCCGCCCGGAACGTGTACGGGTGCACGAGAAGTCCCTTGGCGTGGGCATTGTCGACCAGAGCGGTGGGACTGCCGAGGGCCCCGGCCGCGGTGCGCGGGATCACCAGGTTCTTGTCCGGCCCGAGCCCCTGCGCGTACCCGGCGATCACGGCCAGGCCCTTCGGGGTGATCAGGTCGGCGTAGGTCCGCGGGTCACCGGCGGCGACCAGGTCGTAGGGGGCACCGGTGGCGCTCAGCAACTGCACCACCGGGGCCCGCAGACCCATCCGGCGCAGCTGCTGGAGGTTCGTGGTCTCGAACGACTGCACGAAGATCGGCGCGTCCGCGTGGTTCAGGCCGTGCTTGCGCACCAGCCCCAGCAGGCGCTTCTCCAGCGGCCGGCCGAGGTCCTGGAAATAGGTAGGGTGCTTGGTCTCCGGGTAGATGCCGACCCGACGACCCAGGCGGCGGGAAAGCTCGGCCCGCAGCTGGAACACCTCGTCCAGGGTCGGCACCCGCAGCCGCCCGTTGTACATGGTGTTCTCCTGCCGCACGGCGGGCAGGCGCTCCGCGGCGTACAGGGTCTTCAGCTCGGCGAGCGTGAAATCCTCCGCCCACCAGCCGGTCACCTGGGTGCCGTCGAGCTTCTTGGTAGTCTTGCGGTCGGCGAACTCCGGCCGCGAGGCGACGTCGGTGGTGCCGCCGATCTCCGGCTCGTGCCGGCAGACCAGCACACCGTCCCGGGTGATCACCACGTCGGGCTCGATGAAGTCCGCGCCCATCCGGGCGGCGAGCTCGTAGGAGGCCAGGGTGTGCTCGGGCCGGTAGCCGCTGGCCCCGCGATGCCCGATGACCAGTGTGGCGCCCTTCCCGGAACTGGCCGAGACCCGTTGCGCCGGAAACGCATGCGCCGGATCGGCGACGGCCAGCGGGGTGACTGCCAGGCCGGTGATGACCGTGCGACGGTTCATCTTTCCTCCATGGCGCCCGTGGCGACCTTCGCCCGATCGGCGCCCCCGGGACATCAGCCAACCGACCCCGGCCGACGGGAGTCCCGCCAGAACGTGACGCCCGGTCGACGCGGCGATGAACTACGCATGGGTTCGGTTACCAGCGGTCCCGGCGGCAGCCGGTGTTCACCCAGGCTTCAGCCGGTCGTAGGCCGCCAGGACGCGGATCGACGTAGCGAAGTCGCCGTGCCGGGTCTCGTCCTGACGCCGCAGCGCGGTGAAAGTTCCGATCAGGTGCGTGAGTTCAACCCGGTCGAAACCGAGCAGCACGGCGTGGGCGGCGTCCAGCTCGGCCCGGGCCGTGACGATCCGGTCCGGGTCCAGATCCTGCGACACCTTCACCCCGGCCTCTTCCAGCTCGGTCACCAGCCCGGACAGGTGCGGCGCCCACACCACGGCCCGGGCGAACCGCTCCAGCACCCAGTCGGCGATCGTTCCCTCGCCCCAGGGGCACGGCCGGTCGTAGGCCTCCGGCGGGGGCACCGGAACCTGTTCCAGCTTGAAGAAGTTCACGTTGGCCCCGGCGTGCTTCTGCCGCAGCAGGTAGTCCACGGGCAGGGTGGAGAGCGCGGCCAGCAGCAGCGGCAGCCGCTCGGCCGAGATCAGCGGCAGGGAGTTGCCGACCGCGACCACCGGCAGCGGGGCCGGCAACAGGGTGCGCGGCGCGACCGTGGTGGAGACGTTGCGGTAACCCGCCAGCCAGCCGCGGTCGCACAGGTCGCCGTACCGTTCCTGCACGATCTCCCGGGGCACCCAGTAGCGCGGGGCCGTGGCCGTGCCACCGTTCGGGTCGAGCATGGCGCAGTGCTTGGCCTCCCACAGCGGCACCAGCCCCTCGCCCGGCCCGGAGCGGAAGTGCCGGGCGTCGCGCGTCATGTGCAGGGGCGTGACCAGCCGCAGCTTCCACGGGTCGTCGGTGGGCGTGCCGCCCGCCGGGTCCCGGCGCAGCAGCACCGGGGTGCGGCGGTGCGCCTGGGTGACGATGGTGGCGTCGATGGAGGACGCGAACAACGGCGCGGTGCCACTGTTCGGGTTGAGCACGCGCAGCAGATGGGCGGGCAGTTGCCAGGCCCGCTCCCCCGGCGGCTGGTCCGGCCCGGCCAGTCCCACGGCGACCTCGGCACTGACGTCGGTGTGAGCAGCCGACGGCCCACCGTCCAGCTCCACCACAGCCACCCCGACCCGTCCACTGACCCCCGCGAAGATCGGCCCCCGCGGCTCGATCAGGTGCAGCCGGTCGAGCGCCCCCGCGGCACACAGCGCCTCCAGCAGTCGCGCAGCCGAACGGTCGGAGGCGATGCCGGCCGGAACCAGCAGGGCGGCGCGACCGTGCGGCGCGAGCAGCCGCCAGCAGGTCTCGACGAACGGCAGGTAGGCATTGAGCTCACCGGCACCGGTCAGGGGATGACGCCCCGCGTCGCGCAGGGCGCGCGCGGTACCGGCGCGGTGGTCGCGCAGACCGGTGGGGATCGAGCCGCCCCAGTCGCGGGCGTGCACCTTGAGCCGCTCCCAGGGCGGGTTGGCCACTACCACGTCGAAGCCGCCCCGCCACCCGGTGACCGGTTCCGGCGCGGCCCCCTCGACGTCGAGCACCGCCGGGAACGCCGCGTGCCAGGTGAGCCCGGCCCCGGCCGCCTCCTGGTTCGGGGTGCCACCGGAAAGCCCGTCGCCGGAAAGGATCTGGAGTTCCAGCTCGGCCGGATCGGTCGGCCGCCCGGCCAGGCTGAGATCGGCCGCGAGCGCGGACCGGCACAGGCTCACCGCAACCGGGTCGGCGTCCACGCCGTGCAGGGCGCCGATGACGTCTTCCGGTGGCACCCCGAGCGACAGCAGCCGGCCCAGCGCGGCGCGCAGCAGATTGCCCGCGCCGCAGGCCGGGTCGACCACCGTGGGCAGCCGGCCGTCACCGGGTAGCGCCGGGATGGCCCGCCGGGCCAGGGAGTCCGCGTACACCGAGGGGGTGCTGAACGCCCCGCGGTGCCGGCGCTCGGCATTACCGACGGGATGCAGGGTCAGCGCCCCGCCGACCGCGGCCGGCACGTAGAGCAGCAGCGCGTCGTAGCCGGTGGCCAGAGCCCCGACACTGACGAGATCTTCTGCCTCCCAAGCATTCTCGACCGCACGGAGAACGGCTCGATCCCGCCACAACTGGGGGTCGAGGTCGTCCGGGACGGTCATCTCGGCCGCCGCGGCGAGCACCAGGCCCGCCGGGCCGGCCAGTTCCGGGGACACCCGGGACCGGCGGGTCACCGCGTCGCCCCGGGGAGTTTCTGCGTGATCACGAACCAGGTCTGTCAATCATCTCGTCGCCCCGGGCGTCGGCCGCCCGGTCCATCACGGCTTCCAGGCCCTCGCCGTCGTGGTACGCCTGCCAGGCGGCCAGCGCGTCGTGGGCGGTGGGCACGGCGCCGGCGGTGTCCAGGTCGGCGACCGGGATCCAGGCGGCCTCGTCGGTGGAACCGTCCACCTCCATCACCTGGGGCTCCTGGTCGAACGGCACCGAGCCGGCGTAGATCAGGCGCAGGGCGTGGAAGTCCTCCAGCCGGCCGTGCGGGCCGCGGCCGACGAAGTGCCGACTGGAGATGTCGATCAGAGGGCCCTCGGTGTAGGGCAGCCCGGCCTCCTCGTGGATCTCCCGGCGCAGGGCCGGGCGGGGGTGCTCGCCGTGATCGATGCCGCCGCCGGGCAGGGTCCAGGTGCTCTCGCTGCCCGCCAGCCGGCTCAGCAGCATCCGCGGGCCGCCGTCGGCCTTCTCGTTCACCAGCACCGCGTAGGCGGCGGGACGCTGCACGAAGACAGGGACCTCCTCGGGGCTCGGCCCCGGTTCCACGAGAGCGGCCGGGTCGAGCGGCGGGTCGAGCAGATCCGAATTGGTCAGCAGCAACGCCTCGCCGGAGGAGTTCCCGTCGAGGAAAGGCGCCAGGAACCGGGACAGCGACATCTTGGCCAGCTCACCGGGGGCCATGAACCGCCCGACGAACTGCGCGACCGGGCGACCCGGGTCGGGCGTCACGACCAGCGCCCCGGGCGCGGGCAGTTCGTCCGGGGGGTCCAGGGCCGCGGGGTCTTCCCCCAGCAGCCGGTCGCCCTGCCCGGAACGGCTCCGCTGATCGACCGCCGGGCGGCCGGGCCCGGGGATCCCGGCCGGGGTGCCGTGGAGCGTGACGTCGAACAGCAGGCGCAGGGTGTGCACGCTGATGCCCTCTTCGGGCAGCTCGACCACGTCGGCGCCCGCGTCGCGCGGGGTGATGGTGGCGGCCCGCAGACCGGTCTGCTCCAGCAGCCCGGCCCGCACCCGGTCACGTGGGTGCTCGCCGTGGCGCACCACGCCCCCGGGCAGCGACCAGCGCCCCTCCGGATCGCTACCGGCGGGGACACGCAGCACCAGTAGGGCCCCCGATCCGTCTTTGACCACGCCGTAGGCCGCGGTCCGCTGCACCGGACGGAGTGGGGGACGCATGGATTCGGCAGACGGCACCGTATGACGCTACCGCCCACCGGCCCGGGAAGTTGGACAGACGTCCCACCCGAATCACCCGGAACGGTCATCTGCCCTATCCTGCGGGGATGTCCGGCCGTCAGGTTGTGCGCCGTCCTCATGCGATGGCCCTGAGTCTCTACCGTCGTCTTCCCCGCTTCCTCCGCCTGTGGATCATCCGCCGGGTCGCCCCGGGCCACACGGTCGGTGCCCTGGCGTTGATCGAGCACGAGGGCACCCTGCTCATGCTGAAACAACGGCACCGCCGGGGCTGGACCTTCCCCGGCGGCCTGCTGAACCGGGGCGAGAACGCGTCCTCCGCGGTGGTGCGCGAGGTCGAGGAGGAGACCGGGCTGCGGGTCGAGGTCGGCCTGCCGTTCTCCACCGTGGTCGAGCCGGGCTCCCGCCGCGTCGACATCCTGTTCTGGGTGCGCGTCGCCGAGCCGTTCCCGGTCGAGGCCTCCGGCGAGGCCCTGGAGTCCGGCTGGATCCGCTTCGACGAGCTGACAGACCCGGAGACCACCGACGACCCCACCCGCACCGCCGTCGCCGAGCTGATCCGCTTCCAGGCGTCCACCCCGCACGAGGGCCGCCGGCTCGGTGCCTAGTCACCACAACATCGCCGGAATCGTCCTGGCCGCCGGTGAGGGCACGCGCCTGCGTCCCCTCACCGAGCTGCGCCCCAAGCCGCTGTGCCCCGTCGGCAACGTGGCGCTGCTCGACCATGCGCTCAACCGGCTGAAACCCATCACCGGCGACGGCCCGTCGAACCTCGCGGTGAACGCCTTCCACCACGCCGGGCAGATCCAGGCCCACGTCTCAGACCGGGCCCACGTGAAGGTCGAGGCCCCGGAATCCCTGGGCACAGCCGGCGCTGTGGCCAATCTCAAGCCCTGGCTGGACGGGCGCCACGCCCTGGTGACCAACGCCGACCAGTACCTGCCCGACGGCCTGAAGGGTTTCGCGGACGGCTGGGACGGCGAGCGCTGCCGTCTGCTGTGCACCCCCGCCACCACCCGGCGCGACTTCACCACGCCCGACGGGACGGCCGTCTGTTACGTCGGGGCCTGCCTGCTGCCGTGGGACCTGGTGAAGAACCTCGAGGTGGAGATCACCGGGCTGTACGAGGTGCTGTGGCGGCAGGAGATGGAGAAGGGCCGCCTCGACCTGTTCGTGCTGCCGGAGACCACGGTGGCCATCGACTGCGGCACCCCGGCCGACTACCTGGCGGCCAATCTGCACGCGTCGTCCGGCCGGAGCGTCATCGGTGAGGGCGCCCAGGTACTGGGCACCGTGACGGACTCGGTGGTCTGGCCGGGGGCGTACGTCGGGCCCGGCGAGGTGCTGGAACGGCAGATCCGAGCCGGGACCCGCGAACTGAGCGTGACAGTTGCGGGCTGATCGACGTCCCCTGTTCTCGGCTTTCGTCGCTGGTCGGGATGGCGATGGTTACTCTCCATCGCCGTCCGGACACGCGATCGGGGGATGCCAAGCTCCGACGGCACGACTAATGTCGCGACGGTGACCACCCTTGCGGCCTCCTCGCAGTCACCGGTGCTGATCACCGGTGCCGCGGGCACCATCGGCCGGATGGTGCGCCCACGCCTGGCCTCCCTGGGCTGGGAGCTGCACTCGCTCGACCGCGAACCCGACGGCGACCCGGACATCAGCAGCATCGACGTGCTCGACGGCGCCGCTCTCGACGCCGCCACGGTGGGCTGCGGCGCGGTGATCCACCTGGCCGGTATCCCGCACGAGGCGCCGCTTCCGCAGATCCTCGAGGCCAACGTGCAGGGCACGCAGGCCGTGCTCGACGCCGCGCTGCGCCGGGGCATCCAGCGGGTGGTGCTGGCCAGCAGCTGCCACGCGGTGGGTTTCTGGGAGCGCACCGCCGGCGGCAGTGACCTCGGCGTCGACGTCCGGCCCCGTCCCGACACCTTCTACGGCGTGGCCAAGGTCGCGCTGGAGGCGCTCGGCCAGCTCTACTCCGACCGGTTCGGGCTGGAGGTGGTGTCGCTGCGCATCGGCGCCTGCAAGGACAAGCCGGCCAACCGCCGCGAGCTGTCCACCTGGCTGAGCCCCGGCGACGCGGCCCGGCTGATGGACGCGAGCCTGCGCGGCCCGGTGCGCGGTCACGTGATCGCCTACGGCGTCTCGGCGAACACGCGCGGCTGGTGGGACCTTTCCACCGCGCGGGCGATGGGTTACCAGCCGCAGGACGACTCCGAGGCGTTCGCCGAGGAGATTCCCCCGGAGACCAGCCGCCGCTCCCGTACCGGCGAGCAGCCGCCGCCCGCGCCCGAGCGCGTCGGTGGCCCGTTCACCTCGTTGCCGCTGGGTGGCCTGACCCGTTCTTTCCAAAACTGAATTGAGGACGTCGGTGAGCCTCCCGAGGGAGGCTCACCGACGTCCTCAATGAAGTTCTACTCCCACTCGATGGTGCCCGGGGGCTTGCTCGTCACGTCGAGCACCACCCGGTTGACACCGTCCACCTCGTTGGTGATCCGCGTCGAGATCCGCGCCAGCAGTTCGTGGGGCACGCGGGTCCAGTCGGCGGTCATCGCGTCTTCGCTGGACACCGGCCGCAGCACGATCGGGTGCCCGTAGGTGCGACCGTCGCCCTGCACGCCGACCGAGCGCACGTCGGCCAGCAGAACCACCGGACACTGCCAGATCTCGCGGTCGAGACCGGCCGCGGTGAGCTCGGAGCGCACGATGGCGTCGGCCTGGCGCAGCGTGTCGAGACGCTCCCTGGTGACCTCACCGACGATACGGATCGCCAGGCCCGGGCCCGGGAAGGGCTGGCGCTGCACGATCTCTTCGGGCAGGCCGAGCTGGGCACCGACGGCGCGGACCTCGTCCTTGAACAACGTGCGCAGCGGCTCGACCAGGGCGAACTGCAGGTCGTCGGGCAGACCGCCGACGTTGTGGTGACTCTTGATGTTGGCCGTGCCGGTACCGCCGCCCGACTCCACCACGTCGGGGTAGAGCGTGCCCTGGACGAGGAACTTGACGTCTTCGCCGTCGCTCTCGTGGGCCTCTTCCACCACCTCACGGGCGGCGTCTTCGAAGACCCGGATGAACTCCCGGCCGATGATCTTGCGCTTCTCCTCCGGGTCGCTGACCCCGGTGAGCGCGGTCTGGAACCGCTCGACCGCGTCCACGACCTTGAGCTTCACGCCGGTGGCGGCGACGAAGTCCTGCTCGACCTGCTCGGCCTCGCCCGAACGCAGCAGGCCGTGGTCGACGAACACACAGGTCAGCTGGTCACCGACGGCCCGCTGCACGAGCGCGGCGGCGACGGCCGAGTCCACGCCGCCCGAGAGCGCGCAGATCACCTTGCCGTCACCGATCTGCGCCCTGATGCGCGCGACCTGCTCGTCGATGACGTTGCCCGTGGTCCAGTCACCGGGCAGACCGGCACCGGTGTAAAGGAAGTTGGTGAGCACCGTCTGGCCGAACGTGGAGTGCTTGACCTCCGGGTGCCACTGCACGCCGTAGAAGGCCTTCTCCTTGTTCTCGAAGGCGGCCACCGGGGCGCCCGACGACTCGGCGAGAACGTCGAAGCCGGGGGGCGCGGTGTGCACGGCGTCGCCGTGGCTCATCCACACCGACTGGTCGGCGGGGGTGCCGTGCAGCAGCGTGGATTCCTCGGTGGTGCTGACCTTCGTGCCGCCGTACTCGCGCAGGCCCGTGTGGGCCACCTCGCCGCCGAGCGCCAGGGCCATCGCCTGGAAGCCGTAGCAGATGCCCAGCACGGGCACCCCGGCCTCGAACAGGGACGGGTCGACCTGCGGGGCGCCCTCTTCGTAGACGCTGCTCGGACCGCCGGACAGCACGATGGCCGCCGGGTCCTTCTTCAGCATCTCGGCGATCGGCATCGAGGAGGGCACGATCTCGGAGTACACGTTGGCCTCGCGCACACGGCGCGCGATCAGCTGGGCGTACTGCGCGCCGAAGTCGACGACCAGGACAGGCCGGTGGTCGGTCGCGGGAACGGACTCGGGTTGACTCACCCGGTCAAGGATAGGGCCGGTTCAGGACTGCTTCTGAACGGCGTCGGGCCGGGGCTTCCTCTCCACCACGGCACCGACCATGGGCTGCACCCGGCCGGTCACCCAGCGCTCGGCGACGAACGACATCACCGGGACGGTCCCGGCCAGAACCACCAGGATCGTGCTGCCGAGGGGCAGGCGGGTACGCATCCACAGGTCCACGGCCACGATCACGTAGATCAGGTAGAGCCAGCCGTGGATCATCGGGATCAGGTGGCCGCTACCCGGGATCACCGCGCTCATGCCCTCGTTCGAGAACCAGGACAGATCGGTGTTCCGCATCTGGAAGCCCTGCATGACGATGTGCAGCGTCAGGAGCAGCAGGAAGACACCGGTGGCGTAGGCCAGCACCCGGTACCTGAGCAGGGCGTTCTTCAGGGACTGTCCACGGTTCGGGCCGGCCATGAGGGGGTTCCTTCGTCTAGGGGTTCGTCGTCGTCTTCGTCGTCGTTGCTGGGCAGCAGACCACGGTGGTCGTCGCGCACCAGGCGGAACCAGAACAGCAGGGCGATCACGGCGAAGGCCCACCACTGGATCGCGTAGGACACGTTGCCCCAGTCCAGTTCACCGTCCGAGGTGGGCGGGGGCACGGGGGTGATCGGGGTGGCCGCGGCCGGGGTCTGGCTGTCGAGCACGACGAACCCGGTGATCATCGGCTGCGGCCAGAGCGCGGCGAGCTGGGCCGCGGCGACCCGGTCGATCTGCCCCTCCGGCAGCCCGGACGTCTCCCCCGGCTTCCGCACCGACGGCGGCTCGCTGGGCTGCAGCAGGCCGACGACCGTGACCTCGGTGTCGCTGTCGGGTGCGGCGGCGGCCGCGTCGTCCGGGCCGGCCACCCAGCCCCGCACCACCGGGACCGTGGTGCCGTCGCCGGTGATCAGCGGCGTCACCACCCACAGGCCGGTCTTGCCGTCCTGCTCGCGATCGGGTGACAGCAGCTGGTTCTCACCGCTCCAGTGCCCCGACACCGTGACCTTCGCGTTGACCGCGTCGCGCTGGAAGGTCTGGCTGGGCTTCAGCACGCTCTCCAGCGGCACGGTCTTCGACGACTTCTGCGCCAGCTCGGCCTGCTGGGCCGACTCGCCGTGCTCGCGGGCGCGATCGAGCTGCCACTCGCCGAGCTTGGCCATCAAGGTGGCAGCGAGCAGCATGACCACCAGGAGCGCCAGCCATCGCGGCTTCAGCGCGGTACGAAGCACCCGGTAAAGGTAACGCGCTGCACGTGGGGGCCAGGAAACTGGGGTGCGGACGACCCTGGTCCCTCCGTACCGTCGGAGAGGTGATCACGCTCCCCGATCCGGTACCGCCCCGGCCGTCCATCACCTCACCCACCGCCTACATCCTCTCGATGGCCCGGCTCCAGCGGCGCACCCTGGCCGGGGGTGCCCTGCTGGGCGTGCTCTGGATGGGGAGCCAGGCCGCGATCCCGCTGGTGGTCGGCAACACCATCGACGCCGGGCTGGTCGCACGCGATTCCTCCGCCCTGGTCACCGGCTGTCTGGTGCTGGTCGGGCTGGCGTTCGCCTCGGCCTTCTCGGGCATGATGCGCCACCGGTTCGCGGTGTCGAACTGGCTGCTGGGCGCGCTGCGCAGTCAGCACCTGGTCGGGCACCACGTGGCCGACCACGGTCTGGCGGTCTCCGGAAAGGTCACCACCGGTGAGGTGGTGCAGGCCGTGAGCACCGACGGGCCGCGTTTCGCCGACCTGATGGACATCGCCGCGCGGGGCACCGGCACCGTCGTCGCCTTCGGCGCCGTGGCCGTCTACCTGCTCCGGATCGACCTGGCCATCGGGCTGTTCGTGGTGATCGGCATGCCCCTGCTGGCCGCCGGGCTGATTGTGCTGATCCAGCCGCTGCAGAGCCGGCAGTCCCGCCACC
The DNA here is from genome assembly GCF_021129235.1 of Kineosporia mesophila. Taxonomy (GTDB): domain Bacteria; phylum Actinomycetota; class Actinomycetes; order Actinomycetales; family Kineosporiaceae; genus Kineosporia; species Kineosporia mesophila. The sequence goes on from NZ_JAJOMA010000004.1 coordinate 203,671, forward strand.
GCGCCCGCGAGGGTGACCTCACCTCGCTGGGCGCCGACACCGTGGCCGGGCTGCGGGTGCTGCGAGGTATCGGCGGGGAGGACCAGTTCACGGCCCGCTACGCCGAGCACAGTCAGGAGGTGCGGCGCGCCGGGGTCCGGGTGGCCGGGCTCCAGGCCCTGCTCGACGCCGCGCACGTCCTGCTGCCCGGTGCCTTCCTGGCCGGGCTGACCTGGCTGGCCGGGCACGGGGTGGTGGAGGGCCGCCTCAGCGTGGGCGACCTGGTCACGGTCTACGCCGTCACCGCGTTCCTCCAGCTACCGCTCCAGACGTCGACCGAGGTGCTGTCCCGGTGGGTGCGAGCCCGGGTGGCGGCGGAGCGGCTGATCGGGGTGCTGGGCCGATCCGTCCCCACCTCGGCGACCACCGATCTACCGGAGCCCAACGGCGTCCTCCATGACCCTCCCTCCGGATTGACCGTGCCGGTGGGATCCCTGACCGCGCTGGTCAGTGCCCGGCCGGAGACCGGGATCGAGATCGCCGACCGGCTCGCGGCGCTCGCCCCCGGCGCCCGGCTGGGTGACCTGCCGCTCGAGCATCTGCCCGCCGACCTGGTCCGCCGGCGGGTGGTGCTGAGCGAGGCCGATCCCCGGCTGTTCACCGGCACCCTGCGCGAGCAGATCGACCCGCTGGGCCGGCACACCGACGAGGAGGTGCTCGGGGCGGTGCACACGGCCGATGCCTTCGACGTGCTGACGGGACTGCCCGAGGGTCTGGACGCGCCGGTCGCCGAGCGTGGGCGCGACTTCTCGGGCGGCCAACGGCAGCGCCTCGCCCTGGCCCGCGCCCTGTTACTGGCCACCCACCCCGACGTCGAGGTACTGGTGCTGGTCGAGCCGACCTCGGCGGTCGACGCGCACACCGAGGCCCGGATCGCCGACCGGTTGCACGCTTCCCGTTCGGGGAAAACAACTTTGGTCGTGTCGTCCAGTCCGCTGGTGCTCGATCGGTGCGATCGGGTGGTCTTTCTCGATGAAGGACGCGTGGGTGCCTCGGGCACGCACCGGTCCCTTCTGTCGTCGTCCCCCCGGTATCGAGAAGTGGTAGTGCGTAGTGAGACCGTGGCTGAGGAGACCCGACGATGAGCGCCCTGCTGCCGATCGCCCCGCGGGAACGGGTGCGTCAGGAGACCACCCGGCTGCTGCACCGGCACCGCCGGGCCTTCGCCTCCTCGGTCACCGCGCACGGGGCTGCGGCCGTCGTCGCGCTGGCCGGCCCCGCCCTGCTCGGCCGTCTGGTGCAGGACTTCACCGACGGCTCCGCCACCGGCTCGTCCGTGGATCACGCGGTGGCGCTGCTGGCCGTCGCCGTCCTCGTCCAGGCCGGCCTGGCCTGGTACGCCAACCGCAGCTCGCTGGTGCTCGGCGAGCGGGTGTTCGCCGAGATGCGGGAGGACTTCCTGCGCGAGGTCACCCGGCTGCCGTTGTCCGTGGTCGAGCGGGCCGGCAGCGGTGACCTGATCTCGCGCACCACCAACGACGTCGAGGCCGTCAGCCACAGCGTGCGGTACGCCGTGCCGAACGTGGTGGTCGGCGCCATCTCCCTGGCCGTCACCGTGGCCGCGATCCTCGTCACCTCGCCCCTGGTCGGGCTGGCCGCGCTGACCGGGGCGTTCTTCATCGTCCCGACGACGCGCTGGTACCTGCGCCGCGCCCGGGACGCCTACCTGGCCGAGATGGCCGCCTACGCCCGTCTGGACGGCACGGTGAGCGAAACCCTCGACGGGGCCCGCACCGTCGCCGCCCTGCGACTCGGTGGGCGACGCCGGCAGCGGGTGGACGACGACCTGCGCGAGGTCTACCGCGCGGAGAGGTACACCCTGTTCCTGCGCACCGTGTGGTCGCCGCTGGTCGAGTTCGGCTACATCATCCCGACCGCCGCCGTGCTCGCCTGGGGTGGCTGGCTCACCCTCACCGGCCGGGCCTCGGCCGGCGAGGTCACCACCGTGGCGCTGTACGTGTCCCAGCTGATGGGCCCGCTCGACCTGATCCTGGAATGGACGGACGAACTCCAGATCGGCGGCGCCTCCCTGGCCCGCATCATCGGCATCGGGCGGATACCGGACGACCGCACCGCCTCGGCCTCCGCCGGCGATCTCCCGGACGGCTCCCGCGCCATCCAGGCCCGCGACGTGCGCTACGCGTACCGCGGTGACCTGGACGTGCTGCACGGTGTCTCCCTGACTCTGCGGCCCGGCGAAAGGCTGGCTGTGGTCGGGCCGAGCGGGGCTGGGAAGTCCACGTTGGGAAGGCTTCTGGCAGGGATCCATCCACCGAGGACTGGGGCGGTGACGGTGTTGGCTGGTGTGGGTACTGGTGTGGGTGTGGTTACTGGTGTGGGTGTGAGTTCTGGTGTGGGCGTGAGTTCTGGCGCCGTTTCGAGTGCGGGCGCCGGTGCCAGCGCGGGTGCCAGTGCGGGCGCCGGTGCCAGCGCGGGTGCCAGTGCCGGTGCCAGTGCCGGTGCCAGTGCCGGTGCCAGCGCTTCAAGCAAGAGCCCCGGCCGCGGCCCTGACTCTGGCCCTAGCCCTGACTCTGGCCCTAGCCCTGGCCCTGGCCCTGGCCCTGGCCCTGGCCCTGGCCCTGGCATCAGCCTGGTAGCTCTGCCACTCCCCGATCTGCGGCAACAGGTGGCGCTGGTGACGCAGGAACAACACGTCTTCGTCGGAACGCTGGCGGACAACCTGCGCCTGGCCCGGGCGGACTCCCCGGACACGGAACTCATGCGCGCCCTCGACGCCGTCGACGCCCTGCCCTGGGTTCTGAATCTGCCGGAAGGACTTTCGACAGCCGTCGGGTCGGGCGGCCACAGTCTCACCCCGAGCCAGGCCCAGCAGGTGGCGCTGGCCCGGCTGGTGCTGTCCGACCCCCACACCCTGGTGCTGGACGAGGCCACGTCGCTGCTCGATCCCCGCGCCGCCCGTCACCTGGAACGCTCGCTGTCGGCCGTACTCGCAGGACGCACGGTGGTGGCGGTCGCCCACCGCCTACACACCGCCCACGACGCCGACCGTGTCGCCGTGGTCGAGGGCGGCCAGATCACCGAGCTAGGAACCCACGACGAGTTGCTTCAGCACGGCGGCTCGTACGCTGCTCTGTGGAGGTCTTGGCAGGAGGGCTAGTCATTCAGTCGGGCGAGAGACCCTGCCGACCAGCTCAACGTCGCCGCCCCGCCGTCAGACAGGTTGACACCACCGTCCTTCCAGATGATCGACACCTTCGAGTATTCGTCGAACGGATCCTTGGAGAAGTACCTCCGTCCGGGATTGCTCTCCTGCCACACCGCCACCACGTCATAACCGGGCGCCAGGAGAAGCTCCGGAGAATGGATCCGCTGCGCACAGAAACCGTTCTCGCAAGACTCCTGCACCACCTGCTCGAACACCGCCAGATTGCCATTGAAGAAACGACTACCCAGGATGACCAGAACCGTTCCGACCACCGCCCCGAGCACGACCGGCCACCGACGCCACGACCGTGACGAAGCAGCGGACGAAGGATTCGCAGCGAAAGTCTCCATACCAAAATACCTTTCACCGCAACACTCGCCGTCGTCACTCCGCCGACGGACACCGGGGCACCCCGGCCGTGCGACGATCGGATGATGCCTGGCTACAGCCGCCTACACCTGGGCCACGACCACAAGCCGCACCATCCACCACGGCGGCGGGACGCGAACCTCACGAGACAACCGGCCATCGCCGAGTCATTGAGTCACCGCCGACGACGTACCGAACGTGGCCTGGTCCGCAGCCCCTCGGCCGCTGGCCCAGCCCATCCGATCACCGACCCGGATGCTGCGCCCCCTCGTGACACTGGGGAACAACTCCTCGAAACGATCCTCCACATCCTGCTGACGACTGGCCAGCACGGGCAGCAGCCGGTCGTCGCCGAGTTCGGCCCGCGCGGCCTCGGTCTGCTCCTGCGTGATCTCGGTCAGGCGCTCGCCGATCCGGAAGGCGTAAGCCGCCAGGAACGACTGCCGGAAGGTCTTGCTCCGCGCCCTGCCCCCGGCCTCCTCGATGCGGCCCGCGCGAGTCATCGCCATCGTTGCCTGCACGAGCAACGACGTGAACAGCGCCTCGACCGCCTCCAGATCGGCGTCGAACCCGATCACCGTGCAGAAACCGATGTTCTTCGTCCATACCGACCGACACCGGTTCGCCTGCGCAACCGAATTCAGCAGAACGGTTTTCGACTGCTCGTAAGGCGGATCGATCCAGATGCGCCGAGTAGCCGGCCGTCCCCCCCGCACCTGATCATTGCCACCTCCCGCCTGAACCATGGCCATGTCGATGCTGTGACGGGCCATCCGCTCTTGTGCCCCGGCGGTGAAGGCCTCCGCCTCCGCCTCGGACGTGGTCGCCTCCGCCTTCGCCAGCAACGCCCGGATACGACTCAGCACTCGTTCGTCCACCTGTTTGGGTGGAGTGGGCCGATCTCCGGCGAGGGGCCGATAATCCCCCGGTGGCGGCCCGACTCTCTCCAGTCCGGGCAACATGAGAAGAAACCCGACCAGTTCAAGTAACTCCGGCGCGAAGGCCACCCAGCCGTCCCGCTCGAGGTGTGCCTGCGCAGCGGCGCTCCCCGTCGGCCACCAGGGCGCGACCTCGAACTCGGCCACCTGCTCGTGCCAGCGAGGATCGACCGTCACCCTCGCGTAGCCAGTTAGTTGTTCACTTACCGCCTCGGCCGCCAGCGCAGCCCGCCCGGGCCCCAGACGCCTCCCGACATATCGCACGACATCGGCCGGCTCCCAACCCCTCGACCAGGTCTGCCCGATCGCGAACGGCAACCGGATCATCAGGTCGCGCGCCACGAAAGCCCGCCAGCCACCCAGGTCCGGCCTCTCGGCGAGCGCCGTGGAGAGCGCCTCGAACGCACCCCGGTTACCCACTCCGACCGTCGACATCGCCGCCTGAAGCAGGATCTCGAGCATCTGCTCGTGCGGGAGATCGGCATCTCTCATGCCCGCTAGCGCCCTGAAGACAGCCCGCTCAGCGGAGTCATCTCGTCGGCGGTCTCTGCTACCCATACCGACACCCTAGGTCGACAACCCATTGCCCCGGACGCCGACCTGGCGCCTGTGGATAAAGAGCACTTTCCACAGGCCGCTGTTCCCAAGAGTCGGCCATGTCCATCCCTCCAGGGCCGTTCCGCCCCACTGGGCACAGCACAACCATTCTCTTTGCAGAAAGCAGCATTTCAATCATTCATCTCCTCACGGGGCGCTGACCCGAGGTCCCAGAAGTCCGAAAAATGGGCTAATATTCGAACAGGAGTTCGAACGACGGTACGGGGGTTCGGTCACGATGGAGAATCAGTTGTCCGCCTGGCCCGACGTCGCTCTACCCTCCTTGAGCATGTCCGATCTCTTTCAGGCCGTCGAAAGTTCCTACCGCGCAGAAGCATCAGAGAGTCAATACCTCGGTGCGGCGGTGGGGGCCGAGCGCCTGAAGCGACACCTGGATGCCATCCAGTCCCAATGTCTGTACAAGGCGGCCAGCTTGGCCGCTCAATCACTTCCCACCCAGAGCTCGTACGAAACCGTTGACGGCATCGAGTCGATCGGCGCCGAGATCGGCATGGCGCTGGGGCTTACCCGACATCAGGCGAACGATCGGGTGGGAGAATCCGTACTGGTCTGCCCCGAACTCCCTCTGCTGGTGGCACTGGTCGATGCCGGGGATCTGGACTGGCGCACGGTCGTTGCCGTGCATACCCGAATGCGTAACTCTTTGCAGCCCGGCACTTACGAGTGGGAAGCAGTGCAGGCCGCCCTGGTCCAGTTGCTGCCCGGGATGTCGCACGGCCAGGCCCTCGCCGCGGCCCAGCGAGAGATCCAGAAGGTCGATCCCTCGGCCGCCCGAACACGCCATCAGAAGGAGAGAAAAGACCGCTGCATCAGAGCTTTTCCACTTACTGACGGAATGGGAGGCCTCTACGCGAAGCTGACGGCCGACCAGACCATGATGATCCACGCCCTGCTCGACGGCCTGGCCGATGCGTGTCGCGATCAGTCTCGCCGGGCCGGCAACCCAGACCCACGCAGCCATCAGGAACGCCGAGCCGATGCCTTCGTGGCCATCTTCCGGTCCATTCACGACCACAGCCCATTGCCGTTCGTTCCCGTGCCCCAAGAACCTGTCGGCTCCTTCGGCGGACGAGTGGTACCGCCCGGACACCCCGACGCCCCGGCCTCCCCTCCAAGCGGTGTTCCGGCACCGCGCCGAGCAAACGCCTCGGCTTCGCCCCGTCCGGGCAGGCCCGCCTCACCACGCCCCGGCTCACCGGCCCCACAGCAGCGCAACGGCGCAGCTACACAGACATCCGACGGGTCTGCCCCATCGCAACCTCATGCATCGACCTCGCGACAGCCCGACCGAGCAGGAACATCTCGATCCGACCAGCCGATTCCGATGCAGCCCGCCAGGCCCGCATCACCGCGCTCCGATGAGCCTGGTGCACCGCACTCTGAAAGCTCGGACTCACCACCAGACGCTTCGCCTCAAGGCCGGCCAGGTCCTGCGGACCAGACTCCGGAATCCATTCTGGGCTGGTGGCTGCCCCCTGCCCTGCCCCGACAGCAGGGACGCAAACCTCAGCTGGTCGTCACGATCACCATGGACACCTTGCGAGGTATCGACGACCTGCCCGGCGAGCTCCAGGGCATGGGTGCGGTACCGGCCGACCTCGCCCGCGAGATAGCCCGGCAGGCAGGGAACGTCATGGTGATCCGTGTCGATGGACGGATGCAAGATGCTTCCGGTCGGACCAACCGTCCGACCGGCCAGGGCCGCGAATCAGGGGACCCGTCCCCCAGTCAGGCCACGGGGCCTGACAACCCGAGCCCGCGGTTCCACGACAACGGCTACGACCGGGGCGACCGGGGCGACCGGGGCGACCGGGGCGACCGGGGCGACCGGGGCGACAAGTCTGGTCATCGCAACCCCACTCCTAACGACAATGGTCCCAACCACAACCCCGCGCCCGCCGACAGCGCTCCCACCAACACCCATGCACACCAGGACTACGGACCGCACGACCCGGCCCCTGAACCGCACAAACAGCGCCGTGGCCCACACGACAAGCGCAACGAACCGCCTGTCCAGCCTGGCGAAACCCACGACCAGCGCGACAGGTCCGACGACCAGCACTATGGGCTCGGCGACCAGCAGCGTAAGTCCCATGAGCAGCATCACGGACCTGGAGACCAGGCCAACTGCACCGAACCCTCGCCCCGGTACAAGCCCCGTCAGTCCGTCCTTGACCAGGTGATGGGGCGTTTCCAGCAGTGCGTACATCCCAGTTGCTCCCGGCCGGCGAAACAGTGCGATATCGACCATGCGATCCCGTTCAACCAAGGAGGGAAGTCATGTCCTTGTAACTTGGTTCCTCTATGCCGTTTTCATCATCGCCTCAAGACACATGGCGGATGGACGATGCGCCTCACCCGCCCCGACGAGCCTTATCCGACCGGCAGCATCGAATGGCGGAGCCGTCTGGGCCAGCACCGAGTACAACTGCCTCCGCCCCTTCCCGGTACCCATGGGAACTACGGGAATCGCGGAACTACCGAGCCCACCGAGCCCACCGAGCCCACCGAGCCCACCGAGCCCACCGAGCCCACCGAGCCCACCGAGCCCACCGAGCCCACCGAGCCCACCGAGCCCACCGAGCCGGAGGATTCAGCGGACCAGAAGGTGCGTCATCAATTTCGGCTCGGGGAGTGGCAGAAAGATCTGCAGAGTCTCGCGCCGCGCAACCCACCGGTTCCCCGGCAGTCCGACATCAATTTCGGAGAGCCGCCCTTCTGACCGAAAGGAAGCATTCTGCCCGTGAACGCCCGTGAACTTCCATGAACGCAGAAGCGAGATCGGAGACAGTCACGCTCAGCCACAGCCACAGCCCTCGCACCCGCACCCGCCGGACATCGAGCGGAACCACTGGCGCTGACTCTGAAGAAGACTCAGCGCCCACCCCGTGGTGGAAGGGGGATGAAACCGCTCGTTCGTTCAACATATTCGGCATAGCCTGGACGGCTCTTCGAGAGTTGTTTCTCCATCAGCGGCTTGCCCGTCTTGGCCGCCAGGAACCAGGTCATCAGCAGCGGGGACAGCAGGGTCAGCCACGACCAGCCAGCATCGGCGGCGACCAGGAACAAGCCCCACCAGACGCAGGCGTCACCGAAGTAGTTGGGGTGCCGTGTGTACCTCCACAGACCACGGTCCATGACCTTGCCCCGATTGGACGGGTCGGCCTTGAAGACCGCGAGCTGCCGGTCACCTACTGCCTCGAAGAAGAAGCCCACGCCCCACAGCAGCACACCGAGCCACAGCAAGACGCCGGGCTGGCCGGCGTCCACCATGGCGAACTGGAGGGGCAGCGCGATGAACCAGGCAACTACCGCCTGGAGCAGGAAAACCTGACGCAGCGCAGCCAGTTTCGGATTACCGGAAGCCCTCGACATCAGCTCGGTGTAACGCGGGTCATCCTTGGTCTCCCCGCGCTGACGTCCGCCGATGTGCCAGGCCAGACGGCCACCCCAGAGCAGTGTGAGCACGACCACCAGGCCGCGACGCCACGCGTCCCCAGTTTCACCGGCCGCCTCACCGCCCGTTCCACCGGCCGAAACCAGCCACCCGACGACAGCGATCAGACCGAAACTCAGCCCCCAGGTGACATCGACGACGCTGAATCGCCCCACCCGCAGCGCATAGAAGAACGTGCCCACCTGAAGCAGGACAGCCGACACCAAACTCACGGCCGCCACGGGCCACAGATCCGACAGCAGATCAGCGAACGACTGCGACATCAGAAGTCCTCAACACTCAAAAGTCATGCCCGTCAGAAGTCATGCCCGTCAGAAGTCATACCCACCCAGCAATCGCGCTCTCTCAGCAGTCACACCCCACCCAACAATCACACCCCACCCAGAAATCACGCACAGCTTAGAAATCACGCACAGCTAGCATCGAACTCATCCCACCCGGCACCCGACGCACAGCGAGGATCTGGTCCACGCCCATCCGCCCCTCCTCGAACGCCAGACCGCCACCGACGAGGTAGAGCCGCCACACCCGGGCCATCTCCTCACCGACCAGGGCCACGACGTCCGCGTAGCGCTGCTCGAACAGTTCGTACCAGGCCTGGGCGGTCCATACGTAGTGCTCGCGCATCCCGTGAACGTCCCGCATCTCCAGCCCCGCCCGCTCCAGCAGGGCCACGGTCTCCCCCACCGGACGCATGTGCATGTCCGGCGCGATGTAGGCCTCGATGAACGCACCGCCACCGGGACGGTTCGCACCCCGCGACATCTGCTGCACCAGCACCCGCCCGCCCGGCACCACCATCCGGTGCAAGGTTGCGGCGTAGACCGGGTAGTTGGCCTGCCCGACGTGCTCGCCCATCTCCAGCGAGGCCACGGCGTCGAACGGCTCGTCGGCCAGCTCGCGGTAGTCGAGCAGTTTCACCGTCACCCGATCTTCAAGACCCAGCTTTTGGACGCGTTCGCGCACGAACGCTGCCTGCTGCCCCGAGAGCGTAATGCCGGTGACCTGAGCACCATAAGCCTGCGCCGCATGAATACTGAGCGAGCCCCAGCCACATCCCACGTCGAGCAGACGCTGCCCGGCGCTCAGCCCGAGCTTGCGGCAGACCAGATCGAGCTTGGCCTCCTGAGCTTGCTCCAGCGACTGCCCGGGCTCGGTGAAATACGCACAGGAGTATGCCATGTGAGGATCGAGCACGAGCTGGTAGAAATCGTTGGACAGGTCGTAGTGATGGGCGATGGCGTCCTTGTCGCGGCGGCGGGTGTGCAACCGTCCGCGCAGCCGGGCCTGGGAGTCGGGTGGCGGCAGGGGCCTGCCGATGCCCTTCGCCGCGAGACCGAGAACCTGGGGGGCGAGAGTGAGATTCCGGGAGACCTTCTGCGTGCGAAGAGCTGCCCACACCCGCCGGAAGCCGTCCGCCAGATCGCCCTCGACGTCGATCTCACCGGTGACATAGGCCTGCGCCAGGCCGAGTTCGCCCGGATGCCAGAACAAACGGCGAAGAGCACGGGACGAACGGACGACCAGCACCGGCGCGTCCGCGGGTCCGGTCTCCGTACCGTCCCACAGGCGGATCCGGATCGGCAGGTCCTTCCCGAGCACCGCCTCGGCGATCGGGGTGACCTCGGCGGCCAGGCTCGTTGTCGTCACTGTGTCTCCGTTCCGGAACTCTGTAACCGCACTGGCCTCCGCAGGACGAACTGGTGCACGTCGAGGTAGCGCGAGCGGAAGCCCGCCTCGGAGTAGGCGAGGTAGAAGGTCCACATCCGGCGGAAGACCGCGTCGAAGCCGAGGGCATCGAGATCTCCGGAGGCCGCCGTGAACCTCTGGCGCCACAGGCGCAGCGTCTCGGCGTAGGCCGGGCCGAACGACAGGTCGCTGATCACCCGCAGCGAGGTCTCGCCGACCGCCTGCCGGAAGGCCTCGACGGAGGGGAGCAGCCCGCCCGGGAACACGTACTTCTGGATCCAGGTCCAGGTCCGACGGGACACCACGAGCCGGTCGTGCGGCATCGTGATCGCCTGGATCCCGACGCTGCCACCCGGGGCCAGGCAACGGTCGATCGTGGCGAAGTACGTGGGCCAGTAGGCCTCCCCGACCGCCTCGATCATCTCCACACTGACGATCGCGTCGTACTGCCCGGCGACGGCGCGGTAGTCGCACAGCTCGATGGTGACCTTGTCGTCGTGACCGGCCTCGGCCACCCGCTGCCGGGCCAGGCTGAGCTGCTCCTCGGACAAGGTGATCGAGTGCACCGTGGCACCCCGGGCCGCCGCCTGGATCGCGAGCTGGCCCCATCCGGTGCCGATCTCCAGGACCCGACTGCCCTCACCGACGCGACATTCGTCCAAAAGCCGTTCGATCTTGCGTAACTGGGCGGCCTCGAGATCGTCCCAGGTATTGCCCACCTCGTCGCCGAAGAGCGCCGCCGAGTAGGTCAGCGTGGGGTCGAGGAAGGTGGCGAACAGGTCGTTGGACAGGTCGTAGTGCCGGGAGATGTTCGTGCGGGCGCCGTCCGGGGTGTTCTCGTCGGTCTGCGGCTGCCGGAGCAGGGCAAACCGGCGCAGCTTCTGCAACGCCGGCGGCACCAGACGGGTCATCCGGGTGGCGAACACGGTGAGCAGCTCGACCAGGGCGTCCGCCTCCCAGTCCCCGGCCTGGTAGGACTCCCCGACCCCGATCAAACCGTAACGCCCGACCCGGGCGAAGAAGTGATCGGGCCGGATGATCCGCATGATCGGGTCGTCGGGGCCGCCCGACCCCATGACTTCAGAACCCAGCTCCACGCGAAGAGGAAGACCGGCCACCGCCCGGCGGAACAGCGCCCGGGCCACGACGGCCTGGACCCCACCGGCCGGCACCCGCGCGACGTCGGGCCACCGAACCGCCAGGTCGTCATCGGGAATCACCGCCGTCACCGCAGTCGCCGCAGTCGCAGCCACTCTCGGTTCCGTGACGCTCATTCAACGGCCTCCTGACGTACATGATCGGGACGGGGAACGACGGGCAGACCGCGCACCCACAACTTGACCCCCTGGAGACGGATCCGCGCCGCGACGGCGAGCGGGGCCAGGGGAAAACGCACAGCGAACCGGGTGATCGTGGCCCTGGTCGCGACGTGACGCCGGCCGTGCACCCGGGTCACGAAGGGTGCCTGACCGGGACGGTGCAGGGTGATGGCGAGGTCGAGGTCCGCGCCGGGTTCGGGCAGGCTCATCGTGTAGTGGGCACCGGAGGCGGACTCGAAAGGCGATACGTAGAAGTCTTTCTCGACCCGGCCTCGACCCCGGTCGTCGGTGCGTACCAGGTAGCAGTGCCGCCCGCCGTAGGTGTTGTGCACCTCGGCCACCACGCAGACCAGGTCACCGGCCGGGTCGTGGCACCAGTAGACAGTCAGCGGGTTGAACACGTAGCCCAGCACCCGAGCCGCCGTGAGCATGCGGATCCGGCCGCCCTGGAGGTCGATGCCCTCGGCCGCCAGATACGCGTCGACATTGCCCCGCAGGTCAGGCCCGGTACCCAGATGGTCCTGGGCCCGGAAACCCGCCACCACCGACGGCACACGGGGCAGGTCGTCCAGGTCGACCGACCACAGGTAACTCCGGTAGCGGAACTGGTTGCGCAGCGGGGTGGTGCGGGTGTGCTCGATGGAGCAGCGGTAGATCGCCGACTGGGCGAGCCCGACCACGGCGTTGGCCCCGGCCAGCTTCTTCCTCACCACGACCCTCCCAGCGACAGGGCCGCCGCGAGCCCGGACCGGGCACCGTCCTCGTGGAAACCCCAGCCGTGATAAGCCCCGGCGAAGGCGGTCGTGCCGTCGTTCAGCGCGGGCAGAAGCTTCTGGGCGGCCACCGACTGCGGCGTGAACTGCGGATGGGCGTAGGCCATCGTCTCGATCACGCAGGCGGCGTCCACGTCCGGCGCGTTCAGCGACACCAGGTAGCGGGTGCTGGAATCGAGCCGCATCAGCCGGCTCATGTCGTAGCTCACCCGCACCGCGTCGGCGCCGCCCGAACAGGTCGGCATCCGGTAGTTCCACGACGCGGCAGCCCGTTGCGCACTGGGGAGAACCGACGAGTCGGTATGCAGCACAGCAGGATTGACGCTGTACCGGAAGGCCCCCAGGGCGACCTTCTCGGCGTCGGTCGGATCGGCCAGCAGTCGCAGCGCCTGGTCCGGGTGCGTGGCCACCACCACGGCGTCGTAGGATTCGGCCCCTCCCGCATCGTCCACGATCGAGACCCCGCCGCCCGGGTGCCGCAGCACCGACCGCACCGGGCTGGAGAGCCGCACCTCCGCGAGCTCCTTCACCGCGAGCTCCACGTAGCGGGCCGAACCTCCCACCACCGTTCGCCATTTGGGTGACCCTCCGACACTGAGCATGCCGTGGTTGTCGAGGAAGGCGAACAGGTACCGCGCCGGGTACAGCAACGCGGTGTCGGCCGCGCACGACCAGACCGCGGCAATCAGCGGCACCACGAAATGATCCGTGACGTAGGCCGAATACCTTCCCTTCCGAAGGAATTCGGCCATGGTCAGGTCGTCGCCACCGGGCGAGGACAGCAATGCCCGGGCCGCCCGGTGGAATCGCAGGATCTCCAGCAGCATCCGGTCGAAGCGCGGGTTGAGCAGGTTGGACGAGCGGGCGACCAGACCGCCGGCACCCTGCCCTCCGGAGTACTCCAGCCCACACCCGTCACAGCGCACGGACATGCTCATGTCCGTCTCCTGCGTGCGGACGCCCAGCTCACCGAACAGCCGCAGGAGCGTCGGGTAGGTGCGGGCGTTGTGGACGATGAAACCGGTGTCCACCGCCAGTTCCCGGCCCTCGGGAGTGATCACCGAGTGCGTGTCGGCGTGGCCGCCGAGCCGGGGGGCGGCCTCGTACAGGGTCACCTCGGACGAGGTGCGCAGCACGTAGGCGGCCGTCAGTCCCGAGATGCCGCTGCCGATGACGGCGACCCGGCGCCTCATCGCGCCACCTCGTGCAGCCCCAGAATGTCCAGGACGCCCGCAGCGGTCAGTGAATCCCACCGCCGCACGGACTGCAGCATCGCGTGCCCGGCGCCGGGTATCTCGTGGTGCTCGACCGATCTGGCCACCGGCCGGATCCGCTGGGCGTACCGGGAGGTCAGTGCCGGGTCTGTCACCCGATCGGCCGTGCCGTGCACCAGCACCACCGAGCGGTCCGCGAGCTGGGCGACCGGCTCGTCCCGCGGAACCCACGGGGCCAGCGCCACCGCGCCCCGCACCGCCGGGGTGCCCGCGGCGCGTAGCGCCGTTCGTGCCCCCATGGAATGCCCGACCAACACGACCGGGCGACCCACTCGTCCTTCAATTTCATCGAGGGCCCACCGGACATCGGCCAGCGGTGAAGCCTCCGGGCCGTTCCAGCCGCGCACCTCGAAGCGCAGGTTCCAGACCTGGACGCCGTACCGGCGCACCCGCCGGTGCAGGGACTGCGCCAGCCAGTTCACCCGTAGCACCGCGGGCTGATACCAGGTCACCGGCTCGTGGCCGTTGACCCTTCCGCCGTGCAGCATCAGGGCGACGGCCCGCACGTCACCGTCGCGCCGTCCCGAGCCGAACGGTGAGCCACACACCGCCAGATGACGTCCCATGTCCCTGCTTCGGAGCAGGATGGTGGGTCGGATGGCTCGCCCTGGCGAAAAAGATCCAACCGATCGCACGAGACATCCTTCCCGACGTGACCGGACTAGGTCACGTCGGGAACAGCATGCCTCAGAGTGACGAGGTGGGCACTTTCTGTGACGATGTCAGCTGGGCTGGTACGGCGAGACGACGACCTCGACCCGCTGGAACTCCTTGAGGTCGGAGTAACCCGTGGTGGCCATCGACCGGCGCAGGGCCCCGATCAGGTTCGTCGTGCCGTCGGCCACGCGGCCGGGACCGTAGAGGATCTCTTCCAGCGTGCCGACCGTGCCCACCTTGGCCCGGGTGCCGCGGGGCACCGACGGGTGGTGCGCCTCGGGACCCCAGTGGTAGCCGCGACCGGGTGCGTCGGAGGCCCGGGCCAGCGCCGCACCGAGCATGACGGCGTCGGCGCCACAGGCGATGGCCTTGACGATCTCACCGGAGCGGGCCATGCCGCCATCGGCGATGACGTGCACGTAGCGGCCACCGGACTCGTCCATGTAGTCGCGACGGGCCGCGGCCACGTCGGCCACCGCGGTCGCCATCGGCGCGTGGATACCGAGCGTGTCGCGGGTGGTGTGCGTGGCGCCACCGCCGAAACCGACGAGCACACCCGCCGCACCGGTGCGCATCAGGTGCAGCGCGGCCGTGTAGGTCGCGCAGCCACCGACGATGACCGGCACGTCGAGCTCGTAGATGAACCGCTTGAGGTTCAGCGGCTCGGCCCGGCCCGAGACGTGCTCGGCCGAGACCGTGGTGCCCCGGATGACGAAGAGATCGACCCCCGCGTCCACCACGGTCTTCCAGAACTGCTGGGTGCGCTGAGGCGTGAGGGCCGCGGCGACCGTGACGCCGGCGTCACGGATCTCCTTGATCCGGGCCACGATCAGCTCGGGCTTGATCTCCTCGTCGTACAGCTCCTGCATACGCCGGGTGGAGACGGCCGGGTCGAGCCCGGCGATCTCCGCGAGCAGCGGCGCCGGGTCTTCGTACCGGGTCCACAGGCCCTCGAGGTCGAGCACCCCCAGACCACCCAGGTTGCCCATCGCCACCGCGGTGGCCGGGGACATCACGGAGTCCATCGGCGCCGCCACGATCGGCAGGTCGAACCGGTAGGCGTCGATCTGCCAGTGCGTCGACACCTCTTCGGGGTCGCGCGTCCTCCGGCTGGGGACGATCGCGACATCGTCGAACGTGTAGGCGCGCCGGCCCCGCTTGCCCCGGCCGATCTCGATCTCAGTCACCCCCGAAGGTTATCTGTCTGTTCAGCGGCGGCTGTAGTTCGGGGCCTCGACCGTCATCTGGATGTCGTGCGGGTGGCTCTCCTTGAGACCCGCCGAGGTGATCCGGACGAACTGACCCTTGTCCTTCAGCTGCGGGATGGTGGCGGCGCCGACGTAGAACATCGACTGCCGCAGGCCGCCGATGAGCTGGTAGGCCACGGCGCTGAGCGGGCCGCGGTAAGGCACCTGGCCCTCGATGCCCTCGGGCACGAACTTGTCGTCGGAGACATCGCCCTGGAAGTAGCGGTCCTTGGAGTACGACTTGGCCTTGCCGCGGGTCTGGGCGGCACCCAGCGAGCCCATGCCCCGGTAGGACTTGAACTGCTTGCCGTTGATGAAGACCAGGTCGCCCGGGCTCTCCTCGCAACCGGCCAGGAGCGAGCCCAGCATCACCGTGTCGGCGCCCGCGACCAGGGCCTTGGCGATGTCGCCGGAGTACTGCAGGCCACCGTCACCGATCACCGGCACGCCGGCGGCCTTACCCGCCCGGGCGGCCTCCAGGATGGCGGTGACCTGGGGAACACCGACACCGGCGACGACCCGGGTGGTACAGATCGAGCCCGGGCCGACACCGACCTTGATGCCGTCGGCACCGGCGTCGATCAGGGCCTGGGCCCCGGCACGGGTGGCGACGTTGCCGCCGATGATGTCGACGTGCGCCGCGGCGCTGTCCTTCTTCAGGCGGGCGATCATGTCGGCCACACCGTGCGAGTGACCGTGGGCGGTGTCGACGATGAGCACGTCGACGCCGGCGTCGACCAGCGCCATGCCGCGCTTCCAGGCGTCGTCGAAGAAGCCGATGGCCGCACCGACGCGCAGCCGGCCGGCCTCGTCCTTGGTGGCGAGCGGGAACTGCTCGCGCTTGGTGTAGTCCTTCACCGTGATCAGGCCCGCGAGGCGACCGTCGTCGTCCACCAGCGGGAGCTTCTCGATCTTGTGCCGGGCCAGGAGGGCCATCGCGTCGTCGGGGCTGATCCCGACCGGGCCGGTGACCAGCGGCATGCGGGTCATCACGTCACCCACGCGGCGGCCGGAGTCGGACTCGAAGCGCATGTCACGGTTGGTGATGATGCCCACGAGCTTGCCGGCGTCGTCCACCACCGGAAGACCCGAGACGCGGTAGTGGCCGCACATCGCGTCCACCTCCGCGAGGGTGGCGTCCTGCGTGGTGGTCACCGGGTGCGTGACCATGCCCGCCTCGGACCGCTTGACCAGGTCGACCTGCTGGGCCTGGTCGTCGATCGAGAGGTTGCGGTGCAGCACGCCCAGACCACCCTGGCGGGCCATCGAGATGGCCATGCGGGCCTCGGTCACGGTGTCCATCGCCGCGGACATCAGCGGCACTGCCACCTCGATCCGGCGGCTCACCTTCGAGCGGGTGTCGGCGGCGCTGGGGATCACGTCGCTCTCACCCGGCAGGAGCAGCACGTCGTCGTAGGTGAGTCCGAGCGGCATCGCCGGGATCTCGTCGTTCTGGTTCACGCTCACCAGGGGAAACCTTCCGCGTCGCTGTCCGGCCGTCAGAGAGGACGAACAGCGGCGGGGCGGGTCGTCTTCCCTGCGCTCATGCTAGTCACGATTGGAGGGTGCTCCTGACACCCGGCTGACACCCGGCCCGGACGGATCATTCCTCCGGTGCGGAGTCGACGGGTGAGGCCGCCGACGAGGCGGTGGACGGCGCCGCGCTGGCCTGGGTGGAGGGCGCCGTGGTCTGCGTGCCGGGCGCGTCCGTCGAGGTGCCGGGCGCGCTGGTGGTGGTCGGCCCGGTGGTGGCGGTCGGGTCGGTGCTCGTCGAGCTGGTCGGCGGCGTGGAGGCACCGTCCGTGCCATTGCTCGTCGTGGGCTCCGACGTCTCGTCCGTCGACGTCGCGGTGACCGGGGTGCCGGTGACGGCCGGATCACTGGTGACGCCGTCACTGGGCGTGGTCACGCTGCTGACCGGGGTCGCCCCGGGAACGCCCGGCTCGGCCGGCGCGAGCTGCTGCGCCACCGCGTCGGCCTGGGCCAGCAGGTCGGACTTCTTGCTGGCGGGCAGGTCGGCCAGGATCGCCTGGGCCTTGTTCCAGTGCTCCAGGGCCCCGTCCGGGTCGGACGCGGCCAGGCTCGCCGCGAGCTCGAGCTCTTTCTGGGCGTCCTTGCGGGCGTATCCCGAGGAGTCGACGCCGGGCAGCTTGGCCACGACCCGGCCGACACCGTTCAGCGGCGCCATCGGGTCACCGGCCACAGCCGCGCTCACGCCCCCACCGAGCACGACCATGACGGCGATCGACGCGGCGGCGACCGGGGCCGAGATCTTGCTCGCGGCCACCCGCCAGCGCTTGCTGCGCGCGGCGGTGATGGGGGTCGCGGCAGCGATGTCGGGGTCCTGGGGCACCGGCTTCTGGACGTCGGTCCCGGCGGTGTCTGCGGGTTCGGCTTCCGCAGTGGTCAGGTCGATCTGGCCGATCTGGTGGCTGGGCCCGTCGATGTACAGCGGGCGGCCGGCGAGCACCTCGACCAGGTGGGCCATGGCGCTGTCGGCGCTGGTCTCGGCGTCGATCTCGCCCAGCAGCAGGCTGAGGGCGGCGGCCGTCGGGTCGAGCAGGTCGTCGTCGGTCGCGGTGCGTGAGGCCAGCCGGTCGAGCAGCGCATCGGTGGCGGCCAGCTCGGAAAGGTCGGCGGTGGGATGGTCCGGGCCGGTCAGGTCCTGGCCGGTCTCGTCCTGGGGGGGCGAAGTACTCATGCCGTCTCCGTCGCGGGAACATCGATCATGCTCCGCAGTCGTTGCATCGCCCGGTGCTGGGCAACCCGGACCGCCCCCGCGGTCATGCCCAGGGCCCGGCCCGTCTCCTCCGCCGACATCCCGACCGCCACCCGGAGCACGAGAAGCTCACGCAACTGGTCCGGGAGCCGGTTGAGCAGCTCACGAACCTGCTGGGCGTCGCCGGCCCGTTCGGCCAGCTCCTCCGGACCGGCCGCGGTCTCCGGAGTCTCCGGAACGTCCGCGACAGGAATGGCAGCACGGTAGAAGGCGCGTTGTGCGTCAGCCACCTTGTTGGCCGCGATGCGGTAGACGAACGCCTCGAACGGACGTCCCTCGTCCCGATAGCGACTCAGCGCCGAAAGCACAGCGATGCAAACCTCCTGCGCAACGTCGTCCGCCGTGTGCTCCCCGCCGGGCATGCGGGAGAGCCTGGCCCGGCAGTAACGCCGGGCCAAGTGGTGAACGCGTTTGAGCAATCGTTCAGTGGCCGCGTCGTCACCCTGGACGGCGCGTGACGACAGCTCCTGGAAGTCTTCTGTGTCGTCCGGTTGGGACATCGCGGCATGAGGCTTCGGCGTTACACCTACGGCATTTTTCTTGCCGCCCCGGACGGCCATTACTTCACCGTATCAGGCCCCAGCGGAACCCGACCGCAACCGCCTGGGCCCGGTCCGCCGCCCCCATCTTGCGAAAGAGCCTGCGCGCGTGCGTCTTCACCGTGTCTTCGGAGAGATACAGCTCCTTGCCGATCTCGGCGTTGCTGCGACCACGGCTCATTCCGGTGAGCACCTGCATCTCACGTTCGGTGAGAGGCGGCGCCGACACGTTCGCGTCGTTGCTGCGGGGGGCCGGGACCGTGCGCCGGGCCAGGCCGTCGCTCAGGGCGTAGACCACCGTGGCCGCCACCTCCTCCCGGGACGCGTCCTTGACCAGATAGCCGCGCGCACCGCCCGCGACCGACCGGGCGACGCCGTCGGCGTCCTCGGCCATGGTCACCATCACGACGATGGCCTCGGGATGCCGCGAGAGCAACCTCCGGGCCGCCTCGACGCCACCGATACCGGGCATCCGTACGTCCATCAGCACGAGCGACGGGCGCTCGACCGGCCAGCGTGCCAGCGCCTCCTCACCCGAGGAAGCGTCCACCACGCGGGTAATGCCGGGAACGGAAGAAAGAGCCCTGTGCAAGGTTTCTCTGACCAGCGCAGAGTCATCGCACACCAGAACCGTTGCCACAGATACACCTCACGAAGCCTTGGCATCACCCATCCGTGGGAGATGTCCTCTGACCAAGGTTTCGGCTGTGAGGCCGGGGACTTGAGTGACTGCAGGCCACTCAGGCCTGGAGACCGCGCAGGACCTCGTCGATCGACTCGATCAGTGACCCGGCGGTGCGGGCGCTGGCGGGGATGGTGTCCGGGCGCCAGCCCGGCCCGGCCAGGATCACGGTCGGGGCGGGGCGCTGCCGGCGCAGGATCTGTGAGTCGGCGGCGTCGGCCCCGGGCATACGGGCGAAGAGCACGATGACCGCCGGCCCGGTGCGGCGCACGGACGATGCGAGGGCGTGCGGGGGCAGCCCGGTGCCCAGCATCCGCGTGGGCACCTCGTGCTCGGCCAGGGCCGCGGCGAGCGCGTGCAGGGGCAGCGAGTGGTAGTCCGAGTCGGCGCAGGCGAGCAGCACCATCGGCGAGTTACGGGTGATCCGGACGTTGACGGCGACGTTGCGCAGCACCCCGAGGATCACCTCGGAGAACGCGTGCTCGATGTCAATGCCTTCACCCGAGACCCGCACCCGCTCACCCAGGGCGCGCAGCACCGGCATGATCATCGTGTTCCAGGTCGGCACCACGCCCTGACGGCGAATGCTCTCCCGCAGGATGCGGTGGGTCTCGTAGGTGTCCAGCGACATGGCCGCGCGGGCCAGCCCCCGGCTCTGCGGAGTGCCGTCGGGCAGGGCCATCGCCCGGCCCCCACCGGCCGGGCCGCCGGCGGCGGTCTCGACCGAGCGCAGCACCCCGGGCCACTCGTCGTCGTTCTTGCGGCTGGGGTCGTCGTAACCGTCGCCGGGCTCACCCAGACCGGTGAGGTCGAGCTCGTCGTCGGGAGAGTCGTCCTGGGGCCGTGCGGCCCGGCCCCGGGCCGACCAGGCGGTGGGCTCGGGACGAGCGTAGCCGGTGGAGTACTCCGCCTCGCCCAGGGCAGGTTCCTCGAAACCCTGATCCAGGTCGACCTCGTCGAGGAACGAACCGGGCGGGTAACGGTCGGCGCCCAGCGCGAAGTCACGGGGGGTGTCGAGGGGCCGGCCACCCATCTCCGGCTCGAGGTGGGACACGTCGAAACCCTCGGCGGGAGTGTGATCGGCGTCCGGCTGCACGGGCCGGCCCTCGGCGGTGAGCGCCGTGGCGAGCGCGATCTTCGCGGCGTCGCTCGGGGCCACCCCCTCCAGGGTGAGCCGGCGCATGACCATGAGCCGGGCCACGTCGGCCGGGGAGTAACGGCGGTGGGCACCGGCGGTGTGCGCGGAAGGACCGAGACCGTAGCGACGGTCCCAGGTACGCAGGGTGGGCGGGGCGACGCCGAGGCGTCGGGCCACGGCGGCCACCGTGAGCGTGGGCGAGGGCGGCGTAGAGATCGCCTCCGTCACCTCATTCCGACCTTGGGCAGGCTCTTCAGCTCGGGCTATCGCCTGCCGAGACGTTTCTGACACTTCACCTGCCCCCTGGCACTAGAGAAACAGACACTAACTCAGAACGTCCCCTGAAGCCGCACCAGCCCGAACAAGCGGTGAAACGATCCTACTTGAACCGCGGATGAAGCGTTGCGGCCTCCAGGGGAATCGCTTCAAAGGTAGTTCACTGAGGCGTCAAGCGCCCCCCGAGGCGGACCGATGCACCTCTTGCCGGGACTGGAGGCGCCCCCTCCACCACACGACCAACACGCGACCTCGATACCCGGGGTCAGGTTCTTCGATCGGAATGGTGTGTCCATGATGGCTGAGATATCTCGTCTTCCCGGGCCCGTCGCCGACCTGTGGGAATGGCAGCTCGACGGCGCCTGCCGGACTGCGGATCCGCGGGTCTTCTTCCACCCCGAGGGCGAGCGCGGCCCGGCCCGCCGCCAGCGTGACGTCGCGGCGAAGTCCGTGTGCGCCCGCTGCCCCGTGATGGAGCAGTGCCGCGATCACGCCCTGCAGGTCCGTGAGCCCTACGGGGTCTGGGGCGGGCTGACCGAGGACGAACGGGAGAGCACGTACAGCAGCAGCGAGGAGCGGGACGAGTCGCTGGCTGCCAGCTAGTCGAGAAGAGCCCGGCCCCGTTCCGGGGGCCGGGCTCTTCTCAGCGACGGATCAGTGGCCGTGGCCGTGACCGGCCGCGGGCTCCTCGACCGGCTCCGGCTTGTCCACGACCAGCGTGTCGGTGGTGAGAACCATCGACGCGATGGAGGCGGCGTTGATCAGCGCCGAGCGGGTGACCTTGACCGGGTCGATGATGCCCTTGGCGAGCAGGTCGCCGTACTCCTGGGCAGCAGCGTCGAACCCGGTGCCGGGACCGCCCTGACGGACCTTGTCGACGACGACGTAGCCCTCGAGGCCGGCGTTCTCGGCGATCCAGCGCAGCGGCTCGGAGGCCGAGCGCTTCACGATGCCGGCGCCGGTCGCCTCGTCGCCGGTCAGGCCCAGGCTGTCGTCCAGCACCGAGACGGCGTGGATGAGGGCCGAGCCACCGCCGGAGACGATGCCCTCCTCGATGGCCGCGCGGGTCGCCGAGACGGCGTCCTCGATGCGGTGCTTCTTCTCCTTGAGCTCGACCTCGGTGTGAGCGCCGACGCGGATGACACAGACGCCGCCGGCCAGCTTGGCCAGGCGCTCCTGCAGCTTCTCGCGGTCCCAGTCGGAGTCGGTGCGGTCGATCTCGGCGCGGATCTGCGCGATCCGGCCCTCGACCTCGGTGCGCTCGCCGGCGCCCTCGATGATCGTGGTGTCGTCCTTGGTGATGACGACGCGGCGGGCGCGGCCCAGCTCCTCCAGGCCGACCTGGTCGAGCTTCAGGCCGATCTCCGGGCTGACGACCTGGCCGCCGGTGAGCACGGCGATGTCCTGCAGGGTGGCCTTGCGGCGGTCACCGAAGCCGGGCGCCTTGACCGCGGCGGCGGCGAACGTGCCCTTGATCTTGTTGACGACCAGGGTGGACAGCGCCTCGCCGTCGACGTCCTCGGCCAGGATCAGCAGCGGCTTGCCGGTCTGCAGCACCTTCTCCAGCAGCGGGAGCAGCTCGGAGAGGGAGGAGATCTTGTTCTGGTGGATCAGGATGTAAGCGTCTTCGAGGACGGCTTCCATCCGCTCCGCGTCGGTCACGAAGTACGGCGACAGGTAGCCCTTGTCGAACTGCATGCCCTCGGTGAAGTCGAGCTCCATCGCGGTCGAGGAGGACTCCTCGACGGTGATGACGCCGTCCTTGCCGACCTTGTCGAACGCGTCGGCGATCAGGCTGCCGACGCCCGCGTCCTGGGCGGAGATGGTCGCGACGTGGGCGATCTCTTCCTTGCCCTCGATCTCGCGGGCGGTCTCGAGCAGCTTGTTGCTGACGGCCTCGACGGCCGCGTCGATGCCACGCTTCAGGCTGGACGGGGCGGCGCCGGCGGCAACGTTCCGCAGACCCTCCTTCACCATCGCCTGGGCCAGCACGGTCGCGGTGGTGGTGCCGTCACCGGCGACGTCGTTGGTCTTGGTCGCGACCTCCTTGGCGAGCTGGGCGCCCAGGTTCTCGTACGGGTCGTCCAGCTCCACCTCCTTGGCAATGGTCACGCCGTCGTTCGTGATGGTGGGGGCGCCCCACTTCTTGTCGATCACGACGTTGCGGCCGCGCGGGCCGAGCGTCACCTTGACGGCGTTCGCCAGGGCGTCGACCCCCCGCTCCAGCGAGCGCCGGGCGTCGTCGTTGAACTCCAGAGTCTTTGCCATGCTTGTCAGTCCTTTGGATGGTTTCTAGCCACTTGGGTACTACGAGAACCACATACGCCCCGGCCGCCACGAGGGCAGACCGGGGCGGATGCTCGATCGAGGGGCTCGCCGCGTCAGCGGGCCCGTCAGATCACTTCTCGATGATCGCGAGGACGTCGCGCGCCGAGAGGATGAGGAACTCCTCGCCGGAGTACTTCACCTCGGTGCCGCCGTACTTGCTGTACAGAACGGTGTCGCCGACCTTGACGTCGAGCGGAATCCGCTTGGCGCCCTCGTCGTCGAAACGGCCGGGGCCGACCGCCAGGACCTCGCCCTCCTGGGGCTTCTCCTTGGCGGTGTCCGGAATGACGAGACCCGAGGCCGTCGTCTGCTCCGCGTCCAGCGGCTTGACGACAATTCGGTCCTCGAGCGGCTTGATGGAGACCGACACTTTGCGGACCTCCCCTTCTCGGAACGTCGATGAATGTGCAAGGACTGTGGTCCAGCGGGACATCGACCGTCGTCGCGGGTGCCGATCGGGGTCCTGCTGAGGGGTGTTGCTGGCAATCTCACGAGGAGAGTGCCAGGTTCGAATCTAGAACGGTCGTTAGCACTCGGTCAACCCGAGTGCCAAGAGTGTCGGCCCGAGCGTCGGTGGGCCGTGGGAGGATCAGCGGGTGGATCTCTCCGGAATCGCGAACCTCCTCACCCAGGACGGCTGGTCCCTGCTGGAGTCGCTGCCCCAGTACGACGAGTCCACCACGATGTCGCTGGGCGAGCAGCTGCGGCGCGACGGTCATCCGGCCGAGACGGTCGCCGCCGCCCTCACCCAGTCCCGCCTGAGATCCGCCGCCCGGGCCAAGTTCGGCCCGTTCGCCGACGGCATGCTGTTCACCCCGACCGGTCTGGAGCAGGCCACCCGGCTGCCCGTCGCGGCCCGGCACGCGCAGCGTTTCGCCGCGGCCGGCGTGCGCCGGGTGGGCGACCTGGGCTGTGGCATCGGGGCCGACTCGATGGCCCTCGCCACGCTCGACCGGGAGGTCGTGGCGGTGGAGAAAGACGAGGTCACCGCGGCCATCGCCACCGTCAACCTGCGGCACTGGCCGGAGGCCGTGGTGCGGCACGAAGACGCCATGACCACCCGCATCGACGATCTCGACGGGGCCTTCCTCGACCCGGCGCGCCGCGAGGCCTCGGGTCGGCGGCTGCTCGACCCGCGCACCGGCAACCCGCCGCTGTCGTTCGTCCGCGAGCTGGCCGGCCGGCTGCCCGCGGTCGGCATGAAGACCGCCCCCGGCGTGCCCCACCACATGGTCCCCGACGACACCGAGGCGCAGTGGGTGTCGGTCGACGGCGACGTGGTGGAGTGCGGGCTGTGGTTCGGATCGGTCCGCCGGGAGGGCGTGCGGCGCAGTGCCCTGGTGCTCGACTCCTCCGGCGGCGGCGCCGAGATCAACGACAGCTCGATGGCCGACACGGTACCCGCCGAGGTGGGCAAGGTGGGTCAGTTCCTCTACGAGCCCGACGGTGCGGTGATCCGGTCCGGGCTGGTCGCGGCCGTGGCCAACCAGATCGGCGGGCGGCTCATCGACCCGACCATCGCCTACGTCACCGCCGACCGCATCGAGCACACCCAGCTGGCCCGGGTCTACGCCGTCGACGACGTCTTCGGCTTCCAGCTCAAGCAGCTGCGCACCTATCTGCGCGACCGTGGCGTCGGCCGGATCACCATCAAGAAGCGCGGCACCGCGGTCGAGCCCGAGCAGCTACGCCGTCAGCTCCGGCTGGCCGGGCCGAACGAGGCCACCATCGTGCTGACCCGGGTGGCGGGGCGGCAGTCGGTGATCGTGGTGCGGCCCTACAAACAGAATTGAAGTCCCCCGGCCCGCTAGGGCTGGGGGACTTCAATCAGGTTTTCAGGCCTGGACCAGTGTGACCGGCATTGAGCTGTCGGCCGGGAGGGTCAGGTCGGACGGAGTCCGGCCGGTTTGAACCATCCTCGCGCCGAGCGCCGCCACCATCGCGCCGTTGTCGGTGCACAGGCCGGGCCTCGGCACGCGCAGTGTGATGCCCTGCTTCTCGCAGCGTTCCTGAGCCATCGCGCGCAGCCGCGAGTTCGCCGCCACTCCCCCACCGATCAGCAGGTGCTCGACGCCGTTCTCCTGGCAGGCCAGCACCGCCTTGCGGGTGAGCACGTCGACCACGGCCTCCTGGAACGACGCCGAGACGTCGTTGACCGGCACGCTGGTGCCCTCGGCCTCACGCTGCTCGACCCAGCGGGCCACGGCCGTCTTCAGGCCGGAGAACGAGAAGTCGAACCGGTGGTCCCGCATGTCGTGCGCGGCACTCAGGCCCCGGGGGAAACGGATCGCGGCACGGTCTCCCTCGCGCGCGGCCTTGTCGATCAGCGGACCGCCCGGGAACCCCAGCCCCAGCAGGCGCGCGACCTTGTCGAAGGCCTCGCCCGCGGCGTCGTCGATGGTGCGGCCGATGGGCTGCACGTCGTAGCTGACGTCGGGCACGTAGAGCAGGGACGAGTGGCCGCCGGAGACCAGCATCGCGATGGCGGGCTCGGGCAGCGGGCCGTGCTCGAGAATGTCCACCGCCACGTGCGCGGCCAGGTGGTTCACGCCGTACAGGGGCTTGCCCAGGGCCAGCGCCAGGGCCTTCGCGGCGGCCACGCCCACCATCAGCGCGCCGGACAGGCCCGGGCCGGAGGTGACGGCGATCGCGTCGACATCGCTCAGCGAGACACCGGCGTCGGCGCAGGCGCGGCGCAGGGTCGGCACCATGGCCTCCAGGTGCGCGCGGCTGGCGACCTCGGGCACCACCCCACCGAAGCGGGCGTGCTGATCGACCGAGGAGGCCACCGCGTCGGCCAGCAACGTGCCGCCGCGCACGATGCCGACCCCGGTCTCGTCGCAGGAGGTCTCCAGGCCGAGGACGAGGGGTTCATCACTCACGCCACCCACCCTAGTCACCCGCTTTCAGAGGTCGAAGTCGCATGATCCAGGCGTCGGTGTCGCCGGGCTGGTAGTAGCGGCGGCGGATCGCGATGCGCTCGAAACCCCGCCGGGTGTAAAGCCGGATGGCCTGATCGTTGTCGGCCCGGACCTCGAGCAGGAGGGTGGTCGCCTCCCGGGCCAGCGCCTGGTCGATCAGCGCGTCGAGCAGCTGACGGCCCACGCCGCGGCCCTGGGCCGCCGGCGCGACGGCGACGGTCTGCACGTCCGCCTCCGCGCCCGGTGCCAGCAGGCCCGCGTAGCCGAGCACTTCGTCCTCCAGCGATTCGGCCACCACGTACCAACGGGTTCCGGGGTGCGCGAGCTCCGACCAGAACATCTCCGCGGTCCACGCGGTGTCGCCGAACAGCTCCCGTTCCAGCGGCATCAGCGCCTCGACGTCCCACCAGCGCATCGCCCGCAGGCGAATGCTCACTTCAGCACACGCTTCCGGGTGATGTTGGCCTGGGCGTCGGGGCGGCGCAGGTACAGCGGCTCGGGGTCGAGCAGGAAGCGCGGGTTCGGCTGGGCAGGATCCGGTTGGGCAAGATCCAGATGGGCAAGGGACGCGAGGGCACCGGCGGAGGGGTCCAGGGGGCCTTCGAGGGGGGTACCGAAGATGTCGGGGTAGAGGTCGGCGCCCCGGCCGGCGGCCGGGAGGCCGTCCAGCTCGAGTTCGGCCGGCGCACTGACATCTGGCAACCCCTCCCGTACCGGAACCAGAACCCCGTCGATCTTCGTGACCTCGTAGCGGGCCCAGTAGACCTCGCGGCGCCGGGCGTCCGTAGCCGCGATGAAAGGGGTTGTGGCACCGTGCTGCACGGCTCCCAGGGCGACCGCGTCGAGACTGCACACGCCCCGCACCGGCAGATCGAGCGCGTAGCCCAGCACGGTGGCCGTGACCAGCCCGACCCGCAGGCCGGTGAACGGGCCGGGGCCCACTCCGGTGACGATGCCGGTCAGGTCGGCACGGGTCGCCCCGGCCTCGGTGAGCACCTCTTCGATCAGAGGGGCGAGCTGCTCGGCGTGCTTGCCGCTGCGCTCGCCGGACCGCTCGGCCACGACGCCGGTGCCGTCGTGCACGGCGACCGAGACCATGGCGGACGCGGTGTCCAGGGCCAGGGTGAGCTCGTCGGTCATGTCGTTCTCGCGTTCTCCGTCAGAATTTCTTCGTCAGATGGAATCAGATGGAAGGCAACTCGACGCCGGCCCAGCGAGGGCCGAAGCCCCGCAGGCGCACGGTGCGGGGCTCGTCGTGCACGGTCTCGGGGTCGTCCGGGCCGGAGGCACCGCGCGGGCGCTCCAGGCGGACCTCCAGGCGGTCGGAGGCCAGCCCCTCGACCAGGCCCTCGCCCCACTCGACCGCGGTGACCGACTCGGACAGGTCGGCGTCCAGGTCGAGATCGTCCACCTCGGACAGGGTGTCGAGGCGGTAGGCGTCCACGTGCACCAGCGCCGGGCCCTCGACGAGCGACGGGTGCACCCGGGCGATCACGAAGGTCGGGCTGGTGATGTCGCCGCGCACCCGCAGGCCCGCGCCGATGCCCTGCGTCAGCGTGGTCTTGCCCGCGCCCAGGTCACCGGTGAGCACCAGCAGGTCGCCGGGTCTCAGCAGGCCGGCCACGAGTCCGCCGAGCTCGCGCATGGCGGCCGCGGACGAGACGTCGGACGACACGGTCATGGCCGGTTCGTCGACAGATCCGGCCGGGTCGGCACGGTGTGCCCCACTCACCTGCGACCTCCTCGGTCTTTAGGCCTTTCGTCAACTAATTGCCGTACGGGGGTCACGGTACGGCGTCCCCACCCCCGCCGACGACTCGGCTGCCGATCCCGCACCGCCGCGGACGCGTCCGTCATCAGTTCCAGCAGGTAGGCGTTGACCAGATCGGGGTGCTCCAGCGGCAGCAGATGGCCGGCCTGGCGCACCACCACGTACTCGGCGTCGGGCAGGCTCGCGACGATGTCGTCGCTGTGGGCGCGCGGGATCAGCAGGTCGTCCTCCCCCGCCATCACCAGCAGCGCGTGGCCGTCGAGCGCGGCCAGCGCGACCCGCTTGTCGTGGCTGCCGAGACCGGGCAGGAAGTCGGAGATGACCTCCATCCGGGTCTGCGCGATCAGGCCCGACGAGAACCGCACCAGCTCCTGGGGAACCGGCGAGGCGAACGAATAGCGGCGCACCAGAAGGCTTTCCAGATCGCTGCCGATCCGGCGACCGTGGGCGACCAGGGACGGCCGGCTGGCCAGCAGCCGGGCCGCGGTCGGGGCCAGCGACATCATCGCCCGGCCCACGCCGGACAGGCCCAGGTCGAGCGGGCCCAGACCGCCCGCACTGGTGCAGAACAGCCCGACGCCCACCACGCGCTCGGCGAACAGCTCGGGCCGCTGCTCGGCGAGCGCCATCACGGTCATGCCGCCCATCGAGTGCCCGAGCAGCACCAGGGGCCCCTGCGGGGCCACCTCGTCGATGACGGCGGACAGATCGCGGCCGATCTGGTCGATCGTCGAGGAACCGTCTTCCCCGGTGCCCGAGCGCCCGTGGCCCCGCTGGTCCCAGAGCACCAGCCGGTAGCGACCACGCAACGCCAATCGCTGGTAGTGCCAGGCGTCCAGGCTGAGGGAGTAGCCGTGGGTGAGGACGACGGTGATGGGCTGGGCCTCGTCGGGCTCGTCCACCTCGACGTGCAGGGGAACGCCGTCGCTGGTCACCACCAGCGACTTTCCGTGCAGTGAGCCGAGTTCCGGGCCTCCGCGGCCGTCGGTCAGGGTTTTTCCGGATTCTCCCAGCAGCTTGCGCCGCGACGTCGCGGCGCGCTCGGCGGCCAGGCCGAGCACCGCACCGACACCCGTCGCCGCCAGTCCCATGCCGAAGGCGAGCGCGGTGCCCTTGGTGTTCCTGGCGCTGGTCGCGGTGCCGTCCGGGGCGACGATCCGCGGTGGCCGGGTGGGGCCCACGGTGCGGGTGGGTGTACGCGGATCGCCGGTGTTCCCTGCCTTCCCTGGCATCTGGGTTCCTCCTTACCGGCCCGCAGAACCGGTGTAGAGCCGCGGCACCCGGCCGCCCAGCCGGGTCACGATCTCGTAGCTGATCGTGCCGGCCGCATCGGCCCAGTCCTGCGCGGTGGGCTCACCGGGGGCGCCGCCGAAGAGCACCGCCACGTCACCGGCCGTGACCCGGCCGATCCCGCCGTCGGCCAGGTCGACCACGACCTGGTCCATGCAGACCCGCCCGGCGACGCGGAAGCGCCGCCCGGCCAGCTGCACCGGGCCGGCGCTGCTGGCGTGACGGGGGACGCCGTCGCCGTAACCCAGTGGCACCACGGCCAGCTCGGTGTCGGTGGAGGTCGTGTAGGTGTGGCCGTAGGAGACTCCCTGCCCGGCGGCCACCTTCTTGACGTTCACCACCCGCCCGAGCACGGTCATCGCCGGTCGCAGACCCAGGTCGGCCGCGCTCGCCCGGTCGGGCACCGGGCTCAGCCCGTACACCGCCAGGCCCGGGCGGACCAGGTCGAAGTGGGTGTCGGGCAGGGTCAGCGTGGCCGGTGAGTTCGCCAGGTGCCGCACCTCGAACCGGACCCCGGCCGCGGTGGCCAGATCGACGGCGGCGACGAAGGCGTCGATCTGCTGCCGGTTCACCGGGGCCTGCGGGGTGTCTCCCGAGACCAGGTGGGAGAACCCGCCGACCACCGAGATCAGACCTTCGGCCTGGAGTTTCAGGGCGTCCTCGACCAGCTGCGGCCAGTCCTCGGGGGGGCAGCCGTTGCGGTTCAGCCCGGTGTCGGCCTTCAGGTGCACCCGGGCCGGCATCCCCAGATCGCGCGCGGCGGCGGCGATCTCGGTCAGGGCCCAGCCGGCGCTGACCCCGATGTCCACGTGCCGCGCGATCGCCTCGGCGTAGGCGTCACCCGGAACCGTCAGCCAGGCCAGGGCGGGCGCGCTGATCCCGGCGGCCCGCAGCGCCAGGGCCTCGGACAGCTGCGCCGTGCCCAGCCAGGTCGCTCCCCCGGCCAGCGCCGCCCGGGCCGCGGGCAGCAGCCCGTGCCCGTAGGCGTCGGCCTTCACCACGGCCATCACCTGGGCCTTGGGTGCATGCTCGCGCAGCACCCGGACGTTGGCCGCGATCGCGTCCAGATCGACCACGGCGGCCGACGGCAGGCCGGCGGGCAGCTCGGTCCCGGACACCGGTGGAGACACGTTCATAACCGTCGATTGTGACAGCTCCGCGGTACCCCGGCTCAGTGACTCAGCAGTGCCGCCACGGTGGACGGGACCTGGTCGGCCACGTCGATGCTGGTGATCGGGCCCCCGCCGGACGCCTTCGAGCCGGCCCGGCCGTGCACGAACGCCGCCACGCTGCCCGCGTCGAACGGGCTGAGACCACTGGCCAGCAGGGCCCCGGCGATACCGGCGAGCACGTCACCGGCCCCGGCCGTCGCCAGCCAGGAGGGCGCCTCGGCCTGGCTGCGGGCGTGGCCGTCGGGACGCACCACGAGCGTGGTGGAGCCCTTCAGCAGCACGGTCGCACCGGTCAGCCGGGCGGCCCGGTGGGCGAATGCGTAGGGCTGATTCTCGACCTCCTCGCGGTGGGTGTCCTCGCCCAGGTCGGTCAGCAGCCGGGCCAGTTCCCCGGCGTGCGGGGTGAGCAGCAGACGGTCGGACCGGTCGGGCACGGCGCCGTCGGAGTCGGTGTGGGCCCGCAGCTCGGCCGGGAACAGGCCGAGCGCCCCCGCGTCCAGCAGGCACGGATGGTCGGACTCCAGGGCTTCGTGGATGGCCTCGGGCTGCTGGTCGGCGGTGTCCGGCACCACCCCGGAGCCGAGCAGCCAGGCCTGCACCCGGCCGGTGCCCGAGACCACCTCGGGCCAGGCCGAGCGCACCGCGGCGGTGGCGTCCTTCGGGCCGACGTACCGCACCATCCCGACCCCGGTGCGCAGCGCCCCGGCGACCGCCAGCACGGCGGCGCCGGGATAACCGGCCGATCCGGCGACGACACCCAGCACGCCCCGGCGGTACTTGTCCGCCCCGGGCGAGGGCACCGGCCAGAGCCGGGCCACGTCCGCCGCGGACAGCCGGCTCACCAGGGGCTCGGAGGGCAGGTAAGGGGCCAGGCCGATGTCGATGATCTCCAGGTCGCCGGCGGCGGAACTGGCCGGCGGCAGCAGCAGACAGGCCTTGGCCGCGCCGAAGGTGACGGTGAGATCGGCCCAGACGTACGGCGAGAGGGTGGCGCCGGTGTCCGGGTCGACGCCGCTGGGCAGGTCCACGGCCACGACGGCGGCGTGATCGGGGATGCGGTCGACCAGCCCGGCGGCCGGCTCGCGCAGACCCGGGCGACCGCCCAGGCCGAGCAGGCCGTCGACCACCAGATCGGCGGCCTCGAGCTGGGTCCAGGCCTCGACCGCGGTGTCCGGGCCCACCTCGACGCAGCGGCCCCCGGCGGCTGCGAGCGCGGCGCTGCCCAGCGGGTGGGACTTCTCCGCGGTGAGCAGGGCGGTGACGGCGACCCCACGGCGCACCAGGCGGACCCCGGCGAAGAGCGCGTCGCCACCGTTGTCACCGGGCCCGACGAGCAGCACGGCCCGCCGGCCGGAGATGCCCCCGGTGCGCTCGCGCAGCACCCGGGCGCAGCTGACAGCGAGGCCCGCGGCGGCCTGCTGCATCAGGGCCCCGTCCGGCAGCAGGGCCATCACCTGTTGCTCGGCCTTGCGCAGGTCTTCCACGCGATAGGCCGCCGGGCCCTTCCGGTGGCGTCCCGCCTTTGGGTTCGCTCGTGTCATTGCCACATCTAAGCAACTACCGGGGGCCCGGCATCCCTACCCGTGCGTCCGGCGGCCGAACGGGCACCGCACGTCGACCCTCCGCGCGGTGCAACCGTCTTACTCGACCGTGACCGATTTCGCCAGGTTACGGGGCTGGTCGACGTCCAGGCCCTTGGCCGTGGCGAGCTCGCAGGCGAACACCTGCAGCGGCACGACAGTGACGAGGGGGGCCAGGAGCGTCGGCGTCTGCGGGACGTAGATCACCTCGCTGGCGTAGGGCACCACGTCGGTGTCGCCCTCCTCGGCGATGACGATGGTGCGAGCGCCGCGGGCATTGATCTCCTGGATGTTGGAGACCACCTTGGCGTGCAGCGAGTCGCGGCCGCGCGGCGAGGGCACGATCACGAACACGGCCTGGCCGGGCTCGATCAGGGCGATCGGGCCGTGCTTCAGCTCACCGGCGGCGAAGCCCTCGGCGTGGATGTAGGCGAGCTCCTTGAGCTTGAGCGCGCCCTCCATCGCCACCGGGAAACCGACGTGACGGCCGAGGAACAGCACCGAGCGGGTGTCGGCCATCCAGCGGGCCATGGTGCGCACCTGCTCCAGACCGTCCAGCACCTTCTGGATCTTGTCCGGCATGGCCTGCAGCTGGCCGAGGATCTCGCGGATCTCGTCCGGGAACTTGTTGCCGCGCAGCCGGGCCAGGTACAGGCCGAGCAGGTAGCAGGCGGTGATCTGGGCCAGGAACGCCTTGGTCGAGGCGACGGCGATCTCCGGGCCGGCGTGCGTGTAGAGCGCGGCGTCGGACTCCCGCGGGATGGTCGAGCCGTGGGTGTTGCAGATCGCGATCACCTTGGCGCCCTGCTCCCGGGCGTGGCGCAGGGCCATGATCGTGTCCATCGTCTCGCCGGACTGGGAGATCGCCACGACCAGGGTGCGCGCGTTCACCACCGGGTCGCGGTAGCGGAACTCGCTGGACAGCTCGACCTCGGTCGGGATGCGGCACCAGTGCTCGATCGCGTACTTGGCGACCATCCCGGCGTAGGACGAGGTACCGGCGGCCAGGACGACGATCTTGTCCACCGCACGCAGCACGGCCTCGTCGATGCGCAGCTCGTCGAGGATCAGGTTGCCGGCCAGGTCGGTGCGCCCGAGCAGGGTGTCGGCGACCGCCTGGGGCTGGTCCATGATCTCTTTGGCCATGAACGACGGGTATCCACCCTTCTCCGCCGCCGCCGCGTCCCAGTCCACGTGGAAACGCTTGCCCTCGACCGGGTTACCGGCGAAGTCGATGATGCCGACCGAGGCCGGGGTGATCGTCACGATCTGGTCCTGGCCGAGCTCGATCGCCTCCCGGGTGTGCCCGATGAAGGCCGCCACGTCGGAGCCCAGGTAGTTCGCGCCCTCGCCGACCCCGACCACCAGCGGGGAGTTACGGCGGGCGCCGACCACGGTGCTCGGCACGTCGGCATGCACGGCGAGGAGTGTGAAGGCCCCCTCCAGCCGGTTCGACACCAGGCGCATGGCCTCGGTCAGGTCACCGACCGTCTCGTAGGCCGCGTTCAGCAGGTGCGCCGCGACCTCGGTGTCGGTCTGGCTGAGGAACTCCACACCGTCGGCGACCAGCTCGGCCTTCAGCACGGCGAAGTTCTCGATGATGCCGTTGTGGATCACCGCGACGCGACCGTTGCCCCCGAGATGCGGATGCGCGTTCTCGTCGGTCGGCCCACCGTGGGTGGCCCACCGGGTGTGGCCGATGCCCGTCGCCGCGGCGGGGGGCGGCGTGGCCGCCAGCGCCTCTTCCAGCCGGGCGAGCTTGCCCGACCGCTTCGCCGTCCACAGCTCGCCATCGACCTGAAGGGCGACCCCCGCGGAGTCATAGCCCCGGTACTCGAGCCGCCGCAGACCTTCCAGAACGACGTCGAGCGCCCCGCTGCTCGGGGACCCAGGATCCGTCGTGTAGCCCACGATTCCGCACATGGTGGCTGAGCCTAACCGGCCGCGCGGGGGTCGTTCTCCGGAACGACCGGGGTTCGCCCTGTTGCCGCCACCACTCGCAGCGTGCAGCGACTGGACGATGACACTGGGTGAATCGTCGGATCGGTCACGGACGTCCGGGCCCCGTGGCCGGGGCGCGGCGGGCAGAATGGCCCCCGTGCCGAGGAGCCCCGACCCCCTGAGCGCGCCGGAACGCCCCGAGGGCACCGGCAGCCGCGCCACGCCCTACGTGGAGCTGGACCGGGAGGCCTGGGGCGCCCTGCGGGCCAACACCCCGATGACCCTCACCGCGGAGGACGTCGACCGGTTGCGCGGGCTGGGAGACCTCATCGACCTGCGCGAGGTCGAGGAGATCTACCTGCCGATGAGCCGGCTCCTCAACCTGTACGTGGCCGGCACCGCCCGGCTGCACCAGGCCACCTCCACCTTTCTCCAGGAGAGCCCGGCCCGCACGCCGTTCGTCATCGGCATCGCCGGTTCGGTGGCCGTGGGCAAGTCCACCACCGCCCGCATCCTGCGCGAGCTACTCACCCGCTGGCCGGGCACCCCGAGCGTGGAACTGGTCACCACCGACGGTTTCCTCAAGCCGAACGCCGAGCTGGACCGGCTCGGGCTGATGGCCCGCAAGGGTTTCCCGGAGTCGTACGACCAGCGCCGGCTGCTGCGTTTCGTGGCCGACGTGAAATCGGGCCGACCCGAGGTCCGCGCCCCCGTCTACTCGCACCTGACCTACGACATCGTGCCCGGTGAGGAGGTCGTGGTGCGCCGCCCCGACGTCCTCATCGTGGAGGGCCTGAACGTGCTGCAGCCCGCCCGGGTCCGCGCCGACGGCCGCCAGGGCATGGCGGTCAGCGACTTCTTCGACTTCTCCATCTACGTGGACGCGCACACCGAGCAGGTGCGCCAGTGGTACGTGAACCGGTTCCTGCGCCTGCGCGAGACCGCGTTCGCCCGCCCGGAGTCGTACTTCCAGCGCTACGCCGCCCTCACCGACGCCGAGGCAGTGGCCACGGCCATGCGGATCTGGCACGACATCAACGAGAAGAACCTGGTGGAGAACGTGCTCCCGACCCGCGCCCGCGCCACCCTGGTGCTGACCAAGGGCGCCGACCACACCGCCCGGCGGATCCGGCTGAGAAAGCTGTAGCCCGAGCAACCTCACCGGCCCCGGACGGCGTGTATCTCCCCGAGGAGCAAGACCTTCAAAGGGGGGATTCATGGACGACGAGGCCGCCTTCCGGCAGTTCGTCACCGCGCGCTGGCCCGCCCTGGTGCAGAGCGCCTACCTGATCACCGTGGACCGCGGCGTGGCCGAGGACTGCGTGCAGGAGGCCCTGACCCGGGTGCACCGCCGCTGGCACCGGCTGGGGGACGACAACCCGGAACCGTACGTGCGCAAGGCCGTGGTGAACGCGGCCCTGTCGTGGCGGCGCCAGCGCCGCATCCGCGAGGTGCCGCTGGAGTCGGCCCCCGCACCGGCGGTCGGTCTGGGCGCCACCGAGCCGGTGGACGAGCAGCTCGTCGCCGCCCTGCGCTCACTGCCGCCGCGCATGCGTGCCGCGGTGGTGCTGCGTTACCTGGAGGACCGTTCCGAGGCCGAGACCGCACACCTGATGGGTTGCTCGGCCGGCTCGGTGAAGAGCGCCTCGAGCCGGGGCCTGGCGAAAATCCGCGCGGCTCTGGCCGATTCACCTCCGGTGGCGACCGTCGGGGCTCCGGCCCCGAACCGGGCCGGGCCGGTTCCCGCATCCGGCGCCCAGGTCACGAGCCGGTCCGAAGTACTCGACACCCGCCCGAAGCTCGACACCCGCCCGAAGCTCGCCAACAGCCCGAAGGGAGCCAAGTGATGAACCCGACCGATCAGCGGCCCGAGCCGGGCCTGCCTCCCGAACTGGCCGCTCGCATGCAGCTTCTGGCCGAGACCCAGACCCGGGACAGCCGTCCCTTCCCCCGCCTCGAGACCTCCGTCCGGCGCGACCGGATGACCCGTTTCGCCGGGCTGGCCCTGGCCGGGGCCGCAGCCGCCGCGGTGGTGGCCGTGCAGGTGCTGGCCGGGGGCGCGGCCGACCGGGCCGACCAGGGAGTCCCGAGCCGCCCGACGCCCACCGTGATCGCCACCCGGACCGCGGAGCCGACCACCCTCGAGGAAGCCGGGTACCCGGCGGGCACCGTCGGGTCGCTGGCCGGCGACACGACCTGGCTGGCCGGCATCCGCCAGCAGCGGGCGCGTGACAACGACCAGGTCGACGCCGACGACGTGCATGTCGTCGCGGCCGGGGACATCGACGACCGGGCCCGCTACGCGGTGCTGGTGTACTCCCGGGAACGGAAAGGAAAAGCTTACTGGGGCCGCGATATCTGGCTCGGTGACGCCGGGGCACCGGCTTCCCGGATGAGGAGCACGACCAGCAGCGGCCTGTCGGACAGCCCCGGCGAGGTGCCCTATGAACCGCTGACCCTGCTCGACGCCCCGGACGGCACGTACGCCGGCGCGAAGGCCGTCGTGATCGTCTCCGCCCCCGGCGCCGACACCCCACAGATCGCGACCGCCCGCACTTTCGACGTGGTGGGGACGACCGAGAAGATCGACACGACCCGGCGGTCCGTGCCCTCGGCCGGCGAAAGCACCTGGGCCGGGCCGGTCACCGAAGACGAGTACCGCCTGTTCGACGTCCAGATCGCGGTCGGGGGCGCCGAGGCCGGGGGGACGTCGACGACCCACGCCCTGGGCTACGACCTGGTGGCGGTGGCAGCACCCGGCACGGATCCCGACGAGCTCGAGTACCTCGACGGCAGCCTGGGCCGGAACCGGACGACCGGCGCACAGACCCCGGTCTGGGCCGGTACCGCCAAGGCCGGGAAGAAGGGCCAGGCCGCGGCGACGCTGCTGCGGTCGGCGAACGGCGTGTACCTCGCGGCCTTCAGCGAGCACCAGCCGGACAGTGAGGATCTCACCGGCGACATCAGCGACACCGGTGACACCGAGTACGAGGCGATCCAGCGAGGCCACCTGGTGATCCGGTCCGACAGCGATTCCGCCGCGATGGCGAGCGTCTGGACCGAGCACGGCGAGACCCGGCGCTACCTGGTGATCGCCCCGCAGAACGCCACCCAGGTCCGGGTCGGGCAGATCACGGCCGCGGTGAAGAACCGGATGGCCGTCCTGGACGTGTCCAGCCCCTTCACCGAGGACGGGGAGGACCGGGCGGTGGAACCGGTGGTCGCTCTCGCGGCGGACGGTTCGGTGATCGGGCAGCAGACGCCGCCCAAGAGCCAGGAGGACACGCTCTACCTGGCTGTCGATACCTCCGGCGGTGACGGGCGGTCGGTGACCCCGTAAAAGGACGAAGGGCGGTTCCGCACGCCGCGGAACCGCCCTTCTTTCCTTGTCTCACAAAGCTTTACACGCTCAGCGCGAGCCGGTCCTTCACCACCGCGGCCAGGCCCTCGGCCTCGGCGCTGGCCTGGCCGGCTTCCTTGGCCTCGACCATGACGCGGACCAGGGCCTCGGTGCCGGAGGGGCGCAGCAGCACGCGGCCGGTGTCGCCCAGACGGGCCTGCGCCGCAGCGACCGCGGCCTGGAGCTCGGCGTCGTCGTGGCAGCGGTTCTTGTCCACGCCCTTGACGTTGACGAGGACCTGGGGCAGGCGCTCCATCACCGAGGCCAGCTCGGCCAGCGACTTACCGGTCTGGGCCATGCGGGCGAGCAGGTGCAGGCCGGTCAGGACACCGTCGCCGGTGGTGCTGTGGTCGAGCATGACGACGTGGCCGGACTGCTCACCGCCGAGTGAGTAGCCACCGCTGCGCATCTCCTCGAGCACGTAGCGGTCGCCGACGGCGGTCTGGATCACGCGGATGCCCTCGCGCTCCATGGCCAGGCGCAGACCCAGGTTGCTCATCACCGTGGTGACGAGGGTCTTGTGGGCCAGTACGCCCCGGTCGGCGAAGGCCAGAGCCAGCACGGCCATGATCTGGTCGCCGTCGATGTCGCGGCCCAGATGGTCGATGGCCAGGCAGCGGTCGGCGTCACCGTCGTGGGCGATACCCACGTCGGCGCCGTGCGCCAGCACGGCGTCGCGCAGGTGCCCCAGGTGGGTGGAGCCGTAGTCGTCGTTGATGTTGAGCCCG
This sequence comes from Kineosporia mesophila, assembly GCF_021129235.1. Classification (GTDB taxonomy): domain Bacteria; phylum Actinomycetota; class Actinomycetes; order Actinomycetales; family Kineosporiaceae; genus Kineosporia; species Kineosporia mesophila. The sequence continues at coordinate 241,762 of NZ_JAJOMA010000004.1, forward strand.
TCGGGCTCGGCACCGATCACGATGACCTCGGCGCCGGCCTCGCGGAAGGCCCGCGGCGAGACCACGCTGGCCGCGCCGTGGGCGCAGTCGAGCACCACCTTGAGACCGTCGAGACGGCACGGCAGGGTGGCCAGCAGGTGGGCCACGTAGCTGTCACCGGCCTTGGCCAGACGGCGGGTGCGACCGACCTCGGCGCCGGTGGGGCGGGCCCAGGGCTCGCCCATGCGGCGCTCGATCTGGTCCTCGACCTCGTCGGGAAGCTTGTAGCCGCCACTGGCGAAGAACTTGATGCCGTTGTCGGGCATCGGGTTGTGGGAGGCCGACAGCACCACGCCCAGGTCTGCCTCGGAGTCGTCGACGAGGAAGGCCACGGCGGGGGTGGGAACCACGCCCGCGTCCTCGACGTCGACGCCCGCGCTGGCCAGACCGGCCATGACGGCGGCGGACAGGAACTCACCCGAGGCCCTCGGGTCACGCCCGACCACTGCTCGGGGCCTGCGGCCGTGGAAATCCGCGACCTCGCCGAGCACGTGCGCCGCCGCGACCGCGAGGTCGAGGGCGAGCTCAGCGGTCAGGTCGCGGTTCGCCAGACCCCGGACGCCATCCGTGCCGAATAGTCGCGCCAACGAGTTCCTCCTACGCGGGAATGTTTCACATCTAACTCGCCGATTATCCCCCCGCTGAACGCAAGACGGCCCCGGAGCCAGATAACCCCGGGGCCGTGCGTGCGCAGCTGATGTCTGGATCAGCGCTTGCTGTACTGAGGAGCCTTACGAGCCTTCTTGAGACCAGCCTTCTTACGCTCCTTGGCCCGCGGGTCACGGGTCATGAAGCCGGCCTTCTTCATCGACGGACGGTTCGTCTCTTCGTCGATCTCGTTCAGCGAACGGGCGATGCCCAGACGCAGCGCACCGGCCTGGCCGGACGAGCCGCCGCCGTGCAGGCGCGCGATGACGTCGAAGCGACCCTCGAGCTCGGTGACCCGGAACGGCTCGTTGACGAGCTGCTGGTGCACCTTGTTCGGGAAGTAGTCCTCAATGGTGCGCCCATTGATCTTCCACTGGCCCGTGCCCGGAATGATGCGGACCCGGGCGACAGCCTCCTTGCGGCGGCCGGTGGCCGAGCCGGGGGCGATGATGCTGGAGCCGCTACCCTTGACCGCCGGCGTGGCGGAGGTGTAGCTGCTCGGGGCGTCCTCTTCGAACTCCTCGGTGGCGGCGTCAGCCACTTCGGCGGTGGACTCGGTCACGGTTCTCCTTGGTGCGCTTGGCTACGGGGGTCGCGATCCGCGGGCGCCGGGTTACCGGCAGCCTCGTGGATTACTGCGCGACCTGGGTGATCTCGAAGGGGACGGGCTGCTGCGCGGCGTGCGGGTGCTCCGGGCCGACGTAGACCTTGAGCTTGCCGAGCACCTCGCGGCCGAGGGAGTTCTTCGGCAGCATGCCCCGGATCGCCTTCTCGACGGCGCGCTGCGGGTTCTTCTCCAGCAGCTCGGTGTAGCTGACCGAGCGCAGACCGCCCGGGTAGCCGGAGTGCCGGTAAGCGAGCTTCTGCTCGCGCTTCTTGCCGGTCAGGGCGACCTTGTCGGCGTTGATGATGATGACGAAGTCACCAGTATCGATGTGGGGAGCGAAAGTGGCCTTGTGCTTGCCCCGCAGGAGCACAGCGGCCTGCGAAGCGAGCCGGCCGAGCACGACGTCGGACGCGTCGATGACGTGCCAGCGGCGCTCGATGTCACCGGGCTTGGGGGTAAACGTACGCACGGTCGCAGCCTCGTTCTGATCAGAGCATTCGGGTCGACATTTTCATGTGCCACGGGCAACGCCTCTTCGAATGCATCAACGAGGTCGCTGCTCCGTCCCCGACGTGCCACGCACCAACTAGGCTCGACATGACGGACGGGTCACACAACGAGGACTCAGATTACCGGGCTGCTTCCGGGGGGTCAAAACGTGGGGTCGGCAAGCACAACTTCAGCCCGTCGATCAACCCCGCGCCGCCCACCGCCGATGGAGTGGTGGCCAGCCGCGAACCAGCTGATGAACCGAGGGATCCGATCATGGCCGACGAGCAAGAATACGAGTACGACCTGCTGGTGATCGGGAGTGGGCCGGGCGGGCAGAAAGCCGCGATCGCCGCGGCCAAGCTGGGCCGGCGCGCCGCCGTGATCGAACGCGGCGACATGGTCGGCGGGGTGTGCATCAACACCGGCACCATCCCCTCCAAGACGCTGCGCGAGGCCGTGCTCTACCTCACCGGCACCTACCAGCGGGACATGTACGGCCAGAACTACCGGGTGAAACAGGACATCACCCTGGAGGACCTGCTGGCCCGCACCCAGCACGTGATCGGCCGCGAGGTCGAGGTCATCCGCAGCCAGCTCAACCGCAACGGCGTGGATCTGGTGCACGGCACCGGCCGGTTCACCGACCCGCACACCGTGCTGATCGAGGGCGGCCCGCAGGGCACCCGCTCGGTCACCGCGCGGTACGTGGTGATCGCCACCGGCACCACCCCGGCCCGGCCGTCCTCGATCGAGTTCGACGGCAAGAAGGTCATCGACTCCGACGGCATCCTGCACCTGGACCAGCTGCCGCGGTCGATGGTCGTGGTCGGGGCCGGGGTGATCGGGATCGAGTACGCGTCGATGTTCGCGGCCGTCGGCTGCAAGGTCACCGTGGTCGAGCAGCGCGACCGGATGCTCGACTTCTGCGATTCCGAGATCGTCGAGTCGCTGAAGTTCCACCTGCGGGACCTGTCGGTCACCTTCCGGTTCGACGAGAAGGTCGCCTCGGTCGAGAACAACGCCAACGGCACCGTGACGAATCTGGTCTCCGGTAAACGAATTCCGGCCGACGCGGTGATGTACTCGGCCGGCCGCCAGGGCGCCACCGAGGCACTCGACCTGGCCGCCGCCGGGCTGGAGGCGGACCCCCGGGGCCGGATCACGGTGGACGACCACTACCGCACGAGCGTCGAGCACATCTACGCCGTCGGTGACGTGATCGGTTTCCCGGCCCTGGCCGCGACCTCGATGGAACAGGGCCGCCTGGCGGCCTATCACGCCTTCGGCGAGCACGTGAACAGCCTGATCAGCCTCCAGCCGATCGGCATCTACACGATCCCGGAGATCAGCTACTGCGGCTGGACCGAGGCCGACCTGACCTCCTCGTCCGTGCCCTACGAGGTCGGCATCTCGCGCTACCGCGAACTGGCCCGCGGGCAGATCGCCGGCGACTCCTACGGCATGCTCAAGCTGCTGGTCAGCACCGGCACGCGAAAGCTGCTGGGCGTGCATGTGTTCGGCTCCCAGGCGACCGAGCTGGTGCACCTCGGCCAGGCGATCATGACCTGCGAGGGCACCGTCGACCACCTCGTCGACACGGTGTTCAACTACCCCACCCTGTCCGAGGCCTACAAGGTGGCCGCCCTGGATGCCGTGAACAAGATCCGGGCCGTGGAGCGGTTCTTCGCCTAGGCAGGCCTGGCCGTGGCGGCGGTGCTGATGGAGAGGATCGGGCTGAGCGACCAGGACGGACTAGACGCCGACCGTCGCATCCGCCTGGACGATCACGCGCAGACCGCCCTGCACGATGCCGAAGTCGACGGGGGTGCGGGCGGAGAGCTCGCCGTCCACGTTCACCGCCTCCCCGGGATTCGTGCTGACCCGGACGTTCTGCGTGGTCACGTGGTAGACGTGGTCGTTCTCGGTGAACGCGCCGCTGACGAAGTGCCGGGCCACCTGCCAGCGTTGCCGTGGGGTGCCACGAGGGATCGCGTAGACGTCGAGCAGGTGGTCGTCGATACCGGCGTCGGGCGAGACCACCGCTCCCCCGCCGTAGAACCGGCCGTTGGCCACGGCCAGCTGGAGTAGATCGTCGAGCTCGACGTCGGGGTGATCCCCGTCGGGAAACTCCAGCCGGGCGGAGAACGGCACGAAGCGGCGGTAGGCCTTGACGGCGGCGATCGGGTAGGCGAGAGCGCCGAGGCGCTTCTTCAGCTTCGGGTTCAGCATCTCGGTGACGCCGACAGCCAGGCCGAGGGAACTGACGTTGAGGAAACGGTCGTCGCCCACCACCCCCAGGTCGACGTCCACCGCCTTGCCCCCGGCCACGGTCTCGCAGGCCTTCATCAGGTCGGTGGGCAGACCCAGGGTGCGCGCCAGGTCGTTCGCGGTGCCGGTGGGCAGCAGCCCGAGCGCCACCTGGGTGTTGCACAGCTGAGGCGCCACCGAGCTGACCGTGCCGTCACCGCCGCCGAGCACGATCGTGCGGGCGCCCGCGTCGATCGTCTCCTGCACCAGCTGGGGCAGAGTGCTCGGGTCGTCCACGGCGTGGGCGGCCGTCAGTGACACCCCCAGCTCCACGAGCCGGTCACGAGCCTGGTCGAAGGTCTCCCGTCCGCGGCGCGACGCCGAGTTGACGATGAGCACGGTCGGCGTCTCTGTCACGACGACCAGGCTAAGCCCGGAGTCTGAATGTTGTGTGAGAGGCCCCTGGGAACGCTTACCGCGCCCGCTGCACCCGTTTCTCGTCCCAGACCGGCTCGTCCGACTCGTAGACCTGCCCGTCCGACCCGAACACCAGGAACCGGTCGAACTCGCGGGAGAACCAGCGGTCGTGGGTCACCGCCACCACCGTGCCCTCGAACGCCCCGAGCCCCTTCTCCAGGGCCTCGGCCGAGTGCAGGTCGAGGTTGTCCGTCGGCTCGTCGAGCAGCAGCAGCGTGGCTCCTGAGAGCTCCAGCAGCAGGATCTGGAACCGCGCCTGCTGACCGCCCGACAGCGACTCGAACTTCTGCTCGGCCTGCTCGCTGAGTTCGTAGCGGTCCAGCACCCGGCTGGCGGCCTCGCGCGGCAGCCCGGAACGGTGCCCGTCGCCGCGGTGCAGGATGTCGAGCAGCGTGCGCCCGGCCAGCTCCACGTGCTGATGGGTCTGCGCGAACCAGCCCGGCCGCACCCGCGCGCCGAGTTTCACCGAACCGGTGTGCGGCACCTCACCGGGCCGGGCCGTCGGTGAGTCGTCCACCGGCTGATGCTCCACGTCCGGGTCGCTGCCACCGGCCGCCAGGAGCCGCAGGAAGTGCGACTTGCCCGAGCCGTTGGAGCCCAGCACCGCCACCCGGTCGCCGAACCACAGTTCGGTGCTGAACGGCTTCATCAGACCCGTGAGCTCGAGATCGGTGGCCACCACGGCCCGTTTCCCCGTGCGTCCACCCTTGAGCCGCATGTGCACGTTCTGCTCGTTCGCCACCAGCTCGGGCGGGCCGGCCGCCTCGAACTTAGCCAGCCGGGTCTGCGCGGCGTGGTACTGCGCGGCCATCGAGTCCATGAACGAGGACTTCGTCTTCAGCATCAGCACGAGCTGTTTGAGTTTGGCGTGCTCCTCGTCCCAGCGCCGGCGCAGCTCTTCCAGCCGGCTGTTGCGGTCGGTGCGGGCCTGCGCGTAGGTGCTGAACCCGCCGCCGTGGATCCAGGCGTTCGCCCCGGCCGCGTGCGGCTCCAGGGTGACGATGCGGGTGGCGGCGTGGGAGAGCAGCTCCCGGTCGTGACTGACCAGCAGCACGGTCTTGGAGGTCTCGGCCAGGCGCTCCTCGAGCCAGCGCTTGCCCGGCACGTCGAGGTAGTTGTCGGGCTCGTCGAGCAGCAGCACGTCGTCGGGGCCGCGCAGCAGGGCCTCGAGCACCAGGCGCTTCTGCTCCCCGCCGGAGAGCGTGTTCGCGTTGCGGTACTGGGCCTTCTCGAACGGCATACCGAGAGCGGCCACCGTGCAGACGTCCCAGGAGGTCTCGGCCTCGTAGCCACCGGCGTCGGCCCAGTCGGACAGAGCCTGGGCGTAGGCCATCTGGGTGGGCTCGTCCTCGTGCTCCATCATCTTCAGCTCGGCGGCCTCAAGGGCCTGCCCGGCCACCCGGACGGTCGTCGGCGCCACCGAGACCAGCAGGTCGCGCACGCTGGTGTCGTCGCGGACGCTGCCGATGAACTGCCGCATCACGCCGAGCGATCCGGACACCACGGCGGCGCCGCCGTGCGCGGAGGTGTCACCCGCCAGGATGCGCAGCAGCGTGGTCTTGCCGGTGCCGTTCGGGCCGATCAGCGCGGCGACCGCGCCGTCGGGCACCTTGAAGGTGACCTCGTCCAGCAGGGGACGCCCGTCGGGAAGAGTGAAAGAGACCTGATTGACGTCGATGCCGGACACACCTGACAGTGTGCCCGGCATCGGAGCTCAGACGCGAAACGATTTCACTCGATGATGTGGACCGCGGCCTCTTCGGCGCTCGCGGCCCCCTGGTCGATGCCCACGTCGGAGCCGATCAGGTCTTTCTCCTCGTCGGCGCCCAGACCCTCGTCCGGGTCGACCAGCCGGCCCGCGCGACCCTGACCGACCTCCGCGTAGGAGAGTTCCTCGTCCTCGATGCGGTTGTTGTCCACCGAGTCGACGTTCTCGTCCGTCGGCGAGGCCTCCAGGTCGGAGGCCAGATTCGGGTCGGGCTCCTCCTGCGCGAGGCGCGCATCGAGGCTCTCGCCCTGCGCCTCCTCGGCGTCGGTGGTGCCGAACCGGGTCATGCCCCGCGGCTTCTCCGGCGGAGAGTAACCCGCGTCGTAGACCTGCCCGTCGACGTCGTCGTCACCGAAGGCCTGGTCCAGGTCGTAGGTATCGTCGGAACCGTCGGAAGACGGCTGGTACACCTCGTCCGAGTCGCCCGGCTCAGGGGTCGAATTACTCATGAAGGCGACCTTGGCACTCTCGCGCCGAGGCCGCCATTCGTGAGCGTCCGAAGATCTTTACTTCCTCAGATCCAGACCGATCAGTACGGGGTCGTGGTCCGAGGTGCGGAACCGGTCGGGGGCGTACAGCGACGTGATCTGCCCGGCGGACTTGAAGTTGGTGTTGTAGTCCAGCACCGACGGCTCGTCGGCGTTGATGTGCACGTCCAGCACGTCTTTCACCTGACTCTTCAGGGACGGGCTGGCCAGGGCCTGGTCGAGGTAGCCGGACTGGGCGCTGAACACGTAGGAGTAGGCCTTGTCGCTGCCGATCTTCTGATCGACCATGTCCGTGTAGCCCAGGTCGTTCAGGGCCAGGATCGGGTCTTCCTTGGCGTACGAGTTCAGGTCACCGATGACCAGCACGTCCTTGTCACCCACGGCCGGCACCAGGGTCGAGTCGATCCAGCCCGCCAGCGTCGTGGCCTGCTCGGTGCGGTGGGCGTTCCAGCAGCTCTGACCGTCGCCCTGGTCGGTGTCCAGGCCGGTCGCGCCGTCGCAGCCCTTCGACTTGAAGTGGTTCACGACCACGCTGACCTTGGCGTTCTTCGGGGTCCTGAAGGTCACGGCCAGCGGATGACGCTCGAACAGATCGTCGTTCTCGACCAGGGTCTTCACCGGGGTGACCTTCGCCGGCTGGTAGAGCATCCCGACCTTGATCGCGTCGTCACCGGCCACATTGAGGACGCCGGTGGCGGCGTCCGCGTCCACGTACGCGTAGGTGCCGGGCCCGGTGGCCGCGTTCAGGGCGTCGGTCAGGGTGGCGATCGCGCTGTCGGCGCCGTAGCCGTCGTTCTCGATCTCCATCAGACCGACCACGTCGGCGTCCAGGCTCTTCAGGGCGGCGATCTCCTTGGCGGTCTGCCGCTCCAGCTCGGCGGCGTTCTCCGCGCCGCGGCAGTCGGTGGCCGCGCCACCCACGCCGTACGTGCAACCGGTGAAGGTGTTGAAGTAGTTCAGCACGTTGCTACTGGCCACGGTCACATCGCCCTTGACCTTCGAGGTCTTCGGACGGGGGTTGGTGGCCCGGAAGTCGGCGGCACCGTTCAGGGCGCCGACCGGACGCAGACGCCAGGCGTTGGGGCTGGCCGCGTTACCGGCCCAGGTGTAGGTCAGTACGCCGGTCGCGTTCTTCACCGTGTCGCCGGTGCGCAGGGTGTTCGTCGCGCTCAGCGGCTTGCCGTCACGCCCGAACACGATCGGGTCGGCGTTCTGGTTGTTCAGCGCGTCGTCGATGATCAGCTGGTTCAGGGCGTTCCTGGCCTGCAGCTGCGCCCGCTTCGGGTCGGCCGCCGGGTACACGTTGGTCGGCTGCCTCAGCCGGCCCTTGCTCGACACCGTGACCTGGCCGAACCGGCCCAGCAGGTAGTGCTCGGAGACGGTGAGCTTCTGCGGCAGGCGCACCAGCATGCCCTCGTAGCGCTCCAGGGCGGTCGCCGAGGCCAGGGGCAGCTTCACCGTGGTCGGCTTCACCGTCTTGCCGGTGGCGCACAGGTCGAGGGTGGTCGAGGTGATCTGGGTCTGGCCCTGGTACTCCGCCGCGGCACCGGTGACCTGGACCTCGTCACCCACACTGACCTGGTTCCTACCCGGCGCGTAGACGAAGATCCCGTCCGACGTGGCCTTGTCCTTGTCCCCACCGTCCTGCAGGAAGAACCCCTGGAGAGTGGGCGAGGAGCCCTCGTTGTCGCTCACCACCACGCCCCGCACGGTCACCGTGCCGGTGATCGCCGCGGTGTTGCCGCTGCCCTGGATACTCCCGATCGCGCTCACGTCGCCGGTGCACGTCGCTGCCTGCGCGGTCCCCGGAGCCAGGATTCCCAGCCCCGCCAGTCCCGTCGCCGCCGCGAACACCAGGGCGCCGGTCGCGTAATTACGCCTCGTCGTCGTCACGGTCGAGGAGCCTAAGGGTCTTCTGTGCGTTCTGGCGTGAACAGCACGTGACGACTGACACCTGATCTGTCAGCGGGCTACGGCAATGTACGTACTGATCGCGATTCCTGCGCCCGGGCCGCCAGTTCGTCGTCCGCGGGGTACCCGACCTCCTCCAGCACCAGCCCGTGCGGGGGCACCACCGCGACGCGCGGGTCCCGACGTCCCTGCGTCAGCACCTGAGCCGGCCAGTCATCGGGCTTGCGCCCCTCCCCCACCGGCAGCACGGCGCCGACCAGGGCCCGCACCATCGAGTGGCAGAAGGCGTCGGCGAGCACCGTGGCCACGAGCAGACCCTGCTCGTCGCGATGCCACTCGTAGTTCAGCAGGGTGCGGATCGTGGTCGCGCCCTCGCGGTACTTGCAGAACGCGGCGAAGTCGTTGAGTCCGGCCAGGGTGCGGGCGGCCCGGGTCATGGCGACTTCGTCCAGAGGACGCCGGTGGCTCAGGACGTCGCGGCGGCGCAGCGGGGGTGGCCCGCTGGGGTGGTCGCTGATCCGGTAGGCGTAACGACGGTGGATCGCGGAGAAGCGGGCGTCGAAACCCACGGGGGCGATCGAGGCACCGTGCACCCGGATGTCACCCGGCAGGACACCCGCCAGCCGGGTCAGGACTGCCTGCTCCGGAGCTCGGTCGCTGCGGCCGGGCAACTGGTTCCAGGCGCTCATGGGCACGTCGGCGTGCGCTACCTGGCCGTTCGCGTGCACGCCGGCGTCGGTACGGCCGGCCACCGTGAGCTTCGGTGCGACTGGCAGGCGCAGGATCGTGCCCAGTCCCGCCGACAGGGTCCCCTCGACCGTGCGGCGGCCGGGCTGGGCGGCCCAGCCGCTGAAGTCCGTGCCGTCGTAACCCAGGTCCAGGCGAACTCTCACTGTGGACCGCGGGGGCTCAACAACGTCCAAAAGCACTGGGCTCTTTCTGTTTCGGTGACCACAACGACGCGAGCCCGCCACCCCCGGGACGGGGATGACGGGCTCGGCGGCGTGGAACTTACTTCTTGCCGTCGACCGCGTCGTCGGCAGCCTCTTCGGCAACCTCGGCAGCAGCCTTGGCGTCCTTGGCCTCGTCGCTACCCGAAGCCTCGGCCTCGGCCGCAACGGCAGCGGTCTCGGACTGGGCCGCAGCGTCGACCGAACCCTCGGCGTCACCGTCGACCTTGGCGTTCTCGGCCTCGGTCGCGGTGTCCTCGGCGGCCTGCTCCGCGGCCACGGACTTGTTGCCACGGGCAGCGCGACCGGTGGCGGCCTCGGCCTCACGCACGGTCGACTGACCGGCGGTCAGCGGGTCCAGGACCAGCTCGATGACGACCATGGGGGCGTTGTCGCCCTTCCGGTTACCGATCTTGGTGATCCGGGTGTAGCCACCCTTGCGCTCCGCCACGACCGGCGCGATCTCGGTGAAGAGCGTGTGCACGACGCCCTTGTCCGTGATCGTCTGCAGCACCCGGCGGCGGGCCGCCAGGTCACCGCGCTTCGCGAAGGTGATCATGCGCTCAGCCAGGGGCTGCATGCGCTTGGCCTTCGTCTGCGTGGTGGTGATGGACTTGTGCGTGAACAGCTGGGTCGCGAGGTTGGCGAGCATCAGCCGCTCGTGCGCGGGACCACCCCCGAGACGGGGACCCTTGGTGGGCGTGGGCATGTCTGTGACTCCTAGAGATGCACAACCCGGGCACGGGGGTTCGCGTCCCGCGCCGGGCTATGGGGTTGTCAGAGCTGCTCGTCCTCGGCGAACGACATGTCGTCGTCCGCTCCGAAGCTGTCGACGACGAGGGTGGGGTCGAACCCGGGCGGGCTGTCCTTGAGCGCCAGGTTCATACCGTGAAGCTTGGCCTTGACCTCGTCGATCGACTTGGCGCCGAAGTTGCGGATGTCGAGCAGGTCGGCCTCACTGCGCCCGACGAGTTCACCCACGGTGTGGATGCCCTCGCGCTTGAGACAGTTGTACGACCGGACCGTGAGGTCGAGCTCCTCGATCGGCAGCGCCAGATCGGCGGCCAGGGCGGCGTCCGACGGGGACGGGCCCATGTCGATGCCCTCGGCCTCGAGGTTGAGCTCACGGGCCAGACCGAACAGCTCGACCAGCGTCTTGCCGGCGCTCGCCATGGCGTCGCGCGGCTGCATCGACGGCTTGGTCTCGACGTCGACGATCAGCCGGTCGAAGTCGGTGCGCTGCTCGACCCGGGTCGCCTCGACCTTGTACGTGACCTTCAGCACCGGCGAGTAGATGGAGTCGATCGGGATCCGGCCGATCTCCTGCTCACCGGTCTTGTTCTGGTTGGCCGACACGTAGCCACGACCGCGCTCGACGGTCAGCTCGAGCTCGAGCTTGCCCTTGCCGTTCAGCGTGGCGATGTGCAGGTCGGGGTTGTGTACCTCGACACCGGCCGGCGGAGCGATGTCCGCGGCGGTGACCGTGCCCGGACCCTGCTTACGCAGGTACATCACGATCGGCTCGTCGTGCTCCGAGGAGACGACCAGACGCTTGATGTTCAGGATGAGCTCGGTGACGTCTTCCTTGACACCGGGCACGGTGGTGAACTCGTGCAGCACACCGTCGATGCGGATGCTGGTGACCGACGCGCCCGGGATGCTCGAGAGCAGGGTGCGACGGAGCGAGTTCCCGAGGGTGTACCCGAACCCCGGCTCCAGCGGCTCGATGACGAACCGGGAGCGGTGCTCGGAGACCGCTTCCTCGGCGAGGATGGGGCGCTGTGCAATCAGCACTGGTGTTTTCCCTTTCGCTACAGGCGACCGCTATATGACGCCTGCTGGGGGTGAGCCCGCCGGTCCTCTGTCCGACCGGCGGGCCGGGTGAAGCGTTAGACGCGACGACGCTTCGGCGGGCGGCAGCCGTTGTGCGGCGTCGGGGTGACGTCCTGGATCGAGCCGACCTCCAGGCCGGTGGCCTGGAGCGAGCGGATCGCGGTCTCGCGGCCCGAGCCCGGGCCCTTCACGAAGACGTCGACCTTGCGCATGCCGTGCTCCTGCGCGCGACGGGCAGCGGCCTCGGCGGCCATCTGCGCGGCGAACGGGGTCGACTTACGCGAGCCCTTGAAGCCGACCTGGCCGGACGAGGCCCACGCGATGACGTTGCCCGTCGGGTCGGTGATCGAGACGATGGTGTTGTTGAACGTGCTCTTGATGTGGGCGTGCCCGTGAGCGACGTTCTTCTTCTCCTTGCGACGCGGCTTGCGCGACGCAGCGGACTGGCGTGACTTGGGAGGCATCTAAAAGCTACTTCCTGGGAGGTCGTCGGTCCGTACTCCGGACCCTTGGTGAGAGGGTGGAGCGGACTACTTCTTGCCGGCCTTCTTCTTACCGGCCACAGTGCGCTTCGGGCCCTTGCGGGTACGAGCGTTCGTCTTGGTGCGCTGGCCGCGGACCGGCAGGCCGCGACGGTGACGCAGACCCTCGTAGCAACCGATCTCGACCTTGCGGCGGATGTCGGCGGCAACCTCGCGGCGCAGGTCACCCTCGAGCTTGAAGTTGCCCTCGAGGTGGTCGCGCAGACGGACGAGGTCTTCCTCGCTCAGCTCACGCACGCGCAGGTCGGCGCTCAGGCCGGTCGCGGCGAGGGTCTCCTTGGCGCGGGTCTTGCCGACGCCGAAGATGTAGGTGAGGGCGACCTCGAGACGCTTTTCGCGCGGGAGGTCGACTCCAACGAGACGTGCCATTGCAGGGGTTCTCTTCTCTGCTCATTACCAGGTGTGGAGCAGCGGCATTTCCCTGCGTTCAACTACCGCGAGGGTCCCCGGCCCAGTTGTCCGGGGGTGTCGTACCCCGAGGTCGGGCGTGTCGCCCTGCACCTCAGAGACGTGCGCTGCTGTTTTACTCAGATCCTGCGATGGTGCGGTGGTTCTGCGGGGCTTGGATCAGCCCTGACGCTGCTTGTGGCGCACGTTGTCGCAGATCACCATGACCCGGCCGTTACGGCGGATCACTCGGCACTTGTCGCAGATCTTCTTGACGCTCGGCTTGACCTTCATCGTGGCTTCCGGGAGTGGCTGATGGAGCAGGGCATGGGCTGCGGAGATGTCACTTGTAGCGGTAGACGATGCGCCCACGGGAAAGGTCGTACGGGCTCAGCTCGACCACCACCCGGTCTTCCGGAAGGATCCGGATGTAGTGCTGGCGCATCTTGCCGGAGATGTGCGCGAGTACCTTGTGCCCGTTGGAAAGCTCCACGCGGAACATGGCATTCGGCAGCGCCTCCACCACGCTGCCTTCGATCTCGATGACACCGTCTTTCTTCGGCATGTCCTCCGCTTTTCCTGTCGATCGTTCATCGCGGCGCCCGGCCGCTACCCGACCCTCCAACTACAGGGACCGGAACGATCAGGCGTTTCATCAGACGGCTCAGACTGACGTCTAGAGGCTGTCTCAGGCCGTCATCGGGTGTTTCCGGACGACGAAGAAATTCAGCACATGAGCCGACGTAAAAGTCTACGCCATACCATGGTGGACGGCGAAATCGAGCCTAGGCCGAGGTGGCCAGGGAAGAGACCGGGGCGCCCAGTTCGGTCAGTTTCGAGACCCCGCCGTCGTGGGCCGTGAGCACCCAGAGACCGTCTTCGAGCAGAGCCACCGAGTGCTCCCAGTGAGCGGCGTTCCCGCCGTCCACCGTTGCCACGGTCCACTCGTCGGAGAGCACCCGGGTGTCCGGGTTGCCGGCGGTCAGCATCGGCTCGATGGCCAGGCAGATGCCGGCCCTGAGCTTCGGGCCGCGGTCGCGGGTGCGGTAGTTCAGCACGTGCGGGGCCTGGTGCATCTCGGTGCCGATGCCGTGGCCACCGTAGTCCTCGACCAGGCCGAAACGGTCACCGACGAAGTCCTCGACCGCCACACCGATGGCGTTGAGGCGCTCCCCCGCGACGATGGCCGCGATCCCGCGCCACATCGATTCCTCAGTGGTGTCGATCAGGTCCTGGTCGGTCTTGGCCAGTTCCGGGTCCCGCTCGCTGTCACCGGGCACCACCGCGGTGAAGGCCGAGTCGCCGTGCCAGCCGGCCAGGATGGCGCCGCAGTCGACGCTCACCACGTCGCCCGCCCTGAGCACCTTGCTGCCCGGGATGCCGTGCACGACCTCGTCGTTCACCGAAACGCAGAGGGTGGCGGGGTAGGGCGGACGGCCGTAGTTCAGGAACGACGGCGTCGCGCCCCGCCCGACGATCAGCTCGTTCGCGACCCGGTCCAGGTCACCTGTCGTCAGCCCCGGGGCCAGTGCAGCACGCACGGCCTGAAGGGCGTCGGCGACAATCAGCCCGGCGGCCCGCATGAGGCGGACCTGATCGGGCGTCTTGTACTGGATCCGGTCGCGACCGAGCATTCTTGGTTCTCTCTTGGTTGGTTCAGGCTGCGAAGTCGTCGCAGGCGGCCAGGAGCCGGCTGGTCACGTCGCTGATGTCGCCCATCCCGTCGACCCGCAGCAGCAGGTTGCGGTCCGAGTAGATGTGCACGAGCGGAGCGGTCTGCTCGGTGTAGACCTCGAGGCGGTGCCGGATGACGTCTTCCGTGTCGTCCGGGCGGCCCTCGATCTCGGCCCGCTTGAGCAGGCGATCCACCACTTCGTCCATGTCCACGGTCAGCTCGAGCACGGCGTCCAGCTTCGTGCTGGACGTCGCGATCATCGAGTCGAGCTCGTCGACCTGCGCCGCGGTACGCGGGTAACCATCCAGGAGGAACCCGACAGCGGCATCCTCCTCGAGGAGACGGTTGCGCACCATCTCGTTCGTCACCTCGTCCGGCACGTACTTGCCGGACTTCATGATCTCCTCGACCTGCTTGCCCAGCGGCGTTCCGTCCGTGACGTTCTGCCGGAAGATGTCACCGGTCGAGATCGCCGGGATGCCGAAGTGGGCGGCGACCTTCTTGGCCTGTGTGCCCTTTCCAGCGCCGGGTGGACCGAGGATCACAAGCCTCATCGACGCACCGCTCTCATCGCAGGAACCCTTCATAGTGACGCTGCTGCAGCTGGGACTCGATCTGCTTGACCGTTTCCAGACCCACTCCGACGACGATGAGGATGCTCGTACCGCCGAAGGGGAAGTTCTGATTCGCGTCGACCAGGATCAACGCGATCAGAGGGATCAATGCCACCATGCCGAGGTACAGAGCACCAGCAAGAGTAATGCGACTCAGAACATATTCGAGGTAGTCGGCCGTCGGTCGTCCCGCGCGGATTCCGGGGATGAAGCCGCCGTACTTCTTCATGTTCTCGGCGACCTCGTCCGGGTTGAACGTGATCGCCACGTAGAAGTACGTGAAGAAGAGAATCAGCGCGAAGTACAGCGCGATGTAGATCGGGTGGTCACCCTTCACCAGGTTGTCCCGGATCCAGACGACCCAGCCGGCGGTGCTGTTCTGCCCCTGGAACTGGGCGATCAGGGCCGGTAGGTACAGCAGCGACGAAGCGAAGATGACCGGGATGACACCCGCCATGTTCACCTTGATCGGGATGTATGTCGTCGTGCCGCCGTACGCCCGCCGGCCGACCTGCCGCTTGGCGTACTGCACCGGGATCCGGCGCTGGCTCTGCTCGACGAAGATGACCGCCGCCATGATCAGCAGGCCGAGACCGATCACGATGAAGAAGGTGTTGAAGCCGCGCTGCGTCTTGATCGACCAGAGCGAGCCGGGGAACGCCGACGCGATCGAGGTGAAGATCAGCAACGACATACCGTTGCCGATGCCCTTCTCGGTGACGAGCTCACCCAGCCACATGATGAAGCCGGTACCCGCCGTCATGGTCAGAACCATGACGCCGAGGGTGAAGAGGTCGTCGTTCGGGATCAGCGTCTCGGTGCAGTTGGTGAAGAGGCCACCCTGCTGACGGGAGATCGCCACGAAGGTGGTCGACTGCAGCACCGCGAGACCGATGGTCAGATATCGCGTGTACTGGGTCAGTTTGGCGGTGCCCGACTGACCTTCCTCCTTCAGCGCTTCGAACCGCGGAATGACCACGGTGAGCAGCTGGATGATGATCGAGGCCGTGATGTACGGCATGATCCCGAGCGCGAAGATCGACAGCTGCAGCAACGCACCACCGCTGAACAGGTTCACCAGCTCGTAGAGGCCGGACGAGCTGCTGTTGCTCGCGAGGTCCACACAGCGCCGTACGGCCGCGTAGTCGACGCCGGGGGTCGGGATGTACGACCCCAGACGGAAGAGCGCCATGATCGCTACGGTGAAGAAGATCTTGCGCCGCAGATCAGGGGTTCGAAACGCCCGGAAGAACGCGGTGAGCACGCAAAACCTCCTGCGCGCTGCCCAACACAGGGCAGCTCGTCGTGACGGGCCATTGGATTGGGCCGTTGGTGCGCCCGACAGATCGGCTGTGAGCCACCTGGGCCCGCCGATCTGCAAGACGCCGGTCGTGTGACCTTAACACCCCGGCGACTCCCATATTTCGGGAGTCACCGGGGTGTCAGAAATCGAGCTGGTCGAGCAGGTGCTACAGCTCGGTGGCGCTGCCACCGGCAGCAGCGAGCTTCTCCTTGGCGCTGGCGGAGAACTTGTTCGCGGTCACGTTGATCGCGACCGAGATCTCGCCGTCACCCAGAACCTTGACCAGGTGGCCCTCACGGACTGCACCCTTGGCCACCAGGTCCTCGACGGAGACGCTGCCGCCGTCGGGGAACAGGGAGCTGAGCTTGTCCAGGTTGACGACCTGGTACTCGGTCCGGAACGGGTTCTTGAACCCACGCAGCTTCGGGAGCCGCATGTGGAGGGGCATCTGCCCACCCTCGAACCGGGCCGGAACCTGGTAACGGGCCTTCGTACCCTTGGTACCGCGACCCGCCGTCTTACCGCGCTTGCCGCCTTCACCGCGACCGACCCGGATCTTGGCCGTCTTGGCCCCGGGGGCCGGGCGCAGGTGATGCACCTTCAGCGCGTGCTCGCGCTGGCCTTCTGCCATCTCAGTCCACCTCCTCGACGGTGACGAGATGCCGCACCGTGTTGACCATCCCGCGAATCTCGGGACGGTCTTCCTTGATCACAGTGTGGCCGATCCGCTTCAGGCCGAGCGAACGCAGCGATTCGCGCTGGTTCTGCTTGCCGCCGATCTTCGACTTGATCTGAGTGACCTTCAGCTGAGCCATCAGCCGGCCACCCCCGCGGCCCGGGCGCGCAGCATGGCGACCGGGGCGACGTCCTCGAGGGGCAGACCACGACGGGCCGCAACCTCTTCCGGACGCTCGAGACCACGCAGCGCGGCAACGGTCGCGTGAACGACGTTGATCGCGTTGTCCGAGCCGAGCGACTTGCTCAGCACGTCGTGGATACCGGCGCACTCCAGCACGGCGCGCACCGGACCACCGGCGATAACGCCGGTACCCGGAGACGCCGGCATGAGCAGCACGACGCCGGCCGCTTCCTCACCCTGGATCCGGTGAGGAATCGTGCCCTGGATACGCGGAACCTTGAAGAAGGCCTTCTTCGCCTCTTCAACGCCCTTCGCGATCGCGGCGGGTACTTCCTTGGCCTTGCCGTAACCGACGCCGACCGTGCCGTCGCCGTCACCGACGACGACCAGGGCGGTGAAGCTGAAGCGACGACCACCCTTCACGACCTTGGCAACCCGGTTGATCGCGACGACGCGCTCGACGAACTGGTTCTTGTCCTGGCCGCCGTCACGACCACCACGGTTGTCGCGGTCACGGCCGCCCCGGCGACCGCCGCCGCCGCTGTTCTCGCCGCCGCTGCTCGGCCCGCCGGAGTTGGTGTTACCCCCGGGCCCGCGACGCTGAGGTCCAGCCATCAGACGTTCCTTCTCTCTCGCTTCGTAAAGGTCAGCGTGCGCATGGGCTAGAGGACCAGCCCGGCCTCACGGGCGCCGTCCGCAATTGCGGCGACACGACCGTGATACCTGTTGCCACCGCGGTCGAAGACCACAGCGGTGACACCGGCGGCCTTGGCGCGCTCGCCGAGCAGCTCGCCGACACGGCGGGCCTTGGCGGTCTTGTCGCCGTCCAGGCCCCGCAGGTCCGCCTCCATGGTGGAGGCCGACGCCAGGGTCTTGCCCTGCGTGTCGTCCACGACCTGCACGAAAACGTGACGGGCGGAACGGTTCACGACCAGGCGCGGGCGCTCCGTGGAGCCCCGCAGCTGCTTGCGCACTCGCAGGTGGCGACGGGTACGGGAGGCCTGCTTGTTGCGGACCGAGCCACCGCCGCTGCGCTTGACACCGATAGCCATTACTTCTTACCCGCCTTTCCGACCTTGCGCTTGATCACTTCGTCGGCGTAGCGGACGCCCTTGCCCTTGTAGGGGTCGGGCTTACGCAGCTTGCGCAGGTTGGCGGCAACCTCGCCGACAGCCTGCTTGTCGATGCCGGACACCGAGAACTTCGTCGGGCCCTCCACCGCGAAGGTGATGCCGGCCGGCGGCTCCACCGTGATCGAGTGGCTGTAGCCCAGCGCGAACTCCAGGTTGGAGCCCTTCGCCTGGACGCGGTAACCCGTGCCAACGATCTCAAGCTTCTTGGTGTAACCCTCGGTCACGCCGACCACCATGTTGGAGATCAGCGTGCGGGTCAGACCGTGCAGTGCGCGCGACGTACGCTCGTCGTCGGGGCGCGTGACCTTCACCGTTCCGTCGTCCTCGCGGGCGACGGTGATCGGGGCGGCAACGGTGAGGTTCAGGGTCCCCTTGGGGCCCTTAACCGACACCTGCGCGCCGTCGAGGTTCACGTCGACGCCGGCGGGAACGGTGATCGGCAGTCGTCCGATTCGGGACATGCTCTCTCTCCCTTCCCGTTACCAGACGTAGGCGAGGACTTCCCCACCTACGCCCTTCTGCTTGGCCTGCTTGTCGGTCATGAGCCCGGACGAGGTCGACAGGATCGCCACGCCGAGGCCACCAAGGACCCGGGGCAGGTTCGTCGACTTCGCGTAGACCCGCAGACCGGGCTTGCTGATCCGCCGGAGACCGGCGATCGAGCGCTCCCGGTTGGGGCCGAACTTCAGCTTCACGGTGAGCGTCTTGCCCACCTCGGCGTCAGCGATCTCCCAGGAGGAGATGTAGCCCTCCGCCTTGAGGAGCTCGGCCACGTTCGCCTTCAGCTTGCTGTAAGGCATCTGAGTCTGGTCGTGGTACGCGGAGTTCGCGTTCCGTACGCGGGTCAACATGTCCGCGATCGGATCGGTCATCACCATTGGGCTTGTCCGCCCTTTCCCACCACGGTTTCGGCAACCTTCTCGGAGGCGTCGACCTGTGGCGTAGTTGCTGCTTCGAGAACCTCGGGCTCGAGGAACTCGGGGAGGTACTCCGGTACATCGTGCCGCAGCGTCACCAAGCCGGTCGGAAGGCTGGAGCGCAGCGAAACCATGCGATTGTTGCGCACCGTCCGACGACGGCCGGACCGGGGCGCCACCGAAGTGGCGCCCGGGGTCGGAATTGTCAGCTGTGACACGGCCGGCCTACCAGCTGCTCTTGGTGACGCCGGGCAGTTCGCCCCGGTGAGCCATCTCGCGCAGGCAGATCCGGCACAGGCCGAACTTGCGGTAGACAGAGTGCGGGCGGCCGCAGCGCTGGCACCGGGTGTAACCCCGGACACCGAACTTCGGCTTACGCGCCGCCTTGTTGATCAGCGCAGTCTTCGCCACGTCAGTTCTCCTTGAACGGGAAACCGAGGAGCTTCAGGAAGACTCGCCCCTCTTCGTCGTTGGTGGCCGTCGTGACGACCGTGATGTCCATACCCCGAACGCGGTCGATCCGGTCCTGGTCGATCTCGTGGAACATGGACTGCTCGTTCAGGCCGAACGTGTAGTTGCCACGCCCGTCGAACTGCTTGCCGCTGAGTCCACGGAAGTCGCGGATACGCGGCAGGGCGATGCTGACCAGGCGGTCCAGGAACTCCCACATGCGGTCGCCGCGCAGCGTGACGTGCGCACCGATCGGCATGCCCTCACGCAGCTTGAACTGCGCGATGGACTTGCGGGCCTTGGTGACCTGGGGCTTCTGGCCGGTGATCGCGCTCAGGTCGCGCACCGCGCCGTCGATGAGCTTGGAGTCGCGGGCAGCCTCGCCCACACCCATGTTCACGACGACCTTGACCAGACGCGGGGTCTGCATCACGTTCGGGTAGTTGAACTGCTTGCGCAGCTCCGGCGCGATCTCCGCGTCGTAGCGCGTACGCAGACGCGGCTGCACCTTGGTGCCCTCTTCGGTCACAGTCATGGTCACAGATCCTTACCGGAACGCTTGGCGTAGCGAACCCGCACCGTCTTGGTCTTGCCGTCGCGCTCGACGGTCTCGACCCGGGTGCCGACGCGGGTGGCCTTCTTGGTCTCGGGGTCGACCAGCATCAGGTTGCTGATGTGGATCGCCGCCTCCTGAGTGATGATCCCGCCGGTCTGCGAACCCCGGCTGGACTGTCCCTCCTTGGTGTGGCGCTTGACCCGGTTGAGGCCCTCGACCAGGACCCGCTGGGTCTCCGTGTTCACGGAGATCACCTTGCCGGTCTTGTTCCGGTCGCCGCCGTTCTTCTGGCTACGACCAGTGATCAGCTGGACGGTGTCGCCCTTCTTGATCCTCATCTTCGCCATCTCAGAGCACCTCCGGTGCCAGCGAAATGATCTTCATGAACTTCTTGTCGCGCAGCTCACGGCCGACCGGCCCGAAGATACGGGTGCCACGGGGGTCGCCGTCGTTGCGCAGAATGACCGCAGCGTTCTCGTCGAAGCGGATGTACGAGCCGTCCGGCCGGCGGCGCTCCTTGACGGTGCGCACGATGACAGCCTTGACGACGTCGCCCTTCTTGACGTTGCCGCCGGGGATGGCGTCCTTGACGGTCGCGACGATGACGTCACCGATGCCGGCGTACCGACGGCCGGAGCCGCCGAGCACGCGGATGCAGAGGATCTCCTTCGCACCGGTGTTGTCGGCGACGCGGAGCCGCGATTCCTGCTGAATCACTTGGCCTTCTCCAGAATCTCGACCAGGCGCCAGCGCTTGGTGGCCGACAGCGGACGGGTCTCCGAGATCGACACCAGATCGCCGACACCAGCGGTGTTGGCCTCGTCGTGCACCTTCACCTTGGTGGTGCGCCGGATGACCTTGCCGTAGAGCGGGTGCTTGACCCGGTCCTCGACCTCGACCACCACGGTCTTGTCCATCTTGTCGCTGACGACGTAGCCGCGGCGTCCCTTACGGTTGCCACGCACCTCAACGTCAGCCTGGGTGTTCTCACTCATGCTCAGGCCTCCGGGGTGACGGTGATACCGAGCTCGCGCTCGCGCATCACCGTGTAGATGCGGGCGATGTCCCGCTTGACAGCACGCAGCCGCATGTTGTTTTCCAGCTGGCCGGTCGCGGACTGGAAGCGAAGGTTGAAAAGCTCTTCCTTCGCCTTCTTCAGCTCCTCGGCCAAGCGCTCCTGGTCGAAACCGCGCAGGTTAACCGGGTTCAGATCCTTGGAACCGACGGCCATCAGCTTTCACCGCCTTCGCGCCGGACGATCCGGCACTTCATCGGCAGCTTGTGGATCGCCCGGGTGAGGGCTTCCTTCGCCACCTTTTCAGTCGGGAACGAGAGTTCGAACATCACGCGACCAGGCTTGACGTTCGCGACCCACCACTCCGGGGAACCCTTACCGGAACCCATGCGGGTCTCGGCGGGCTTCTTGGTCAGCGGGCGGTCCGGGTAGATGTTGATCCAGACCTTGCCGCCACGACGGATGTGACGGGTGATCGCGATACGCGCCGACTCGATCTGGCGGTTGGTCACGTACGCAGGCTCCAGAGCCTGGATGCCCCACTCGCCGAAGGTCACGGCGGTGCCGCCCTTCGACATGCCGGAGCGGCTGGGGTGGTGCTGCTTGCGGTACTTGACCCGACGCGGGATCAGCATGGTGCTCAGGCCTCCGATCCGGTGGCGGCAGGCGCGTCAGCGGCCGGCGCGGAGGCGGCGGGCGCCTCCGCAGCGGGGGCGCTGTCAGCGGACTGCTGCGGACGACGACGCTGCGGGCGAGCCGCGCGGCCACCGGGGCCACCCGGACCGTCGCGACGCGGACCACGCGCCGGGGCGGCAGCCTGCTCACGAGCGAGCTCGCGGCTGGTGATGTCGCCCTTGTAGATCCACACCTTCACGCCGATGCGACCGAAGGTGGTGCGGGCCTCGTACAGGCCGTAGTCGATGTTCGCGCGGAGCGTGTGCAGGGGCACGCGGCCCTCGCGGTAGAACTCCGAGCGGCTCATCTCGGCGCCGCCGAGACGACCCGAGCACTGCACCCGGATGCCCTTGGCACCGGCGCGGAGCGAGGACTGCATGCCCTTGCGCATCGCGCGGCGGAAAGAGACCCGGCTGGCCAGCTGCTCGGCGATGCCCTGGGCGACCAGCTGAGCGTCGACCTCGGGGTTCTTCACCTCGAGGATGTTCAGCTGAACCTGCTTGCCCGTGAGCTTCTCGAGCTCGCCACGGATCCGGTCGGCCTCGGCGCCACGGCGACCGATGACGATGCCCGGACGCGCGGTGTGGATGTCGACGCGAACCCGGTCCCGGGTGCGCTCGATCTCCACGCGGCTGATGCCGGCCCGCTCCATGCCCTTGGACATGAGCTTGCGGATCGCGACGTCTTCCTTCACGTAGTCGCGGTACCGCTGCCCACCCTTGGTGCTGTCAGCGAACCACCGGCTCTTGTGCTCGGTGGTGATGCCCAGGCGGAACCCGTGCGGGTTGACCTTCTGGCCCACTAGCGGGTCCTCCCATTCGCGGAGGCGGCCTGGGGGCCGCCCTTCTTCTCGGCCGGACCGACGACCACGGTGATGTGGGCGGTCCGCTTGCGGATCCGGTATGCCCGGCCCTGTGCCCGCGGCCGGAACCGCTTGAGCGTCGGGCCCTCGTCCACGAAAGCCTCCTGGATGACCAGGGTGCGCTCGTCGAACGCCTCGGACGCGGCAGCGGCCTTCACCCGTGCGTTCGCGATCGCGCTCTGCACGACCTTGAGCACCGGCTCGCTGGCGGCCTGCGGAGCGAACTCCAGCGTGGCGATCGCCTGCGGCGCCTGCTTCCCGCGGATGAGGTCGACGACGCGGCGGGCCTTCATGGGCGTGACACGGACATACCGCGCCTGCGCCTTGGCTTCCATCGCTACTTCCTACCTTCTGTCGCTTCTGACTGCTTGGGTGGGCGCGATCAGCGCCGGCGACCCTTGCGGTCGTCCTTCTCGTGTCCGCGGAACGTGCGGGTGGGGGCGAACTCGCCCAGCTTGTGACCGATCATCGACTCGGTGACGAACACCGGGACGTGCTTGCGGCCGTCGTGCACGGCGATCGTGTGACCGAGCATGTCGGGCACGATCATCGAGCGCCGGGACCAGGTCCGGATGACTGTCTTGGTCCCCTTCTCGTTCTGAACGTCCACCTTTTTCTGCAGGTGGTCGTCGACGAAGGGACCCTTCTTCAGACTGCGAGGCATTCTCGAAAGGCTCCTATCAGCGCTTCTTGCCGGAACGGCGGCGGCGAACGATCATCTTGTCGCTCTCCTTGTTGGGGCGACGCGTGCGTCCCTCGGCCTGGCCCCAGGGGCTGACCGGGTGACGACCACCAGAGGTCTTACCCTCACCACCACCGTGCGGGTGGTCGATCGGGTTCATGGCCACACCGCGCACCGTCGGGCGCTTGCCCTTCCAGCGCATGCGGCCGGCCTTGCCCCAGTTGATGTTCGACTGCTCGGCGTTGCCGACCTCGCCGACCGTCGCGCGGCAGCGCACGTCGACGTTCCGGATCTCGCCGGACGGCAGACGAAGCTGAGCGAAGCGGCCCTCACGGGCGACCAGCTGGACCGAGGATCCGGCCGAGCGGGCGATCTTGGCCCCGCCGCCCGGACGCAGCTCGATCGCGTGAACGACCGTACCGACGGGGATGTTGCGCAGCTCGAGGCTGTTACCCGGCTTGATGTCGGCCGTGGGGCCGTTCTCGATCCGGTCGCCCTGCTTGAGCTTGGTCGGCGCGACGATGTAACGCTTTTCGCCGTCCGCGTAGTGCAGCAGCGCGATACGCGCCGTGCGGTTGGGGTCGTACTCGATGTGAGCGACCGTGGCCGGAATGCCGTCCTTGTCGTGACGACGGAAGTCGATCACCCGGTAGGCGCGCTTGTGACCGCCGCCCTTGTGCCGGGTGGTGATCCGGCCGGTGTTGTTCCGGCCGCCGCTCTTGGTCAGCGGGCGCACCAGGGACTTCTCCGGCTCCGACCGGGTGATCTCCACGAAGTCGGCGACGGACGAACCACGGCGGCCCGGCGTCGTCGGCTTGTACTTGCGGATTCCCATGTGAGTCAGTCCTCTTGCTGTTTCTCGGATGTCGGTCTTCGGACGCCCTCAATCCAGCGACGGAATCGCCGGATAGGAACGTACGGGCGTCAGGAGACCGGCCCGCCGAAGATGTCGATGGTGCCTTCGCTCAGCGTGATGATGGCGCGCTTGGTGTCCTTGCGCTTGCCCAGGCCGTTCCGCGTGCGGCGGGTCTTACCCTGCCGGTTCGCGGTGTTGACGGCCGAGACCTTGACCCCGAAGACCGTCTCGACCGCAATCTTGATCTCGGTCTTGTTGGCCCGCGGGTCCACCAGGAAGGTGTACTTGCCCTCGTCGAGGAGGCTGTAGCTCTTCTCCGAGACAACCGGCGCCAGCAGGATGTCGCGCGGGTCCTTGTGGACGCTTCCGATGCTGCTCACTTGGCAGCCTCCTTCGCGGTGACCTTGGTGACGACCGGGCTCTCGAGGAACGAGTCCAGCGCGGCCTTGGTGAACACCACGTCGTCGGCGCACAGCACGTCGTAGGCGTTCAGCTGGTCGAAGGGCAGCACGTGGATGCCGTCCAGGTTGGACAGGCTCCGCTGGCCGACCTCGTCCGTGCGGGTCACGACGACCAGCAGGTTCTCCCGCTCGGTCAGGCCGGCAAGGGCCTTGCGCACCGCCTTGGTGGACGGGGCGTCGCCCTTCACGAGCTCGGAGAGCACGTGAACGCGACCGTGACGGTTGCGGTCCGAGAGGGATCCCCGCAGCGCGGCGGCGATCATCTTCTTCGGGGTCCGCTGCGAGTAGTCCCGCGGGTGCGGTCCGTGAACCACGCCACCGCCGGCGAACTGAGGAGCGCGGGTCGAGCCCTGACGGGCGCGGCCGGTGCCCTTCTGGCGGTACGGCTTACGGCCGCCACCGCGAACTTCGCCACGGGTCTTCGTGTCGTGCGTGCCCTGGCGGGCCGCGGCCAGCTGGGCCACGACGACCTGGTGGATCAGGGGCACGTTGGTCTGGACGTCGAAGATGGCGGCGGGGAGGTCGACGGTGCCGACCTTCTCACCCGTGCCGTCGACGACGTTCAGGCTCAGGTTGGTGGTGGTTTCGGTGGCCATCGTTTCAGCCCTTCTTCGCCGCGGTGCGAACCAGGACGATGCCGCCGCGCGGCCCCGGGACGGCACCCTTGATCAGGAGCAGACCGCGCTCGGCGTCGACGGCGTACACGCTGAGGTTCTGCGTGGTCTGCCGCTCGCCACCCATACGGCCGGCCATCCGCATGCCCTTGAACACGCGACCCGGGGTGGCGCAACCGCCGATGGAACCCGGGGAACGGTGCTTGCGCTGCGTGCCGTGCGAGGCGCCGAGGCCCTTGAAGCCGTGACGCTTCATGACACCGGCGTGGCCCTTGCCCTTGGTGGTACCGGAGACGTCGACCACCTGGCCGGCCTCGAAGGTCTCCACGGTGAGCTCCTGGCCCAGGCTGTACTCGGCGGCGTTGGCCGTGCGCAGCTCGAGCACGTGACGGCGCGGCGTGACGCCGGCCTTCTCGAAGTGCCCGGCCAGCGGCTTGGTCACCTTGCGGGGGTCGATCGCGCCGTACGCGATCTGAACCGCCGGGTAACCGTCGCCCTCAGCGTTGCGCACCTGCGTGACGACGCACGGACCGACCTGGATGACGGTGACCGGGACGAGCCGGTTGTTCGCGTCCCAGACCTGGGTCATCCCGAGCTTCTCGCCGAGCAAGCCCTTGACGGTGGTCACCGTCGGCTTACTGATCGTCTTCAGAGTCATGAGATGAGGTCCTTCTAGAGCTTGATCTCGATGTCCACGCCGGCGGGCAGGTCAAGCCGCATCAGCGAGTCCACCGTCTTCGGCGTCGGGTTGATGATGTCGATCAACCGCTTGTGCGTGCGCATCTCGAAGTGCTCGCGGCTGTCCTTGTACTTGTGCGGCGAACGGATGACGCAGAACACGTTCTTTTCCGTCGGCAGTGGCACCGGCCCCGCGACCGTCGCGCCCGTCCGAACGACCGTGTCGACGATCTTGCGGGCCGAGCTGTCGATGACCTCGTGGTCGTAGGCCTTCAGCCGGATGCGGATCTTTTGTCCCGCCATGGCGTCGTTGCGCTCTCTTTCGCTTGGTCGACAGGCGTTCGGCGAGTGGTGCTGCCGATCGGCGCTGTCTGTGGTCCACCCGGGCCGTGGTGTGCGGTCCGGGCCTCGCATTCACAAGGAATGCAGTGCAACTGCTGTCTTACTGGCGTTTCACGTCTTCTGCGACGCTCACACCCCTACTTCGGTCGGGCTGGCGAACACCGACCCCCGAGGTCGGGCGTGTCGCGTTCGCGGCCCAGAATCGCCCTACGCTTTCAACGAGGACCAGGGTCTGGGCCGATGGTGCATTGGTGGCTGCCCGGTGCCGGTCGTTCCGGGCCCCCGAAGGGGCACGACGGACGCGACGGTGCGCGAGCAACCTGTCCAGTGTGCCAGACGTAACCCGCCATTGACCAATCGCAGTCCTGGCGGTAAACGGAAAACCGCCCGCCTGAACCCGTGATCCCTTGCCGCTCCCCCGCTTTCGCTCTTCGCGAGTTCGGGTGACCGGAGCTGGAAGAGACGCCCGGCACGAAGGCGCAGACGGCGTTACGGGTCCAGACGCACGCCAGCGGCGGCAGCCTGAGAGGCTGCCGCCGCTGGTGGGTACTACTTGAGGATCTTGGTGACGCGGCCCGAGCCGACGGTACGACCACCCTCGCGGATAGCGAAGAGCAGGCCGTCTTCCATGGCGATGGGCTGGATCAGCGTGACGGACATCTCGGTGTTGTCACCGGGCATGACCATCTCGGTGCCCTCGGGGAGCTTCACAACGCCCGTGACGTCCGTGGTCCGGAAGTAGAACTGCGGACGGTAGGAGTCGTAGAACGGCGTGTGCCGGCCGCCCTCATCCTTGGACAGGATGTAGACGTTGGCCTCGAACTCCGTGTGGGGAGTGATCGAGCCCGGCTTCACGACGACCTGGCCGCGCTCGACATCTTCGCGCTTGATGCCACGAAGAAGCAGACCGCAGTTCTCGCCGGCCATGGCCTCGTCGAGCGTCTTGCGGAACATCTCGATCGCGGTGACCGTGGTGGTGGTCGACTTGTCCTTGATGCCAACGATTTCAACAGTCTCGTTGGTCTTCAGGATGCCGCGCTCGACCTTGCCGGTGACGACGGTTCCACGACCGGTGATCGTGAAGACGTCCTCGATCGGCATGAGGAAGGGCTTCTCGGTGTCACGCGTCGGCTCCGGGATGTGATCATCCACGGCGGCCAGAAGCTCGAGAACCTTCTCCTGCCACTCCGGGTCGCCCTCGAGAGCCTTCAGCGCGGAGACCCGCACGATCGGCAGGTCGTCGCCCGGGAACTCGTAGGAGGACAGGAGCTCACGAACCTCGAGCTCGACGAGCTCCATGATCTCTTCGTCGTCCACCATGTCGGACTTGTTCAGAGCCACGACGATGTAGGGGACGCCGACCTGACGCGCGAGCAGCACGTGCTCACGGGTCTGGGGCATCGGGCCGTCGGTCGCCGCCACCACGAGGATGGCACCGTCCATCTGGGCCGCACCAGTGATCATGTTCTTGATGTAGTCGGCGTGACCAGGGCAGTCGACGTGCGCGTAGTGGCGCGTCTCAGTCTGGTACTCGATGTGCGCGATCGAGATGGTGATACCGCGCTGGCGCTCTTCCGGCGCCTTGTCGATCTGGTCGAACGCCTGGGTGTCCGGGTTGAGCTCCGGCCACTTGGTGTGCAGCGTCTTACTGATCGCAGCCGTCAGCGTCGTCTTACCGTGGTCAATGTGACCAATGGTACCGATGTTGACGTGCGGCTTAGTCCGCTCGAACTTCGCCTTCGCCACGGGGTCCTCCTGTCGGACGGGTTGTTATCTGTACTTGGTTCGACGGGAATGCTGGTGGCGCGATTACTCGCCGCGAACCTTCTTGATGATCTCTTCCGCAACGTTCCGGGGAACCTCTGCGTAAGAGTCGAACTGCATGGTGTAAACGGCACGTCCCTGCGTCTTGCTGCGCAGGTCACCGACGTAGCCGAACATCTCCGACAGCGGAACCGTGGCCTTGACGACCTTGGCGCCGCTGACATCCTCCATGGCCTGGATCTGACCGCGACGGGAGTTCAGGTCGCCGATCACGTCACCCATGTACTCGATCGGGGTACGCACCTCGACTGCCATCATCGGCTCAAGGAGCACGGGGCTGGCCTTGCGGGCAGCCTCCTTCAGCACCATTGAGCCGGCGACCTTGAACGCCATCTCGGACGAGTCGACGTCGTGCGCCGCACCGTCCAGCAGGGTGGCCTTGATGCCCACCAGCGGGTAACCCGCCAGGATGCCGAACTGCATGGCGTCCTGGATACCAGCATCCACGCTCGGAATGTATTCGCGCGGGATGCGGCCACCGGTGACCTTGTTCTCGAACTCGTAGAACACGCCCTCGGACGTGTCCATCGGTGCGATCGTCACCTGGACCTTGGCGTACTGGCCCGAGCCACCGGTCTGCTTCTTGTGCGTGTAGTCGTACTTCACGACCTCCTTGCGGATGGTCTCTCGGTACGCCACCTGCGGCTTGCCGACGTTGGCCTCGACCTTGAACTCGCGGCGCATGCGGTCCACCAGGATGTCCAGGTGGAGCTCGCCCATGCCGGCGATGATGGTCTGCCCGGTCTCGTCGTCCTGACGGACCTGGAAGGTCGGGTCTTCCTCGGCGAGCTTCTGGATCGCGGTGCCGAGCTTCTCCTGGTCGCCCTTGGTCTTCGGCTCGATAGCAACCGAGATGACCGGCTCCGGGAAAGTCATCGACTCCAGGACGATCGGGTTCGTCGGGTCTGCGAGGGTCTCACCGGTGGTGGTGTCCTTCAGACCGATGACCGCGTAGATGTGGCCCGCAGCAGCCTCGTCGACCGGGTTCTCCTTGTTGGAGTGCATCTGGAAGATCTTCCCGATGCGCTCCTTCTTGCCCTTGGTCGAGTTGATGAGCTGCGCGCCGCTCGCCACCTTGCCGGAGTAGACCCGGATGTAGGTGAGCTTCCCGAAGAACGGGTGCGAGGCGATCTTGAAGGCCAGCGCCGAGAACGGAGCCTCGTTGTTGGCCGCGCGGGTGATCACGGCCTCTTCGTCGTTGAGCGGGTGACCCTCGACGTCGGGGACGTCCAGCGGGGTCGGCAGATAGTCGATCACGGCGTCGAGCATGGGCTGAACGCCCTTGTTCTTGAACGCCGAACCGCACAGAATCGGGTTGACCTCGCTGGAGATCGTCAGCTTCCGGATCGCGCCCTTGATCTCCTCGGGCGTGAGGCCTTCGCCGCCGAAGAATTTCTCGAGCAGCGCCTCGTCAGACTCAGCGACCGTCTCGAGCATCTTCTGACGCCACTCCTCGGCCTTCTCCTGAAGGTCGGCCGGGATCTCCTCGATCTCGTACGCCTCGCCCTTACCCGTATCGCCACGCCAGGTCAGCGCGCGCATGTGGATCAGGTCGATGACGCCGGTGAAGTCGGACTCAGCACCGATCGGGATCTGGATGACCAGCGGCTTGGCACCGAGACGATCGATGATCGTCTGGACCGTGAAGTAGAAGTCCGCACCCAGCTTGTCCATCTTGTTGACGAAGCAGATGCGGGGCACGTCGTACTTGTCAGCCTGCCGCCAGACCGTCTCGGACTGCGGCTCGACACCCTCCTTGCCGTCGAACACAGCGACCGCACCGTCGAGGACGCGCAGGTTGCGCTCGACCTCGACCGTGAAGTCGACGTGCCCGGGGGTGTCGATCAGGTTGATCTGGTTGCCTTCCCAGAAACAGGTGGTGGCAGCAGACGTGATCGTGATGCCACGTTCCTGCTCCTGCTCCATCCAGTCCATCGTGGCGGCGCCGTCGTGGACCTCACCGATCTTGTAGTTGATCCCGGTGTAGAACAGGATCCGCTCAGTGGTGGTGGTCTTGCCGGCGTCGATGTGAGCCATGATGCCGATGTTGCGGACCTTGTTGAGGTCCGTCAGCACGTCTTGTGCCACGTCGATCGCCTCTCTCATGAGGTTTCAGTTCCGCCGGGGAATTTCCCGCAGTGCTTCACTGCCGGGATTTCCCGGCGCCACTGTGGCCGCCGGATTCCGGCGGCCGCAGTGGTGGGTAGATGACTACCGGCTGAATTACCAGCGGTAGTGAGCGAACGCGCGGTTGGACTCCGCCATCTTGTGCGTGTCCTCGCGACGCTTGACCGCCGCGCCGAGGCCGTTACTCGCGTCCAGAATCTCGTTCATCAGACGGTCGGTCATCGTCTTCTCCCGGCGGGCCCGGGAGTAGCCGACGAGCCAGCGCAGCGCCAGGGTGGTGGAGCGACCGGCCTTGACCTCGACCGGAACCTGGTAGGTCGCGCCACCCACACGGCGGCTGCGGACCTCGAGGGCCGGCTTCACGTTGTCCAGCGCACGCTTGAGCGTGATGACCGGGTCGTTGCCGGTCTTGTCGCGGCAACCCTCCAGCGCTTCGTAGACGATCTTCTCGGCGGTGGACTTCTTACCGTCGAGCAGGATCTTGTTCACCAGCTGGGTGACCAGCGGCGAGCCGTACACGGGGTCGACGACGAGCGGCCGCTTCGGGGCCGGGCCCTTGCGGGGCATTAGCTCTTCTCCTTCTTCGCGCCGTAACGGCTGCGAGCCTGCTTACGGTTCTTGACACCCTGGGTGTCGAGCGAGCCGCGGATGATCTTGTACCGGACGCCGGGAAGGTCCTTCACACGGCCGCCGCGGACGAGCACGATCGAGTGCTCCTGCAGGTTGTGACCGACACCCGGGATGTACGCCGTGACCTCGATCTGGGAGGTCAGCTTGACACGCGCGACCTTACGCAGAGCGGAGTTCGGCTTCTTCGGCGTGGTTGTGTACACACGCGTGCACACACCGCGGCGCTGGGGGCTGCCCTTGAGAGCAGGGGTCTTGGTCTTGCTGACCTTGTCCTGCCGGCCCTTTCGGACCAGCTGCTGGATCGTGGGCACCGGTTCTCCGAACTCTCTGCTCGCTTGTGCTACCTGACTTGCTGGGTGGTGCTGGTGTTGCTGTGTCCGGATCGTCGC
Source organism: Kineosporia mesophila (assembly GCF_021129235.1). Lineage (GTDB taxonomy): Bacteria > Actinomycetota > Actinomycetes > Actinomycetales > Kineosporiaceae > Kineosporia > Kineosporia mesophila. The sequence continues at coordinate 272,813 of NZ_JAJOMA010000004.1, forward strand.
GAACGACCTTGCGGCCGCACCCCGCGCTCGGGCGTGTCGCGATCCTCGCGATATTGCCCGGCGACGTCCCGCGGGATGGGAGCTTCGCTTGCGCACTACACACGCTGACAGCTTCCGGACCGCCAGGAGGGCACGCGCGGCAGCCCAAGAGAACTCGGGCACGAACTGTGAGGCTACCCGCTGGCCCGCGCGAGCGTCAAAACGGCCCGCACTCGGGTCAGGGGCTGCTCCCCTGTCTCATCCGTCCGGTGGCGGGTGAACCCGGCCGGACGCCGGACCCACCCCACACCCACGGTCCCCAACCGCCCCGCGCGCCGGTTTTGTTCCTCTACGGGAACCGGAGCACGGAGACAGCCGGGAATCGACATCAGTTCTGCTACCTCAGCGGTCGTACCGGCCGAGGTCGAACTCCTCCAGCGGGACCGCCTGGCCGGTGCCGACACCGAAGTGGCCGTAGTCGACCTCTTCGTAGCCCGGCATCGCGTACATGGCGGCCTTCGCCTCCTCGGTCGGCTCGACCCGCACGTTGCGGTAGCGGGGAAGACCCGTACCCGCCGGGATGAGCTTACCGAGGATGACGTTCTCCTTGAGGCCCAGCAGCGGGTCGCTGCGGCCCTCCATGGCGGCGTTCGTGAGGACGCGGGTGGTCTCCTGGAAGGAGGCCGCCGACAGCCACGAGTCGGTCGCCAGGGACGCCTTGGTGATACCCATCAGGTCCGGACGGGCCGAGGCCGGCTGGAGGCCCTCGGCCACCACCCGACGGTTCTCGGTCTCGAACCGGGCCCGCTCGACCAGTTCACCGGGCAGCAGCTCGGCGTCACCGGACTCGATGATGGTCACCCGCTTCAGCATCTGGCGGACGATCACCTCGATGTGCTTGTCGTGGATACCCACACCCTGGCTGCGGTACACGTTCTGCACCTCGTCCACCAGGTGCACCTGGACCGCACGCGGCCCGAGGATACGCAGCACCTGCTTGGGGTCGATCGCACCCATGATCAGCTTCTGGCCGACCGTGACCTGCTGACCGTCCTCGATCAGGAGGCGGGAACGCTTCGACACCGGGTACGCGACCTCTTCGGAGCCGTCGTCCGGCACCACCACGAGCTTGCGCGAGCGGTCGGTGTCGTCGATCCGCACCCGGCCGGCGGCCTCGGAGATCGGGGCCACACCCTTCGGGGTACGGGCCTCGAAGAGCTCCTGCACACGCGGCAGACCGTGGGTGATGTCCTCACCCGCGACACCACCGGTGTGGAAGGTACGCATCGTCAGCTGGGTACCCGGCTCACCGATGGACTGGGCCGCGATGATGCCGACGGCCTCACCGATGTCCACGAGGTGACCGGCGGCCAGCGAGCGTCCGTAGCAGCGGGCGCAGGTGCCCACCTTGGACTCGCAGGTGAGCACGGAGCGCACCTTGACCTCGCGGACGTTCTTGGACAGCAGCAGCTCGATGCTCGGGTCGCCGAGGTCGGTGTTGGCGGCCAGCACGACCGCGCCGTCCACCACCACGTCCTGGGCCAGGGACCGCGCGTACACGCTGTTCTCGACCGAGTCGTGCGCCCGGATGCCCCCGTCGGGGGTCTCCGTGGCGATCGGCATGACCAGACCGCGCTCGGTGCCGCAGTCCTCCTCACGGATGATCACGTCCTGCGAGACGTCCACCAGACGACGGGTCAGGTAACCCGAGTCGGCGGTACGCAGGGCGGTGTCGGCCAGACCCTTACGGGCACCGTGGGTCGAGATGAAGAACTCGACCACGGAGAGGCCTTCGCGGAAGTTCGCCTTGATCGGGCGCGGGATGATCTCGCCCTTGGGGTTGGCGACCAGGCCTCGCATACCCGCGATCTGGCGCATCTGCATCCAGTTACCACGGGCACCGGACGACACCATCTTGTAGATGGAGTTCGTGCGCGGGAGGTTGGCTTCCATCTCCTTGGCAACCTCGTTGGTCGCCTTGGTCCAGATCTCGATGAGCTCCTGACGGCGCTCGTCGTCGGTGATCAGACCGCGCAGGTACTGCGCCTGCACCTTCGCCGCACGCTGCTCGTAGCCGTCGAGGATCTCGGCCTTGCGCGGCGGGGTGACGACGTCGGAGATCGAGACCGTGACCCCGGACCGGGTGGCCCAGTGGAAACCGGCCGCCTTGAGGGCGTCCAGCGTCGCGGCCACGGCCACCTTCGGGTAACGCTCGGCGAGATCGTTGACGATCGCCGAGAGCTCCTTCTTGCCCACCACCTTGTCGACGAACGAGTAGTCCGGCGGCAGGGTCTGGTTGAACAGGGCCCGGCCCAGGCTGGTCTCGAGGATGACCGGCTCGCCCGCGGTCCATCCCTCGGGGGCCTGCCAGTCGCTCGGCGGCACGATGTCGTCGAAGCGCAGCTTGATCTTCGCCTGCAGGTGCAGCTGACCCGCGTCGAAAGCCATGATCGCCTCGGCGATGGAGCTGAACGAACGGCCCTCACCGACCGGGCTCTCGTCATTGTCGAGAGTCAGGTGGTACAGACCGATGATCATGTCCTGGGTGGGCATGGTCACCGGACGGCCGTCGGCCGGCTTCAGGATGTTGTTGCTCGACAGCATCAGGATGCGGGCCTCGGCCTGCGCCTCGGCGGACAGCGGCAGGTGCACCGCCATCTGGTCGCCGTCGAAGTCGGCGTTGAAGGCCGAGCAGACCAGCGGGTGGATCTGGATGGCCTTGCCCTCGACCAGCTGCGGCTCGAACGCCTGGATACCCAGACGGTGCAGGGTGGGCGCGCGGTTCAGCAGCACGGGGTGCTCGGAGATGACCTCTTCGAGCACGTCCCACACGACCGGGCGGGCCCGCTCGACCATGCGCTTGGCCGACTTGATGTTCTGCGCGTGGTTGAGGTCCACCAGGCGCTTCATCACGAACGGCTTGAACAGCTCGAGCGCCATCTGCTTGGGCAGACCGCACTGGTGCAGCTTGAGCTGCGGGCCGACGACGATGACCGAACGGCCGGAGTAGTCGACGCGCTTGCCCAGCAGGTTCTGACGGAAACGACCCTGCTTGCCCTTGAGCATGTCGGACAGCGACTTCAGCGGGCGGTTACCCGGGCCGGTCACCGGCCGGCCGCGGCGGCCGTTGTCGAACAGTGCGTCGACGGCCTCCTGCAGCATCCGCTTCTCGTTGTTGACGATGATCTCCGGCGCACCCAGGTCGAGAAGACGCTTGAGGCGGTTGTTCCGGTTGATCACGCGGCGGTACAGGTCGTTCAGGTCGGAGGTGGCGAACCGGCCACCGTCGAGCTGAACCATCGGCCGCAGGTCCGGCGGGATCACCGGGACGCAGTCGAGCACCATGCCGAGCGGGGAGTTGTTGGTGGTGAGGAACGCGGAGACCACCTTGAGCCGCTTCAGGGCGCGGGTCTTGCGCTGGCCCTTACCGGTCGCGATCGTCTCGCGCAGGTTCTCGGCCTCGGCGTTCAGGTCGAAGGACTCCAGCCGCTTCTGGATAGCGGCGGCGCCCATCCCACCCTCGAAGTAGATGCCGAACCGGTCCCGCATCTCGCGGTACAGGATCTCGTCACCCTCGAGGTCCTGGACCTTCAGGTTCTTGAAGCGGTCCCAGACCTGCTGGATGCGGTCGATCTCGGCGTCGGCACGCTTGCGCAGCTGCGACATCTCGCGCTCGGCCGATTCCTTGACCTTGCGGCGCACGTCGCCCTTGGCCCCCTCGGCCTCGAGCTCGGCCAGGTCACCCTCGAGACGCTTGGCCCGGGCCTCGACGTCGGAGTCGCGCCGGTTCTCGATCTCCTTCTTCTCCACCTCGATGTTCGCTTCCATCGAGGGAAGGTCACGGTGGCGGGACTCGTCGTCCACCCAGGTGATCATGTAGGCGGCGAAGTAGATGACCTTCTCGAGGTCCTTCGGCGCCAGGTCGAGCAGGTAGCCCAGACGGCTCGGGACACCCTTGAAGTACCAGATGTGAGTCACCGGGGCGGCGAGCTCGATGTGACCCATGCGCTCACGACGCACCTTGGCGCGCGTGACCTCGACGCCACAGCGCTCACAGATGATGCCCTTGAAGCGGACGCGCTTGTACTTACCGCAGTAGCACTCCCAGTCCCGGGTCGGACCGAAGATCTTCTCGCAGAAGAGCCCGTCCTTCTCCGGCTTGAGCGTGCGGTAGTTGATGGTCTCCGGCTTCTTCACCTCGCCGTGCGACCACTGCCGGATGTCTTCGGCGGTGGCCAGGCCGATACGCAGTTCGTCGAAGAAGTTGACGTCCAGCAAGACGTGCCTGCTTTCTCCTGGGTGGTTCTTAATTTTTTACTGACCGGACTTCTCAGTCCGTGGTGAGCGGGAGGCCGGCGCGGCCCGCATCCTTCCAATTGACACGGGCCGCGCGGCGCTACTTCCGGCTCAGACTTCCTCGACGCTGCTGGGCTCACGACGGGACAGGTCGATGCCCAGCTCCTCGGCGGCGCGGAACACGTCCTCGTCCGAGTCGCGCATCTCGATGGAGGTGCCGTCGCTCGAGAGCACCTCCACGTTGAGGCACAGCGACTGCATTTCCTTGATGAGGACCTTGAACGACTCCGGGATGCCCGGCTCCGGGATGTTCTCGCCCTTGACGATCGCCTCGTAGACCTTGACGCGACCCACCACGTCGTCGGACTTGATCGTCAGCAGTTCCTGCAGGGCGTAGGAGGCGCCGTAGGCCTCGAGGGCCCACACCTCCATCTCGCCGAAGCGCTGACCACCGAACTGCGCCTTACCACCCAGCGGCTGCTGCGTGATCATCGAGTACGGACCGGTGGAGCGGGCGTGGATCTTGTCGTCCACCAGGTGGTGCAGCTTCAGGATGTACATGTAGCCGACCGAGACGGGCATCGGCAGCTTCTCGCCGGTGCGGCCGTCGAAGATCGTCGCCTTGCCGGAGCCGTCGATCAGGCGAACGCCGTCACGCGTCTTCCGGGTGGAGTCGAGGAGACCGATGATCTCCTCCTCCCGCACACCGTCGAAGACCGGTGAGGCGACCCGGGTGTTCGGCGGAGCCTGGCGACGGTCCTCGGTGATGAGCTTGGCCCAGTCGGGCTCGCCCTCGATCTCCCAGCCGCGCGAGGCGACCCAGCCCAGGTGTGTCTCCAGCACCTGGCCGACGTTCATCCGGCTCGGCACACCCAGGGGGTTGAGCACGATGTCGACCGGCGTGCCGTCCTCGAGGAACGGCATGTCCTCGACCGGGAGGATCTTGGAGATGACGCCCTTGTTGCCGTGACGGCCGGCCAGCTTGTCGCCGTCGGTGATCTTGCGCTTCTGCGCCACGTACACGCGCACCAGCTGGTTGACGCCCGGGGGCAGCTCGTCGCCGTCCTCGCGGTCGAAGACCTTGACGCCGATGACCGTGCCGACCTCACCGTGGGGCACCTTCAGCGAGGTGTCCCGGACCTCCCGCGCCTTCTCACCGAAGATCGCGCGCAGCAGCCGCTCCTCCGGCGTCAGCTCGGTCTCGCCCTTGGGCGTGACCTTGCCGACCAGGATGTCGCCGGGCACGACCTCGGCACCGATGCGGATGATGCCGCGCTCGTCGAGGTCGGCGAGGACCTCCTCGGCGACGTTCGGGATGTCCCGGGTGATCTCTTCCGGGCCCAGCTTGGTGTCGCGGGCGTCGACCTCGTGCTCCTCGATGTGGATCGAGGAGAGGACGTCGTCCTGCACCAGACGCTGGGAGAGGATGATCGCGTCCTCGTAGTTGTGCCCTTCCCAGGACATGAACGCGACCAGCAGGTTCTTGCCGAGCGCCATCTCACCGAGATCGGTGGCCGGGCCGTCGGCGATGACCGAGCCGACCTCCAGGCGCTGGCCCTCGTCCACCAGCACGCGCTGGTTGTAGGACGTGCCCTGGTTCGACCGGCGGAACTTGGCGATCTTGTAGGTGGTGTGCGTGCCGTCGTCGTTCATCGTGGTGACGGCCTCGGCCGACACCTCGGTGACCGCCCCGGCGGTGTGAGCGACAACCACGTCACCGGCGTCGACCGCGGCCCGGAACTCCATGCCGGTACCGACCAGCGGAGCCTCGGACTTCACCAGCGGCACCGCCTGGCGCTGCATGTTGGAGCCCATCAGCGCGCGGTTGGCGTCGTCGTGCTCGAGGAACGGGATCAGCGCGGTGGCGACGGACACCATCTGCCGGGCCGAGACGTCCATGTAATCGATCTCGGCGGCGGGGACCAGCTCGGCCTCGCCACCCTTCGACCGGGCCAGGACGCCGTCCTCGACGAAACGCCAGTCCTCGGCGAGAGGGGCGTTCGCCTGCGCGACGATGACGTGGTCTTCCTCGTCGGCCGTCAGGTAGTCGATGTCCGTGAGGACCTGGCCGTTCTCGACCCGGCGGTACGGGGTCTCGACGAAGCCGAACGGGTTGATCCGCGCGTAGGTGGCGAGCGAGCCGATCAGGCCGATGTTCGGGCCTTCCGGGGTCTCGATCGGGCACATCCGGCCGTAGTGCGAGGGGTGCACGTCACGGACCTCGAACCCGGCCCGCTCACGGGACAGACCACCCGGGCCCAGCGCCGAGAGACGACGCTTGTGGGTCAGGCCGGCCAGCGGGTTGTTCTGGTCCATGAACTGCGACAGCTGCGAGGTGCCGAAGAATTCCTTGATCGACGCCACCACGGGGCGGATGTTGATCAGGGTCTGCGGTGTGATCGCCTCGACGTCCTGGGTCGTCATCCGCTCGCGGACGACGCGCTCCATCCGGGACAGGCCGGTACGGACCTGGTTCTGGATGAGCTCACCGACCGTGCGCAGACGCCGGTTGCCGAAGTGGTCGATGTCGTCGACCTCGACCACCAGGTCGATCGGGTCACCGTTCTTGGTGCCCGGCATCGAGGTGCCGCCGGCGTGCAGCGTCACCAGGAAGCGGATGGCCGCGATGATGTCATCGACCGTCAGCACACTGTCGGTCAGCGGCTGGCTCAGGCCCAGCTTCTTGTTGATCTTGTACCGGCCGACCTTGGCGAGGTCGTAACGCTTCGGGTTGAAGTACAGGTTCTCCAGAAGCGTCTGCGCGGCCTCACGGGTCGGCGGCTCGCCCGGGCGCAGCTTGCGGTAGATGTCGAGCAGCGCCTCGTCGGTGCTGGCGGTGTGGTCCTTCTCCAGCGTCTGGCGGATCGAGTCGACCTCGCCGAACTCCTCGAGGATCTGCGCCTCGGACCAGCCCAGCGCCTTGAGCAGCACGGTGACCGACTGCTTGCGCTTACGGTCGATGCGGACACCGATCATGTCGCGCTTGTCGATCTCGAACTCCAGCCACGCACCGCGCGACGGGATCACCTTGACGGTGTAGATGTCCTTGTCCGAGGCCTTGTCGATCGAGCGCTCGAAGTAGACACCGGGCGAACGGACCAGCTGCGAGACGACGACTCGCTCGGTGCCGTTGATCACGAACGTGCCGCGCTCGGTCATGAGCGGGAAATCGCCCATGAACACGGTCTGGCTCTTGATCTCACCGGTGGTGGTGTTCATGAACTCGGCCGTCACGAACAGCGGGGCCGAGTAGGTCATGTCCCGCTCCTTGCACTCGTCGATCGAGTACTTGGGCGGTTCGAAGCGGTGGTCACGGAACGACAGGCTCATCGATCCGGAGAAGTCCTCGATCGGGGAGATCTCTTCGAAGATCTCCTCAAGACCAGAGGTGATGGGCACATCCTGGCGGCCACCGTCGACGGCGGCCTGCACCCGTGCCTGCCACTTGTTGTTGCCGAGCAGCCAGTCGAAGGCGTCGGTCTGCAATGCCAGGAGGTTGGGAACCTCAAGCGGTTCATGGATCTTGGCGAAAGAGATACGGCCGGACGGGCTAGTCGAGCCATTGAACGCGGTGCGCGAGGCAGCCAAGAGGGGTCCTTCCACGGGCCTGCGGGCGTAACGTGCGCGCGCTCTGGATTCTCCCGCGAATCGACGCTCGGAGGGCAGAGGTCAGCGCAAAGGCTCACCCTACCGGAAAATGGCCAGGACTGTCTAACCGGCATTTCAGCCGGTGCTGGCAACTCAGCACGTCGCCGTTCGGAGCTTGGCGCAGACGATGGGCGTAGCCCGGCTCACCTGCATCTTCACGCTCTACGGCGGTGCTTGCAGAAAGAGCATGACAAGCGCTCAGACCAGCGTCAACCCCACGCGCCGCGACATTCCGGTGACCGGTGCGCCGACTTTGCGTCGACTTCCGGTCACACTCGCGGACCACGAACGGTGCAGAGCCACATCATCCGGAGGAACGAGCCTGCTACCTGGCCGTTCGGCCGATCGGGTGACAGGGCGAACCCAGAGCTTCAAGAGGTACGGGACGACGACCGGTGCGCGACGACCGGTGCGATGTGAATCATCCCAAAGCAGCGGTTCCCCGCACCGCCGGGCGGTACGGGGAACCGTGGAGCATGCCCGGCGGTGTGCCGGGCGGAGATCACTTCAGGGTGACGGTGGCGCCGGCGCCCTCGAGGGCAGCCTTGGCCTTCTCCGCAGCGTCCTTGGCGACCTTCTCGAGGACGGCCTTCGGGGCGCCGTCGACCAGGTCCTTGGCTTCCTTCAGACCCAGGCTCGTGAGGCCACGGACCTCCTTGATGACCTGGATCTTCTTGTCACCGGCCGCCTCGAGGATGACGTCGAACTCGTCCTGCTCCACAGCGGCCTCGGCCGGAGCGGCGCCACCGGCGGCGGCCACGGCAACCGGGGCGGCGGCGGTGACGTCGAAGGTCTCCTCGAACGCCTTCACGAACTCGGAGAGCTCGATCAGGGTCAGTTCCTTGAAGGCGTCGAGCAGTTCGTCGGTGCTGAGCTTCGCCATGGTGGCTATCCCTTTCGGTACTGCGTTGCGAGACATGCTCCGCAACGAGGTCTGGAGAAGTGGATCTGCTGCGCAGGATCCAGATGAATCAGGTGGTGCGGGACTGACCTGAGGTCAGGCCTCCACGGTCTCGGCCGCGGTCTCGCTCTCGGCAGCTGCGGGAGCGCCTTCGGCCTGCTTCGCCCGGAGGGCGTCGACAGTCCGGACCGTCTTGGAGAGCGGGGCGTTGAAGAGGACGGCGGCCTTGGTGAGGGACGCCTTCATCGCGCCGGCCATCTTGGCCAGCAGCACCTCGCGGGACTCCAGGTCGGCGAGCTTGCGCACCTCGTCGGCGGTCAGCGGGTTGCCGTCAAGGAAACCGCCCTTGACGACCAGCGCCGGGTTCGCCTTCGAGAAGTCACGCAGGCTCTTGGCCACCTCGACCGCGTCACCGGTGACGAACGCGACCGCGCTCGGACCGGCCAGCTCGCCGTCGAACGCCGTGACGCCGGCGTTCTGCGCGGCCAGCTTCGTCAGCGTGTTCTTGGTGACCGTGTAGGTCGCGTGCTCCGCGATGCTCTTACGCAGCTGCGTGAGCTGGGAGACGGTCAGTCCTCGGTACTCGGTCAGGACCGCGGCGTTGGAACCGCGGAACTTCTCGGTGAGTTCTGCGATCGTCGCAGCCTTGTCTGCCCGTGCCATGGGACTCCTTCACTTCTGTTGCCGGTGCGGTCACGGCCCCAGACGTGCGAAACGCCCCGCGCAGATGCACGGGGCGTTGAGAAGTCTTCCACCCACCAGGGGCAGAGCAATCAAAGCCGATCCGGACACCTACGCAGGTCGCCCACGCAATGGCGGGACCTTAGGCCGAACTCGGTAGAGGACGGCGACCGGCGATCTTTGGCTACGTCAAGAGTACGGGGCAAGAGGGCTCAGAACAAAATTCAGCGCCGGGGCAGCCGGACGACGCTCACGAAGAAGTCGTCGATGTGCCGGACCACCTTCACGAACTGCTCGAAATCCACCGGCTTGGTCACGTAGGCGTTGGCGTGCAGGTCGTAGCTGTGCAGCACGTCTTCCTCGGCCTCCGAGGTGGTCAGCACCACCACCGGGATCTGCCGCAGCTGCGGGTCGTCCTTGACCTGGGCCAGCACCTCGCGGCCGTGCACCTTCGGCAGGTTCAGGTCGAGCAGGATCAGGTCGGGCGTCAGTGCGTCGGTGTACGCACCCCGCTTGTAGAGGAAGTCCAGGGCCTGGGCCCCGTCCCCCACCACGTTCAGCCGGCTGGCGACACCGGTGCCCTCCAGGGCCTCCTGCGTCATCAGGACATCGCCCGGGTCGTCCTCGACCAGCAGGATCGCTATCAACGCGTCACCTTCACCGTGGGCTCGAGCTCCAGCACCTTCAGGTCGGAGCTGACCGGCAGCGTCCAGCGGATGGTGGTGCCCGGGCCGTCCTGGCCCGGCTGCCAGACGCCGTCCCGGGGCTGCGCCAACGGGCCGGCGGGCGGCGGCTCGACCCAGATCTTCCCGCCGTGGTATTCGATGATCTTCTTGCACATGGCCAGCCCGATGCCGGTGCCCCCGTAGGCCTCCTTGGCGTGCAGGCGCTGGAAGATCAGGAAGACCCGGTCGGCGTACTCCTGCTCGATGCCGATGCCGTTGTCGGAGCAGGTGAACTCCCAGAACTCACCGTCCCGCCGGGCGGCGATCCGGATCCGGGGGGCCGCGCCGGCCCGGAACTTGATCGCGTTGCCGATCAGGTTCTGCATCACCTGGGTCAGCAACGGCGCCTCACCGTGCACCACCGGCAGGTCGTCGGCGGTGATCTCGGCCGCCGACTCCTCCTTGGCCGTCTCCAGGTTCAGCAGCGCGTTCTCCAGGCACTCGGACAGGTCCACGTCTGCGGAGGGCGCGCTGAGCCGGCCCACCCGGGAGAACTCCAGCAGGTCGTTGATCAGCTGCTGCATGCGCTTGGCGCCGTCCACCGCGAAGTGGATGTACTGGTCGGCCCGGTCGTCGAGCTGCCCGCCGTAGCGCCGCTGCAGCATCTGGCAGAAGCTCGCCACCTTGCGCAGCGGCTCCTGGAGGTCGTGCGAGGCGACGTAGGCGAACTGCTCGAGCTCCCGGTTCGACCGCTGCAGCTCTTGCGTCTGGTCCTCGAGGATCGCCCTTGCCTGCAGCGTCTCGCGCCGGGCCTGCTCGGCCTGTTCGACCTCGGTGATCAGCCGGTGCCGCATCATCTCGACGTCGGCGCCCAGCTGCACGAACTCCGGCGGCCCGATGCCGATGACCTGATGGCCCAGCTCACCGTCGGCCACGATCCGGGCCTCACCGGCCAGGAACGCCACCGGCCGGCTCACCCAGCGCCGCATCAGGATCCACAGCACCAACCCGGCGATCAGGCAGATGATCGCGCTGAGCACACCAATGGCAAATCCCAGGTTGGTCACGTCGGCCAGGTGGACGGCGGCCTTCTCCCGCTCCGGGCGAAGAGTATTGATGGTCTCGGTGTAGGCGCTCCTGAAGTTGTCGAAGAGCCGGCGCCCCTCGTTGACGTCTGCCGGCGTGAGGTTCGCGCCGCTGTCGATCAACTGGATCATCGGGGCGGCCCAGTCCTCGTACCAGATCCGGGCAGCCTCCTCGGCCTCCTGCATCTTCGGCACTGCGCGGGTGTCGGGCAGCACCTTGCTCAGGTCGCCGGAGACCGGGTGAGCCCAGGGCTGGCCGGATTCGTTCAGGGGCTTGAGCGAGGCCTTGTCGTGGGTCAGCGCATAGCCGCGGATCGCGGTCTCGGAGTCGAGCATCCCGATGAAGTAGTTCTGCGACGAGCGCAGGCCGGTGTAGTAGTCCCGGACCACCTCGCGCTGCACCTGCCGGGTCTCCAGCAGGGTCACCACGGCCGCGGTGACCACCCCGGTGAGCAGCGCCACGACCACGACCAGGGCGGCGGCGATGCGGCCGTGGACACCCCAGACCCGGGGCTGCCGGACCCGGTCCCACCGGGTGTTGCCGGTCACGGTCTGCGTCTGCGTCACTGAAGGTCTCTCGTCACTGGAATTCCCGGGGCCACTGCACGGCGATCACCGCGACGTCATCGGGCAGCTCTCCCCCGTGCGCGCCCTGCACCCGGTCGAGCAGGTCGTCCACCACGTCCGCCCCGTCGTCACTGATCGTGCGGCTGGACCGGGCCAGCTCGAGCAGACCGGGCACGCCCAGCTCGTGCGGCATGCCGTGGCCACGGGAACCCTCGACCAGGCCGTCGGTGTAGAAGAGCAGCCGCCAGCGGGTGGGCAGGGTGATCTTGCGGCCCCGCCAGGCCCCCGGCGGGAGGAGCCCGAGCGCCAGGCTGGCCGGGTCACCCGGCAGCGGCGTGGGCACCGGGTCGAGCAGGACCGGCGGCAGGTGGGCCGCGAGCCACAGGTGCGCGGTGAGCCGGTCGGCGTCGATCACGCAGAGCGTGGCCTGCACGAAGATCTCGTCCGAGCGCCGCTCCCGGATCAGCACGTCTTCCAGCACCGGCAGCAGGCGGTTCGGGTCGACCCCGGCCATCACCAGCGCCCGCCAGGCGACGCGCAGGCTGACCCCGAGCGCGGCCTCTTCCGGCCCGTGCCCGGCGACGCCGCCGATCAGCACGAAGACCCGGCCGTCGGGAGCCTCGACCACGTCGTAGAAGTCGGCGCCGAGCAGGTCACCGGACTGCGGCCGGTAGCGCGCGGTGACGCCGAGGGCAGGGTCGCGGGTCTGGGTGAGCGGCAGCAGGCCACGCTCCAGACGGGCGTACTCCCCGGCCCGCACCTCGCTGGCGTAGAGCTGGCGGGACTGCTCCTCGGCCCGGCGGCGCTCCATCGCATAACGGATCGCCCGGCTCAGCAGCTCGCCGTCGACCTGGCCCTTGACCAGGTAGTCCTGTGCCCCGGCGGCGACTGCGGCGGCGCCGGAGCGCTCGTCGTCCAGGCCGGTGAAGCAGATGACCGCGACGTCGGAGGCCTCGTCGAGCAAGGCATGCACGACGCCGAGGCCCTGCCCGTCGGGCAAGCCGAGGTCGAGCAGGACGCAACCGAAGCGGCTACGGCGCAGCAGGTCGCGAGCCTGCTTGAGACTGCGGGCGCGAACGATCTCGAAGTCACTGCCGGCGAGGTCCAGAAGGTCCTCGACGATCAGCGCATCACCGTCGTCGTCCTCGACGAGCAGCAGCCTGCTCTCCGAGCGTGCCGCCGGCTCTTCCAGTCGTTCAGTTTCGTACACCGGGCCTCCGCCCCACACTTTTGTGCACAGCAAACGGCGCTGGGGCCCGGCTGCTGGACCCTCACCAGGGACAGGTGTATCCCCGTCTGGCGCCGCGCCGATTAACCCTACCTTGCGGATCAGTAGAAATTACCCCTGCCAGATGCTGATGATGCGCTTTAGTGATCATGAGAAAGGCCCCGTTCGCAGAACGCGAACGGGGCCTTCCATCAGGTCGTTGCCCCGGGCGTCAGGCGCCCGGGTTCATGCCGGTGCGGAACAGGCTCAGGCCTGGTCCTCGACCAGCACGCGCACCTGGGTCGGGTCGACCGGGATGCCCGGGCCCATGGTGGTGGTCATGGTCGCCTTCTTCAGGTAGCGACCCTTCGCGGCGGACGGCTTGAGGCGCATGACCTCGTCGATCGCGGCCGCGTAGTTCTGCACCAGCTGGGTCTCGGTGAACGAGGTCTTCCCGATGATGAAGTGCAGGTTGGCGTGCTTGTCGGTGCGGAACTCGATCTTTCCGCCCTTGATCTCCTCGACCGCCTTGGCGACGTCCATCGTCACCGTGCCGGTCTTCGGGTTCGGCATCAGGCCACGCGGGCCCAGCACCTTACCCAGACGCCCGACCTTGCCCATCAGGTCGGGGGTGGCGACGACGGCGTCGAAGTCGAGGAAGCCGCCCTGGATCTTCGTGATCAGGTCGTCGGAGCCGACGATGTCGGCGCCCGCGGCCTCGGCCTGCGCGGCACGGTCACCGGTGGCGAAGACCAGCACCCGGACGGTCTTGCCGGTGCCGTTCGGCAGGTTCACGGTGCCGCGGACCATCTGGTCGGCCTTACGGGGGTCGACACCCAGGCAGAACGCGACCTCGACGGTGGCGTCGTACTTGGTGCTCGACGTCTCCTTGGCCAGCTTGACCGCGTCGACCGGGGAGTACAGCTCAGAGCTGTCGATCTTCTCCGCCGCTGCGCGGTAGGACTTGCTGCGCTTCATGGTTCTCCTCCTGGAGAGGTTGTGGTCGACGGACCGCGCTCGGCCCTGCCACGTGGTGCTGTGAAAAAAGTTCAGTACGGGGAGGGACTCAGCCCTGGACCGTGATGCCCATCGAGCGGGCGGTGCCGGCGATGATCCGGGACGCGTTGTCCAGGTCGGCGGCGTTCAGGTCTTCGAGCTTGGTCTGGGCGATCTCCCGGACCTGGGCGGCGGTGAGCGTGCCGACCTTGGTCTTGTGGGGCTCACCAGAGCCCTTGGGAACGCCCGCGGCCTTCTTGATCAGCTCGGAGGCCGGCGGGGTCTTCGTGATGAAGGTGAAGGAACGGTCTTCGTAGACCGTGATCTCCACCGGCACCACGCTGCCGCGCTGGCCTTCGGTCTTGGCGTTGTACGCCTTGCAGAACTCCATGATGTTCACGCCGTGCTGACCGAGCGCAGGGCCGATCGGCGGGGCGGGAGTTGCCTGGCCAGCATTGATCTGCAGCTTGATCAGAGCTGAGACCTTGGCCTTCTTCTTGGGGGGCATGACGCTGTTCCTTTTCCGGGTGTTATGGGTGCGATCAGATCTTGGAGACGTCGGCGAACGACAGTTCAACCGGAGTCTCTCGACCGAAGATCGAGACCAGCACCTTGAGCTTCTGGGCGTCGGCGTTGATCTCGGAGATGGTGGCCGGCAGGGTCTCGAACGGCCCCTCCATCACGGTGACGGTCTCGCCGACCTCGAAGTCGACGACCTTCACCTCAGACTTGCCGGAGCTCTTGCTGGTGCTCGCGTTCTCCGCCGGCTCCAGGGCCGGGGCGAGCATCGAGAACACCTCGTTCAGGCTCAGCGGCACCGGCTGGTGCGTGTGCCCGACGAAACCGGTGACCCCCGGGGTGTGCCGGACGGCGCCCCAGGACTCGTCGGTGAGGTCCATGCGCACGAGGACGTAACCGGGAATGCGCACCCGGCGGACCTGCTTGCGCTGACCGTTCTTGATCTCGGTCACGTCTTCCATCGGAACCTCGACCTGGAAGATGTAATCCTCCATGTTGAGGCTCGTGGTGCGGTTCTCGAGGTTGGCTTTGACCCGATTCTCGTAACCCGCGTACGAGTGGATCACATACCAGTCGCCGGGGGCGCGGCGCAGGCCGGCCTTGAACTCCTCGACCGGGTCGACGGCAGGCTCGTCGTCCGCACCGGCGGTCGGGGCCTCATCGGCCTCGTCAGCCTGGTCGGTCTCGTCAGCTTCGTCGGCCGAGGTGAGCTCGTCCTGCTCGAGGGCGTCCGCCACCTCTTCGGTGGCGGCGGCGTCGGAATCGGCCTCAGCTGCCTTGGCGGCGAGGTCGATCTCCTCCTCGGTGACTTGCGAGGTGTTCTCGGACACGCTTTGTCCTGCTTCCCTTCGTACCTTCGGCCTGGTCACGTTCAGGTCAGGCCCGCTCTCAACGCTCACGTTCGATCTTGCGATCCTCTACGGGAGCCGGCCTGGAGGCGACCTAGCTGCCGCCGCCGAACGCCCAGAGCACGAACTTGCCGAAGCCGAAGTCCAGCGCCGACACGTACAGCATCACGGCCATGACGAAGACCAGCACTACAGACGTGTAGGTGATCAGTTCGTTCCGGGTAGGCCGGACAACCTTCCGCAGCTCGGCCACGACCTGCCGCAGGAAGAGCATCGGCCCGCCCCTGCGCTTCTTCGTCGATGACGTGCTGCTCACGGTCCTCACCTGGTTGTCTAGGCCCCGTTGTCAGGCCCGGGTCCGCCCGAACCAGCGCCGAGGCGTGGATCTAGGTCGGCCCGTGGTCGCGGCCCGTATCGAACCTGTCGATACGGGCCCTTGTCGGCCTCGTGGCACATCCTGTTGCCACGAACACATCCCGCAGGGCAGGAGGGACTCGAACCCACAACCGCCGGTTTTGGAGACCGGTGCGCTACCAATTGCGCCACTGCCCTACGAGTAGAGGCTCACTTCCGGTCAGCACACCATTGGCGCACTGGCGGATCGCAACTACCCGGGCGAGAGTCTACGCATCGATGAGGCCCTTGGTCGAACCGGCACCTCATCGGGGGTGTCTGCACCGCTGTGCCGCCAGTTCTGTCCACCGACCGGTGGACGTCTGTCAGCCCGTTGGTTGCCCCTGCGTGGTGACTCCCGGAACCAGTATGACGGCATGGATACCGATTCCCTGCCCATCCGGGTACGCGGCCTGGCCAAACGCTACGGCGACCTGACCGCGGTGAGAGATCTCGACCTCGATGTCCGGGCCGGGGAGATCTTCGCGCTGCTGGGCCCCAACGGGGCCGGCAAGACCACCACGACCGAGATCCTCGAGGGATTCCGCGAGCGCGACGGCGGTGAGGTCAGCGTGCTCGGGCAGGACCCCCAGCGGGCCGGACGGGCGTGGCGCTCCCGGATCGGCATCGTGCTGCAGAGCTCGAACGACTACGCCGAGCTGAGTGTCGGTGAGCTGGTCGGCCACTTCGCCCGGTACTACCCGCGGCCGCGGGACGTGGACGAGGTGATCGGGGCCGTGGGTCTGGAGCCGAAGCGGAACACCCGGGTGCGGGCGCTGTCCGGTGGGCAGCGACGGCGTCTGGATGTGGGGCTGGGCATCGTCGGCTCCCCCGAGCTGCTGTTCCTCGACGAGCCGACGATGGGGTTCGACCCGCAGGCCCGGCGCTCGTTCTGGGAGCTGATCCGGCAGCTGCGGGACGAGGGCACGACGATCCTGCTGACCACGCACTACCTGGACGAGGCCGAGCAGCTGGCCGGGCGGGTCGGGGTGATCGTGGGCGGTCGGCTGGTGGAGGTGAACACCCCGGCTCAACTCGGCGGGCGGCAGCAGCAGCGTGCGCGGGTGGTGTGGCGGGACGGCGAGGAGCTCACCGCCGCCCCGACGAACACGGTGGCGCACCTGTCACAGCAGTACGGCGGCGAGGTACCGGATCTTCAGGTCCTGCGCCCCACCCTGGAGGACATCTACCTCGGAATGATCGGAGCAGGCGATGAATGACACTCTGCCGAGCGCTCTCTCGATCGGGCTGGCCCGTACCGGGATCGAGCTGAAGGAGTTCTTCCGGCTGCGCGAGACGGTGGTCTTCACCTTCTCCTTCCCCCTGATCCTGCTCTTCGTGTTCGGCTCCGTCTTCGATACCGATCTGGCCCCCGGTGTGTCGTTCACCCAGTACTTCGCCGCCGGGATGATCGCCAGCGGTATCGTCCTGTCCAGCTTCCAGACGCTGGCCATCGGGATCGCGGTCGAGCGGGACGACGGCACCCTGAAGCGACTGCGGGGCACTCCGATGCCGCCGGTGGCGTACTTCCTCGGCAAGATCGGCCTGGTGCTGGCCACCAGCCTGGTGCAGACCGCGGTGCTGCTGGCCGTGGGCGCCGCGTTGTTCGGCCTGGAACTGCCCACCGACCCGCTGCTGTGGCTGCGGTTCGCCTGGATCTTCGTGCTCGGCGCGGGGGCCGGCACGGTGATGGGGATCGCCTACTCCTCGCTCGCCCGCTCCTCGAAGAGCGCCGCGGCGGTGGTGAGCCCGGTGGTGATCGTGCTGCAGTTCGTCTCCGGGGTGTTCTTCGTGTTCACCGATCTCCCGGGCTGGATGCAGGCGGTCGGATCGGTCTTCCCGCTGCGCTGGCTGGCGCAGGGCATGCGCTCGGTGTTCCTGCCCGCGGACTTCGCCGGGGCTGAGGTCTCCGGATCCTGGCAGCTCGGCCCGACCGCCCTGATACTGACGGCATGGCTGGTGATCGGGTCGGTACTGGCCCTGCGCACCTTCCGCTGGCAACGACCGGGCTCCCGGTGACGACCGCACCGCACGTCTGGAACCGTTTCGCCCGCGGGTGGGGCCTCGGGTTCGCCGCCTTCATGATGGTGGCCGTCATCCGTCTGGTGACGGCCCCCGACCTGAACGCGCCGCAACGGAACCTCGCGCTGGTCTGCATCGCGGCAATCGTGCTGGCCTTCCTCGCGTTCCGCCCCGACATGCACGTGCCGGGCCGCGGGCGGCCCGAGATCGCCTATCTGCTGACCGCGATCGTCGCGACCGGGGTGGCGTGCGGTACGGACTCGTCCCTTGCTCTCCTGCTGTGCATCGTGTTCCCGCAGGTGTGGTTGTTCTCCCCGGACAATCGGACCGGGGTGATCCTGACCGGCCTGCTCGGGCTGTCCGCCACCCTCGGTTTCATGACCGGGGGCGGCTGGAACGCGGAGAACGCCGGCCTCACTCTCCCGATCATGGTGATGAGCACCGTCTTCTCCGGCGCGTTCGGCCTCTGGATCCAGGGCGTGATCGATCAGTCGGCCGAAAGATCAGAGCTGATAAATCAACTCGAGCAGACCCGCGCGGAACTCGGGCGCGCGCACCACACCCAGGGCGTACAGGCCGAGCGCGAGCGACTGGCCCGGGAGATCCACGACACCCTGGCCCAGGGCTTCACGAGCATCGTCATGCTCGCGCAGGTGGCCCGGGCGGCGCTCCCCGAGGAGGATTCGGCGCTCGACGGCAAGCTCGCCCTGATCGAGTCGGTCGCCCGCGAGAACCTCGGTGAAGCAAGATCTCTCGTTGCCTCCTTCTCTCCCGTCGGGCTGGACGGGAGCACCCTGGCCGACGCGGTACGCCGGCTCACCGGCCGGTTCGGTCAGGAGACCGGGATCACGACCAGGATCCAGGTGACCGGCGACCTGACCGGCCTCACCCGCGATCGCGAGGTGGTGCTGCTGCGCGCCGCCCAGGAAGGTCTGGCCAATGTGCGGCGGCACTCGGGGGCCGGTTCGGTGTCGGTGCGGCTGAGCGGTACAGCAGAGGACGCGATGGTCGAGATTTCGGACGACGGCAAGGGTTTCGAGATGGAGGACGAGGTGGCACCACGGGGCTTCGGGCTCACGGGCATGCGCGACCGGGCCCGGTCGGGTGGGGGCGGCATCGAGGTGGTCAGCGCTCCCGGCCGGGGAACGACGATCACCGTGCGGGTCCCCAGGGACGTGACCGGGTGATCCGGATCCTGGTGGCGGACGACCACCCGATCGTGCGTTCCGGTCTGGCCGGGCTGCTCGAGGTGGAGCCCGACCTGACGATCGTGGGCGAGGCCGCGGACGGTGCGGAGGCCGTCACCCGGGCCACCGCCTTGCGCCCGGACCTGGTGCTGATGGATCTGCGCATGCCCGGTGTGGACGGCGTCAGCGCCACCCGCACGATCACCTCCACCCTGCCGCAGACCCGGGTGCTGGTGCTCACCACCTACGACACGGACGACGACATCGTGCACGCGGTCGAGGCGGGGGCCACCGGCTACCTGCTGAAGGACACACCCCGCCCGGTGCTGGTCGACGCGGTGCGCGCCGCCGCCCGCGGCGAGACCGTGCTGGCCCCACCGGTCGCGGCGCGACTGGTCTCCCGCCTGCGCACCCCGCCGGCCCCGCCCCCGGTGAACCCGCTGACGCCGCGCGAGGTCGAGGTCTTGCGGGCGGTGGCGCGGGGCCTGTCCAACGTCCAGATCGCGCGCGAGCTGTTCATCGGTGAGGCGACCGTGAAGACCCATCTGCTCCGGGTCTTCGCCAAGCTGGGCGTCGACGACCGGACCCGGGCGGTGATGGTCGCGATGGAGGCCGGCGCGCTGCCTCCCCCTACATGACGCCCACCCGCTGGAACTCGTCGATGCCGAGCTGGTTGAACGCCCCCTTGAAGGTCTCCTGCCGGTGCAGCTGGGCCAGCTCGTACCGCCAGGTCTGCAGGTCTTGCAGCCAGAGCGCGACGAACTCGGCCAGCTCGTACGGGGTGATCAGGTTCAGCCGCTCCTGCCCCGCGCGCACGGCCCGCAACTGCACGGCCGCCTCCGGGTCGGTGGCCGCCCGGGCCTCGAGCCGGCCCGTCACCTCGGCCAGCATCGCATGCCGCCCGGCGAGCACCTGCGACCAGTAGCCCCGGTAGCGAGCGGGTTCCACCTGGCGGGCCCGCTCGGCGGCCGGACCCTGACCGACCAGTCCCAGCAGGACGTCGGCGGGCGATCGGTGCAGCAGGGCGAAGAGCCCCTCCCCCAGCACGTCTCCGAACTCCTCCCGGGTCGCGCGGCGCGGGTCGAACGGGTTGTACGGCATCTGGTCGACGCTGCCGGGCATGGCCATGCGCCGGTCGCGCACGGCCTCCCAGCAGAACAGCCAGTCCTCGTTGTAGACGCCGGGGAAGTACGGCAGTGTGCGGGTCAGGTCGACCAGCAGACAGCCGCCGGCCAGGAAGGTGCCCTGCTCCAGGCCGACCACCCGCCGGGCGTGGCAGACCACCGAGTTGTCGGGGAACTCCTGCGCCGGCCAGCTGGCCATCGAGGCACCGGAGGGCCCGAGCATCGCCGTGGCCCGCAGAATCTCCCGGGCCGGGGGTGGCTGAATATCATCGTCCAGGAACAATAATCGCCGCCAGCCGAGCTGGCGGGCGAGCAGCAGCGCGACATTGCGCTTGGTCGAGACGTCCACATAAGGCGCCTGACTCATCGCCCCGTCGGGTGCTGTTCGGGCTCGGGTCAGCAGGGCCCGGCCGGTCAGGTCACCGGCTGGCTCCCGGCGGGCCCGGGGCACGCGCGGGTCGTCGGCCGGGGTGTCGAGTGCCAGCTGCCGGGTGCGCAGCCGGCGCACGGCAACGGGCGGCTCGACACCGATCCGGAAGGCCACTCCCTGCCACCGCTCCAGCTCGAGCGCCACCTCGGCGACCTCGGCCCGGGCGCTGCACGCCACGACCAGAGGGCAGCCGAGTTCCTCGGCCAGCCGTACCGCAGGCCCCAGATTCCAGCTCGGTCTGCTCGCGGGCACCACGACCGCGGAGACCGAGCGCTGATAGTTCTCAGGCCAGTCCGAGCGGATCAGATGCGCATGCGAAGCATGGTGCGCAACCGGCCGCCAATGTTCCCCGTCCAGCATGTTTCCCCGCCTTTCCCCGTGCGATGACAGCGGGTGGCGGGAGCAATGCGCTGTCAGGCCGAGACTGTCCGCCCTCAGCCGTTACCGATGCTGACGGGGACAGGGGATTCCTGGCAACCCCCTCAGTTCGACGGCGACTGCCAGGGTGCGCGCGGACTCATGAGTAGCTTCGCGATCTCCGGTTCGGGACGCCGGTCGCGTGCCTCGGACTGCAGGCTGACCAGCACGAGTTCCCATTGCTCGTGATCCTGCCACCAGGTTCTGGCGTATTTCGTGAGACCGGGGAGGGGGATATCCCCGTGCGTCTGGAGTGCAGTGTTCATGCAGTCGACGACGCGCTCCCGGTCGGCGACCCTCTCCATGATGGTGCGCAGCAGGGTGCGACGTCCCGCCTTCACCCGCTTCCAGAAACGATTGCTCATCAGGCTCACGAAGCCCGGCCCGTGGTCTTCCACCAGGTTCATCAGGCCTTCGCCGAGGATCTCCCCCACCTCCTCGGACCGGGCGCGCACCGGGCAGAACGCGTCGTACTCCTGCTGGCGCACCGGGCCGCCCGCGGCGAGGGCCCGCTGGTAGTTGCCCGAGCGGGCCAGCAGCATGATCATCAGCAGCCAGTCCTCGTTGTAGACGTTCTCCGGGAAGTAGGCCATCTGCTGGGTGCAGCGCAGCAGCAGGGCCCCGCTGCTGATGAAGATGTCCTGGGGCAGGTCGGCCAGGGGGCGGGCATGACCGACCACCGAGTTGTCGTCGAAGCCGACCAGCGGCCAGCCGACGGCCTGCAGGTCGTCGTCCAGAGTCATCACCCGCAGGGCGTGGGCCAGGTGCTTCTCGTCGAGCGTGGAAACCCTTTCGTGCGGGGAGATGTCGTCGTCCAGGAAGAGCAGGAACTCCCAGCCCAGGCGCTGGCCCAGCATCAGGCCGAGGTTGCGCTTGCGGCCGACATCGTTGACACGGTGCAGGGCACTGAGGGGGTCTTGCGAGGACTCCAGCCCCGGGCCCCAGTCGGCGTGCACCTCGTCCAGCTCGATGAGGATCAGTGCCTCGCCGAGCATCTCGCGGATGCTGGCGGGGAACTCCGGGGCCCGGGCGTCGCGGCTGAGCACGACGAACAGGTAGCAGTCGTGGGCCTGGGCGAGCTCGGCGGCGAAGATCAGGCCGGGCTTGGTGGTGAGGAAATCGCGGCAGGTCGGCACCACGATGCCGCCGCGCCGAGGGCCGCCCGGCAGCCGTTCGCCGAGCCGGGGGCCGTAGGCGCCCAGCTCGCTGCCCTCGGGCGGGAGGACGGGCCGGCCCGGACCGTAGATGCTGCCCAGCAGGCTCGAGTGACTGGCTCGGTAGTCGGCCGCGCGATCCGGGGCAGGTGCCGTCGTGGGCCCCGGGACCGCGGGCGAGCACGGCTGAGTGTGCGTCCACGGCGTGGACGCAGGAGACATGAAGGTCATGACCCGGTTTTCGGCTCAGGCGACCGGCCGGGGGCGGGTCGCGGGCAGGAGACTCAGGAAGACTCAGGAGGTACGAATTCGGGTGGCCGCGCGCCCCAGGTCAGGCGTCATCGTGGTTCCGGCGATGACCGGAACCCTCAGCAGCATCCAGAAGTCCTCGGATTCGAGGGTGTTTTCGAGCCACTGCTCGTTTCGCGAGCGGAATCGGGCGTCGGTGAAGGCGCGTACCGCGCCGTAGGTGCCACGGCTGAACATGCCGCCGAACCGGGTCGCGGACGCGCCCGGGTTGAACGGGTTACGGGTGCGCTGGATGATCGCGACGTCGGAGAGCAGCTGGGGCACGCCCCGCAGGTACTGCCGGTTGCGGCTGTCGGAGGTGCCGGCCACCCACTCGGGCCGGTGCGGTTCGCGCACCTGGACCTTCTCCACGTCGGAGGTCGGGATGCCCTCACCGTCGAGCAGCACCTGGACCTCGCCGTCGAACTCGATGCCGTCCTCGTCCCACTGCAACCGGATCGGCACGTCGAGCTGGTCGCGCAGGACACCCAGGACGTTGACCGTGCCGTCCGGCACTTCCTGGATGTTCTCGTCCACCCCACCGAGCAGGATGAGGTGGCCGGTGAACTGGTCGGCCGAACTGACCCGGTCGTACGTCATCCACTGCACGTCGGCGGTCGGGTTCTCCGCCCGCACGTGACCGACCAGCTCGATCAGGGCGTCGATGTCGGCGTTACCGAGGTTGCGCACATAGTTGGGGTGGTGCTGGTTGGTGGTGTACTGCACCGCCGGCAGCAGGTCGGCGACCTGCGCCCGGGCATCGTCGTACCCCAGCTGCCGGGCGCTGAGGGGAGTGCAGAGAATCGTGATGGGCTGGCCGTCCGCGTAGTGCAGGAAGCGCCCGCCGAGCGCGCCGGTCTCCCGGCCGAAGTCACCCGGCTCGTCCAGAACCTCGTTGCGCAGTGCCCGCAGGTCTTCGAAAAGCCGTTCCCGCGTGTACTCCTCGTCGGGGGTGAGCTCTTCTTCCGGCAGCAGCCGGGCCACCGACCCCTCGATCGAACGCTCCGAGCAGAAGAACCGCGCATAGCCGTTGAGACGGTCTTCCGGAGGGACCGCCGATCCGCTCTCCCAGGAACTGATCAGTGCACCGCTCAGTCTCAGCGCGGTGGAGAGTTGCCGCTGGGTGACCACCTGCGAGTAGTGATGCTGCCGCAGGGACCTCAACCGGTTGCCCAGACGGGTGTTCGCTGCCTCGGCCATCTCCACCACACCCCCGCTTCACTGAAGTCCGCTGGAACTACAGTCCACGCCGACTCATCAAGTTAACCACTGAAGGGCTTCAGTCGGGGAGAGCCTGAGCGGAATTGAAACCGCGCGTGTCCTGCACTCTTCCTGCTTTGCCGGATACCCCGAACAATAGCGGGCGACAACTGTCGGGACGACATTTTCAGTGACACCAATTGATGTCACCATGTGATCGAAAATGACAACGTTGCAAGGGTTCCTGAGCTTCGCAGGTGATGATCAGCAGTCTCGGGCGGCATGGCTGAATGGCACTGAAATTTCAAGTTTTGGATCGAATCAGTACCTGAAATGGGTTGCCTTGAGGCTTCAGTGTGGTCAGACTGAGGTCAAGTATTTTTCAGCTGAACACCAGTCGCCCCGCCGCTCTCTTCAGCGACGAGGACTGACGGACCGCAGGTCTTTCGAACACCTCTGGACCCCGCGGAATCAGCGGTCGCCCTGCGACCCGCACCTTGCTCGGCCGCACGAGGGAGGGGAACCCGGTGACCGGCTACAACGCGGGCAGCGCACCATCTCTGAACACACTGATCGCCTCGGGGGACAGCGACGGAGGGCAGGGCGTGGTCGTGCTCGTCGTCCTCCTGATCTGCGCGGTGGTGCTGGTGATGGTGAGCATCATCAGCAAGTTCCAGCAGCCGTTCGTGATCGTCCTGCAGAACCCGTTCAAGCTCCTGATGAAGACCGTCATGGTGGGAGTGACGCTGACCGTGGTCGGGGTCGCCGTCATCTCCATCATCCTCGCGGCCGCCGGCACGCCGAGCTGATGCTCGCGACCGGCACGCATACCGCACCACCAGGCGAAACTGCCTGACACCACAAGCTTCCGGTTCGGTCAGGACCTGCCCCCCGTCGGGCCCCACCGAACCGGAGCCGCGCACCGAGAGGCGCGGCGCCTGGTCTGTTGTTCCGCTTGAGGGAGCAGGAACAACAGACCGGGCTCATCCAGGGCGTGGCTCCGGGTTCGCCGCCGGAGCCACGCCCTCATGATGTGGTGTCGCTCCCCCAGGCCTCGACCTCGGCCAGGAGCTGCTTCTTCACGTCGTCGGGCGCCCGCGAGGCCTCGATCGACGACGACGCCAGGTACCGCAGCCCCTCGTCGGACAGGCCGTGCACGTCACGGGCCGCCTCGTACTGGGCCGCCAGCCGCGGACCGAACAACAGCGGGTCGTCCGCCCCCAGCGCCACCCGGGCACCGGCGTCCACCAATTTCTGCAACGGCACCTCGCCCAGCGTCGGGTACACCCCGAGTGCCACGTTGGAGGCGGGGCAGACCTCAAGAGCCACACCGGCGTCGATCACCCGGCCCAGCACCTCCGGGCTCTCGGCCGCGCGCACGCCGTGCCCGAGGCGGTCGGGGTGCAGGGTGTCGAGCGTCTGCGTGACGTGATCGGGCCCCCTCAGCTCACCGCTGTGCGGCACGCTGGCCAGCCCGGCGTTGCGGGCGATCCGGAAGGCGCCGGCGAACTCCTCGGTGTCGCCGCGGCGCTCGTCGTTGCTCAGGCCGAAACCCACCACCGTGCCGGGACCCTCACCGGCGTACCGGGCCGCCAGCCGGGCCAGGATGCGTGCGTCCAGCGGATGACGCATGCGGCTGGCCGCCACGATGATCGCGACCTGGCAGCCGGTGGTCTCCGAGGCCTCCCGCGCGGCGTCGAGCACGATCTCCAGCGCCGGGGTCAGGCCACCCACGTGCGGGGCGTACGACGTGGGGTCGACCTGCATCTCCAGCCAGCGCGACCCCTCGGCGGCGTCGTCCTCCGCGGCCTCCCGCACCAGGCGGCGCATGTCGTCCTCGTCCCGCACGCAGGCGCGGGCCGAGTCGTAGAGGCGCTGGAACCGGAACCAGCCCCGCTCATCGGGGGTAAGGCGCAGCAGGTGATGCTCACGCAGGCTCTCCGGCAGCCGGATCCGGTGCTTCGCCGCCATCTCCTGCAGGGTCGCCGGTCTCATCGAGCCGGTGAAGTGCAGGTGCAGATGGGCCTTGGGAAGAGTGTTGACCGGGCGCTCCATGAACAGAGTTTGCCAGCTCCCGGTCAGTGCTCCGTCACGCAGCCGTCCCGGCTGTCGTTCCCTAGAGCTCGCAGCCGATCAGTTCGGGCTCGGGAACCAGGCGAACTCCGTAGGTCTTCTCCACCCCGTCGCGCACCTGCCGGGCCACGTCGAGCACGTCGGCGGCGACCGCCGGACCCCGGTTGGTCAGGGCCAGGGTGTGCTTGGTGGAGAGGCTCGCCGGGCCGGGAAGCCCGAAACCCTTGGAGAAGCCCGCATGGTCGATCAGCCAGGCGGCCGAGGTCTTCACCCGTCCGTCGGCGGCGGGGTAGCGCGGCGCGTCGGCGGGCAGCGCGTCGGCCTGCTCGACCGGCAGCACCGGGTTGGTGAAGAACGACCCGGCACTCCAGGTGTCGTGGTCGGGCGCGTCGAGCACCATGCCCTTGGCCGCCCGTAGTTCGAGGACGTTGTCCCGCACCTGTGTGAGGGGGACCCGGTCGCCGATCTCCACGCCGAGCGAACGGGCCAGCTCGGCGTACTTCACCGGCTCGCTGAAGTCCGCGACGACGAACTGGAACGACACCTGGAGCACCACGTAGCGCGGCCCGCCCAGGAACCGCTCCCGCTTGAACAGCGAGTCTCGGTAACCGAAGCGGCAGTCGGCCGCGGCCAGCGTGCGGATCTTCTGCTCGGCCCGGTCCCAGGTGCGCACGCTCGCGACGGTGCCGGACACCTCCTGGCCGTAGGCGCCCACGTTCTGCACCGGTGTCGCACCGGTCGAGCCGGGGATGCCGGACAGCGCCTCGACGCCGATCCAGCCCTCGGCCACGGCCCGGGCCACCACTCCGTCCCACGGTTCACCGGCCTCGACCGTGATCTCCGCGCCACCGCAGTAGTCGACGTTGTGCACGGTGATCCCGCGCGAGGCGACCTGGATCACCGTGCCCTCGAACCCGGCGTCGCCGATCACCAGGTTGGACCCGCCGCCGATCAGCAGCAGCGGTTCCCCGGCGGCGTCGGCCTCGCGCACGGCCGCCAGGATGTCGTCGGCCGAGGTGGCGATCACGTGCCGGCGGGCCGGGCCGCCCACCCGGAGGGTCGTCAGTTCAGCCAGCCTGGTCACGGCGGTCACGGCAGCCGGACCACGGCGATCGCCTTGCCCAGGACCTTCTGGCCGCCGTGCAGCGCGGTCAGGGTGAGGGTGACGGTGCGAGCCGCCTCGTCGGTCTTGGTGATCTTCCCGCTGTAGGTGATCGTGGCGCCGGCCTCGTCGTCCGGCACCGGCACCAGGTTGGTGAACCGCGTGCCGTACTCCACGACCGCGCCCGCGTCGCCGGCCCACTCGCTGACGTACTGACCGCCGAGCGCCATCGTGTACATGCCGTGGGCGATCACGCCGGGCAGGCCGACGGAGGTGGCCACCCGCTCGTTCCAGTGGATGACGTTGAAGTCACCGCTGGCCCCCGCGTAGCGGATCAGGTCGGCCCGGGTGACGGTGACGTCGGCCGGGGGCAACTCCTCGCCGACCGAGATGTCGTCGAACTTCACGCTCATGCCTCCTCCGCCCGGATCAGCACCATCGAGACCGCCGTGGTGACGGGTTCGCCTGCGGCGTCGGTGATCTCGACCCGGGTGATCACCCGGCCGTTGCCGGCCATCAGGCGGGCGTCGTCGACGTGGGCGACCGAGGTGAGACGGTCACCGGCGACGATCGGGCGGTGATGGGTGAAGCGCTGCTCACCGTGCACCAGGCGCGAGTAGTCGATGCCGGCGTCCGGGTCGGTCATCACCAGACCCTCGCAGCGCTGCGCGATCACGATCGCGAAGGTGGGCGGTGCCACCACGTCGGGGTAACCGAGCGCACGGGCGGCCTCGGGATCGGTGTGCACCGGGTCGGTGGACCGGATCGCCTGGGCGAACTCGCGGATCTTCTCGCGGCCCACCTCGTAGACCGGCGCATCGGTGTAGATCTTCCCGACGATCTCTGGGTTGACGCCCACGAGTCCCACTCCTTGGTTCTGACTCAACACGCAAACACGACGAAGGGCCGCCCCGATAACGGGACGGCCTTCCGACGGAACAACCTAGCGGGTCTCGCGGTGCGCCGTGTGGCTGGTGCAGCGCGGGCAGAACTTCTTCAGTTCCATCCGGTCCGGGTTGTTACGCCGGTTCTTCTTGGTGATGTAGTTGCGCTCCTTGCACTCGACGCACGCCATGGTGATCTTGGGACGGACGTCGGCGGACTTGCTGGCCACGGCTGTGCCTCTTTCAGATGGAGTCGCTGTCGATGAGGATCGATCTGCGCGGTATGGATAACTTCAGAGTAGCGAGGACGGGACTTGAACCCGTGACACAACGATTATGAGTCGTTTGCTCTACCAACTGAGCTACCCCGCCAGGAGCGGCCTCGCTCTGAACAAGACCAACCAGAGCCCCGATAGGGAATCGAACCCTAGACCTTCTCCTTACCATGGAGACGCTCTACCGACTGAGCTATCGGGGCCTGCCTTCCGGGCGGTGTCTTTCTCCCCGGCGGGCTTCGCCAACAGTACAGGATCCGGGGCCCGAGACAGAAATCGGCGCCCGCGCGCCCCGCCCGGACTGCCGTCTTCGCAGCTCAGGCCGGTACCGGCGGCCCGTCCGGGTCGGGGAAGACCAGAGTCCCGGGTACCGCGAATCCGCGAAAGACCATGCGCAGCAGTTGCCGGTAGCCGACCTCGGCATCGCCCGAATTCCGCCGCCCGGCCAGCTCCAGCGCGACCGCGCCGTGCACCGCGCTCCAGACCTGCTGGGCGATCAGCTCCGGGTCACCCGCGGTGAAGTACCCGGCCGCGATCAGCCCGGCCACGCGGTCGACGAGCACGGCGAACGATCCGTCGAGGCAGGCCGCCAGTTCGGGCGAGAGATCTTCACCCCCGAGCCGGTCGCCGAACATCAGGGCGTAGTGCGACCGGTGCGAGAGCGCGTACTCCCGGTACCGCACCCCGGCCAGCCACATCCGGGTGATCGCGTCGGTCTCCCCGGGGGCCGCGATCGCCTCGGTCAGCCCCGTGAACCCTCGCATCAGCAGCGCCCCGACCAGACCGTCCTTGCTGCCGAACCGGTTGTAGACGCCCATCGGTGCCACGCCGGCCTCGGTCGCCACCGCCCGCACGGTCACGCCGCCCGGCCCCTCACGCACCAGGACCGCCTCGGCGGCATCCGTCAGCGCCGCCTCCAGATCCCGGCTGGAAGTGCGCGCTCTTCTGCCCTGACCAGCAGCTTTACGTTCGCTCAACGTCGTCCTCCGCTCTGCTCCGACCGCGCCCATCCTCCCCCACGCAACCGGACGGGTTGACGAACGGGGGAACTTATTAGAACGTTGTGCCATAACTATAGGACATTGTTCTAAGGAGTTGGCCGTGCCCGAGGAAGCCCCGATCCCCCACCGCTGGTGGATGCTCGCCGTGCTGTGCCTGAGCGTGTTGCTGGTCACGGTCGACAACACCATCGTCAACGTCGCCCTCCCCACCCTGAGCCGGGACCTCTCGGCCTCGACCAGCGGACTGCAGTGGATCGTCGACGCATACACGCTGGTCTTCGCCAGCCTCCTGCTGCTGACCGGCCACCTCGGCGACCGCTTCGGCCGGCTGCGCACCCTGCAGGTGGGCCTGGTGCTCTTCGGGCTGACCTCGTTCGCCGCCTCGCTGGCCACCGGCACCGAGCAGCTGATCGCCGGGCGCGCCGCGATGGGCGTGGCCGCGGCGCTGATCTACCCCGCGACCCTGGGCCTGCTCACCAACATCTTCACCGACGCCCGGGAGCGGGCCACGGCCATCGGCATCTGGGCCGGCATCTCCGGCCTGGCGGTGGCGATCGGGCCGGTCAGCGGGGGTGTGCTGCTGGAGCACTTCGACTGGAGCGCGGTGTTCCTGGTGAACCCGCCGATCGTGGTGATCGCCCTGGTCGCCGGCCGGCTCCTGCTGCGCGAGTCCCAGGACCCGCACACCGCAGGCTTCGACCTACTCGGCGCCCTGGGCTCGGTCGCCTTCACCGCCACGCTGGTGTGGACCCTGATCGAAGCCCCGAACCAGGGCTGGACCTCACCGGCCACGATCACCGGGTTCGTCGTCACCGCCGTGCTTCTCGTGGCGTTCGTCACCTGGGAGGCCCGGCACCCGCAGCCGCTGCTCGACGTGGCCCTGTTCCGGAACCCGCGTTTCAGCGCCGCCAGCGGGGCGATCACCGCGGCGTTCTTCGCGCTCTTCGGCTTCATCTTCCTGATCACCCAGTACTTCCAGGCCGTACAGGGCTGGAGCGCGCTCCGCTCGGGCCTGGCCACCCTGCCGTTCGCCCTGGTCACCGGGGCCCTGTCGCCGGTCGCGATCCTGTTGATGAAGCGCCTGGGCACCACCGTGGTGGTGGCCGGCGGCCTGGCGCTGATGTCGGCCGGCTTCTTCCTGGCCTCCACGGTGACCCTGGAATCGCACTACTGGGGCTCGATCATCGCCGCGATGGCGCTGATGGCCGGCGGCCTGGCGATGAGCACCGGCCCGGCCACCGACGCCATCCTCGGGGCCCTGCCGCGGGAGAAGGCCGGCGTGGGCTCGGCCGTCAACGACACCACCCGCGAGGTCGGCGGCACCCTCGGCGTGGCCGTGCTGGGTTCGGTGATGAGCTCGTTCTACGGCAGCCACGTGCACGACACCCTGCTCGGCCTGGGCGTCGGCGGTGAGGCCGCGGACAGCGCCCGGGAGTCGGTGATGGCCGGTCTCGGGGTGGTCTCCGGGCTGCCCGCGTCGGTGGCCGGGCCGGCCACCACCGCCGTACGGCAGTCGTTCATCGACGGGCTCCAGGCCGGATCGCTGATCGCCTCCGGCGTCGCCGCCCTCGCGGCGGTCGCCGCGGCCCTGCTCCTGCCGGCCCGGCACCGGGACGAGGTGAGCGATCAGGTGACTGAGCTCACCCCGGTGTGACCCCCGGACGCCGCGCCGGCCGAGATGGACGCGAGGACGCCGCCGGTGGTGCCGGCGGCGTCCTTCCTCCGGTTCGCGGAAACCTCAGCGGTAGTTCACGAACTGCAGGGCGACGTCCAGGTCCGCGCCCTTGAGCAGCGCGATGACTTCCTGGAGGTCGTCCCGGTTCTTGCTGGAGACGCGCATCTCCTCGCCGGTGATCTGGGACTTGACGCCCTTCGGGCCCTCGTCCCGGATGATCTTGCCGATCTTCTTGGCGATCTCCTGGCTGAGACCCTCCTTGATCTCGGACTCCATCCGGTACTCCTTGCCGGAAGCCTTCGGCTCGCCGGACTCCAGCACCTTGAGCGAGACCCCGCGCTTGATCAGCTTGCTCTGGAACACGTCCAGGACCGCGGTCACCCGCTCCTCGCTGTTCGCCTTGATGACGACCGTCGTCTCACCGCTCCACTCGATCGAAGCGCCGACGCCCTTGAAGTCGTACCGCTGGGCGATCTCCTTCTCCGCCTGGTTGAGCGCGTTGTCGACCTCCTGCCGGTCGACCTTGCTGACCACATCGAACGACGAATCGCTGGCCAAGAGAAGCTCCTTGATGCTTGCTAGTGGGTTGTTCACAGAGGATCGCACCGGGTGCGCGCCGGCCCCGGAGGGAACGGATGCGCGAAACACCCGCGATCCTTGCTATCCTCGCATCCGCCGGACGGGCTTACGGGCCCGCACGGTGGAGCACGGCCGGTTGCCCGAGTGGCCAAAGGGATCTGACTGTAAATCAGACGGCTCAGCCTACGCAGGTTCGAACCCTGCACCGGCCACGTGCACCAGAACGGCCCCTGACCTCGTCAGGGGCCGTTCTGCTTTGGCCTCAGTGCCCCACCATCCGGGCCCCGTCCACATCACCCTCGGCCCGCAGCCCCGCCGCGACGCCCTGCCGATCCGCCTCCGGCTTGTTCTGGCCGAACTTGGACTTCGCCTCGATCCGGGTGATCCGCATCTCGACCCCGACGACCGCGCGCAGCTGCCCGGCGACGAAGGCGGCCGGGGCGTCGTCGAACTTCCACGGCTTCTCGCGGCCGGCCTCGTGCTTGTCCGTGAGCCGGCGCACCAGCGAGTCGAGCCAGGCCGGGTCGTCGTGCCAGACCAGCTCGCCGTACACGTGGGCGGTGAGGTAGTTCCAGGTCGGCACCACCCGGCCGTGCTCGGCCTTGGAGGCGTACCAGGAGGGTGTGACGTAGTGGTCGGGTCCGCGCACGATCACCAGCGACTCACCGGTCGCCGGCTGCTGCCAGTGCGGGTTGTTGCGGGCCACGTGCCCGAGCAGGGCGCCGTGCCCACCCGCGGCGGGCTCGAACAGCAGCGGGAGCAGGGTGGCGACCAGTCCCTGCGCGGTCGGGGTGATCAGGTCGGCCGCGCCGTGGCGGTGCAGGAGATTGCTCACCTGCTCGTCATCGGCGGCGAAATACGTGGGGACGTACATGGGCACGATCATGCGCGGGTCACCCTGGGCGGTCCACGGCCAATCGGGAGAGGCTGGCCGGGGAGGGTGTGGGTCGATCCGGTGAACTCCTGCGCGCGGACGGGCTGTCAGCTTGCCCGCCGGGATCGGGGAGGTGTTCGATCGATCATCGTGACCACCGGCGATTTCGTGACCGACCTGCCCAGCCTCGATGACGACCTGCTCACCGAGGGTGCGCCCGAGGCCGAGTTCAACCCGGGCATCTCGTCCCGGCTGCCGTCGAAGAACGTGGCGGCGGCCGCCCTGATCCGGGACGGGCAGGGCCGGGTGCTGCTGCTGGAGGCCGTCTACAAGCCCACCTGGGTGATGCCCGGCGGCGCGGTGGAGGACAACGAGGATCCACGCCTGGGCTGTGCCCGGGAGCTGACCGAGGAGCTCGGGCTGGAGCGCGAGCCGGGTCGGCTGCTGGTCGTGGACTGGGTGCCGCGCCACGGGGTGTGGCGCGACCAGATCCAGTTCGTCTTCGACGGGGGCGTGCTCGACCAGGCGGCGATCGACGGGCTGGTGCTGCAGGAGAGCGAGCTGCGGGCCGCCCGTCTCGTGGCTCCCGCGGACCTGGGGAGCGCCCCGCTCACGCCCTCGCTGACCCGCCGGTTGCAGCAGGCGATCGAGGCGCAGGAACGGGGCACCACCGAGTACACGACCTACGGCCGCCCGGGCCGTCAAGCCACCCGTTAAGCCACCTGGAACGAGCGCTTCGACAGGCCCCACATGTAGCCCTCGATGGTCGTGGTGACCGGGGCCTCGGGGTTCGAGGCCGCGCCCAGGGTGATGAACGCGGGCACGAAGTGCTCGACGGTGGGGTGGGAGTAGGGCAGGCCGGGAGCGCGCTTCAGGTAGTTCATCAGCGTGTCCACGTCGCCGCGGGCCAGTGCGTCCTGGGCCCAGGCGTCGAAGTCGGCCGACCAGCCGGGGATCTTGCCCATCATCGCGTCGCGGGTCAGGAACGGCAGGCCGTGCGTCATGAAGCCGGAGCCGATGATCATGACGCCCTCCTCCCGCAGCGGGCGCAGGCGACGGCCGAGGTCCAGCAGCTTCGCCGGGTCGTGCGTCGGGATACTCAGCTGGAGCACCGGCACGTCGCCCAGCGGGTACATGACCTTCAGCGGCACCCAGGCACCGTGGTCGAGGCCGCGGCTCTGGTGCTGGTGCACCGTCTCGACGTCCGGGAAGACCGACGCGACCAGGCGGCCCAGTTCCGAGGCGTCGGGTGTGCCGTACTGCATCTCGAAGTAGCGCCGGGCGAACCCGCCGAAGTCGTAGACCAGTGGGGTGTTGGCGAACGGGCTGGTCAGGCTGAGCGGCGCCGACTCCCAGTGCGCGCTGATGATCAGGATGCTCTTCGGCTTGGGCATCCGGCGGGCCCAGGCGTGGAGCTGGTCCATCCAGTCGCCGTCGTCGAACAGCGGGGGCGCCCCGTGGGAGAGGTACAGCGCGGGCAGCGCGCCGTCCTGCGGGGTCCAGGGTCGCTGGGCCCGGCTGGTGGCCAGCGCCCCGGGAAGGAAGGCGTCGAAGGCCGCACCGGGTGCTGTGGGATCCACCGTGGTCGTCATGTACTTGACGATAAAAGCATTTAGTTGAACGGTCAAGCATTGGACGAGAGCAGTCGCGGCCGTCCGGGTGACCCGGATCGGTGGTTCCGTGGTGCGGCCGTGAATCATCACTGCCACTCTCAGCGGAATCACCGTGATCACGGGGCACTCTCAAGGCCGGAAGAAGCGCCCGATCCGTCGAAAGGCTTTGCGACCATGCGTGCCACGCCCTCTGATGACGCCCCGCGTCCCGAGGCCCCTCCCGAAGGCCGGCACGCCGCGTCCGCAAGCGACCCCGCGACGCCGGCCACGGCGTCCACCATGGGCGAAGGCGACCTGCCGACCCGACCGGTGCCCGTCGGCCCCGCCGGTACCGAACCGCCCCGGCCCCCCGGGCCACCCGCGTCCCCTGCTCCGACCGGCCCGAATCGCCGGCTGCTCCTCGGAGCCGGCGCCGCCGCGGCCGCGCTGGCCCTGATCGGCGTGATCTTCGTCGCCACCCGCGGCCCGGACGACGGCGACAGCGGCGCCACGCCCACCGCGAGCGCGTCGGCCTCGGCCGCCACTACCTCGGGTACGAAGTTCGGCGTGTTCAAGCAGACGTCGGCGGACGAGGTGGCCGCCTACGAGCAGTGGCTCGGCACGGACGTCAGCTACGTGGTCGACTTCTCGGCCCGTGAGACCTGGGACAACATCGCCGACCCGCAGTACCTGCTGGACGAGTGGAAGGACACCCCGTACCGGCTGGTCTACGCGGTGGCGATGCTGCCCACCGACGGCAGCGGCAACCTTCGGTCGGGCGCGAACGGGGAGTACAGCCAGTACTTCCAGACCCTGGCGCAGAACCTGGTCGCGGGCGGTCAGGAAGACGCGATCCTGCGGGTGGGCTGGGAGTTCAACCTGTCCGACTGGCCCTGGGCCTCGAAGGACTCGGCGAGCTGGAAGAGCTACTACCGCAACATCGTCGAGACGATGCGGGCGGTGCCGGGGGCGAACTTCGAGTTCGACTGGAACGTCAACAACGGCTCCAACGCCTACGACGCGGCGGATTACTACCCCGGTGACGACGTGGTCGACTACGTCGGGGTGGACGCCTACGACGTGTCGGGCAAGGCCTATCCGTACCCGGACACCTGCGACAGCGCCTGCTACGTGAAGCACCAGAAGCGGGCCTGGGACGAGTCCGTCTACGGCGGGGACCGGGGCCTGAAGTACTGGTCGAGCTTCGCCCAGGAGCACGGGAAGCGACTCACCCTGCCGGAGTGGGGGGTGTGGCAGCGCCCGGACGGCATCGGCGGCTCGGACGACCCGGACTACATCCAGCGGATGTACGACTTCATCACCGACCCGGTCAACAACGTGGCGTACGCCTCGTACTTCGAGTACGACTACAGCGACGGCTCGG
Source organism: Kineosporia mesophila (assembly GCF_021129235.1). GTDB lineage: Bacteria > Actinomycetota > Actinomycetes > Actinomycetales > Kineosporiaceae > Kineosporia > Kineosporia mesophila. The sequence continues at coordinate 307,859 of NZ_JAJOMA010000004.1, forward strand.
GCGGGCAGCACAGCCTGGAGAACTCGTTCCCGAACAGCGCGGCGAAGTTCAAGGAACTGTTCGTCCCGCTCTACCGGGGGTCCACGTCGTCGTGAGGAACGCTGCCTGCACGTAGCAGTGCCTCGTCCGGGCTAAGATCCTTCCGGACCTTTGTGAAGCAGTCGTAAAGATCCATTTCCTGGCGGGACCCCCCTAATCCTCCCGCCCTGTGATGGATGGGGAAGTACGACTGCATGACGACCACAGGCCGTCCGCCGAGGCCCGACACCGCCCAGCCGGAGAGGCTCCAGAGTTCCACTCCTCTGCGTGAGTTACTGAACACCATGATCGGCCTGCTGCTCGGCGAGATCGGTGACGGCGTCGAGACCGACCACCTCAGGCGATACGTGGGTCCGCTGACCATGTGCCTGGCGCTGGACCGGGATCTCGACGACCAGGCCGGTCAGGCCCGCGACGCGGTGTCGCAGGTCCAGATCCAGCAGATGAGTGATCTGGCGACCGGGATGATCATGGCGCGGCTGGGATGCGACGCGTCCACCGCCCGCACCCTGCTCGCGGGGTGGCTGGACAAGAAGGGGCTGGAGTCGGCCTCCCTGACGCCCGCCGAGGTGAAGTCCCTGCTGGAAGAGCCGGATCTCGAGAAGTTCTGAGATACGACGAAGCCCCCGGAGCGACGGCTCCGGGGGCTTCGTCTGTTCACTTCCTCAGCGGCGGTAGCCGGCCATCGACTCCAGCCGGGCGATGCGCTCGGCCATCGGCGGGTGGGTGGCGAAGAGCTTGGCCACGCCACCCCCGCGGAACGGGTTCGCGATCATCATGTGGCTGGCGTTGACCAGTTCCCGCTCGGGCGGGAGCGGCAGCTGCCGGGTACCCATCTCCAGCTTGCGCAGGGCCGAGGCCAGCGCCAGCGGGTCGCCGGTGAGCTTGGCGCCGTCTTCGTCGGCGTCGTACTCGCGGGTGCGGCTGATCGCCATCTGGATGATGCCGGCGGCCAGCGGGCCGAGAATCGAGAAGGCGATCATGGCGATGAAGTTCGGTCGCTCGTCGTCGTCACTGCCGCCGAAGAAGAAGGCGAAGTTGGCGATGAACGTGACCGCGCTGGCCAGGGCACCGGCGATCGAGGCGGTGAGGATGTCGCGGTTGTAGACGTGCATCAGCTCGTGGCCGAGCACACCCCGCAGCTCCCGCTCGTCGAGGATCTGGAGAATGCCCTCGGTGCAGCAGACCGCCGCGTGCCGCGGGTTACGGCCGGTGGCGAAGGCGTTGGGCGCCTGCGTCGGCGACACGTACAGCGCGGGCATCGGCTGGCGGGCCTCGTTCGAGAGCTCCCGGACGATGCGGTACATCGCCGGCTGCTCGGCCTCACTGACCGGTCGCGCCCGCATCGAGCGGATCGCCATCTTGCCGGAGTTCCAGTACTGGTAACCGCTGATGGCCAGCGAGATCAGCAGCGCGATGACCAGACCGGGACCCTTGGCGAAGATCCCACCGATCAGCATCAGAAATGCTGCCATCCCGCCCAGCAGGATCGCGGTCTTCAGCCCGTTGAAATGACTATGGCCCATTTCGGCGCTCCCTGACTCCTCTCGATCGGTGCCACCGGGCACCGTCAGGAAACTCAACGGTATCCGGCTTGATCACGTTCCCGGTGCTTCGGTGTTGCCGACGCCTCAGCGCAGGAGATCGGGCAACAGCCCGGCGATCGTCCCGGCACCGATGGACAGACCTACACAACCTGCCGCCGCTCCACCCAACACGATCCCTTCCGCGGGGCGCAGGCGCCACCTGGGGGTCGCCTGATCGGTCGTGGCGAGCAGGAGCGCGGTCCAGCGCAGGTAGTAGGCCAGGGCCAGGGCGACGTTGAGGGCCGCGACCACGGCGAGCGGCCACAGCTGGGCGTCCACCACCGGGCGCAGCGCCACCACCTTGGCGATCAGGCCCATCACCCCCGGAGGGAGCCCGGCCAGGCAGGCCAGGGCGAACGCCAGGACGGCGCTCGCCACCGGTTCGGTGCGGGCCAGGCCGCGGTAGGCCTCCAGGGTGTGTTCCTCACCGGCCCGGTGGTGGCGCGCGACCAGCACCACCACGGCGAACACGGCCAGACCGGCCACCACGTAGGCCAGCAGGTAGCCGAGCGAGGCGGCGACCGCCTCCCGCACGCCGTCGCGGGTGGTACCCGAGGCGGCCAGCGGCAGGACCACCCAGCCCGCCTGGGCCACGGTCGACCAGGCCAGCAGCCGCACGGCCACCTGCTGCCGCAGAGCCACCAGGTTGCCGGCGGTCATGGTCAGCGCGGCCAGCACCCCGATCAGCGGCGCCCAGGCGTCGTGCAGCGCCGGCAGCCCGATGCCCAGCAGCACCGCGGCGGCGGTCAGCCCGGCGGCCTTGGAGACGGTGGACAGCAGCGCGGCGACGGGCAGCGGGGCGCCCGCGTAGGTGTCGGGCGTCCATTGGTGGAACGGCACCAGCGAGATCTTGAACCCGATGCCCGCGAGCGCGAACATCGCCCCGGCCACCGCGACGACGAGCACCTTCTCATCCGGGTCGGAGGCGAGGACGTCGGCGATGCGGGAGAGGTAGAGCGAGCCGGTGGCCAGGAAGAGCAGGCCGATGCCGAGCAGGAGCAGGCCGAGGGAGGCGATGGCGGTGAGGAGCAGGGTGACGGCGGCCTGGGCCCCCTGGGCGTCGCGGCGCAGGGCGATCAGGCCGATCGCCGGGAGGGTCGCGGTCTCCAGGGCGACGGTGAGGGTGGCCAGGTCGCGGGCGCCGGCCAGGGCGGTGGCACCGGCCACGGTGGCGAGCAGCAGGGTGTGGTGGGCGGTGCGGTCTTCGGCGCCCGGGCCGTCGAGGGCCAGCAGCAGGCAGCCGATCGCCGCCACCAGCACGATCGCCTGCCCGGTGAGGGTGAGGTCGGAGACCAGGTAGGAGCAGCCGAAGCCGACGTCGGACGGGCTCAGGCTCTCGGGCAGGGGTGAGGGTCCGCTCAGGCCGGCCGTGCCCACCACGACCCCGATGGAGCAGGCCGTGGAGCGTTCGGTGCCCTCGAGCGCCAGGTAGGCCACGCCGCCGGCGGCGGTGAGCAGGCCGGCCAGGGTGACCAGGTTCAGCAGGGGCTTCACCGGCCGGACGGCGTCGATCAGGAGCACCAGCAGCAGCGCGACCACGGGGGCGATGACGGGGAGCAGGGCCACCGCGTCGATCCGGGGGACGCCGGTCAGCGTCCCGGTGATGTCGGTGAGCATCACGGCACCACTCCCCCGCCGGGCAGGAGCAGCCGGACCACCCCGGCGGTGGTGGACAGCAGCGGACCGGGCAGCAGTCCGAGGACGACGGTGGCCACGACCAGGGGAAGGACGACGACGGTCTCGTGGTGGGTGGCGTCGGGCAGCCCGGCCTGGTCCGCGGGGGGCGTTCCCTGCCAGATCAGCCGCAGCACGCGCAGCCAGTAGGCGGCGGCGATCGCGGTGCCGACCGCGGCGATCACGGCGTAGGGGCGGTCGAGGGCGCCGAGTGCGGAGGACTGCCAGGCCCCGGCGATCGCCAGCAGCTCGCCCCAGAACACGGCCAGGCCGGGCAGACCGAGACCGGCGACCGCGCCTAGGGTGAGCAGCCATCCCAGCCGGGGCAGCCGGTCGCGCAGGCCGGGTCCGAGAACGCTCAGGTCGGCGCTGTGGTGGCGGTCTTTCAGCGCCCCGACGACGAAGAACAGCAGGGCGCTGACCACGCCGTGCGCGATGTTGGCGTAGAGCGCCCCCTGCAGGCCGGTCGGGGTCATCGAGGCCACGCCGAGCAGGACGAAACCCATGTGCGCCACCGACGACAGCGCCACCAGCCGCTTCAGGTCGCGCTCGGTCAGGCAGGCCAGCCCGGCCCAGACGATGCCCACCACCGCGAAGCCGCCGAGCCAGGGCGCCACGTTCTGCAGGCCGGCGGGCAGCACCGGCACGGCCACCCGCACCAGGCCGTAGGTGCCGAGCTTGAGCAGGATCCCGGCGAGCAGGACCGATCCGGCGGTCGGGGCGATCGTGTGGGCCGGGGGCAGCCAGGTGTGCAGCGGCCACATCGGGGTCTTCACGGCCAGGCCGAGCACGATCAGGCCGGCCGCCACGGTCTGCGTGGTCACCGACATACCGGCGCCGCCGCGCTCGATCAGCTCGGTCAGGTCGGAGGTGCCGGTGCGGGCGATCACCAGGATGATCCCGAGCAGCATGAGCGCCGAGCCGGTGGCGGTGTAGAGCACGAACCGGCTCGCGGCGTCGTTGCGGGTCGCGGTCCCCCCGGGTTGTGTCGTGTCCCCCCAGATCCGGATCACCAGCCACATCGGGATCAGCACGGTCTCGAAGGCGATGAAGAACAGCAGCAGGTCGAGCGCGGTGAAGGTGGCCAGGGACCCGCCGGTCACCGCGAGCACGCAGGCCACCAGATTCCGGTCCGGTCCCACCCGGGTGAGGTACAGGCACACGAGTACGGACAGCAGCCCGGTGAGCAGAACCAGGGGCGCGCTGACCCCGTCCATCCCCAGATGGGCCTGCAGCCCCAGCGCGGGCACCCAGTCGGTGCGCACCTCCAGCTGCATGCGGCCGAACCCGGTCGTACCCGTCTCGTAGGTGGCGAGGACGGCCAGGGCCAGGGTGACCAGGGCGACCCCCACCCCGGCCCGCACGGCGAACCGGTCCGGGAGACCCGGCAGCACCAGGGCACCGGCGAACGGGACCAGCACCAGGGCCGGCAGCAACCAGCTCATACGAGCACCATCCCGGCCACGGTGAGCACGACCGCACCGACGAGCACCCAGACCGCGTAGCCCGTGGCCAGACCGGTCTGGGTGCGGCGCAGCACCGTTCCGGCGATCTCGGTGGTGGGCCGCACGGCCCGCACGTACGCGTCCACCACGTCGCGCTCGAGCATCTGCACCGTCCGCGCCAGTCCCAGCACCGGGCGCACCACCAGCGCGCGGATCACCGCGTCGAAGTAGAAGGCGTTCTCCAGCAGGGCTCTCGCTCTCACCGGCAGGGCCACGGCAATGTCCGGGGTGCCCAGGCGAGGTGCCGAGACCGCCCAGCCGACCCCCGAAAGTGCTAGCAGCGCACCAGTGATCGCGGTGCCAGGCTGGATCTCGACGCCGTGCAGCAGGTCGAACGGGGTCAGCAGCACCAGGCCGAAGGCCACGGTCGGGATCGCCAGCAGGTACAGCGGAAGCATCATGGCCACGGGCACCTGGCTGTGCCCGTGCGGGTTCTCGTGCGGTTCCTCGGTCTCGGCGTCACCCACCGCGGGCAGCACCGGGTCGCGTCCCATCGCGACGATCGCCCAGGCCCGCCCCGCGTACAGCCCGGTCAGCACGATCGTGAGCACCCCGGCGACCAGCACGGTCCAGCCCACCCAGGTGCCGGCGTGGGCGGCCTCGTCGGCGGCCGACAGCACAGCCTCCTTCGACCAGAACCCGCCGAACGGCGGGATGCCCGCCAGCCCCAGCAACCCGATCCCGAAGAGCACGGCCAGACTGCGGTGCGTGCGCCAGAGCCCGCCCATGTCGGCGAGCGCCGTCGAGCCGACGATGTGCACGATGCATCCGGCGGCCAGGAACAACAGCGCCTTGAAGGCTCCGTGCGAGAGAAGATGGAGGACGCCCGGGGCGGCGAGCGCCGTCGGGTCACCGGATCCCAGCTCCCGGTCCGAGGCCACGCAGACCGCGCCGAGCATGTACGCGACCTGGCTGATCGTCGAGTAGGCCAGCAGCCGTTTCAGGTCGGTCTGGGCCAGGGCCGCGAGCGCGGCGCCGACCATGCTGATCGAGGCCAGCACGGCGCCGGTCTGCAGGGCGCCCGGCACGGTCAGGTAGAGCGGCAGCAGCCGGGCCATCAGGAACACCCCGGCCGCCACCATGGTCGCGGCGTGGATCAGGGCCGAGACCGGGGTCGGGCCCTCCATCGCGTCCGGCAGCCAGATGTGCAGCGGGAACTGCGCCGACTTCCCCACCACCCCGGCGAGCAGCAGCAGGCCGGCCGTCAGCACGGTGCCGTGGCCGATCTCGTTCTCGGTGGCGGCGCGGTTCAGGTCGCTGATCGACGTGGTGCCCGCGCCCGCGATCAGCACCACCACGGCCAGCACCACCCCGATGTCACCGACCCGGGTGACCAGGAAGGCTTTCGCCGCAGCGGCTCTCGCGCTCGCCCGTTCGCTGTGGTGGCCGACGAGCAGGTACGAGGCCAGGCCCATGACCTCCCAGCCGATGAGCAGCAGCACCAGGTCGGCCGAGTGCACCACCAGCATCATCGCGGCGGTGAACAGCGAGACCGTCGCGGCGTAGGCCGGGTAGCGGGTCGGCGCGTCGGGCGTGCCCTCCCCCGCCAGGTAGGCCGTCGAGTAGATCTGCACGCAGAACGCGACCAGGGCCACCAGTACGGCGACCGCGGCGGAGAGCTGGTCCGAGCGCAGGGCCAGGTCGATGGTGGTGCCCCCGAGCTGGGCCCGGCCGAGGAAACCGAACGCCGTGACCGGGCCGTCGGTACCGACCAGCACCAGTTCGGCGATGGCGGCCACCAGGGCGCCGAGCGAGCCGAGCACGGCCCAGTCGCGGGCCCAGTCGCGGCCCATGAGCAGCCCCAGCATCGCCGAGGCGGCGGGCAGCACGATGCTGAGGATGGCGGCGGACTCGGTCACGAGGGTGTCTCCGTGTGCCTGGGCGAGGCCTCGCCCAGCTCCCGGACCGCGGTCAGCTCCACCGTGCCGCGGGCCCGGAACAGCAGCAGCACGATCGCCAGTCCCAGGCCGATCTCCGCGGCGGCGACAGTGATCACGAAGATCGTCATCACCTGACCGGGAATCAGCGGGTCGTGATAGGTCTGGCTGTGCTCCAGCCCGGCCAGACCGCCCGCCGGCAGGGCCGAGGCGGTCACGAGCAGCACGTTCGCGGCGTTGAGCAGGAGTTCCGCGCCGATCAGCACGAGCACGGCGTTGCGCCGGGCGAGGATGCCGTAGACCCCGATCCCCGCCAGGGCCGCGGCCAGGACAGCCGGTCCGAGCAGGTGGATCACTGGACCCCGCCGTCTTCGGTGAGGCTCTGCCCGGGACGTTTTTCCGCGGGAAGGTGCCGCGACACCGCGATCGCCGCCACCAGGGCCGCCAGCAGCAGCACCGAGAGCAGCTCGAACGGCAGCAGCCAGCCGGAGAACACGGCCCGGCCGATGTTCCGGGCGCTGCCCTGCTCGCCCTGGACCTTGACGGTCAGGTCTTGCAGGGCGTAGATCAGCGTGCCCGCCAGGATTCCGCCCACCGAGATCCCCGCGACCACGGCCGCCAGCTTCTGGCCCTTGGGCGCGTCCAGGCGGTCGCTCGGTTCCACCGGGGCCCGGGTCAGCATCAGCGCGAAGATCACCAGCACCACCACGGCGCCGACATAGACCAGCAACTGCACCAGCGCCACCACCTCGGCGCCGAGCACCAGGTACACACCGGCCAGCGCGCCCAGGCTGACCACCAGCCACAGGGCGCAGTGGACGACGCGTGAGCCGGTCACGGCCAGCAGTCCGCTCGCCGCCGCCAGCAGTGCGAGGGCGGTGAGGAGCAGATCCGGTCCGCTCACCGCTCACCCTCGGGACGGTCTTCCTCGCGCTCTTTCGCCAATGTCGCTTCGTACGCCGCAATTGCCTTGTCCGCGGCCGTTCTCGCCACCCCGACCTCCTTCGCCTCGACGGCTCCGGGGTCGGGCAGGGACGGGGGCGGGACGCTGGCCATCCAGCCCTCGAGCCGATCGCTCTCGTGCAGCAGGTCGCGGATGTCGAACTCGGCGTACTCGAACTCGGGGCTCCAGAAGAGCGCGTCGAACGGGCAGGCCTCGATGCAGATGCCGCAGTACATGCACAGCGAGAAGTCGATGGCGAAGCGGTCGAGCACGTTCTTCTGCCGGGGACGGCCGCCGGGCTCGGGGGCCGGGACCTCTTCCTTGTGCGACTCGATGTAGATGCACCAGTCCGGGCACTCGCGGGCGCACAGCATGCAGCTGGTGCAGTTCTCGGCGAGCAGGGCGATCACCCCGCGGCTGCGTGGGGGCAGGTCGGGCCGGACGTCCGGATACTCCTGCGTGTGGGTGTGCCGCACCAGGGCCCGGGCCGTGGTGGCCAGCCCGGAGACCAGACCCCCACCGACGCCGTGCCGGTGGCCGCCAGGGCTACCCGCGTCGTCGTGCTGTGGGTTGGTCACCGATGCATCTTGCCGTGTTCGACGTCACTCGCGCGACGCGCCTCACGGGTCAGCGCTGGGCGGGTGGAAGCTGCTGCACCGGGAAGACCGGTGCCGGGAGGCCCAGTTCTCTCGCGGCGTGTTCCTCGGCCCATGCTCTCGCCCTGCCCTTCGACAGCGTGCCGCGTACCTGGGTGGCGACCGTGAGCCCGTCGAGCATCACACAGATCCGCAGGGCGGCCTCCTGCGGGTCGGGGCAGGTGAACTCTCCGGCCTCGGCCCCGGCCGCCACCAGCCGGGTCAGGCCGTGGCGCCAGCGCGCGTCGTTGCGGCGGACCACCTCGCGGATCTCGTCGGTGTAGCGGCCCTCGGCCCAGGCGTCGATGTTGTGCGACCACACCTCGCGGTCGCCGGGATCGGAGGCGATCTGCTGGTAGAGCCGGATCACGTTACGCACGCGCTCGGCGTGGGTGCCCGGGCCGGCAATCGCCGCGTCCATGGCGTCCAGGTCGCGGTCGGAGGCCATCACAAATGCCTCGGAGAGCAGCCGCTCTTTGGAATCGAAATGGTAAAAGACCAGGCCGGCGCTGATTCCGAGCTCCGCTGCGACATCTGCCACCCGGGTCCGCGCGAATCCCTTGCGCCCGACCACCGCCGCCGCGGCCCGGAGAATCTCCTCGCGCCGGATCTCAGCCTGCTGCCGCGCCACGTCACCCACCTCAAGCGTGTTCCGACAAATGCCCGCGCCGGAACGTACACGCCACCGGCATGACCATCAATATTCCGATTGCGGTGGATTACGGCGCATCCGACACGGACCGATCTCCCGGCAAACCGGATCCCCGGGACCGGACGACCAATAGTGATATTAGCCGCTGTCCTTACCGGCGCCTCCGGGTCCGGCGAATCCGGTTCGGCGCTCACCCGCTCGCCATCACCCGGAGTGATGCGCCTGGGCCCTCGTACCCACGGGGGCGGGCACCCACCGCACTCATGCCCCGCTCCCGGAGGCCGCCCGCGTCCCCAATTTAGGCACCCAATGACAAAAGCGGGAGGCGCGCCGTACGACCTCCACCGCTCCGACACTCGTCATTAATTCATGCGCACGAAAAAAGTCCGACCGCATCATCCAGAACGCAACCGGACCCCTGCGCCACCGAACGGCATCGACAGTGCAGCGATAGTGCGCCATCCGTGCCGCCACACCCCTGTGGTCAGCGAATTCAGCACGAAATCCGGCTACCTCGCGAGATCGATAATTCCATTCATGACCTGCGCATTCTGTCTTTTTCCAGGCGCCCGTGGCGCCTCGGAACAGAATGCGCCAACCACTCCGAGCGGCCCGATCGCGGCCCTTCTGGCAGTATTCCCATTTGTGGAACGCGTGACGGGCATCGGGGGACTGTTCTTCCGGAGCAAGGATCCGGAGAGACTGGCCGCCTGGTATGAAGACCACCTCGGCGTGACGCCAGTGCCTTTGACGTACGAAGAAGCTCCCTGGATTTCCCAGTCCGGGCCGACCGTCTTCGCCGCTTTCGCTGACGACGCCGAGCACTTCGGGCGGCCCCAGCAGCAATGGATGGTCAATTTCCGGGTCCGTGACCTGGACGCGATGGTGACCCAGCTGCGGCGGGCCGGCATCGCCGTCGAGGTCGACGAGGAGATCTACCCCAACGGCCGCTTCGCCCGGGTGCACGACCCCGAAGGCAACCCCGTGGAACTATGGGAGCCGTGAGCAACTCCCCCGTAACCGATCTGGTCTTCCGCGACGTCCCGTTCGACAGCCCCGAAGCGGTCTCCCTGATCGCCGAGGTCCAGCAGGAGTACGTGGTCCGCTACGGCGGACCGGACGACACCCCCGTCGACCCGGCCGAATTCGCTCCGCCCACCGGCCTGTTCACCATCGCCGAGGCCGGTGGCGAGCTCGCCGGCTGCGTCGGCCTGCGTGGTAACCCCGCGGAGGGTGAGGGCTCGGTGGAGATGAAGCGGCTGTACGTGCGCCCCGGGTTCCGCCGTCACGGCCTGGCTCGGCGCCTGCTGGCCTCGGCCGAGCTGCGCGCGATGGCCCTGGGCTACACCCGCCTGATCCTGGAGACCGGCACGAAGCAGCCCGAGGCCGTGGCCCTTTACCGCAGCGCGGGCTACCAGCCGCACGCCGGCTTCGGTCTCTACAAGGACGAGGAAGGCTCGCTCCACTTCGCGAAGAACCTGGACTAGGTTCCCCGGACCACGACGACCACCGCGGTGAGGGCCAGCTGGGCCAGGGCGATGGGCACGAGCCCCGCCCAGGCCAGTCTCTGGAGCTGGTCCTCCCGCAGTCGTGGCCAGGCCACCCGCAGCCAGATCACCACGATCGCCACCAGCCCGGTCTTCAGCAGCGTCCAGAGCGGGCCCAGCGTGCCGGTGAACGGGCCGTGCCAGCCGCCGAGGAACAGCACCGCGGTCAGCGCGGACAGCACCACGATGCCCGCGTACTCGCTGAGCAGGAACAACGCGAACCGCAGCCCGGTGTACTCGGTGTAGGGACCGGCCACCAGCTCGGAGTCGGCGATCGGCATGTCGAACGGCGGACGCTGCACCTCGGCCAGCCCCGCCACCACGAACACGATCAGGGCCGGGGCCTGCCAGAACAGCCACCACCACTGCCAGGCCTCACCGATGCCCGTCAGCGACAGCGTGCCCGCGGCCATCGCCACGCTCGCCGCCGCCAGCACCAGCGGCAGCTCGTAGGCCAGGAGCTGCGCCGCCGCGCGCATCGAGCCCAGCAGGGCGTACTTGTTCCCGCTCGACCAGCCCGCCATCAGGGTGCCCAGCACCGCGACGGCGCTCGCCGCCAGCACGAACAGCAGCCCGGCGTCGACATCCGCCGCCACCCAGTCCGGGCTCAGCGGGATCACCGCCATCGCCACCAGGTAGGGCACCAGCGCCACCCCGGGCGCCAGCCGGAACACGCCCGCGTCGGCCCGGTCCGGGACGATGTCTTCTTTCTGCAGGAACTTCACCCCGTCGGCCACGAGCTGCGCCCACCCGTGGAAACCCCCGGCATACATCGGCCCCAGCCGCCCCTGCATGTGCGCCATCACCTTGTGCTCGGTCTGCCCGACCACCAGCGGCAGGGTGAGGAACGCGACCAGCACGGCCAGCGTGCGCAGCACCATCTCGGCCAGGAGACCGGCGTCGAGGGTCATGCGTCGCGCTCGGGTGGGGGTGGGGGACTGGATGCGTTCGGTTCGGACGAGCCGGCGGGGCCAGTGGTGCCGGCCGATTCAGAGACGGTGGAGGTTGTGGAGGCTTCCGTCGCATCGGCGGAGGTGGTCGTTCCGGACCTGACAGATGTGGCCGGATCGGCAGCCTCGGTCGGCCTGGCCACTCGGCTTGTCGCCCGGGCGATCCTGGCGGGGCGCTCGGGGATGCCTGCCCGAGGGGCTCGGCGTGGTGGCTCGGGGGCGTCGACTCGCGGAGCGCCGGGTTCATGGGGGCCCCAGGACGGGTCCGGGACTCCGGGGGGCAGGGTCTTGCGGCGGGTGGGGACCTTCGTGCCGGAGTCGCCTGGGTCTTTGGCGCCGGGCCAGGCCTTGGCGGCCCGGGCGGCCAGGACGAACGACTTGCGCAGCGGGGTGCCCTCGAAACCGTCGGGCAGCAGCAGTGGACGCAGCCCAGCCCCCGAGCCGTCGGAGAAGCCGGTGAAGGCCAGGCCGAACATCTCGTGGGTCTCGCGCTCGTGCCAGGCCACGCCCGGCCACAGCGACGTGAGGCTCGGCAGGTTCAGGTCTGCGTTCGGCACCCGGGTACGCAGCAGCAGGCGGCGCACCGTGCGGTCGGACGAGCCGAACGAGTCGGAACCGGCCAGGTGCAGCACCACGTCGAGCCCGGCCGGATCGCCGTCGGGCTCGTCCACCGCCGAGAGCCAGTCGAGGAAGTCGAGATCCAGTTCGTCGCGGGCGCAGGTGGCCGCCGCGACCCAGCCGGCAGCGGGGACATCGACCACCGGGGTGCCGGCGGCGTCTGCGCTCACCGTGACCAGTGGTGCCCCGGCCCTCTGATCGACCGGCCCCGCGGCTTCCGGATCGGCCCCGCGGCTGACCGGTGCGCCCTCGTGGCCTGCCCGGGCGCCCCCGCTCTCCGGGTCGGCACTGTCCGCCACCGCAGCCTTGCGCAGTGCGGCCGTGAACCAGGTCGCGAGTACGTCGCCCTCGGCGAGACGGGGGGTCACGAGCCGGAGCCCCTCGAGACCAGACCGCGGCTCAGGCTCGCCGCCCCACGCCGTCGCGATCCGTAGCGCGCGGCGAGGTTCTCGGTGGCGATCTTCTCCTGCAGCTTCACGATGCCCTGGAGCAGCGCCTCGGGGCGGGGCGGGCAGCCGGGCACGTAGACGTCGATGGGGATGATCTGGTCGACGCCCTTCGTCACGCAGTACGAATCCCAGTACGGGCCGCCGGAGTTGGAGCAGGCGCCGAACGAGATGGCGTATTTCGGCTCGGGCATCTGCTCCCAGAGCCGGCGCACGGCGGGGGCCATCTTGTCGGTGACCGTGCCGGAGACCACCATCAGGTCGGCCTGGCGCGGCCCGTTGGCGAACGGGATCACGCCCAGCCGGATGAAGTCGTGGCGGGCCATGCTGGCGGCGATGAACTCGATGGCGCAGCAGGCCAGGCCGAAGTTGAACACCCAGAGCGAATAACGCCGCCCCCAGTTCAGCACCAGCCGCAGGGGGTGTGGGGCGACGGCGTTCAGCGGGCCGAGCTCGGTGGGCACCTCGGACCGCAGCACCGGCATCGGCAGCGCGGTCTTGGGCGAGATGCCCCGGGCGCCACCACCTGGCCTGGTCAGATCCATCGCAGCACCCCGCGGCGGATGGCGTGGATCAGGCCGATGGCGATGACGCCGAGGAAGACACCCATCTCACCCAGCGTGGCCCAGCCGAGATCCTTGACCACGGTGACCCAGGGAAACAGGTACACCGCGTCGACCGCGAAGATCAGGTAGAGGAACGCGTAGAGGTAGTAGCGGATCTGGCTCTGGGCCCAGCCCGACCCCTCGGCGTCGACCCCGCTCTCGTAGGTGAGCGATTTCTCGGCCGAGCACACCTGCGGGCGCAGGGCCCGGGCCGCCCCCATCGCCCCGGCGAACAGCAGCACCCCGGCCGCGATCACCGTGGCGACGATCAGGTACGTCTCCAGCCCCTCCATGAGGAACGACTGTAGCGACCACCACCGACAGAACCGGGGGACAAACGCGGGCTCAGACCGGCAGACCGAACGCCGCGCGCCGGTTCGCGGGCACCAGCTCGAGGTAGTCCGGGTGCTTCTCCACGAACGCCTTGACGAAGGGACAGACCGGGAGGATCTTCGACCCCCGCTCGCGCTCGATGTCGAGGGCCGCGCGGATCAGCTGGGTGGCCAGACCCTGACCACCGAACTTCTCGCCGATCTCGGTGTGCACGAAGCTCACCACCGGGCCGGGCCCGCGGTGCTCGGTGAACCCGGCCGGCTCGCCGTCGACCCAGATCTCGAAGCGGTTCTCGTCACGATTTTCCCGTACCTCGGCCATCCGTCATGAGAACACACGGGCCCTCCTGATCATCAGGGGTACCCCAGCGTGATGACGTGGTGAATTTCCTGGTCGCGAACCGATGCCCCACAGACCCGGATGCGTTAACCGCATCTGCGAGGCCAAACCCGCAGCTATACACTCAACCGCCGAATCCTGCGCTGACCTTGGAGTATCGATGTCCCGCCGACTGCCCGCCGCCGGCACCGCAATTCTCGCCCTGCTGGCCGTCGCGGCCTGCGCACCCGCCGACTCGAACGACGGGGCGAGCGCCTCGTCCTCCAGTTCCGCGTCCTCGTGCACACCTGCCGACCTGGACACGCTGACCGCGAGCACCCTGACCATCGGGACCGACAAGCCCGCCTACGAGCCCTGGTTCGAGGACGACGACCCGACCAACGGCAAGGGCTTCGAGTCGGCCGTGGCCTACGCCGTGGCCAAGCAGCTCGGCTACACCGACGACCAGGTGAAGTGGGAGACGGTGACCTTCACCGCCGCGGTGCAGCCGGGCAGGAAGAGCTTCGACTTCGACATCAACCAGTTCTCGATCAACGACGAGCGCAAGCAGGCCGTGGACTTCTCCAGCGGCTACTACGACGTGACCCAGGCGGTCGTGGCGCTCAAGGGCAACAAGGCCGCGAGCGTCACCAGCCTGGCCGGCCTCAAGGACCTGAAGCTCGGCGCCCAGGTGGGCACCACCAGCTACAACGCCATCACGTCGGAGATCGACCCGAGCAAGACGCCGGCGGTGTTCGACGACAACGACAAGGCCAAGCTGGCGCTGAACAACGGCCAGATCGACGGCCTGGTGGTCGACCTGCCCACGGCCCTCTACCTGGCCTCCGCCGAGCTCGACGACGGTGTGGTGGTGGGCCAGCTGCCCGCCACCAGCGACACGCCGGAGCAGTTCGGTCTGGTGCTGGGCAAGGACAGCTCGCTGACCAGCTGCGTCAGCCAGGCCGTGGATGCCCTGCGCGCGGACGGCACGCTGGACAAGATCGAGACGCAGTGGCTGACCGAGTCGGCCGGGGCGCCTGAGCTGAAGTGAGTTCTGCCGAGGACACCTGGAGCCCGTCCGCCCTCCAGCGGGAACGGGACGCGTACCGCAAGCGCCAGGGTCTGCGATCGCTGCTGATCGCGGGCCTGAGCACCCTCGTCGTCGGGGGTGCGCTGATCACGGCCGTGGTGTCGGCCCCCGGCTGGGAACGCACCCGCACCACGTTCTTCAACTGGGACAAGGCCGTCGAGTCCTTCCCGGCCGTGCTGGCCGGTTTCTGGATCAACGTCCAGGTCTTCGCGGTCAGCGCCCTGTGCGTGCTGATCGTCGGCATGGCCCTCGCGGTACTGAAAACGCTGCGGGGTCCGGTGTTCTGGCCGCTGCGGGCACTGGCGACGGTGTACGTGGACGTCTTCCGGGGCCTGCCGCTGATCCTGGTGCTGCTGCTGGTCGGGTTCGGCGTTCCCGCGCTGAACCTGACCGGGGTGCCGACGGACCCGATCGTGCTGGGGTGCGTGGCCCTGGTGCTGACCTACTCGGCGTACGTCGCCGAGGTGTTCCGGGCCGGCATCGAGTCGGTGCACCCGAGTCAGCGGGCCGCGGCCCGGTCGCTGGGCCTGAGCGGACCGCAGAGCCTGCGGTACGTGGTGCTGCCGCAGGCCGTGCGCCGGGTGGTGCCGCCACTGCTGAACGACCTGGCCTCGCTGACCAAGGACTCGGGCCTGATCTCGGTGCTCGGCGCCGCGATCGACGCGGTGCGGGCGGCCCAGATCGAGACCGCGACCAGCTTCAACTTCACCCCGTACGTGGTGGCCGGGGCCCTGTTCCTGGTGCTGACCATCCCGCTGACCCGGCTCACCGACCGGGCGGCACGGCGTTACGGGGCCGTCCCGGGCGGAGGCCATCTGTGAGCGCGCTGCTCGGTATCGAGAACCTGCGCAAGAGTTACGGGCGCAGTGTGGTGCTGCGCGATTTCAGCCTGGACGTGGACGAGCACGACGTGGTGGTGCTGATCGGCGCCTCCGGCTCGGGCAAGTCCACGCTGCTGCGCTGCATCGACCTGCTGGAGACCGTCGACGACGGCGTGATCGAGCTGCAGGGCCGGGACATCACCGATCCGCGGGTGAACGCCGACGAGGTGCGCTCGAGGATCGGCATCGTGTTCCAGTCGTTCAACCTGTTCCCGCACCTCACCGTGCTGGACAACATCACGCTGGCGCCGCGCAAGGTGCACGGCGTCCCGGCCGAACTGGCGCGCGAGCGGGCGCTGGTGACGCTGGAGCGGGTGGGCCTGAAGGACCGGGCGGACGCCTATCCCGACCATCTGTCCGGTGGTCAGCAGCAGCGCGTCGCGATCGCCCGGTCGCTGGTCAACGACCCCGTGCTGATGCTGTTCGACGAGGTCACGTCGGCTCTCGACCCGGAACTGGTGGGCGAGGTGCTGGCGATGCTGCGGGACCTGAAGTCCGAGGGCATGACCATGCTGGTGGCCACCCACGAGATGGGTTTCGCCCGCCAGGTCGCCGACCACGTGTGTTTTCTCGATGGTGGACGCGTGCTGGAACGGGGGGCCCCGGAGCAGGTTCTCGGGGAGCCGACGCAGGATCGCACGCGCCAGTTCCTGCGGCGGATCATCGAGGCGGGAAGGCTCTAACAAGAACAGAATGCAGGACGCGTATCAGCTCGCCTACGCGAGCTGATACGCGTCCTCAATTCTTATCTCTGACTGCGACCCCGCAGCGCGATGGTGAGCAGGTCGGAGGCCGGGCCGCGGGGTGAGCTGCCCAGTGGCCAGACGGCCAGCAGACGGCGGTCGAGGGCCAGGCCGGTGACGGCGACCGTGCGCAGCCGGCCGGAGGCCACGTCGTCGGCCACCGCCAGCGTGCTCAGCATGGCCGGACCGGCCCCCGCCAGCACCGCACCCCGCACGGCCGCGGTACCGGACAGCTCCAGCAGCGGCTCGGTGCTCTGGTGACCCACCGCCTCGAGCGCGACCTCAAGCGCCCGCCGGGTGCCGGACCCGGCCTCCCGGGAGACCAGCGGCGTGGCGGCCAGTTCGGCCGCGTCGACCGGGCGCCGACGCCGTGACCAGGGATGACCGGCGGGAACGACCAGCACCAGGGAGTCCGTGCCGATCTCCCGCCAGGCCAGGTCGTCGGGGGCGGCCGGGCCCTCGACGAACCCCAGACCGGCCCGGCCGTCGCGCACCCGCTCGGCGACCTCCTCGGAGTTGGTCGCGGTCAGCTGCACCGACAGCTCGTCGTGCCGGGCCTCGACCTGGTGCCGCAGGGTGACCAGCCAGCGCGGCATCAGGTACTCCGCGACGGTCAGGCTGGCGGCCACGCGCAGACGGGCGTGGTGCTCGGCCCGCAACGCCGCGACGCTGGCCTCCAGCCCGGCGGCGAGTTCGGTGAGCTGCCCGGCCCAGTCGGCGACCAGGGCCCCGGCGGTGGTGAGGGTCGACCCCTGCCGGCTGCGCCGCAGCACCTGCACGCCGAGGGTGGCCTCGAGACGGCGGATGCGTTCGCTGGTGGCCTGCTGGCTGATGTGGTGCTCCCGCGCCGCGGCGCCCAGACTGCCGGTGCGGGCCACCGAGAGCAGCAGGTCGAGCGCCGTGAGTTCGGGCACCCGCGGGGACAGTGGCATGTGATCCAGGTTAGCCCCGTCACAAGGCCAACTTGTGACCGCACAGGGCCGAAGGCACTAGCCAACGGGCCGAGCCCGGCGCAAGGTGGTGCACTGTGTCCCGTCCGTGCCCGGTACACCGACGCCATCAGCGGATCACCCGAACTCAGGGGAATCTCAATGACGTGCGACCCGCCCCACAGCGAGACACTGAACCCGGTGCCCGCGAACCACGGGGTGGAACGACACTCGGGTACAGCCAGGTGCGACTGAGGAGAACTTCATGGACGACACCGCTGTGGTCCCGGCCCCCTCACGGGTCGAGCAGATCGACAGTGTGGTGATCCGTTTCGCCGGTGACTCCGGCGACGGCATGCAGCTGACCGGCGACCGGTTCACCGCCGAGACCGCTTCGCTCGGCAACGACCTGGCGACGCTGCCCAACTTCCCGGCCGAGATCCGCGCTCCCCAGGGAACCCTGCCCGGCGTCTCCAGTTTTCAGTTGCACTTCGCCGACCACGACGTGCTCACCCCCGGCGACGCACCCGACGTGCTGGTCGCGATGAACCCGGCCGCGCTCAAGGCCAACCTGTCCGACCTGCCCCGCGGCAAGACGATCATCGTGAACACCGACGAGTTCACCAAGCGGAACCTGACCAAGGTCGGGTACACCGCGAGCCCGGTCGAGGACGGCTCGCTGGAGTCGTGGCAGGTACAGCCGGTGCCGCTGACCAGCCTGACGGTCGAGGCGCTGAAGGAGTTCGGGCTCAGCCGCAAAGACTCCGAGCGCTCGAAGAACATGTTCGCACTGGGCCTGCTCTGCTGGCTGTACAACCGGCCGACCGAGGGCACCGAGCGTTTCCTGAAGACGAAGTTCGGCCGCAAGCCGGAGATCCTGGCCGCCAACCTGGCCGCGTTCAAGGCCGGCTGGGCGTTCGGCGAGACCACCGAGGGCTTCGCGGTCTCCTACGAGATCGCCCCGGCCCCGGCCCCGGCCGGCACCTACCGCAACGTCACCGGCAACACCGCCCTGGCCTACGGCCTGGTCGCCGCCGGGCACCGCTCCGGGCTGCCGGTGGTGCTGGGCTCGTACCCGATCACCCCGGCCTCCGACATCCTGCACGCGCTGTCGGGCATGAAGAAGTTCGGCGTCACCACCATCCAGGCCGAAGACGAGATCTCCGCGATCGGCGCCGCCCTGGGCGCCTCGTACGGCGGTGCGATCGGCGTGACCACCACCTCCGGGCCCGGTCTGGCGCTGAAGAGCGAGACCATCGGCCTGGCCGTGTCGCTCGAGCTGCCGCTGGTGATCGTCGACGTGCAGCGCGGCGGCCCCTCCACCGGCCTGCCCACCAAGACCGAGCAGTCCGACCTGCTCCAGGCCATGTACGGGCGCAACGGCGAGTCGCCGGTGCCGGTGATCTCGCCGCGCTCGCCCGCCGACTGCTTCGACGCGGCGATCGAGGCGGTGCGGGTGGCCATCACCTACCGCACCCCGGTGCTGCTGCTGTCGGACGGCTACCTGGCCAACGGTTCCGAGCCGTGGCAGCTGCCCTCGGTGGCATCGCTGCCCGACCTGCACGTGGACTTCGCACCGGAGCCCGAGCCCGGCGCGCCCGCCTTCCGGCCCTACGACCGTGATCCGGCCACCCTGGCCCGACCCTGGGCTCCCCCGGGCACCGCCGGTCTGGAGCACCGCATCGGTGGCATCGAGAAGGCCGACGGCACCGGCGAGATCAGCTACGACCCGGACAACCACGACAAGATGGTGCGGCTGCGCCAGGCGAAGATCGACGGCATCGACGTGCCCGACCTGGCGGTCGACGACCCGCACGGTGACGCCGACGTGCTGGTGATCGGCTGGGGCAGCACCTTCGGCCCGATCGCGGCCGGGGCCCGCGACGCCCGCAAGGCCGGCATCCACGTCGCCACCGCCCACCTGCGCCACCTCAACCCGTTCCCGGCCAACACCGGTGACGTGCTGAAACGCTACCGCCGGGTGCTGATCCCGGAGATGAACCTGGGCCAGCTCTCCCTGCTGCTGCGGGGGAAGTACCTGGTGGACGCGCGCGGCTACAACCAGGTGCGGGGTCTGCCGTTCAGTTCGGCCGAGATCTCCGCCGCCATCACGTCGCTCGCCACGCAGATCGAGGAGGGTTACTGACATGACCACGGAACTCGGTATGCCGAGCGTTCTCTCCGGCCTGGTGGGAGTGCCGCACCTGACCGCGGACGACCCGAAGCAGACCCGGAAGAACTTCACCTCCGACGCCGAGGTGCGCTGGTGCCCGGGCTGCGGCGACTACGCGATCCTCGCCGCCGTGCAGGGTTTCCTGCCCGAGCTGGGCATCCGCCGGGAGAACGTGGTCTGTGTCTCGGGCATCGGCTGCTCGTCCCGGTTCCCGTACTACCTCGACACCTACGGCCTGCACTCGATCCACGGACGCGCCCCGGCGATCGCGACCGGCCTGGTCACGGCCCGGCCCGACCTGAACGTCTGGGTGATCACGGGCGACGGCGACGCGCTCTCGATCGGCGGCAACCACCTGATCCACGCGCTGCGCCGCAACGTGAACCTGACCATCCTGCTGTTCAACAACCGCATCTACGGCCTCACCAAGGGTCAGTACTCCCCCACCAGCGAACCCGGCAAGATCACCAAGTCGACGCCCGTCGGCTCGGTGGACACCCCGTTCAACCCGGTGTCCCTGGCGCTGGGCGCCGAGGCCACGTTCGTCGCCCGCACCCTTGACTCAGACCGCAAACACCTCACCTCGGTGCTGAAACAGGCCGTGGAACATCGCGGTTCGGCACTCGTGGAGATCTACCAGAACTGCCCGATCTTCAACGACGGCGCCTTCGACGTGCTGAAGGACCGCGACGAGGCCCAGGCCCGGCTGATCCGGCTGGAGCACGGCGAGCCGATCCGCTTCGGGGTGGACGGTTCCCAGGGTGTGGTGCGGGCGGCCGACGGCACGCTCGAGGTGGCCGACATCGACGCGGCCGGCCTGCCGAACGTGCTGGTGCACGACGCCGGGAATCCCAATCCGGCCACCCAGTTCGCCCTGTCCCGGCTCGACGACCCGACGCTGTCGCACGTGCCGCTCGGGGTGTTCCGCAAGGTCGCCCGCCCGGCCTACGACGACCTGGTGCGAGCCCAGGTGACCGGCGCGGTCGAGGCCAACAACGGCCCGGCCACGGACGACGACCTGGCCGCCCTTCTGGCCGGTAAAGACACCTGGACCGTCACCGGGTGATCCGGGCCACCCCTAGAATCGTGGGATGAATCCGGAGACCCGTAAAGGCATCATCTACGGCTTCTCCTGCTACCTGTTGTGGGGCATCTTTCCGCTCTACTTCCGGCTCCTGGCTGATTCCGGGGCGCTCGAGGTGCTGTCCTACCGGATTCTCTTCAGCGGGGTGCTCTGCGTCGCGCTGCTCACGGCCCTGCGCTCGTGGCCGGAAGTCCGGGCGGTGCTCCGGAACCGCCGTCAGCTGCTGCTCCTGGGCACGGCCGCGTTCCTGATCGCGATCAACTGGGGCGTCTACATCTACGCCGTCAACAGCGATCAGGTGGTCGAGGCCGCGCTCGGCTACTTCCTGAACCCGCTGGTCACCGTGGCCCTGGGCGTCATCGTGCTGCGTGAGCGACTACGCGTGATGCAGTGGGTGGCCGTGGCGGTGGGCGTGGTCGCGGGCATCGTCCTGACCGTGAACTACGGGCACGTGCCCACGATCGCCCTCTCCCTGGCCCTCAGCTTCGGTACCTACGGCCTGCTGAAGAAGCAGGTCGGCAGCAACGGCGGGGTCAGTGCCCTGGCCGGGCTGAGCACCGAGAACCTGGTGCTGGCGCCGTTCACGATCATCACGCTGATCGTGCTGGGCGTCCAGGGCAACAGCACCATCGCCGACAACCCGCCGTGGCAGGCGCTCCTGCTCGTGTCGACGGGCTTCGTCACGGTCGCGCCCCTGCTGTTCTTCGCCTCCGCGGCCAGCCGGGTGCCGCTCTCCACCATGGGTCTGCTGCAGTACCTGACACCCGTACTGCAGTTCCTCTGCGGCGTGCTGGTGCTGGACGAGCACATGCCGGCCTCCCGCTGGGCCGGCTTCGGTCTGGTCTGGGTGGCCCTGGTTCTCCTGACCTCCGACAGCCTGCTCAACGCGCGGCGGCAGCGGTCCGATCGACTCGCCGCCGCCCGCGTCGCTGTCTCCTAGGCCTTTTCGAGGCGGATGATCACGGACTTCGAGGTCGGCGTGTTGCTGGTGTCGGCCACACTGTCCAGCGGCACCAGCACGTTCGTCTCCGGGTAGTACGCCGCCGCGCAACCCTTTGCCGTGTCGTACTGCACGATCCGGAAGTTCTCGGCGCGCCGGTCCACCCCGTCCACCCACTCCGAGACCAGGTCGACCATCTCCCCGTCGGCCAGCCCGAGCGTCCGTAGGTCGTCGGCGTTCACGAACACCACCCGGCGACCGTCCTTGATGCCGCGGTAGCGGTCGTCCAGGCCGTAGATCGTGGTGTTGTACTGGTCGTGACTGCGCAGGGTCTGCAGCAGCAGCCGGCCCGGCGGGATCTTCGGGTACTCCAGCGGGCAGGCGGCGAAGTTGGCCCGGCCGGTCCTGGTCGGGAAACGACGGCTGCGCGTGGCGTGCGGCAGCGTGAAACCGTTCGGGTCGGCCAGTTTCGTCTCGTAGTCGTCGAAGCCCGGCACCACCCGGGAAATCCGGTCGCGGATCGTGGTGTAGTCGGCCTCGAAGTCGTCCCAGGGCACGTCCACCCGGTCGCCGACCGCCCGCCGGGCCAGGCGGGTCACGATCGCCACCTCGGAGAGCAGCTGGCCGGACGGGGGCTTGAGGTTGCCCCGCGAGCCGTGCACCCGGCTCATCGAGTCCTCGACGCTGACCTTCTGATCACCCGAGGACTGCCGGTCGCGGTCGGTGCGGCCAAGTGTGGGCAGGATCAGCGCGGTCTCGCCGCAGACCGTGTGTGAGCGGTTGAGCTTGGTCGAGACCTGCACGGTGAGACGGCATTGACGCAGTGCGGCCTCGGTCAGGTTGCTGTCGGGCGTGGCCCGGACGAAGTTGCCGCCGACCGCCATGAACACGTCGATCTCACCGTCGCGCATGGCCCGCAGGCTGTTGACCACGTCGTGGCCGTGCTTGCGGGGCGGCTCGAAACCGAACTCCTGCTGGAGGTTGTCGAGGAACCACTCGGGCATCTTCTCGAAGATGCCCATGGTGCGGTCGCCCTGCACGTTGCTGTGGCCGCGCACCGGGCACACCCCGGCTCCGGGACGACCCAGGTTGCCCTGGAGCATCAGCACGTTCACGATCTCGTGGATCGTCGGCACCGAGTGCTTGTGCTGCGTGATGCCCATCGCCCAGCAGACGATGGTCTTGCGCGAGGCCAGGAACCGGTCGGCCAGGCTGCGCACCTGCGACTCGGTCAGGCCGGTCGCCCCGACCAGCTCGGCCAGGTCGAGACCCTTGATGTGAGCGACGTAATCGTCGAACCCGGCGGTGTGCTCGGCGATGAACGCGTGGTCGAGCACCTCGTCGTGCTGCAGCAGGATCTGGGCCACGGCCATCATCAGGGCCTGGTCACCGCCGATCCGGATCTGCAGGAAGTCGTCGGCCAGCGGCGTTCCGCTGCCCACGACGCCCTTCGGCGTCTGCGGGTTGTGGAAGTTCATCAGGCCGGCCTCGGGCAGCGGGTTCACCGCCACGATCACGGCGCCGTTCTGCTTGGCCGCCTCCAGCGTGGAGAGCATGCGCGGGTGGTTGGTGCCCGGGTTCTGGCCCATCACCACGATCAGATCGGCCTGCTCGAGGTCGTCGATCTGCACGCTGCCCTTGCCCACGCCGATCGCCTCGGTCAGCGCCGAGCCGGACGACTCGTGGCACATGTTCGAGCAGTCGGGCAGATTGTTCGTGCCCAGCGCCCGCACCATCAGCTGGTAGACGAACGCGGCCTCGTTACTCGTGCGGCCCGAGGTGTAGAAGGTCGCCCGGTCCGGGCTGTCCAGCCCTCGCAGCTCGGTCGCGATCAGGTCGAACGCGGCGTCCCAGCTGATCGGCACGTAGTGGTCCTGGCCGGCGGGCTTGATCAGCGGCTCGGCGAGCCGGCCCTGCTGCCCCAGCCACCAGTCGGTCTTCTGGTCGAGCTCGGAGACGGCGTGCCGGGCGAAGAAGTCGGCCCCGATCGTGCGCTTCGTCGCCTCCTCGGCGACGGCCTTGGCCCCGTTCTCGCAGAACTCCGCCACGTGCCGGTGGTCTTTCTCCGGCCAGGCGCAGCCCGGGCAGTCAAAACCGTCTTTCTGGTTCAGTTTCAGCAGTGTGCGGGCGGTACGGGTGGCGCCCATCTGCTCGTACGACTTCTGCAACGCGTGGTAGACACCGGGAACGCCGGCGGCGTAGTCCTTGTGCTTCCCGATCTGGACATCGCTCTCGTCGAAATCTTCGCGCGGAGCTCGACTCATGACCCGGACCTCACAATCGGCGGCACTGCAGAACCCACCCTTGTGACGCTACCCGAGGGGCGGGTGAGTCACCAGGCGGCCCAGCCGGATGTCAAGAGACCAAAGGACGCCTGGCCCGGGTCGGGTGCCCGGGCCACCCCGGGCACCACGACCCGAGAACTCAGATGCGATCCATCGCGGTCAGGTCGATGTCGATGTCGAAGGGCTCCGTCAGCACCAGACGTTCGCGGTGCACGCCGGTCAGGCGGTAGGACGTGGTCGCCGGGTCCAGCTCATGGACGTACACCACCGGCTTCCCGTCCTCCTTCTCGACGAGCCAGAAATTACGGATCCCGCTCGCTGCGTAGAGCAGGGCCTTGAGCTTGCGGTCGTGGTCCTCCGAAGTCACCGACACCACCTCTACGACCAGGCCCGCGTCGTCCGGAGCAAAGGCATTCCTCGTGAAATCACCGGCCGCCTCGACCGGAAGGATCAAGATGTCCGGGTACACGAGCTTCTTCGGACCGAGCTTGAGACCGACATCTATCCGAATGCGCAGGGTATCCGGCCGATCTCGACTGAGGCCGTGCTCCAGGAGCTGAATCGCTGCGGCATGAAAATTGCTCTGCGGACTCAAAAAGACCAGTCTCCCGTCAATCAGCTCCGTGTGACGGGGGAGATCTGGCAGCTCGAAGAACTCTTCCACCGTGAAGCCGTCTGGATTGATGATCCATTCGGGCAAGGGCTGATAGGGGTTCGTCACCACGCCATTGTCAGTGGTGAACCCCGTCCAGAACACGGGTTCAGCGGTCATGTCGTTCCCCCTTCGCCGTTCGCGTATTCAGGAAAATACCAAACTGTTCGGTTTTTATACAAATGCGATGACACGCAAAACACCGCAGCGACCGCCGGAGGACGGTCGCTGCGCGGTTAGGAAAAGTCAGCGGGTGCGCTCGACCACGGCTTCCGCGAACTTCTGCAGGGCGGCCTTGGCCGGGGACTGCGGCAGCGGGTCGAGGGTGCTGATGGCGTCGTGGGCCCAGCGGGCCGACTCGTCGCGAGCGGCGTCCATCACCTTGTGCTCGTTCAGCGCCTCGATGGTCTCGGCCAGCCGGGCGTCGTCGGAGAGGTCACCGTCGAGCATGCCGACAATGGTGGACGCGTCGGTGTCACCGTCGGCGGCGGCACGGCGGACCAGGAGCGTGGGCAGGGTGGGCACTCCCTCGCGCAGGTCGGTGCCCTGCACCTTGCCGGAGACCCGGCCGGCGCTGGAGAGGTCGATGACGTCGTCGGCGAGCTGGAAGGCGACCCCGACGAGCTCGCCGTAGCGGATCATGATGTCGATCGTCTGCGCGTCGCAGCCGCCGAACATGGCACCGAAACGGCCGGCGGTGGCGATGAGCGAGCCGGTCTTGTCGCCGAGCACCTGGAGGTAGTGGGCGATCGGATCGTCGGTGGGCGACGGGCCGACCGTCTCGTGCATCTGGCCCAGGCACAACCGCTCGAAGGTGGCGGCCTGGATGTCGACGGCCTCGGGGCCGAGCTCGGCGACGATGCGGGAGGCGCGGGCGAAGAGCAGGTCCCCGACGAGGATGGCGATCTGGTTACCCCAGACCAGGTGGGCCGCGGCGGCACCGCGGCGCTGGTCGGCGGAGTCCATCACGTCGTCGTGGTACAGCGAGGCCAGGTGGGTCAGCTCGACGACCACCCCGGCCTGCACGGCCTCGGGACGGTCTCCGTCGCCGAGGTGTGCGGCCAGCAGGGTGAGCATCGGGCGGACCCGCTTGCCCCCTGCCTCCACGAGATGACGGGAGGCCGTATCGGCGAGCTGGTCGGTCTGCTGGACCGCCTCTCGCAGCCGGGCCTCGACCGTTTCCATGCCGATACGGACGGACTCGGCAAGGGCGGCGTCGGCCACCGGCAGATCCAGGGAAGCGGTCACAGCACTCACGGTAAGAACACCGACGAGCTGTTGGCCAATCCGAGGGCGGCGGACGGCAGGATGCCGAGGCCGATCGTCGCGACGACACCGACGCCGACGGCGAGGGTCGTCAGGGCTCCGGGGCGGGTCACGGTTACAGCATCGCCTACCGAGTCGTTGAAGTACATCAACACGATGACGCGGATGTAGAAGAAAACGGCGATGGCGCTGGCCGCGACACCCACGACCACCAGGCCCGGACCCCACGGAGCCTGGTCGGCCGCGGCCGAGAAGACCGCGAACTTGCTGGTGAAGCCGCTGGTGAGCGGAATTCCGGCGAAGGCCAGGAGGAACAGTGTGAAGATCGCAGCGAGCCACGGCGACCGCTTGCCGAGCCCCTGCCACTGGGAGAGGTGAGTAGCCTCACCGCCGACACCGCCGTCCGGGGTGGAGGTGCGCACCATGGTCACCAGGGCGAAGGCGCCGATCGTGGTGAAGCCGTAGGCGGCGAGGTAGAACAGCACGGCACCGATACCCGCCCGGTCCATCGCCAGCAGGCCGACGAGGATGAACCCGGCGTGGGCGATCGAGGAGTAGGCCAGCATGCGCTTCACGTCGGCCTGGACGATCGCGATGATCGATCCGACGAGCATGGTCAGGGCCGCGATCACCCAGATCACCGGCTGCCAGTCCCAGCGCACGCCGGGGATGGCGACGTAGGCGATGCGCAGCAGGGCGCCGAACGCGGCGACCTTGGTGCAGGCGGCCATGAAGCCGGTGACCGGGGTGGGGGCGCCCTGGTACACGTCCGGGGTCCAGGACTGGAACGGGACGGCGCCGACCTTGAACAGCAGGCCGACCGCGAGCAGGCCGATGCCCATGAGCAGCAGGCCGTCCTTGCCGACCACGGCCGAGGCGGCGGTGGTGCCGCCGCCGTCCGCGATCGCCGCGGCGATGGCCGACAGGCGCACGGAGCCCGCGAAGCCGTAGAGCAGCGCGGCGCCGAACAGGAAGAACGCCGAGGAGAAGGCACCGAGCAGGAAGTACTTCAGCGACGCCTCCTGGGACAGGAGACGCCGGCGCCGGGCCATGCCGCACAGCAGGTACAGCGGCAGCGACAGCACCTCCAGGGCGATGAACATCGTCAGCAGGTCGTTCGAGGCCGGGAAGAGCAGCATGCCGACCAGCGAGAACAGGATCAGCGGGTAGATCTCGGTCTGCACCAGGCCGAGGCGGGAGGCGCGGGCCTCGTCCACCGACCCGGGTACCGCCGAGGCCTGCGCGGTGAACGCGCTGGACTCCGGCGAGGCCTCGTCGGCCATGGTCAGCACGGCCATCAGGGCGAGCACCAGGATGGTGCCCTGGAGGAAGAGCGCCGGGCCGTCGATGACGACCGCGCCGCCGGCGGTGGTCTTGGAGGTGTCCTGGGTGGCCAGGTAGACCACGAAGATCAGGGCGGTGGCGATGCTGACCGTGGCCAGGAAGACCTGGATGATGAACCGCTGGGCGCGCGGTGCGAAGGCCTCGACGAGCACGGCGACGAGCGCCGCGACGAAGACGGCCAGCATCGGCGCGACCGCGGTGTAGTCGACCGAAGGAGCGTTCACTTGTTCTCTCCCTCAACTGCGACGGTCGGCTCGGGGTCCGTGACGCCGACCTGCTGCATGGTGGTGCTGATGGCTGGATTGATGACGTCCAGAACGGGTTTCGGGTAGACACCGAGGAAGAGGATCACCACGACCAGCGGTGCGACCACCAGGACCTCGCGGGTGCTGAGGTCTTTCCAGCCGTTCGAGTACTCCTTGACCGGCCCGGTGAACATGCGCTGGTAGGTCAGCAGAATGTAGAGGGCCGCGAGCACGATGCCGAGTGTGGCCAGTGCGGCCACCGCCGGGTACTTGATGAACGTGCCGGTCAGCACCATGAATTCGCTGACGAAGCTCGACATGCCGGGAAGCGCCAGGCTGGACAGACCAGCCAGCAGGAAACCCGCGGCGAGCACCGGGGTGGTGCGCTGCAGGCCGCCGTACTCGTCGATGTCGGCCGAGCCGCGACGGTGGATGAGCATGCCCGCGACCAGGAACAGCGCGGCCGTGGAGAAGCCGTGGTTGACCATGTAGAGGGTCGATCCGGCCTGGCCGGTGGACGTCATCGCGAAGATGCCGAGCACGATGAAACCGAAGTGCGAGATCGAGGTGTAGGCGATCAGGCGCTTGAGGTCGGTCTGGCCGATCGCCAGCAGCGCCCCGTAGAGCACGGACACCACGGCCAGGGCCAGGATCGTCGGGGCGGCCCACTTGCTGGCCCCGGGGAAGAGCGGCAGGCAGAGGGTCAGCATGCCGAAGGTGCCGATCTTGTCGAGCACGCCGACCAGCAGCACCGCCACCCCGGCCGGGGCCTCGGCGGCCGCGTCGGGCAGCCAGGTGTGCACCGGCCAGATCGGCGCCTTGATCGCGAAGGCGATGAAGAGCGAGATGAACATCAGCCGCTCGGCCGCCGGGCTGGAGAACTGCAGCCCGGTCAGCTGGTCGATGAGGAAGCCCTGCTCGCCACCGGGACCGGCGTGGTAGAGCGCGATCACGCCGACCAGCATGATCAGACCGCCGGTGAGCGAGTAGCTGAGGAACTTCACCGCGGCGTACCGGCGGCGCTGCTCGTTGCCGCCGAAGGCCCCGATCAGGAAGTAGACCGGGATCAGGATGGCCTCGAAGAACACGTAGAAGAGGAAGAGGTCACGCGCCGCGAAGACGCCGACCATCATCGCCTCGAGCACCATGATCAGCCCGTAGAACAACCGGGCCTTCTCCTCGTCCACCTCGTTCCAGGCGGCCAGCACGCACACCGGCACCAGCACGGTGGACAGTGCCACCATCACCAGGCCGATGCCGTTCACACCGAGCGCGTAGCTGACGCCGAACTCGCCGATCCAGGAGTGCAGTTCGGTGAGCTGGATCTCGCCGGCGCGCGCCGTGTCGAACTGCAGCGCCGCCACCACGGTCAGTACGAACGCCACCAGCGAGACGCCGAGGGCGACATGCCTCGCCCGCGGCGCGAGCGCCTTGGGCAGGGCCGCGATCACGGCCGAGCCCGCCAGAGGGACGGCTCCGATCACCGTCAGCCAGGGGAAGTCCATGGGTTCCTCAATCAGTGATTACAGGCGGACGGCGAGCATGCCGCCGAGGAGGATGACGACGCCCGCGAGCATCGACGCGGCATAGGAACGGACCAGACCGGTCTGGAGGAGGCGCAACCGGCCGCCGAGGCCGCCGATGAGGGCGGCCAGACCGCGCACGGCACCGTCCACACCCCGGTTGTCCACGAACACCAGCGCGCGGGTCAGGTACTGGCCCGGGCGCATGAACAGGCCCTCGTTGATGTCGTCCTGGAACAGGTCGTGCCGGGCGGCGCGGGTGAGAAGGCTTCCGCGGGGCGCGGTCACGGGGACCGAGGCCTGCCAGTACATCCGCCAGGCCAGGGCCACGCCCACCGCTACGAGAACCAGCGTGGCCCCGGTGATGACGGGCACCGAGAGCACCGGCTCTTCTTCACCGTGGGCACCGGTCACCGGCTCCAGCCAGTGCACGAGCCCGTTGGTGACGCCCAGCGCCAGACCGAGGAAGGCCGAGCCGATCGCGAGGATCATCATCGGCACCGTCATCAGGGCCGGCGACTCGTGCGGGTGGGCATCGTCGTTCCAGCGCTTCTCCTTGCCCTGGAAGGTCATGAAGAAGAGGCGGGACATGTAGAAGGCGGTGATACCGGCGGCCAGCATGGCGGTGAGCCCGAAGACCCAGGGCCGCCAGCCCTCTCCGATGAACGCAGCCTCGATGATCTTGTCCTTGCTCCAGAAGCCGGAGAGGAGCGGGAAGCCGATGATGGCCAGCCAACCCAGCCCGAACGTCACCCAAGTGATCTTCATGACCCCGGAAAGACGTCCGAAAGTGCGCATGTTCACCGAGTCGTTCATGCCGTGCATGACCGATCCGGCGCCGAGGAACATGCCGGCCTTGAAGAAGCCGTGGGTGAGCAGGTGGAAGATCGCGAAGGCGGCACCGACCGGGCCCAGCCCGGCGGCGAGCATCATGTAGCCGATCTGCGACATCGTCGAGGCCGCCAGGGCCTTCTTGATGTCGTCCTTCGCGCAGCCCACGATCGCCCCGTAGACCAGGGTGATCGCACCGACGATGACGACCACCAGCTGGGCGTCCGGCGCACCGATGTAGACCGGGCCCGAGCGCACCACCAGGTAGACACCGGCGGTGACCATGGTCGCGGCGTGGATCAGCGCGGAAACCGGTGTGGGACCGGCCATCGCGTCGCCCAGCCAGGACTGCAGCGGGAACTGCGCGGACTTTCCGCAGGCGCCGACCAGGAGCAGCAGGCCGATGACCGTGAGCTTGTTCTCGCTCGCGGAGTCGGCGTTCGCGAAGACGTCGGTGAACGAGACGCTGCCGAACGCGGCGAACATCGCCATGATCGCCAGCGAAAGTCCCACGTCGCCGACGCGGTTGACGATGAACGCCTTCTTCGCGGCGGTGGCGTAGGCCGGGTTGTGGTTCCAGAAACCGATCAGCAGATAGGACGCCAGACCGACGCCCTCCCAGCCGACGAACATCAGGAGGTACGAGTCGGCCAGGACCAGCAGGAGCATCGAGGCGACGAAGAGGTTGAGGTAGGCGAAGAACCGGCGCCGGTCCGGGTCGTGCTCCATGTAGGCCACGGAGTAGACGTGGATCAGCGAGCCGACGAACGTCACCAGCAGCACGAACGCGATCGACAGCTGGTCGACCAGCAGCCCGGCGTCGAGCTGGAACGTGCCCGCCTGGATCCAGGTGAACAGGTGCAGGTGGATCGCGCGTTCCTCGGCGTCCGCGCCCAGCAGGCTGAAGAAGAGCAGCGCGCCCCAGACGAAGGCGGCCCAGCTCATCACCACACCGAGCCAGTGGCCCCACTTGTCGGTCTTGCGGCCACCGACCAGAAGGATCGCGGCGCCCAGGGCCGGCAGGGCGACCAGCAGCCAGGCGCCGGACTGAACGGTGCCCTCCGCGGCCTGGTACACCCCCGGCTCGGCGGCGGAAATCAGCGTCACAGCCGTGCCTCTCAGTACTTCAGCAGGTTGGCGTCGTCGACCGACGCGGACCTGCGGGTGCGGAAGATGGTGAAGATGATCGCCAGTCCGACGACCACCTCGGCGGCCGCGACGAGCATCACGAACAGTGCGATCACCTGGCCATCGATGTTCCCGTTGATCCGGGAGAAGGTGACGAACGCCAGGTTGGCCGCGTTCAGCATGAGCTCGACGCCCATGAAGACCACGATCGCGTTCTTCCGGACCAGCACGGTCACGGCACCGATCGAGAACAGCAGCACCGACAGGTAGAGCCAGTGAATCTGGTTCATGACCGGTCCCCTTCGGTCTTGGTGGTCGCGGTCCTGGTGGTGGTCTCCAGGGTGGACGTGCTGGTCGCCCCGGTCTCGAACCCCGGGTTCCCGGGGCCCTTGAGGGGGTGGCCCTGCGCGTCCGCCTGGTTCTGGGCGTTCGGGCTGATCTCCGCCTCGATGATCGCCACGTCCTCGGCGACGGTGAGCACGGACTGGTTCTGCCCGCGGGCGACGAGCACCCGCGACACCGACAGCTCGGACGGGCTGCCGTCGGGCAGCAGGGCCGGGATGTCGACGGCGTTGTGCCGGGCGAAGACACCGGGCGAGGGCAGCGGGGCCTTGATCGCGCCCTCCCGGATGCGCTTGATCGCCAGGTCGCGCTGCGTCGCCTTCGGGGTGAGCCGCTCGCGGTGCGCCAGCACCATGGCGCCGAGCACCGCCGTGATCAGCAGGGCACTGGTGGCCTCGAAGGCCCAGACGTACTGACCGAAGATCATCTTGGCCATCGTCGTCATGTTGCCCTCGGCGTCGACGTTCTGCAGACCCTTGGCCCCGTCGTAGGTGGCCTGGCCGATCACCGTGATCATCAGGCCGGCCAGGCCGAGACCGAAGAGCAGGGCCAGCCAGCGCTGCCCCTTGATGGTCTCGACCAGCGAGTCCGAGGAGTCGACGCCGACCAGCATCATCATGAAGAGGAACAGCATCATCACGGCGCCGGCGTAGACGAAGATCTGCACCACCCCGAGGAACGGGGCCTGGAGCGCCAGGTAGACGATGCCGAGGCAGACCATCACCAGTGCCATGCACAGTGCGGCGTGAACCGCCTTGCGGCAGAACAGGAGTCCGAGCGCGGCGGGCACAGAGATGATCGCGATGACCCAGAACAGCCAGTTCTCACCGCTGCTGCCGTAGTCGGAGGCACCGGGTGAGGTAGCCAGCAGGAGCGCGGTGTTCACCGGTCGCCCCCCTTGACCGACTCGACCTTCCCGGCCTTCTCGTCCTCGCCGTGCCGCGCGTCCACCCATTCCTGCTGCTCGGACACCGACTGGGTGACCTTGCCCTGGTAGTAGTCCTGTTCGGTGGTGCCGGGCACCATCGGGTGCGGGGCCGGGATCATCCCGCCGAGCACCGGGGCCAGCAGGTCCTGCTTCTCGAAGATCAGGCCGGCCCGGGTGCTGCCCTTGAGCTGCTCGTACTCGTTCGTCATGGTCAGGGCCCGGGTCGGGCAGGCCTCGATGCACAGACCGCAGAGAATGCAGCGCAGGTAGTTGATCTGGTAGACGCGGCCGTAGCGCTCACCGGGTGAGAACCGGTCTTCCTCGGTGTTGTCCGCGCCCTCGACGAAGATGGCGTCGGCCGGGCAGGCCCAGGCGCACAGCTCGCAGCCGATGCACTTCTCCAGCCCGTCGGGGTGCCGGTTCAGCTGGTGACGCCCGTGGAAGCGGGGTGCGGTCGGGACCTTCTGCTCCGGGTACTGCTCGGTGACGACCTTCGTGAACATCGTCGCGAAGGTGACACCGAACCCGGCGATCGGGGCGAAGGCCGAGAGCCAGCCCCCACCGTCCGACGAGGTCTCGTTCGAATTGTGGTCAGCCACCGCGGACCTCCTCAAGTGCGGGTGTTGCGTCGGTGGGACTCGGAGCCTGCCCGTTGGTCCGGATCAGCCGCTGGCCGGGCATCGCCGGCACCGGGAAACCGCCCGCGAACGGGTCGACCGGGATCTCCGGGTCGGCCGGCTTCTCCTGCGGCGGCGTGCCTCGCAGGGCCTCGACCGCGGCCCAGATCAGGGCCAGCACCAGCACCACGCCACAAAGGATCATCACCCGGTCGCGACGGTCGATGCTGCCGAACTGGTCCATGGCCCGCACGACGGCGACGGCCATCGTCCAGAGCAGGGCGGCCGGGATGAGGATCTTCCAGCCGAAGCGCATGAACTGGTCGTAGCGCAGACGCGGCAGCGTGCCGCGCAGCCAGATGTACATGAACAGGAAGAGACAGGTCTTCAGCGCGAACCAGATCAGCGGCCAGTAGCCGGTGTTCGCGTCGTCCCAGAGCGAGATCGGCCACGGGGCCCGCCATCCGCCGAGGAACAGCGTGGTCGCCAGCATCGAGACGGTGACCATGTTGACGTACTCGGCCAGGAAGAACAGGGCGAACTTCAGCGAGCTGTACTCGGTGTGGAAACCACCGACCAGCTCACCCTCGGCCTCGGGCAGGTCGAACGGGGCCCGGTTGGTCTCGCCGACCATCGCGATCACGTAGATGACGAACGACGGCAGCAGCGGCAGGCACCACCAGATCGACTGCTGCGCCTCGACGATCGCCGAGGTGGACATCGAGCCGGAGTAGAGGAACACGCTGACCAGAGAGAGCCCCATCGCGATCTCGTAGGAGATCACCTGGGCCGAGGAGCGCAGACCACCCAGCAGCGGGTAGGTCGAGCCGGACGACCAGCCGGCCAGCACGATGCCGTAGACCCCGATCCCGGCCACGGCCAGGATGAACAGCACCGCGACGTTCATGTCGGTGAGCTGCAGCGGGGTATCGATGTCGGTGAACGGGATCCGGACCTCGGGACCGAACGGGATCACCGCGAACGAGGTGAAGCAGGCCGTGCAGGCGATCAGCGGTGCGATCACGAAGACGACCTTGTCGGCCGCCGCCGGGATGATGTCTTCCTTCAGCGCCAGTTTCACGCCGTCGGCGAGCGACTGGAGCAGGCCGAACGGTCCGTGACGGTTGGGGCCGGGACGCGACTGCATCCGGCCCACCACGCGGCGCTCGGCCCAGATCATCAGCAGCGTCGCGACGACGGCCACCGCGAACAGCAGCACGGCCTTCACCAGGACGACCCAGACGGTGTCCTCGGAGAAGTTCGCCGTCGGGTTCTCCGCGAGAAGCGCGGGCGTGAGCACGATCAGGCTCCCATCAGCTGGTCACCGGCGAGCCGCACCGAGACCGCGTCACCGTTGCCGGCCGCCAGCTTCGAGCGGACCGGGCTGCCCGGGGAATTGCTGGGCAGCCAGACGACGCCGTCGGGCATCGGGGTGAGGGCGAGCGGCAAGGTGATCTCCCCACGGTCGTTGAACACCGTCACGTTGCTCGAGATCCCTTTCTGCACGCCCAGTTGCGCGGCGGTGGCCGGGGACATCCGGGCGACCGCGCGGTGCGCGGTGCCCGCCAGGTACGGCTCGCCGTCCTGCAGCCGGCCCCGGTCGAGCAGCATCGACCAGGTCGAGAGCACGGTGGTTCCGGCCACCGGCACGGTGTGGTGTTCGGGCCGGTCCGCCTTCGCGCCCTCCCAGCGGCCCAGGGAGGCCAGCTCGGCGGTGCCGGACAGCTCGCCGCGCAGCCCGATCCAGACCCCGACCTCGGAGGCCAGGGAGTCGAGCACCTCGCCGTCGCTGAGGGCGTCGGAGGTGAGGGCCTGCGGGAACTCCCGGTGCCGGCCCTCCCAGTTCAGGTACGTGCCGCCCTTCTCGGCGGGCGGGGCGACCGGCAGCACGACATCGGCGTAGGCCGTCACCGCGCTGGCCCGGACCTCGAGGCTGACCACGAACGACGCGGTCTCCAGGGCGGCCCGCGCGGCGGCCGGGTCGGGCATGTCGTCGGGGTCGACACCACCGACGAGCAGACCGGCCAGGACGCCGGCGGCGGCGGCGTCGACGATCCGGGTGGCGTCGCGACCGGGCTGGGAGGGAAGGCTCTCCACGTCCCAGGCCGCGGCCATGTCGACGCGGGCGGCCGGGTCGGAGACCGGGCGGCCACCGGGCAGCAGACCGGGCAGGGCGCCGGCCTCGACCGCGCCCCGCTCCCCGGCCCGGCGCGGCACCCAGGCCAGCCGGGCGCCGGAGCTCGCGGCCAGGGCCAGAGCGGCCTGGTAAGCACCGGGCGACTCGGTCAGGCGCGGGCCGAGCAGGATGATCGAACCGGGCTCGGCGACCGCCTCGGCGGCGGCCGCGCTACCCAGCGCGGTGGCCTCCTGACCGGGAACGGTCTGGAGCAGCGAGCCGGACAATTTGATCAGGCCACGGCTGGCCCAGGGGGCGATCGAGTAGACCTTCTTGCTGCCCTTCAGCACCGACTTGCGCAGCCGCAGGAAGACGCTGGCCGCCTCCTCCTCCGCCTCCAGACCGGCGAGCAGCACCGACGGTGCGGCCTCCAGCGCGGCGTAGGTGACGCCCAGGCCGGTACCGGCCACGGCGTGGCTGAGGAAGGCCTCCTCCTCGGCCGAGTGGGCCCGCGAACGGAAGTCGATGTCGTTGGTGCGCAACACCACTCGCGCGAACTTGGCGTAGGCGTAGGCGTCACCGACGGTGAGACGGCCGCCGGGCAGCACGCCCACTCCCCCGGCTTCGCGGGCCTTGAGCAGGCCCTTCGCCGCCACCTCGAGCGCGTACGGCCAGCTCACCGGCTCCAGCTCGCCGGTCTCCGGGTCACGCACCAGCGGGTGGGTGAGACGGTCGGCACCGGTGGACCAGGTGAAGGCCCAGCGACCCTTGTCGCAGTTCCACTCCTCGTTCACCGCACTGTCTTCAGCCGCCAGGCGCCGCGCGACCTTGCCGCGACGGTGGTCGACGCGCAGCGCGCAGCCCCCGGCGCAGTGCTCGCACACACCCTTGCTCGACACCAGGTCGAACGGGCGGGCGCGGAACCGGTACGCGGCACCGGTCAGCGCGCCGACCGGGCAGATCTGGATGGTGTTGCCGGAGAAGTAGCTGGCGAACGGCTGGCCCGACTCGTCGAGCATGGCCTCGCCGCGGGTGGCGATGCCGTCGGCCGCGTAGGTGCCGGTGACGTGATCGTGCGAGGCGCCGCGGGACTCGTCCTTCGTGGATCCCTGGGTCTGGGACTCCACGGTGGGCTCAAGTTCCTCGCTGGTGCGAACGACGGGATAGGGCAGGTCGACGTGGAAATCGAGGACGCCCGGCGAGAAGGTGCCGATCTGCTGGTGCGCGCCGCGCATCTGCAGGTCGATGAACGGGTCGCCGGCGATCTCCTTGGAGAATCGCGTGCAGCGCTGGCAGAGGATGCAGCGTTCCCGGTCGAGCAGTACCTGGGTGGAGATCCGGATCGGCTTGGGGAAGGTGCGCTTCACCTCGGTGAAGCGGCTCTCGCCCTGGCCGTTCGCGAGAGCCTGGTTCTGCAGCGGGCACTCGCCGCCCTTGTCGCAGACCGGGCAGTCCAGCGGGTGGTTGATGAGCAGCAGCTCCATCACCCCGCGCTGCGCCTTCTCCGAGACCGGCGAGGTCAGCTGGGTCTTGACCACCATCCCGGGGGTGGCCGTCATGGTGCAGGAGGCCTGCGGCTTGGGCATCGGCCGCACGTTGCCTTCCCGGTCGGGCATGGCGACCTCGACCAGGCACTGCCGGCAGGCGCCGGCCGGGGCCAGGAGCGGGTGGTCGCAGAACCGCGGGATGGCGATGCCCAGTTCCTCGGCGGCGCGGATCAGCAGGGTGCCCTTGGGCACACTGACCTCGATGCCGTCGATGGTCAGCGTGACCAGGTCCACGGCGGTCTTGGACGGTTCGGTGACGGTCATCAGGCGTTCACTCCAGCGAAGAGCGTGGACTTCACCGGGTCGAAGGGGCAGCCGCCCTCGTCCAGGTGGCGCAGGTACTCGTCCCGGAAATGCTGGACGGACGAGCTGATCGGGCTGGTCGCGCCGTCACCGAGGGCACAGAACGAGCGGCCCAGGATGTTGTCGCAGATGTCCAGCAGACGGTCCAGGTCGGACGGCTGGCCCTGGCCGTTCTCCAGCTGGCGCAGCACCTGCACCAGCCAGTACGTGCCCTCGCGGCACGGGGTGCACTTGCCGCAGGACTCGTGCGCGTAGAACTCGGTCCAGCGCAGCACGGCCCGCACCACGCAGACCGTCTCGTCGAAGATCTGCAGCGCCCGGGTGCCGAGCATCGAGCCGGCCGCGCCGGTCGACTCGAAGTCCAGCGGCACGTCGAGGTGCTCGGCCGTGAACATCGGGGTGGAGGAACCGCCCGGCGTCCAGAACTTCAGCTCGTGGCCCTCGCGCATGCCGCCGGCCATGTCGATCAGCTCGCGCAGCGTGATCCCCAGCGGGGCCTCGTACTGACCGGGCCGTTTCACGTGCCCGGAGAGCGAGAAGAAGCCGAAACCGGCGCTCTTGGCGGTGCCCAGGCCGGAGAACCAGCTCGAGCCGTTGTCGATGACGCTCGGCACGCTGGCGATGGACTCGACGTTGTTGACCACGGTGGGCCGGGCGTACAGACCCGCGACCGCCGGGAACGGCGGCTTCAGGCGAGGCTGGCCGCGCCGTCCCTCGAGGGAGTCGAGCAGAGCCGTCTCCTCGCCGCAGATGTAGGCACCGGCGCCGGCGTGCACCACGATGTCGATGTTCTGCCCGGAGCCCAGCACGTTCTCGCCGAGATAACCCGCGGCGCGGGCCTCCTCGACGGCCTGCAGCAGGCGCCGGTAGACGTGCACGACCTCGCCGCGCAGGTAGATGAACGCGCGCTCGGCGCGGATCGCGTGGCAGGTGATGATCGCGCCCTCGATCAGGTACTGGGGCGTCGCCATCATCAGCGGAATGTCTTTACAGGTGCCTGGTTCCGACTCGTCGGCGTTGATCACCAGGTAGCGCGGGTTGCCGTCGGGCTTGGGCAGGAAGCTCCACTTGAGCCCGGTCGGGAAGCCGGCGCCGCCCCGGCCGCGCAGGCCGGAGTCCTTCACCGCGCCGACGACGTCTTCCGGGGTCATGGCCAGCGCCTTGCGCAGGGCCTGGTAGCCGCCGTTGCGCTCGTAGCTCTCCAGGGTCCAGGACTCGGCCTCGTTCCAGTGCTTCGACAGCACAGGGGTGAGAGTGACCGGCTCACGTACTGTTTCAGTCATCGGAACCTCAGCCCTTCGTCTCGGTGCCGGTACCCGGATCGGCTTCGCCCTGCGTCGCCTCGGCCGGGGACTTGCCCGCCTGGGTGCCCGCGCGGTTCTTCGTGCGCGGGTCGACCGCGGGGGCGTCGGAGCCACTGGTCTTGGCCGCACGGTCCTTGACGTCCGCCGCCGCGGAAGCGGTGGCCGCCGGAGTCGTCGTGGTGGACGTCCCGGATGGGGTCTTTTCGGCCGACGGGCCCCCGGTACCCGCGGGACCAGGTGCCTCCCAGCCCTTCTCGGCCGCCAGCAGGGTACCCCGCAGGGAAGCCTCACCGGCCCCGATGCCCTCGTTCGCGCGGCCGTCGTTGAAGCCGGCCAGCACGTGCGAGACCTCTTTGAAGGTCGGCACCTGGTTCGGCCCCCGCGTGGGGGCCACCGGCTCACCGGCGCGCAGCCGGTCGCAGATCCCGCGGGCCGACGACGGCGTCTGGTTGTCGAAGAACTCCCAGTTCACCATCACCACCGGGGCGAAGTCACAGGCCGCGTTGCACTCGAGGCGCTCGAGGGTGATCTTGCCGTCCTCGGTGGTCTCGTCGTGGCCGACGCCGAGGTGATCCTCGAGCGAGTCGAAGATCGCGTCGCCACCCATCACCGCGCACAGCGTGTTGGTGCAGACCCCGACCGTGTACTCACCGTTGGGGTGCCGCTTGTACTGCGTGTAGAAGGTCGCGACCGCGGAGACCTCGGCCGTGCTGAGCCCGAGAAGCTCGGCGCACAGCGCGATCCCGTCCGGGCTGACGTAGCCTTCCTCGCTCTGCACCAGGTGCAGCATGGGCAGCAGGGCCGAGCGCTGCTGCGGGTAGCGGGCCATGATCTGCCCGGCCTCGGTGGAAAGCCGCTGGACGGCTTCTGCGGAGAGTGCCATCAGCGGTCGACCCCACCCATCACCGGGTCGATCGACGCCACGGCCACGATCACGTCGGCCATCTGCCCGCCCTCGCTCATTGCCGCCATCGCCTGCAGGTTGTGGAACGACGGGTCACGGAAATGTGCCCGGTAGGGCCGGGTTCCGCCGTCCGAGACCAAGTGCACCGCCAGCTCACCGCGGGGCGACTCGACCGCCTGGTAGACCTGGCCGGCGGGGACCCGGAAGCCCTCGGTGACCAGCTTGAAGTGGTGGATCAGGGCCTCCATCGAGGTACCCATGATCTCCTTGATGTGGTCCAGGCTGTTGCCCATCCCGTCACCGCCGATGGCCAGCTGGGCCGGCCAGGCGATCTTCTTGTCCGCGATCATGACCGGGCCGGGACCCATCTCCTGCAACCGGTCCAGGGTCTGCTCGACGATCTTGAGCGACTCCTTCATCTCGTTGATCCGGATGCGAAGTCGCCCGTAGGCGTCGGAGGTGTCCCAGGTCTGCACGTCGAAGTCGTAAGTCTCGTAACCGCAGTACGGCTCGGCCTTGCGCAGGTCGTACGGGAAACCGGTGGAGCGCAGCACCGGCCCGGTGACGCCCAGTGCCATGCAGCCGGTCAGGTCGAGTACGCCGACGTCTTGCATCCGGGCCTTGACCAGCGGGTTCTCATTGCTGAGCTTCTCGATGTCGGAGATGCCCTTGCGCAGCAGCGGGATGTCCTCGCGGATCCGGTCGATCGCACCGGGCGGCAGGTCTTGTGCCAGGCCGCCGGGGCGGATGAACGCGTGGTTCATGCGCAAGCCGGTGATCAGCTCCAGGAGGTGCAGCACCACCTCGCGCTCCCGGAAACCGACCGTCATCACGGTCAGGGCACCGATCTCCATACCGCCGGTGGCCAGCGCGACCAGGTGCGAACTGACCCGGTTGAGCTCCATCAGCAGCACCCGGATCACGGTGGCGCGCTCCGGGATGTCATCGGTGATGCCGAGAAGCCTCTCGACCCCCAGGCAGTACGCGACCTCCTGGTACAGGGGGCTCAGGTAGTCCATGCGGGTCACGAAGGTCACGCCCTGGGTCCAGGACCGGAACTCCATGTTCTTCTCGATACCCGTGTGCAGGTACCCGATTCCGCAGCGGGCCTCGGTGACCGTCTCGCCGTCGAGCTCGAGGATGAGCCGGAGCACGCCGTGGGTGGACGGGTGCTGCGGGCCCATGTTGACGACGATGCGTTCCTCGCCGAGGTTCGTCGCCTCCTCGGCGATGTCGGCCCAGTCGCCACCGGCAGACGTGAAGACCTTGCCCTCGGCCGCCTTCTCGGCGGCGTCGGTCGAGTTGTCCGCGTCGATCGTGGATTCGGCCATCAGTTGTACGACCTCCTCGTGTCCGGCGGCGGAATGGTGGCGCCCTTGTACTCCACCGGGATTCCGCCGAGCGGATAGTCCTTGCGCTGGGGGTGGCCCGGCCAGTCGTCGGGCATCTGGATGCGCGTCAGTGCCGGGTGGCCGTCGAAGATCAGGCCGAAGAAGTCCCAGACCTCGCGCTCGTGCCAGTTGGCACTGGGGTAGACCTCGACGACCGACGGGATGTGCCGGTCGGAGTCGGGCGCCGAGACCTCGAGCCGCACCCGGCGGGTGTGAGTGATCGAGGTCAGGTGGTAAACGGCGCGCAGCTCCCGGCCCGTGTCGTCGGGGTAGTGCACACCGCTCACGCCGGAGAACAGCTCGAACCGCAGGTCCGGCTCGTCGCGCAGGGTTTTCGCGACCAGCAGGATGTGCTCGCGGTGGATGTGGAAGGTGATCTCACCCCGGTCGACCACCACCGAATCGATGGCCTGGGACGGGTCGGTGCCCGCCGCGGTCAGGGCCTCGGCCAGCAGGTCGGTGACCGTGTCGAACCAGCCGCCGTAAGGGCGGGGCGAGGGCGAGGGCAGCGCGACGCTGCGCACCAGTCCCCCGAAGCCCGAGGTGTCGCCCGGGCCGCGGTTGCCGAACATGCCGCGCCGGGTGGTGATCACGTCGGCCTCGACGGTGTGGACGGACAGTTCGCCGGGTTCGTCGATGCCGTCGGTCCCGCTGGTCATCGGAGCAGGCCCTTCATCTGGGAGGTCGGGATGGCCTTGAGCGCCGCCGCCTCGGCCGCGCGGGCCGCCTCTTCCCGGTTGACGCCCAGCGGCATGTTCTGGATCTGCTGGTGCAGCTCCAGGATCGCGTTGATCAGCATCTCCGGACGGGGCGGGCAACCGGGCAGGTAGATGTCGACCGGCACGATGTGGTCGACGCCCTGGACGATCGCGTAGTTGTTGAACATCCCGCCGGAGGAGGCGCAGACGCCCATCGACAGAACCCATTTCGGGTTGACCATCTGGTCGTAGACCTGGCGCACCACCGGGGCCATCTTCTGGCTCACCCGGCCCGCCACGATCATCAGGTCGGCCTGGCGCGGCGAGGCCCGGAAGACCTCCATGCCGAACCGGCCGAGGTCGTAGCGCGGTGCACCACTGGTCATCATCTCGATCGCGCAGCAGGCCAGGCCGAATGTCGCAGGCCAGAGCGAGGCCTTGCGCATGTAGCCGGCCAGCACCTCGACCGAGGTCAGCATGAAACCGCTGGGGAGTTTCTCTTCGATACCCATCTAGATTCCCTCTGTCCTGGTGGGTTTGGGCCTCGTGGGCCGGGGCCTCAGTCCCACTCCAGGCCGCCGCGGCGCCAGACGTAGGCGTAAGCGATGAACACGGTGATCACGAAGAGCACCATCTCGACCAGCGCGAAGACGCCGAGAGAGTCGAAGGCGACCGCGAACGGAAGAAGGAAGACGCTCTCGATGTCGAAGACGATGAACAGCATCGCCACCAGGTAGTACTTGATCGGGAACCGGCCACCGCCCGCAGCCGGCGGAGTGGGCTCGATGCCGCACTCGTAGGCCTCGAGCTTGGCCCGGTTGTAACGCTTGGGGCCGGTGAAGGCGCCGGCGGCCACGGAGAAGACGGCGAACCCACCACCGATGGCCATCAGAGCCAGGATCGGGACGTAGGGGTTCATGACAGCAGCCTTCCCGCACTTGTCACCATTGAACGGACCGGAACGACCCGGGCCGCGCCCATCCTAGGGGCCTGCACATTCACCACAGCCGCTGGGTACGCCGCGCCGTCGCGATTGCAGGAGATCCCCCCGGAAGGGCGGCAGAACCCGCTTGTGAAGTGATTCACGTGCCACAGCATACGACCAGAACAGAAGGCCATGGACTCGTGGGGTACCGCTTTGCCCAGCCGTTCATCCCGGCACTGACCTGGGGTTTTACGAACCCTTTAAGTACCGTAATTCATTTCTGAACATGGTTGCGGGGTAGCGTTTTTCGATACGTCGGCAAAATCCTCTGATTTAGGTTACAAAATTGGGAGCTAATTCAGGGGACCCGCGGCGGCCCCGGCGGGGGACTTTTGGCCTTGTTTTCGTCACCCGGTGTCACTCTGCTCCTGGCCCTTGTTCCAGGCGCCTCATATATTTCGACACAGCGTGACATTTCCGCTGACTGATTTGCTTGAGGTTTCAGCCAAAAAGTCGATGTGCGGGTTTAGACAGAACTACTACGACCGTTCACCGAACACTTTCAAATCTTACGGCCGGGGGCCTTGCTATTTCCAACGGTCCTTACCCAACCCGGCCCAAAGTCCCGAATCCCTGCCAACCACCCGCCGGGCGGGCGGGGGCCGATGAGGTGGGTGGCGGGAGGTCACAGTGTTTGAGGACGCAGGCCCTGGGTCCGTGGGCCGGTCGGGTCGCGAGGTTCAGGGTGAGGGAGGACGACGGAGCGGCTTGGGTTTCGGAGCGGCGCGCGGGCGTGGGCTGCCGGCAACCGGGAGGCGGGCCGGACGGCTTGGGTTCCGGGAAGTCACCCGGTTCCGGGGCAACCGCAAGTCCCAGCGCGGCTTGGGATCTGGGAAGTCACCCGGTTCTGTTCCGAGGCAACCGCAAGTTCCAGCGCGGCTTGGGATCCGGGAAGTCACCAGGTTCCGGGGCAACCGCAAGTTCCAGCGCGGCTTTGGGATCCGGGAAGTCACCCGGTTCTGTTCCGGGGCAAGCGCAAGTTCCAGCGCGGCTCGAGGCTCCCGAGCAGCTCCAGGTTCTGGAGCGGCTCGAGGTTCCCGGGACGGCTCCGGGTTCCGGGCGTCGGCGACGCAAGACCGCCCGGCACCGGGGACTTCAGATGGCTCGGGGCTTCGGGTGACTCGGAGACCGGCCACCCCGGCCACCCCGGCCACCCCGGCCACCTCGGCACCTCGGCACCTCGGCACCTCGGCACCTCGGCACCGGACCTACTCCGCCTGACGGGGGAAGTTCCGTGCGCTGTACCGGGTCAGATCTTCCCCAGTAACGATCAGGCCCCTGGGTCAGGCGAGCGCATGGGGTTCGGGAGCGGCTCGGTGCGGACACCAGGTGACTTCCGAGACCGGCCCCGCAGCCGAAACTGATGCGCTCCCGCGAACCGCGCACCCTCCACCGAGGACGCCAGGTGGCCCCACCGGGCCACCGTTCCCTCCACCATCCATCAGACAATCACCCGGCCGGGAGACACCCCCACCGCCCGGTGATCCTGATCAGCCCCCACCCGCCCCCAGCTCACCGAGGTGACCGGTGGGACTGGGGCTCGACGGCGTCCTCAGGCCCGAAAAGCTTGTGCTCCCGGCCCGAAGGGACGAGGGCACCGGCGCGACGGAGGGATCAGCGGTAGGCGCGGTGCAGGGCCACGATGCCACCGGAGAGGTTGCGGTGGCTGACCTTGTCCCAGCCGGCGCCGTACAGCTTGGCGGCCAGGCCACGCTGGTCGGGCCAGGCCCGGATGGACTCGGCCAGGTAGACGTAGGCGTCGGGGTTGGAGCTGACCACCTTGGCCACCTCGGGCAGGGCGCGCATCAGGTACTCGGTGTAGACGGTGCGCCAGGGGGCCCAGGTGGGGTGGGAGAACTCGCAGACCACGAGCTTTCCGCCGGGCTTGGTGACGCGGCGCATCTCGGCCAGGGCGGCGTCGACGTCGACCACGTTGCGCAGGCCGAAGCTGATGGTGACGGCGTCGAACGAGGCGTCGGCGAAGGGGAGCTTCGTGGCGTCACCGGCGACGAAGGGCAGGTCGGCGCGGCGGGTCTTGCCCACGCGCAGCATGCCCAGGCTGAAGTCGCAGGGCACGGTCTGCACCCCGGCGTCGGCGAAGGGCTCGCTCGAGGTACCGGTGCCGGCGGCCAGGTCGAGCACGGACTGGCCGGGACGCAGGTCGAGGGCCTGCGCGACCAGCTTCCGCCAGCGGACGTCCTGGCGCATCGCCAGCACGGTGTTCGTCAGGTCGTAGCGAGCGGCGACACCGTCGAACATGCTCGCCACCTCATGTGGCGTCTTCTCCAGACCAGCGCGGGACATGGTGTCGATGCTCCCACGGGCAGGCCCGGAGCGCTCCATCGCGCCCGTTCGGACCTCGTTCAGACCTGAGGTGCGCGAGTTCACAGTTGCCTGAGGCACGCAGGTGACAGGCGTGATCAACTGGGACGATGCCCGATACGCCGGGTTCGCGAGCACCCGGGAGGGTGGCCCCGGCAGTGAACGTCTGCCGATGCGCTCCTAATCTGGAAGCCATCATGACCATTGCTCCCGCCCTGGCTCCCCTGGTCGCCCGCACCGTGGCGATCTCCGACCCCGGTCCGCTCCTGTCCCTGCTCCCGCCCGGCCCCGGTCTGTCCTGGGTCCGCCGCGGGGAGGGCCTGGTCGGCTGGGGCGAGGCGATGCGGATCACCGGTGAGGGCGAGACCCGGTTCGGTTCGGTGGCCCGCACCTGGGCCGAGACGGCACGCCACGCGGTCGTGCGCGACGAGGTCCGGCTGCCCGGCACCGGTCCGGTGGCCTTCGGCTCGTTCGCCTTCTCGGCCGGCTCCCCGGCCGGTGGGGTGCTGATCGTGCCCGAGGTGGTGGTCGG
The DNA here is from genome assembly GCF_021129235.1 of Kineosporia mesophila. Classification (GTDB taxonomy): domain Bacteria; phylum Actinomycetota; class Actinomycetes; order Actinomycetales; family Kineosporiaceae; genus Kineosporia; species Kineosporia mesophila. The sequence continues at coordinate 352,690 of NZ_JAJOMA010000004.1, forward strand.
TTTCCGGGGTGACACCTGGTGGCTGACCACGATCAGCGCCGACGGGGCGCTGCCGGCGCCGGTCGCGCTGACCTCCTACGAGCGTGAGCTGACCGCCCCGCAAGACACGCAGTTCGTGCCCGGCGCGCTCGACCCGCAGGAGTGGAAGGCCGCGGTCGCCGAGGCGATCGGCCGGATCGGGGCCGGTGAGGTGGAGAAGGTGGTGCTGGCGCGCGACGTGCTGGCCCACACCGTCGACGACGTCGACCCCCGCGACCTGCTGGCCCGGCTGGCCACCGGCTACCCGAACTGCTGGACCTTCAGCGTCGACGGCCTGATCGGCGCCACCCCGGAGATGCTGGTCAAGCTGGAACGCGGACTGGTGACCTCGCGGGTTCTGGCCGGCACGATCCGGCGCACCCAGAACGACGAGCAGGACCTGGCCCTGGCCGCCTCCCTGGCCCGCTCCAGCAAGGATCTGGAGGAGCACGAGTACGCCGTGCGCTCCGTGGCCGAGGCCCTGGCCCCGCACTGCACCACGACGAACGTGCCCGACTCCCCGTTCGTGCTGCACCTGCCCAACGTGATGCACCTGGCCACGGACGTGACCGGGGTGCTCGCCGACGGCGCCACCTCGCTCGACCTGGCCGCCGCGCTGCACCCCTCGGCCGCGGTCTGCGGCACGCCCACCCCGGCCGCCGCCAAACTGATCGAGTCGGTCGAGGGCATGGACCGCGGGCGGTACGCCGGGCCGGTCGGCTGGGTCGACGCGGCCGGCGACGGCGAGTGGGGCATCGCGCTGCGCTGCGCTGCACTCACCGACGAGAACCCGCGCCGGCTGCGGCTCTTCGCGGGCTGCGGGATCGTGGCGGGGTCCGACCCGGAGGCCGAGCTGGCCGAGTCCGAGGCCAAACTGCTGCCGATCCGGGGTGCCCTCAGCCGATAGCCCGGCGGAGCCTGTCCGTCAGCTCACGGTGCCGCGTGCGGTCGATCTCCACGTGCAGTAAAGAGATGCCGATGATGGACGAGGTAAGCCTCGCTTCCAGCTCGGTGGCGTCGGCGACCCTGGTGTAGGCCACTGCGTAGCCCCGGGCCAGGGCCTCCAGGTCGACCTGCTGGGGCGTGCCGAAAACCCTCTCGTAGTGACGGTTCTGGGCATCGCCGCGCTCGGCCCGGGCCCCGTGCTCGAGCGTGGCGAAGATGCCGCCGCCGTGGTCGTCCACCACCACGATCTGCAGGTCGGGCCGCGGCTCGCCGGGCCCCAGCAGCAACGCGTTGGCGTCGTGCAGGAAGGTCAGGTCGCCGAGCAGCAGCCGGGTGGTGCGGCCGGAGGCGAGCGCGGCCCCGATCGCCGTGGAGATCGTGCCGTCGATGCCCGCGAGGCCCCGGTTGGCCATCAGCTGGGCGCCGTGGGGGATCCGCGCCACCAGGTCGAGGTCGCGGATCGGGTTGCTGGAGCCGGAGAAGAGCAATTCGTCCGGTCCGGTGGCCCCGGCGATCTGCCGGGCGACGAGCTGGCCGGTGAGCCGCTCCTCGTCGTCGATCACCGCGCCGATCGCCTTCTCAGCCTCCTGGGCAGCGGAAAGCCATTCGCCGAGCCAGGTCTCGTCCTGCGCGGGGTGCCCGGCCACGGTCACGGCCGGGACGACGATCCGGGCCCGGCGGCCGGCGTCGCTCCAGTCGGGGCGGGGCGAGACGACGATGATCTCGACCGCGCTCGACGAGAGCAGCCGGGTGACCGGGCGGGACAGCGTCGGGCGGCCGAAAACGACGACCCGTTCGATTTTCTCGCCGAGCCGGGTGCCCAGCAGCAGGCGGTAGGGCGCGGCCGTGGTGGAGTCACGGACGCCCGAGGAGGGTTCGGCGAGCAGCGGCCAGCCGACGCGACGAGCCAGGTCGGCGGCTTCGGGGCCGGCGCCGTCACCGGCGAGAACGACCGTGCGGGGGCCGAGTTCGAGCGGGAACGGGACCGGTGGCGCGGGTTCGGGGATGACGGTGAGACCGGGGGCCGGCTCGTCGGTGAGGGGCTCGGGCCAGGGGCCGGGCTCGCCCTCGTCGGGGGTGAGGGGCTCGGCGAAGCCGATGTTGAGCTGGACCGGGCCGGGGGTGTGGCCGAGCCGGCCCCGGGCGGCGGCCACGGCCCGGGAGGCGACGTTACGCCAGCCCGCGACCTGCCCGGCCCGGTGCCCGGTGGGGGCGGGGATCTCGCCGAACCAGCGCACGGCCGAGCCGAAGAGCTTGACCTGGTCGGTCGTCTGGCTGGCCCCGGTGCCCCGTAGTTCGTGCGGCCGGTCGGCGGAGAGCACCAGCAGGGGCACCCCGGCGTGGGCCGCCTCCAGCACCGCGGGGTGCAGGTTGGCCACGGCGGTGCCGGAGGTGGTGACCACGGCGGCCGGGACCCCGCCGCCCCGGGCCAGACCCAGCGCCAGGAAGGCGGCCGTGCGCTCGTCGATGCGCACGTGCAGATCAAGCACCCCGGCGTCGGCGGCCTCGGCCAGGGCGTAGGCCAGCGGGGCGGAGCGACTGCCCGGGCAGAGCACGACATGCCGCACGCCGAGACGGGCGAGGGAGTCGACCAGGACGGTGGCCAGGGCGGTCGAGGGGTTCACCGGGCAATCACGGATTCATGGTCCCAGGTGCCACAGCTCCGGCACCTCGGGCCTCGGTCGGGTTCTTGATCGACGGGGAGGTTTTGCACGATCACGACCTGGGTGGCTCGTTGATCGTGTTCTACGGGCGGCGCTTCCCGGTTCTCAGCCATTCCAGCCAGGGCGGCCGGTTCACCGCGCGCTCGGCTCCCCGCGGCCGGCGCAGCGGGGGCGGGGGCGGCGAGTCGGTGTCGGCACCCGGGGTGTCGTGGTCGTAGGGACGGTCGTCCGGGGTCAGGCCGTGCGGGGGTGTGGCCCGGAAAGGCAGCTCGGGCAGCCGGATCGGGCCGGTCGAGAGGTAGCCGCCCAGGGCCGAGCGGGCCGCCCGCAGCCGGAAGCGCAGGTCCCGGTCGGACTCCCCCGCCGTCACCACCCGGCTGCTGGTCACCTCGGGCTCGTCGTTGTGGAACGGGAACGGGTCGACGGCCGGCACGGCGCCGGGCAGGGCCTGCTCCCAGAACGTGCGCAGCGCGACCCGGTCGACGGGGCCCGGGGTGGAGCGCACCTCGGCCTCCGCCAGGGCGGCCAGGGACGCCGTCAGGCGGGTGGCGGCATCGGCGCCACGGGTCGGGGGCGAGGCGAAGGCGACCCCGGAGGCGGCCTCGTTCTCCGTCTCCACCAGCCGCCGCAGTACCGGGCCGACCGGCAGCGCGGACAGCCGGGGCACGTCGGAGCCGGTGGCCCGCAGAGCCTGCGGCGCGAGCTCGCCCGGGCGCAGCACGGCCCGGGTCGAGGCCATCACGACCTCGCCGGCCAGACGGTGCCGGTTCTGCCGGAGGATGCCCGCGACCAGGGGCAGCGCGGCGTCCAGACCGAGCGGCACCGCCTCGCGCCAGGCCCGGCCGACCGGCACCACGGGCAGACGCGAGCGCAGCTCGGTGTCGCGCTGGGCGGGTTCGGCGGCGATCGCGACGGCGAAGGCGGCGACGGTGACCCGCGGCGCGATCAGGCGGCGCTGTCCGGGATCCAGGCCGGGCCAGGCCCGGTCGGCGAACATCAGCAGTTCGGCGGCGCGGCGGTGCAGCCCGTCGTCCTGTTCCTGCCAGCCCGGCCCGGTGACGGCCAGCAGGTTGAGCAGCTGGGCCTGGGCGTCGCTGACGCCCGTGCGGCGCGGTCGCTCCCGGCCGTCCTGGTCGCGGCGGGGCAGGAAGTCGACGCGTTTGAGCAGGGCCGCGGCCAGGCGGGCGCTGTCGGTGTCGTCCAGCCAGTCGGCCAGGTGCTGCAGGGCGACCGGCACCAGGTGGGGCATCAGCTTGGGCGAGGCCGGCTCGGCGATCTGCAGGAGCAGGGCGGCACTCCACGGCTCGCCCGCGGCCAGCCGGTCGAAGACGCCCGCGACCAGTGGTTCCGGGTCGGCCTGGGGGTTCGCGTCGACGGCCAGGCGCAGCAGGTGCCGCACCGCGGGCCCGCGCAGGCGGGGGTCACCGGTGATCCGGCCGGTCGCCGAGGCCACCGCCACCTCCAGCGCCACCCGGTCCGGACCCCGGCCGAGGTCGGCCGCGGCGAGTTCCTCGGGGCGCAGCCGGGCCAGCCGGTCGGCGTCCACCGCCGGGGCGACCAGGGCCAGGACCGGGGCCGGGAGCCGTTCCCCGGGGCGCCGGTCGGAGTGCAGCCAGCCGCCGGGCTCGTGCCCGGCCCCGGCCAGGTGCGGCACGATCCAGCGGGCCAGCGCGGCCTCGTCGAGCGACCCGGCCTGCTCGGCGATCCGGACGCCCAGGGCGCCGTCCTCGGTGAGCAGGCGCGCGGCGCGGTCGGCCAGCAGTTCCAGCCCGGCCGCGGCGAGATCCGGCCCGTGCACGAGTCGCGCGGCGCGATGGGCGAAGTCGATGGCGCGCAGCAGCAGCACGCCGTGCCGGACGCCGGCCTCGCCCTCGCCGGCCGGGCGGGCCAGCCGGTCAGTCAGCTTGGCCAGCGGCGAGCGCAGCCGGGTGGCCAGGCCCGGGTCGAAACGGATGGTCGCGGGCAGCGGCGGCGGGTGCTGGAGGAACCAGTCGTCGTCGTCGAGGGCGAGGTAGAGGTAGCTCTCGAAGGCCGCCTGCACCAGGGCGGGGCGCGGTGGGTCGGCCTCGCGGGCCGAGACCAGCCGGTCCCAGGCCTGGGCGGCGTTGTCGACCGTGGCCGCGACCAGCGAGGCCAGCGCGGCGGCGAGATCGTCGGACAGCTGCAGGCCGGTCGGGGTGTCGCGCAGGATGATGCGGGTGGCCGTGGGCAGGGCCAGCGGCAGCCCCGGGGTGAGCGCGACGGCGGCGGCGAGGAACCAGGCGGCGTTGGTGAAGTCCTGGCCCGGCCATCCGTGACCGCGGGGCCCCGAGGGTGGGGTGGTCATCGCGATCTCGTCGATGCGGCGCAGACATCGCTCCAGCGCCCCGGGCTCCTCCCCGACCGCGTCGAGCGCCAGGCGGGACCAGTCGGTGACCCGCACGCGCTGACCCAGATGGGTACGGCGGTAGACCTGGTTGCCGGCGGCCACGACGGTGGCCTCCACGCGCGGGTCGACGATGACGACGGGCAGGTCGTCGCCGCGGGGCAGGGTGCGGGGCGAGTCCAGGTCGGCCTCGAGCACCACGCTGAGTACCGGTGTGCGCCAGCCCTCGGGGTCGTCCTCCTGCAACGCGGCCGAGATCAGGTCGCCCTCGCCCCCGGCCTCGGCGCTGGCGCGGGCCAGCACGTCGGTGAGCCGCTCGAAGGTGGAGAACGACAGCCGCATGCCCACCGAGGGCGGGACGAGGAAACTGACCAGGCCGATCCACCGGGCACCGGTGTCGATGCTGGGTGCGGCGAGCACCGCCGGAGGGCCACCGGCGGCGGCCGCCGCCACCGCGTCCATCAAGGTACCCAGGGCCCCGGGCCGGAACTGCGGGTCGGCCACGAAGTCGACCACCCGGCTGCGGTCGATCACCGGGCCGGGCCCGGCCGCCGGGCCGGACGCGAAGTCGCTGTCGAAGTCGCTGTCCAGGGCCTCGAGCGACTCCAGGGAGACCAGCGAGCCGAAGAGCTGCGCGTAGCGCACCACCGGGGCCACCGGAGGCTGCGCCCACTGCGGGGCCGCCCAGAGCTCGACCGGCCGGAGGAATCCGGGCACCGGGGAACGGCTCGCGGCGTCGGGGTCGACGAGGACATGGCTGTGGGAGCGGTGCTGGTAGTACCAGACCGCATCCTGCCCACGGAGGGTGAACCTCATCCGTGGTTCGCGGACCACTTCGTCACCACCCCCGCCCTGGGGCTCGCCATGCGGGGGCCGAGCCGGTGCGCGAAGCCGGTCGGCCTATTCTCGGTCGGGTGACGAGTTCCCACGATGCCGATCAGACCGTTTCCGAGATCTTCGATCCGCAGTCGTGGGAGTCCGTTCCCGAATACGACTTTACCGACATCACCTATCACAGATGTACCCGATCGGGTCCGGCCGGCCGGACGGTGCGTATCGCCTTCCACCGGCCCGAGGTCCGCAACGCCTTCCGCCCGCACACCGTGGACGAGCTCTACCAGGCCCTCGACCACGCCCGGCGCACCCCTGACGTGGGTACCGTGCTGCTCACCGGCAACGGCCCGAGCGCGAAGGACGGCGGCTGGGCCTTCTGCTCCGGCGGCGACCAGCGCATCCGCGGCCGCTCGGGGTACCAGTACGCGGAGGGCGAGACCGCCGAGACCGTGGACTCCGCCCGGACGAAGGTGGAGGGTGGCCGGCTGCACATCCTGGAGGTGCAGCGGCTGATCCGCACCATGCCCAAGGTGGTGATCGCCGTGGTGAACGGCTGGGCCGCCGGGGGCGGGCACAGCCTGCACGTGGTCTGCGACCTGACCATCGCCAGCCGTCAGCACGCGCGGTTCAAGCAGACGGACGCGGACGTCGGGTCTTTCGACGCCGGTTACGGATCCGCCTACCTGGCGAAGATGGTGGGTCAGAAGAACGCCCGGGAGATCTTCTTCCTGGGCCGGGCCTACGACGCCGAGACCATGCAGCGGATGGGCGCCGTCAACGAGGTGGCCGACCACGCCGAGCTGGAGAACGCGGCGCTGCGGATGGCCGCCGAGATCAACGGCAAGAGCCCGACCGCGCAGCGCATGCTGAAGTTCGCGTTCAACCTGACCGACGACGGGCTGATGGGTCAGCAGGTGTTCGCCGGTGAGGCGACGCGGCTGGCCTACATGACGGACGAGGCGGTCGAGGGGCGCGACTCGTTCCTCCAGAAGCGCGAACCCGACTGGAGCCCGTACCCCTACTACTACTGAATCTCCGGAACTGCGGCTCCCGTCGCGCTGCTCCCTGCGGATTCGGGACCTACTCTCAGCCTGAGCCCGGTCACAACGAGCGAAGAACGTGGCAGGCTTGGGGACACCGACAGAAGGGGGAGCGGAGTCGTGCTGCTGACCACCTTGCCCGCGCTGCTCTACATCGGCCTGATCGTGTATTCGGTGTTCGATGTGCTGCAGACGCCGCCCGACGAGCTGTACCGCCTGACCCGGGGCCAATGGGTTGCCGTGATCATCGTGGTACCGCTCTTCGGCGCCGTGCTCTGGCTGCTGGCTACCGGACCGCGGCGGGGCCGCCACGAGCACGCCCCGGGCCATCCCTCCGGCACCGGATGGGCCGCCGAGGGCATGACCCAGTACCCGGTCGGGCCCGACGACGACCCGGACTTCATCGCCGGTCTGGCCCGGGCGCAGCGCAAGCGCACCCTGACCCGGCCCGACGAGGAGTCCGAGAAGCCCGAGAAGGAAGACCCCGACAATTGAGGACGCGGTTGGGCACCCATGGGTGCCCAACCGCGTCCTCAATTATTGATCAGAGCAGTTCCCGGGCGATGATTTTCAGGTCGTCCAGGGCGTGCCGCCCCGGAGCCGGGATCGGCTGCACGCAGACGTGGTCGGCCCCGGCCTCGCGGTGCTGCCGCACACGCTCGAGCGCGTCGGGGCCCCAGCCGAACAGGCCGTCGATCAACCGGTCGCTGCCGCCGTTCTCCACGTCGGCCGGTTCGAAGCCCGGGTGTGCTCGGGCGTGGTCAGGTAGGGCAGACCCTAGAAGGGGACGATGTCGCGGTGCAGCACCCGGTGCCGCAGCGCGGCCCGGAACAGGTCGGCCGCGCCCGCGCGGGCCCGCAGCTGCCGGTCGAGCAGCGCCCCGGACTCCTCGACGAGCTCCATCCAGCGCAGCTCCCGCAGCACCGCGAAGAACAGCGCGCTGGTGTCGGACTCGCTCGGCGTGCGGCGCCCGGCCACCCGCCAGCCCGACTCGGTGATGACGGCCTGCACCAGGGTGCGGACGTCTTCCTCGCCGACCACGTCGCCCGGGGCGAGCACGGCCAGCACCACCTCCCAGGCCACGGCCAGGGCGGAGTGCTCGGGGCCGACCAGACCGGCGGCCACGGCCTGCCACAGCGTGCGCCCGTCGGCGAGCGCGGCCCGGCCGCTCGGGGTCAGGGTGAGACGGGAGGCGCGGCGCCGGCACAGGCCCAGGCGCTGGGCGGTCTCGCGCAGCACGAGCACCGGGTAGGCGTCGACCTCACGGTTGGCGGGGCCGATCAGCTCGTCGCGCCAGCCCAGTTCGTCGAGGGCGCGGGAGACCGTGCGCGGCGGCAGGTAGCCGGCCGCGGTCAGGGCCAGGCCGTCGCCGATCTCGGTGAGCAGCCAGTCGAGGGGGCGCAGCAGGGCCCGGGCGGGCGCGGCCATGCCCGGGTCGACGTTCTCGCGCAGGCTGGTCTCCAGCGGGGCGAGCAGGCCGCCGCGGGTGGTCGAGCGCGGGCCCCGGATCCAGTCGTCGAGGCGCTCGTCGAGGATCTGGTCGTAGAGCGCCTCACCGGACAGGTCCATGCGCGGCGACAGCAGCACGTTGAGGGTGATCTCGGCCTGGAGGTCCCGCCAGCCGCGGGTGCCGGGCTGGAGGTCGCCGACCGCGACGGCCAGTTCCAGCCGGTCGGCCACCGCCTCGCGGGCCTGCGCCTCGGCCGTGCCCATGATCGCGCCCCAGGTGAGCAGCTCGGTGTCGGGCGGCTCGATGCCCGAGCGCTGCATCGCCCGGCGCACCACGGTGCGGCCCCGGTCGGGAGCCTGGTCGCCGGTGAAGAGAATCTGACGCGTGGTGTCGCTGCGCGCGATACCGGCGTAGCGCTGCATGCCCAGGCCGTCGAGCAGCGCGGAGAGCGCCGTGGCGACCCGCCACCGGCCCTGACCGTCCGACATCCAGGCCCGGTTCAGTTCGTCCCAGCAGAATTGCTGGAGCCGCCACTGCGTCACCGATTCGGGGCCGTCACCCCCGGTCAGCGATTCCCAAGCCGCCCGAGCGTCCTCGGCCACCTCGGGTTCGGCGCGGCCGATAGCTGCCAGCGCCTGTTCCACGGAATGCACGAGCATCAGCCTGCCACTTACTGACCGTCTGGGGAACCTGCCGCGCTGGCCGAACCGCTCACCGCTTACGCTGGGGCGGTGACTCCCGGGCCTTCCACACGCACCCTCGAAACCCGGCTGACCTGCGCGGACGACCGAATTCTGGGGGTCCTGCCGACCCTTCGGGAGGCGCTTTCGGGCAGTGGACCCGCCCTTGCCCTCAGCGACGAAGTTCCGCAAAGTCACCTTAAATCCACGCAACGTCCCGATTCGGCACCCCCGGGCGTCCTGGATCTCGTCGAGGAACCGGTGCCGCTCGAGGGTCCCGACGACGACCCCGCCGACCCGACGGCCGTCTCCGTGCGCACGTCCGGTTCCACCGGCGTCCCCAAGCGGGTGTTGCTCTCCGCATCCGCCCTCTTCGCCTCCGCCTCGGCCACCCACGACCGGCTCGGCGGCGGGGGGCAGTGGCTGCTGGCCCTGCCCGCCCAGCACATCGCCGGTCTCCAGGTGCTGGTGCGCTCACTGGTCGCCGGCACCACGCCGGGGGTGATGGATCTCGGCGGCGGTTTCACCCCGGCGGGATTCACCGAGGCCACCGCCCGGCTGAGGGGCCGCCGGCTCTACACCTCGCTGGTGCCGACCCAGATCACCCGCATCCTCGACGACCCGGCGGCCACGCGGGCCCTGGGCCGTTACGACGCGGTCCTGGTCGGCGGCTCGGCCGTCGGCGAGACCCTGCTGGCCCGGGCCGCGGACGCCGGGGCCCGGCTGATCACCACCTACGGCATGAGCGAGACCGCGGGCGGCTGCGTCTACGACGGGGTGCCGCTCGACGGGGTCGAAATCACCCTGGACGAGGGCACCGGCCGGATCCGGATCAGTGGCCCGACCCTGGCCCGCGGCTACCTGGGCGCTCCCTTCCGCGAGGACGTGTTCGCCACCAGCGACCACGGTTCCTGGGCCGACGGCCGGCTGCGGATCGGCGGCCGGCTGGACGCGGTGATCATCAGCGGCGGGGTCAACATCGCCCCCGGCCCGGTGGAGGACGTGCTGCAACGCCTCCCCGGGGTGGCCGAGGCGGTGGTGGTCGGAGTGCCCGATCCGGAGTGGGGCCAGCGGGTGGGCGCGGCACTCGTGCTCACGCCCGGCGCTCAAGCCCCTACCCTTGCCGAGGTCCGGGCACGGGTCACGCACGAACTGTCCGCCCGGTCGGCGCCCCGGCAGCTGACGGTGCTGGAGCGCCTCCCCCTGCGCGGGCCGGGCAAGCCCGACCGCGCGGCGATCACGACGATCCTCTCGGGCACCCCCGCGCCCGGGTCTCCGGAAGGAAACTGAGCATGGCCACCACAGCCCAATGGGTCGAGGGCGCGCGGCTGCGCACCCTCCCGCTCGCGGTGGCCCCCGTGCTCATCGGTACCGGCGCGGCGATCGGCCAGGACCTCGGCTGGGGCGCGCTGGAGTTGTTCGAGGCCCTGCTGGCGCTGATCGTCTCGCTGGCCCTCCAGGTCGGCGTGAACTACGCCAACGACTACTCCGACGGTATCCGCGGCACCGACGACAACCGGGTCGGGCCGTTCCGGCTGACCGGGTCCCGCGCCGCCGCCCCCGGGCAGGTCAAGACGGCCGCGTTCGCCTGCTTCGGCCTCGCGGGCGTGGCCGGGCTGCTGCTCGTGGTGCTGGCCGGGCAGTACTGGATGCTCGCGATCGGCGTGATCTGCGTGCTCGCGGCCTGGTACTACACCGGCGGCAAGCACCCCTACGGCTACTCCGGCCTGGGCGAGGTCGCGGTCTTCGTGTTCTTCGGCCTGGTCGCGGTTCTCGGCACGATGTACACCCAGGTCGGCACCCTGTCGCCCTCCGGTGTCGCCGCGGCCGCGGGCATGGGCTCACTGGCCTGCGCGGTGCTGGTGGCGAACAACCTGCGCGACATCCCGACCGACTCGGTGACGGGCAAGAACACCCTGGCGGTGCGTCTCGGTGACGCCAGCACCCGGGTGCTGTACGTGTTCCTGGTCGCGACGCCGTTCGTGCTCACCGTGGTGATCGCGCCCTGGCACCCGTGGACCACGATCGCGCTGCTCGCGCTGCCGCTGGCCCGGGGGCCGGTGAACTGCGTGACCACCGGCGAGACGGGCCGCGGCCTGATCCCGGCGCTGAAGGACACGGGCCGGCTCGGTCTGGTCTGGGCGCTGCTGATCGCGGTCGGGCTGGCCCTCTAGCTTTTCAGGGCTGTTCGCCGCGCGCCCGGGCCGCCTCGTCCGCCTCGTCCTCGATCTCGGCGTCGGAGCGGTCCAGGCCCTCGTGCTTGGTGTCCAGCCGCCTCTGCGTGCGCTCGACGATGGCCTCGGTGAGCTGTTCGCGCGGTCGGCTCAGCAGCAGGTACGACAGCGCCAGCGAGATCCCGGCGGCCAGCGCGATCCAGACCACGCTCGGATCCATGAAGAGGTCGAGCACGATCAGGACGACCACGAAGATCGCCAGCCGCATGACGGTGTACTTGATCAGGGCCTGGTGCACCTCATCAGGGTAGTCGGCCCGATCGGCCGACCGGTACCGGCTCCAGGACTGCTCCAGACTTCAAGGCGTTCCCCTTCCCTGCCGAAGCAGAGCCATCAGCGTTCACCCGTCCGGGTGAGGAGTGCCGCAGGGGCCCGCTGAGGCAGATCCGGCGCCAGCAGGGGGACACCATGACGCTTCTCGGGGCCAACAGCGGCGAGCCGACGGGCCGCAACGACCTGACGGCGCTGCCCGCCGGCGGTTTCGGTGTCGACCGGCCCGATCGATCCGGGCGCCCCG
>NZ_JAJOMA010000040.1 GCF_021129235.1 Kineosporia mesophila
CGGCTCGGCTCGGCTCGGCTCGGCTCGGCTCGGCTCGGCTCGGCTCGGGTTTTCGCGGTCACCGCTCCAGGTCCGGGGAGTGGTGTGTCTCGGAGGGCCGGTACCTACAGATGGACAGGATCGCGATGTGTACACATGGTACATCCGGTACCACGTGTACCTTTTGTACTCGATCGAGGGGAGCCGCCCGCCGGCTCCGGGTGCCGGCAAAACGCAAGACGCGTGGCCCGGAATCGAACCCGGGCCACGCGTCCACTGCTGAAGAGTCACCGTCGAGAGGTCACCGCAGGTCCGGTGCTCGCGATGTCTGGGGCTCGCGATGTCTGGGGCTCGCGATGTCTGGGGCTCGCGATGTCTGGGGCTCAGTGCTCGGCCGTGGCTTTCTTCTTCGGCACGAAGTGCATGATCGTCACGACGACTGCGCCGACGACCAGGCCGATGAGGGCCGAGCAGAGCGTGTTGACGCACCAGGCCAGTACGCCGCCGACCCCGCCGACGTCGTGCACGCTCTCCTCGAGGTGGTGCACCAGTTCGTAGGGGCCGTGCCAGCCGAGTTCGTCGACGCCGACGAGCAGGATGTGGCCGCCCACCCAGAGCATGGCCGCAATGCCGACGGTCGAGAGCACCGACAGCACCTTGGGCATGGCGGCGACGAGGCCGCGGCCCAGGGAGGCGCGTGCGCCCGGACCGGACTCGATCAGCTTCAGGCCGACGTCGTCGACCTTCACGATCAGGCCGACCAGGCCGTAGACGACGACGGTGACGACCAGCGCGACGAAAGCCAGGATGATCGCGCGGGAGACGAACGGCTCGTCGGTGACCTCGTTGAGGGAGATCACCATGATCTCGGCGGAGAGGATGAAGTCGGTGGTGATCGCGCCCTTCACCATCGCCTTCTCAGCGTCCGGCCCGAGGGCGGCCGCGGTCTTCTCGGGCTGGTGGTCGCCGTGACCGCCGAACATCTCGTAGACCTTCTCGGCGCCCTCGAAGGCCAGGTACACGCCACCGCACATCAGGATCGGCGTGAGCGCCCATTCGGCGAACTGACTCAGCAGCAGGGCAGCCGGGAGGATGAAGAGAATCTTGTTGCGCAGTGAGCCCAGCGCAATCTTCCACACGATGGGCAGTTCGCGGTCGGGGGTGAACCCGTGCACGTAGCGCGGGGTGACGGCCGTGTCGTCGATGACGACTCCCGCTGCCTTCGTACTGGCTCGTCCTGCGGCCGCGGCCACGTCGTCCACCGACGCGGCGGCTGCCTTCGCCAGTACGGCGATGTCGTCGAGAAGTGCCGCCAGACCGCCTGCCATCGAACTCCCTCACTCGTGATCCGGGTGGGCACGGGGGCCCAGTCGTGCGCACAGCATCCCGTACCCCACCCCTACGGCGAGGGGACTCGCACCCGATCGGTGTCGCGAGGAACGTCACCCGGCCGGACGGGAACTTTCACAGGATCTTGACGGCTCGCTCCCCGTGACCGGGCGGTGACCAGGGGGAGAGCATATTCCCGAACCCGGCGGGCGATTTGCGCGCGCGGGCGTAAGTGTGACGAAATGTCCCCGCCGCCCACCGAGATCGAGGGAAATCCATGGCCCCGCACGTCGGAAAGTCACTCGTCGCACTCCTCGGGGTGACCGGTCTTCTCGGGGTCGGCCTGCTGGCCACCCGGGGCCTGGACGACGCCGAGGCGACCAGTGCGGTCGCGGCGGTGCTGAGCCCGGAATCGACGCTGTCGGCGAGCCCACTGGCTGTCGACGCGGTGACCGACATCGCCGAGAGCACCCGGCAGTGCGCGCTGATGTCGTTCGACCAGATCTCCACGGTGACCGGTGGCGTGGTCGGGTACGACCCCGACCCGGCCGCGTTCGGTGGCGACGTGTGCTGGTGGAAGATCTCCGGTTCGGGCAAGGTGCCGGCCGGCACGCTGCTGAGCCTGTCGGAGACGCGGGACCTGCCGGCCACGACCTTCCGCACGTACGCGGCCGCGGCGGTGAAGAGCGGCCGGGCGCAGCGCGTGAAGGGCCTGGGCGAGCCCGCGCTCGTGAACGAGGCCGGGGAACTCGAGGTGTACTCGGCCGGCAGCTCGTACCGGGTCGGGTTCGACATCCAGGACTCCCGCCCCTCGTCCCAGGAGCTCAAGGCCCTGCAGATCGAGCTGGTGCGGGTCTTCGTACAGTCCGGCACCGGGGCCTGAAGAGGCTAGACCTTCTCCTCGCGGGGCACGCGCTGGTCGGCCAGCCAGGCGTGCAGGGCCACGGCCGCGAGCGGTTTGGCGATCAGGTAGCCCTGGATCAGGTCGCAGTCACCGGCCTGCAGCCAGGTCATCTCCTCCTCCGTCTCGACCCCCTCGGCGACCACGGAAAGCCCGAGCCGGTGCGCCATGTCGATGGTGCTGGCGACGATGATGCCGGTGCGGGCGTCGGTGCTGAGGCGACTGGTGAAGGCCCGGTCGATCTTCAGCGTGGCCACCGGCAGGTCGTGCAGGTAGGCCATGCTGGAGTAGCCGGTGCCGAAGTCGTCGACCAGCAGCTCGAACCCCAGATCGCGCACGGCGAGCAGGAAATCACCGGCCCGGCCGTGGCTGTCGACCAGCAGCGACTCGGTGATCTCGATCTTGATGGCGGAGGCGGGCAGGCTGCGCCGGGCCAGGCGCTGGGCCAGTTCGTGCTCCAGCGAGCCGTTCATCAGGTCGCTGGCCGAGAGGTTCACCGAGACCGCGATGTTGTAGCCCAGGCGGCGCAGCGCGTCCGCCTCGTCGAAGGCCAGATCCAGCACGATGCTGGTGATCTGGGGCATCAGCCCGGCGTGTTCGGCCAGCGGCAGGAACACGTCCGGCGGCACGAAACCGCGCTCCGGGTGCGTCCACCGCACCAGAGCCTCGACCGACCGGATCTGGCGCGTGCGCGCGTCCACGATCGGCTGGAAGGCCAGGCTCAGTTGATGACGGTCGAACGCGAGCCGTAACGCCTCGATGGTGGCCAGACGGTCCCAGGCACTGCTGTGCTCGGCGTCGTCGTACGTCTCGAATCCGGTGCGGGCGGTCTTGGCCCGGTACATCGCCATGTCGGCCTGGGCCAGGGCGCGGCCCACCTGGGTACCCGGGAGCAGCGAGGTGATGCCGATGCTGCCGCCCACGTGCAGCAGGGTGCCGCCCACGGTGAACGGTTCCTCGAGCGCGGCGATCAGCCCGGCGGCCGTGCGGGCCGCCTCGTCCCGGGAGGTCAGGGGCAGGTGCACGGCGAACTCGTCGCCGCCGAGGCGGGCGATCACCCCCGGTTCCGGCACCCGGGCGGCGAACCGGGTCGCGACCTCCCGCAGCAGCTCGTCGCCGACCTGGTGGCCGAGGGCGTCGTTGATCTCCTTGAACCGGTCCAGGTCGATGATCAGCACAGCGCCGGTGCCGGTGGTCTTTCGCTCCAGGAGGTCGTAGAACGCGCGCCGGTTGGGCAGTCCGGTCAGGCTGTCGGTACCGGCCACGCGGCGCATGTCGGACAGGGCCACGACCTCGCGCATGGTCAGCGCCGTGCGCACCGCGAGCGCGCCCAGCGCCCCGATGGCCAGCACGATGGCCAGGGGGCTGGTGGAGAGCGATCCCAGGACCAGCACGGCCAGCGGCGGCAGGCTGAACAGCAGCGGCGCGAGGAACTCGCGGTTGTTCACCGTGCTGCTGATGCGCGGTGGGCCGGTCTCCTCCGGGCGCAGGGCGGCCAGGGCGATGAGGGCGTCGGCGACCAGGTACGAGGCGTCGTTCCAGCCGCCGTGCTCGAAGGTGCCGTCGATCACCAGCACCAGGTACCAGGAGTCGGCCACGGTGAACGCGAGGAACCCGGTGACGAGCAGGACCCAGCCGGGCTGTCGCCAGGCGCCGAGCGCGGCCATGGCCCCCACCGCGGCGGCGGCCAGACCGAGGTCGACGACGGGGTAGGCGAAATTGGTGACGATCTCGGCCAGCGATCCCTCGACGGCAGCGTCGGTGATCCGGGGGAAGAGCATCAGCGACCCGACCGAGGCCAGTCCCAGGCCGGCGATCGCGCCGTCGAGCAGGAAGCTGCTGCGCCGGTGGATGCGGGCACGCAGCATCAGCCAGATCGCGGCCACCGACAGCGGCGCCAGGGCCAGCCAGAGGGCGTCGGCCGGACCGGGGTAGGGCACGTCGTCGCGCCCGTCGTACACCAGCTGCCAGAGCAGGCTGCCGAGGGCGTAGCTGGCCATCCCGGCAGCGATCAGTGCCCAGGCCCGCCGGTCGGCAGGCACCCGGGTGGCGCGCAGCCCGCAGGTCACGGCCGAACCGGCGAAGACGAGCTGCGGAAGGCCGACGACGACGAGCTGGTTCAGGGTCAGCACACCCGACTCGCTGAGCGCGACCAGGACGCAGTAGACGAGCAGTGCGGTCACGACGACACCACACATCCATCGCACCGCGCGCATGTTCCCCCTCTCCACCACCGTCGCAAGCTATCGACGCGGTACGGACGGGACTTGATGTTTGTCGCCGCCTGCTCCATAGATGATCTCGATCGTTTTCCGTCGAAGGAGTGGTATGCGGCAATCTGTGGACCTGTGGTGCCGGCGTTTCCGCACGCCGTCGGCGGCGGGGGTACCGGTCGTGGCCCGACTGGTGTGCCTTCCGCACGCGGGCGGCTCGGCGTCGTTCTACCTGCCGCTGACGCGGGCTCTGGCCCCGGCCGGGATCGACGTGGTGGCCGTGCAGTACCCGGGTCGTCAGGACCGCAGCGCCGAGACGCCGGTGCGCGACCTGAGGGAGCTGGCCGACCGGGTGGCCGAGGCGGTGGGCGCCCTGCCCGGCGAGGTGCCCCTGAGCCTGTTCGGGCACAGCATGGGGTCGGCGGTGGCTTTCGAGGTGGCCCGGCGGCTGTCGAGCACAGGACGCGTGCCCGCGCGGTTGTTCGCGTCGGGGCGGCGGGCGCCGTCGGTCTCCGGGGGCGGGACGGTGCACCGGAAGGACGACGCGGGCGTGCTCGCCGAGATCCGGAGCCTGAACGGCACCGCGTCCCTGGTGCTGCAGGACGAGGAGCTGATGCGCCTGGCGCTGCCGGCCCTGCGGGCCGACTACGAGGCGATCGAGCTGTACCGGGCCTCACCTCAGGACTGCGTGGACTGCCCGGTCACGGTGCTCACGGGTGACGCCGATCCCCGTACTCCCCTGGACGAAGTGGCGGGCTGGGCCGGGCACACCACGACCGGCTGTGAGGTGAAGGTGTTCCCGGGCGGGCACTTCTACCTCAGCGAGCAGGTCGACGGGGTCGCCGCCCTCCTCCGGGAACGACTGCTGCCCTAGACCTGCTTGGGCATGCCCCAACTCCCGCTTGGCCAGGGGAAAGGCCCGGTGGCGAGGTCTCGTCCGCACCCTCTACGGTTCGCCCAGCGGTGCACCACACTTCACAGCACCCGACAAACTCGATCTTGTTAGTCTAGAAACTCAGCTTTACCGGCGACACCAAGGAGCAGGACATGCCGGCCGACCGGGCTGCACGACCGACCATCCTGATCGTGGGCGGAGGCGTGGCGGGCACGCTCGTCACCCTCCACCTGGCCCGCCTGGCCGCGCGCCGGTCCACCGGGATCGACCTCGTGGTGCTCGAGCCCAGCGATCTGCTCGGCCGCGGCGTGGCGTTCGGCACGCCGGAGGACCGGCACCTGCTCAACGTCCCGGCCAGCGGCATGAGCGCCCTGCCCGAAGAGCCCGGGCACTTCGTGGCCTGGCGCGCGGCCGACTACGACGGCCAGCCCACCCACCCGTACGACTTCACCTCGCGACGCGAGTTCTCCCGGTACGTGCGGCTGCTGCTGACTGAATCGCTGCACGCCGCAGGCGACTTCGTCACCCTGCGACACGTGCAGCAGCAGGCCGTGACAGTGCGCCGGTCCGGCGCCGGAGCCGTCGTCACCACCGCGGCCGGCGGTGCGTTCGCCGCCGACGCAGTCGTGGTCGCGACCGGCCTGCCCGCCGCGGGCTGGGACTGGGCCCCCGAGAGTCTGCGCGAGTCGGCGTTCTTCGTCCCCAGCCCGTGGGCCCCCGGGGCCCTGGACGTGATCCGCCGCGACCGCAGCGGGCCCGCGTCCGTCCTGATGGTCGGGGCCGGGCTGACGATGGTCGACGTCGCGCTCTCGCTCAGTGGTGAGGACGCCGGTCGCGACGACCGGGTGCTGCACGCCCTCTCGCGCAGCGGCCGCCTGCCCCGCACCCACGCGCGTGGCCCGAAACTCCCCACGATCCCCGATGTCTCGGACTGGGACACCTCGATCGAGGAACTACGCAAGCAGGTCCGGCGGCACTTCACCGAGGTGGTCCGGGCCGGCGGCGACTGGCGCCCGGCCCTGGACGGTCTGCGGGTGCAGGTCTCGCACCTGTGGAGCCGGATGAGTGACGAGGACCGCCTCACCTTCCTGCGCGAGGACTCCGGCTACTGGAACGTGCTGCGCCACCGCATGCCGCTGTCCAGCTCGGACAAGCTCAACGCCCTGCGGGCCGCCGGCCGGCTGCACCTGCACTCCGGCGCCACGGTCGCCGGCGCCGAGCCCCTGCCCCGCGGCGGCCTGCACGTCACCCTGACCGACGGCTCCACCCGGGACGTCGGCTGGGTGGTCAACTGCACCGGCCCCCGCACGGACATCCGCGAGCTCGGCAACCCGCTGCTGAACGACCTGCTCGCCCCGGTGCACGGCGTCGCCTCGGCCACCGTCGCCACCGGTGGCATGGGCCTGCGCACGGTCAACGGGCGCCTCATCGACTCGGCCGGCAGCCCGGAGGCCCCGCTGTGGACCCTCGGCGCCCTGCGCCGCGGTGAACTCTGGGAGACCACGGCCGTTCCCGAGATCCGCACCCAGGCGCTCGCCCTGGCCACCACGCTGCTCGACACCCTGGCCCCGCTCCCCCGGCGCCTGGCCGACGGCCGCCTGGTCAGCGGTCACCACCCGGTGGCCCGGCCCCGCGACCTGCTGGGCCTGCCGCTGTCCACCACCGCCGAGGCCGCGGCCAGCTTCAACGCCGGGCTGGAGCGCGTCATGCGGCTGGAGGCCGGCGCGGAGGACCTGCTGCGTGAGGCCACCGAGCACGACCCGGACTTCGCCCTGGCCCACGCCGCCCTGGCCATGCTCGGCCACGAGGCGGGCGCCCACGCCGACGTCACCGCCTCCCTGGCCGCCGCCCAGCGCGCCGTGGCACTCAAGGGCGACGACCGCGAGCGCAGCTTCGTCGACGTGATCGAGCGGCGCGTGCGTGACGTGCGCCGCTCCGGGGCCCAGGCCCTGATCGCGCACATCGCCGCCTACCCGCGCGACGTGCTCGCGGTCTCGGCCGCGGTGCCCACGATCGCCTTCTCCGGTGTCACCGACCTGCAGCAGGAGACCTGGGCGCTGGTCGAGGGCCTGGCCCCGGCCTACGGCGATCACTGGTGGTACATCTCGCTGCTGGCCTTCACCCGGCAGGAACAGTCCCGGTTCGAGGAGGCCGCGCTGCTGGCCGAGAGCGCGCTGGCCTGTGAGCCCTCGTCCGGGCACGCGGTGCACGCCCAGACCCACGTGATGTACGAGACCGGACAGCACGACGAGGGACGCGTCTGGCTGGACCATTGGGTCGGGGAGACCGGGCGCTCGGCCGGGTACCGGGCGCACTTCGCCTGGCACGCCGCCCTGCACGAGCTGGCGCTGGGCGATCTGGACGCGGTGCGCCGCCGCTACCGGGCGCACCTGGCGCCGCCGGCCGTGACCGGCGTCCGGGCCCTGATCGACTCGGCCTCGCTGCTGTGGCGCTGGCGTCTGGTCGGCGACCGGCCGCCGCCGGCCGGGCCGGTGCTGGAGGCGATCGGCGAGGGCCTGCTCAAGACCCCGCAGACGCCGTTCATCGCGCTGTACGCCGCGATCGCGCTGACCGCGAACGACGATGTGAAGGGGCTCGACGAACTGCGGTTGCACGCCCTCGGCTCGTCCGAGTCGTCGATGCACACGCTCGTCGTGGCGGCCTGCGAGGCGCTCACGGCGGTGGTGGAGGAACGCTGGTCCGACGCCTGGCCGATCCTGGAAGACCTCTACCCCCAGCTCGACCACTACGCCGGATCGGCGGCCCAGCGGGAGGTGTTCCAGGACACGCTGATCCACTGTCTGGTGCAGGACGGTGAGCAGACGCGGGCCCAGGAGCTGCTGGCGGCGCGCCCGGCGCGTCACCGTTGCTAGATTCTGCGCCGTGCCTCCCCTGGAACCGCTGGAACCGCTGAACGACCTGCCGGCCGCCGCGCGCACCATCGCCCGCACCACGATCGAGGCGGTGGACGCGGCGCTGGCCGGTGACGTCATCGCCTTCGAGGAGGCCACCGCCCGGCTCGCGCTGTGCGAACCGGAGCAGGTGCGGCTGGTGCTGGGCAACGTGGTGCGTGACCTGCTGGAGCACCTGAACCCGGACGGGCTGGCCTCGGACGATCTGCTCGAGCTGATCCGCAGCTGCGCCCGCCGGGCCTTCACCTGGTACCCGACGATCGACGTGAACGCGCTGATCGTGGTGCTCACCGGTGCGCTGGGTCTGCAGGAGGACGAGGACGAGACCAAGCCGCGCCGCTACACCCCGGCCCAGGTCGCGCAGCACGCCCCGCTGTTCATCACCGAACTGCTGTCCCAGCCCCGGCCCGCGCCCCTGACCCTCCCCCAGTACCTGCGCGCGGCCTTCGACCAGCTCCGAACGGCAGAACTGAACGAGATGCCCTGACGGCATGACGACTCCGGCGGGCATCTCGGTGGACTCGGGCGGGACCGCGCCCACCTCGTCCCGGCCGTCCGGGCCGATCGCGACCGAATCCTCGCCCAGCTCGTCGAGGCTTCGGGACCGGTCCGGCCCGGCCGCCCGCACCGAGGCGTCCCGCGGATTGCCGCTGCCGGAGGTAGCGGCGCGCGTCGCCGGCTGAGGATTCGTTCAGGCGCCCGCCAGCAGAACCCCCGGCCGCCGGGCCAGTTCGGCCGCCGCCGGGCCGATCCGGCCGCTCCCGTGCGGCTGCGTGACCGACGTCAGCGCACGCCAGATCTCCTCGATCTGGGCGTCGAGCACCGCCGACGCGTTCCAGCGCACCACCAGGCGGCCCGCGTGCAGGGTCTCGCCGGTGAAGGGGCCACCCGGCTCGTGCCGGGTGGCCTGCACCTGAACCAGGGCCGCCACCCCCAGACCGGGCTCAGAGGTGACGCCGGCCCCGACCAGCGCGCCGTCGGGCGGCTGCGCCCCGGCGGGCAGCGGCAGAAAGCTCTGCACCCCGCTGCCACACGTCATGGCCTCGTCGGCCGCGGCGTGCGCGTGCACCTGCAACAGGCCCCGTGGGCCAGCCGGGCTGCACATCCACCAGGCGCCCGGCAGGGCGTCCCGCACCCGGGAACCGAACGCGCGCAGGTCGTCGTCCAGCAGCCAGAGCTGGGTCGTTCTCGTCGTCACGCCGCCAGTTTCCCAGCCCGTGCGCGACACCCCGGCGCAGGTCCCGAGGCGGCGGGCAGACGAGCCGGCGCCGGACCACCGGCGCGTGCAGCATCATGACGCCATGGAGCAGCCCGATGTCCACGGCCCCAAGGCCCCGCTGACCATCCCCCAGGTACAGGCGCTCTTCGGCACCCTGTCCGTTCGCTGGTAGCTCTCCGGCGGTTACGCGATCGATCACCGGCTCGGCCGGGTGAGCCGGGAACACGGTGACATCGACGTCAGCACGCTGCGCCCGCTGCTGCCGGTCCTGCTCGGCCGGCTGCCCCGCACCCTGGTGCCGTTCGCCGCGATGTCGGGGCGGGTGCGTCCTCTGTTCCAGCACCTCGACGACCCATTGCTGCACAACATCTGGGTGCACGATCACCTCACGCGTCGGTGGGTTCTCCAGATCAACCTCGAAAACGGGGACGACGAGCACTGGGCCTACCGTCGTCACCCGGACATCACCTTGCCGTGGCACCGTGCCGTGCAGCCCGTGGACGGCGTGCCCACCGGGAGCCCCGCCACCCAGCTGCTGTGGAAGGCGAAGTCACCACGGGCCGTCGACGAGCACGACCGCGCCGTCACCCACCTGTCTGCGGAAGACCAGGCCTGGCTCCAGCACTCGATCCGCACCGCTCATCCCGACTCCCCCTGGGCCTTACGCCACACCGACACATGACGTTCGCTGTCGGCGGTGAACGGTGTGCCGTCCCAGTCCTGGAGCCGCTGTTCCGGCGTCAGGCCGGCCAGCTGCGCCATCAGGTCGAGCTCGGAGGGCCACACGTACCGGAAGTGATGGTCCCCATAACGGTAACCGCCGCCGGGCTCGCGATGGAAGTGGTGCGAGGTCGCCTGCTGTGTGACCAGATCGAACGTGTCGAAACCGGTATGCGTCTCGCTGATCTCGAACGGCACCCCGACCTGGCCGGGCGGCAGTCGGCGCAGCGGCGGCACCAGCACCTCGATCACGAACCGCCCACCCGGCGCCAGGTGCCGGGCCGCGTTGGCGAAACACCGCACCTGCTCGGCCTGCGTACGCAGATTGCCGATCGTGTTGAACACCAGGTAGACGAGCGAGAACTCGCCCTCCACGCGGGTGGTCGCCATGTCCCCGGTGACGACGGGCAGCTCGGCGGCGGAGATCTTCTCGCGCAGCTTGCCGGTCATCGGCGGCGACAGCTCGATCCCGGCCACCGGCACACCCCGGCGGGCCAGCGGCACCGCGATCCGTCCCGTTCCGCTGGCGAACTCCAGCGCCCGACCGCCCTCGGCCTTCTCGACCAGGAAATCCACGACCGGGTCGATCTTTCCGGCCGAGAACATCTCCCCCGAGAGGTCGTCGTAGTGCTCCGCCTGATCCTGGGTCCAGAGGTCGCTACTGGTCATGGGAGCCATCCTGGGCGAACACGCCGTCCCTGGCGAGCGAATATCCGGCGGTCGCATCGCGCCGACACCGCTACCGACCGCCGCGTGGAGTGGGCCCAGGACGACGTTTTCCGCCGGTTCCACCCCGGGCGCATCGGGGCCTTCACCGAGGCGGTGTCCGCCATCGCCATGACCCTGCTCGTCATCGAGATCCCCGCAACGCCACCTCGTCGTGATCAGGCGAAGTGTCCCCGGCGTTCCGGAAGACCGGGGAGACTTCGCCTGATCACGAGAGGTTCCGGGCCAGGGCCGAGGCCAGGGTGCGGCCGTCGGCGCGGGGGGTGCTCTCGCGCAGCTGCACGTGGCCGGTGACCCGCACGGTCTGGACCGGGGTGCCGGGCTCGCGCAGCGCCAGTTCCACCGCTCGCTCCCCCAGTTCCTGCAGGGGCACACCGACGGTGCTCAGGGCCGGGGTGACGTCGCGCAGGGTCTCGATGTCGTCGAACCCCGCGATCGCCACGTCGCGACCGGCCACCAGACCGGCCTCGCGCAGCGCCGCCATCGCGCCCACCGCCATCACGTCGTTGACCGCGAACACGCACGACACCTCCGGGGCCCGGGCGATCAGGCGCTGCATGGCCTCGTAGCCGCCGTCCCGGGTGAAGGCCGCGCGCAGCACGTTCTCGCGGGCCAGGCGGGTGCCGGAACGGCGCAGCCCGTCCCGGAATCCGGCCAGCCGGTCCTGCGAGGTCAGCATCGCCGGGTCGCCCGCGAGCACCGCGAACTCCTGGTGCCCGAGCTCGACCAGCGCCTGCGAGAGGGCCTGGGCCCCGGCGCGGTTCTCGATGGCCAGCGTGTCGACGGGGAGCACCGGCTGGGTGATGGCCGCGACCCGGCCGCCGGCCTCCACGTACGCCTCGAACTCCTCGATCAGGCGCGCGGTCGCGACCTGGTCGGCGGTGCGGCTGCCGACCAGCACGATCGCCCGCGCCCGCTGACGCCGCAGCCGGGCCACGCTCTCCAGCTCGGCCCCGGGACGGCGCCCGGTGGTCGCGATGGTGACGGCCAGGCCCTGGCCCTCGGCCCCCTTGATCACCCCGGCGGCGATCGAGGAGAAGTAGGGGTCGGCGATGTCGTGCATGACCAGGCCCACCGAGTCGGTGCGGCCGCGGGCCACCGCCTGGGCATTGGGGTTGGGCGCGTAGTCCAGGCGCCGGGCGGCCTCCAGCACCCGCTCGCGCAGGTCGTCGGCCACCCGCCGGTTCTTGCTGCCGTTCAGCGCCCGCGAAGCGGTGGCCAGCGAGACCCCCGCGAGGGCGGCCACGTCGGCGAGCGTCACCAGGGCCACGCCGCCGGAGCTTCTGTCGAGGTCACGCATGGCACTGATTGTGCCGCAGGGTAGTCAGGGCCTTCAGCCGCCGTCACCCGGCCCTCCCGATCGCGATCCATGTCAGAGGTTCGGGACGGGGTAGGCGTTCAGGAAACCGCACATACCGAGCGTGACCGGCTCCGGGCGTTCCGTGCGCGACACCGTGGCCTCCCGCAGATACGTGTGGTCACCCGCCGCCAGGGCGTCCAGTTGCGCTGCGGTCCGGGCAACGGACGCGGCGGCGCCGTTGGTGAGGATCCCTCGCCAGTCGTCGAGCACGGGTTGCACGAGACGGCTTGAGGACGCGTGGAACGCCTCCAGTGGTTGCCGGTCACCGGCCTCGAACGCCTCCCGCAGTTCCCGGAAACCCTCGACAGCCAGGTCACGACGCCGGCGGGCCCGGTCGGCGGAGGGGGTGCCGTCCGGGCCCGTCAGGTCGCGGGCCTCGAGATAGGTCTCCCGGTCGGCCAGGTACCGGGGCGGGAAGGTGAGCACGGCGTCGCCGGCCTCGGGCAGGCCGGAGTTCTGCATCAGCACGAGCACCTGGAGGTCACCGTCGTTGACCGCGCGGTGGATCGTGCCGGGGGTGAACCAGACCACGTCACCGGCGCCCAGCGGCTGCTCGCCGGACCCGTCCAGCGTCAGTGTCTGCAGCCGGCCGTGCCCGGAGACCACCAGATAGGCCTCGGTACAGCACAGATGCAGGTGCGGCGAGCCACCGCACAGGCCGTCGAGGGCTTCCCAGGGATACACCCGCAACGCACTCAGGCCCACGCTCCCCGGAAGGGGGGCGTCGTGCGTCCCCAGTTCCGGACTCACCCGCCCACCCGTGAAAGGTAAGTCTCGATGGCGTCTTTGGACCAGGCGCCATCGGCGACGACGAACCGGTGCGCGAGCGTGAGAGTCTCCTCGGGGGCCAGCACGATCTCCCGGTGGAAGGCCGGCGAGGGCGCGACCGCCGGGAACGGGTCGTTGCGCACGAACCACTTCAGCGAGCCGTGCGAGGTCTCCCCGGCCACCGCGAGAATCGTGATCTCACCGTCGATGTCGTCGTTGCTCCCGCTGTAGGCCAGCCACGCCGACTCCGTGCCCATCGCCTCCGGGCCGGCCCCGTCCGCGGCCAGCACCGCACCGCCGGTGAGGTTGCGTGGACCGCGCCAGAACCAGCCCGTGTAGCCGGCGTTCTCGCGGCCGTGGGTGGTCGGGCTGCCCAGTTCGAGGTCGGCCCCGCGGATGTTGGTGAGCTCGCTGCGCACGTCGATCACGTACGAGGCGGTCGTGGTGTCCACCGAGTGCACCCGCAGACGACGCCGCTCCGACACCCAGTCCTCGCCACCCTGCGTCACCCAGGTGAGCTCCTGGTTCAGGGTCAGCTCGGTACCGTCGTGATCGATGGTGCCGAAGGCGTCGTGCCGCATCCCACCGACGTTCTCCAGCGGGACGTACCCCTCACCGTGCACGTAGGTGTTGCCGCCCCAGAAGTTCTGGCCCGACACGTGCGACCAGGTCATCTGAAGACCCTTGTGCCAGCGGTGGTCCCACGGCCGGTAGGCGGACACCAGGGCCCCCGACAGCGTCCGCATCGGGTGCAGGTAGGGCTTGGGCGCCTCGAACTGGGGCATGTCCGCGGCGTACACGTAGCGCAGGATCTCCACGCCCCCGACCCCGATCCCGATGCTGTGGCCGTGCTGGTGGTCGATCGTCAGCTGAGTCATCGAGCAGCCTCCGGGGCCGTGCCGGGACGCGCGGGCCGGTACTGCCCGCCGCCGTCGAGCAGGCTGTAGAACGGGTTTGAGGGCCTGAGGTCCTCGCGCCGCACCGGCTGCCCGGTGATCGCCGACTGGTAGAGACCGGTGACCAGTTCCAGGCTGCGGCGGCCGTCGTGACCACTGGCGGGCGGGCGCACCCCGGCGTCCATCGCGTCCAGGTAGGCTTTCAGCTGGACCGTGTGCGAACTGGCCTCGTCGCTCGGCGGGGCCCAGGCGGCGCCGTCCACCCCGTCGCGGGGCGTCCACGTCCAGTGCGAGTTGTCGTAGCCGTACAGGTGCGAGACCTCGACCGTGGCGTCGGTGAAGTCGAACCGCAGGTAGCTCTCCTGGCGCGGCGAGAGCACGCTGTTGACCACCGAGGCCAGCGCCCCGCTCTCGAACGAGACCGCGGCCACCGATACGTCTTCGGTCTGCACGTCGCGATCGAGAGTTCCCATCAGGGAGCGGATCTCGTGCCAGTCGCCGAGCAGCGAGAGCATCAGGTCCATCTGGTGGATGCCGTGGCCCATGGCCGGGCCGCCACCCTCGGTCTCGAAATGCCCGCGCCAGGGCACCGCGTAGTAGTCGTGGTCGCGGTACCAGAGGGTGTGGCAGATCGCGACGTGCGGGCGGCCCAGGGTGCCCTCGGCGACCTGCTGCCGCAACGTCCTGGCGGCCGAGCCGAAACGGTGCTGGAACACGTACCCGACGTACGGACCCTGGTCCGGTTCGGCCGCCGCCAGCTCGTCGTACTCGGCCAGCGACAGCACCGGGGGCTTCTCGCACCACACCCAGGCCCCTGCCGCGAGGCTCGCCAGGACGGCCTCGCGGTGGGCGCCGGGTGGGGTGCACACCGTCACCAGGTCCGGGTGGACGTCGGCCAGCAGGGTCGCGAGGTCGGTGAACACGGCCGGCACCCCGTGCTCGTCCGCGAACGCCGCCGCGCGCGCCCCGTCCAGGTCGGCGACCGCGACGACCTCCGCCCGGTCGCCCAGATCCTCGACTGCCCCGGCGTGGGCCGCGGCGATGGCCCCGGCCCCGACGATCGCGACCCGGTACTTGTTCCCGCTCGGCATCTGTCCCGTCCTCCCGGTCGTGCTGATCGGCACTGTTACTGGGCGTTCTCGACGGAGGCGGTGAGCTCCTGCACGTACTTCCTGCCCGCGTCCGCCGGCTTCTGCCGGCCGAACAGCACCTCCTGCATGTACCGGCCGGTGAGGTTGTTGATGTCGCTGGCGCCGGCCGGGGTCAGCGGCGGCGGGTCGGAGACCACCGAGGCCACCTTGTCGTTGAACGCGGCCGCGAGTTCCGACGTGGGATCGAGGTCGGCGCGGATCGCCGTGAGCGTGGCCTCGTTGGCCGGGATGCCCCGGTCGGTGCCCAGGATCTTCGCCGCGGCCGGGGAGCTGGCCAGGAAGTCGACGAACTTGGCCGCCTCGGCAGGGTGTTTCGAGCCGGACGCGATCGACCAGTACATCGAGGGCTTGTAGTAGAAGCCGGGCGAGCTGCCGTCGGCGGCCTGGGGCAGCTGCAGCAGCTCGAACTTCTCCTCCTTGGTCGCGGCCTGCAACGACGTGATCTGGGTGTTGTAGTTGAAGTTCATCGCCTGCTTGCCCAGCACCAGCCAGGTCTGGTTCAGCGGGGCGGTCAGCTGCTCGGCGGTGGACTCGGCCTTGGGCGCGCCCTGGCCCGCCATCGCCCGGGTCAGCTCCCACATCTGCGCGGGCACGGCCGGGTCGAGCACCACCTTGCCCTCGTCGTCGAACACCTCACCGCCGTGCTGGCGGGCCCAGATCGTCAGCTGACCGGCCTCGACGCCCAGCGCCCCGGCGCCGGCCACGTCACCGCCGGAGTCCTTCATGATCTTGGCCGCGATCTCCTGGAAGTCGTCCCAGGTCCACTGCGTGTCGTCGGGCACGTCCACGCCGTACTTGTCGAACAGCCGGGTGTTGACCACCACCGACATCGAGCCGTTGCCGATGGGCAGCGCGTACTGCACGCCCTTGGCCTGGCCGGAGGCCAGCGACAGGTCGCTGAAGCCGTCGGTCTTCAGGAACTCCCTGGTCCTGGCCAGGTCGAGCAGCTGGCCCCGGTCTCCGTAGGTGCGCAGGTACAGCTCGTCCATCTGCACGATGTCGGCGGCGTCGTTCGCGGCGAAGGTGGTGGCCAGGCGGTCCCAGTAGCCCTGCCAGTCGGCGAACTCACCCTTGACCTTGATCTTCGGGTTCTCCTTCTGGAACGCGTCGATCGCCTGCTGGGTGAGCGCGTGCCGGGCGTCGGACCCCCACCAGGTGAACCGGAGCGTCACCTCCTCGTTGGAGAGGGCGACGTCGGTGTCGTCGTTCTGGCTGACCCCGCACGCGGCCAGGCTCAGGGCGGAGAAACCCGCGAACGCACCGCCGAGCAGCGTCCGGCGGGAGAAGGGGGTGGTCATCACTTGCCTCCGGTGGTGGCGATGCCCTGGATCAGATAGCGCTGACCGAGCAGGAACGCCAGGAAGATGGGGACGAGGGACACGACGCTCATCGCGAAGAGAGAGCCGAAGGAGCTGTTCTCCTGGGCGTCGATGAACGAGCGCAGCGCGACCGGCACGGTGTACTTGTCCGGGTCGGTCAGGAAGATCAGCTGGGTGAAGAAGTCGTTCCAGGTCCAGATGAACGTGAAGATCGCCGTGGTGGCCAGCGCCGGTGTCATCAGGGGCAGGATGATGCGCAGGAAGATCCGGGCGTGGCCGGCGCCGTCGATGCGGGCCGCCTCGTCCAGCTCCCGGGGGATGCCGCGGATGAACTGCACCATCAGGAAGATGAAGAACGCGTCCGTGGCCAGCAGCTTCGGGGCGATCAGCGGCACGAACGTGTTGATCAGGCCGAGGTTGGCCCAGAGGATGTACTGCGGAACGATCACCACGTGCACGGGCAGCATGATCGTCAGCAGCATGATCGCGAACGCCGTGCGCTTGAACGGGAACTCCAGCCGGGCGAACGCGTACGCCGCCATCGAGCACGACACCAGGTTCCCGACGATCGCGCCGAGCACCACGATCGCCGAGTTCAGCAGGTAACTGCCGAACGGCCGGGCCAGCGCGTTCCAGCCGTCCGGATAGTGCGAGGTGTCGAACGTGTTGACGAAGATGCCGTAGCTGCTGAAGATCTGGTTGTCCGGCCGCAGCGAGCTGGCGACCATCCACAGCAGCGGGTAGAGCATCACGAACGCCGCGGCGATCAGCAGCGCGTGCCGCAGGACCGAGCGCAGGCGGGAACCGTTGCTGCGGCGCGGGATGGCTTTCGCGGTGGGTGGTTTCGGCGGTGGCGCGGCTACGGGCGGAGCCACCGAGGCATCAGTTGTCATAGAAAACCCAGAATTTCGAGGCCCAGAAGTTGATGGCCGTGAAGACCGCGATGATGAGCAGCAACAGCCAGGCGAGCGCCGATGCGTAGCCCATGCTGAAGTTCACGAATCCCTGTTGGTACAGGTAGAGCGTGAAGAACAGCGTCGAGTCGGAGGGACCACCACGGCCGTCGGACACGATGAAGGCCTGGGTGAACGACTGGAAGGCCCCGATGAGACCGAGCACGAGGTTGAAGAAGATGATCGGCGAGAGCATCGGCAGCGTGATGTTGCGGAACTGCTGCCGGCGCGAGGCACCGTCCACCGACGCGGCCTCGTAGAACTCCCGCGGGATCTGCCGCAGCCCGGCCAGGAAGATGACCATCGGTGCTCCGAAAGTCCATACGTGCAGCAGGATCAGCGTCGACAGGGCGGTCGAGGGCTGGGAGATCCAGCCCGGTCCGTCGATGCCGAACAGCGACAGGAACTGGTTGAACAGCCCGTCGACCCCGAAGACCCGCTTCCACAGCACGGCCACCGCAACGCTCGAGCCGAGCAGCGAGGGCAGGTAGAAGATCGAGCGGTAGAGCGAGAGCCCTCGCAGGCCCCGGTCGAGCACCACGGCCAGCCCGAGGGCGACGGCCAGCTGGATCGGGGTGGAGACGAAGACGTAGACCATCGTGACGGTCAGGCTCTTCGCCAGCCGGGTGTCGTCCAGCATGCGCTGGATGTTCTCCAGGCCGGTGAAATTCGCGTTGCTGAGCAGGTTGTAGTCCGTGAAGGACAGATACAGCGACATCAGCATCGGGCCGGCCGTGATGGCGACCAGTCCGATGATCCAGGGTGCCAGGAAGACGACGGCCGCCTTCCCGTCGTGGGTCTTCACTCCTCGACCCTTGCGCCCGGAGCGCCCGGAAGGCTTTCTCAGCGTCCGGATCTCACTGACCACACTCAAGGCCGACCTCCTTGCCTGCCAAGCGACGTTGCTGCAGGGGAAAGCGCTATCCAGCGCGGATCCAGTGAAACAGCTCACGCCGGTTCGGGCAATGCCCTTCTTGCAACTTTCCGTCGCCAACCGGACCTCTTCGGTTTACCGTCCGCAGGTGGGAGCGAGTGTGCGGCGAACGGTCACGCGGCTGTTGACCCTCGCCGCCGCGGGTGCCAGTCTGCTGGAAAGCGTTTACCACGAGGTCGTCGGCGAACCGCCTGCCGACGACCCGTTTCCCTGTGCGCGAAGCCATCGAACGAGGAGTCGGCATGGCACACGACCCCATCGGCATCATCATGAACGGCGTCTCCGGGCGCATGGGCTATCGCCAGCACCTGCTGCGCTCGGTCCTCGCGATCCGTGAGGACGGCGGCGTCCTGCTCTCCGACGGCACCCGGGTCCAGGTCGAGCCACTGCTGGTCGGGCGCAGCGAGGGCAAGCTCACGCAGATCGCGAAGAAGCACGACATCGACGACTGGACGACCGATCTGGACGCTGCCCTGAGCGATCCGCGGTGGAGCGTCTACGGCGACTTCCAGATCACCAGCGCCCGGGTCCCGGCCCTGCGCAAGGCGATCGCGGCGGGCCGGGCGATCTACACCGAGAAGCCCACCGCCGCAACCCTGGACGAGGCCCTGGAGCTGGCCGCGCTGGCCCGGGCCGCCGGGGTCAAGAACGGCGTGGTGCACGACAAGCTGTACCTGCCCGGCCTGCGCAAGCTCGCCCGGCTGGTGGAGTCCGGGTTCTTCGGGCGCATCCTGTCGATCCGCGGCGAGTTCGGCTACTGGGTGTTCGAGGGCGACTGGCAGGCCGCGCAGCGGCCCAGCTGGAACTACCGCAGCGAAGACGGCGGGGGCATCGTCGCGGACATGTTCCCGCACTGGAACTATTTGCTGGAGAACCTGTTCGGACCGGTCGAGGCAGTGTACGCGCGGGCCGTCACGCACCTGCCCAGCCGCACCGACGAGCAGGGGCAGGAGTACCCGGCCACCGCCGACGACGCCGCCTACGCGGTGTTCGAGCTGGCCGGTGGTGTGGTGGCGCAGCTGAACTCCAGCTGGGCGGTGCGGGTCAACCGCAAGGAACTCGTGGAGTTCCAGGTCGACGGCACGCACGGCAGCGCCGTGGCCGGGCTGTTCGGCTGCCGGGCCCAGCACCGTACGGCCACGCCGAAGCCGGTCTGGAACCCCGACCTGGCCGAGACTCACGACTATGCCGCCGACTGGGCGCCGGTACCGGACAACGACGTGTTCGGCAACGGTTTCCGCGAGCAGTGGGAGCAGTTCCTGCGCCACGTCGCCGAAGACGCCCCGTACCACTTCGACCTGCTGGCCGGGGCCCGCGGCGTGCGGCTGGCCGAGGCCGGGCTGGAGAGCTCGCGCACCGGCCGGCGCATCGAGCTGGCGCCGCTGGAGACCGGCGGTACGGACGTGAGCCCCGGCGCCCAGACGGTGGGGTCCCTCTGATGCCGTTGATCGGCACCCTGGCCGCCGACGGGACCACCGGGAACCGGGAGCTGGGCGACGTCCGCCAGTTCACGCGTCCTCAATCCCCTCTGAGGTCACGCGTGGTCTACGCGGCCGCCCACGTGGTGCCCCGGGTGGCCGGTGACAATGTCCCCGGCGCCCCCGCCGACATCGACTGGGACGCCACCCTGGCGTTCCGGCGTCACCTCTGGTCGTGGGGCCTCGGGGTCGCCGACGCGATGGACACCGCGCAGCGCAACATGGGGCTCGATCCCGTCGCGGTGCGGGAGCTGATCGCCCGCAGCGCCGCCGAGGCCGCCTCGGCGGGTGGCGCGCTGGTGGTGGGGGTGAACACCGACCACCTGAAGGACGAGGTGGTCTCCCTCGACGAGGTCGTCGCGGCTTACCTGGACCAGCTGGAGCACGCCGAGAAGCACGGCGCCGGGGTTGTTCTGATGGCCTCGCGGCACCTGGCCCGGGCGGCCACGTCGGCGGCGGACTACGAGCGGGTGTACCGGGAGGTGCTGGCCCGCGCCGGATCCCCGGTGGTGCTGCACTGGCTCGGCGAGGCCTTCGACCCGCAGCTGGCCGGGTACTTCGGGCCGGAGCTCGACGTGGCCGGGCGGATCGGCGTGGTGGCCCGCATCATCACCGAGAACGCCGCGCAGGTCCGCGGGATCAAGATGAGCCTGCTCGACGCCGGGCACGAGATCTCGCTGCGGGCGCAGCTTCCCGCCGGTGCGGCGATGTTCACCGGTGACGACTTCCACTACGCCGGGCTGATCGCGGGCGACGGGGTGCGCCACTCCGACGCCCTGCTGGGAGCGTTCGCCGCCCTGGGACCGCACGCGTCCGCCGCCGTGCAGGCGCTGGACGCCGGCGACACCGATTCCTACCACCGCATTCTCGATCCGACGCAAGCGCTGGCCCGGCACGTGTTCGAGGCGCCGACGTTCCACTACAAGACCGGGATCGCCTTCCTGGCCTGGCTGAACGGGCACCAGCCGGCGTTCACCATGGTCGGGGGGCTGCACGCGGCGCGGGGTCTGCCGCACCTGTCGCAGCTCGTCGAGCTGGCCGGCACCGTGGGGGCCCTCGAGGATCCGGAACTGGCGGCCCACCGCTGGAACCGTTTTCTCGGACTGCACGGAGTGGCCGTGCCGACGGTGGTGGGGGCATGAGCCATCTGTCCCGCCTGTCGCTGAACCAGGCCACGATCAAGTACGCCGACCTGGCCACGGCCCTGTCGGTCACCGCCGGGGCCGGGATCGACGCGATCGGGCTGTGGCGCGAACCGGTCGCCGCGGTCGGGCCGGCGCAGGCCGCGCGGATGGTCGCCGACTCCGGTCTGCGGGTGTCGAGCCTGTGCCGGGGCGGTTTCTTCACCGCGCCCTCCCCCGACCTGCGGCGGGAGGCGCTGGACGACAACCGCCGGGCCATCGACGAGATCGCCACGCTGGCGCAGGCCGGCGCTCCCGGCTCGGCGCCGGTGCTGGTGCTGGTCGCGGGCGGTCTGCCCGAGGGTGACCGCGATCTGGCCGCCGCCCGGGGGCGGGCCGCCGAAGCCGTCGGGGAACTGGCCGAGCACGCCGCCGGGGTCGGGGTGGTGCTGGCCGTCGAGCCGATGCATCCGCTGTACGCGGCCGACCGGGGCGTGATCTCGACGCTCGGGCAGGCGCTCGACCTGGTCGCCGATCTGCCGGCCCCGGTCGCGGGCGTGGTCGTCGACACCTTCCACGTCTGGTGGGACCCGGCACTACCGGCCCAGATCGCCCGGGCCGGCGCGCAGGGCCGCATCGCCTCGTACCAGGTGAGCGACTGGATCACCCCGTTCCCCGGGGACGCCCTGCTCTCGCGCGGGATGATGGGCGACGGGCACATCGATTTCGCGTCCTTCACCCGCCTGGTACGGCAGGCGGGGTACACCGGCGACATCGAGGTGGAGATCTTCAACCAGGAGATCTGGGACGCCGATCCGGGTCAGGTCGCGGCCCGCACCGCGAAGGCCTTCGGCGAGAGCATCGGACCAGGGTTGTAACGGTCCATATTCCGTTACTTTTCGGGCACCCGCCCTCGCCCCGAACGGCAGCGGGACCGTCTCGTGAACGGTCACCGGTAGGTGGACAACCCTCGTGGCCATCACCCTGCCGCTTCCGATGGAAGACGCGCGTCCCTCACCGGTACCGTCCTGGAGGTGGCCGCACGCGGCCCCAGGGTGGGTACCTGCTAGTCTCCCCGCCCGAAGTGGGGGCATCTGCGGTTTTATGCCCCGAGGACGCGTTGCTCTGGGGCGGTTCGTGAATCAGCAGGATGCAGGTCAGCGGGAACCGGGCGATCCGGGGGCGGCGTCGGGGGCGGACCTCTGGCAGCGGCCGGAAGGAAACACCGGACCCGGTCAACCGGATCCGTCGCTCTTCACCCCCCGGGTGGCACCGTCCACGCCCCCGCCGCACTGGGGCCCCGTCCTGGGCACCGGTTCCGGCCCGGCCAACGGTTACGGCCCGGCCAGCACTCCCGGCCCGGCCAGCACTTCCGGGCCCGTCTGGGGCGCCGCGGCCCCCGCCCCGATGTCCGGCCGGAACAAGCGCCTGGTCCTGGGCGGTCTGGGCGGCCTGGTGGCACTCCTGCTGGTCGCCGGGATCGCGTTCGTCGCCGTGCAGGGTTCCTCCGGTGACGACGGCCCCTCGGCCGAGCAACTGCGAGCGCCGTTCCTGGAGGCCGCCAACTC
This sequence comes from Kineosporia mesophila, assembly GCF_021129235.1. GTDB lineage: Bacteria > Actinomycetota > Actinomycetes > Actinomycetales > Kineosporiaceae > Kineosporia > Kineosporia mesophila. The sequence continues at coordinate 22,443 of NZ_JAJOMA010000040.1, forward strand.
GCTCGGCGCCGCGCCCGGGATCGACTACGACGACGGCACGTACCAGGTGAAGCTCTCCCGGTACGGCGATTTCACCGGCACGTTCGAGGCCCGCTTCACCAGGTACCCGATCATCCGCACCGACGGCGTCACCTATGCGCAACTGGATGCGGCCACGGTGAGCCGGCTCCTGCCCTACGCGTCCACGACGACGGGCAAGTCCTGGGTCCGGCTAGGAGATGTGGCCTACGCGGGTCTCTTCGTCGATGCCCGGGTGCCCGACTCCCCGGAGGCACTGAGCCGGCGGATCCTGGCCGGGCTCAACGGCGCGGACGCCGACTTCACGCCGCCGACGGACTCCGCCGCACCCTCCACGGCCGAGCCGTCCTCGGGTGCGTCCAACACCTCGGTGACGTTCGAGGGCACCCCGGCGCTGATGGCGATGACCGGTGCCGGGGCGGTGTACGTGACCGAGGCGTCCCCGCACAAGCTGCTGCACCTGCCGGTCGAGCTGCTGACGGGCGAGAGCGGTCAGGAGGCCGGGCCGGACACGGCCGGCAGCGCACGGACCGGCCAGACCGATGTCGTCTCGTTCTCCCGGCCCCGCACGTCGGGCGGCCCGGCCGTGGCCGCGTTCGCGGGCGTGAACCTGGCCGAGCTGAGCACCGGGCAGGTCGGCGACGCGTACGACGAGCTGCTCGACCGGGGCCGGGCGCTGACGGAGGTGCTGGACGGGGAGGCCGGACTGGCCCTGGGCCGGCCGAAGGTCAAGTGCACGCTCTCGACCTGTTCGTACCAGGTCAAGGTGACTGCGGACGCGGCGTCCCGGGTCGCGCTGACGGCCACCTTCGAGGTCGACGGCAAGAAGGGCGTGGGCGGATGCAGCGCCGTCGTCACCTTCACGACGAGCCAGGCCCGCACGGTGGGTTGCTCGACGAAGTCGGCGGCGCCCGAGATGAAGGCCGCGATGGCCGACGCCCGCGCCGACGCCCTGGTGCGGTCACGGGCGCTGGGTGGCGCCCGGGTGAGTTACTCGGTGCCCTACTACGGCGAGGGCCGGGTGCGGGGCGTCGTGCCGGTCGGGGTCAAGAAACTGGCGAGCACCCTGCGGGAACGACGCAGCGAGTTCGGCCCGGCGCCGGGCGGCAGCGAAGCCCGGTGACCCCCGGACCCGGCGTGCCGGGCGTCCTCCATCATGAAGGTGACCGGCCCCGTCGGCCCGTCAGTTCTCCCAGACCAGGCAGAAGGGCTTGCCCGCCGGATCGGCGTAGACCCGCCAGTCCGGCCCGGACGCACCCAGCGAGGTCGCCCCGGCCTCGAGCGCAGCCTTCTCGGCGATGTCCACGTCCTCGACCATCACGTCGAGGTGGATCTGCTGGGGGTGGGCCGGATCCGGCCAGCCCGGCGCGGTGTACGGCTCGATCTGCTGGAACATCACCGGCTGGGAGCCGTCCTCACCGATCATGGCGATCCCGTCGGCCTCGAACGTCACCGCCTTGCCGAGCAGCCGGGCGTAGAAGCGGCTGAGACCCTTGGCGTCGGGGCAGTCGAGCATGACCCCGGCCAGGGTGATGCGGGGATCGTCCGGGTTCAGGGCCAGGTCGAAGGGGTGGCCGGCCGGGTCGGCTAACGTGTGCCAGCGCTCGTTGCGACGCAGCAGGGTGGCGCCGAGTTCCTGGGCGCGGGCGGCGGCCGCGTCGATGTCCGGCACCCGCAGGTCCAGGTGGGCCTGCTGCGGGCGGTCCGGGTCGGGCCACTGCGGGGGCTCGTGGCCAGGGGCCTGCTGCAGGCCGATCCGCCAGCCGTCGTCGGTCGTCAGGCTGATCCAGTCGCCGTCGTCACCGGGCACGCGGTACCACCCGGCGAGTTGCTGGTAGAACGTGGCCAGGCGTTCGATGTCGGGGGCGTCCAGGGCCACCGCCCGCAGCGAGCCGATCGCGGGCGAGACGGGCGATACCTGCGTCGTGGAGGTCATTTCCCCGATCCTGCCCAGGTCGGGGCTCGTCCGCCACGGGAAACGCCGTGGTTCAGGCCGGGGCCCCGTTGACGATCGGGCCCAGGGAGCGGGCGAGTTCGAGGCATTCGTCCTGGCTGCCGATGTCGTCGGAGTCGAAGGAGACGTCGCTCTCCTGGGTGGAACGCCCGATGCTCCAGCCCGAACCGGACCGCTGCACCACGACGCTGGCCACCTCCACCCCCTGACCGTCCTGGAGGGTGACGACGGCGCAGTCGTCCCAGCCGTCGGTCCAGGCGACGGAGACCTCGGTGTCACCGGTGCCCCGGCGGTACTGCGTCAGGGCCGCCCGGGCGGCGGCGTCGGACTGGTGATGACCGTGCACGAGACCGCCCGTGACCAGGAGGGCGACGGTGCCCAGCACGCCGGCGACAAGAGACTGCTTCACGGGCACCATGATGGGGGGAATTCCTGTCACCTCACGGCAACCTTCACAGCATCGGCTAATGCCATCCTGGAGATGAGGTGACCACGGTTTAATCGCGCGCGACGCGCGCGCGGGTTTGGGTAGGGTCGCCGGGTTACGCATGGGGATTCTCGGCTCGAGGTGGGCGTTCGGCGCGCAATTCGTCCGTCAGTTGTCGGTTTTCGCAGGACGACGACGCTCATCACCGACCCGGCCAGTGACCGCACCACGTTGTGCGACGGAGGGGTAAGCAGTGACACGCGTATTCAGAGGGCTCGGGCAGCTGGTGTCGCGGAGGCCGTGGTGGGTGATCCTCGGCTGGGTCGTCTTCGCCGTGCTGTCGGTGGTGCTCGCGCCGACGGTGACCGCGACGACCGACCAGGCCGACTTCCTGCCGAACAAGTACGAGTCCATCAAGGGTTATGAGCTGCTGGAGAAGGCTTTTCCGCAGCAACAGCAGTCCGGGGCGACGATCGTCTTCGACCGCGGCGACGGGGCCGCGCTGACCGGGGCCGATCTGGCGAAGATCGCCGAGATCGGTAAGGGCCTGAAATTGGGAGACGCGTTCGGCTCGGTGGACGCACCGGTCCCCTCCCCGACGAATCAGGTCGCAATCGTCAACATCGGCCTGGCACAAGGGGTCACGGGTCAGGACCAGGAAGATCTCGACCAGGTCGCCGACCTGCGTGAAGCCCTGGGGAAGGCGGTCGACGGCACCGGTCTGGACGAGGGGGTCACGGGCTCACTGGCCCAGGGGTACGACCAGACCCAGTCCGGCCAGAACGCCGAAATCATCGTCACATTCGCCACTCTGGGCCTGATCATCCTGCTGCTCGGAGGAATTTTCCGCAGCGTTCTCATCGCCTTCATGCCGGTGGTGCTGGTCGGCCTGGTGTCGGTGGTGGCCGGCGGCCTGATCGCGATGGTGGAGAAGGCGTTCGACCTCAACCACGACCCGTCCACCAGCGTCATCCTGATCGTGGTGCTGTTCGGCATCGGCACCGACTACATCCTGTTCTTCCTGTTCCGCTACCGCGAGGCCCGGCGCGACGGCCAGGAGCACCGCGAGTCCGTGGCCTACTCGATCGAGCACGCCGGGGAGGCGATCGCCTCGGCCGGTGGCGCGGTGTTCGTCGCGTTCATGACCCTGGTGCTGTCGACGCTGGGTATCTTCCGGTCGCTGGGCCCGTCGCTGGCCGTCGCGGTGGCGGTGACCCTGCTGGCGGCGCTGACCCTGGTGCCGGCCGCGGTGACGCTGCTGAACCGGGCGCTGTTCTGGCCCTCGAAGAAGTGGCGCGAGCAGCCCACCGGCACGCGTTTCGCCCGGGTCGGGGCGTCCCTGGGGCGGCACCCGGTGCGGTACGCGAGCGTCTCGGGCGCCTTCCTGCTGGTGCTGGCGGTGTTCGCGCTGCTGTTCAACCCGACCTTCGACCTGGCCGACAGCAATTCGGCCTCCGACGTCGAGTCCGCCCAGGCCACCGCCACGATGGAGGCCAAGGGCTTCAGCGCGGGTGCCACCGACCCGACGCCGATCGTGCTGCACGCCTCCGGCGGCACGGCGCTCACAGAAGATGCGGTCAAGACCTTTGCGGACGCGATCGGTGCCGTCGACGGGGTCGGTCAGGTCAGCGCGACGACCCTCTCGCCGACCGATCCGAGCACGGCGCTGGTCATGACGATCCTGGACTCCGACTCGGCCTCGACCCGGGCGCTGGAGACTGTGAAGGACCGGCTGCGCCCGGCCGCCGACCAGGCCGCACCGGAGGGGTCCGTGGCCTACGTGGCCGGTACCTCCGGAGTTTTCGTCGATTTCCAGGCCGCGATGAACCGGGACTACAAGGTCGTGTTCCCGGTGGCCGCCCTGATCATCCTGCTCATTCTGATGGTGCTGCTGCGCAGTCTGGTCGCGCCCTGGTACCTGATGATCGCGGTCGGGCTGGGCTTCGCGGCCACACTCGGTGCCGCGGTCATCGTCTTCCAGATGATCAAGGGCAACGACGGCCTGATCTTCCTGCTGCCGATCTACATCTACCTGTTCGTGGTGGCACTGGGCACCGACTACAACATCCTCATGGTGGCCCGGCTGCGGGAAGAGGCCCGCGAGGGCAAGGAACCGAGAGAGGCTGCCGCGCAGGCGGTCCGGCACGCCGGGCCGACCGTGGCCGCGGCCGGCGTGATCCTGGCCGGCACCTTCGCCTCGCTCATGCTGGCGGGCAACTCGCTGCTGCTGACCATGGGCTTCGCGGTGTCGTTCGGCATCATCATCGCGGCGGGCGTGATGGCCATGTTCTTCGTCCCCGCGCTCACCGCGCTGTTCGGGCACGCGGCCTGGTGGCCGGGGCACTCCGACACCGCTCCCCCGGCGCACCCGACCGTGGGAGCGGACGCACCGCTGGAGCCGCACAACGACCCGGTGTCCTGACACCGCGTCCTTGATCAGGGGCCGGGTGGGACATCTCTGTCCCGCCCGGCCCTTTGATCAGACCGGGCCGCACTCAGCCGAACAGGGCCGAGACCTTCTGCACGGTCTCCCAGATGCCGTACGCCAGCAGGCCGCCGACCACGACCCACAGGGCGATCGCCGCCCCCTGGACCGAAGCGGGGGCTGAGGCGGCCGCTGGGGTGCTCACGTCGTCCTTCATTTACGCTCTCCTACCGGGGTTTCGGCGGACACGGCGCTGCTCTGAGGCAAAGCCCGCACCAGGGCGTTGGCGGCGAAGCCGACCACGAGAATGCCCACCATGATCTGGAACGACAGGGTGTAGAGGTCGGCGCCGGACTTGCCGGCGGCGTCCTGGTGATCGGCCACCCGGTTCACGACCAGCGGGCCCACCACCCCGGCCGCCGACCAGGCGGTCAGCAGACGGCCGTGGATGGCGCCGACCTGCAGGCCCCCGAAAAGGTCTTTCAGATAGGCCGGGACGGTCGCGAAGCCACCGCCGTAGAAGCTCAGGATCACGCAGGCCGTCACGATGAACAGGCCCACGCCCGAGGTGCCCGACAACGCCAGCACGAGGTACAGCAGCGCACCGATGCCCAGGTAGATGGCGTAGATCGGCTTGCGGCCGATGCGGTCCGACGTCGTCGACCAGACGAAGCGCCCGGCCATGTTGCACAGCGACAGCAGGCCCACGAAGCCGGCGGCCTCGGTGGCATCCACGTCGGAGAAGAAGTCCTGGATCATCGGGGACGCCTGCTCGAGGATGCCGATGCCCGCCGTGACGTTGCAGAACAGCACCGTCCACAGCAGCCAGAACTGCGGGGTGCGGATGGCCTGATTCGCCGTGAGGTCCGCGGGTGCGCCGTGCCCGAGCCCCGGGCGCCGGGCCGCCGCGACGACGGCCGCACCCGAGGAGAAGCCCGGCGGCGTCCAGCCTTCCGCGGGAACCCGGATTACCCAGGCCCCCAGCGACATCAGCACCACGTAGATCGCGGCGAGGGTCAGCATGGTCGGGGCGATCGCGTCTTCGGGCTTGTCAGCGTAGGCGTCCAGCAGCCGGCTCGTCAGCGGCGAGGCCACCAGCGCGCCACCGCCGAAGCCCATGATCGCCAGGCCGGTGGCCAGGCCCGGACGATCGGGGAACCACTTGATCAGCGTGGACACCGGCGAGATGTAACCGATGCCCAGGCCGATGCCGCCGATCACGCCGTACCCGAGGTAGACCAGCCAGAGCTGATCGGTGGCCACACCCAGCGCGGCCACCAGGAACCCGGTCACCCAGCAGGCCATCGACACGGTCATGGCCTTGCGCGGGCCGTTGCGCTCGACCCAGGTGCCCCCGAACGCGGCGGACAGGCCGAGCATGACGATCGCGATCGAGAAGATGATCCCGATCGCCGTCAGGCTGGAGTCGAAGTGGGTGACCAGCGGGGTCTTGAACACGCTGAAGGCGTAGACCTCACCGATCGAGAGGTGTAGCGCGAGGGCCGCCGGCGGGACCAGCCACCGGTTGTACCCCGGCGGGGCGATCGTTCGATCACGGTCAAGAAAACTGGGCATGCGCTCGCTCTCCGGCTCACCATCGGGCTGACGGGCATCAGGCTTGCACAGGTAAGAGACTTTCGTCCCGTTATGCGGCAGCCGAACCGAAGAACGTTCGGTTCCTGCCCCTTGAGGAAGTGGCCACCACGACCGATACGCCAGTTGCCCTAGACGGCGACCGGTCTCACCGCGCCGGCCGGCAGGAAGCGCCCGACCACCGCCACCCCGCCGGCGGTCGCGGCGGCCAATCCGGCGAGCGCCAGCCAGGGCACGGCGTGGCCGACGGCGAAGAGGGCCGTGAAGGCGCCCGGGACCACGACACTGGCGATGGCGAAGCCGTACTGGAAACCGGCCAGGTACATGCCGCGGTGCTGGGCGGGTGCGGCGTCGGCGGCCAGGGCCTGGGCGACCGGGGCGTGGATCATCTCGGCCAGGCAGTAGACCAGCACGAGGACGGCGAGCATGACCGAGGAGAAGATCAGCGACCGGACCGGCAGAACGGCCATGGCCAGGGCCCAGAAGCACCAGAGTCCGCCGGCGGCGGCCAGAGCCTGCACACGGGAGAAGCCACCGAGGCGGTCGGCGACGAACAGCTGCGCCGTGACGATGACGAGGGTGTTGAGCGCCAGCAGGGGCCCGAGCACGGCGACGTGGGCGATACCGCCCTCCTTCACGGCGATGGGCAGGCCGACCATCAGGGCGTCGCTGCAGATCGCGAAGCCGACGTCGACCACGATCAGGCCGAGGAAGGCGCGGTCGTGCAGCAGGGATCTGAGGCCGGACTGCCGCACGGCGGCGGGGACGGTGAGAGTCATCGGTACCTGGAGCAGGAGCACGGCGGCCACCAGGTAGGAGGCCACGTTGAACGCCAGGGCGACCTGGAACAGCGGCACCGAGCCGTGCGCGACGAGCAGCCCACCGATCAGGGCCCCGACGCCGAACCCGACGGCCTGGGTCATGCCGGTCATGGCGAACAGGCGTTCCCGGGACAGCACCAGGGGCAGTCCGGCGAGCATGGAGAAGAAGGTCGCCCAGAAAACCCGCAGCCCGGCGGTCGACAGGACGAACGCGAGGAAGATCGGCACCGGGTCACGGGCGACGAGGAACAGGATGTAGCCCAGCGCCTGGATGAGCTGCCCGGCCACGACCAGGGCACGGGGTGAGAAGCGGTCGGCCAGGCTCCCGGCGAAGAGTGGGATGACCAGGCCGGTCGTGGCGGCGACGCTGGCCAGCAGTCCCACCTGGGCCAGGGGCAGGTCGGCGACGCGGTGGAAGTACAGCAGCACCATCGGCCCGGCCGTGCCCGATCCGAGGGAGTCGATGAGGAGGGACGCGAGCAGGACCGGGTGGACGCGGGTCACGTCGGGTCCGTGGTGGTGTCCGGGGTGGCGAGCACGTCCCGGCGCACGTCGTCCGCGGTCCGGAAGACCTCGCCGCAACGCTGGAACTGCCGGCTGCCCACCCACACGTACGCGCCCACGTCCATGATCCCCTCTCCCGAACCCGCCGGTCCCTGAGGTTACTCAAGCATTACGCAGCGGTTTCCCTCCGGCGTACCGGGCAGACCACGATCCTGCCGGGCACGCAGAGCGGGCTCAGCTCGGGCTTCCGATCGGTGGTCGGCCCCGGCCGGGCGCTGTGCGCGAGCACGGGGCTCTCCTGCTCGAGGACGACTGGGCCCCATCGACTCCGGCCCCCGTCCGCTGGCCGCGCACGACGACAACGGCACGTCATCTACCTGCGCTCGCTGACCAGGAGCCTGTCGCCCGCCCTGCGCATCGGTGCCGTGATCGCCCGCGGGCGCGTGCGGGACCGGATCGCCGCCGACCGGGGGGCGGAAGGACTGTACGTCAGCGGTGTTTTGCAGGCCGCCGCACTCGACGTGGTCACCCGGCCCGGATGGCGTACCCACCTGCGAGATCTGCGGCAGGGGCTACCGCGCCGGGCCCCGACCGGTTTGCCGAGGCCGCGCAGATTCTTCAGACCGTCATCGACGGGCAACCGCGGTGATCATGCACGGCCTGCCAGCGTCTTGACCGGCCGTGCATCACCTCCGGTGACGCGACTCAGCCGAGCCAGCCCCAGTCGCTCGGCGAGGCCGAGTACTTCACGTTGCCCCAGACCGCCTCGACATCGGTGTCGGGGGTCGGGGAGTCGATGTAGACGGTCCGGCGCAGACCGTTCTTCTTGTCGTCCCTGGTGATGCCGACATTCGAGTCCGGGCACAGGTCACCCGGGATGTCGATGATCTCGGTGCAGACCCGCACCGTGCCGCTGGGGCCGGTGAACTCGGCGCTGCGGGCGATCGACTGAAGATCCCCGTTGCCGTCGTAGATGCTCGCCACCGACCAGATCCGCTTGAGCTGGTAACCGCCGGGCATCGTCGTCGGCAGAGGCAGCTTCACCCCGGACGCCTGGGCGTACGTGTCCTCGACCTTCACCCGCGCCTGGTTCTCCTGGACCTGCCCACAGCCGGCCAGAGCCAGGAGCACCATCCCCACAACAGACAGCTTCCTGCTTACACGCGCACGCACTTGCGACGGCCCTCCCCGAGCCTCGAACGGCCAGCCTAATCCGGGCATTTGCTGGCCTACAGCGCGAACCTTCGCACAGCAGGCCCCGGCTCGGTCAACTTCTGGGGCCGCTTTGGCGAAAGAATGACGCAGCGTGAAACACCGTGTTGGCATTGATGATTTGGACACCATCCGGAAAATACTCAGCGCGGTCACACCCCACCAGAGCGCTACCGCGGCCGGAAGGCGATCAGCCCCCGACCATAGGGGTTTTCAGTCGGCTCCCGGACAATCGCGATCGTTACCCGGCCCGCCCCGGGAAGGCGCCACCCTGCGTCCACCGGCCGGCGCACGCTTCCCCGTCTGCGCTACTCCGGATGCATGACGCAACCCACTGACTGTGACCCACAGTCACCTACTTGACACTCAGCGGTGTTAGCTTTGGGGGGTCGGGCATTCCGTCGTCGTCAGGCGAGCAGTGTGCCTCCCGTCGTGACCACCGGCGGAAGACAAGCAGCCTCCGACCGGAAGGGAACAGCCGTGAAATTGGTGCCTTGGCCGCGCAAGAACGACCGGACGTCCGCGGGACGGACCGGCCGTTCCCCCGTCGAGGCGCCCACCCAGCGCCGGCGTTTTGTCCGCGAGATGGTGCGGGTGCCGCTGGTGGTGCTCGACTCCCACGGCATCCGCCTGGCCACCGGCGCCACCATCGAGGTCAGTGAGGGCGGCGTCCGCGCCCACCTGAACCAGCATCTGCACGAGAACACCCGGGTACGGGTGGAGCTGCACCTGGCCCGCGACCGCATCGTCGCCATTGGCGGCACCGTGCGGCGCGCCCCGGGCGACCGGCGGCCGATCGTGGTCGCGTTCGACCACCGGCACGCCCACCAGGACGACCTGCGGGCCCTGGTGTTCGCCGCCCAGCGGGCCAACGCCAAACGCTGAAGCCCCGCCGGTGTTCTGCCGAGACACCGGTTTCAGCCGAAGCGACGTCGGGGGAACGACATGGCGGTCACCGCCCTGAGGATCGGCCGGTTCAGCGTCTCGGTGGCCAAGGCCGAGACCTGGGTGAGGCAGTACACCGCGGAACGTACCCGGCCCGTCTACGCCTACCCCGCGTACGACGGCTACCGGGAGAGCGAGCGGACCGGTCCCCTGGAGGACGCCGACCTGCTCGCTCCGGTACTGCTCAACGTCCGGCCCACCCTCGAGTCCTACTACTGGCTGCAGAGCCGCCTGCCGGTGCTCAACGAGGCACTGGACCGGATCCCGCGCGACGCGTCCGTCCACGACACCGACCTGAACCTGCTCGAGCCGCTGTTCGCCGTGCTCGACGACAACACCCGCTGGGGTGTGCAGATGACCACTCTGGCCAAGGTGCTGCATCGCAAGCGCCCCGGCTTCATCCCGTTGTGGGACAACCAGGTGCGCGCCTGTTACCTGGGCACAGACGCCCCGCTCCAACGAGTGCCGAGCCGCAGCCGGGGCCAGTTCGCCGTGGCCGTGGCCACCGCCATGCGCGACGACCTCGCCGCGGCCGCCCCGGCCTGGGAAGCCCTGGCGACCATCGCCTCCGAACCGGCGACCACTCCCCTGCGCGTCCTGGACATCGTCGCCTGGAATCTCGGCAAGGACGGCGAATCGGTGCCACGCCAGGCCGACCCGGCCGACCCGGCCAACCCGGCCGGGCCGGCCGACGCGATCGTCTCCGAGCCCTAACCCTCACTGCTCCAGTCGAGCAGCCGCTGCGCGAGATCGGCCATCCGCTCCCGCAACTGCGCCGGCTCCTCGATCACGAAGGGCAGGTCGAGCCCGGCGATCAGGGCCGGCACCCAGTCCAGCCGCTCCGCGTTCAGCCGCACGCGCACCCAGCCCGGATCGTCCGCCGGCTCCTCCACCCGGGCCAGCCCGGGCGGCAGGCGCCGCGTCACGTCGCCCGCGCGGCCCTGCACCCGGACCGAGACCGGATGCGCCCACGGGGTCCGGGCCAGGGACGTCAGCACCGTTGCCCCCGGATCGGCGTCGGGTGCCGGCTCAAAGGTGCCCGGCACCCGGGTGACCCGCGAGATCCGGTCCAGCCGGAACGTCCGTTGCTCTCGCTCTTGCTCCTCGACCGTCGCCGTCAGGTACCAGCGGCCCGCGTGCCCCACGACGTGGTGCGGCTGGATCACACGAATGGACGCGTGTCCCTCCCGGTCGGTGTAAGCGATCTCGACGCAACCCATCTCGTGGGCGGCAACGGCCAGGGACAAGAGGACGCCGGTGTCCACCGGCGGTTTGCGGGCCGCCGGGGCGGTGAACGCCGCCGTCGCGAGGAACGCCTGCATCCGCGTGCGGGAGGCGTCGGGCAGGACACGCCGTAGCTTGGCCAGGGCGCTCTCGGACGCGGTCGAGTCCGGCACCAGACCGGCCCGGCTACCGATGACCAGGCCGGTCATCACCGCGATCGCCTCGTCGTCGGTGAGCATGAGTGGCGGCATCCGGAATCCCGGGGCGAGCCGGTACCCGCCGTAGCGCCCTCGCTCGGACTGCACCGGGATGCCCAGATCGACCAGGTGCGCGGCGTAGCGCCGCACCGTGCGCTCGTCGACGTCCAGCCGCTGCGCCAGGTCCGCGACCCGGCGGGTGCCCCCGGCCTGGAGGATCTCGAGCAGCGCGAGTACGCGGGACGTCGGACGGGTCATCGGGAAAGAACATCACGAATACCGGGCGGATCCTGTCCGGAATCCCTCGTACGGTCGCGGCATGACCACAACCAGCTTCGCCTCGATCCGCATCATCACCGCCGACGTGACCGGCCTCGTCGCCTTCTACGAGAAGATCACCGCCACCTCCGCCGACTGGGCCACCGACCTGTTCGCCGAGGTGCGCACCCCCGCCGCCCGGGTGGCCGTCGCCGGCACCGCGACCCTGGCTCCCTTCGGCATCAGCCTCGACCCCGCCGCCAACCGCTCGGTCGTCGTGGAGTTCCTGGTGTCCGACGTGGACGCCGAGTACGACCGCCTCAAGGGCGAACTGGACGGGCTGGACGTGGTGCAGGAACCCACCACCATGCCCTGGGGCAACCGCTCCCTGCTCGTGCGCGACCCGGACGGCAACCTGGTGAACCTCTTCACGCCGGTGACCGAGGCCGCACAGGAACGGTTCGGGCAGGCCGGCTGAGGGCAGCACCTACCGATGTCACGACGGCCGGCCCGGTGGCCGTTTCTCTTGAGGCCCCACGGGAATCACCCAGAAATCGCGGCACTCGGGGTACGGAGGATCTCATGACGAAGCACTGATCGATTGTGTACACACGGTACATCCGGTACCCGATGTACCGTTTGTACATGATTGATCTACCTCGTCGGTCTGTCCGGGACGTCCGCGAGCGACTGGCAGACGTGGTGGACGAGGCCTGTCACGACCGGCCCACCGTGATCACCCGCCGAGGCAGGCCCGTGGCGGCCCTCGTCCCGATCGACACCCTGCGGCGCTACCTCGAGCTCGAAGAACGCGAGATCAACCGCATCATCGACGAGCGGATGTCCGGGCACCTGCAGAATGAGGACGAGAGCGGGGAAGCGGGCGGGCGGACTCCGGCCGGAGCCGTCCCCCTGGAGACCGTCCTGCGCGAAACCGTCTCTCGTGCAGAGTGATTACCAGACGTTGGTGATGCCCGCAGCCCGCGGGGAACTGGCACGGGCCTCGCGGGCTGCGGCCCTGCGCATCCTGAGGAGCCTGATCGATCTCGAGACCGATCCTTACGGTTTCTTCTCGTCCGGGCCGGTCCCCTTCTCCTCCCGACCGGAACGTCGCATGCTGCAGGTGGGCGACCATCGGGTGGTCTACACGATCGAGCGGCAACACATCGTCGTCTGGACCGTGCGAACCACCGGGCACACGCCTGAGCCAGAGCAGTAATTCAGTACCGGCCGGGGAATGCCGGTGGGCCCGGTCGATCCCCGCAGGGATCGACCGGGCCCACCGGTTCTTTCTGACGTACTGAAAGACCTGAGGATCAGGCCAGGTCGAACCGGTCGGCGTCCATGACCTTGACCCACGCCTTGACGAAGTCCGCGACGAACTTGTCCTGGGCGTCGGCGCTGGCGTAGACCTCGGCGAGGGCGCGCAGGATCGAGTTCGAGCCAAAGACCAGGTCCACCGCGGTGGCGGTGTACGTGACCTCGTCGGTGCCCAGGTCGCGGATCTCGTAGAGGTTCTCGCCCTCGGCGGCGGCCTTCCACTTCGTGCCCGGGGAGAGCAGGCCGACGAAGAAGTCGTTCGTCAGCTGACCCGGCTTGTCGGTGAAGACACCGGCCGCGTTGCCGCCCACGTTGTTCCCGAGCACCCGCAGGCCACCCAGGAGCGCGGTCATCTCCGGGGCGGTCAGGCCCAGCATGTAGGCGCGGTCGACCAGCAGCACCTCGGGCTGGGTCTTCTCGCCCTCACGCAGGTACTGACGGAAACCGTCGGCCCGCGGCTCGAGCACCGCGAACGACTCCACGTCGGTCTGCTCCTGCGTGGCGTCGGTGCGGCCCGCGTGGAACGGCACGGTCACCTCGACGCCGGCATCCTTCGCGGCCTTCTCGACGGCGGCCGTACCGGCCAGCACGATCAGGTCGGCCAGCGAGATCTGGGCGCCACCGGCACCGTTGAACTCGGCGCGGATGCCCTCGAGCTTGCCCAGGACGGACGCCAGCTGCTCGGGCTGGTTGGCCTCCCAGCTCTTCTGCGGCTCCAGGGCGATGCGGGCACCGTTGGCGCCACCGCGCTTGTCGGTCGAACGGAAGCTCGCGGCGCTGGCCCACGCGGTCTGCACCAGCTCGGCCACGGACAGGCCGGACTCCAGCACCTTGGCCTTGAGCGACGCCACGTCGGCGTCGCCGACCAGGGCGCCCTCGGCCGCGGGAACCGGGTCCTGCCACAGCTGCGGCTCGGCGACCCACGGGCCCAGGAAGCGCTCGACCGGGCCCATGTCACGGTGCAGCAGCTTGTACCAGGCCTTGGCGAAGGCCAGCTGGAACTCGTCCGGGTTCTCCAGGAAGCGCTGGGAGATCGGGCCGTAGATCGGGTCGAAGCGCAGGCTCAGGTCGGTCGTCAGCATCGTCGGGCGGTACTTCTTCGACGAGTCGTAGGCGTCCGGGATGATCTCGTCGTCCGTCTTGGCCACGTAGTGCTTGCCGCCACCGGGGCCGGTGGTCAGCTCCCACTCGTACCCGAAGAGGATCTCGAAGAAGCGGTTGCTCCACTCGGTGGGCTTGTCGGTCCAGGTGACCTCCAGACCGGAGGTGACCGTGTCCTTGCCCTTACCGGTGCCGTTCGGGTTCAGCCAGCCCAGGCCCTGGGCCTCGATGGCCTCGCCCTCGGGCTCGGGGCCGACCTCGGCCACGGACGCACCGTGCGTCTTGCCGAAGGTGTGGCCACCGGCGATGAGGGCGACGGTCTCCTCGTCGTTCATCGCCATCCGGCCGAAGGTCTCGCGGATGAAGTGCGCGGCGGCGCGGAAGTCGGCGCTGCCCTTCGGGCCCTCGGGGTTGACGTAGATGAGGCCCATCTCGGTCGCCCCGACACCGGGTAGCACCTCGTTGTCGGAGACGTAGCGGCTGTCGGCCAGCCAGGTGTCTTCCGGACCCCAGACGATCTCTTCGGGCTCCCACACGTCGGCGCGACCGAAACCGAAGCCGAAGGTCTTGAAGCCCATCGACTCCAGCGCCACGTTGCCGGCGAGCACGAGCAGGTCGGCCCACGAGACGGTCTGGCCGTACTTCTGCTTGACCGGCCACAGCAGGCGGCGGGCCTTGTCCAGGTTGGCGTTGTCGGGCCAGCTGTTCAGCGGGGCGAAACGCTGCCCGCCGTCACCGGCGCCACCGCGGCCGTCCTCGATGCGGTACGTGCCGGCTGCGTGCCAGCTCATCCGGATCATCAGGCCGCCGTAGTGACCGAAGTCGGCCGGCCACCAGTCCTGCGACGTGGTCAGGACCTCGACGATGTCGGCCTTAAGGGCCTCGACGTCGAGTTTCTTGAACGCCTCGGAGTACTCGAAGTCCTCACCCAGCGGGTTGCCCTTGGACGAGTGCGCGTGCAGCACCGAGAGGTCGAGCTGGTTCGGCCACCAGTCCCGGTTCGCACGCGGTGCGCTGGTCTTCGGGGTCGGCGCGCTGATCGCCGGGTTCTCGCTCTCGCTGCCGTTCGCCGTCACTGAGTCGTGCGCGACGGGGCAGCCGCCCGCGTTCTGGGTGTCGCTCATGTGCATCCTTCCGGGGCTGGCCAATTACTGAGATGTGCGTTCGGCCGTACAACGGGGGCACATGCCCCAGTAGACGACCTCCGCCTCGTCGACCACGAAGCCGTGGTCGTCCGCAGCGGTGAGACAGGGGGCGTGACCCACGGCGCACGCCACGTCGGCGATCGCTCCACACGATCGGCACACGACGTGGTGATGGTTGTCGCCCACACGGGTTTCGTACCGCGCGTTGGCACCCATCGGCTGGATCCGCCGGATCAGCCGGGTTTCGGTGAGTACACGCAGAACGTCGTAGACGGCCTGGTGACTCACTGCCGGCAGCTCGTCCCGCACCAGGCTGATCACCGTGTCGGTGTCGACGTGCGGGTGCTCGTGCAGGGCCGTCAGTACGGCCACGCGGGGCCGCGTCACGCGCAACGAGACCGAGCGCAGCTGGGCCTCGAAGTCGGACGTCATGCGGAAGACCTTAAGGCACTTTTCTGGAGTAGTTCAAGTTTCTGGCTGGGTGAATCCGGGCAGACGAACGGTCAGGCGGCCCACCTTGAGCCGGCCCGACATCCGCCCAGGCCGAGGCCGGCGCCCGGTTGCGTGCTTCGCCAAGGCTGATCGCTCTGCGCGAACCTCCGAACCGCCTCCGGGATTCCGGCGGCTACCAGCAGATCCGCGTCGCCACCGGCGGCGTGGCTCGCGAGCGCGGATCCGGGGCGAACCCGTTCCAGACGATCGCCGACGCCCTGCGCGTCCCTGCGCCGGCCCCTCTCGGCACCCTGAGGCGCAAGCGTCATTTCCGGTACCGAGGTGTCCGGGTCGTTCGGCGGGCGGACGGTCACCTGCTCGGTGTACTGAGAGAATCATCCGTGCCCAAGACCGAGAAGAGCCCTGCCCCCGAAGATCCGCGCCGGCCTCTGGAGATACGGATCCAGGTGCTGGCCACGCAGGCCCAGGCCCTGGCCCTTCAAGACGTTCTCGGCGCGGCGATCTGCGGCGCAGAACTCGACCACGACGGCCCCTGCCGGATGGCCTGGACCACGGACGTGAACACGGACCTCCCCAAGAAGGACCGCAAGTTCCTCCGGAAGCTCCTCGGGCCGGTCGAGACCTGGGAGAACACGGCGGTGAACAAGTCCCTGGGGATTGTGGACGAGAGCTCGGGCTGATGACCAGCATCGATTGTCCCCATCAAGCCGGTGATGACTAGGCTCCGTGAGTGGAATCAGGTACGGGCACGCCCCGGAACGCCGAAGACCAGCCTTCTGCCGGCACCGCAGAGCGCGAGGACGGTCGGATGGCTGATGTGCTGCCCTTCCCCGGAGCTCCCGGAGCCAAGCACGCAGGCGAGCCGGAGGCCGATGCGTTCTACCACCAGGGTCAGGCCCTGAACTCGGCCGGAGATGCCGCGGGCGCGCTGGATCACTTCGAGCGGGCTCTGGGCCGGTACCGGGCCGCCGCCGACCGGGCGAACGAAGCCGCCACGCTGAACGAGATCGGCAGCACCTACTCCGATTCCGAAGACCCACGCCGGGCCTTCGAGCCTTTCGAGCTGGCTCTTCTCATCCTGCGGGAGACCGGCGACCGGTTCGGTGAGGCCACCGCCCTTCACAACATCGGCCATGCCCACCACCGGCTCGACGACACCACGAAGGCCCTCGAATTCTTCCGGCAGGCCCTCCCGATCCGCCGGGCGGTCGGTGACCGGGCCGGCCGGGCCGTCACCCTCGTCAACATCGGCCTGGTTCACGAGAAGCTCGGTGAGTACCTGCCGGCCGTCCACAACTACACGCAGGCCCTCACCCTTCAGAAGCAGCTCGGCGACCGGGCCGGTGAGGCCGCGACCCTGAACAGCCTCGGCCATGTGCAGGATCTCCTCGACAATCCCCAGCAGGCCATCAACAACTACCATCTGGCCCTTCCGATCCTGCAGGAGCTCGGAAACCGTTCCGCCGAGGCCACGATCCTCAACAACCTCGCCGTGATCGCCCACAAGAACCGCTATCTGGAGCAGGCGCAGGCCTACATGGACCAGGCTCTGGAACTGGTCCGCGCTCTGGGCGACCGCTCCACCGAGGCCTCGTTCACCTTCGCCAGTGCCATCATCATGTACAAGCTGGACCGCCCGCAGGAAGCTCTCACGACGCTACGCGGGGCGATCGACCTGGCCACCGAGGCCGGGAACCCTGATCTGACGGACATGCAGGAATTCCGGGAGCACCTCGAAAAGTCTCTCCCGACGCAGGGATAGCCGCGGATCCGGGGCGACCACGACGTCCTTCATCGGTCGGTTTTCACCACCACCTCGACCTCGCGCACCTGCAACGCCGGGCTGAGCGACAGCACGCAGGCGGTGAGCACCAGGCCGGTGCAGATGAGCAGGCCGCGCTGCAGGCCGCTCGGGTGACGGTGACGAGGTCGGCGGTGAACATCACGCTGGTGACCAGGGCGACGCCGAACGTGGCCGAGAGTCGTTGCGTCAGCTGGAGAAAGGCCGCGGCGACGCCGTGGTGGGTCGGCGGGGCGAAGCTCAGGGTGATCGCGCGCAGCGGAGGTTCGAAAACGGCGGACGAGGTGCCGACGACGATCTCGATCGCGATCAGCGCCACCAGGAATGCCGCACGGTCGAGCGTCGTCCCCACGACGACCAGGCCCATCGTGGCCACGGTCTGAACCGCGAGCGCGAGCGGCAGGGTGCGCGGGCCGAGTCGGGCGTACACGCGGGAGGTCACGGACGAGGCGGCGACGCGGGCGAGCGCGCCGGGGATCAGGGTGGCGGCGACGGCCAGGGGGCTCCAGCCCAGGCCCTGCAGGAGGTAGATCGTGAGCACGGTCGAGTGGGCCAGGACTCCGCCGAACCACAGCAGGGCGACGAGGTTTCCGATCACGAATCCGCGGGCGGTCATGAGAGCCGGGACGAAGAGCGGGGTTCGGCCGCGGGCGGCGTAGCGGCGTTCCCAGATGACGGTCGCCACGGCCAGAAGCGCGCAGGCGCCGATGACGGCCCGCAGACGGGTGCCGTCGATCCCGGTGTCGATCACGGGAACGGTGACGAGCAGAACGAACGCTCCGACCAGGAGGATGCCGGGCAGGTCGAGATCGGTTCTTCGGGCGGTCCGGGCCTGGCGCGGGATGAACCGGAGCGTCAGGAGCAGGGTGGCGAGAATGAACGGCAGGTTCAGGGCGAGCACCACGCGCCAGGCAATGCTGTCGGGTGCGACGGTGAGCACGAGCCCGGCGCCGAGAGGGCCGATCACGGCGGCGGCTGCCCCGGCCGCGGTGTAGGCGGCCAGGGCCCGCACGCGTCGTATGCCGGTGAACTGGTCCTGGATGATCCCGAGTACCTGCGCGCTGATCAGCCCGGCGCCCAGGCCCTGCACGGCGCGAGCGCCTACGGCCGCCACGATTCCCGGAGCAGTGGACGAGGCGAGCGCCCCGAGGGCGAACAGGGCGAGTCCGGTGACGAACAGGGTGCGGCGACCGAGGACGTCCCCCAGTCGTCCACCGGGAACCAGCCCGAGACCGAAGGTGAGGGAGTAGATCGACAGGAACCAGGCGACCCCGCTGCTCGGGGCGCCGAGTTCGGTGCCGAGCGACGGCGCGGCGTAATTGACCACGGCCGAGTCCAGGAGCGTCGCGAAGCCGGCCCCGACACAGGCGGCGAGCAGGCCCCGTTGCTCCCGGGCGGCGAAATCTGCGGAATCGTTGACGTCAGCAACGTAACCTTGCCAATCGTCCTTTGTCCACTAATCTGGTGGACATAGGTACGCCGGCACGTCTCGCAGGAGGTTCCGTTGAGTGATTTCGAGGTCCGCCAGATCGTTCTGTCGACCGACGACCTGGACGCGTCGATCCAGTTCTACACCGAGACCCTGGGCTTCACCCTGAAGTTCCGTGACGGCGCCCACTACGCGGCGCTCGACGGCGGGTCGGTCACCGTGGCCCTGGCGACACCCGTGGACCACCCTCTGCCCGGCAAGACCGTGGTCGCCATCAAGACCGCTGACGTGGACGCGGCGGCGAAGGCGATCGAGGCCGGCGGCGGCGCCATCGTGAAGGGGCCGTACAACGACGCCCACGAACGGCGTGCGGTGGTCTACGACAACCAGGGCAACGGGCTGGTGTTCTACAGCTCTCTGCCGCGATGAGCCGAGCGCGCGGCGGTGCCCGAAGCTCCTAACTTTCGGCGACCAACCGGGGCCACCGCGCCTGCCCATCGATCTGCTGAGCGAAGTGCGCGGCGGCACGGAGAAGTTCGGCAATGCCCAGCGCCTGCTGCGCGGTCATCTCGAAGGTCTCGCCCAGGGTGATCCGGGGTGGGCTCGGGCATACCCCAATCGGCTCGGCGAGCAGGTCGAAGCCCACCCGCTGCGCAAACGCACCCGCACGATGTCGCCGGCGACAGCCACGGCACCGATCTGCCGCTCGTGATCGACGGCCTCCTCGTCCACGACGGACGACCTGAACCAGCGATGCCCCTCGTCGTGCTCAATCTCCCGCATCAAAAACCCTCCCCGTCAGAACCATTCACAAATTGTCGACGAAGCCCCTGGCCCCCACGCAGCACTGGCCGGGCTGCCGGCCAGGTCTTCCCCACGCAGGGGCCAGGGCAGGTTCGGCGTCCCCCGTTGCGACTCCGCCCGGGAAAGGGGCGGGCGACACTGAACCCTTCTTCGGGCCGCGCTTCTTGCGGCCTGCGACAACTCTGGGCGAGAGAAGAGATCGCGGCAATGTCAGGTTTTAAGTCAATTTTTCCATGACACTCTGGTCGTGTAATTCTTACGCCATGTCACCCGTCGCTGATCAGACATGGTCGATCGCGCTGGAGTTGGGCGCAGAACTCAAGGCACTGAGAAAACGAGCCAAGAAGACACAGAGTGATGTCAGCGCAGCCCTCCTTGGGTCGCGCGACAGAACCAATCG
Source organism: Kineosporia mesophila (assembly GCF_021129235.1). Lineage (GTDB taxonomy): Bacteria > Actinomycetota > Actinomycetes > Actinomycetales > Kineosporiaceae > Kineosporia > Kineosporia mesophila. The sequence continues at coordinate 42,474 of NZ_JAJOMA010000040.1, forward strand.
CATAGAAGCGGGGAAGGGTCCCTTCAAATGGGAACATGTGCAGGCTCTCTGCAGCCTCTACGATGTCCCGGCCGCCCATACCTCGCTTCTCGTCGAGATGGCGAAATCCACTCAGGAGAAGGGCGATTGGCTGGAGTCCAGCCCGCAGCGCTTCGGTCTCTACCTCCTGATGGAAAAGCGAGCCACGAGCGTCACGACGGTGACCCTCGACGTCATCCACGGGCTGTTACAGACGCCGGAATATCACGAAGCTCTGCAGGCCGACTATCCCTACCCATCGCCTGACGATGCCGTCGCCCAACGCAATAAGCGCCAGGAACGGCAAGCCGCCTTCTGGGATCGCGGCGACGCCTGCCTGAAGGTGGTGATGTCCGAGGCTGCCCTACGGCGGCTCGTCGGTTCCAGCGCCATCATGGCCGAGCAGATCATCCGGCTTCGCTATATGGCCCGGCGAGATGGGGTGAGCATTCGCTACATCCCGCTGGATTACGCGACAGCGCCATCACTTCCGGGCGCCTTCACTCTCATCACCACCGAACTGGGGACCAGTGCGTATACCGAGCACCTAGGTGGCGGGCGCGTACTGAGCGCCCCCACCATCGTCACTCAGGCCCGAGCTCTCGCTAATCTCGCTACGAAGGCTTCACGCGACATAGGAGAGTGGCAATGATGGGTGACACCGAATGGATCAAGGCGAGCGCCAGCCAGGCTTCGGGTGACTGCGTAGAGATGCGTCGCCACGACGGCCTGATTCAGGTGCGGGACAGCAAAGACCCCGACGGCCCGATCCTCAGTTTCCCCCGTTCCCCGATGGCAGCCTGGCTGGACGCCGCCGGCAACGGCGAGTTCGACGTCCTCCGCTGACTCCCGGCCCGGATCCCCCGACGTCGGTCGGGGGATCCTCCACCGGGCGAACGGATCTACACCGACCGATCGATGCGGTAGACGACGTGGGTGGCCAAGGGTGAGGCCGCGACGTCGATGGGCTCGGCCTTGAGGTCGGTGATGCCGTCGAAGAGCCGCTCGCCGCTGCCCAGCAGTACGGGGGCTGTGCTGAGCATGATCTCGTCGACGATCCCGCGCTGCAGGCCCTGCCGCACGGCGCTCGACCCGCCGGCAATCGTGACGGTGTCGTTTCCGGCCGCCGTGACCGCCTGCTTGATCGCCTCGTCGAAGTCGCCGACGAAGTAGAAGGTGGTGCCACCCTTCATCTCGATCGGTGCGTGCGGGTAGTGGGTGAGCACGAAGACGGGCGCGTGGTACGGCGGCTCGTCGCCCCACCAGCCGCGCCAGTCGGAGTCGTCCCATTCTCCGCGGACCGGCCCGAACATGTTGCGGCCCATGACGTACGCGCCGCGCGGCGCCATGAGTCGATCGTTCATGCGGCGGTCGGCGTCGTTCGCGAGCTCGCCGATGCGCCAGCGGTGCACCTCGATCCCGCCGACGCCGAGCGGGTTGTCCTGGCTCTGGTCGGGGCCGGCGACGAAGCCGTCGAGGGAGATGGAGAGGTGGGCGGTGATAGGAGGCATGCCCTACCGACTGCGCCCAACCATCAAACTCATCGGGCTGCCGGCCCGACCGGACGGCCGGTGTCGATGCAGACGCCGAAGAACAGGTCGCCCGGCCGGGTGAGGATCGCCGCGGCCACACTCCCGGACAGCCGGTCGTCCACCTGCACCGGATTCAGATGGCCGGCGGCCAGGTCGATCAGCTCCATCAGTCCTCCTCCCCCAGCAGGGCCCGCACCCCGTCCGAGTAGCCCTCGATGCTCGTACCGGGCATCAGCAGGTTCTGCACCAGGAAGCCCTGCGTGATGCCAAGCATGACGGCACCCACCTGGGCCGGATCGGCCGCGGCCGGGAGATGACCTTCCGCCTGCCAGCGCTGAGCCACCTCGGAGTACCGGCTGCGCAGGCGCGAGATGGCGGCGTCAACCCGGGCGCTGAGGTCGGGATTGCGCACGGCCTCGGCCCAGACCTGGAGCGCGATGCGGGTCAGGTCCACGCCCTCGACTGTCTCGCGGGCCACGTTGGTCATCAGGTGGTCGATCATCGTCGTGACGGCCTGGGCCGGGGAGGGCGCCGGGTCCATCTCGAGCAGCCGGGCGAACACCTCGTCGGCCGTGCCCAGGGCGCTCTCGGCCACCGCCCCGATCAGCTCCTCCTTACTGCGGAAGTAGCGGTACACCGCCCCGGCGGACAGCCCGGAGGCCGCGATGATGTCGGCCATCGACGTGGCATGAAAGCCGTTTCGGGCGAACAGCTCCCCCGCGGCAGAGATGATCTCGCCGCGGCGGGCGGCACGGTATTCCTCGGTGACGCGGGGCATGCCACCACCTTAAAAGCGAACGTTCGTTCTTGACAACGGGACCTGCGGCTCCTAGCTTGAAAACGAATAACCGTTCTCTTTTAAGGAGCGAACGTCCATGTCCACGGACGGCGCCACGACTTCCCCCGCAGCACCCCGGCACTCCCCCTGGGCCCAGGTCGCCGTCACGGTGGCGATGCTGACCGTGCTGATCAGCCTGATCCTCACCGCGTTCGCCTGGCCCGCGGCACGGTCATCGGCCCACGACATCCCGATCGCGGTGGCCGGCCCCGCCACGGCCGCCGACCAGGTGATCGCCGCCCTCCAGCAGCGCGACGCCGGGGCCTTCGACATCACCCGGGTCGACGACACCGCCGCGGCCGAGGCCGCCGTGCGCGACCGGGACGTCTACGGCGCGATCGACGTCAGCACCGGCACCCCGCAGGTACTCATCGCCTCGGCCGCCAGCCCGGTAATCGCGCAGACGCTGCAGGCCGTGGGCACCGCCATGTCCCAGCCGGCCGGCCAGCCGACCACCGCCGTGCGCGACCTCGCTCCCCTGCCCGCCGACGACCCCCGCGGCGCCGGCCTGGCCGCCGGCTCACTCCCCCTCGTGCTCGGCGGCATGCTCGCCGCACTGCTGCTGACCAACCGGGTGCGCGGCGCGTCCCGGCGCATCGTCGGGGCCCTGGCCTACTCGATCACCGGCGGCCTGGCCATGGCCGCGATCCTGCAGTTCTGGCTCGGCTCGATCGAGGGCAGCTACTGGGCCGACGCCGGGGCCATCGCCCTGGCCGTCGGTGCCACCTCGGTGGCCATTCTCGGCCTGGAAAGTCTGCTCGGCGCGCTCGGATTCGGCATCGGCGCGGCGACCATGATGCTGCTGGGCAATCCCTTCTCGGGCACAACCAGCGCACCCGAGATGCTGCCGGGCTGGTCAGGTCAGGTGGGCCAGTTCCTGCCGCCGGGCGCGGCCGGGCACCTGCTGCGCTCCACCGCCTTCTTCGACGGCCACGGCGCACTGCAGTCGGTCGTCGTCCTCACCGTCTGGCTGCTGGCCGGAGCCGTACTCGTGACGATCGGCAGCACCCGCTCGTCCCGCCGCACCCGCCAGGCCATGGCGCAGCCGGCTGAACCCGCCCTGGCCTGAACGCCCCGCCCCGGATCGGGGAAGTTCCGTGCGCCGTGACCGCACGGAACTTCCCCGATCACGGGTCGCAGCGGCCGGCCATGGATGAAAGAGCTCAGCCCTTGCGAAGGGCCGTGTGGTCCACCGGGCAGCCACCGTTCGCGGGGGCGCCCTCGTCCCCCCACACCGATTCGTGCGGGTGCGGGGAGGTCGACCGCTCGGCCATCGTGATCGCGTGACGGCCGGAGCGCGAAGATTCCAGGTCGGCCAGGTGCACGGGCACGTCGGGGCGCAGCGACTTCACCGAGAGCCAGTGCTTGACCAGCGCGGCACCCTGCTCCTGGGGCTTGTGCGGCATCGGGTGACTCGGGAAGCGGAAGCGCGAGCCGATGCGGTTGGACGTCCAGCCGGTGTCGTTCGGCGGCATCTCACCGTGCACCGTCTCGTGCCGCGTGCAGAACTTGGCGAAACCGTTCTGGCTGGAGGAGAGGTTGTTGAGCTTCATCCGGTTCTGCTTGAACCCGGCGCGCACGGCCCGCAGCGTCGCGATCTCGATCTGGGACATCTTATACTCGTCGAAACGGTCTGTGCGCGAGAGCATCTGCCGGTCAACCGGGCCGTGGATGGCCTCACTGATACGACCGGTCCAGTCGTAGCGGCGGGTGTCGAGGAAGTTGGTGGCCAGCTCCTCGTCCACGTACCAGCCGTTGAAGATCGTGCAGTACCGCTGCCCGGCGATGTCGATGTCGAAGTTCGTCTGCAGCGGGATCGCCGGCCAGCACGCGAACGGCTCGCCGTACGCGGCGTCGTCGCCCGCGGTCACGTCGGTCTCCGGGTGCCGCGGCCACGGGATGTCGATGAGGTACTGGGCGGCGTTCGGCACGGACGCCATGACCAGCTCGCCCTCCTCGCCCATCGCGATCATCGGCAGCACATCGAAAGAGGCCGGGCGGTAACCGGTCGTCCGCTGGATGAGCGCGGATCCACCGTTACGGTGCACCCAGTCGGTCACGTCGAGATAGCCGCCGTCACCGACCCAGCCGCCGTCCGGCGTGCGGTACCCCGCCGCGCGCAGCATCTGCTCGGTCACGAACATCGGGCCCAGCTCGCCGGGCGCCGTCGGCCCGCCCAGCACCGTGATCACGGTCTGCGGCGGAACCGGCGCGCTCATGGCAGTTTTCGCGTGATCGACCACGGCCTTGAGCAGGTCGACCGCGCTGCGCGCCTCGGGCCGGTACTGAATCACGGCGTGCTGCAACGCGTGCTGACGCCCCGAGCAACGGTCGGAATTGATCCACGAATACCGCACCCAGAACTGCATCTCGTTCGGCTGCACGGTGAACGTGCGCCCGGGCCCGACCTCGGCCCGCAGCTCGCGGATCCGGGTGCTGCGCGCGGCGTAGGTCAGGTCGGCCGCGGTGAAACCACAGACCGAGGCCATCTCCTCGTCGCGTTCCAGCCACTCGTACATGAGCGCCCAGTCGCCCGCCACCCGCTCGGGATCGATCGGCGCGCGCTCGGTGTCGTGCCGGAATGCCGTGGTGTTCCGGAACACCGGGTGCTCCGGCGGGGCCTCCGAGAACGAGCTGCTTGAGGACGACGTTGTCACCGCAGACGCAGTGGTCCCCAGAGAGTCGATGGCCGGGGAGGACGAGGCGGTCACCGCAGATGTGCTGACCGCCGCAGATGTGCTGGCCACCGCAGATGTGCTGGCCGCCGCAGACCGATGCGTCGCCGACGCCGGGCTCTCCAGATCGGTGAACGGCGGCACCGCGGCGATCGGCGGCATCGGGGTGACGGGGGTGACCGGGGATGTCGGGGCGACCGAGGGCCGCGTGCCCGCCGAAGACCTCGCGGTCGGCGCAGATCTCGGGGTCGCCGACGGCCGAGCGGTCCCGGAAGGT
>NZ_JAJOMA010000041.1 GCF_021129235.1 Kineosporia mesophila
GGGGTGGCCGGGGTGGCCGGGGTGGCCAAGGCGGCCAAGGTGGACGAGGCGGCCGGGTCGGCCGGGGTGAACGGGGCGGACGAGGCGGCGGGGCGGACGAGGCGGACGAGGCGGCCAAGGTGGCCAAGGTGGACGGGGCACCGGGTCAGCCGGGTCAGCCGGGGCGGCCGGGTCAGCCGGGGTGGACGGAGTGGACGGGGCCGGCTGATCAGGGATGGTCTGGCGCAGGCGGGCCCGAGGTGAGCAACCGCGTCCTCAATTCTGAAACTCCCGCGCTTTCAGAAATAGTGGGGCTGCGCCTGGGTCGGGTCAGCTCGCACGATGTCGAGGCCGGGCACGGCCATGAGTTCTTCGACAGCGGCCTCGGAGGCGCCGATGCCGGCCCAGTGCGGGTCGATGTCGCGGGCCACGCACCAGGCGTGGTCGGCCGGCCAGACGAATGCCGGGGGAGGGGGGTTCTCGTCGTGGCCTGCCACCCATTGCCCGTAAGCGCTCAGGGGGCCCTCGAAAAGGTAATAGGCGCGGTTGGGGATCTCGACGTCGGCCGGACCGGACCCCTCGGGGGTCACGCCCCATCCCTCCCAGAGGCAGAAGTAGCCGAGTCGGGGGGTGCGGGTGTGACGCGACAGCACGTCGAGCAGCAGGCCCAGCTGGCGGTGCTCGGAGAGGGCTTGAGTGCTGTTGTCGGTGGCGCCCGGGTGTTCCGGATCGGGCATGAACCGCAGCCGGGCGTGCGCGGGCAGGCTCGGGGGCCCGAATACGGCGGTTTCGGACCAGTCCTGTGCCGCTCCGGTGATCCACGAAGCCGCAGTCAGATGAGTGGAGGGCAAAAGGGACATGCTCCCAGCGTGACAGACAATGTTGGTTAACGAACGAAAGGTTACGTGCGTATTATCGAGGGGTGGAGAAGACCGGGACGACCCGTACACGTAATCGCCGGGGCGAGGGTGGCCGCCTGCGTGAGGAAATCATCCAGGCTGCCATTGATCTGCTCGACGAGACCGGTGACGAACGGAACCTGACGCTGCGGTCGATCGCGCGCCAGGCCGGCATCGCGGCGCCGTCGATCTACAAGCACTTTCCCGACCAGCCGGCGATCATGCTCGCCGTCGTGCAGAGCGCCTTCGTGGAGCTGAACGCGGCCCTGCGGGCGGCGGACGCGGGGGACGACCCGCGCGTTCGGCTCGAGTCGGTCTGTCACGCGTACCTGAAGTTCGCGCAGACCCACCCCCAGCGCTACCGCACGATGTTCGGTGGGCTCTGGGTGCCGACTCTGGGGGAGGGCACCTCGGTGACCGCGGACGACCTGGGCGCGCTGGGGGTGGAGAGCTTCGAGATTCTTACCGGGTCGCTCGTCGACTGCGCCGCTGCGGGCAAATCGGCCAGTCAGGACCCGGCCACCGATGCCGTCGCGCTGTGGCTGGGCCTGCACGGCCTGGCCCATCAGCGGGCCGTGACGGCTGCCTTTCCCTGGCCTGCCGACATCGAGCAGCGGATCGTCGCCTCACTGGCCCATCTCTCCTGACCGGCCTGCACCATGGCTGACCTGGACCTGCGCCGGCTGCGGTACTTCGTCACGCTCGCCGCGACCCTGAACTACGGTCAGGCGGCGCAGGCCCTGCACATTGCCCAGCCCGCGCTCAGCCGGTCGATCAGCACTCTTGAACGAGAGCTCGGCGTCACGCTTTTCGAGCGTTCACGAGCGGGGACGAAGCTGACCGCGGCCGGGGAGTTGCTGCGGGACGAGGCCCAGACGCTGCTGCACTCGGCCGAGATCCTGCAGCAGCGTCTGCGCCGGGCCGACCGTGCGAGCCTGACCGTGGGTTTCATGCCCGGCCTGATCCTCACCCCGTTGGTGCGGCACCTGGAGGAACGGTTCGTTGGGCTGCGCGTGCACGCCCTCCGCACCTCCTGGGCCGACCAGCTCACCGGGCTGCGCGACGGCCGGTTCGACGCCTGCCTGGCCCATCGGCCCTTCGACGACGAAGGGCTCACTGTCGTGGACCTCTTCGAGGAACCCCGCCTGGTCGCACTGCCGCTGGACCACCCGTGCTCCGGCCGCCCCGAGATCACGCTCGCCGACCTGGCCGATGACGAACTGCTCCAGCCCGCCCGGGCCGTACCCGGCTGGCCCGGCGCCTACGCCACGGCCTGCGAGGCGCCGCCGTCGGTGGAGGAGAAGTTCGAGCAGGTCGCCGCGGGCCGGGGCATCGTGATCGTGCCGCTGTCCGCCTCGCGCTATTACCACCGCCCCGACCTGGCCTTCTCCCGGGTGAACGACCTGGACCCGGTACGGGTGTGCCTGGTGATCGAGACCCGCCGCACCGAACCGACGCTCCACGAACTGCTCCAGGCCGCGCCGAAGCTCCTGACCAGCCCTGATGCCGGCCCGGCATGAGTTGGTAACCAGCTGGTCCTGGACGCCCTCACCGTGAGGCACCCAGGGTGGGAGGACATCGTCGTCCGGAAGGAACGTCCTCTTGTCTCTCTCGCCTTCTGCCCGTGTCGTCATCATCGGCGGCACCAGTGGCATCGGCCTCGCCGTCGCCCACCAGGTCGCCGCCACCGGCGCCCGGGTGATCATCGGATCGCGCTCGCCGCAGTCGGTGGAGCAGGCGCTCACCGGGCTGCCCGAAAACGCCTCGGGGGCTGCGGTCGACGTCACCGATCCGGCCTCCCTGCAGGAGTTTCTCGACGCGGCCGGACCGTTCGACCATCTCGCCTACACCGCGGGCGACGAGCTCGTCCGTGGCCCGATCAGTTCCTACGATCCTGAGCGGGCGGCGGCCTTCTTCGACGTGCGCTTCTTCCGGGCGCTCGACGCCGTGCGCCTGGCCCGGCCCCACCTGCACGAACGCGGTTCGATCACTCTGACCGCCGGTGCTGCGGCCCTGCACGGCGGACCGGGGCGGGCGCTGGGTGGGGCTGTCGGGGGTGCGGTGATCGCTGCTGCCCGGTCTTTGGCCGTCGAGCTGGCGCCGGTGCGGGTCAACGTGATCGCTCCCGGCCTGGTGCGCACGCCGCTGTTCCGGGACCTGCCGGCCTCCTTCTTCGAACAGGCCGGTGAAGCAACACTTCTGGGGCGGGTGGCGGAACCGGAGGATGTTGCGCAGGCGTTCGTCGCGGCCATGGAGCAGGATTATCTGACTGGGAACGTCACGGTGGTCGACGGGGGAAGCGTGCTGAAATGACCTACGGATGAACGGTTCGCTGACATCTGCCTCTCGGGGTACCCCGGTCAGGCTTCGTTCAGGAGTGGGTGCCTAGGCTCGGGGCATGACGTTCGCGCTCACGGTCTTGCTGTCCCAGATGGGCCCGGCCGCCGTGCTGCTGCTCGCACTGATCATCTTTGCCGAGACAGGTCTGCTGGTGGGGTTCTTCCTGCCCGGTGACTCGCTGCTGTTTGCCGCCGGGCTGCTCGTGGCCAACGGCACCGTGCCGGTGCCGCTGGTCGTGGTGATCGGGGCGGTCTGGGCCGCCGCGAGTCTGGGGGATCAGCTGGGGTACTGGATCGGGGGACGCATCGGGCCGCGCCTTTTCGGTGGGAGGCCCGGTCGCTGGATCCGGGCCCGGCACGTCGACGCGGCTAGGGAGTTCTTCGACCGGCACGGCAGCAAGGCGGTGATCACGGCCCGGTTCGTTGCGCTGGTGCGTACCTTCACGCCGGTGGTGGCGGGGGCCGTGGGCATGCCGCGGCGCCGCTTCACCGTGTACAACGTGGCCGGTGGGCTGCTGTGGACGGCCGGGATGCTGCTGAGCGGGTACTTCCTCGGGGCGATCCCGTTCGTCGCCGACCACGTCGAGCTCACGACCCTCGCTCTCGACGCGCTCGTGGTGACGCCGGCGGTGGTGGCGTTCCTGATCCGGTGGTGGCGTCGGCCTCCGGATGGGGCGATGAGCGCCGCGCACCGTGGTGCGGGCGCCCGAGCGGTGGCGGAATCTGGTTCAGGTGCACGTTCCTGACCCGGAAACCTGTTTCGCTCCTGAGTGATTCACCGTGCTGTGCAGTGGAACGGATGAAGTCCCGACGGCCGGAACTTCAGCGGGCCGGCAGTCACGGTCCATGTTCCGGTCGCGGATCGTTCACTTGCCGGTGACGTAATGGCCGAGCTTGGTCATTCGGGGTAAATCGGATGCGCTTCGGGGGCGCCGATGCCTTAATTCGTTCGTTTCCGTTTCTGGGGAGGATATTCGTGGCAAACACCGCTCTGCTCGCGTCCCGCTTTCGCCGTGCCCCGCTGGTACTCGTTGCCTTGGTGACGTTGCTGCTGTCTGCGGGATTCGTCACCGTCGCTTCACCGGCCTCGGCGGCCACCGTGCTGGGGACATCGACGATCGTCAACGTCAATTACACCAACGACTGCCTGAGCTCGAACTTCGCGGGCAGTGTCTATGCCACGCCGTGCAGTGGAAGCGAGTACCACCGCTGGCAGAAGATGAGCAACGGCGAACTGCGTAACGTGGGAACGGGCCTGTGCCTGAGCGCGAACGCGGACGACGTGTACACGGTTGCCTGCAGCGATGCCCGGACCCACGTCTGGTTACATCACCTGGTGACCGGCACGGCCAACAGCTACTACCTCGGCAACAACTACTACAACACCATGGAACTGAGCATGAACGACGCCAACGACGTGTACCTGGCCGGTGGCAATAACATTCTCGCTCACATGTGGTATACGAACTTCTGATGAATCAGGGCGATGGACCGTCCTGTTCACGGGGTGGTCCATCGCCCTCCTGATGGTTCGTGCTCATTGGCGGGGTAGGGGGCTCACGTTCTGGGAGGCGGCCCAGGTGGCCAGGAGGGCGAGGGCGTCGGTGTCTGGGCTGCCGGCTGGCGCGGTGAAGGTGACGAGGAGCAGGCCCGGGTCGGCGGGTAGTTCCAGCACCTCGAAGTCCAGGTGCATCTCGCCCACCACGGGATGCCGGAAGTGCTTAGTGCCGAGCTGGTGCAGGCGGACATCGTGGGCGGCCCAGCGCTGCCGGAATGCCTCACTGCGGGTGGACAGTTCGCCGACCAGATCGCTGAGATTCTTGTCGTAGGGATTGCGGCCCGCCTCGACGCGTAACGATGCGACGGCGTCGTCGGCGGCACGTTCCCAGTCGGTCCAGAATTCCTGGGCGCGGGCGTCGAGGAACGTGAAGCGGGCGTGGTTGACCGGCCCCCCGCTCAGCCGGACGGAGCTGCCGAAGACCGGAGCGAAAAGCGCTTGGCCGAGGTCGTTGGCGGCCACCGTGTCGAGATAGGCGTTGTTGATGATCGCTGGGACCGCCGGCATCAGGTCGAGCAGACGCTGAACCGTGGGGCGGACCTGGGCGGCGATCGGTTTGCGGCGTCTCGTGCGGCCCGGTCCGGCGACCGCGGCGAGGTCGAGCAGGTGAGATCGTTCGGCCTCGTCCAGGCGGAGCGCCCGGCTCAGGGCATCCAGCACACTTTCGGACACACCGGCCAGATTCCCGCGCTCAAGTTGCGCGTAGTACTCGACACTGACCCCGGCCAGATCGGCGACCTCGCTGCGCCGCAGCCCCGGAACCCGGCGCCCGCGATTGACCATGCTGAGCCCCACCTGCTCCGGGGTGACCTTCGCCCGGCGTGAGGTGAGGAACGCCTTGACCTCGTCACGGTTGCTCACACGTTCGAGCTTAGGTGCGTGACCCGGCGCCCGGGGTGGGCTGTCAGTACACCTGTCATCAGCGTGTTCCTTCTTCTTCCGGCGGGTCGTTGCATGGAATCCGCCGCGGTTCATCGCGGTCAGGATCACCGGAAGGGACGCATCACCATGAAAAACACCAAGCTCGGACATCTCGAGGTCTCCCGCATCGGTCTGGGCGCGATGACCATGGCCGGCACCTACACCAGCGAGGGATCTCTGGACGACTCCGAGTCGATCCGCACGATTCACCGTGCTCTCGACCTCGGGGTGACGCACATCGACACGGCCGAGGTGTACGGGCCTTACCTGAGCGAAGAACTCGTGGGCCGGGCTCTGGCGGGTCGACGCGACCAGGTGGTCATCGCGACCAAGTTCGGCCTCATCGCCCACACCGGGAACGGGAGCACACCGGGGGCTGTCGACAGCAGCCCGGCGAATGTGCGCGCTGCCGTGGAAGGTTCACTGCGGCGGCTGGGCACCGATCGTATCGACCTGTATTACCAGCACCGGGTCGACCCGAAAACGCCGATCGAGGAGACCGCCGGGGCGGTATCCGAGCTGATCGCCGAGGGCAAGGTCGTGCACTTCGGGTTGTCCGAGGCCGCGCCGGACACGATCCGCCGGGCCCACGCCGTGCAGCCGGTCGCCGCGCTACAGACTGAGTACTCGTTGTGGACCCGCGACGTGGAGGACGAGATCCTCCCGCTGCTGCGGCAACTCGGCATCGGCTTCGTGCCCTACTCCCCGCTGGGTCACGGTCTGCTCACCGGCCAGATCCGTACCGTCGACGACTTCCGGGACGACGACTGGCGCAAGACCAACCCGCGCTTCACCGGCGAGAACTTCCGTCGCAACCTGGCTATCGTGGACGAGGTGAGGGCGATCGGGGCCGAGATCGGTGCCAGCCCGGCCCAGACCGCCCTGGCCTGGATTCTCACCCGGGGAGACGACATCGCCCCGATCCCCGGCACCCGCCGGGTGGCCCGAGTTGAGGAGAACACGGCCGCCGACACCATCGAGCTGACCGCGGACCAGCTCGAACGCCTGAACACGCTGCGGCCCGCCGCGGGCGAGCGGCACGACGAGGTGAACATGGCCGCCATCGACCGCTGACCGGGTTTTATCGGACTGGGTCGTCCGCCGTGCGCTCGTCGGAGAAACGTGACGAAGCGGTCAGCTCTGGCGGAGGAGGTACTCGCGCCATGCCCGTGAATACTGGGCAATCTCCTGAGGCCAGTCCTTCGGGCCGGGCATGATTGCGATCTCGTCCCAAATAGCCTGGAAAGTGTCGGCGAACGCGGTTACGGCGGCCGCTGGCCGGTTTTGCCAGGCTGGAATGCGCGACGCCCAAGCATCAGCTGAGGCAGGTGTGTGACCGTGCCTGACCAGGTAGACGGCCCAGATGAAGGGGTCGACCCAGGCTGGCCCGGCCGTGAGCCAGGCCCAATCGATGACGTGAGCCCCCCGGGCACTGATCATGACGTTGTCCGTGTGCAGGTCGGTGTGCAAGAGGGCCGGCCCGGCCGGACAGCCGGGCCAGCGCGTCTCGGCTCTGAGCGATGCGGTTACTGCCGAGTGGGTGCCGAGTTCGGCAATGGTGGTTGCCACGACACCGAGGTCGGCAGACCCGGGTCGGTAGTCGGCAGGCCGCGATTCGGACGGCAGAGCATCGAAGGCGATGATGTCCCAGGCGGGGCCTACGCTGCGCCACTTCACAGCCGGACAGAAACCGGGCAGGATCGCCGCCGCGCTGGCCTCGCGTTCCTGAGTCTTCCAGGGACGGTCGTGCCGGATGGGTAGACCCTTGATGAATAGACGGTTTCGGCCCTGGGTAACGATCCCGGCGATAGCACTGTTCCTGCCTGGTCCGACGGTCTCGTACGAGTCGATGGGACCAAGGTGGGCGACGACAGCGTCGAGTGCTTCAGCAGGAAGCTCGGTGATTCTGTCGGGCACTGCCTCTCCGATTCCCCGTGACGTGTGCTGTCCGGCCGGAGCCGGACCGGCCGGACAGCACAGTACCCCGAGCTACTTCAGTTGTAGGGTTGGTCGTCCCCGGCGCTACAGGAACATCCCTTCAGGTCAAGGCCCTTGAGGTCCTCGATCGGGATGACGCCTTCCTCTAGCTCGCTGGTGCGCGTGGATGTCAGTTCCAGGATGACCGTCATGACATTTGCTCCTTCTCACCGTGTTGGCAGTACCTGTTCAGTTCCGCCCCCGCTTCCTGATAGAGCTTCGCCAGCGGTCGGCACGTGGAGCAGGTGCCGGACAAAGTGCAGCCGGCGCAGCCGCCAGTGCGGAGGTGACCTTCGTCGGCGTAGTCGCCGAGTTTCCGCAGGCCGTTCGCGCCCTCCTGAAGCACATCGACTTCCTTCTCGCGGGCGATCTTGCAGAAGGTCGCCTTGCCGAGCGGATCGACGGCGAAGAAGGTGTGGCCGGCGTTGCAACCGGTGAATGGCTTCCGCTTGCGCCCGTGCCGGGTGGACTGCTGGGTCATCACATCGCCCTCCCCGTTGAAGGTGGGGGTGATCTGGTGATAAGAGAAGTGGCTGATACCGAGGTCTTCGGCGTAGGTGGCCATGTCGGCTTCTTCGGCGTCGTTGTGACGGGTGACAATGATGTTCAGCTTGACCGGCAGCCCGGCCGCCACCGCTGCCTCCACTCCCCGCTTGAACTGCTTGTACGAGCCCCGCCGCTGGGTCAGGGCCTCGTAGGACTCCTGGGTCGCGCCGTACATGCTGACGGCGATCTCCTTCGGCGCAGCCTGCCGGAACGCGTCCAGAATGTCCTCACGCCATAACCTCGACCCGTTAGTCGACAGGTTGACCAGGATGCCGAGCTGTGACGCGAGGAGGTAAGTCCTCACAAAATCGCGGTCGACGGTTGCCTCGCCACCGGTGACCTGAAGATAAAGAACGCCGACATCGCGAAGAACTTCGAGGAGCCGTACCTTCTTCTCCCATGGCAGTCCGATGAACGGCTTGTCACCTAGATAGCAATGTGTGCAGTCGTAGTTGCAACCGAGGTTGATCTCGTAAGACGCCCGGGCGAATGCGGGTTCGGTCTCTTCCCGCACGAGCACTCGCTCTGCGGCCGGGCCGGTGAGATCGTGTACGCCGAGGTAACGGGGCGCGGCCTTGGCCAACCATTCTGGTACGGAATTGCCATCATCAACAGCATCTTTCAAGCCCAGGTAATGCCTTCGGGTGACCTTCAGTCCGGCGCTGCCGGTGCGTGATGCAATGACGTGGTGATCGAGGTACGGCGAGGCAATGAGCTCATGCACTGTTCGGTCCTCTCTGGGGAAGCCCAGGATGCATCACTGGCAGTCTTATTCCTAGGGCTAAATTCAGTTTGCGTTCATTCAAAAATCTCGCCATGTAATGGTTTGTGAAATCCAAGAAAACTTCGGGGTCAACAAAAGGCGGCGGGCCCGTGTGGACCCGGACGCGGCCCTGGCTGCGCGCCGTTGCCCGGGGCACTATGAGTCTCCGTGAGGCGTCCGGAATCGTGACGAAGCATGTGGTTCTGAACCCGGCGGGTCTAGGTCAAGTTGAGGGCGCGCGGAGTCAACCGCCAGCGTGAGAGCATTTCTCAATCCCGCGATGGCGACGCGACGTGATGCGCTCGAAATTCAGGTCCATCGGCATCGGAGGGTATGAGATCGAACTCCCCGGCCTTGACGGCTTCGAGGAAGGCTCGCCATTCGTCGTGGGTGAAGGAGAAGGGTAGAGCCTGGCTCATTTTCGTGTCGCCCACCTTGATGCCGACACCTCGGCTGTCGACGCGTACCTGCACGCAGTCCCGACCGCGGGCCGAGGTGCTTGCCTTCTGCCAACGGCCGTCGGTCCTGAGCATGGTGATCCTCCTGATCGGTGAAAGTGCAGGGGGTGGGTCCGGATCCCCGTCGGGCCCGCCCCCCTGCCGGTGGCGCCGCTGCCTAACCCTTCCTCCAGGTCAGCACCCACAACAGGTACAGCCCACCCAGCGCCGCCGTGACCAGCCCGACCGGGATCTGGAAAGGGCTGAGCAGACGCTGGGCCAGGAGGTCGCCGGCGCTGAGCAGCACCGCGCCCATCGCCATTGAGGGCAGCAGGGCGATGCCGGGGGAGTGGGCGACCTTGCGGGCCAGCTGAGGCGCGGCCATGGCCAGGAAACCGATCGGGCCGGACGTGGCCACGGCCACCCCGGCCAGAGCAACGCCCGCTGCCAGCAACAAGATTCGGACACGAGCGACCTCGACCCCGAGACCGCTGGCGGCGTCGTCCCCCATTTCCAGCACTCGCATCGGCCCGGCCAGGGCCAGGGTGAGGGGCACCAGGACAGCGAGCACGACGAGGACCGGGGTGACATGCGGCCAGGTGATGGTGTTCAGGCTGCCGAACTGCCAGGCCTTGGCCGTCTCGGCGTCTTCCAGTGTGGCCCGGGTGATGAGGTAGTCGTTGACCGAGGAGAGCATGGCACCGACCGCGATGCCGGTGAGAATGAGGCGTTCGCCGCCCTTTCCGTGACCGGCGCTGAGGGCGTAGACGAACAGCGCGGTGGCGAAGCCGCCGGTCACGGTGCCGGTGGCGATGCTCGCGAACGACGAGGTGCCCGCCAGGAGAATGACGATCAGGCCGCCGCTGGCCGATCCGGTGGCGAAACCGACCACGTCCGGGCTGCCGAGAGGGTTGCGGCTGATGCTCTGGAACACTGCCCCGGACAGGCCGAGGGCGGCGCCGACGAGCACGGCGGCGACGGCCCGGGGCAGGCGCTGGCGCAGCACGATGAATTGGTCCATGTCGCTGCCACCGCCCATAAGGGTATGCAGCAGATCACTTCTGGTGATCTCGTAGGCGCCGGTGGCGACGGTGACGGCCACAATGATGGACGCCGTGGTCAGCAGGGCGGCGACGGTCACGGTGGAGCGGCGGTGCAGTCGGAGAGTGAAACCTCCGGGCAGCTTCAGCGCGGTGAAGCCGGGCACGGTGGTCATGAGTTTCTCCTGGACTGCCGGAGCACGAGATGGACGAGAACGGGCGCCCCGACGAAAGCGGTGACGATGCCGGCCTCGACCTCTCCTGGACGGGCGATCACCCGGCCCACGATGTCGGCGGCGAGAACCAGCGCGGGCCCGGCGATCAGCGAGAGGGCGAGTACCCGGCGCTGGTCGGGGCCGGTGATCAGCCGTACGGCGTGCGGTACCACCAGCCCGACGAACGCGATCGGCCCGGCCGCGGCGGTTGCGGCACCGCACAGCAGGGTGAGGACGGCGAAACAGAGGACGCGGATGTGCGCGACTTTGAGTCCCAGCGAGGAGGCCTGGTCGTCACCGAGGGCCAGGGCGTTCAGGGACGGGCCGAGCGCGAGGGCGACCAGCAGGCCGATCCCGGCAAACGGCAGAAAGGCCAGGAGGATTGACTGGTCGCGGTTGGCCAGTGATCCGACCACCCAGAAGCGGTAGGAGTCGAAGGCGTCTTCGTCGAACATCGTGATGATGCCGGTGCAGGCGCTCAGGCACGCCGACAGGGCGACACCCGCCAGCAGGAGCCGGGTCTGGCTGTTGCCCGCTGTTGTCGGATGGCCGAGTTGCCCGCAGGCCCGCTGATTCACCGCCCAGACCAGCGTGGACGCGAGAGCCGCTCCGGCGCAGGCGAACCAGACGTAACCGGTGAATGACGTGGCCCCGAACCCGGCGATCGCCACGACCACCGCGAAGGCCGCGCCGGCGTTCACCCCGAGGATGCCGGGCTCGGCCAGCGGGTTGCGGGTGAGCGCCTGCATCACGGCCCCGGCCACGCCGAGACAGGCCCCGACGGTGAGGGCGAGCACCGTGCGCGGCATGCGCAGCTGCCAGATGATGACCGACTCCGTGCTCCGGTCACGGTGCAGGAGCCCGTCCCAGACATCGGCCATCGGGATGGGGCGTGAGCCGACGGCGACGCTGGTCATGACCAGGATCACGATCAGGCCCAGCCCGAGCACGGCGGCGAGGGGACTGAGGACGCGTCCGGCCCCCTGCGAGGTAGTTAGAGTCCCGTACGATCTTGTGGTCGGCACTTAGGTAAGCCTAGGCTAACTTCCGTGAACATCCGAACCCCCCTCCGGCCGTTTGTGGCCGTGAGCTGCGTCATCTCCGCCGCACTGGTGCTCAGCGCCTGCGGTGGAGGCTCGTCCGAGTCCTCTGCGCCCGCCTCGGCCGCAACCCAGAAGAGCGAATACGTCACCCCGCGCACCATGCCCGAAGGCAAGGGCAGTAACGCCGCGGACGGTGATTTCCCTCGCACCGTCGTGCATTTCCAGGGTAAGAGCACGCTGGAAGCCGAACCCGAGAAGATCGTCGTGATCTCCACCGGTCAGGCCGACGCTCTGCTCACGCTCGGGGTGGTGCCGGTCGGTTCCACCGCCGGTGACGGCGCCGACATGATCCCGGCGTACCTGACCGAGGCATTCCCCGACGACGCCGACGACCTGGCCGCAGTGACGTCGGTGGGCGACCGGTTCGCCCCCGACCTGGAGTCGGTGGCCAACCTCAAGCCCGACTTGATCCTGATGAACACGGCCGGCAAGGATGCCGCCGCGATGTACAAGAGCCTCAGCGAGATCGCGCCCACGGTTGCCACCCAGGGCACCGGCCTGTACTGGAAGCAGGACTTCCTGCTGCTGGGCGACGCGATCGGCAAGCGTGAGCAGGCCGAGAAGTGGCTGGACGACTACCAGACCGAGGCCGCCGACTTCGGGAAGGGGCTCCCGGACCCGGGGAACGTCTCCTTCCTGCGGCAGAACGAAGACCGCACGCGGGTGTTCGGCGTCGCCTCGTTCAGTGGCTCGGTCGCCGAGGACATCGGCCTGCCGCGCCCGGAGAGCCAGAGCTTCACCGACGAGACCTCGCAGGACATCAGCTCCGAGCAGCTCGACCTGGCCGACGGCGACCACCTGTTCTACGGCGTGCAGGGCGGCGACGCGACCAAGCTGACCGGCCTTCCGCTGTGGGACTCGCTCGCCGTGGTGCAGGCCGGGAAGGCCGTCGCGGTCGACGACGACACGTTTTACCTCAACACCGGCCCGACCGCCGCACGGGGGATCCTGTCCACGCTCGAGAAGACCCTCGGGTGAGTCGTTCCCAGGGCGGGCCGAGGCTGGTGGTGGAAGCCGCCGGCCTCGGCTACTCCGCGGACCGGATGATCTGCGTGGGCCTGGACGTGGCGATCCCGGACGGCGAGATCACGGTCATCGTCGGCCCGAACGCCTGCGGTAAGTCGACCCTGCTGCGGGCCCTGGCCCGGCTCCTGAAACCCCATACCGGTCAGGTGCTCCTGGACGGCCGGTCGATCTCGGCCTACGGCGCCAAGGAACTCGCCCGTCAGGTCGGCCTGCTGCCGCAGACCTCCATCGCGCCCGACGGCATCACGGTGGCGGATCTGGTGGGCAGAGGACGATTCCCGCACCAGAGTCTGCTGCACCAGTGGTCGTCGGCGGACGACGCGGCGGTACGGTCGGCGATGGAGCGCACCTCGGTCACGGAACTGGCGGCCCGCGGGGTGGACGAGCTGTCCGGTGGTCAGCGGCAGCGGGTCTGGGTGGCCATGGCACTGGCCCAGCAGACCCCGGTGCTGCTGCTCGACGAGCCCACGACCTTTCTCGACATCGCCCATCAGGTCGAGGTTCTCGAACTGTGCCGGGAACTGAACCAGGCCGAGGGCAAGACGATCGTGGCGGTGCTGCACGACCTGAACCAGGCCTGCCGCTACGCCGATCACATCATCGCGATGAAGGACGGCGCGATCGTGGCCCAGGGCCGCCCCGCCGACGTGATCACGGCCGAGGTGGTCGAGGCGGTGTTCGGGCTAAAGTGCCTGATCATCGACGACCCGGTGACCGGCACACCTCTCACTGTGCCGCTGGTCGGCGTCCACCGGAAGTAGTTGGGTAGCCTGACGGCATGCGGTCCGAGGAAGTAACGCAGCCGGGAGACGATGTCCTGAGCGAAGCGGTGGTCGCGGTGGCCGTGCTCAGCCGTAGCCTGGAACGGGCTCTTTCGGATCTGACCCTGCCCCAGTTCCGGATCCTGGCCCTGATCGAGTCGCAGCCGCAGCGGGCGGCCCTGCTGGCCGACCGCTCGGAGGTCACCCGCGCCTCGCTGAGTAGCATCGTGCTCGTGCTGGAGCGGCGTGGCCTGGTGGTGCGCGAGAGCGTGTTCGGCGACAAGCGCGGCGTGCTCCTCGCCCTGACCGACGAGGGCCGCACCGTGCTCGAGGAGTCCCGGCAGGTGCTCAACGACCGCATGCTGGCCTTCCTCTCCCGGTTCCCGGCCGCCGAGCAGCAGGCCGTGCTGGAGGGCCTGACGCTGATCGTCGGTTCCACGGGCAAGGGATATTCGGCCCGCGCGACGCACGAGGCCATGCGGGCGCAGCGCGACGCGGGTCTCCCCACCGTCGACGCCCACCCGGCCTGATCACGAAAGTTCTTGGGAACTCCCCGATCGGGCCTGCGCCCACAGCCAGGCGGCGGCCTCGGACAGGTGCTGTTCCACCTCGGCCACGTTCCGGCCGGACACGACCACCCGGCCGACCCGGGTGTTGGTGTCCTCGAACGAGGTCATCGTCGATCCCGGCCGCAGCTTGTACTCGGCATGGACCACTCCGGGACGACGGGCGAGGTCGTCGAGACCGGGCAGGGACACGATCCGGCCGGGCGGGGCGAGCAGATCGAGGTTGCCGAAGGCGGCGTCCTCGCGGACGACCGCGGCCCCGGCACCGGTCGGGAGGCCGAGGACGGCGGCCGCCCACTCCTCGTGCAGGTCGACGCCGGTCGCGAGACGGATCATCTCGTCGATGCGCTTACCGGCGACCCGGCCCCCGCACTCGCCGAACACCAGCTGCCCGTCCGGCCGCTGGAACGCCTCCAGGTGGAACACCCCGGTGGTGTGCTCCATCGCCGTCAGTGAACGTGAGACGAGTTGCTGGGCAGCCTGATACAGCCCGGGCTCGTCGGCGGGACGCAGCAGGACCGAACCGTTCATCCCGCCGGCCGGGACATCGATCATGTTGGACAGGTACCGCGAGACGGTCAGCAGGACGACGCGACCCTCCCTGACCACGCCGTCCAGATGATGCTCGACCCCGTCGACGAACGCCTCGACCGTCCACGGGCCCGGGCGGGCCCGGCCGGCCCAGTGGGTGAGCGCGTCGTCGTCGGCCAGCCGCACCGTCTCCCGGGCGCCGGCCCCGTGCGGGGGCTTGACCACCACCGGAGGTCCGCCGACGGCCTTGACCGCGGCGGTCGCCTCCTGCTCGTCGGCGGCGGTCGTGTTCGCCGCCACCAGCACGCGGGCCCGGCGGACGACTCTCTTCTGCACGATCTTGTCCCGCAGGCGGACGGCGGTGCTAACCGGTAGCACCGAGGTGGTGCCGGCCAGCGTGCCGATCACCGAGGCGGCCACCAGCCCGTACTCGAGAGCGCTGGTTACGACGTCGAACTCGGTCAGGTCGATGCCGTGCCGCCCCAGCCCCAGTAGGACGTCCTCTACGTCGGCGGGATCGTGCACCGGTACGGCCCGGATCCCGGGCGGGAGGCCGGCGGCGTGCTTCACCGAAGCCACGCAGGTGATCTCGGCGCCGGCCCGCAGCAGGGACCGGACGGCACCGTCGGGCTTGGCCCCGATCAGTAGGACGGAGGACGGCATCGCATCTCCTTCAGAGGGGGCCTGCTCATCGCGGGGTCATGAAGGCACCGTGCTCGGCGACGGCCAGGCCCTGCGAGTAGGGGATCCCGGCGGTGACCAGCTGGGCCAGCAGAGCAGGCGCGGGGTGGACTGGCGGCTGATCGAGGACATCGGGCACGGTCACCGGTCGTGGGGCGCCCAGCGTGGCCGGGGCCTGGGGCCGGAGCCGGTCGAGACGGGCTTCGATGTCGGGCCAGTAGGCGGCCATCTTGCCGCCCCCGAGCACCTCGGTCTCGCCCAGCAGAGCCAGCAGGGCCTGGTTGCTGGTGTTGTCCAGGACGTGGGCGTCGGCCGGGGGGCAGGGCACCAGGCGTCCGGAGTCGTCGACGCGCCGTCCCTCGGCCCCGGTGAGCAGGGCCTGGAGCCAGCGCCCGACAGCAGTGGCGGTGCCGGACTGCTCGCGGGCGAAGCGGACCAGCCAGTTCAGCGGCAGGTAGGTGACGGCGCCGGGAGCGGCCAGGCCGGCCGCTCGCTCGACCGCCGACATGATGAGCATGTACGAGGCGGACAGGTCGGCGCCGGACAGGGCCAGCTCTGCGGCCTCCCCGTCCGCACCCCGTACGCCCTCGGGGATCTCGCCGAGGCGGGGCCGGCTCCCGACGATCACGTGCTTGAGTTTCTTGCTGCGGGTGAACTGCCGGCTGCAGTGCAAGGTGCCATCGGCGCCCATGTACCACCAGGCGTAGGGGCGCCACCCCAGGTCGGAGAAGTTCACGTGGGTCAGGACGATCCGCACGTGGTGCAGATGCGGCAGCCCGGCCTGCCGGGAGGCCGCGAACCAGCCGACCCGGACCCGGGGGAAGAACACGTTGGGGCTGGCGTGGGGCAGGGTCACGAGGCTCCGCGACGCGTGCTGCCAGCGATCCAGCGAACCGTCGTCCAGGCCGAGCGAGGCCAGGGCCCGGGGGGAGCCGCCCGCCCGCAGCAGGCGTCCGCGTTCCCGGCGCACGAAGGCGGCGAGATCGGGGTCAGGCGACACGGACGGCCCTCTCCCGGGCCGCGAGACTCGCGCCCCACCAGAGAACAGAGAACACCAGCAGCACCGCACCCAGCACGACCCAGGCGGTGTCGAGACCGCGGGCGTCCACCACCCAGCCGGCCAGCAGCGAGAAGCCGGCCTTGGCGGCCCCGGCCACCGAGTTCCGGAGCGTCGTGAACTTTCCGACCTCCTCCGGACGGGGCGCCTGGTTGGTCAGCACCTGCATACAGATGACGTGGGCGGTCAGCACCATCGACACCGGCAGCATGAGCAGGAGCACCATTGCGGCCGAGTGCACCGGGGCGAGCACCAGGCACAGCACCCCGCCCAGGAGCAGGGCATGGCGCAGCACCGCCGGCATCGGCACCCGCTCGGACGAGACCAGGAGCCCCGCGGCGAAACCCCCCACGGTGGCGACCATCGACAGCGCGGAGTAGTAGGCACCCCGGCCCGGCGCCAGGGTGGCGGCGAGCGGGACCATGAGAGTCGAGATGAACGGCAGAGCGCCGCTGCTCGGCACCGAGAAGGCCAGAACCGTGCGTGGGCCGACCATCACGTCGGCGTCGTCGGTGGGCTGCGGTTTCTTCCGGGGCCGGGCCCCCCGCGCGGCCTGGCCGGACGTCTGGTCGTCGGCCGGGTGCCCGGGGGCGAGACTACGGCGGACGGCGATGATGCTGAGCGCGTACAACCCGGCGGTCAGGCCGAAACACCAGGCGGGACCGGCGACATCCAGCAGGATCCCGGCCACCGCGCCACCGGCGAGCCCACCGGCCAGTCCCAGGGAGGTACCCCGGCTGACCAGCGCCCGGGCCTCGGCGGCGTCGAAACGCTCGCGCACGAACCGGCCCACGTAAGCCTTGTTAAGCATCTTGACCAGGCTCAGACTGCACTGGACCGCGAGAAAACAGCCGACCATGGCCGGGACCGGTGCGCCCGCCAGCCAGACGACCGTGAGTAGCAGCGAACCGATCAGCAGCACCCGGTTGGTCAGACCCAGGAGCCGGGAGGCGTGGCCCCGGTCGGCGTAGCGGCGGAAGACCAGGCCGGCCAGCACCGCCGGCACGTACGCGGTCGCGTTCACCACCCCGACCAGGGTGGCGTTACCGGTCAGGCGGTAGGTGACCCAGTACATGCCGAGCGTCTGGACGATCTCGGCCATCGAGGTGACCGAGAAGAACACCAGCAGCCAATGGCCACCCGGCCGGACCCAGTTCCGTATCACTGCGCGGCCTCCCGGCCGATCCGCCCACGCAGGCGCTCGACCGAGCCCGGGGAGAGGTTCTCGAAGAAGGCCAGGTACTCGAACTCGCACATGTTGGACGGCTGGTGCCCGGTCGGCAGATTGCCGTCCGCGGTGCCGTCGACCCCCGGCAGCCGCCGGGCCTCGTGCCGGGGGAGAGGAGGTTGGCCGTCCTGCGTGGGGCGGGCCATCACCAGGCCGGACAACTCGGGGACCGCCCGGACCGGTCCCTGCCCGCGGGGGTCGTGACCCAGTTGGGCCGCGACGTGGGCGGCCCACAGGTCCGCCCCGGAACTGCGCAGCAGCAGTTCGGCGATCCCGGTACCGGCCGGACGCAGCCCGATCTCGCCGAAGTAAAGGGTCTCCCCGGCCCACAGCGTCTCCAGGTGGAAGACCGCGGAACCGATACCCAGGCCGCCGAGGACCTCCCCGGCCAGGTGGGCCAGACCCGCCCGGAACGGGGAGGAGGTCGGTAACACCGTGGTGGTGCGGGTACCGAACGACCGCAGCACCGGGCGGTCGTACTCCGAACACAGCAGCCACTCCACGTGACCGTCGTGGACCACCCCGTCGCAGTGGAACTCCCGCTCCACCGCGAGGGCCTCCTCGACGAGCCAGAGCCCGCGGTTCGCGCGCAGGAACGCGCGCGCGGCCGGGGTTGGCATCCGGCTCACCCCGCGTGCGGAACTCGAGGCCAGCGGCTTGATCACCACCTCTGGCACGGGGCTCGCCGCCAGATCGAGGAAGGCCCCGGACAGCCAGGCCTGCGGGGCCGCGACCCGGCCCCGCAGGGCCGAGCGCATCAGCCACTTGTTGGTGCCCAGCGCGGCCTGCTCGGGCCCGAGCCCGGGAAGGGCGTAGCGGCCCCGCAGGAACGCGGCCGCGGGCATGGTGCTCTCGGAACTCGCCAGCACCGCCGCCAGCGGCCGCCGGCCGGCCACGGCGTCCACCGCGTCCACCAGGTCGGGACCGATCGAGGTCACTGTGACGTCGCCCGGGAGATCGACGAACTCGTAGTCGCCGGCGAACCGGGACATCGCCCGCACCGCGCCACTTTTGCGGGCACCGAGGACGATCGCAACCGGGCGGCTCATCCGCGCCCTCGGTTGAAGTCGGAGACCTGCCGCATCAGAGTGACCACCCCGTCATGGGTGTCGTGGGACACCAGCGCGTGCCCGCAGCGCCCGTAGGACCCCAGGGCCCCCGGAACGGGCTGATAAGAGATCTCCTGCCGGGGAAACCGTTCCCGGAACGCGTCTTCGGTGAGTCGCCCGGCTGGGTCCTCGGTGAGGAAGACCCAGCCGTGCACCCGTGGGGGGACGCCGGGCGACCCGGGCAGAACCGGGGGCCGGCGATTCTCCGTGCGGTGCTGTCGTCGCTCACCGGGCCGGTCCTTCGCGGCTCCAGAGAGAAGGTGAGCGGCCGGTTCCTTAAAATCTTCGAAGTTTTCCACGGTGCACTGACCTGCATCTCATGCGTGGCCCTTCCCGGCGCTGCCCAGTCTTTAGTTCACTAAGCGACCTTATGGACCGGTTCGTTATACCGCACGATGCCGTGGGTGATCGAGGGACTTCTGCGGGTGACGACGCCCTGGTAAAATCCACCGGGCGGGGAGCCCGACCCGGAACGGGATCAGATCAGGAACACCGGACTGCCCACGGTCGCCGGGCCGGCGCGACGACCGAGCCGTAGATGCCGAGGTAGGTGTCGCGATGCCGGGCGAGCTTCATCACCTGCGCCCGAGCTCGTCGGCGAGTTCGGGTGAGGTGATCTCCA
This sequence comes from Kineosporia mesophila, assembly GCF_021129235.1. Taxonomy (GTDB): domain Bacteria; phylum Actinomycetota; class Actinomycetes; order Actinomycetales; family Kineosporiaceae; genus Kineosporia; species Kineosporia mesophila. The sequence goes on from NZ_JAJOMA010000041.1 coordinate 19,359, forward strand.
GCTCGGTGTCGGCGGGGGTGTGCACGAGCCCGCCCGACTGGTCGGGGCGGGCCGGGTCGCTCCACCGCGGGCGGTAGGAGTTGAGGCCGTTGCGCCGGCGCAGGGTCAGCCAGGGGAAACCGTTCTCCTCCAGGCCCGGCCGCACGAAGGCCCAGCGCCGGTTCCCGGACAGGCCGTGCTGGGAGACGTCGGCCGACTCCAGCGGTTCGGCCGCCATCGACTTGACCGGGTAGCGGAAGATCGCCGCGACCCGTCCCACGCATGCGTCCTCGACCATCTCGACCACCCCCCGGTGAGGTGCCCTTGTGCTGATGCGGATCGGGTGGATCGTGGCGAACATTGTTCCGTCGCAGCGCCTCTCCGCCCGGGCGGGGACCAGAATCTCACAGCGGCAGCCCGGGATGCGTTTCGTTTGGAAGGGGCGTGAGACGCTGCACCTGAACTCACGTAGCACCGAGGGCATCCGACTTCTGCGACGGAACAATCAGTCTCGCGCCCCGGGCTCCGACGTCGGACGGCATCAGGAGTTGCCGCGGCGATCGGCACTAAGCGGCAGATAGGGAAGTGTGAACCTCTTCCCCTCGGTCATCGCACGTCGTCACGGTTTTCGCGCTCGTACTGGGTACCGGTTTGCTCGGTGCCCAGGCGACCGGTGCGGTCGTGCGCCTGCAGGATGGTGGCGCCTGGCCGGCCAACGTCGCGCAGGGCTCGGTCACCTGGGTGAACGGCTGTGCCGGGCAGGCCGGCAAGACGGTCACGGTCGGGTCGCTGAAGTCGCCTTTTTCGAAAAGTTTTCGACGCCCTCACCTCGTTGACAGGCCTCTGCAAACGGTTGCATGCTGCTCTAGCACTTCCGGCAAAACGGACATGATCGCCCTTCTCGGCGCTGACGAAGGGGAACAACCTCATGAGCATGAGCCGCCGCCAGATTCTGGCCGTCACGGCCACGGCAGCGATGGGAGCCGCGGTCTCCGCGTGCGGATCGCCGGACTCGCCGGGCTCCGGCTCGCCGGTCGCGGGGGCCGCCGAGGCCGTACCCGCGGCGCCGGAAAAGCCCGTGGTGCTGAACATCCTCGATGTCGCGGGCAATCTGCAGCTGACCCAGCCGATGATCGACGATTTCGTGAAGAAGAACCCGAAAGTCATCTCGAAGGTGACCTACGCGACCGCCACGGCCCCCGACCTGGTCGGGAAGATCAAGGCGCAGCAGGGTGCCAAGCGGGTCAGCATCGGGCTGGTGCTCACCGGCACCGACGGCCTGTCCGCCGGGATCGAGCAGGGACTCTGGCAGCAGCTGCTGCCGGTCAACGAGAAACTGCTCTCGAACATGAGCACCTACCAGGAGCCCGCGGCGAACATGCAGAAACTCGCCGGTGACAGTGGTGTCGTGGTCACCTACTACCCCTCCGGGCCGCTCCTGGAGTACATGCCCGACCGCGTCCCCAAGCCGCCGACCACCGCGGAAGAGCTTCTGGCGTACGCCAAGGCGAATCCGGGCAAGGTGGAGTACGCCCGCCCGGCCAACTCCGGCCCGGGGCGAACGCTGCTCATGGGCCTGCCGTACGTGCTGGGTGACTCCGACCCCCAGGACCCGGTCAAGGGCTGGGACAAGACCTGGGCCTACCTGGCCGAATTGGCTAAGTACATCGACCGTTACCCCTCCGGCACCACCCAGACGATGAAAGACCTGGCCGGCGGCACGGTCGACATCATCGCGAGCACCACCGGCTGGGACATCAACGCGCGCGCCCTGGGCACCGTCCCGGCCGAGGCGAAAATAACCACCCTGAAAGGCTTTCACTGGGTGACGGACGCGCACTACGCCGTCGTCCCGCGCGGTGTCACCCGCGACCAGGAAGCCGCGGTGCTCGCTCTGGTGCAGAACATGCTGACGCCGCAGCAGCAGGCCAAGGCCTACGACACCGGCTACTTCTACCCCGGCCCGGCCGTCGAGGGCGTCGACGTGTCGATGGCCCCGGAGAAGAGCCGCCAGGTGCTCGACACCTACGGCCGCCCGGAGTACGACGCGCTGATCGAGAACAACCCGAAAGAGGTTCCGCTGGCGGCCGAGGCGCTGGTCACGGCGTTCGACACCTGGGACCGCACGATCGGCGGCTCCAAGGTGGAGAAGTGACCTTTTCCCGGCTGCGCCTGGAGAACGTCGGGCGGCGCTTCGCCGGTACCGACGCGCTCCAGCATCTCGACCTCACGATCGAGCAGGGCGAGTTCATCGCCCTGCTGGGCCCTTCCGGCTGCGGGAAGTCGACCGCCCTGAACTGCGTGGCCGGTCTGCTGCCGCTCAGCAGTGGGCGGATCTGGCTGGACGAGAAGCGGATCGACGTGCTGGCCCCCGAACGCCGCGGGTTCGGCATGGTCTTCCAGAACTACGCCCTGTTCCCCCACCTGACCGTGCGACGCAACATCGAGTTCGGGCTGCGCATGCGCCGACTGCCCAAACCCGAGATCGCCCGCCGGGCCGCGCAGGCCCTGGAACTGGTGCACCTGGAGGACCAGGCCGGCAAACTGCCCGGCCAGCTCTCCGGCGGGCAGCAGCAGCGGGTGGCCATCGCCCGCGCCGTCGCCCTGGAACCCTCCGTGGTGCTGATGGACGAGCCGCTGTCGAACCTCGACGCCAAGCTGCGCCTCGAGATGCGCACCGAGATCCGGCGCCTGCACCAGAGTCTCGGCCTGACCACGATCTACGTGACGCACGACCAGGAGGAGGCCCTCTCGATGGCCGACCGCCTGGTGGTACTGCGCCACGGCCAGGTTCAGCAGATCGGCACCCCCGAAGAGCTGCACTCGCACCCCGTCAGCTGGCCCGTGGCCGATTTCATGGGCTGCCGCAACCTGTTCGCGGGGTCCCTCCTCACCCCGGCGGCCGACCGGGGAGAAGCGGCCATGGTGGACGTCCTGGGTCTGCGCATCGAGGGAACCGCGGCTGCGCACGTGGAGACTCCCGGAGCGGTGGCCGTGGGGATCCGGCCCGAGGACATCGAGGTCGTCCCGGTCCCCGGGCCGCACACGGTGGACGCCACGGTCTCCGTCGTGGAGTACCAGGGCCGGGAGTTCGCCGTGGAGGCCCTCACCGGACCCGGCCTGAGGCTGCACGTGCGCACCGCGGAACGTCTGGTGCCCGGCGACCCGGTGGCCCTGCGCCTGCCGCCCGAACGCCTGCTGGTCTTCCCCGGCGGCGCCGACCTGCCCCGGCCGGTCGCCCCGCTCGACGAGGAGATCACGCCCGACCTCCCGGCGGATGCGGGCGCGCCGGCATGACCACCGCAGCGACCACCGAACCGACCACCGAACCGACGGCCGCCTCGTCCTCTGATCGGGCCGGTCTGCGTCATCGCCTGGCCGAACGCGGTATCGACGCCCGCCTGCTGCTGCTCCTGCCCGGCCTGGTGCTCGTCATCGCGCTGTTCGTCTACCCGTTCGTCTACGGCCTGGGCCTGTCGTTCCAGCCGATGGACGGCGGCGGCCCGTTCGAGAACTACCGCCGGTTCTTCGGCGACGCCTTCCAGCGGGCCACGATCGGCAAGACCCTCTGGCTGGCCCTGCCCGCCGCCCTTCTCAACGTCGCCGCCTCCGTCCCGATCGCCTACCGCCTGCGCGGACGGTTCCGGGGAAAGCGGATCCTGACCACGATTCTCGTCATCCCGATCACCCTCGGAACGGTCCTGACCGCCGAGGGCCTGCTGAACTTCGCCGGCCCCTCCGGCTGGCTCAACCGGGCCCTGCTGGGCATCGGCCTGATCGATGATCCGCTGCGCCTGGTGAACAACTACTGGGGCGTCTTCTTCTCGCTGATCATCAGCGGATTCCCCTTCGCCTTCCTGCTCATCCTGAGCTACCTGTCCGGCATCGACCCGTCCCTCGAACGCGCCGCCGCCTCACTGGGTGCTAACGCCTGGAACCGCTTCCGCCTCATCACCCTTCCCCTCCTGGCACCCGGACTGGCCACCACGTTCTGCCTCACCTTCGTCCTCGCGTTCAGCGTCTTCCCCTCCGCGATCCTCGTCGGCGACCCCACCGACTCCACCCGCGTCATCTCGATCGCCGCCTACCAGGCCGCCTACGAGCAGTACGACTACCCGTTCGCGTCCACCATCGCGATCGTCATGGGCGTCATCGAACTCGCCGTGATCGGGGTGGTGCTGGCCGGCCGGTCGCGCCTCTACACCGGCACCACCGGAGGCAAGGGCGCATGACCACCACCCCCACCCGTGACATCCCTGGGCCCGCACCCCGCCGCCTGGTCGCGTCCCCCCTGGCCTGGCTGGTCTGGGGCGCCGTCGGCCTCTTCCTGCTGGCCCTGCTCGGGGTCGTCGCCTCGGTGGTCGTGAACTCCCTGGGCAGCCGCTGGTTCGACACCTGGCTACCCTCGGGCTGGACCGCCCAGTGGTACCGCGAGGCCTGGACCGGCTTCGACCTGTTCTCGGTCATCGTCACCACCCTCGAGGTCGCGCTCGCCGTCGTGGTGCTGTCGATCCTCGTCGGCGTCCCCACCGCCTACGTGCTGGCCCGCCGCACCTTCCCCGGAAAACGCCTGGTCTTCCTGCTGTTCCTGCTGCCGATCATGATGCCGCCCATCACCTACGGCATTCCCCTGGCGACCGTCCTCTACAAGGTCGGCCTGGCCGGCAACCTCAGCGGCGTCATCCTGGCCAACCTGGTGCCGTGCGTGCCCTTCGTGGTGCTGACCATGACCCCGTTCATCGAGCAGATCGACCCGGCCATCGAGAACGCCGCGAGGATGTCCGGGGCCGGCACCTTCCCGGTCTTCACCCGGATCCTGGCCCCCCTGCTCCTGCCCGGCATCCTCGCCTCCGCGATCCTCGTCCTGGTGCGCACGGTCGGCATGTTCGAGCTGACCTTCCTGACGGCCGGCCCCACCTCGACCACCCTCGTCGTGGCCCTGTTCAACTCGATGAACGCCGCCGGCATCCGCGCCCAGCAGTCCGTCGACGCGATGGCCGTGGTCTACATGCTGGTGATGCTCGTGCTCCTGGTCACGGCCCTGCGCTTCGTCAACCCGACCCAGCTGGTCAGCCAGGTGAAGGAAGAACCCCTGGAGTAGCCCTCACCCGGTCAGGTGCTCCCGCAGGGTGCTGCCCGTGTACTCGGTGCGGAACCGGCCGCGCTTCTGCAGGACGGGGACGACCTGGTCGACGAAGGTGGCCAGCTCGTAGGGGAGGGTCGAGCCCATGACGGTGAAACCGTCGACAGCGCCGGCGTCCTGCCACTCGATGATCATGTCGGCGAGTTGTTCGGGGGTGCCGACGAAATGGGTCTGGCCGGCGCCGCCCTCGATGTGTTGCGCCACCTCCCGCAACGAGGCTTCCGGACGCGCCCGGGCCGCGGCGTACAGTCGCTCGGCGCGGCTGGAGGGGACGCTTCCGGTCGGTTCGGGCAGCGGTAGGTCGGGGTCGAAGGCGTCCGGGTCGAGACCGGCTGTGTAGAGGGCGTTCTGCCAGCGGAACTCCGGGCTGGAGAGTTCTTCCAGGGTGCGGGCGCGCTCCTGGGCCTCGGCCTCGGTGCTGCCCAGTGTCACCATCAGCGCGGGCAGGACGAGCACCTGGTCCGGGTGACGGCCTGCCTTCACCACCTGCTCGTGCAGAGTGGTGCGGAACTTCACCGCCGCCTCCAGGGACGGCGGCCCGGAAAAGACCAGCTCCGCGTACTTCGCCGCCAGCCCCACACCCGCCGACGACTGACCCGCCTGCACGAGCACCGGACGCCCCTGCGGGGAACGCGGGAACGGCAGGATGCCGTCGACGCGGTGGAACTGCCCATGGAAGTGCGGGTCGTTGACCTTCGAGCGGTCGGCCCACACGCCCCGCTCGCGGTCGCCGACGAGTGCGTCGTCCTCCCAGGCATCCCACAGGTGCGTGACGACGTCCGTAAATTCGTGGGCCCATACGTATCTTTCGGCCGGGTCGGGATGGCTCGCCTCACCGAAGGCGGCCGCCGCCAGCGGCGTGACCGTGGTGACGATGTTCCAGCCGGCCCGGCCCCCGCTCAGGTGGTCGAGGGTCGCGAAACGCCGCGCCAGGTCCCAGGGCTTGGCGTAGGTGGTCGAGCCGGTACCGATCAGGCCGATGTGGCTGGTGACGGCGGCCAGCGCCGACAGCACGGAGATCGGGTCGAACTGGGTCTGGGGCAGATGGGTGACGCGGTACCCGGCGATCGCGAGGTTGTCGGCCAGGAAGATGGAGTCCATCAGGCCCCGCTCGGCGATCCTCGCGATCTCGGCGTAGTACGGCAGACCCAGAACGTGGCGGACGTCGTCGGGCACCACCCGCCAGGCCGACTCGTGATAACCGTGCGGCCAGATGAAGGCGTTGAAGTGCAGGGGTTTCGGGCTCATCGGGACCGTAGCCTCTCCAGGGCCGCGCGGCCCTCGTCGTCCGCTGCCCGGAAGATGAGCAGCCGCTGATCGGGATTCTGCATCGGTACCAGCATCTCGAAGTCCAGGGAGATGACGCCGACCTCCGGGTGGTGCATGACCTTGCGTCCACGGCCCTGGTGGCGGACCTCCGGATCGGCCCACAGCCGCGCGAAGTCCTCGACGTCGGCGATGAATTCGACGATCAGGTGATTCAGCTCCGGGTCGTCGGGATGGGCGGCCCAGGCGGTGCGCAGGTTGGCGATCCCGTCGCGTAGCACCTTCTCGCGGTCGGGGTAGGACCGGCTGATCTGCGGGTGGAGCAGACACAGCCGCACAAGATTACGTTCTGACGGCGGCAGCGTATCGAAATCCACCAACAAACGCACCATTTCCGCATTCCAGGAGAGAATGTCGTAGCGGTGGTTGAGCAGCAGGACCGGGAGCGGCGACAGGTCGTCGACGAGCCCGCTCAGGGACGCGGTCGCGGTGGTGGCGGGACGGTCCGCCGTGCGGGGGCGCTGCTGGGCCAGGTCGAAGAGGTAGTCACGCTCGTCGGGGGCCAGGCGCATCGCCCGGGCCAGGGCCTCCAGCACGGTCACGGAGGGGCGCAGCCCCCGGGCCTGTTCCAGGCGCACGATGTAGTCGGTGCTGACGCCCGCCAGTTCGGCGACCTCCTCGCGGCGCAGACCCGGGGTGCGCCGCGACTGCCGACGCCGGGGCAGGCCGAAGTCGCGGGGGTCCAGGCGCTCGCGCCGGGTGCGCAGGAACGTGGCCAGTTCCTGCGTCCGGTCCACTGTGCGGGTCGTCATTCCCGGTCCAACAGCAGGGTAGGACTGATATTCCCAGGAACTTCCTTCTCTGACCCCCGGCTCCCGGCCGTCCCAGACTCGGTTCACCACGGATCACCCGGCACAGGAGAGAAGACCATGACCCTCACCCTCGACACCTACCGCCTGCTGGGCCGCTCCGGCCTGCGGGTCTCCCCGTTGGCCCTGGGAGCAGCCACCTTCGGCACCGACTGGGGCTGGGGCGCGGACCGGGACGATGCCCGCAAACTGTTCGATCTCTACGTGGATCGCGGCGGCAACTTCATCGACACGGCGGTGACCTACACCAACGGCCAGTCCGAGCGCATGCTGGGCGAGTTCGCCGGGCCCCGCCGCGAGAGCCTGGTGCTGTCGACGAAATACACCACCCTGCGCCGGCCCGGTGACCCGAACTCCGGCGGGAGCCACCGCAAGAGCCTGGTCGGTGCGGTGGAGACCAGCCTGCGGCAGCTGAACACGGACTACATCGACCTGCTCTACCTGCACGTGTGGGACTTCCGGACCCCGGTCGAGGAGATCCTGCGCAGCCTGGACGACGTCGTGCGGCAGGGCAAGGTCTTGTACGTCGCGATCTCCAACACCCCGGCCTGGCAGGTGTCGCGGATGCAGGCGATCGCCGATCTGCGGGGCTGGTCACCCCTGGCCGCGCTGCAGATCGAGTACAACCTGCTGCAGCGTGACGGCGAGCGCGACCTGATCCCGATGGCCCAGGAGATGGGTCTGGGAGTGACCCTGTGGTCGCCGCTGGCCGGAGGAGTGCTCACCGGCAAATACCGCCGCGAGGACCTGAACACCCCGAGCGCCGACGACGGCACGCGCAAGAGCTTCAACCTCGCCCTGGGCGGTATCGGCGAGCGCACCTTCGGCATCGTTGACGTGGTGAAGGAGATCGCCGCGGACCTGGGCCGCACTCCCGCCCAGGTCGCTCTGGCCTGGACCTTGCAGAACCCGGGGGTGACGGCCCCGATCCTCGGTGCCCGCACCCCCGATCAGCTGGAGGACAACCTGGGAGCCCTCGACGTCGAGTTCACCGCCGGTCAGCTGGCCCGGCTCGCGGAGGTCAGCGCGATCGACCTCGGCTTCCCGCACGCCATGCTGGCGAGCGACCACATCCGGGCCCAGATGCTGGGGGACATGAAGGTGGAGCCCCGCACCCGGCCGTGATCAGGCAAACCCCTGCGGGTTTCACCAGCCGGTACGCAGGACCCTCTCCAGAGCATCGACGAAGTAGGTCGCGGACTGCTCGCTCAGGCATAGTGGGGGCTTGATTTTCAGCACGTTCTGGTGATCGCCCGTGGGCTGCATGAACACGCCCAGCCCGAGGAGCCGGTCGCAGATGGCGGCCGTCTCCTCGGTGGCGGGTTCCAGGGTCTCGCGGTCCCGGACGAACTCCAGCCCGAGGTACAGGCCGTGGCCGTGCACGGCGCCGACAATCGGGTACGTGTCGCCGAGTTCCCGCAGCTGACGGTCCATTTCGCCGCCGACGTCCAGGGCGTTACGTTGCAGCTGCTCACTCTGGATGATGTCGAGCACCGTCGTGCCGATGACGCTGGAGACCGGGGAGCCGCCGGTGGACGAGAAGAAGTAGCCGCCCGTGCGGTAGCAGTCGGCGATGGCCCGGGTGGTGACGACCGCGCCGACCGGATGCCCGCTGCCGGCCGACTTGGCCACGGCCACGATGTCCGGCACGACGTCCTGCTGCTCGAAACCCCAGAACCAGTGCCCCAGGCGTCCGTACCCGACCTGGACCTCGTCGGCGATGGCCAGCCCACCGGCCTCCCGCACGGCCTGGTACACGGCTTTCAGGTAGCCGTCGGGCAGGGCGATGCCGCCGGCGTTGCCGAAATAGCTCTCGGCCATGAAACCGGCTGCGCGGTGGCCGACTTCCCGGATCTTCGCGACCGCCTCGTCGGCGTAGCGCCAGGCATCGTCACCGCGGTACAGGCCGCGGTAGCTGTTCGCCGCCTCCACGGTGTGGACCCAGGACGGGCGCGTGGCCAGGGCGTTCGGGTTGTCGGCGACCGACGTGGACACGGCGTCGCCGGCGTAGGTCCATCCGTGGTAAGCCTCGCGCATGGCGACGATGTCGGTGCGCCCGGTGGCGGCCATCGCCAGGCGGATCGCAAGATCGGCGGCCTCGGAACCCGAGTTCACGAAGAACACGGTGTCGAGCTCGTCGGGCAGCGTGGCGGTGATGCGCTCGGCGAACGTCGCGACGGCCTCGTAGTTGAAGCGGGAATTGGTGTTCAGCAGCCGCATCTGGCGATGGGCCGCCTCCACCAGCCGGGGATGGGCGTGCCCGACCGAGGTGACGTTGTTGACCATGTCCAGGTAGACCCGGCCGTCGGTGTCGATCAGGTGCTCCCGCCAGCCCCGCTCGACCTGTGGCGGCTCGGCGTAGTAGTGCTCCTGCACCCCGGCGACATGACGTTCCCTGCGCTGCAACAGATCCGAGCCGATTGAGGACGTCGTTGTCACCAGCCCGAGAGCCCTTGCGGGATCGATCGTGGTGGCTTCCCAGCCCCTGCGGTACCCGGCCTCGACCAGGAACGGAGCCGGTGCCTGGCCGGGGGGAACCACCTGGACCCGGATGCGGGTGCGAGCGGGAATCACCCCGTCTTCCAGCGGCTCGGGATGACGATTTTGTTCGTGGTCAGGCACACTTTCCCCGGACGCCCGGGGAAAGTGTGCATGATCACGGAGGAGGGTGGGGCCGCCGGAGAGCGGTTGCTCTCGAATTGTTTTGGGCTCTTGAAGCCACAGGGTGACGCCCGTCGTCACGGTGGCGGGCGGGGCCGAGCTGTATGTCGGAGATCCGGCCAGGACGGTGGCCCCGAAGGGCACGACGACCGCGTCGGCTCCCTCGTCCAAAAGCCTGGTTGCTTCTCGATCGAGGACGGTCGGGTCCGGCCAGGCGCCCTCGTCGAACAGCGGCGAGACGGTCGAGGTGTCCAGCACCTCCACCCGCCCCGAAAGGTCCACGACCGCGTCCCCTTGCCAGACCGGCCGTTCCGGGGCGGGCAGTCCCAGCTCGTGCCGGATCACACCCGCCATCACCTCGGCCGGTACGGATGTGGCCAGATCCAGGATGCGCTGCTCGGACTCCATACCCTCCAGCACGTAGGCATTGTCGGCGTCCAGCCGGACCTGCTGACGGCCACTCAGCACGAGCACGGCGCCGCGCAGCACGACCAGGGGCCAGAGAGCATCGGCCTCGGCCGGGGTCAGGGGGCGCAGGGTGTGGAAGGCCCGGACCGCCGGGAGCACCGACAGCGGCGTGGCTCCGTCATGATGCAGCACGCAGGAGATGGTGACGGCCAGCTCGGCGACCCGCCACGACCGCATCACGTCACCGAAGTCGATGATGGCGTCGGGCAGCGCCACGGGAGCGTGCGGGGCCATGACATTGTCGTCGGTGAGGTCGAAGTGCCCGATCTGCAGCGGAAGTTCGTTCTCGACCGCGGCCAGCAACCGTCCGGCCGTCGACGCGGCGGCGAGCACGTCGTCCCGTACCTGGAGATCCGGCTCGGACCCGGCCAGAAGATCGATCACCCGCCGGGCGTGCCGCAGGTCCCACTGCAGAACGCGGTCGGCGGCCGCATCGTCCAGGTCTTTCAGCGCCAGGCTGACCCGGCCGGCGAGCTCACCGAGCCGGGCGACGGCGGCGGGGGAGAGATACCGCGGCCCGCCGAGCGTGGCCCCCTCCACGTACTCGAGAACCCGAGCGCGCAGACGTCCACCATCGGTCGTCCAACTCGCATCCATCGGCCCGTTCGCCCCCTCGACCACCGCGGCCACCCGCAGATCCGGGTTGGCCTCGGCGACCAGCCGCGCCGCCGTGGTCTGCAGATCGATCTCGGCGTCGGAGAAGGCCGGATTGCTGAGCTTGAGCACCCCCAGCGTGCGGGCGGTGCCGGGCTCCCGCAGAAGAAAGTTCTGGTCCTGCTGACTTCCCAGCGGCAGCAGCTCCGCGGTCATCCCGAAGGTGGCGGCCAGCAGCTCCCTGGCCTCGGCGACCGGCAGCGTGGGCACGGGCAGTTCCGGCTGCGCGAAGAAGTCGAAAACGGTGCTCATGCCGGATGCCTCCTGGAGATACGGGTCTCCGAGAGGGTACGGGGCCGGTGGCGACGGGTGGCTACCCAGGTGTCGCAGACCGAGCGGGAGCTTCGTGTCACTGGTCCACATGCACCGGGCGCGCTGAGATCCGGTGGAGCCCGGCCTGGGAAACGACAAGGGTGCAATGTGTACACCTGGTACAAGTGGTACCGCATGTACCAGGTGTACACATCGAACGCATCGCGGCGCCATGGATCGCGCTGGATGGGAGGCAACTGATGAATTCGCGATCATTTTCTGGACGAGGAACACGGAGTAGTCGCTATGAGGCCGATCGTCATGCTGCTCATCCCCAGAGCCGATCACATCGAACTGATGGCCCGGCTACGTCGTGCCGGCTCGTACACCGACGACCGCCTCGACCGGCCGGGCTGCAGGGGCTCCTGGACACGGACTATGGCGAACTGATCAGCTACGACGAGGTTCTCGCGAGGTTCCGACGGGAACCGGCCTGAGACCGGCGGTCCTGGTCATGAGCCGGATGAGTTCGGCATCGCGATGACTACCGTGAGGGGTTCGAAGGTTCGGTGACGTCCGTCGTCACTCTCGAAGGGCGGAGCGTCAGGGTCGGCTGCCGGCCCACTTCCACGGCGACCACCCGGGCCTGCCGGATTGCGCCGACCAGCTCCGACCCCATTCTTTCGGGGTAGCGCCCGTCTGCCATCTCGGGGATGTTCACATGCCCGTAGGGCTCGCCGTGTGACGTCAGCCGGACACCCAGACCGTAGGCGTGAGCGCAGACGATGCGCACTTCGACCAAGGCTCCGAGCAAGTCGGGGCTGAGTCCGCCCCACCGGTCGGGAGTCAGCTCATGAATGTCGCGATCGTTCGGCACGAGAACGCCTCTGGGCACGGAGTTCCCGCCCCGGCCGCACGACCGGGGCAGGAACGCCAGGGTTTACAGGAAGGGCTTGAGCAGGCTCAGGTCGGCTTCCGACAGCCGGTCGCTCGCGGTCGCGGCCTGGTGCCAGTACGGGTAGCGCAGCGGGGTCTGGCTCACGGTGTCGAGGCGGGTGCGTTCTTCGTCGGTGAGGACGAGGTCGGCGGCGGCGAGGTTGTCGGTCAGTTGGGCCTCGGTGCGGGCGCCGATGACCAGGGAGGTAACGCCGGGGCGGCCGAGCAGCCAGGCCAGGGCCACCTGGGCGGCCGAGACGTTGTGCGCCTCGCCGGTTTCGACCAGGGCGTCGACGATGTCGTAGAGCTTGCCCTCGTCGTGGACCGGCGGCTCGTTCCAGTCGCCGAGGTGGCGTGAGCCTTCGGGGGCCGTGACGTCGCGGCGGTACTTGCCCGACAGCAGACCTCCGGCGAGCGGGCTCCAGACCAGGATGCCGAGGTCCTGGTCGAGGGTGAGGGGGATGAGCTCGTCCTCGGCGTCGCGGGCCTGCAGCGTGTAGTGGATCTGCTGGGAGACGTAGCGCTGGTAGCCGCGGGAGTCCGCGGTGGCCAGGGCCTTCATCAGCTGCCAGCCGCTGTGGTTCGAGGCGCCGACGTAGCGGATCTTGCCCGCGCGGATCAGGCTGTCGAGTGCTTCGAGGGTCTCCTCGAGCGGGGTCTGGCCGTCCCACTCGTGGATCTGGAACAGGTCGATGTAGTCGGTGCGCAGGCGCTTCAGGCTGCGCTCGACCGAGCGGACGAGGTGGTGGCGCGAGGCCCCGCCGTCGTTGGGGCCGGGCCCCACGACCATCCGGGCCTTGGTGGCCAGCAGCACGTCGTCACGACGCCCCTGCAGCACCTCCCCGGTGATCTCCTCGCTGACCCCGTCGCTGTACACGTCGGCGGTGTCGATCAGGTTCACACCCGCGTCCAGGGCCAGATCGATCTGGCGCCGGGCGGTTTCGACGTCGGTGTTGCCGACCGCGGAGAAGCCTCCCTTCCCGCCGAAGGTCATCGTGCCCATCGTCAATGTCGAGACGCGTAGTCCCGACCGTCCAAGTCGTCGGTACTCCATGGATGACGACGCTACCTGGTCGTCATCCCCTCGCGTTCTGAGCTGCGGCCGTGACGAGGGCGGTGACCGCTTCGCGGTGGTCGTGCTCCAGCCGGGCGATGACGATGCGGCTGGGTTCGGCGTCCTCGACCCGGACACAGACGATGCCGGTCGGTACCGGGGTGACGAGGGACCGGGGCAGGACGGCGACCACTCGCCCGATCCGGACCATCGGGATCAGCTCGGCGACATCCCCCAGTTCAGGGCCGTCCGTCTCCGTGGAGGAGAGGCCCCGCCAGCGCGGGAACGTCTCCCCGGCCAGCTCCGCCGTACGGATCTGCTCGCGCCCGGCCAGGGCGTGATGATCGGGCAGGATCGCGACCCGGTCCTCGATGAGCAGGGTCTGCACGGCCAGCCCGGTGAGGTCGTCGAAGGGCGCGTAGAGGAGGCCCACGTCGGCGCGTCCCTCGTGGAGGAAACCGGCCCGGTCGGTGCTGCCGGAGAAGAGAATGTCGACCTGCCGAGTGTGGGGATGCCCGGCGAAGGCCGCGAGGATCCCGGACAGGAGGCCCGCGTCTCCACCCGGCTTCAGGACGAGGCGGAGATGGTCGTGATCACCGGCGCGCCGGGTGTTCCGGACCGCGACGGTCATCGCGTTCAGGGCGTGCCGGCCATGCTCGAGCAGCACCGTTCCGGCCGGTGTGAGTGCAACGCTACGGCTGGTCCGGTCGAGCAGACGCACCCCGAGGCGTGACTCGATGCGCTGCAAGGTCTTCGACAGCGCCGGCTGGGCAATGCAGAGCCGTTCCGCGGCCCGGCCGAAGTGCAGCTCCTCGGCCACGGCGACGAAGTACCGCAACTCGCGCGTCTCCAGCAGATCCATGCCTAAAGGTTATCGGTCGAGGCCCAGTCAATATTGGACGCACGGCTCGGTAGACGGTGAGATCGATGCATGATCAATCACACGATGCTGGTCGCGTTCACCGATCCGATCCCCGATGCCGAACTCGATCAGTTCCTGGCCGACATCGAGGCGGCGGTGAAGAACACCGGCCTGATGCGCACTTTCTCGGCCCAGCACCACATCCCGATCCCCGGTGAGGAGGCAATCCCGGCCTTCATCGCCACCGCCGTCCTGCAGTTCGGCGTCGACACCCGCGAAGACCTCACGGCCCTCTTCGCCACCCCCAGCGCCGAGGCGATCATTCACACCTGGCAGGCGCGTCGTCCGTACCGGGTGGCCTGGGTGAATCATGAAGTGGCCTGAATTCTAGGATTGCCCGGTGGACGTCTACGAACTTGCTGCCGGATTGCCGGAGACCGAGGTTTTGCGAGCCAGGTGCCGGGCGCTGGCGCTTCTCGACCGGATCCTGGCCGGCGAGAACGGCTACCACCACTACGTCCCGGCCTGGGGTGACGACCAGGCGATGACCATGGACAACAACGGCGGCGACGAATGGACGATCGTGTTCACCGGCGCTGGTTGTTTCATCCGGATCTTCGATCACGAGTCGCCGATGACTCCCTGGCGTGACGAGGATCTGGAGCTGTGGCCCGGACTGGCCGATGGTCTCCCGGAGGTCTTCCGCGGGCAGCTCGACGAGCCGGCCTTCTCCACCGAGGACGGCGGGTACGTGGCGACAGCTCTGCTCTGGCGACAGGACGGCGATGATCGGTGGTCGGCCGGCCCGGACCTCACATTTCCCGAAGCTTCTGGCGCGTACCAGAAATCGCCGGACGGCGCGTCGATGCTCGACGTACTACTGGACGACATGGCCGTGCGGTACGTCGAGCTGGCCCGGGAGAACTACGAGGTCGACCTCGGCGCGGGCGATGTCCAGCCGATCGTTTCCGGGCGTCCCCTGACGGATGCGCTCGTGCTGGCGCTCAACCCGGAGGCGGATCTGGACGATGTCCGGACCTACGCTTCCGGCATCGGATATCCCGTGTGAAACGAGCCGGGCTCAGCCGGTGAGCCCTCCGAACAACCCTGCGGCCACCGCCGCCCCGAGCAGGAGCCCGGCTGCGACCTGGGCCGGGGTGTGGGCCCGGAGCCGGACGCGCGACCAGGCCACCGCGGCGGCGCCGACGACAGCGATCGCCGTGGTGGGCGTCCCCAGTTCGATTCCCAGACAGACGGTGCTGCCCGCGGCGACGGCCGCGTGCACCGAGATCTTCCAGACCGTGGTGACGGCCAGGGTGGTGACCAGGCCTGCGGTCATGGCGATCACGAGGGCGCTCAGGGGTCTCGGGGCGCCGGCCAGGGCCAGCACGGTGAGGCCCACGATGATGGACGCGAGGGCGGCGGTCAGGGGGATCAGTCGCTGTTCGCGGATGCGTACGTGGCGGTCGGTCCACCAGCCCCGGCGGATGCCGACGAGGATCAGGGCGTAGGGCAGGCCCGGCGCGAAGAACAGGGTGAGCAGGCTCCAGCCCAGCCCGGCGGCCGGGCCCGATTCCGAGCAGGCGACCACGAGCACGGTGAGGGTCACCAGCGGCGCGGGGGCCAGAAGGTCGGTGATCTGCCGGGCCGCCCGGTCGGCGGGGGATCGGACATCGGGTTCGGCCTCGGCAACCACGGACAAAACGTTACTCACCGAAACGATTGACGGTGCACCGGGGCACGCCTACCGTGAAGTGGCAGTTGACGACGTGAGGAAGCTGGTGCAATTCCAGCACGGTCGCGCCACCGTGATCCAGGCCCTTCGAGGTGCCCGGTGAGTCGGATACTCCGTCGTCATGAAGCTCCACGTAGAGGGACGCAGAATCCCTGAAGGAGGCTTTTCGTGAGCAGCACCACCCCGTCGGGTTCGATTCCGGCAGCCGCGGCGACGCCCGTCGTCGTCCCCCTGTCGAGGGCGGGTCTCCTGCTCTTCGGCACCGCGCTGCTGGCCATGCTCGTCTACTACTTCATCGGCGTGGACCAGGGCGCCTACTCCATTTTCGGTGCGGACACGCACATCCACGAGTTCGTCCACGACGGCAGGCATTTCCTCGGATTCCCCTGCCACTGAGCGAACTGAGCAGATAAACAATGGAAAAGAAACTCATCCTGCGCGGCCTTCTGGCCGGCGCAGTCGGTGGCCTGCTCTCCTTCGTCTTCGCGCGAATCTTCGCCGAGCCGCAGATCCAGGCCGCGATCGACTACGAGGGTGCCCGTGACGCCGCCCAGGAGGCCCTGAGCACGGCCGCCCATGCGCACGAGGGGCACGAGGTGTTCAGCCGGACCCTTCAGGGCAACGCCGGTATCGGTGTGGCCCTGATCCTTTTCGGGATGGCGATGGGCGCGCTCTTCGCCATCGTCTACTCGCTGTGCCTGGGGCGGGTGGGCAGGATCCAGCCACGCAACCTGTCCCTGCTGGTCGCGGGCGCGGGTTTCGTCGGGCTGTACCTGGTGCCGTTCGTCAAGTATCCGGCCAACCCACCGGCGGTCGGGCACGAGGACTCCATCCGCGACCGCACCGACCTCTACCTGCTGATGGTGCTGGCGTCGGTCGTGCTCCTGGTGCTGGCCGTGGTGCTCGGACAGCGCCTGCAGGCTCGCTTCGGCAACTGGACCGCGACGATCCTGGCCGGCACCGCCTATCTGGTCGCGGTCGGCGTCGTGATGGCGTTGCTGCCGCAGTTCGGGCATCTGGCCGTGAACGAGGCCAGCTACGGGAGCCACGCCTCGGAGACACCTCTGCCGCTGACCGACAGCGACGGCAACATCGTCTTCCCGGGATTCCCGGCCGATCTGCTCTTCGACTTCCGGCTGAACTCGGTGGCCGCGCAGCTGATCATGTGGGCGGCGATCGGTGTGGTCTTCGCCCCGATGGCCGACCGGCTCCTGTCGCCCCGTACCGCGAAGATCCCGGCGGACCCGATCACCGCCTGAGCGCGCAGTCTCCACACAGCGATCCGGGATCCGGACGGCTCCGCTCGTCGGTGAGGGCGATGCGGTAGATCAGGCAACAGCTGAGGCGGCGAAACCCCTTGCCCGTTCTGGTAACAGGACGGTGGTGGGGAATCGCCGCCATCAGCCGGTCGCCCTCTGCCCCCGCGCGGCCGCTCAGCGAGGGGTCGTGCGCCGCGATCATCGACGTGGCGCTGTTCACCGCCGATGCCACGTTGCCCCAGAGCACCTGCGGCGACACCGGAACCACGGCGAGCACCGCCTCGGTCAGGGCCCTCACCGGTTCGGTGCCCCGGGCCGCCGGTGTGGACGCGGGCACCGACACCGGGTAGGGGCCACCGAGTTCGTCCTGCCACCAGATTGTTTCGAGACTCCAGCCCGGTTCGGCACCCCGGGCGACGGTGACGGCCAGGGTCGGTGCCAGCAGGCGGGCCACCAGACCGAGATGAGCAACGGACGCGGCAACGCGCGGTTCGATCCGGTCGGGGTCCCGGCCCGACATGCCCGCCAGCGAGACCCGCACCGCATCGATGCGCTTCCTGAGAACCTCCGGCCCGAGCACCAGTTCGACCATCGGACGCCACGGAGCGGTCGGGGACCCGGGGGCGGCGTGGGTCTCCAGCCCGAAGAACGGGCCGATAGCGCTGATGTCCTCGTACGTGTCGTCCACCCCCGGGTGAATTCTACTGGTCGCGGTAGCGCTTCGCCTCGGCCAGGGCCTGCTCGAGCGTCTTCGCGGTGGCCGGTACGGCCGGGCCGGAGAAACCCTGCTCCGGGTGGACGTACGGGGTGACGTACGCGGGCAGGTCGCGCTGGAAGCGCCAGCCCTGCGCGAGCGGCCCGGCGTCGAGGGTGTCGTAGCCGATCGAGTCGAAGAACCCGGTGACGGTCTGCTTGGCCGCGGCGTCGTCGCCCGCGATGACCAGGGCCGAGCGG
>NZ_JAJOMA010000042.1 GCF_021129235.1 Kineosporia mesophila
CCCCGGTAGCTCCCGGGTCACTGCAGAGGGCTGCATCTCGCGCACTGCTGCGCGAGTAGCGGCGGCCGAGGCGGTCATTCCGGTCATTCTAGGCACGGCCTCCGAGGCCGACCACGAACTCCTCGAAGGCCCGGTCGACACGAGCGGAATCCCCCGTGGCCTCCAGATCGATGATCAACCCCCGGATGACGGCCAGCACGAGCGTCGCGAGCTCGGGCCGGCCGACACTGCGCAGGCCGTTCTCCAGCGGTTCCAGCCAGTCGGTCGTGGCGACCTGACGGAACCCGGGCCACAACTGCTGCGCGGTGTCTTCACGCAACCGGTTGAACATGGTCAGGTACGGGCGCCCGACCGGCCCGGTCATGACCTTCCAGGCCTCCCGCAGCGTGCTCAGGTACGGCTCGGGCGGTCGTGGGGACAGCAGTTCCAGGTACAGCGCCCGCTGGCGCTCACGGGCCCGCTTCAGAGTTTCGCGTAACAGCGCGTCGCGGGTGCCGAAGTGGTAGATCAGCATCCGGGCCGAGGCGCCGGACGCCGTCGACAGAGGCTCGAGGCGGTCGGGAAGCCCGTGGGCCAGGGCGTGATCGGCGCAGGCGTCCAGGATGCGGTCGCGGATCTCGGGTTGCCGGTGCCGTCCCACCGCCGCACTTTTTCACGTAACCAGCGCTACGTCTACCGTGGTTCTGGACAGTCTGACCAGCAGCAATCCAGGAGGAACCGTGCGCGTCGTCTTCATTCACGGTGCTTGTGTCCGCGACGGTGCCTGGTGGTGGCACCCGACCGCCTCGATCCTGCGCGAACGGGGCATCAGCAGCGCCGCCCCCTGGCTGCCCAGTTGTGGTGAGGGTGACCGGCCCGCCGGCGACGGGGGTCCGGGAATGAAGGACGACGTGGTCGCGGTGCGCGCGGTGCTGGCCGACAGTGACGAGCCGACGGTGGTCGTGGCCCACAGCTACGGCGGGATCGTGGCTGGTGAGGCGATCGCCGGACTGACCGCCGTGCGCCACCTGGTGCTGGTGTCGAGCTATCTGCCCGAGCCGGGTGAGTCGCTGTCGACGTTCGGCGCGCAGACCCCACCGCCCTTCCTGGACTTCGACCCTGTGACAGGCACTTTCGGCGCCCGGCCCGAGTTGTTCGCCGAAACCTTCGCCCAGGACTGCTCGCCGGACATCGTCCGTGAGGCGAAGACCCGGCTGATCCGCCAGACGCTGGCCGTCACCGCTGAGCCTGTCCGCGCCGCCGCCTGGCGTGACGTGCCCACGACCTACGTGGTGTGCACGCAGGACCGGGGCACACCGGCGACGGCGCAGAGGGAGTTCTCCCGTCGCGCGGACCGGGTCGTCGAGGTGCCGACCGGCCATCACCCGTTCCTGTCCCGGCCGCGCACGGTCGCGGACATCATCGAGAACCTGGCCTGACCAGCGTCCAGAACCTGGTGCAGCAGCTCTGCGCCGACGGCCACGACATGGCACGGCGACTTCAGCTGAACTGCTGGATACCGATGGTGGCGAGCAGCTCGAGCTGTCCGGCGGACTGGCTGCCGGGCGGGGCGGTGTAGACGATGAGCCGCAGGTCGCCGTCGCGGACCGTCAGGATGTCGCTGTCCAGGGTGATGGGGCCGATCTCGGGGTGCAGGAACGTCCGGCTGACAGGGCTTCCCTGGGGCGCCGGGCGCTGTTCCCACATCTCGGCGAATGCGGGACTGGAGGCGAGCAGCTCGTCGATCAGCCGGGGCAACTGCCGCTCAGCCGGGTGACGCCGCTGCACTCCGCACGCGGCGCCGGGACCGGGCACCTACGACTTGCGGCATAGGCGGTCGTAGACGCGCGAGTTATGGCTGCGCGCACCGCCGGGAAGCAGGCTTCCTGACATGAATTCCTTTCACGCGGCCGCCTCGGCCGACCCCGGTCCGCACCCTCTGCACTGGCTGGTGGCCGCCGGGATCATCGCCGGGCTGCTGGCCCTGCTGGTGCTGTTCGTGGCGGTGGTGTCCTCGATCCTGAACTCCGGGCTCTCCCTGGGCATGAAAGTGTTGTGGGTGCTGTTCGTGTTCTGGATGCCGGTGCTGGCCTGGCTGGCCTGGTACCTCATCGGGCGCCCCGATACCCGCCGCCGCGGTCTCGACCCGGCGTAGTGCAACGAACGAAAGAACTCTGATGCTGTCGACGTGGTGGGCCGAGCTCAGCCGGCCGGTGACCCCGCTGCGCGGCCGAGCGCGCCGGTCCTGGGCCCTGGACAGCCTGCTGGCCGGGCTGATCGCGGTGCTGGCGGTGGACTCCATCAGCTTCACATCGGTCGCCGTCGTGCTCCTGGTGGCCCCGCTGCTGCTGGTTCGCCGGATCTGGCCGGTACCGGTGAACCTCCTGGTCATCGTCATCGCCGTGAGCACGTTCACGACCGGCAACCTGTTGCTCCAGTTCGGCGCCCTGGCGGTGGCCCTGCACACACTCACCGTGCTGGGTCCCCGCCCGGCGGCGGTGGCCGGGCTGGTGTTCTCGATGTTCTGGCCGCTGGTGGCCGCGGTCGGCCCGATGTCGGCGCAGAACTCGGTGGCGCAGAAGATCCTGATCTTCATCAGCTTCTCCACACCCCCGGTCCTCGCCTTCGCCCTGGGCGTCTACCGCCGGTCGCGGGACCAGCGCCACGCCGACCTCCAGGCACGCAACCGGCTCCTGGAGATCGAGCGGGAGCAGCGGGACGCGCTCGCCGCTGCCGACGAGCGCGCCCGGATCGCCCGGGAGATGCACGACCTGATCGCTCATCACCTCACCGTGGTGGTGGCGCTGAGCGAAGGTCTCGCCCGCAGTGGGGAGATCACCAGTGAGCGGTCCCGCCAGGCTGTCACCACGACGGTCACGATGGCCCGGGCCGCGCTGCAGGAGACCCGGAACCTGCTCGGCATGATGCCCCGCGACAGCGACCAGGGTACTGCGCGGCAACCGGTTCCGGACCTGCGGTCGATCACCGGGCTGGTCAGTCAGGTCCGGGCGGCCGGGCTGCCGGTCACTCTGGAGATCGAGGGCGAGCCGCCGGCCGCCCGGGCCTCCACTGGACTGCAGCTGACCGTCTACCGTCTCGTGCAAGAGGCTCTGACGAACTCCATGAAGCATGCCCTGCACGTCACCCGCGCCGTGGTGCGGCTGCAGTACCGGCCCGATGCCCTGGCGATCTCGATTGAGGACGACGGGCGCACCCTGGGTGCGTCGGCGAGCGACGGTCTGGGCCGGGGTGTTCTGGGGATGCGGCAGCGGGCCCAGTCGTTCGGGGGAACGGTGGAGGCCGGCCCCGCCGCGACCGGCGGCTGGACGGTCCGTGCCCAATTCCCGCTGAACTCTGAGGTGGATCAATGACTATCGGTGTTCTGCTCGTCGACGACCAGCCGTTCCTGCGGCTCGGGCTGCGGATGGTCCTCGAACCGGAAGAGGGCATCGAGATCCTCGGGGAGGCCGAGGACGGATCGTCGGCGGTACCGATGGCCGCGGCGCTGAAGCCCGACGTGGTGCTGATGGACATCCGGATGCACACGATGGACGGCATCACCGCCACCGAGAAGATCCTCGCCGACCGGCCGCAGACCAAGGTCCTGATCCTGACCACGTTCGACCTGGACGAGTACGTGTTCGCCGGTCTGCGCGCCGGGGCCAGCGGCTTCCTGCTGAAAGACGCCCCGCCCGATGTGCTGCTGACCGCGATCCGCACGGTCGCCACCGGGGACGCGGTGCTCGCCCCGTCGGTGACCCGGCGCCTGCTGGAGCGTTTCGGCTCGGTGATGCCCAGCGCGCAGGGCACCGAACGACGCGAGGAGGTACTCAGGTCGCTGACCGAACGCGAGCAGGACGTGTTCCTGGAGCTGGCGGCCGGGCAGTCGAATCAGGAGATTGCCGCGAAGCTCTACCTTTCCGAGGGAACGATCAAGGTTCACGTGGGCAAAATCCTGGCCAAGCTCGGCCTGCGTGACCGGGTCCAGGCCGTGGTGCTGGCCTACGAGACCGGCGTCGTGGTACCGGGATCGCACGAGCTCGGCTGAGCCCTCAGACCCCGAGCACCTGCTCCCACGACGGCACGTACGGCTGCGCCCGCAGGGGCATTCCCGCCTCCGACGGCGTGCGGTCACGCTTGCGGTGGTTGCACTGCGAGCAGGCCGCGACCGTGTTCAGCCACGAGTCGCCACCACCCCTCGACCGCGGCAGCACATGATCGACCGTTCCGGCCCGCCCACCGCAGTACGCACACAACTGACCATCACGTGCCAGCAGAGCCCGCCGGCTCCACGAAGGACCTGACCGGTACCGCCACCTCATCGTCACATACCGCAGCAGCCGAACAACTTTCGGCCGGGGCCACGCACCCAGAGGCTGCCCTTCAGCAGCCTCTTCAACCACCGCCACCTGCCGCACCAGCATCCGCACGGCATGGGGCAGGGAAACATAGTGCAGACGCTCGTAGGAGGCGTTCAGCACAAGAACCGTGCTCATCGGAAACCTCCTTCGTTCGTCTGGAATACCTGAGACCGGCGTGCCCGCGGAGGGATTCGAACCCCCACCATCTGCGTTCTGAACGCAGCGCCTCTACCAGTTGGACTACACGGGCGAAACATGTTGCTGACAATGAAAAGACGCCACTTCCGGGATCTCCGGGAGCAGCGCCGTCGTGGAAGCGTGAGATCAGCGCATCACGACGAGCCCCCCATGTCCAGCCGGGCCAGGGCACACAGAAGTCGGCTGTTCAGCGGTGACATCGTGAACATCCCGGCGACTCCTCTCCTTCTCAAGGCTCTGGCTGGCTGCGGATGAACACTGACACGCCGGTCACGAACAGGTCTACTGGTTTACGGCGACGTGGTCAGCCGGTCCAGTCGGCTCATCAGTGCTTCCTCCGTCGGCACCCCGAAAAGGCGCTCGCGGATGACGCCCTTCGCATCAACGGTGACAAGGCTGGGCGTGCCCATCAGCAGCAGGCGTCGCATGGTGACCGGCGCGTCGTCGGTACCGTCGTTCAGGTCGATTCCGACGGGAAAACGCACACCGGCGCGGGAAAGGTAGCCGGCCAGGGCTTCGGGCCCCTGCTGCGCATGGTTCTCGAAAACGGTGTGCAGACCGATCACCCGGACGTCATCACGCTGCTGCACCCGGCCGTAGATCCGGTTGATCAGCGGGGTGGCCTCGTTCACGCACATCGGGCACAGCATCTGGAACGCGTAGAGCAGCACCACCCGGCCCGCGAGGTCGCCCGGAGCCACCGGTCGACCCTGCCAGGTGCTGACGGAGAGGTTCAGATCGGTGGCGGCCACCCACTCATGATCGTGAGGCGGGCCGTCCGACTGAACCCCTCGTCCCCTGGTCTGGTTCTCGTGATGCAGGACGTTGTTGCCGGCTCTTGCGGCAACTCACCTGAGCCCTCGCAGGAGGGTTTCCAGGAACACCAGCTTCCGCTCCTGCGGAACATCCTCGTTACGGGCCAGCTGCACGAGGACACCGGCCGCCACGACGATGTCGTTGCGGTCGATCCCCGCGCGAATGCAGCCACCGGCCTGGCCGCGCTCGAGGATCCGGTCGAGCGCGTCGCGGATCTGCACCCGGGTCTGCTCGATCTCGGGACAGTCGGGGGTTCGCCCCTCACCCAGTCGCAGCAGGCACAGGTCGGCGGTCTCCAGCGTCCACAGCAGGAACCGGCGCAGGCCCTCCACCGGGTCCAGGTCGTGGAGACCGTCGAGCAGATGGACGACCTGGCAGGCCCGGTCGAGGAAGACCGCCTGCTGCAGGGCCTCCAGGCCCGCGAAGTGCCGGTACAGCGTGGCGTTGCCCACACCGGCACGCTGCGCGACCGCATTGAACGAGACCTCGAAACCCTGCTCGGCGAACAGGTCCGCCGCAGCGGCGACGATGCGCACCCGGTTGGCCCGGGCGTCGGCGCGCCGCACTGAGGTCTCGGTCATCACAACATCGTAACGGGTGACCGTGGTATCCGGGGAAGGCTTCCCCACTTATAGTGGTCGCTGCCCCGACAGGACCGAACCTGTCCTCGTGAAAGCAGCCACGCCATGGTCATGCCCCTTGCCCCGAAACGGCCCGACCCCCAGATCCCGTCCCTCAGCCGCCGCCTCGCCGACCTGACGCCCCGCGAGCGCGAGGTCATGACGCTGGTGGCCCGCGGCCTGACGAACGACGAGATCGGCGCCGTGCTCTTCATCAGCCCGACGACGGCCAAGACGCACGTGAACCGTGCTCTGGCCAAGACCGGCTGCCGGGACCGCACCCAGCTGGTGATCCTCGCCTACGAGACCGGCGTGGTGCGGGCCGGCGAACGCACCGGCCCCTGCAAGACCGACCTGGTGCAGCGGCCGCCGTACCTGCAGCGCTCGGCGTAGTCAGCGGCTGGGTGCTGTCGCGGCGTGACCAAGGACCACGCGTTCCTGTCCGCGCCGTCGCACTCACAAATGCCTTGAACTCGGCGTAACCGGTCGCGAGTGGGGGTATCGGACGTCAGGGATCAAGCAATTGGCCGCCGATGCGCTCGCTCTGTCCGCAGCTCTGGAGGAACACCAGCAGGATGTTCAAGGCCGCTGCAACCGCGCTGGCCAGATAGCCGAAGAAGCCACCTGGCACGGCTGGGACGGCATCACTGGGGCCATGTTCCAGGCGATCGCAGCCCTGGAAGCTATGCCGTCGTCGCCCGGCTCTTACACGAGCTCGCCGCCGACGCCCAGCTGCAGGACGCCGGGCGTCCAATCAGCTTCACCCCGCACGACATCCGGCGGCTGTTCGCCACAGAGATGGTCAGTAATGGCCTGCCCCTGCACATCGCCGCGAGACTTACTCGGGCACCTCAACCTCGATACCACCCGCGGCTGCACTGCCGTGTTCCCGCAGACGTGAGCACCGTCTGTCAGCACTTCGTCGAGCACCGCCGCACCCTGCGCCCCGAGGGCGAGCTGCGAGCCGCAACCGGCAGCGAACGGGATGAGTTCGAAGAGCTCTTCCTCCTGCGTGAGGTCGCCCTCGGCGACTGCCACCGTGACCCCAGTCAAATCAAAATCATCGACCGGTGGCCGGGCCCCAGGTGGCGATTAACACGCACACCGGGAACACGAATTGTCGCCGATGTACGCGTCAGCTCGGCATTGTTCCGTGGGTGCGCAGCGCGATGAGCGGGTTGTCAGTGCGCCAGTAGTCCTGCGCGAGTCGTTCCTTCAGCGCTGCTTCGCGCTTGACCGCGAGGTCACCCAGGAAGGCCGGGTCCTGGAAGAACACTCTCTTGCGGATGACTTTGCCGTCCTCGAGATCGACGAGTTCGATGACGGTCATCGACCAGGGGTTGCCGTCGGTGTCCTCACCGTGGTTGACGCCGATGCAGATGACGCGCCCCGGCCCGTCGGCGATGTTCTCGTCCTGGGTGTGGTCGCGGTGGGTGAAACCGCACAGCTCGTGCATGCGGTGGCGCCCGATGGCTATGTCGTCGGGACCGTGGAAAACGCCGCCGACGGGGGCGGGGAGGTTGATTTCCACCTCGTGTTCGTTCTCGAAGAAGTCCACCACGGTGGCCAGGTCGTCGGGGGTGAAGCCACCGTGCTGCTCGGCTCGGGTCATCGCGGCGTAGAAGCCGGAAACAACCGCGCGGTCGCGATCTGTCTGCTCCGCTGTCGTGGTCATGGAAGTGCTCTCTTTCGCTGGTGGTTCGTTGGAGTGGCGTGCGATCAGGGGTTGCGCTGGTTCAGGTGCCTCACTGCAGATATCGCGGTGGCGGCGAGCTGCATCTGCCCGGCGTCGCTGGGGTGCAGGTGATCGCCACTGTCGTACCGGGCGTGCAGGGTCAGAGGTGAGGCCGGGTCGCGCAGCGCCTGGTCGAAGTCGATGCAGCGGGATCCGAGGGCGCGGATCCAGTCGTTGACGGTGCTGCGGATCCGTTCCCGCTCGCCGTCGTAGCTGTCCGATCCCTGACGGGGGCCGATGGTGGCGATGCTGGCTCCAATTGCAGCAGCGGACGCCTGGTCGAGCAGGGTCTGGTAGGCGGCGATCAGTTCGTCGGCGGTGGGCAGTTCGTGCAAGGGCTCGAACTCACCCGGAAGCCCCAGGTCGTTGGTGCCGAGGGCGACGACCACATGGGCTACCCCCGAGGTGGCCAGGACGTCGTCGGCGAACCGATGGAGACCGGAGCGTCCGTTCGACCGGTACGGGGCACCGGCGTCCAGCCGCAACCGATTACCGGCGATCCCCCGGTTCACGATCGAGACACCTTCCCCGACAGGCAGCAGGCCAGCGGCTGCTTCGGGCCAGCCCATCGCGGTGATCGAGTCCCCCAGGCAGACCACCACCGCGTGCCGGTCCGGGCCCATCACGTCCACGGTGCGCAAGAAGGGCCCACTCTCGTGGACGGAAATGTCGGCGTCGTCCGGTATGGGAAACGGCGGCGCCGCGACGGCCGGGAAGTGCTCGGCCCCCACGTGATCGCCGGGCTCGGACATCTGGCCGGTGAACTCGCTGACGCTGGTGAAAAGCATGGGGAAAGAAGTCTGCTCGGGCAGGTGGAAGTCGATCGTCAGCATCGCGTGCCCCTTGACCGGCAGATCCACCGGATCCGTCCAGACCGACCCGCCCGACGGGACCGAGCACCCCACGCCCGAGTCGAAAAACGCCGGGAGACTAAGGCCCCCGCAGGTGACAGCGACCCGCCCGATGACCAGAGCCTGGTCCCCGTACCGGTTGCTGAACTCCACGCGGACGCGGTCGCCCCCGATCCCGGCCCGCAACTGCGACCGCAGGGTGACGTCGGCGAAGGGCTCAGCGTCGGCCCTCACGTCGGGAAGCGCCTGTGCCCAGCTGGCCTCCCGGGCCGGGACGGATGCTACCGATGTTGTTCCGTTGGCCATAACGACTTCCTTCGTGAGGCGGGCGTGGGTGCACGGCCGACCTTGAGCAGGCAGGCAGGATCGAGCGCATGCCGAGCGACATGCGGTGGGCGCGACGGACCGAGCGCGGCCGAGGGACGCTCGTGGATGGGCTAGGTGGCTACGGACGGCCGTGCGGCAGCCTGCCGTTCACTTTGGCGAGCAATGTCTCGAGCGTGGCCATTTCGGCCGCGTCGAGAGGTTCGAAAATTGCCTTGTCGACCTCGGCCATCGACGCGTTCAGGCCGGCGACCAGTGCGAGACCATCCTCGGCGAGGTACACGCGTTTGCTGCGAGCGTCGCCCTTCTCGGCGCGACGCTCGATCAGGCCGCGTCCCTCCAGGGTCTTGAGCATCAAAGAGATGTTGGATGGCGTGGTCTGACTCATCTCCACGATGTCCCGCTGCATGGCGCCGGGACACTGTTCCAGGTATCCGAGCACCACAGCCTGCTCAAACGTGAGACCACGACCCCGCGACCATTCCTCCGCCGCCTTGCGCTGCGCATGCAGGATCGGCCGCAACAGCTCGAGACTACGGATGCGAGGGGTGCCGCTCTCGGTCATGACACTCAGCCTGACACTTGAGTCACTCGACAGTCAAGCGACCAAACAGTTCAGAGAGGAAAACAATTGCGCCGAGAAGTTGGCAGGTCAGCCAGCCACGCGACTTGGCTCTTCCCGTGAATGAAGGACACGGACGAAGGATAAAAGAGTGACGGCCTCCTCCCCCGCACATGATCACGACACCGCGCGTGCTGATAGCAACCCGTTGCCTCCCCTGACCTTGGCCTGGGGCGTCAACCCCGAAGAGACCGACCGGAATCAGGTCCAGGTCACTGCCACCCGTGAGCTCACCGACATCCTGGCCACCATTCACGCGCAGGCTCTGCGCCGGGGTGTCGCCCAGCAGATCGACATCTGGGAAGGCCGGCTACCGGACACCACCGTCAACGGCGCGCCCGGCGATGCGGCCGAACTCGATGACTTCCTTCCCGAACCGTTCCTCCAGGCCGTCATCGGCCATCCCGAGCGGGCCGGTTTCCGTTGGCTCGGACGCGATCGGCAGGTCCAGGCCGTCCGTCCCGCACTGCCGCTCCTGGCCGAGCCGGTCCTGTACGACAACGGCGGCGCTACTGACCCCATGTCACCGGAGCTCCTCCCGCTGACCTACACCGACGTCGAGCACATCCTCACCGTGTTCCTCCTGCATCGAACCCGCGCCGACGACGTCGCCTGGGCCGATCTCCGGGAAATCCTCTAGAGCCAGTCCCATCCGGTCTGACCTTGACCGGATACACCCCCTGCTCCGGCTCGATCCAGCAACGATGGCTGTGCGAAGTACCCTCGAAGCCATGAGCCTCACCCCGGCCACCACGTTCCGCCTGGACAACCGTTTCGCCCGTGAACTCCCCGAGATGGCCATCGCCTGGACAGGCGAGGGCGCCCCCGGGCCCCGGCTGCTGGTTCTCGACGAGCACCTGGCAGAAGAGCTGGGCCTCGACCCGGACTGGCTGCGCAGCGCGGAAGGGCTGGAGCTACTGGTCGGGACCGGTGTGGTGGAGGGCGCGACCCCGGTGGCCCAGGCCTACTCCGGGCATCAGTTCGGCGGATTCTCCCCGCGGCTCGGCGACGGGCGGGCCCTCTTGCTCGGCGAGCTGACCGATGCCGACGGGAACGTCCGTGACCTGCATCTGAAGGGTTCGGGGCGCACGCCCTTCGCCCGTGCCGGTGACGGCCTGGCCGTGGTCGGCCCGATGCTGCGCGAGTACATCGTCAGTCAGGCCCTGCACGCGCTGGGCATCCCGACCACCCGTTCGCTGGCCGTGGTCGCGACCGGACGTCCGGTTCAGCGCGAAACCATAGTTCCAGGAGCGGTTCTGGCCCGGATTGCCAGTAGCCACCTGCGGGTCGGCAGCTTCCAGTTCGCCTCGCTGACCGAGGACCCGGACCTGCTGCGCCGCCTGGCCGACCACGCGATCAACCGGCACCACGCGAGCGCCGCCCCGTCGGATCGTCCTTACTTGGCCCTGCTGGAGGCCGTGATCGCCGCCCAGGCCGATCTGGTGGCGCGGTGGATGCTGGTGGGGTTCGTGCACGGGGTCATGAACACCGACAACATGACGATCTCCGGGGAGAGCATCGACTTCGGGCCGTGTGCGTTCCTGGACGCCTACGACCCGGCCGCGGTCTACAGCTCGATCGACCGGGACGGCCGCTACGCCTTCGGCAACCAGCCGGCGATCGCCCAGTGGAACCTGACCCGCCTGGCCGAGACCCTGCTCCCCCTCATCGACGACGACCAGGACACGGCGATCGAGCTGGCCACGACGTCCCTGCGCGGTTTCGCCGCACGGTACGAGAACGCCTGGGCGAGCGGAATGCGGGCCAAGCTCGGCCTGCCCGAGGGTTCCGACGCCACGGTGCTGACAGAGGAACTCCTGGATCTGCTGCGGACCCACCAGGTCGACTACACGTCGTTCTTCCGCTCGCTGTCCGGAGCGGCCCGTGGAGATCTCGAACCCACGCGGGGCCTGTTCCCCCACCCCGTGACCGCCGACGACTGGCTGGCCCGGTGGAGCGCCCAGGAGCCTCAGGCGAAACTGATGGACGAGGTCAACCCGGCCTACATCCCGCGCAACCACCTGGTCGAGGAGGCCCTGGCCGCCGCGACCGACGGCGATCTCGCCCCGCTCGCACGGCTCATGGAGGCGGTGACGAGCCCGTACGACGAACGACCCGGGCTGGAGCGTTACGCCGTGCCGGCGCCGGCGGACTTCGGCACGTACCGGACCTTCTGCGGCACGTGAACCCCTGAACCGGTCAGTGCCGGCGGTGCGAGAACTTGGAGCTGTGGGCCTCGGCCGAAGCTTCCCGGCCCTTTTCGCTCCGCCGGCCGATCAGGTTGCTGACCGAGATCAGGGCCCGGGACACCTTCGTCGACCCGTTGCGCTTCTCGATGCGACGCGCCAGCGCCCGGGCGGCGACCGCGACCGCCGGAACCGCGACGGTCAGAAGCAGCCAGGTGCGCAGACGACGGCTGAAAAACGCGAACATGAAAGCCTCCTGAGCATGGGGTGGGAACCTGGGGGAAGCATCCCCCGGCCCGTGTGCCCTTGCGATTCGAGGCGCGACTAATTCCTCGGCTCGATCAGCTCTACCGCCGGGCGACATCGGCCAGAACCCCGCCTGGGGTTAGGCGTTCGGGGCCGGGGAGTCGTGGACCACCAGCAGGTGGTCCTCGTCCAGCCGAGTGATGCCCTCAGCGTGATCCTCGCCGATGCTCATGCACCGTCACGCTCGGATGTGACAGACATATCCCCACGAAAGGGTGCATCCAGTCGGCTGACCCAGCCGATTCCGGGCCCTAGCCTCACGCCTTCCTGCGGTTCGGTGATCGACTGCGCGCCCAAGAGGTGAAAGGTGCTCACGTGAGCGCGGGCCGGGTGTCAGCGCACGACCGTGAGCCAGGCGCTGACACCACCCACGACGTCCTCGCCCTTGGCCTTCTTGAACTCGATCAGATGGTCGTCGCGCCAGCGGTCCGGAACGGCGAACTTGAAGCGCGCACGGCCGTTCGCATCAGTGCGAAAAGAGCGTAACCCAGGCCCATCCGACGATGATCCTCCACCGCAGTTGCACTCCGCGTTCTCGCGGGTCCTGCGGCTGAACATCACGTACTTGGCGTGGGCCCGTAGCCCGCTGACGACGACCCGGACTCGGGAACCTGCCTCGACCGTGTCAGCGCCCAACCCGAGGGACGGGCGGGGCAGGGTGACGGTGAGCCATTGGGGGAGTTGCTCGACCAGATCGGCGCCCTTGACCTTCTGCAGCTCGATCAGGTGATCGTGCCGCCAGCTCAGTGGCACGACGAACCGTATCGAGAACTTGCCCCGTGAGTTGGTCTTCACCCGGGCCAGCACCGTCACCACCTCCGAGGTCCCCTCCGTCGAAGACTCGTCGGTGCGGGTCGTGTGAGAGAACACCTCATAGGTTGCTTTCGGTCGCAGCGCCGTACCGGTTGCCCCGATCGTGCGGCCGGCCGAGACGGAATGTGCGCTCAGCCCCAGCTCCGGCGCGGCCAGCACCGTCGCCCGAGGCGCGGCCTGTGCCCCCGCGGTGGCCTGGGCGACCCCGGTAGCGGACCCGAGAATCATGGAAAGCCCAGCAACCGCAACGCCGATACGGACCATCATCCGGCTCGTCCCCCTGTCAGCATGCTCACGACGCAGGAACGGTACGCCGATCGATGTGACCGCGATCATGCGACACGCAGGATCGCGGTGGCACGCCAGGGGCAGCCGAGACCGGTCAGCCGGTCAGGCGAGCGCGCACCCGCCGGACCACATCGCCCAGTGCCTCGTCCTCCCGCAGGTCGACCGCTCCGGAGTCCACGACGATGACCGGGCTGCCGGTGTAACCGTCGATCCAGCGGTCGTACGCCTCCTGCAGCGCCTGGAGATAGTCGAGGGTGATCCCTGATTCGTAGCCGCGACCGCGGCTCTTCACGCGGTCCAGGAGAATGTCGGGCTCGGCCCGGAGGTAGACCAGGGCCGCCGGGGCCGGCAGCACGGTGGCGAAGGAGTCCAGCAGTGTGGTGAACGTGCCTCGCTCGTCGTCCGTGGCCAGGCCACTGCCGTGGGCCACCTCCGCGAAGACGGCACCCTCGAGATAGCACCGGTCGAAGACGGTGGGCACCCCGCCGGGGCGGTACTCACGCCCGACGGTCAGCGTCCGTTCGGCCAGGAAATGCACATCGACGTGCAAGGTCCATCGGCGCATGTCGTCGTAGAACCGGGCGAGGTAGGGGTTGGTGTCGGTCTGTTCGGTGACCAGCCGCCCGCCCAGCGCGGACGAGAGCCGGCTGGACGTCGTCGACTTGCCCGCCCCGATGTTCCCGGCCACGAAGACAAGATTCGACGTCTCGATGTCCGCGTCCCCCATCACCCACCACACTCCCCGGCCCGGATGACGAGCGTACTGATGTACGCGTCCTTCATCATCCCTCCCCGCCCCGGCCGCTGCCGTGGACGGGGCGGTTCTGCATGATCACGAAGGGTTCCGGTCAGTCCAGCCCCGACCGGCCGGTCAGCACCACGATCTGCGGGCCGTCGATCGGTGTGCTGAGGGCGTGGTTCAGCAGACCGGCCAGGCCCGCCGCCCCCGACGGGCTGGCGTCGACGCCGTACCCGGTCAAAAGCTTCTGGGCGGCCACCAGCTCGTCGTCGGTCGCGGCGTGCACCACTCCCCCGGACGCGTCGATCGCGATCATGGCAGCGGGTCCGTGCAGGGCGTGCCAGTTCACCAGTGGCTCGTTGTGCTCGGTGGTCACGACGGCCCCGGTCGGCAGCGGCTCGTACGGTCCGGGCCAGCTGGTGACGATCGGGTTGTTGCCCGGGGAACCGACGGCGTGCAGCGGCACGGACCAGCCCAGCGCCCGCAGACGCCGGTGGAACGCGACGACCGTGGTGCCGTTGCCGACCGGCAGCCACATCGTCGCCGGGATCGGCCCGAGTTCCCGGTGCAGGGCCTGCACGACGCGGCCGTGTCCGTCCAGGACGGCGTCCTGGTACGGGCCGTCGACGTTCCCGTCGGCGGCCCCGGCCTCGGCGGCCAGGCGGTGGGACTCCTCGACGGCGTCCTCGTAACCGCCCGGGGCGAAGCGAATGTCGGCTCCGGTGGCCTCGGCGAACGCACCTCCGTCACCCCAGCCCTCGGGAAGGACGACGGTGCACCGCAGCCCTTCCTGCGCGCAGGCCGTCGCCATCGCCCGGCCGTAACTGCCGCACGATCCGACGAAGACCCGCTCATGGCCGTCGGCGCGGGCCGCAGCCGCCACCGAACGGGCCGCGGGTTCCTTGTGACTACCGGAGGCGTAGAGGGTTTCGTCCTGGAGCAGAACACTGAGACCGGGGACGAGGTCGTCCACGGAGATCAGCCGGGTGCGGGGGGCGGTGGTGGTCACAGGGAGGTCCTCTGATCCTGACGGTGGGCGGCGAGCAGTGCGTCGGCCTCCCGCTGGAGGTCGTCGCGGGTGCCGATGAAGTCCGGCGGGGTGGCGTCGGGCAGTTCGTCCTCGATCAGGCGCAGCCGCGGGGTGAACCAGCCGCGGATCGCCCAGGCCAGCTGGAGCACACCGCTGAGCACGACCAGCAGGGCCAGCCCGCGGCCGGGCCCGGCCGAGCTGAACAAGGGCTGGACGTAGCGCTCGGCCAGCGGCCCGATGATCAGGTAGCCCACCGGCAGGGTGAGCATCATCAGGGTGATGAACAGCGACAGCACCCGGCCCTGGAGTTCGAGGTTGACCTTGGTCTGGACGATGGCGATCCAGTGGCCGTCGGCGAGGGACTCGGCCACGCCGACGAAGAACATCCCGGCGATGATCAGGGCCGGGACGGTGGTGATACCGACGACGACCATGGCGATGCTGCCGACCGCCATGGCCACGAGCATCCCGTGGCTGCGCCGGGCCGTTCCGCCCCAGACACCCATCAGGACACCGCCGGTCAGCACCCCCACGCCACCGGCGCCCAGGGCCGCGCCCAGCACCGAGGCCGACTGCTCCAGCAGCAGCATCGGGGTGATGACCGCGAAACCCAGCGCGTAGAAGGCATGGTCGATGACGAAGAACCGCACGGCCGCGACCAGGCCGGGCCGGCGGGCGATGAACTGCCAGCCGTTGCGGATCTCGGCGGTGAAGCTCTCCTCGCGGCGGCGGAACATCAGATCCGGGAAGCGGACGAGCAGCAGGCTGATCGCCCCCGCCGCGAACGTGCCCGTGTCCACCAGCAGCACGCCGCTGATGCCGATCGGGCCCATCAGCGCCGCTCCCAGCATGGGCGAGAAGACCTGCCCGACACCGAGCCCGAGCTGACCGATGCCGCTGGCGTGCCCGAGATAGCGCTTGGGCACCAGCTGGGCGACCGCGGCCAGGTAGGCCGGGCGCTGGAAGGCACTGGCCACCGAGGTGAGCGCCACCGCCAGATAGACGTGCCACAGGTGCAGGCCGTCGTTCAGCATCAGCGCGGCCAGACTCGCCATCGCGACCCCGGCCGCGGTGTCACCGGCCAGCATCACCCGGCGCCGGTCCCAGCGGTCGGCCACGGCCCCCGCGATCGGCCCGGCCAGGATGCCGGGCAGCAGGCCGACCGCATTGACCACGGAGAACGCGGTGATCGAGCCGGTCTCCCGCAGCACCCAGATGCTCAGCACCAGGGTGCTCAGGCCGCTGCCGATCATGGACAGGAACTGGCCGAGGGCGACCAGCGCGAACTTCCCCAGATGGGCGGAGGCCACCGGCGCGGCCGGGGCCGGGACCGGGCTCGACCCGCCCGCGACGAAATCCTCCAGGGCCCCGGCGAGCGGCTCGGCGTGACTCTTCACGAAGAAGTGCCCGGCCTCGGGCAGCACCGCCACATCGACGTCGCCCTCGGTGAAGTGCCGCCATTCCTGGTGGCGTTCCTGATAGTGCTCG
This sequence comes from Kineosporia mesophila, assembly GCF_021129235.1. Taxonomy (GTDB): domain Bacteria; phylum Actinomycetota; class Actinomycetes; order Actinomycetales; family Kineosporiaceae; genus Kineosporia; species Kineosporia mesophila. The sequence continues at coordinate 16,357 of NZ_JAJOMA010000042.1, forward strand.
GTGACCCGGTCGCGGGCCCCGACCACGGCCCGCACCGGGGCCTTCAGGGGCCGGTACGCACCCCGGTAGGCACCGGTGAAGTACTCCTCGGCGTCCCGGTCGTCCTGGCGCACGTTGCGCAGCACGAACTCCTGCTGGTCCTTGTCCTCCAGGTCGGTGAAACCACCACGGGCGCGCAGATAAGCGAGGTACTCACGGTTGGAGGTCAGACGGTCGACCCGGACGTTGCGGTAGAACCAGTCGAAGAACCGCCCGGGCAGCCGGGCCGTCGGGAACCCCGCCCCCAGCGCCACCCCGGCCACGGGCACACCCGCCTCCTCGGCCTGGCGGGCCATCTCGACCGTGAGCGCGACGCCCTGACAGTGCCCGTAGAAGACGACCGGGCCCTCGATCGCCTGGAGCTCCTGCGCGACCCGGGCCGCAATCGCGTCGATGGGCTCCAGTTCCTCGTCGGGCCGGGCGTAGTCGTGGCCGGGCAGTTCCACGGCGTGCAGGGCCCAGCCGGCCGGCAGGGAGTCGGCCAGCGGCTGGTAGGCGACGGCGCTGCCACCGGAGTAGGGCACCGCCACGACCGTGTGACCGCCGCCGGACCGGTCGGCCTCGGCGGCGCTCAGCCGGTTCAGCAGTCCACGCTCGGAAGTCTCACCCTGAGACAGTTGGACAGCCAGCCGCCGGATCGTGGCGTGACGGTAGAAGTCCACGAGGCTGGGCGAGGGCTCCAGGCGCCGCACCACCTTCAGCGCGGCGAACGAATCACCGCCCAGGGCGAAGAAACTCTCGTCGATGCCCGGGACCTCGATGCCGAGCACATCCGCCCAGACGGCCGCGATGTGCTGCTCGGCGGCGGTGCGGGGCGCCGTGCCGGCGCTCGCGGGCGTGCCCTCCGGCGGGGCGGGCAGGGCCTTGCGGTCCAGCTTCCCGTTCGGTGTCTGCGGCAGTGCGGGCAGCGTGAGGATCCGGGTGGGCACCATGTGCGGGGGCAGCCGCTCGGCCAGGGCTTCCCGCAGACCCGCCTCGTCGGCCGTGTCGGCTTCGGCCCGGTGGACGACGTATCCGATCAGCTGGGTCAGGCCGTCACCGCGCCGGTGCGGGGCGGCCGCGGCGGCGCTGATCCCGGGCAGAGCCGCGAGCGCCGCCTCGATGTCGCCGAGTTCGATCCGGTACCCGTTGACCTTGACCTGGTCGTCGAGACGGCCCAGGAAGTCGACGGTGCCGTCGCGGCGGAACCGGGCCGAGTCGCCGGTGCGATACATCCGGGCGCCGGGGCGGTCGGCGAACGGGTCTGCCAGGAAACGGGTCTCGTTCAGGTCGGGCCGCTCGTGGTAGCCCGGTGAGACGCCGTGCCCGCCGAGGTACAGCTCGCCGGTCACCCCGGCGGGTACCGGGCGGTGGCCGGCGTCCAGGACGTAGACGCGGTTGTTCGGGAAGGGGCGCCCGATGGGCAGCGGAGCGTCGTCGGCGAGATGCTCGACGGATCCCTCGAAGTACACGTTGTCGACGGTGACCTCGGTGACGCCGTACGAGTTGACGACCCGGTGACCCGGGCCGACGAGCTGCTGGGCGAGCCGGAACTCCTCGACGTGCCATTTCTCGCCGCCGCCGATCAGCAGGTCGACGAATCCGAGACCGCCGTTGTCCCGGGCGTGCTCGAACAGGGCCCGCAGTACCGCGGGCACCAGCTCGGTGCAGTTCACCTGCTCGGAGCGCATCAGGTCGTAGAGCTCGGCCGGGTCGAGCAGCGTCTCGCGGGAGGCCACGACCAGGCGTCCGCCCGCGGTGTGGGCGCGCATGGTCTCGCCCACGAACATGTCGAACGACGAGCTGGCCGCCTGGAGGTAGGTCCATTCCGGCCGGAGCCGGTAGGCCTCCTGCCACATCCCGGCGGCGTGCACCAGGTTTCCGTGGGTGATCACGACACCCTTGGGCCGGCCGGTCGAGCCGGAGGTGTAGATGACGTAGGCCGGATCGTCCGCAGTATTGACGGCGGGTGGGTCGCTCTCGTTCTCGTCGTCCGTCGTCGCGGCGATGAAGGACGCGTCGATCACCACGGTGGGGCGGCTGTCGGTCAGCATGTGGTCGAGCCGGTCGGCGGGGTAGGCCGGGTCGAGCGGCACGTAGGCCCCACCCGCCTTGAGCACGGCCCACATCGCGACGAAGAAGCCGGTGCCGCGCTCCAGCTGGATGGCCACCCGATGACCGGGCAGCACACCGGCGTCCCGCAACCGCCAGGCCAGCCGGTTGGCCCGGCGGTTCAGCTCGGCGTAGCCGATGGTCTCGCCGCCGGCGGTGAGCGCGGGTGCGTGCGGGGTGGTGGCGGCGTGGCGCTGAAGGAGTTCGTGGACGGTGGTGACGTCCGGAGCCGGGATGGTGACGTCGTTCCAGTCGTGCAGGATGCGCTGCTGTTCGGCGTCACCGAGCATCCGCATCCGGGTGATCGGTTCGGCCGCACCCAAGGCCGCCTCGCCGAGCACGGTCAGCAGGTGATCCAGCAGGGCCTCGATCCGGGCGCCGTCGAACAGCTCGGTGGCGAGGTCGGCGCTGAGCACCGCGCCGTCGGCGGTGAAGTCGAGGCTGATCGAGAGGTCGACCATCGTTGCCGCGGGTGCTGTTTCACCCGCGTAAGTGAGGACCGAGCCGTCGGGGGCGGGGGTGTTGTGCACGGTCAGCATGACCGGGCTGACGCGTTTGGCACCGCCGGGACGGGCCGTCGCGGTGACCAGATCGGGCAGCGCCAGGTCCTGGTGGTCGAGGTCGCTCAGCACGTCGTCCCGCACCCGGGCGACGAGCTGGTCGAACGTCGGCTCCCCGGTGACGTCGCCGCGGATCGGGAGCACGTTCAGGACGGGCCCGATGACGGACGCGAGGGCACTGGTCGAGCGGCCCGCCACCGGGGAGAGGACGGTCAGGTCGGTGCGGCCGGTGTAGCGCCGCAGCACCACCTGGAGACCGGCGAGCACGACCGTGAACAGGCTCGCCCGCTGCCGGCCGGCATAGGCGCGCAGGTGTTCCAGCAGGACGGGATCGAGGGTGCGGCCGACCCGGGCGGAGGCGTAGGAACGCACGACGGGTGCCGGCCGGTCGGCCGGGAGTTCCAGGTCCAGATCGGCGCCGGTGAACCGTTCCCGCCAATAGGTGACGAGGGACGCGTCGGCCCGGGCCCGGTCGGCCCGCTGCGCGAGATCGGGGAACGGGAGCGTCGGCGCCAGCCCCGCGGCAGCAGCGAGATCCCCTATCGGGGTGGGATGTCCGGTCGTGGCCAGGGCGGCCCGGTACAGCGCGGCCAGTTCCTGGCCGAACACCCCGGCCGACCAGCCGTCGAAGGCGAGGTGGTGCACTCGCAGGGTGATCTCGGTTCCCGGATCCACCCCGGAAGCCGCGCCCGGGGACGTCCCCGGTTGATCGATCGGCTGGGTGCCGTGGAGATGGACCCGGGCGATCGGGCCGTGCCGGTGCTCGACACCGTCGGGGCCGGGTGCCCCGAGGATCAGCGGGATGGTCCCGGCCGGATCGATGACCAGGGTGGGCTCGGCGTTCTCGTCGGGGAAGTGCGCGCGCAGCAACGGGTGCCGGTGAGCCAGCTCCGCGAGCGCCCGGCGCAGCGCGTCGACGTCGGCGGGCTCGCTCCAGCGGTACCGCAGGCCCAGTGTGTACGCGGGCAGGTCGGCGGTCACCTGCTCGGCGATCCAGTAGTCGCGCTGCATCGGGTTGAGTCGATGAGGGACGCCCTCGGTGAGTCCGGTGTCCGGCGCCGGTTCCGTGGTGGGGGGAGCCTCGGTGATGTGCGCGGCGAGGGCGGCCACGGTCGGGTCGGAGTACCAGCTGGTGAGGGTGAGTTCCGCGCCGTGCCGCTGCCGCAGCGCCGCGATCAGGCGGACGGAATCAAGGGAATCGCCGCCCAGGGCGAGGAAGTCGTCGCCCGGGCCGGTCACGGCGACACCGAGCACGGACTCCATGAGCGCCGCGGCGGCGCGCTCGGCGTCGGTGAACGCGTCCGGGATCCTCGCACCGTCGGGGCCGGGTACCTTCACCGCCAGCGCCGCCTTGTCGATCTTTCCCTGGGGTGTCAGCGGAAACCGGTCGTGCCGGCGCATGATCCCGGGGACGAAGGCGGGCGGCAGGAGCGCGGCCAGTTCGGAGCGCACCAACGCCAGATCGGTCCCGGCGCCGGTGACCAGGTGCCCGATCAGCCGGGGGTGGCCGCTCGTGTCGTCGACCAGCACCACGGCGTCCGTGATGCCGGGCAGGGTCCGCAGGGCGGCCTCGACCTCGCCGGGTTCCACCCGGTGGCCGCGGATCTTCACCTGGTCGTCGAGGCGCCCGAGGAACTCCAGTTGCCCGGCCGACCAGCGCACCCGGTCGCCGGAGCGGTACTCCCGGCCGTGGCCGGGGGTCGTCACGAACCGCTCGGCGGTGAGTTCGGGCCGGTTCAGGTACTCCTGGGCCACGCCGGTGCCGCCGATGAGCAGTTCGTCGTCGTCACCGATGCGGCAGGTCACGCCGTCCAGGGGTGTGCCGATCGGCACCGCCTGGCCCGGGGCGCCCGACCATGCGGTGACGTCTGCGGCGGTGGCGCCGACCGTGGTCTCGGTCGGGCCGTAGGTGTTGTACAGGCGGGCGGTGGAGCCGGCGGTGGCCCGCTGCCAGGCGCGCACCGCGTCGGGGCGGGCAGTCTCCCCGCCGACGATCACGACCCGCACGCACCCGGGCAGGGTGGCCTCGCCCTGGTCCAGGGCTGCTACCAGCTCGTGCCAGTAGGCGGTGGGCAGGTCCAGGATCGTGATCCCGAGGGCACCGCAGCGGTCGAGGAAGAGGTCCGGCCGGCTGATCATGTCGTCGTCGCGCAGCACCACGGTGGCGCCGCGGGTCAGCGAGGGGAAGATCTCCTCGACACTGACGTCGAAGCTGAGCGACGCGAACTGCAGCACCCGCTCCCGGGGGCCGAACGCGAACCGAGTGCCGAAGGCGTTCGCGAAGTCCCGCAGCGACCGGCGTCCTACCAGCACACCCTTGGGACGGCCGGTCGAGCCCGACGTGAAGATGACGTAGGCCGGCTCCTGCCGCGGCACACTGTCGTCCAGTGGCTGCACGCCGGCGGGGGTGACCAGGGCCCGGGGGCGGCTCTCCTGGAGCATCAGGTCGAGGCGGGCCTGCGGGTAGGCGGGGTCGAGCGGCACGTACCCGGCGCCGGCCCGCAGCGTCGCCAGAACGGCCACGACCGCGGCCCGCCCCCGCGGCATCCGGATCCCGACCAGGTCGCCAGGGCGCACACCGGCCCCGGCCAGTTCGCCGGACGTGGCGGCGACCAGGTCGACGAGCTGCTGGTAGGTCAGCTCGCCGTCGGTGTCCAGCAGCGCTGGGGCGTGTGGGGTCCGGGCGGCCTGCCGGGCCACGGACGACCAGACGTCGTCGTCCGGCAGGACGGGTGCCTGCGGTGTAACGGTCACCGGGTTTCTTCTCCTCGAACGGGTGGATCGTGAGCGGGACTTACAGCGACCAGGACGTGGGGACGCGGTCCCAGCGGTGCTCCCGCAGCGCGTCGATCAGCTCCGGGGGCAGCGGGGTGCCGTCCGAGACCGCGAGGTTGGAGCGCACGTGCCCGGGACGCCGCATGCCCGGGATGACCGTGGAGACGGCCGGGTGGTGCAGGATGAAGCGCAGGGCCAGTTCCGGCAGGGTCATGCCCTCGGGTACCAGGTCGCGCAGCGCGTCGACCCGGGTGATGGTCTCCGGCAGGTTCTCCGGGCCGAAGTAGACGGCGCGCCAGTCGTCGGCCGGGAACGTGGTCGCGGCGTTCATCGTCCCGGTCAGCGAGCCCTCGTCGAAGGGCACCCGGGCGACGATCGCGATGTTCTCCTCCAGCGCGCGGGGGAACAGCTCGTCCTCCGGAGCCTGGTCGAAGATGTTGTAGATGACCTGGATCGCGTCGACGAGACCGGTGTCGAGGGCGGCGAAGCAGTTCGTCGGCTCCCAGCGGTTGACGCTGATGCCGAACCCGCCGATCAGGCCCTCCTCCTTGAGCTGGGTGACGGCCTTCTGCCAGCCCGGCTCACCGGCCCAGCGGTCTTCCCAGACATGCAGTTTCAGCAGGTCGATCCGGTCGACGCCGAGGTTGTCGAGGCTGCGGCGGGTGTACTCGAGGATGTGCTGTGCCGGGAAGACGTCTTCCAGCGTGTCCTGCGGGCGCGGCGGCCATTCCCGGTTCAGCGGCGGGATCTTGGTGGCCACGCGCAGGTCCGTCCCGGACCGGCGCCGGCGCAGCTCGCCCAGCAGGCTCTCGGACTTGCCGCGCCCGTAGACCCAGGCCGTGTCGAAGAAGGTGCATCCCAGGTCGACGGACAGGTCGAGCGCGGTCGGGGCCACGTCGTAGTCCCAGCCGGTGAAACCGCCCGGTCCCCCGCCGATTCCCCACATGCCGTAGCCGATCTCGCTGACGTCCCAGCCGAGTCGGCCCATGGTGCGGTGCTGCATCAGTGTGTCCGTGCCTTTCCGTGGTGGTGCGTGGTTACTGCGCGAGGGCGGCGGGCACGCGGTGACGGTTCAGTCCGTGGCGCTGCTCGAACGCGGCCCCGGCCGTGCGGTCGAAGCAGGCGGGGTTGTCCTGCAGCAGGTTCTCCAGCACGGCGCGGGCCGTGTCCTCGTCGTCCAGGCCGCCACCCGCGCGGTGATCGATGACGGCCAGCAGCGTGCTCAGCCCGGTGTCCCCGGCGGCCGCGACGCGCAGGTCGGCCAGGAAGCGCGTGCAGGCCACCCGCGGCGTCACCGGGAACTCGGCGAGCTCGTCGAAACGCACGCTCCCGGGGCGGAAGACATGCAGGACACCGCCCCACACGGTGGTGTCGCGCACGGCCTCGGCCACGGTGCGGGCGACGGCGTCGACCGGGGTGTAGTCCGACCGGATCGCGGCCCGGGGAACGGCTCCGAGCTGCTCGAAGGCCTGCAGCAGCAGATGGGTCACCGCGGTCGGGTTCGCGATCGGTCCCGCCGGGCCTGCCGGGTTCACGGGCCGGACGGCCGGCATCACCTCGCCGAGGCGCAGCACGGTCACGGGCAGGTCGGTGGCGGCGTTCAGCAGCCGTTCGGCCACCCACTTCGATCGGCTGTAACCGCTGCGCGGCGCCGTCACGCCGGCGAGGTCGACGTCTTCGCCGAGCACGCCGGGCGTGCGCATCGCGTGGTCGTGCAGCACGCCCAGCGTCGAGATGTAGTGCAGGGGAACGCCGCCGGCCTCGCGGGCGAACCGGATCAGCTCGGCCGTGCCCCGCACGTTGGGGTCGCGGTGCATGCGGTAGTCGTAGAGGAAGTTGACCATCGCACCGTTGTGCACAACCAGATCGACCGCCTGGGCCAGTGAAGACCATTGCTCCGGGCTCAGTCCCAGGCCGGGGCGGGACAGGTCACCGGCGACCGCCCGGACCCGGCCGGTGAACCCGGGGTGATCGAGCTGCTGGCCGGTCAGGGCCGTGTCCAGACGACGGCGCGCCTGGTCGTCGTCCGGGGCCCGCACCAGACAGACCACGGTCAGGTCCGGGTCGTCGAGCAGCTCGTGCAGCAGATGCGTTCCGACGAAACCGGTGGCTCCGGTGAGAAGCACCGTCCGCACCGGCTGATCGCGCCGTTCACGCCGGGCCGGGACCGGGCCCGTCAGGTCCGCCAAATCGGCCGCGACCAGTGCCGCCTCCTCCGGAACCCTCTCGTGGTCGAGCTCGCGCCGGGTGATCAGCTCCCGCAGTCCGGCGGCGGTGGGGTGATCGACCAGGTCCCGGACCCCGATCTCCACCCCGAACCGGTCGGTCAGTGCGACCACGGCCGCGACCATCAGCAGGGAATTCGCCCCCGCGGCGAAGACGTCGTCGTGCGCCCGCAGACGGGGACGGCGCATCGCGGTCCGCAGGACCCGCAGGACCTCGTCGTCGGTCCGGTCGTCGAGATCGGCCGCCCCGGCCACGTCGGCCAGTTCCGCCTCCAGCGCCAGTTGCCGGCGGTCGGTCTTGCCCGCAGCGGTGAGGGGTATCTCCTCGAGGACCAGGCACCGCTGCGGCACACTGCTGCGGGGCAGCCGGGAACCCAGATGCGTCAGCACTTCTGCCGCGGGGACGGTCCCGGTGACGACCAGCACCAGCTCCCGGCCGGTGGCCGGCCCGACGACCAGGGCCACAGCCTGCCGAACCCCCGGCAGGCTCAGGGCTGCGGCCTCGACCTCCCCCGGCTCGATACGGACCCCACCGACCTTGATCTGATGGTCGATGCGACCGGAGAAATGGAACCGGCCTCGCTCGTCGAGATGTCCCAGGTCACCGGTGCGGTAGAGGCGACCGGTCAGCACGGGGCCGGCCCCGGGCCAGGGGCAGTCGAAGAATCGCTGGGCGCTCCGGTCGATCTCACCGTGGTAGCCGAGCCCGACACAGACCCCGCCGATGACGATCTCGCCGGTGGCGCCCGGGGGCAGAGGCCTGCCGTCGACGTCCACGACGACCGCGCCACAGTTGTCGACGGGCCGCCCGAGCGGTACGTCGTCGCCGTCGGCCTCGGTCACCTCGTGGAAGATCATGCCGATCGCGGCTTCCGAGGGCCCGTAGCCGTTGCTCACCCGCAGCCCCGGCAGCAGCCGCTGGAGCCGGTGCACGTCGTGCGGGTTGATCTGCTCCCCGCCGACCACGAGATGGCGCAGTGAGCGCAGCCGCCCGACCAGGGCAGGCCGTTGTTCCAGCAGGGACAGCAGGGCGTTCAGGAGCGCGGGCACGAAGTCGGTGACCGTCACACCGTGGGTCTCGATCAGGTCGATGGTGTGCTGAAGGTCGCGGTGTTCCCCGGCGGTGGGAACGACCGTGGCCCCGCCGGTGGTCAGCGGCCAGAAGATCTGCCAGAACGCGGAATCGTAGGTGTGCCGGGTGTTCTGCAGCACCACCTCACGGGCCGGGGCCGGGCCGAACCAGCTGGTCATGAACGCCAGCCGGTTGGCCAGGGCACCGTGCGAGTTCACGGCGCACAGCGGCGTCCCGGTGGTGCCGGAGGTGTACACCCCGTAGACGACGTCGTGCGGACCGGTGACCACACCGTCCTTGATTCCCGAACTTTTTTCTGTGGCAGAAACTTCCACCACCAGGGCCCGGTCGCGGTGGTGAGCCGGCATCAGGTCGGGGTCGGTGCACAGCACCGGCGCGCCCGCCAGGAGATCGAGCACCCGCTCGATTCTCGATGCGGGCCAGTGCGGATCGACCGGCACGTAGCCCACCCCCGCGAACATGGCTCCGGCCCAGGCCACGGGCAGGGCCAGCCCGTCGGCGACGAGAACGGGAATCAGCGAGCCCGGGGCGGGAGCGGCGGCGATGATCCGCACGGCCAGCCGCCGGGCGTGAGCCACGAGCTCACCGTAGGTCAGGGTTCCGTCCGTGGCATGAACTGCCACGAGTTCCGGTGTCCGTCGCGCCATGTCGCTGACCTGCGCGGGAACACCGCGGAACGGCCCGTGATCGATCGTGACCCCGGCGAGCGGCCCGAGGACCGCCGCCTCGGTGGCCCGGGACAGTGCCGGAGCGGCGGTCGGGTCCAGGTCGGGATCGGCCAGCAGGGCCTGTGTCAGCTGCGTGCACATCTCGACCACGGCCGTGGTGGCGGGCGCCCAGGGATCGCCGTCGGACAGTTCTATTTCATAGCTCACACAATATTTTTCATCAAAAATACAACGAATGACCGGCCCGCCGTCGGAGGTCGTCAGGCAGACCGTGAGCGCCGCCGCGACGCTGCGCTCCACCGAGGAGCCCACGACTATGAGGTCACGGTCCAGCCGGCGCGCCACCTCCTGTACGGCCCGGACGGCCGATGCCACGAATGCGTCCGAGAACTGATGTTTTCGGAGAACGGGATCGGGCTGCATTCGGTCCACCGGGCTCATAAGGCAGCAATCAAACGAATCCGAGCATCCGGGACACCGCCATGAAATGACCTGGACGCAAACCCGAAGCAAAAGTTGCCACCGATCGGTGTCAGAGACGTCAGCGTCGTCGAAACTTCCTGGTGTGGATCACAGCATGGGAACAATGGCCGCGCGGGCGAGTGCGACGCGAGCGGCCGGGACGGCCGGCGTCCGGGTGCGGGCCTTGACATCGACGGCGGACAGCTTCGCCTGCGAACGGTTTCTGGCCGACGTGTGGCAGACCGGGCCAGAACACCCCCCGCTCGCCGCCGACGTGATCCGGGCGATGGCCGATGCCGGGAGTTACGTGGCGGGCGCCCTGGACGACAGGCTGGAGGGTACCCCGGACGAGGAGCGGCTGCTGGCCGCCGGCATCGGGCTGTGGGGACCACCCGGGCGGCCCGAGATGCACAGTCACATCGCCGGGGTGCACGCGCAGGCCCGCGGCCGCGACGTCGGCTTCGCCCTGAAGCTGGACCAGCGCGCTCACGCCCTGGAGCACGGTGCCCACGAGATCACCTGGACCTTCGACCCTCTGGTGGCCCGCAATGCCCACTTCAACGTCCGGAAACTCGGCGGCGGGGCGCAGGCCTACCTGATCGACCACTACGGCCAGCTGTCCGACGGGCTGAACGGCACCGACGAGACCGACCGGCTCCTGCTGCGCTGGGAGCTGCTGGGGGAACGAGCCCGCTCGGCCTGCGAGGATGGCGCCCAGGCCGGCGTCCCTCGGCCGGCACCGGAGGTGGCGCTGGGCCGTGACGGCGAACGCCCCGGGCCACGTCCGGCCCCGACCGGGGCCGGTCCTGTCCTGGTCTCGGTACCGCACGACATCGAGGGCCTGCGCACCCGTGACCCCGAGCTGGCCGGCGCCTGGCGCCTCGCTGTCCGCGAGGTGCTCGGAGGACTCCTGGCCGGCGGCGCCCAGATCGTCGATTTTGACCGTTCAGCAGGCGGTTACGTGCTCGCCCGGGGAGGCCGGTGATGCAGGTCGAACGCGTCGTGCTACGGCAGATCAATCTGCCACTGGTCAGCCCGTTCCGGACGTCGCTGGGGATCGAGTACGAAAAGCCCGCGCTCCTGGTGCAGGTGACCACCTCGTCCGGTGACGGATGGGGTGAGAGCGTCTCCGGGTTCGACGCCAGCTACTCCTCGGAGTACATCGAGGGAACCCACGACGTCATGCAGCGGCACCTCATCCCCCGGCTGCTGGCCGCACCGAGCGTGACGGCGAGCGCCGTGGCGCCGCTGCTGGCCCCGGTCAAGGGCCATCGGATGGCCAAGGCCGCTCTGGAGATGGCCGTGATGGATGCCGAACTACGTTCCTACGGGATGTCTTTTGCCACGTCGCTGGGCGCCGTCACCGACCGGGTGCCGAGTGGGGTGTCGGTCGGCATCATGAACTCGGTGCCGGAGCTGCTGGCTGCTGTCTCGGGCTACCTGGACCAGGGGTACCGGCGGATCAAGCTCAAGATCGAGCCGGGCTGGGACATCGCGCCGGTGCGCGCGGTGCGTGAACGGTTCGGTGACGACGTGGTGCTGCAGGTGGACGCGAACGCCGCCTACACCGCGGCCGACGCCCGTCACCTCGCCCGCCTCGACGACTTCGGCCTGCTGCTCATCGAGCAACCGCTGGACGAGGAGGACATGCGCGGGCACGCCGCGCTGTGCCGCGATCTGAGAACTCCCATCTGCCTGGACGAATCCATCGTGTCGGCGCGCTCGGCGGCCGATGCCATCGCCTGGGGCGCCTGCCACATCGTCAACATCAAACCGGGGCGGGTCGGCGGCTACCTGGAGGCCCGGCGTATCCACGACGTGTGCGCAGCCTCGGGTGTCCCGGTCTGGTGCGGCGGCATGCTGGAGACCGGGCTGGGCCGGGCCGGCAACGCCGCGCTGGCCGCTCTGCCCAACTTCACCCTGACCGGTGACGTCTCGGCATCCGACCGGTACTTCGCGACCGACATCACCGAACCGTTCGTCCTGCGTGACGGGCACCTGGACGTGCCGGGCGGCCCGGGTCTGGGGGTCGTGCCGATCCCCGATCTGCTGGACGAGGTCACCACCTCGATGCAGGAACTGGTGAGACCCCGGTGAGGCGAACTGGCCGGTGAGGCTGATCGAGCGGCGCACGGCGACCGGCGCGGCGGCGACGTCGAAGCCATTGACCAGAGCCTTCCCGGCATCGGCCCCGGCCAGGGTGGACAGGATCCGCACCGCGGTGGTCTTGCCCGCCCCGTTGGACCCCAGCAGCGCGAACACACTCCCGCGTCGCACCTGGAGGTCCACCCCGCGCAGCACCTCGTGGTCACCAAACGCCTTGCGCAACCCTCGCACCTCGATCGCGAGGTCCCTGCTCTGCCCTGACGGCATCGTCTTCTCCTCCGCTCCCTGGCTGGCGATCACCAGGGTGAAGGGTTGCCCCTGCGTCAGGGTCAAGTCGCTGCGGGAAGCAGTTTCCAGCAGGCCGGCTCAAGCCGCTGTGAGAGCTGTTCCGGGAACTGGTGATCAGATCATGGAGATGACGATCTTGCCGCGGGTGGAGCCCTTGGCCATGTGGTCGAGGGCTTGCGGTGTGTCGGCGAACGGGAAGACGCGGTCGACGACCGGTCGGATGGTGCCGCTCTCCACCAGTTTCGTGATCTCGCCGAGCTGTTCACCGCTGGCCTGCATGAACAGGAATGAGTAGGAGACCCCCAGGCGCGCTGCCTGGCGCCTGGTCTTCAGGCTGAGCAGGCGGGTGGCGATCTTCAGAACCGGGTTCCCGCCGATCTCGCGGGCGAAGTCCGGGTCGGGAGGCCCGGCGATGCCGATGACCGTGCCGCCGGGCTTGAGGATCGTCATCGATTTCGCCACGCTCCTGGGGCCCTGACTGTCCAGGACGACGTCGTAGTCCTTCAGGACGGTGGAGAAGTCCTGGGTGCGGTAGTCGATGACGACGTCCGCGCCCAGTTCCTTGAGGAAGTCGGCGTTCCTGGCGCCGGCAGTGGTGGCCACGGTGGCACCCAGGTGTTGGGCGAGCTGGATCGCGATGGTGCCCACCCCGCCAGAACCCGCCTGGATGAGGACCTTCTGGCCGTGGCGCAGGTTGGCGCGTTCGACGAGGGCCTGCCAGGCGGTCAGGGCGACCAGGGGCAATGAAGCGGCTTCTTCCATGCTGAGGTTGGCCGGTTTGATCGCGAGGTCGTCCTGGTGCACGGTGAGGAACTCGGCGAAAGTGCCGATTCTGTCCTTGCGGGGTCGGGCGTAGACCTCGTCGCCGGGCTGAAAGGCATGAACCCCGGCGCCGACCCGGACGACGACGCCGGCCAGGTCGTTCCCCAGGACCAGGGGCAGGCGGTAGGGCAGGATGAGCTTGAACTCTCCCTGCGCGATCTTGTGGTCGAGCTGGTTGACGCCGGCCGCGTGGATGCGGACCAGGACCTCACCGGCAGCGACGTCAGGCTCGGGCAGCTCGGCAAGACGGACTGCCGGCTGGCTGGCGTACCGGTCGATGACGTAGGCCTTCATGGTGTTCTCCTGGGGATGATCGGCGCCAGTGGCGGGTGTTTCGTGGTCCGGCGCCAATGGTAGTATGGTCATACTTCAAATGGACGAGCGACACCCGATCGGGCGAGGAGGGGCCATGGCGCGCTACGGCAAGGAACACAAGGAAGAAACGCGGCGGCGCATGGTGAAGAGCGCCGGGCGCCGGCTGAAGAAAGACGGCCTGGACGGCTCGGGCGTGGCCACACTGATGGCCGATGCCGGACTGACCAACGGCGCCTTCTATGCGCACTTTGCCTCCAAGGACGACCTGATCGCCGCGACCATCGCCGACCAGCTCCAGCAACAGCGGGTGCTGTTGCAGGAGCTGGCCGGCGAGTCGGACGGGTTCATGCGTTTCGTGCACGGATATCTCTCCCCCGAGCATCGTGACGACGCCGAGAACGGCTGCCCTTCAGGAGCTTTGCTGGACGAGGTGGCCCGCAGTTCGCCAGTGGTCCGCCGGGCCTACAGCGAGAGCATTCGCGGCGTGGTCGACGACATGGCCGCCCTGGTGGCGCCAGGCGCCCCTGCGTCAGGACGGGGCAAGGCGCTGGGTTGCATAGCGATCCTGGTCGGGTCGTTGCAGCTGGCCCGGGCGATCGACGACCCCCAGGAGTCTGCGACTGTGCTCGCCGAGGGGGTGCGGTCCATCTCCGCGCTGCTGGCTGCCCCGCCGGGCTGACCCTCCACCCGATACCGGATTGCGCCGACCGGGGTGTGATCCGGCATTCGTGTACCGCTATTGAAGTATGGTCATACTTTTATTGGGAGCGACGACGGTCGTGGTGTGACCGCTGCGACCAACCCCTGGAGGACCCGCTCATGACTCTCTCGTCCCGCCCCGCCGAGGGCATCGACGCCGACTACCGGACCGTCCCGACCCGCACGCTGAGGGCCGACGGCGTGACCTGGGCCTACCGGGTCATGGGCGCTGCGGATGGCGTCGCTCTGGTCCTGCTGCCGCACCTGGCTGCGGTCCTGGACAACTGGGACCCTGCCCTGATCAACGCTCTGGCCGCCGAACGGCAAGTGATCGTCTTCGACAACCGCGGAGTCGGCGCCTCCACCGGCGCGACGCCGGACACCGTGGAGGCCATGGCCCGCGACGCCGTGACGTTCATCCGCGCGCTGGGCCACCAGCAGGTTGACCTGCTGGGCCTCTCGCTCGGCGGCATGCTCGCCCAGACGATCGCCCAGCGCGAACCCCAGCTGGTCCGCAAGCTCATCCTCGCCGGAACGGGCCCGGCCGGCGGCACCGGCATCACCCAGGTGAGCCGCCTGTCAAACCTGGCTCTGCTGCGCGGGGCACTGGCGCGCCAGGACCCGAAGACCTACCTGTTCTTCACCAGGACCGCGAACGGGCGGCACACTGCGAAGGAGTTCCTCGCCCGGCTGCAGGAGCGCACCGAGAACCGGGACACCCCCGTCTCACTGAAGACCTACCGGGCCCAGCTCACCGCCGTCGGCCGGTGGGGCCGGGCGCAGGCCGCAGATCTGTCCCTGATCACTCAGCCCACCCTGGTCGCCAACGGCGAGCACGACGTCATGGTGCCCACCGCCAACTCCGTGGACCTGGCCGAGCGACTCCCCACCAGCGAGCTCGTCCTCTACCCCGACGCCGGGCACGGCGGCATCTTTCAGCACCACGCCGCTTTCTCCACCACGACGCTGGCCTTCCTGGCCCGCTGACCACCCCCCACGTCCCGCCCCTGCCGGGCCGCTCGTCACCATCTGATTCTCGTGAAGGAACCCGCTATGGACCCGTCCTCTTCCGTGTGGCAGCCCTACACCCTGGGCAAGCTCCCATTACCCCATCGCCTCGCGATGGCCCCGATGACCCGCAACCGGGCGAACGCCGACGGAACCCCGGGCGTACACGCCACGCAGTACTACGCCCAGCGCGCCTCGCTGGGCCTGGTGATCACCGAGGGCGTCCAGCCATCAGAAGACGGCCAGGGCTACCTCAACACCCCGGGAATCCACACTCCCGAGCAGATTGCCGGCTGGAAGCCGATCGCCGAGGCGGTGCACGACAACGGCGGGTACCTCTTCCTGCAGCTGATGCACGCAGGCCGGATATCTCACCCGGACAACACCCCGCATCACCGCCCGCCGGTGGCGCCCTCGGCGATCTCGGCCGAGCAGGACATGATCACGCCCACCGGACCGCAAAAGACCCCGGTGCCGCGGGAACTGAGCACGGCCGAGATCCGCACCGTGATCGACGAGTTCCGCCGGGCCGCGGCCGGAGCGATCGCCGCCGGTGCGGACGGGGTGGAGATCCACGCCGCCAACGGGTATCTCCTGCACCAGTTCCTCTCCCCGAACGCGAACGAGCGCACCGATGCATACGGCGGATCGGTGGAGAACCGGGCCCGGTTCGTCATCGAGGTCGCCCAGGCCATCGCACAGGAGATCGGCGGCGACCGCACCGGCATCCGCATCTCCCCGGCCTTCCCCCTCGGCGGACTCGACGAAGGCGACACCGAAGCAGTACGCGCCCAATACCGCTACCTCGTCGAGCAACTGGCCGACCTGGGCCTGGTCTATCTCCACGTCCACCACCTGGGAGACGACGACCTGCTGCGATCGCTGCGCCAGACCTGGCCGACCGCCGTGCTCGTGGTCCGGTACGGGCGCGAGCGTGAGCAGATCGCGGCCGACATCGACGCGGGGCTGGCCGACATCGCGCCCCTGGGCCGATTCGCCCTGGCCAACCCCGACATCGTCCAGCGACTGCGCACCGGCGCCGCCCTCAACGAGGTGGACCCCAGCACCCTGTACGGCGGCGGTACCTCCGGCTACACCGACTACCCGACCCTTTCCCCGGCCTGACCCACCCTCCACACCGACCAAATCACACTCAATCAAAGGAACTCGCATCATGACTTCACTCAACGGCGCCGTCGTGCTCGGCACCGGCGACATCGGCACCCACATCGTCTAGACGCCCTCACCCGCGGCGCAGCGAAGGTGTGCACCCACCGCCCACAACCCCCCGCACCTTCGTTGTCAGGTCGCCTGGCCCGTTGCGGTGATGAGCAAGCCCTGTTGGGTGAGGACGAGCTGTCCGTCTCGATGTCGGGTCACGGTGGGTTCAAAGTGATCTTGGACGTTTGACCGGGGCGAATGGGCAGTGACCTGATGTAGGGGACCCCGGACGGGAGGCGGGCACGACCTCAGCTGATCATGGATCTGGTCTGAGGAAACCGTGATCAGAAGGCCGTGCCCGTGGACCTGTCCCCCCTCATCCTGCCCACTTTCGACCAGTCGTCACCGGAACGAGTCTGCCCGGACGTGACAGTGGGTGAGATCGGGAGCGTCGCGTCCGCTGTGGCCGCGACGGCCGATCCCCACAAGGCCCGCGGCGTGCGGCACAGCGCGTTCGGCCTGGTCCTGGGCATCATGGTCGCGATCCTGGCCGGCGCCCGCAGCACGCTCGAGATCGCCGGGCCTGTCCAGGACCTCAGCAGCCGTCAGCGTGGACAGATCGCCCTGACCTGGAACCTGGCGCCGAGCCTGTCCACGATCCGGCGGTTCCTGCTCGCGCTGGAACAGGCGGTTCGGCAGGACGCCCTGAACGCCTGGGCGCAAGCCCACGCGGCACGGATTGCTGCCACCCAGAACGGTTTACGGCACTTCATGATGGACGGGAAGTCCCAGCGCGCAGCCGCCTGCAAGGCCCGGCCCCAACCGCATCTGATGGGCGTCCTGGACATCGGCGACACCGACGTCGGGGCACGCCTGCGCCACCGGACCGAGAAACGCGTGGTCCCGGTGACCTCCATCGGCCACCGGGACGAGCAGATCGTTGCCTCACGTCCGGCGCGTCGCCCGCTACGACAAACGCAAAACCCGCCCCGAACGACGCCGGTAGTGGAAGAAACTCGAAACCGCCTACGACCTCTGCACCCTCAACCAGGTCCGGCTCAGACCGTCCGCGAGCAGGGGCCATCGAGTCCTGGCACTGGCCACGCGACGTCACCTCCGGAAAGCACCAC
This sequence comes from Kineosporia mesophila, assembly GCF_021129235.1. Lineage (GTDB taxonomy): Bacteria > Actinomycetota > Actinomycetes > Actinomycetales > Kineosporiaceae > Kineosporia > Kineosporia mesophila. The sequence goes on from NZ_JAJOMA010000042.1 coordinate 33,799, forward strand.
CACCGCGCCCCGCAGCGGCAACCTCGCCGCCCACCTCGCTACCCTGCGCAACGCCGCGATCAGGACGCAGATGTGGCAACGGCGTCGGGAAGCTGAACCCTCGCCGAGGGTGCCACCCTGGGCGCCCGTCCACGAGGAACTCGAACGGGATCGTACGCGATCAAAAGCCATGAGGGAAAAGGACTCCGAAGATCCTGACACGCCGGCGGACGAGTGTTTTCACCGGGCCCGTCCCGCCTTGATGCGGAGATTTCCTCGCCCCGTCGCTTTCACTGCGCCCGGGGCATACGCCGGCTCACGCCCCTCGGCAGCACTGACGGTTTACGAGGAATTTATGATGACTTGTCCGTTTTTCTGGTAGGTTCGCGGTTGTTCGGAGCACGAAGAAGTCCTCCGTGAACAGCCCGGAGAAGCGAGACATGTTTCAGGGCAGCAGTTACCACGCATTCATCATGACCTGCGACGGTGCCTGCGGTGTGCCCTTCAGCCACGGACCGAGGAAGCATCTACCGACACCGGTCATGGCCGCTGTCGGTATCAGTTCATAGTGGGGAAAACCGTTTTCGTTCCGCCGACCGTCGTGACCGGCCGGCCTGAACTGCGCGCCACCAGCAGGATCTTCATGCTGGTGGCGTGTCGGCTTCGGCGGGACCCGACGCCCGTTCCAGCCGTAGAGGACCTTGCTCGTAGTCGCCCGCGCTCCCTGCGAGCGCCAGAAGACTGAGGAGTCGGATTGCAGCACATCTGTGTGACCGGGGCGGCCGGGATGCTGGGACAGCACCTGGTGGAGCGTCTGACGCAGACCTCCGGGGATTACACGGTGACGGGCATCGACCTGCTACCGGCCGAGTATCAGCACGACGGGTACCGGCACGTGGTGGGCGATGTGCGAAACGCCGAGACGGTCAAAGCCGCGGTGGCCACGGCCGACATCATCGTGCACGCGGCGGCGGCCCTGCCCAGCAGCAAACCTGCGGACATCGTCTCGACCGATGTCGAGGGAACTCGTGCGGTGCTCGAGGCTGCCCGCTCCTGTGGGGTCCCGCGCGTGGTGCACATATCTTCCACCGCGGTGTACGGGCTGCCCACCACCGTCCCTACCCCCGAGGACTACCCGCAGACTCGGGAGGACACCTACAGCGGCGCGAAAATCGCGGCCGAGGAGCTCTGCCGGCAGGCACGGGGCGACGGTCTGACGGTCGCCGTCCTGCGTCCCAAGACCTTTCTCGGGCCCCGGCGTATGGGCCTGTTCGCCATGCTCTTCGAATGGGCCGAGGAAGGCCACCACTTTCCTGTCCTCGGTCGTGGGGACATTCGCTGTCAGCTCCTGGATGTACGGGATCTCGTGGACGCCACCCTGCTGTCCATGAACCGGGAGTCCAGCGTGGTCAACACCGAGTTCAACCTCGGTGCAGACCAATTCACCACTCTTCGTGAGGACTTCCAGGCAGTCCTCGACGCGGCCGGACACGGGCGGCGCGTGCTGTCCGTGCCCGTCGCTCCGGCCGTCCTTGCTCTGCGAGGACTGTCGGCTGCCGGTCTGTCTCCGGTGTACCGGCGACTGATCTACAAGCTCCGTTCCGATTCGTACGTCAGTACGCATCGGGCCGCTCAGCGACTGGGCTGGCAGCCGCGGTACTCCAACCAGGCAACTCTCCTGGCGACGTTCGACTGGTGGCGTGAGGAGATGTCCAACCGCGGACCACGGGCAGCCGGCCTCACCCATCGCGACCCCTGGCGTCAAGGCGCATTGGCGGCCGCGAAGCTCCTGATCTGAGCGGACACGCGAGCACATCGTTCCACAGAATCAGAACGTTCTGCCCAGCAGGCATTCTCTGAGGAAGGAATGGCCATGAGCATCCCCCCACCCGCCGGCAGCGTCATCCAGACGCCCGGCGCAGCACTGGTGAACACCGGCCCGAATGCCCGCGCCCTGGTCAGCCTGCTACGACCCCAGCAATGGACGAAAAACCTTCTGATCGTTGCCGTACCCCTGGTCGTTGCCCCACAGGCGGTGCCCGGGCACGGCTGGGCACTTCTGACCGCGACCACCGCCTTCTGCCTGGTCTCGTCGCTGGTCTACATCGTCAACGACCTGTACGACGCCGACCGTGACCTGCTGCATCCGGTGAAGCGTCACCGTCCGCTGCCCAGCGGGCGCGTCTCACGCTCACAGGCGCTCGTGCTGCTGAGCGCGCTCGGTGCCACGGTCTGCGGTGGGCTCGCGGTGGCCACGAAGTCCGGAACGCTGAGACCGGCCACGGTGGGCATCCTGGTGGCCTACCTCACGATGAACGTGCTCTACTCGTCCCGACTCAAACATCTACCCCTGATTGATGTTTTCGTTGTCGCCGCGGGGTTCGTGCTCCGGTCGGTCGCCGGTTCCCTCGCCGCCGGGATCGACGTCAACGCCTGGCTGAACCTTTGCCTGTACTCGGCCTGCCTGTTCCTGTTCTTCGGCAAGCGGCGTCACGAGCTGGCCAGCAGCTCCGCGGGTCAGAGCCATCGCCCGGCGCTGACCAATCTGTCGGTGCCCTTCCTCGACCATCTGCTCGTGCTCACCATGACGCTGACCCTGGTCGGTTACAGCTTCTTCATCTGGTCCTCGATGGCGCATCCCGCGCTCACCGTGGCCCTGACCTATCCGTTCGCCCTGTTCGGGGTGGTGCGCTATCTGCAACTTGTTCTGCTCGAGGATTCCGGTGGTGACCCCACCGACACCCTCAGCCGCGACCGGGCCCTGCTGGGCACGGCCGCCGGGTGGGTCCTGATGCTGGTGGTGGCTGCCCTGTGACACCCGACGGCCCCCTCGTCTCGATCATCGTCCCCAACTACAACTATGCCCGTACCCTGGATCTTTGCCTGACCGCAGCGGTCCACCAGTCATACCCGCGGCTGGAGGTCATCGTTGTCGACGACGGCAGTACCGACGACTCGGTGCAGATCGCGCGTCGCCATCGCGTCACGCTCATCGAAAGCCCCAACCGGGGGGTTTCGGCGGCCCGCAACCTCGGGGCGCAGAACGCCACGGGCCAGATCCTGTTCTTTCTCGACTCCGACATCGCCCTGGAGCCTGACGCGGTCCAGCAGGCGGTGACTCTGCTGTCCCAGGACCCTGAGCTGGGATGTGTCTGTGGCATCTACGCAGCCGAGCCACTGATCGATGACGGCCCGGTCGAGTGGTACAAGGTTCTGCAGGGGCATTTCTGGCGGGTCCGGTGCGCCGGCACGGTCCGCGCCGGGTTCTTCTCCCTGGGGGCCGTCCGGCGTGAGGTTTTCCAGCAGGTCGGCCCGTTCGACGAAACTCTGCGCTACACAGAAGATGTCGAATACGGGGCCAGGCTCTCGGAGGTTGCCCGGATCGAGCTCACGCCGTTGCTGGTGGGCCGTCACGACGACGACGCCCAGTTCGGCCTGCTGCTACGCAAGCAGTTCACCCGCTCGATCCCCCTGGTGTCCTTGTT
>NZ_JAJOMA010000043.1 GCF_021129235.1 Kineosporia mesophila
TATGAGGAAACTCAGGCAGCGGCGCGGGCCGCCATTACTGCTTTGACCACCCGAACACCCAGGCCCGGCCGGCGACCACCACCGCACGGCAGGGGCACATCGTCCTTCATCCCTGTGCGTGATCATGCAAAACCTCCCCGGGGAGGCTTTGCATGATCACGAACGAAGAGGGGGAAGCGGGCGCGGACGGCTTGAACCCGCTTGATCAGGTCAACGGCGCACCGGATAGCGCAGGTGAAGCACCCGGTTGCCCTGGATCACCACATCCGGATCCTCCAACTGGTGCTGGGCATCGACGGACCCGAAGTAACGCTTGCCGGAACCGAACACAACGGGTGCGACGTCCATACGTACCTCGTCGACCAGGCCGGCGGCCAGCACCTGACCCCCCACGTCGCCGGCGGCGACCTCGACCAGGCGATCGCCCGCAAGCTCCTGGGCCTTGCTCACCGCTGCTTCGATACTGTCGACGAAGTAAAACGGTGCCTCGGGATCCCGGCCCTCGGGCGCGGGTCGGTGTGACACGGCGACCACGTGGTCGATCCCGCCCGGTGGCTTGCCGTCCCAGCCGTCCGTCAGGTCGAAGACGTGGCGACCGACGATCGTGACGCCGATCTGGTCCCAGTACGGGCGGATGTAATCGTGCGACGTCTGCGACACCTTCAGCACGCCGCTCTCGTCCAGTGAAACGTCACCGCTGGTCAGCCAGTCGAACAGCGCTCCGGGCTGGTCGTTCTCGTCGGCGACGAAGCCGTCCACCGACACCGAGCCGTACATGACGACTTTGCCCACGGGGCGCTCCTCTGCATTGGGGAGCCCTCAAATTAGCGGACTGTGAGCTGCGGCTCCGGTAAACCCGCGAGTTGGCTCCGTGATCGTGGCCTTGCGGTATCGGGCCGGGGACAGGCGGCCTTCACGGCTGAAAGCCCGGTTGAACGCGTAGACCGAGGAATATCAGCCGGTCGCGGTGATCGGGACCGTCCGGGCGCGCACCGGCGGGAGGCCGACCTTCATGGGAAGGCTGATCCGGGCACGCTCTAGGCTCGCCTCATGAAGGACGAGCCGGAGGACGTGGTGCGGCACCTCAGGGAGATGCAGGCCGATCGCACCCGGACCTCGCTGATGCGTGCCTACATCGCTGCACTCATCGACGAGGCCGGCTGGGGCGTCGAGGTTCTCGCCGGTCTGATGGGGGTCTCGCGGCAGACGGTCTCCAACTGGCGCAAACAGGGGCGGGAGCTGCGGTCGGATCATGTGGCGGAGCTTCGCCGGCTCCCGTTGCCACCGGCGCCGTCGAAGGCCGGGAGCAGCGGGGCCGGTCAGACCCGGTCCGGCCTGAAGATTCCTGATGCCGAGGAGATCGCGGCCAAGGAGCAGGCCTGGGTCGAGAGTCAGCTGGGCGCGGCGGCCACCCCGGCGGAGGTTCCGGCGCGGCTCAAACTGGCCGCCGGTCTGGTGGACGAGGCCGAGGCCCGACTGGCCGCGCTGAAGCCGGAGCGCGCGGATCTGGCCTGGGCACTGGTCTGTTTCGACCCGGGTGCGCGGCGGGGCCTGCAGAAGGCCGGGCGCTGGCGGCCCGACGAGTTCTTCGCCGCCCGCACCCAGGCCCTGGCCCCGCCCGGCGAACTGAAGGTCATGGACGACCGGGCTCTGGAAACGCTGGCCGCGCAGCGGGGAATCGCCCTGTCCACCGACGTGGACCACACCCGTGAACGGTATTTCACCGTTGCCTGCGCGATCATCGCGACCCAGGCCCGGCGCCGGGCCGCGACCCAGCTTCGCGACGAGTTCGTGCGCCGCCACGTCCAGCGCGACGCCGGCGGACGGTGGAAGGGCGTCACCGAGGTGGCCGGCTGGATCAACCGCACCCAGGCCCAGGTGACCCAGATCTGCGACGCCGGCCCACCTAGCGAACCGAACCCGCCGTCTTCATGAGTATCAGCTGAGACAGGCGGCCCTACGAACAATGGCTCAGGTTCGGGTGCGCATGAACCAGGCGGTAATGTCGCGCAGCCACACCTTCTGCTGCTTGGCCGCGGCCGGCGGCGGTGGGCCGGCGTCGGCCGAGGTGTTCGCGGAGGTGTTCGCCGGGGCCTCGCCGGAGATCTTCACCGTGTCCAGCGGCACCCGGAAGTGCCTGTCCAGCAGCATGATGCACAGGTCGGCGGTGTCGTCCACATAGGCCCGCTGCCACCGGCACAGCACGGGCAGGGTGGCCTGGCGGCGCTCGAGCTTCGGCTTGAACGGCATGGTCCAGGGGAACGAGCGCATGGCCGCCCGGGCGCCCGAGGCCCGGTCGAACTCGGCGTCGGTGGTGGCGATGACCGTGATCCAGAAGAAGAGCTGACCGGCCTGGATGACGTCCACCCGCAGCGCCGGCCCGGTCGCGGCGGTGAGTTCGACATGGTCCAGATCAGAGGACGCGAGTCGGCGCCGGAGTTCGGTGTGCAGGTCGGTGGGGTCAGAGTCGGGCGAGGTCACTCAGGCATCATGTCGTAAAGGTGTGCAGGAGGTTCACCAGGTCCGAACGTCCTCGGCCAGCGCGTGCGCCAGCTGCGCGGCGGCGGCCGGATCCAGGCGCGAAGTCACCATCAGACCGATCTGCGACGCGGTGAGGATCTGTGCCCGTCGCTCGGCGTCCGCCCGGCCGAGCGTGCCGAGGACTGCCCGGAAAGCCTCGAACACCCGCTCCCGGTAACCGCTCACGAGCATGGCGGCCTCGTCGTCCAGGTCGTTCAGGTCCATCGCGGTGTTCAGCAGCAGGCATCCGCGCCGGGCGATCCGGTCGGGGGCCTTCGTGAAGAACGCTTCCAGGCCGGTGAAGTACGCAATGAGCTCGTCCCGTCCGGCGCCCGGGGCATCGAGCGGGCCCAGGCGCGGGTTGATGATCAGGTCGAGGTAGTTCTCGGCGGCCCGGGTGAACAGATCACGCTTGCTGCCGTACGTCTCGTAGAGGCTGGACTTGCTCAGCCCGGTCGCGGCCATCAGCTGGGCGAGCGAGGTCGGGCCGTATCCGCGTTCCCAGAACACGTCACGGGCGGCCGTCACGGCGGTGAGGTCGTCGAACTCCTTGGTGCGGGCCATGCCCCTCCCTCATTGACATTCCGAACCGATCGGTCCAGAGTATCAACTCGGACCGATCGGTTCGGAATGAGGGCGGGCAGGCGCACGGCCGGGGTCGTGCGACGGAAGTGGGAGACAAGACGTGCTGATCGCGGCGACGGTTGTGGGCATCCTCGCGGTGCTGTTCCATGTGGCGGCGTTCGTGCTGGAGAGCGTGCTGTGGACGCGCCCGGCGGTGTTCGCCCGGTTCAACATCGCCACCCGGCAGGACGCCGAGACCATCCGGCCGATGGCCTACAACCAGGGCTTCTACAACCTGGCACTGGCCATCGGGGTCGCCGTCGGCCTGGTGCTGCTGGCCGCCGACGGCGATGCGCTGATCGTGGGCAAGACGCTGGTGATCTTCGGGACGGCCTGCATGGCGGTGGCCGGGCTGGTGCTGATGAGCACGGGCGGCCAGTACCTGAAGTCCGCGGTGGGGCAGTTCGTGCCGGCGATCGTGACCCTGGCGCTCGTCGCGTTCAGCTAGTGCGGTGGCCACCGGCATTGCCCGGTTTCGGGCACGCCGTGACCCGGCCCCGGCGTTGAGATCCTGGACAACGAGGCCGGGTCGGCCCGGCAGGTGTAGACACCCCCGCGAAACGATGACGCCGAAGGCCGGCCACCTTCTTGTTCGTGATCATGCCTTCCCTCTTCGGCCGGGAAGTGGGGTACTCCCGGACGGGGGTTGGGTGAGTGCATGATCACGAACAAGGGGACGAGGGGCGTCGGCTGCGTCCTACCGTGTTCAGGTGGTCTCAGGCCGGTACGAGTACCCGGTCGTCGGTGCGTGGGGCGTTCTCGGCCTGGGTCGCGCGGGCCGCGCTGAGGCTGGAGCCGATGCTGGCGGCCACGACCAGTCCGATGGCGACCAGGCGTAGCGGGCCGGGGGTCTGGCTCAGCAGCAGCCATCCGACGAGGGTGGCGGCGACGGGCTCCAGGCTCAGCAGGATGCCGAACAGGTTGCGCGGGATCCGGCGCATGGCGGCCATTTCCAGCGTGTAGGGGATCACCGAGGCAAGCAGCGCGGTGGCGGCCCCGATGGCCAGCAGATGCGGCGAGCCGACCACGTTCAGGGCGCCGTGCAGGCCCATCGGTGCGACCACGATCGTGGCCATGGCCAGCGCGACGGCCAGGCCGCCGGTACCGGGCACGAGAATACCGACCCGGGAACCGGTCTGGATGTAGAGGGCCCAGAAGCCGGCGGCGACCAGGGCGAACAGCACGCCCAGCGGGTCGAGCGAGTGTGCGGTGGTGAGGCTCTCGATCGCGAGCAGGGCCATACCGGCCAGTGCCAGAGCGACCCAGGCGAGTTCGCGGGCCTTGCGGCTGAGAGCTGCGGCCAGCATCAGCGGGCCGAGAAACTCGATGGCCACGGCGGTTCCGAGCGGGATGCGCTCCAGCGCGGCGTAGAAGAAGCCGTTCATGCCCGCGAGCGAGAGCCCCAGTGCGAGGGTGGCGCGCCACTGGGTGCGGCTCCAGCTGCGCACGGCCGGCCGGGTGAGGGCCAGCAGGATCAGTGACGCGATGCCCAGGCGGAGCACGGTGGTGCCCCAGCTGCCGAGTTCGGGGAAGAGTTTCGCGGCGAACGCGGCGCCGAACTGCAGGGAGAAGCAGGAGCCGACGATGAAGAACAGGGCGGGACTGGACGCACGGGGGCCGGTCGAGGATGTTGCGGGCATGTTTCAAGCATCGAGGTGGAGTGTTCATTTAGTCTAGTGAACGCTCTTGACCATAAAGCGTTAGAACGGCTTACGAACGGATGCCCGTGCTCAACCTGTCCCGCTTGCGCATCCTGTACGAACTGAACCGTTCGGGGACCTTGGCCGAGGTTGCCCGGGTGCTCTCGTACACGCCGTCGGCGATCTCGCAGCAGCTGACGCAGCTGGAGCGCGAGGCCGGGGTGCCGCTGCTGGAGAAGGTCGGCCGGCGGGTGCGGCTGACGGACGAGGCGCTCACGCTGGTCAAGCACACCGGGGTGATCCTGGAGCAGCTCGAGCTGGCCGAGGCGGAGCTGTCGGCCGCGCAGCCGGAGATCCACGGAACGCTGAGGGTGGCCTCGTTCCAGACCGTGCTGCTGAGCATCCTGCCGGTGGCCCTGAGCGTACTGGGCCAGACCCATCCGGGGATGGACGTGGAGATCACCCAGCGCGAGGTCGGCCCGGCCTACGAAGGGCTGCTGGCTCACGAGGTCGACCTGATCCTGGGGGAGGAGTACCCCGGGCAGCCCGAGCCCATCCGTTCGGGCATCGACCGGGAGGACTTCATCAACGACGCACTGCGCCTGGCGCTGCCGGGGGAGGGCCCGCACAGTGTCCGGCCGGTGCGCCTGGCCGACCTCGCGGAGATGTCCTGGGCCCTCGACCCGCACAACAGCCCGGCCCGCCGCTGGGCCGACGCGCTCTGCCGCCGTTCGGGTTTCGAGGCGAAAGTGCGCTTCGAGAGCCCGGACCCGCTACTGCACGCGCACCTGGTGCGGCTCGGGCACGCCGTGGCCTTCATTCCCTCACTGGTCGGGGCCGCCCATCTGGAAGGTGCCCAGCTGGTCTCGCTACCGGGTGATCCGCACCGCACCCTGTTCACCGCGGTGCGCTCCGGCCGCTCGAAACACCGTCTGGTCGAGGCGTTCCGTCAGGCCCTGGCGGCGGCGGCCCGGGCGAACCCGGTGCTGTCGCCGGTGATGGAACTGTCGGCCTGAGGGTTTTGCCAGCTTCAATTACTTGCCGGGCGACTCGCCGGTACCGCTGCGTGACGGCAGAAGGCGCGCGGTATCAACGGTGGACGGTGTGCCCGTGTCGCCTCCTCAGAAACGGCGGCTGTCAGTGATATTCGTGCGCCCTCGCGGACACGTTCTCGTCCCAAGGCTCTTCTCAAGCGTCCCCGCCTCACCCGAGGAGTTTCGCTTCCCAGTTCATCTGGCGCAGGAGTTCGGTGTCTGGCGAGGTCGGGGCCGGGGTCACGGGTGGGGGTGTGCCGCGGCCCGTCAGGGCGGCGCTGGCTTCCATGTTGCGCCGGGTGCGGGGCTTTCGGGTGTGCTCGAACAACGCGATCGCCTCGTCCACGGAATCACTGTCCCGCAATGCTTTCGCCAGTACGACGGCGTCCTCGAAGGCCATCGACGCGCCCTGGCCGGTGGCGGGGGAGGCGGCGTGGGCGGCGTCTCCGGTCAGCAGGAGGCGGCCTCGGGACCAGGTGCTCACGTCGGGCAGGTCGCTGGTGTTCGTCACCAGGATGTTGTCGGTGGCCGCGACGATGTCGGCGGTGGGGGTGCTGTCCAGTCGCAGTGCCTGCACCAGGTCGTCGCGCAGAGCCGCAGTCACCGGCCCGGTTTCGGGTACGGCGGTAGCGCTCTGGCGGGCGAACCAGGAGGTCTCGCCGGCGGGGGAGACGGCGTAGCCGAACGAGGCGGCCTGGCCCCGCACCATGGTGATCCGGCCCGGCGCCGAGGGTGGCTGCGCGGAGGAGGTGTAGCCGTAGAAGACCCGCTGTCCGGCGTAGCGCGGGGTGACGGCCTGGGGGTCGACGATCCGGCGCACCAGGGAGTTGAGCCCGTCGGCCCCCAGCAGCAGGTCGGCGGTGATCCGGGAGCCGTCCGCGAACGAGGCGGTGACGCCGGACGCGTCCTGCGTCGCCGCGACAAAAGCCGCACCGTGCCGCAGAGGGATGCCCCGCCGGACCACCTCGGCCTGCAGGGCCGCGATCAGCGCGCTCCAGCGCAGGCAGCGGAAACGGTAGGGCGGATGCCCGGACTCACCCATCGGACGGGTCATGAGCGGCACACCGTCGGCGCCCATCGCACTCAGCTCGGTCAGGTCGAATCCCACCCCGGAGATCACCGTGGCGGCGTCGATCGCGTGGAGCGCCCGCATCCCGTTGCTGGCCAGCGTCAGGAACGCGCCGAGATCACCGGCCGAGCCCGGATGAGCCTCGCACACGGTCACGGAGATCCCGGCCTTGTGCAGGGCCAGAGCGGCGGAGGTGCCGGCGATACCGCCTCCGATGACGACGACGTGCACGTTTTGTCCAGTCACGAAGGCCGAGCTTAATCAAGACCACCCAACTGCGCAGCATGCAGAACTTGCACAGCGTGCAATACTGCTGGACATGACGGCGAACGAGGGGGACCTGCGCGCCCGGCGGCGGCAGGCCACGGCGCGTGACATCCACGCGGCCACGCTGCGGCTGGCGGTCGAACACGGCTTCGACCACGTCACCGTCGACATGATCAGCGCCGCGGCCGGGGTGTCGCGGCGCACGTTCTTCAACTACTTCACCACCAAGGAGGCCGCGGTCATCGCCGGGCCGCGCACCCTGCCCGCCGACGCGCTGGCGCAGTTCCTGGCCTCCCCGCAGAAGGAACCGCCTCAGGTATTGCGTGACCTGACCCAGCTGCTGCTGCGGGAACTGGAGCTGAACCAGCCCGACCGGGAAGAGCTGCGCCAGGTGATGGCCCTGGCCGCGGAGCATCCGTCCGTGCTGGCCGCTCTCCTGGCCGGCTTCGACACGTTCGAGCAGTTCGTCGCCTCCACCGTGGCCCAGCGGCTGGGCGCCGAACCCGGCGACGAGACCGCGACCCTGATCGCTGCCGTCGGGCTGGCCGCCATGCGCACCGGCCTGCAGCGCTGGGCGCACGGGCCCGCCTCCGAGACCTCACCGCAGGTCTCCCCGGTCACGCAGGTCGAGCACACGCTCACGCTGCTGAATAGCTTTCTCATCCTTTAGGCGCGACAACGCGCTCGATCTTCGAAGACCCCCGGAGTTGCCCCATGGCTGAACCGATCCCAGCCTCCCGAACGACCTATGACGGTCCCACCGGCGTCCCCGCCAACTTCTGGGTCATCTTCAGTGGCCTGATGCTGACGATGCTGCTGTCCGCGCTCGACCAGACCATCGTCAGCACCGCGCTGCCCACGATCGTCGGTGAGCTCGAGGGCGTGCAGCACATGGCCTGGGTGACCACGGCCTACATCCTGGCCGCCACCATCGCCATGCCGGTCTACGGTCGCATCGGTGACCTCGTCGGCCGCAAGACCCTGTTCCTGTCGGGCATCGCGATCTTCCTGGTCGGCTCCACCATTGCCGGTCTCTCGCAAGACATGACGATGCTCATCATCGGCCGCGGCATCCAGGGGCTGGGCGGCGGTGGCCTGATGATCACCTCGCAGGCCATCATCGCCGACCTGGTGCCGGCCCGTCAGCGCGCCAAGTACATGGCGCCGATCGGCGCGGTCTTCGGTCTGTCCTCGGTCGCCGGCCCGCTGCTGGGTGGCTGGTTCACCGACAGCATCGGCTGGCGCTACGCGTTCTGGATCAACCTGCCGCTGGGTGGTCTGGCCCTGATCGTGTGCGCCATCGTGCTGAAGCTGCCCAGGCACAAGGCCACGGCCAGGCTCGACGTCATCGGCTTCGTGCTGATGGCCGCCGCCGTCACCGCGACCGTGCTGGTGGCCGACTGGGGCGGCACCGAGTACGACTGGACCGACCCGCTGGTCATCGGCACCGGTGTCGGCGGGGTGCTGGCCTGGATCCTGTTCTTCGTCTGGGAGAGCCGCACGAGCGACCCGCTGATCCCGCTGTACCTGTTCCGCAGCCGCATCTTCAACATGGCCACGCTGATCGGCATGATCGTCATCGGCGTCGGGATGTTCGCGATCATCGGCTACCTGCCCACCTACCTGCAGATGGTCTACGGCGTCAGCGCCACCGAGTCCGGCCTGCTGCTGATCCCGATGGTCGTGGGCATCATGTCCGCGGCCATCCCCTCGGGCAACGCGATCAGCCGCACCGGCAAGTACCGGATGTATCCCATCGGTGGCGTCGCGCTGGTGATGCTGGCGGCACTGCTGATGTCCACGCTGAGCGTCGACACCCCGGTCGCGCTGATCTGCGTCTACGTCTTCGTGCTGGGCGCAGGGCTCGGCCTGATGATGCAGACGCTGGTTCTGGCCGTGCAGAACGACTTCCCGGCCTCCGACGTGGGCACCGCCACCTCCTCGAACAACTTCTTCCGGGAGATCGGCGCCACCCTCGGCATCGCCGGGGTCGGCGCGGTGTTCACCAGCCGCCTCACCGACCAGCTCGCCACCCGCCTGGACGCCTCGTCCGCCCAGGCCGTCGGTAACACCGACGCCCTCACCCCGGCCCTGGTCCACGCTCTGCCCCAGGCCGCGCAGGACGCCGTGATCGCGTCGTACCAGCACGCGCTCACCCCCGTGTTCCTGTACCTGATCCCGCTGTTCGCGGTCGGACTGGTGCTGGCCTTCCTGCTGCCGGAGAAGGAACTGGCCGATGGTCACACGGCCGAGTCCGAGCCGGATCCGGTCACGGTGTAGAACCAGCCCGGACATGGAGGACGCCCGGGGAGACTCAAGTCTCCCCGGGCGTCCTCAAGCCGAAGACCTCCCTCACCGATGGGCAAAGTTCACCTGCCGGCCATCAAGGAGTGGAAGCCGTGGCGAAGAAGAAGGACACCAAGGGCAAGAAGAAGGACACCAAGGCCAAGAAGGGTAAGAAGGGCAAGAAGAAGTCCGGGAAGAAGAAGTAGGGCGCACGACCACGGCCCCGCCGGGGTCGTGGTCATCTCTCCTGTGGGTGATCATGAAGTGACGCAGGGGAGTGTCACGCAGACCACGCCCGATTCCGGCCGATTCGTCGAACCTGTGAACGCTGCACACCGTTCCTATCAGTGCCCCTGCAGGCCTGATGAGGAGTCGCGTGATGCCCGGCACAAGTGCCGAAACCGTCGAACAGCTAGCCGCGTTCACGGTCCTGGTCAACGAGCACGACCTGCTGCCCATCACCGACAGACCCACCCTCTACGTCGACGGTCTCGACCCCGCGCTCGCCGCCCACTACGGAACGGTCGTGGCCGCCCCCACCCAGGCCCAGGTGGCCCTGGTGCGCCTGAAATACCTCACCGGTGACGACCTGGCCGCCCACGAGTTCGACCGGATCACCGACATCGCCGAGACCACCAGCACGGTCGTCGACATCAGCCTGGAACGACCCGCGCTGCTCAGCCCGGTGATCGGCGCGGTGAAAGCGTTGCTGGTGAGCTCGGGAATGGACGACGAGGCCTTCCTGGAAGCGGTTTTCGGCCGGAGCGACCTGCTCGGCACCTGAGGCCCGGTCACCGGGCGGGGGCCGGGCCTATCCTTCAGCCGTGGACCTTCTCGTCATCGGCGGCAGTGGATATCTCGGCCGGGAGATCGTCCGTCTCGCGCTGGAGGCGGGGCAGGACGTGACGGCCACGTTCCACAGCCGCCCGGGTAGCGAGGCGGCGGCCACCTGGCGGGGTCTGGACATCTGCCGGCGCGACGAGGTGGATGCACTGGCCCGCGCGGTGCGGCCCCGGACCGTGGTGAACGTGGCCTACCGGCAGGCGGACTGGGACACCACCGCGGCCGGCGCGATGCACGTGGCGTCCGCTGCGGCCGGGGTGGGAGCCCGCCTGGTGCACGTCTCCAGCGACGCGATCTTTTCCGGTGCCGCGGACTCGTACGACGAGAGCGCCCGCCCCGATCCGGTGAGTGCCTACGGCGCGGCCAAGGCCGCCGCCGAGGTGGCCGTCGCCGGACTGGACCCGACCGCCGTGGTGGCCAGGACGTCCCTCATCGTGGGTGGCGGTGACTCGCCCACCGAACGGTTCACCCACGCGCTGGCGGCGGGCACGAAGACGGGCGTGCTCTTCACCGACGACGTGCGCTGCGCCGTGCACGTCACCGACCTGGCCACCGCCCTGCTGGAACTGGCAGCGCAAACGGGGGTGGGCGTCCATCATCTGGCCGGTACCGATGCGGTGAGCCGCCACGAGCTGGGAACGCTCATCGCCCACCGCGACGGGCTCGACCCCGAGCCGCTGCCCACCGGCCGCCGGGCCGACTCCGACGTGGCCGGGCCGCTCGACGTGCGCCTGGACAGCACCGCCACCCAGGCGAAACTCACGACCCGGCTGCGAGGGGCGCGGGAGTTCCTGGTGCGCTGACCCCTGACCGGCAGACCGCCGGGTGAGGGTGAGGGTGAGGGGCTGTCAGGCGGAGCCGCAGTGCGGGGGAGCCGGCCTGGGCGTAGGAGTCGTTGGCGGCGGGATCGGCTATCCAGAGCGGGTTTCCGTGACGGCTCAGGAGGTCCTGGCCGGTGTTCGCGCGGCCTGAGTCAGAGCGTGTAACGGGTCACTACGACGCCACCGGGAAACGTCTGCGTCTCCACCAGGTCGAGATTCACCCAGCCCTCCAGCGCGGTGAAGAACGGTGTCCCGCCGCCCACCAGGACCGGATGGGTCACGGTCGTGAACTCGTCGATCAGCCCGGCCCGCAGGGCCGTCGCGGCGAGTGTCGCGCCGCCGACCCGCATCGGCCCGCCGTCCTCGGTCTTGAGCCGGGTGATCTCCGCGACCGCGTCGCCGCTGACCAGGCGGGCGTTCCAGTCGACCTTCCCGAGGGTCGAGGAGAACACCACCTTCGGGGTGTCGCGCCAGTTCCGGGCGAACTCGATCTGCGCGGGGGTGGCGCCGGGCTGCTGGTCGCCGGTCGGCCAGTGGGAGCTCATGGCCTCCCACAGCTTGCGCCCGTACAGGAACAGGCCGATCGCCTGCTCCTGCTCCAGCCACCACTGGAACAGCTCGTCGCTCGAGGTGCCCCAGCTGATGTCGTCGCCGGGCGCGGCAATGTAGCCGTCCAGCGACAGGTTCATGCCGTAGACCAGTTTCCGCATCGCCCCATGCCCTCTCGGTCGGTCCCGGCAGTCTAGGCCCGGTCGGGCGGCACGGTGGGGACGGCGGCCCCGACGATGCCGTCGTGATCATGCACTCCGGGCGCCTGCCCGAGAGTGCATGATCGCGACGGGTTCTCGTCAGGCCGGGGGAGTGCCCCAGGCCAGGGTGGAGCCGACGTAGGCCGGCACCTTGGTGCTGTCGGCGTAACTCGTGCCGGTACCGCGGCTGTAGTCGTTCGACTCGTCGAAGTTCGACCAGTCGTTCTTGTTCAGCCGCAACTGGATCTCCCCGCTCTTCGCGCCGGCCGCCAGCGTGCCGCCGGTGAAGCTGACCTCCAGGTAGGCGTCGGCGCCGTTCACCGCCGGGCTCAGCGGCACCACCCGCAGCCGGACCGTGCTGCAGTCGATCGTGGCGTAGTCGCACCAGGTGGAGTAGGTGCTGCTGCCGCTGTCCGGGGTGAAGTAGTACCGGGCCGTGACCGACGCCAGGTTCAGCGCGGACGTGCCGGGGTTGACCAGCTGCAGGCCGGGCTTGATCTGGTTGTCGCCGATCGCGGTGTCGTTGTTCTGGTACTGGACCTTCACCGTGGCGGTGCTGGTCGCTGTCGTAGCGGTGATGGCCGTCGAGGGGCCGGAGACGTTGCCGGCGGCGTCCCGGGCCCGCACGGTGTAGGTGTAGGTGCTGGCCGCGGTCAGGCCGGTGTCGGTGAAGCCGGTGCCGGCCACGCTGCCGGCCAGGGTGCTGCCCCGGTACACGTCGTATCCGGTCACGCCGACGTTGTCGCTGGAAGCGTTCCAGCTCAGTGCGATGCTGCCGGCCGTCCTGGCGCCAACGGCCAGACCGGTCGGGGCAGTGGGCGCGGTGACATCGGAGGGGTTCACGATCGCACCGAGCGGGAACTTGATCGAGGCCAGGTACGCGTCCTTGGTGGTGTTGATCGTCGTCCAGTCGTCGTTCAGGATCCCGCCGGTGTCGCCGGAGTTCGGGTTCCAGGACCAGAACGACCAGTTGAAGCCGTCCGCGCCGTTCGCCGTGGTCGGCCGGAGGTAGGTGACCAGACTGCGCAGCCAGGTCTGGTCGATCGTCGACTGCAGGGTGGTGCCGAACTCACCGACCCAGACCGGGGCGACGTTGTTCTTGGACAGGTATCCCCACTCGGCGTCCCAGAGCGCGGGCAGGTTCGCCGGGAACGTGGGGTCGTCGAACCAGGGCTGACGGTAGACGCTGGTGGCGTACTCGTGCGGGGAGTAGACCAGCCGGCCGGCGACCGAGAGCCGCACCGGGTAGGTGCCGGCGCCGCGCAGGTTGCCGCCCCACCACGCGCTGGTGCCCTGATACTTCTCCACCCCCTCGACGAAGATCAATAGTTTCGGGGCGACCGAGAGGACGGCATTACCGGCCCTTTCGGCGGCCAGCCGCCAGTCGGTGGTGGTGTCACCCGAACCCCAGGTGGCCGCGCCGTGCGGCTCGTTCATCAGGTCGATGCCGATCACCGTCGGGTTGTTGTTGTACCGGGTGGCCAGGCTCTTCAGGTCTGCGATCCAGGTCGCCTCGGACACCGCGGAGGTGTACCAGAGCTCGGACTGGCCCGAGGAGTCCGGCCGGTGCCGGTCCAGGACGATCTTCAGGCCGATCTGGCCGGCGTAGGCGACGATCTTGTCCATCACCTGCAGCGGGCTGAGCCCCTGCAGATCGGGGTTCTTGCCGCTGGAGAAGTCGATCCCGTTCGGCACCGTTCCGGGCTTGAAGATGTCGTCGCTGTAGGGCAACCGGACCGAGTTGTAGCCGGTGGACTTGATCTGGTCGAGCATCGACCGGTAGCCCCGGGTCCACAGCCCGTGTGGGGCGTAGTTGGTCGTCTCGAAGCCGAACCAGTTGACTCCGGCGATCCGGACCGGGTTGTTGTTCTCGTCGAGCAGTTGCCGGCCACTGGTGTGCCAGTAGCCGCTGCCGGCCGGGTTGCCGGCAGCGGCCTGCGCGGGGCTGATCGCCGCCAGCGAGGCGAACAGCAGGGCCGAGATCACCGCCAGGAGGGCGGCAGGCCGGGTGAGCGTGATCGCCCGGACCGTCGGTGGACCGGATTTCGCCACAGGTGCTCCTGTTCCGCGCCCCGCAAGACGCTCATGGATCGGACCCCTGAGCGTCGAACACGGCCGACGGCGAAGCAACGACCTGGAACCGTTGAGGCTGACCCCAATGGGGGTTACACGGAAGGCTGATCGGCGGACGGGACCAGAGGATCAGATCCTGGCCGGGTGCACATGTCGTCCGGTGTCAGGGTTCAGGTGAAGAGCGCCTGCCCCACGTACTCGCCCGCCTTCACCCCGGGCGGGCAGGCGAACAGGCCGCTGCTGACGTGCTGGATGTATTCGTTCAGCACGTCGTTGGCGTTGCCGGCCAAGGAGTTCTGGATGGTGACGAACTGGGTGCGGGGGTCGCGCTGGTAGGCCAGGAAGAACAGGCCGGCGTCGAGGCGGCCCAGGTCGTCGGTGCCGTCGGTGAACGAGTAGCCGCGCCGCAGCAGGGTCGCGCCGTTGTTCGTGGTGGGGTGGGCCAGGCGCACGTGCGACTTCAGGTCGATCAGGGGTGCGCCGTCGCTGCCCTGGGCGTCCAGGTCGACGGGGTCGAACTCCTTGGTCCGGCCGATCGGGGCGCCGGCGCCCTTGGTGCGGCCGATGACGCGTTCCTGCTCGGTCAGCGGGGTGGAGTCCCAGGGCTCGATCAGCATGCGGATGCGGCGGGAGACCAGGTAGGAGCCGCCGGTCATCCAGTCCGGGCCGTCGCCGTCCTGCACCCACACGTGCTGGTTCATCGAGTCGGTGTCGTCGGCCTTGAGATTGGCCGTTCCGTCTTTGAAACCCATCATGTTGCGCGGGGTTTCCTGGCTGACCGTGGTGCTGCTGGTGCGTCCGAAGCCGAGTTGCGAATAGCGTACGGACGCGGTCCCGCGGGCGATGCGGGCCAGGTTGCGGATCGCGTGCACTGCTACCTGGGGGTCGTCCGCGCAGGCCTGCACGCACAGGTCCCCGCCGCTGATCTCCGCCTTCAGGGCGTCACCGGCGAAGGCGGGCAGGTCGGCCAGCTGCTCGGGGCGCCGGCCGGCGATGCCGAACCGGTCGTTGCCGTGTGCGTCGGTGAACAGGCTGGCGCCGAAACCGATGGTGACGGTGAGCTTGGCAGCGGCCAGCCCGAGCGCTTCACCGGTGTCGTCCGGGGGAGCGGACGGGTCACCGGTGACAGCACCGGTGCCCACGTCCTGTCCCGCCGTCATCTTCAGCGCCGCGTTCGTCCACTCGGTGAGCAGCTCGACGAGCGCCTCGCGACTGGCGACCGGGCTGAGGTCGAACGCGGCGAAATGCAGTCTGTCCTGGGCGGGCGTGGCAATACCCGCCTGATGGTCCCCGAAGAACCCCACGACCTGACTGTGGGAGCCGTCGTGACCGGCGTCCCCAGTGGTGGCCTTGGCGCCGGCCACCCCGGCAGCGACACCGACGGCACCGGTGCCCCCGATCAGGCCGAACAACCGGCGACGGCTGAGCCGCGAAGGTCGTGGAGTTGCTACGGGTTCGGTCACTTGCCGCTCACGACCCCGGAGATCTGGCCCAGGGGCTCGGAGATCGCGTCGACCTCGATCGCGAGGGCCTTCACGTCGTCCTTGCTGAGGTCGTCGTAGGAGACGTACGGGCTGCCGGTGACGTAGCCCGCCTCGCCTTCCTTGGCCCGGTGCGTCTCGAGCAGGTCGACCAGGGCCGGGAAGCGCTCGTCGAGGGTCTTGACCAGGGCGGGGTCCTTCTCCTGCAGGGCCGGGCGCAGCGCGGTGTACACGTAGCGGGCGCCGTCCACGTTGCCGGCGAAGTCGACCAGGTCGATGCGCGAGTAGCGCTCCTCCTCACCGGTCACCTTGGACTTGGCCACCTCGTCGAGCAGCGATTTGGCGCCGTTGCCCATGACCAGCGGGGTGAAGTCGACGTCCTTGATCACGGTCTGCAGCTTCTCGACGTTGGTGTCGAGCTGCTGGGCCAGGTCGGACGTGCCCTTGAGGGTGTCCTTCTCGTAGATCAGCTGCTCGAGGGCGTGGAACCCGGTGAACGTCGTGCCGTCGGTGGCGTCGTCGATGCGCATGTCGATCAGCGGGTCGAGGTCACCGAAACTCTCGGCGATCGGCTCGATGCGCTCGTAGTGCAGGCGCGCGGCCGGGTAGGCGGCCTTGACCTTGTCCATGTCCCCGGCGTCGATCGCGTCGGTGAAGGTCTTGGTGGTGTCGACCAGGGCCGCGGCCTCGCTGTTGACGTACTTCTTGTAGTCGTCGACGGCGTTGCTCAGGTTCTCGTCGAGCGTGGCGGCCGAGGGGGTGGCGCCGGTGACGGTGAGCGCGGTGCGGTTGCCGTTGCCGACCATGCCGGGCTTGCAGGCCACCTGGTAGGTGCCGGCGGGCAGGTCGACGATCAGCTCACGCTTCAGGGCCGGTCCGATGTTCTCCACCTCGCCCATGATCCGGTCGCCGTCGGCGTACACGTACACCTCGGTGACCTGGCCGGCGCTGTTGGTGACACTGAACGTGTGCTGCCCCGCGGCGATCTGGGTGGTGGAGACGTCGCAGTTGGTGTCGCCGGCGTCGACCGTGATCGGGCCGTCGGCTCCGGCTTCGGTGCTGCTACCGGTGGAACTGCCTGAGGAACAGCCGGACACCACCAGGGCCGCCAGCAGGCCGGCGGCCGTGAAGGTCTTGGAGAGTGCTTCAGGCATGGGAGGTTTCCTGCTTTCGGGTTCCGGCGCGGCGACTGCCGAGCACGAAGAGGGTCATGACGGGGACGAAGTAGAGGGTCCAGGCGATGGCCTGCGCCACGGTGGTCTGGGGGCTGAGGTTGAACACGCCCTTGAGCAGCGTTCCGTACCAGGAGCTGGGCGGGATCACGTCGCTGATGTCGAACGCCAGCGTGTAGAGACCGCCGATCGCGCCGGCCTCCTGGAGGTCGTGCACGGCGTAGGCCAGCACCCCGGCCGCAATGATGATCAGACCGGCACCGGTCCAGGTGAAGAACTGGGCCAGGTTGAGCTTGACCGAGCGGTTGTACAGCAGCCAGGCCAGCACCACGGCAGTGAGAATGCCCAGGCTGAAACCGATCACGGGGCTCGTGGTGCTGCCGGCGGCCTGCACGGCCGACCAGAAGAACAGGGCGGTCTCCAGGCCCTCGCGGAACACGGACAGGAACGCGGTGAGGGCCACGGCGTAGCCGCCGACGTTCAGGGCCTGCGAGAGCCGGCCGTCGAGCTCGGCCTTGAGGTTGCGGGCGGTGCGGCGCATCCAGAACACCATCCAGGTCACGAAGACCACGGCGATGCAGGACATGATGCCGCCGAACAGTTCCTGACTCTTGAAGTCCTTGAGCAGGGTGGTGGAGGTGTACGTGAGGAAGGCACCGAAGCCGACACTCAGCGCGATGGCCAGGGCGACGCCCCCGCCGACCACGGGCAGCCGGTCGCGGCGGCCGGCCTTGACCAGGTAGGCAATGAGGATGCTCACCACCAGGGCGGCCTCCAGCCCCTCGCGCAGGCCGATCAGGTAGTTCGCGAACACGGGCCTTCCTCCTATTGATCAATAGTTGCGGAGGTAAGGCTTACCTAATCGACAGCTTCTTGGCAAGGCCTCTTTATCCGACTGTTAACCAGGGGAAAGCACCTAGAATCTGCTTCGTAGGACGGGTGAGCAGGAGGTGGGCGAGATGGCGGGACGGCAAAACCCGCGGCGCAGCGGTGCTCTGGAGAAGGAGATCGTGGCCTGCCTGGCCGCGGCCCGGTGGCCGCTGACCCCGGCGCAGGTGCAGACCCAGCTCGGTGGTGACCTTGCGTACACCACGGTGCTGACCACGCTGACGCGCCTGCACACCAAGCAGGCGGTCGTGCGGGAGCCGCGCGGACGGGCCTACGCCTACTCGCTGGCCGTGAGCCAGGCCGATTCCGAGGCCGGCCTCATCGCCCACCAGATGCAGAAGCTGCTCGCCGAGGACGTCGACACCGCCAGCGTGCTGTCCCGGTTCGTCGACACGCTCGACGATGACTCCGAGAAGATCCTGCGTGACCTGCTCGGCAGAACCCAGGACCCGCGATGACCGCGCTGATGCTGGTCCTGGCCCTCGTGCCGGTCGTGGTCGGGGCGAACGCCGGCTGGTCGGTGACCCGGCCCGCCCGTGCGATGCCCCCGGCCCTGGCCACGGTGCTGCTGACAGTGTTCGCGCTCACCGTCGCGCTGGTCACGGGCATGCTGCTGTGCCTGACCGCCTACGTCAGCACCGTGTCGATGTTCCCGGCCCTGCATCCGGCCGACTGGAACTCGCCCTACCTGTACCGTGAATGCCCGATCCCGGCCGGTGTCGGCCTCGGAGTCGGGCTGCTGGCGGCCCTTTTGATGACCCGGGCCCTGGTGTGCGTGGTGCGGGTCGCGGCCGGCCTGCGGCGCACCTCGTCGGTGGCGGCCGGCCTTCCTGAGGTGGCCGGTCTTTCCATCATGGACGACGAAACGGTGGTTGCGTACGCGGTTCCCGGCCGGTGCTCGCGCATCGTGGTCTCGACCGGTCTGCTCCGGCTGCTGGACGGTCCGGGGCGAGCCGCCCTGCTCGCGCACGAGCGGGCCCATCTGCGGCATCGCCATCACGTCTACGTGCAGCTGGCCCGGCTGGCGGCGGCCGCGAACCCGTTGATGCGCCCGGTGTCCCGGGCTGTCGACGCCGCGGTGGAACGCTGGGCCGATGCCTGTGCGGCCCGCGAGATCGGCGACCCCGTCGTGGTGGCGCGAGCCGTCGGTGCGGCGGCGCTGGCCGGGGCGGGCGATCCGGCGGGGCCGGGTCTTGCGATGGGGCCGGGACCCGCACTCGCGGCCGGCGGCGGTGATGTGGTCGAGCGGGTGCGGGAGTTGCTGGAGCCCACGACTCGCCGTCGTACGGTGGGAGTGCGGCTGGGCCTGATGATCATGGCCTGCTGGGCCAGCGGGGTCGTGGTGGTGGCCTGGGTGCACTCGGTGGTGGAACTGGCCGAGATCGCCTTTCGTACCGGGCGGGCGACGTGACGAAGTCGACCGGGACTTCCTGAGGTTCGGCCACTGACGTGCCGGGATTCACCGGGTACCGTTGACGGCAGCCGTCATTGGACGGTGTCCGAGGGAACCTCCACGGCGGGAAGGCCTGTTCGAGATGAGTGACGCGGTTTCCGGAGGCCAGGCGGGCCCGGGGGACAAGGAAGAGCTGTCTCTGCGGGTCGCTGTCGGGCAGGCCGGGTGGTCGGCTGATCCACTCGAGGTGGTGGGTAGTGCCGTGCGTCTCGTCGAGGCGGCGGCTGCGCAGGGGGCCAGGCTCCTGCTGTTGTCCGAGTTGTTCCTGTTCGGCTACGACCCGGCTGCCCTGCTGGCGGCGCCTGCGCCGGAAAATGCCGTACTGCCGGGTGATCTCCGTCTGGAGCCGTTGCGGTCGGTGTGTCGCTCCACGGGGGTCGACCTGCTCGTCGGAGCCGTTGTGCCCTCGGGTCAGGAGCGACCCCGGTACGCGAACGCGCTGCTGCACGTCACCGCGTTCGGTGAGATCAGCGAGCCCTACCGCAAGATGCATGTGTGGCAGGGCGAGACTGAGGTTCTGGCCGGGGGCTCCGCGCCGGTGCTGCTCGAGATCGAGGGTTTCCGGCTGGGCCTGGGCATCTGCTACGACGCCGGCTTCCCGGAGTTCGCGCGCGCCTATGCCCAGGCCGGCGCGCACGCGGTGCTGTTCGCCTCCGCCTTCGCGGAGGGAGACGAACGGCGGCGCTACGACATCTATCACGCCGGCCGGGCTCTGGAGTCGGGCATCTGGGTACTGGTCAGCAACGCGCTCGGTGATATCGGTGAGGCCCGGTTCTTCGGCCGCAGCAGCATTTTCACACCGACCGGAGAGGCGGTCGGGGTCATGGGGGCCGAGGAAGGAGTGCTCGTCGCCACGCTGGACACCGCCACCATCGAGGCCGTACGGAGCCGTCTTCCCTACCTCGCGGATTACCGGGGCCCCTACGTTCCCCGCCCCGACCGCGCTCCAGTCTCCTAGCGCAGGTACGACGCCCCGTTCAGGTCCAGGACCGTGCCCGATGCCCACCGGGCCTCGCCCGAAGCGAGGTAGAGAACGGCGGCAGCCACCTCCTGCGGTGTCCCGACCCGGCCGAACGGGCTCGCGGCGCGTAGTCCGTCGCCTTCCGGCCCGGCCAGCCGGGGCGCCTGGCGTTCGCTGGAGACGAATCCCGGCGCCACTGAGGCCACGCTGATGTCGTGCGGGGCCAGCGAGACCGCCAGTGACTGCCCCAGGGCGTGCACCGCCGCCTTGGTCGCACCGTAGGCCGGGAAATCGGGTTCCCCACGAAAAGCACCGCGGGATCCGATGTTCACGATGCTCCCCCCGGTTCCCTGGCGCACGAGGTGACCGGCGACGGCGTGCATCAAATGCGCGGCTGACAGCAGATTGACGTCGACCATGCCCTGCCAGACCGAGGCCCAGTGCTCGGCCGAGGACTCCAGCACCGGGTGTCGCACCGAGGGGTTCGGGGCCATCGCGGCATTGTTCACGAAGACGTCGAGACCGCCCAGCGCGCCGAATGCCTCGTCCACGATCCGGTGAACCCGGCTGCTGTCGGACAGGTCACCGGTGACCAGGACGTGACCGTCGCCGGCCAGGTGCGCACGGGTGCGCCCGGCCGCCGCCGGGTCGCCACGATGGTGAATGGCGACCCGGGCTCCGGTGCCGGCGAAGGCCACGGCGACGGCGCGGCCGATGCCCTTCGTCGCTCCGGTGACCAGAACCCGCCGGCGTCCGCTCATGGATCTACCTCTCGCCCGTTCCGGGACCGGTGTCCCACCGGCCCATCAGCCGGACCTCGACCGGCGCACCGCCGGGCAGGCTGAGCACCCCGACCGCCGTCCGCGCCGGAAGGCAGCCCTCCAGCAGATCGTCCAGCGTGTCCGAGGCGCCGTCGGCCACTTTCGAGTGCTGAGTGAAATCCGCGGCACCGCGGACGAAGACGAGCATCTCGGCGATCTCGGTCAGCCGGCCCCCGGGGGGCAGCGCGGCTCGCATCGCCGAGACCGCCCGTCGTACGCAGACACCCGCCAGCTCGGCACCCTGTTCCACGTCGACGTCAACCCCGAGCGTGCCGGTGGCCAGCAGGGTGCCACCCTCGCGGGGGGTCATGCCCGCACTGATCACCAGGTCGCCGCTCAGCGCCGCGGGCCGGTACCGTCCCTGCGGGCGCACCGGGTCCGCCGAACCCGGCACCGGGTCGCTCGCGCCGGTCACCAGGACTCCGCGACCGGGCAGGCCGTGAGTACCTCGTGGCCGTCGTCGGTGATCAGCAGGGTGGCCGAGAAGCCCCAGCCGGCCGTGGCTTCGGAGCGCAGCGTCGGCACCACGTGCACGATCAGGCCGGGCTCGAACGGCCGGTGCTCGGTCTCCTTCAGCGACAGGATGTGCCCCTCGCCCCAGTCCGGCGCGAAGGCCAGACCGACGGAGTAGCCCGAGCGCTTGCGGTAGGTGTGCAGCAGGCCGTGCTCGTCGATCACCTCGCGGCAGCGCAGGTGCGCCTGGGCCGGGGTGTTGCCCGGCCGCACCAGGGCTACCGTCTCGTCGCGGGCGGCCAGGCAGGCCAGGGCCATGCGCCGGTTCAGCTCGTCGAGCTCGTCCAGCGGTGACGTGCGCACGGTGTGCATGAGCGGCGCGTGGTAGCGGCCCTTCGACGCGGCGGCCTCCAGCAGCACCCCCTCCCCGGCCCGGATCTCCCGGTCGCTCCAGCTGGCGTGGATGGTGCCCGCGCGCGGACCGGACGCCACGAACGGCTCCATCCCGACGTACTCCGAGCCCTCGGTGATCATCGTGGCGAAAAGCACCGCCGCGACGTCACGTTCACGCACACCCGGGCGCACCGCGCGGGCCGCGGTGTCGAAGGCCGCGTTCGTGATCGCGGCGGCCCGGCGCACGTAGGCGATCTCGGCCGGGGACTTGATCAGGCGCAGCTGGGCCAGCTCGTCGTCCAGGTCCACCACGTCGGTGCCGCCCAGGAAGCCCAGCAGCTGGCCGCGCTGGAACGGGGTGAAGTACCAGGAGTTCGCCTCCAGACCGACCCGGGTGCCCCCGAAGCGCCGCACCAGGGCCGCGGTGGCCTCCAGCGGGTCGGCCACGTCGGGGTAGCCCTCGAGATTGCTCAGGTAGGTGGACTCCCGGCCGTTGACGACCTCGGTCTCACGGGTCAGCAGGATCGGCTCACCCGCGGCGGGCACCACCAGACACTGGTACGTGTAGTAGCCCGGGGTCTGGTGCCCGGTCAGGTAGCAGATGTTCTCCGGCGTGGTGACGACTGCGACCGGCACGTCGGCGGCGTCGAGCACCTTCTGGAACCGGGCCAGCCGGTCCTCGAACTCGGCGGCCTCGAAGGTGGGGCTCATGTCAATCTCCCAGATAGCTGCGAACAAGGGACTCATGGACGTCGACGGCCCGGCGCAGCTCGTCCACCGGCACCTTCTCGTCCAGCGCGTGCATGACCTCCAGGGAGCCCGGACCCACCACCAGCGTGGGGATCCCGGCGGCCCGGAAATGCGTCATGTCGCAGTTCACGACCAGTCCGCCGAGCGTGTCGTCGAGCCCGGCCGCGCGCAGCGCGGCCTGGCAGGACAGCACGAACGGGTCGTCGGCCGGGGTCTCGGACGGGCCGCCGGTGCTCGGGGCGCACTCGTGGATGCTCGCGAGGGCCGGGGCGTGCGTGGCGTTGAACTTCTCCAGCACCGTCGCGACCTCGGCCAGGGCCTGGTCCGCGCTCTCGCCGGGCACCAGGCGCCGGTCGAAGGTGACCAGGACCCGTTCCGGCACGGCGTTGGGTGCCTCGCCGCCGCTGATCAGCACCGGGGTCAGGGTCGGACCTCCGGTCAGCGGATGGTCGCGCCGGCCGAGTTCCCCGGCGAACTCGCAGAACCCGGCCACCAGGGAACCGGCCGCCACGATCGCGTTGGTGCCCCGGTGCGGGGTGGCGGCGTGGGCCGCGACCCCACGGATCTCGATCACCGGCCGGACCGAGCCCTTGTGCGCGGTCAGAAGCCGCAGCCCGGTCGGCTCACCGACGACCGCGGCATCGGGACGCCAGGTTTTCAGCAGGTGACGGGCTCCGGAGCTGCCCACCTCCTCGTCGCCGACGGCGGTGAACACCACCCGGCCACGCAGTCCGGCGGGGTCCGCGGCCAGCCGCACCAGGGCCACGGCCATCGCGGCCAGGCTGCCCTTGGCGTCGGCCGCGCCCCGCCCGAACAGGAAGCCGTCGCGGATCTGCGGCTGGAACGGCGGGGTGGTCCAGCCGTCACCGGCCGGCACCACGTCCAGGTGAGAGTTCAGCATCAGGGTCGGGCCGGGCTCCCCGAACTCCAGTGTGGCCAGCAGATTCGCGTGGCCGGGCGCGTACTCGTCGATGCTGCAGACGATCCCGGCAGCCCGCAGCACCTGGGCCAGTCGCTGCGCGGCCACCGGCTCGGCGTCGGCGCTCGTGGTGGTGTCGATGCGGACCAGATCGGCCAGCAGCTCGACGACATCGGGTTCGCTCATCGGATCTCCTCGGCGTGCGGGGGCAGGTCAACGGTCAGGGGGCCGGCCGGCACGAGCACGGCGCCCTCGCGCAGGGTCAGGGGTGAGGCCAGATCGTCGGTGACGTCCGCGCAACCCCACAGCTCGGCCGTGGCCAGCCCCAGGGCGGAGGCCAGCTGAGTGGTGTGGGCACAGCCGAGCCGGCCCTGGTCCATCTGGCCCAGCGCGACGTCGAGCCCCCGGGCCGTGCAGACCGCGGCCAGCCGGAACAGCCGCTCCACCGTTCCGCTCTTCTCCAGTTTCAGATGGACGCCGTCCACGGCGCCCTCCAGCGCGTCCAGATCCTCCGGCCCGTGGATGCTCTCGTCGGCACGCAGGCGCACCGGCCCGGCCTGCTCGCGCACGACGGCCAGTTCGGCCGCCGTGCGCACGGGCTGTTCCACCCAGGTGATGCCGAGGTCGGCCAGGCCGGGCAGTGCGGCCAGCGCCTGGTCGGTGCTCCAGCCGCCGTTGGCGTCGACGGTGATCTCCACCTGGGGCCCGGCGGCCCGGCGAACGGCCCCCAGCCGCAGCAGGTCGTCGTCCACGGCGCCGCCGACCCGGACCTTGAGCTTGCGAAAACCCTGGTCCAGGGCGGACCGCACCACCGTGTGGTCGTCGGTGAACATGATCTGGGCGTGGGTGCGGACGCTGCCCGGACCGGGCGCGAGCCCGAAACGTTCCTCCAGCAGCGTGTGCAGCGGCCGCCCCGATCGCCGCGACCGCGCGTCCCACAGCGCCGCGTCGACCACCGCGGCCGCCAGGACCGAGCGCTCCAGCAACCACCCGGCCACCTCCTCGGCCGGACCCTCGCAGCGGGTGGCGAGCAGCGCGTCCACCATGACGGACAGCCCCTCGCCGGTCGCGTACTCACCGTTGGCCCGGATCTCGCCCCAGCCGGACGTGCCGTCGGACAGCGAGATCCGGGCGATGACGCTGTGCAGGAAGGTCGTGTCGGCACTGGCGTGGTGCAGCCGCCGGCGCAACGGCAGCCGCACCGACCAGGCCCGCAGATCGATGATCTGATCGAGGACGGGATCAGGCCCCACGGGCGAGGTTCCCGACCACCGACACGATGCGCTCCAGCGCGTGGTCCCAGGCGGCCTCGTCCTGGGCGAAGCACAGCCGCAGGTGACCCAGACCCCCCACGCCGAACTGGTATCCGGGGTTGACCACGATGCCGGCGTCGCGCTTGAGCGCGATCGCGACCTGCTGGTCGGGCACGTCGACGAGCAGCTTCGGGAACACGTAGGCGCTGCCGTAGGCGGGCCGCACCCGGAACAGTCCGGAGCCGTTGAGGACCTCGACCGTGCGGTCGCGCAGGGCCTGGTACTCCTTGATGCGCCCGGCGACGAACTCCTGGTCGTCGGCCAGCCAGCGGCCCAGCAGGTGCTGCGCGTAGGCGGGGGCGCGCAGCGCGGTGCACGACTGCACGTCTTCCATCCGGGCCAGCAGCTCGCCCGGGGCGGTGGCGACACCCAGCCGGTAGCCCGACAGCGACTCGGTCTTGGAGGGGCCCAGCAGGGTGACGGTGCGCTCGGCCATGCCGGGCAGCGCGGCGAAGTTGGTGTACGTCTCGCCGTCGTAGACCAGACGGCAGTACAGCTGGTCGGCCAGCACGGTGAAGTCGTGACGGCCCGCGAGTTCGGCGATCAGCTCCAGGGTTTCGTCGGTGTAGATCATGCCGGTCGGGTTGTTCGGATGGCTGAACACCATCAGCCGGGGGCCCTTCGCGGCGGCGGCGCGCAGGGCGTCGGGGTCCAGCAGCGGGCGGCCCTCGACCTCCATGATCACCGGGATCCGGATGACCTCGGCGCCGAAGTAGCGCAGCATCCGCTCGGTGGACAGGTAGTCCGGGTCGGGCAGCAGCACGGTGTCGCCGGGGGACAGGATCGAGGCCAGGGCCACGAACAGGGCGCCCTGGGTGCCCGGGGTGAGGATCACGTCGTCGGCCGGGATGCCCAGCACCGTGTTCACGTTCGAGGTCACCGTGCCGCGCACGCCGTGGTCGCCGCGGTAGGGGGTGTAGGTCATGCCCTCGCCCGAGGCGGCGGTGGTGAAGGTCGGCAGGGCCCACTCCGGCGGGGGGAACCGGTGCGTGTCGGCGTAGGTCGCGTCGAGGAAGGGCTGGTCGGCGGCGACCGTGGTGTTCTCCAGTTCCCGCTCGGCCGCCCGGACCGACTGGCCGATGTGCTCGGCCATCTCCGGAAGGTCGTGGCGGGTCAGGGAGGCGGGAACGCTTGCGGTGCTCATGGGGTGAGCCTCTTTCCGTTTCAGATATCGGGTTCGGTCAGCAGGACCTGGAGCACCTGCCAGCCGTGGCGGACGTGATCGCCGGTGGCCTGGGCGATGTCCTCGGCATCGCCTCGTCGCAGGGCGTCGACGATCGCGTGGTGTTCCTGGATG
The DNA here is from genome assembly GCF_021129235.1 of Kineosporia mesophila. Classification (GTDB taxonomy): domain Bacteria; phylum Actinomycetota; class Actinomycetes; order Actinomycetales; family Kineosporiaceae; genus Kineosporia; species Kineosporia mesophila. The sequence continues at coordinate 25,828 of NZ_JAJOMA010000043.1, forward strand.
GAGGTGCGGTTACGGGTCGGGTCGCTCAGGTACAGGGCCAGGTACCGGTCGCTGAGGGTGCGCAGCTGGGCCAGGGCGTCCAGGGTGCGCGGCATCGCCGCGGCGGCGTAGATGCGGTTGTGGAACCGCTGGTCCAGCTGCCGGGCGGTGACGAAGTCGCCCGCGTCGACGGCGGCCTCCTGCTGGGACAGCAGGTCGGCGACCTCGTCCACGTCGACCTCGGTGGCCAGGCCGGCCGCGGCCCGGCTGAGCAGCATCTCCAGGGCCTCCCGGCCGGCGTAGATGTCGCGGGCGTCGGCCAGGGAGACCGGGGTGACGATGGAGCCGTGGTGCGGGCGGTCGAGCACCAGACCCTCGCTGACCAGGCGCCCGAGAGCCTGGCGCAGCGGGATGCGGGAGATGCCCAGGTGGGTGGCCAGACCCTCCTGGTCGATGCGCTGACCCGGCGACAGGACGCCGTGCAGGATCCAGTCGCGCAGGTGGTGGTAGGCCCAGTCCTGCTTGCGCCAGGTCAGGGGTGGGGCGACGGTGTCGGGAAAACCGGAAGCGGCTGCCATGGTCTGATTCTCACCCGGCCAGGGCCTGGTCGAGGAACCGCCGGGTGCGTTCGTGCGAGGAGCCGAAGATGTCCTGGGCCGGACCCTGCTCGACGATCCGGCCGGCGTCCATGTACACGATCCGGTCGGCCGTCTCCCGGGCGAAGGCGATCTCGTGGGTGACGATGACGGAGGTCAGGCCCTCGGCGGTGAGGGCCCGCATCACCTGGAGCACCTCGCGGGTGTACTCCGGGTCAAGGGCGCTGGTCGGCTCGTCGAACAGCACCAGCTCCGGAGCCATCGCCAGGGCCCGGGCGATCGCGACGCGCTGCTGCTGGCCGCCGGACAGCTGGAACGGGTACGCACCGGCCTTGGCCGCCAGTCCCACCTTCTCCAGCAGGTCCGTCGCCCGTTTCTCGACCGCGGCCTTGTCCTGCCCGCGCACCCGGCGCGGGGCCAGGCAGATGTTCTCCAGCACGGTCAGGTGCGGGAACAGGTTGAACTGCTGGAACACCATGCCGATCGCGCCGGAGGCCTGTGCCGGGCGGTTGTTCTTGGCCAGGAACGGCTTTCCCTTGAACGTGACCGTGCCGGACTGCACCGGCTCGAGCCCGGCCAGGCAGCGCAGCGCGGTCGACTTACCGGCGCCGGAGGAGCCCAGCAGCACGGTGGTCTCGCCCTGGGCCACGTCGAGGGAGAAGTCTTCCAGCACCAGGCTGGAATGGTAGCTGCGGGAAATGCTGTCGGCCCGCAGCAGAAGGGTTTTCGAGGTCACAGGGTCTCCCTGGTCAGGATCTGGCCCTGCTTGCGGGCCCGCACGTCCACGTCCAGGCGCCGTTCCAGGGCCCGGACCGCCAGCGTGAAGATGGTGGTCAGGACCAGGTAGTGGATGGCCGCGGCGCTGAGCGTGCCGACGTAGTCGAAGTTGGCCGAGGCCGTGCGCTGCGCGGTGAGCAGCAGGTCCTGCACCGACACCACCGAGGCCAGGGCCGAGGTCTTGAGCATGCCGATCAGCTGGTTGCCGGTCGGCGGCAGCACCAGGCGCAGGGTCTGGGGCAGGACCACCCAGCGCATGGTCTGCACCGGGTTCAGGCCCAGCATGTGCGCGGCGGTGCGCTGGCCGCGGTCCACGCCCATCAGCCCGCCGCGCACGATCTCGGCCATGTAGGCGGCCTCGTTCAGGGCCAGGGCGATCACCGCGCAGGTGAAGGCCTCCAGCGTGATGCCCCACAACGGCAGCACGTTGAACACGAAGATCAGCTGCAGCAGCACCGGGGTGCCCCGGAACAGCCAGATGTAGGCGTCGGCCAGCCATCGCGCCGGGGCCGGTCCGCCGTTCTTGACCAGCGCCAGCAGCAGGCCGCCGACGATGCCCAGGACCATCGAGATGACCGTCAGCAGCAGGGTTTTCCAGGTCGCGACGAGGAACGTGCTCGAGAAGGTGTATTCGAGGACGTTGCTCACGACGGGGTGGCCTCGCTGGTCGTCGTGGGTGCGGTGGTCGAAGCGCTGAAGTAGTTGGACTCGGCCGGGAGGTTGTACTTGTCGAGCAGCGCCTGGTAATCACCGCTGCTGACGAACGCGTCCAGGGCCTTCTGCAGGGCGTCCGAGGTCGAGGTCTCGCCCTTGCGCACCGCGATGCCGACCTCGGTGTTGTTGTCGAAGGTGGTCTGCACCTTGAACTTTCCGGAGGTCTGGCTGATCAGGTAGGCGGCCGAGGGGGAGGAGGTGTCGAAGGCGTCGGCCCGCCCGTTCTGCACGGCCAGCTGCGCGTCCTGGTTGTTGGGCAGCGTCAGGAGTTTCATCTCGGCCAGCCCCTTCTCCTTGAGCTGGGTGTTGAAATCGGTCATGTAGGTCTCGCCGATCGCGCCCCGGGTGACCGCGACGGTGCGGCCGGACAGGTCGTCGGGCAGCGTCTGGATCGACAGGGTGCTGTCGGACGTGGTCAGGATGGCCTCGCCGACCTTGAGGTAGCGGACGAAGTCGACCTGCGCCTCACGCTCGGGCTTGATGTACATGGCCGAGTTGATGACGTCGACCCGCTTGCCCTGCAGGGCCGGGATCAGCCCGTCGAAGTCGCCGTCCTGGGCCTTGGTCTTCAGCCCCATCAGCGCGGCCAGGGCCTCGATCATCTCGATGTCGAAGCCGGCCAGATCGGTGCCGTCCTTGTACTCGAAGGGCGGGAAGCTGGCGGCCGTGCCGTAGGTCAGCGTCCCGCTGTCGACCAGGCTCGCGGGCGCCGCGACCTGGGCGTCGGCGGTGCTCGCGGTGGAGCTTCCGGAGCCACAGGCGGCAAGCGCCAGCGCCGGGAACGCGCTCAGCAGCAGGGCGCGACGCGAGGGCCGGAAACCCTCACTCGTGGGATCTTGCATGGCTGTTGCCTCCATCACCGCAGGTAGGAGCACTTTGAATTCAGTGTTCAGACCGTAGAGACATTGCTCGGGGTCACGCAAGGCGCGAAACGTGATGGTCACAAAGACGCAATGGGAGATGCGGACAGCGAGATGGTCCACGCAGCGGGAGTGGCCCGGTTCACAGTTCGCCGACGCAGGTCGGGGGAGGTGGTGGCGTCGCGAGTTCAGGGCGCGGCATCGACCGGCGGGGCGGAGCCGGCCTCCGGCGAGCTACTGTCGCCCGTCACGGACGGCGGGCTTCAGCCCAGCAGGAGCCGGGCTGTCTCGGCGTGACGCTGCAGCCCCTGGCGAACGACCTGCGGATGGCGTCGGTACCAGTCCAGATGAGCCGTGCGGATCGTCTCGTCGGACACGCTCTGCCCGTGGACGCGCCACCCGGTCGTCTCCTCTCCCTCCAGGCCGAGGGCAGTGATGACCTCGCGGGCGACCGGCGCGTGCACGCTGTCCAGCAGGATGCGGCCAGGATCGGGTACTGCCTGATGAAAGTTCATTTTCTTAAAGATTTTTCGTGCGACGCCACGCAGAACGGGGTTGCCGGGGTGATTGATGACGTGGCAGGCGTCCAGCCCTGCTTCCTGGAGCAGATCCACCACATCGATGGTGGCGTGTCGCTGTTGTCGTTGCCGCAGTTCACGGATGCTGATGTCGCGGACCGCCCGCACGGCTGCGGCTGGGGGAGGTGGCACCGCGCCGGCGCCGTCGGCCTCGGCCAGGGTGCGCAGGTCGTGGTAAGGCACGATCGGTGGCTCGCCGGCCTCAGCGGATCTAATGATGACCTGGTATGGATGCAGGGCTGCGTAGCGGATCACCGGCACCATCACCAGGCGGCATCCCGGTCGTGCCATCGCTATGACCTCGGCTGTTCCCAGGGGCAGGCCGCGGTACGCGGGGCGAATGGGCTGAGACACGATGATGTCACTGGACCCGATGAGGCGGTGCAGGTGAGGCAGATCGCTGTGGACCAGCTCATGGGCGGGCGGAATCCGGACGGTGCGGACCGGTGAGTCCGGGGCACCCAGCAGCACCCGCAGGGATTCGGCCTGACAGTTCCCGTGCAGTAGCACCAAGGGCCTGCCGTCGTTGTCCGGCAGGGGGTCCAGGCCGTAGAAAACGCCGTAGTGCCTCATGCGTGCTTCGCTCACCGGTCGACATTACGGGCAGCCGGCCGGTTCCGCGCGTCTACGGTGGACGCCGTGGCCCGGTGCGCCGGTCACCCGGAAGGGTCAGGGTTCGCCGATGCCCCTTCGCCGGTCCGAGAGGAAAGCGTCGATCTCGGCGGTGGTAGGAGCCGTGGCCGGCCCGGTCCGGGTGACGGCGATGGCGGCCGCGGCGTTGGCTCGCCGTGCCGCCCGCACCGGGTCCAGGCCGTGATCCAGGGCAGTCAGCAGGACGCCGTCATGGGCGTCCCCGGCGCCGTTGGTGTCCAGCGCCTTCACGCTGAATCCCTCGACCTGGGTGGCTTCTTGTCCCGGTGGCGCGACCCAGCACCCGGCTGCTCCGTCCCGCACCACGGCCAGGAGATTCCAGCGGTCGGCAAAGTCGGCCGTCGCTCGGTCCAGTTCGGCTCCGGGGGCGATCAGTAGCGCTTCGCGGCGGTTGGCGGTGAGGACGTCCGCCCGATCGAGGATCACGCGCAGGACGTCGGGATCGATGGCGTCGGCCAGCGGCCCGACGTCCGCAGCCACCCGGACACCGTCGGGAACCGACGGTATCCACGTGGTCAGGGCCCGGGCGTTGACCGGGTGCACCAGGCCGTAACCGGAGACGAACAGCGTGTCGCCCGGCACGACGTCGACGGCGGCCAGTTTCTCGGCCGTGAGTTGTCCTTCGGCGCCGACGTGGGTGACGAAGGTCCGTTCACCGGACGCGTCCACGATGGCGAAGCAGTGCCCGGTGTCCAGGCCCTCGAATGGTGCTTGCACGACCTGGATGTTGTTCTGACGCAGGGTGTCCCGGACCAGATCGCCGAAGGTCCCGATGCCGTGCATCCCGGCGTAGCGAACCTGCGCGCCGTCCCGGCCGGCGGCGACCATGGTGTTCAGGCCGCCACCGACCAGGATCTGGGACCCGGTAGCGATCACGTCGCCACCGGGCTCCGGCAGGGCCGGCACCTGCATGACCAGATCGACGATGACATTGCCGACCGAGACGAACACCGGCATCAGGCCCTGCCCGCACTCGAGGTGGGGGCAGGCTGGGACCCCGCCGATGAACGGGCTCCCCCGAGCGCGGCGTAGGAACCGGCCGCGACGACGAATGTGGCGACCCAGGCCAGGCCGTTGCTGCCGATCCAGGAACCGGAGAGGGGACCGGTGAAGACCGGTGCGTCGCCACCGACGCTGACCGTGGTGAACAGGTAACCGATGGCGATGGCGGCTGCCCAGGAGCCCAGCGCCCGCCAGGCGATGCCGCCGGTGTACCAGTAGCGCGAGCCCGGACGCAGATCCAGCAGGGCGTCGGGGTCGTAGTGGTGACGGTGCAGCATGTCGATCAGGAACACGCCCAGCCATGCGGTGATCGGTACGGCCAGGAGGGAGATGAACGTGATGAACGGTGAGTAGAAGCCGTCGGCCACGAGCATGAAGAAGATCGACCCGGCGAAGGTGACGGCCACGTCCACCACCACGGCCCACACCCGGGGCACCTTCACACCCAGGGTCAAGGTGGTGAGACTGGCGGAGTAGACCGAGAGATGGTTGGACAGCAGGAGCCCACCGAACGCGGCGATCAGGTACGGGACGGCCATCCAGCTGGGAAGCAGGTCGCGGATGGCGGCGACCGGGTCTCCGGCGGAGGCCAGGCCCGGCTCACCGGCGGCCAGCAGCGAGCCGAGGCCGATCAACAGCACGAGCGGGATTCCGGCGCCGACAGCGCTGGCGACGATCAGGGCGGACGCCTTGGTCGTGGTGCGCGAGTAACGGGCGATGTCGGCTCCGGCGCTGGCCCAGCCGATCCCGGTCCCGGCGGCGATCGTGCCGATACCGATGACGACGGCGCTGACCGGACCGGCGGGCGTGTCCAGAACCAGATCCCAGTCCACGCGGATCACCAGGAAGATCGCGACGAAGATGTTCAGGGTGCCGAAGACCCAGGTGGCCCAGCGCTGTACCGCGACGATGGCGGCATGGCCGAGACCGGAGACGAGCACCGTGGCGGCGACGAAGACGATGATCGCGATCACGGTGAGCGCGGGGTAGCCCTTGGCGGTGATGTCGGCGCCGGAGACGATCGCGAACAGTGACAGCAGCACGAAGGCTGCGGTCGTGGTGTTCACGGTCTCCCAGCCGAGGCGCGACAGCAGCGACACGGCGGTCGGGCCGATGTTGCCGCGGACCCCGAACACGGCCCGGGAGAGCGTGAGGCCGGGGGCGCCGCCGCGTCGTCCGGCGACGGAGATGATCCCGACCACGGCGAAGGAACCGGCCGAGCCGATCACGGCGACCAGCAGGGCCTGCCAGAACGCCAGGCCCTGGAAGGCGACCAGGGTGGCGCCCAGCGGTAGCCCGAGGATGGAGATGTTGGCGGCGAACCACACCCAGAACAGGGCCCCGGCCCGGCCGGTGCGCTCGTGGTCCGGGACCGGCTCGATGCCGCGTTGTTCGACCTGGGTGAGCGTGCCGCCCGCGGGCGTGCTCCTGTCGTCATGCGTCGTCATGGTGTGACCTCTCACGTCATAGGGAGTGGCGGGTTTCGGGCAGGGTGGATCGGCACCGGACGCGGGGCGGGGGGGGGGGGGGGGGGGGGGGGGGGGGGGGGGGGCGGGGGGGGGGGGGGGGGGGGGGGGGGGGGGGGGGGGGGGGGGGGGGGGGGGGGGGGGGGGGGGGGGGGGGGGAAAGGGGGG
>NZ_JAJOMA010000044.1 GCF_021129235.1 Kineosporia mesophila
GGATCGCCGATCTTACTTCGGCCGGGGCAGGGGTTCTCGATCGGCGCGCGCTGACCCTCGGGGTCACCGAGTCGGCGGTGCGGGCGCAGTTGCTGCGCTGGCTGCGGCGATGTGAGGCACGGTGAGACCCGGAGCGGTTCTCGTCCCGGGACGGCGTAGGGGGGTGGGCCGTGGATGAACGAGTCCGGGCCGTCCAGGTGCCCGGGGCCGCGGTCGGGGCCATCGTGATCGCTCTGCGGGCGGCGGATCTGCCGGCCGGGGTGATACCGGTGGCGGTGGGCGCCGCGCCGCTCTGGGCCCGGCTGGCGGCGCGGTTGCTGCGGGGGACCGGGTCGGTGTGCTCGGCCCTGGTGACCCCCGACCTCATCGGGGTGAAGGTGCAGTTCCTGCCGGGGCGGGCGCAGCAGGTGCGGGACGCTCTCGCGGTCATGCCGCGTCCGGGCTGTCACGGGCATTGGGCGGTCTCGGTGGGTGAGGTGGTTCCGGTTACGGGCGAATGGACGAGGCCCGCCCCCACGCGGTCTGCCCGGCAGGATCCGGTGGCCCTCGTGCGGGCCCGGATCTTCCCGGCCGGGCACCGGTACGCGGGGTCGGAGGGCACCTCGCCGAACCGGCCGGGATCCCGGGAACTACGGATACTCGACGGGGCCGCGGCCCACACCCGCCTGCTGGTGGTGGAGGCCGGGCCTCAGGTGCCGGGAAAAGCTGTCACCAGAAACGGTTCTTCCGTCGCGGCCGGGTGTCGCGGCGAGCCCGGGCCGCTGACCCGGCAGGAGCTGGAGCCGGAGCCGGAGCCGGAGCCGGAGCGGGTGCCGGTGGTCCCGGGGCCGGGCTGGTACCTGCTGGGGTTGCCCGGCGTTGCGCTGGCTGATCGCCGGAAGACCGCGCTGCATCTGGCCTGTGATGTTCTCGGGGGACCGGGCGGGGTGCTGGCCCGGCGGCTGGGGGCCGGCACGACCTACTCGCTGTCGGTGTTCAGCCGGGAACTGGCCGACGCCGGGTATCTCACCGTCATGGTCTGCGCGGCACCGGAACGGCTGGCCGGGGTCCGGGCCGGGGTACGCGCGGTGTTGCGCGACCTGGAGCGGGAACTCACCGACGAGGCGATCGACCGCAGCCGGTCGGCCCTGCTGGTGCGGCATCTGGACGGCGACCGGCACGCGGACGACGTGGCGGTGCGCACGGCCACGTATCTGGCGGCGGACGCCGAACCCGGGGCGGCCGGGGACGAGGTGTGCGCCATGGGTAGGGACGAGGTGCGCCGGTTCGCCGGGGAGCTGCTGCGCGGGACCGGTGCGGCGGAACTCTACCTGGTGCCCGAAGGGGCGGCGGATTCTGCTCCGGGCCAGGGTTTTCCGTGAGGCCAGGAGACCTTGGGGCGGCCTAGTCTCGATCTCGGGAAGGTCACCCGATCTCTCCCGGAACCGGTTGGCTGATCCGTTCCTCCTCCGGGAACGGGTTTCTCACGAGAGGCAGACACCATGTTCGAAATCATCGGTGAGACCGCTGTGGACCTCGACGCGATCGGTGTGGCCGAGGGTTGCAGCAGCAGCTCGACGACCAGCTCGCTGGACATCTCGGACGTCGAGTTCGAGTGACGGCCTGAAGGCTGGGCCCGGCACCACGCCGGGCCCAGCCTTTTCCGTGGGCGCTCCCCTTCCTGGTGAAAGGTGATCCGAGTGACGCAGATTCATGAAGTGGACACGGCACCCTGGGTACCGCGCCGGGGCGAGACCCTGCTGGGACGCCTCCAGGAACTCGCGCGCAGCCGCGGGGACGAGGAAAGTCTGCGCTTCGTCCGTTTCGGCGCTCCCGACATCGCCTGCTCGCTGCGGGAACTGATGGAACGGTCCGCCCCGGTGGCCGCCCGCATCGCCGAGCGGGCCCGCCCGAGGGGCGCAGATGCGTCCTTCGGCTTCCCGGTACCCGTAGTGATCACTGCCCTCGACCCCTACCCGACGGTGCTGGCCTTCCTGGCCGCCCTGCGGGCCGGGACCGCGCCGCTGATCCTGGCCCCGCCGAACGCCCTCGGGGGCGACGGCGCCTTCGGGCAGCGGGTGGCCTCGGTGACCGGGCGCCTGGGCGGCCGGTGCGTGCGGGTGAGTGACGCGTCGCTCGGCGTGAGTCTCGGGCCCGGCGACGATCCGCTGGTGCTGGACGAGACCGCTCTGTTCGGAACGGTTCCGGAGACGGAGCCGCCGGTGGTGGATCCGGGTGGACCGGACGACGTGGTGTTCTTCCAGATGACGAGCGCCTCGACCGGCGACGGGAGTCTGGTCGCCATCTCGAACGACAACGTGCTGACGAACGTGCACGGTATCCGGGCCGGTCTGGGGGGTGGCGCGCACGAGCGCATGTGCGGCTGGCTACCGCTTTACCACGACATGGGCCTGATTGGGACGCTGCTGCTCAGCGTGCTGCACGGCTGGCCGCTGCGGCTGCTCGCCCCGGCCGCGTTCGTGCGCCGCCCGGCCCGCTGGCTGCAGGCGATGAGCGATCATGGCGCGACCATCACCACCGCACCGAATTTCGGCTACGACCAGGCCTGGCAGCAGCCCACCGACGCGGAACTCGAGGGCGTCGACCTGTCGCGGCTGCGCCTGGTCGTCACCGGGGCCGAGCCGATTCGTAAGTCCACGCTGGACGGCTTCTGCCGGCGCCTGGCCCCGTACGGCTTCCGCGCGGAGAGCTTCGCCCCGGCCTTCGGTCTGGCCGAGTCGACACTGGCCACGACCCTGCACCGGCCGGGTCGGCTGCCGTGGTTCGTGCGGGTCGACCCGATCGGGCTGAAGCCGGGCCGCCCGGTGCCGTTGCTCGGTGAGGGGGTGCTGTCTGTTCCCGACGAGGACGACCGGGGGGTGGCGGTTTTCGCGCTCGGCCCGGCCCTGCCCGATCTCGGTCTCGGCCTGGTCGACGACGAAGGTGTTGCGATCGACGGCGACCTAGTGCTGGGGGAGATCGTGCTGAGGGGGCGCAGCGTCTGTGTGGGCCGGCTGGAGAACGCCGAACGGGGACTGGTGCGCACCCACGGGGGTCCGCTGTCCACGGGAGATCTCGGATTTACCTTTCGTGGCGATCTTTTCGTGCTGGAGCGGAAGAAGCACGTGATCATCCGGTACGGCCGCAACTACCTGGCGTCGCTGCTGGAGGAGCAGGTGGCCGCGGTACTCGACCACCCCGTCCACCAGTTGATGGTGCTGGATCTCGACATCACCGACCCGGTGAGCCCGATCTGTGTTGTCCTGGAGCGTTTTCGCGGTGCGCCGGACCTGACCCCGCAGCAGCACCGGGCCCTGCGAGGTCTGGAACTGCCGGTCGACCGGCTGCTGAGCGCCCGGCGCCGGATCCTGCCGCGCACGACGAGCGGCAAGAAGCGCTACCACCTGGTGCGTGAGCTGGCCCGCGCGGGGGAACTGAAGGTGGAGGAGACGCTGGAGCTGAGGTGAGGGGTGACGGCGAGGAATGGACGCCGGCGGCGCAGCTGAGTGGTCTTGCGAGCGGGTCTGCTGAGCGGGTCTCAGGCCCGGCGGGTGTCGAGGAACTCGGCGATCCGGCCGATCGCGTCTTTGAGCACGTCGGCGGAGGGCAGCGTGACGATGCGGAAGTGGTCGGGCGCCGACCAGTTGAAGCCCCGGCCGTGCACGACCATGACCTTCTGCTCGCGCAGCAGGTCGAGCACGAAGGCCTCGTCGTTCTCGATCGGGAAGACCTTCGGGTCCAGGCGCGGGAAGCAGTACAGGGCGCCCTGCGGCTTCACGCAGCTGACGCCGTCGATCTGCTGGAGCATCTCGTAGGTGACGTCGCGCTGCTCGCGCAGGCGGCCGCCGGGCAGCAGCAGGTCGTTGATGCTGCCGTGGCCCGCCTCCAGCCGGTTGCCCAGTGCGGTGGCGATGATGTGCTGCGAGGGCACATTGGCGCACAGCCGCAGGTTGGCCATGATCTGCAGGCCCTCGAGGTAGTCCTTCGCCTGGTGCCGGGGGCCGGACACGACCATCCAGCCGGCCCGGAAACCCGCCACCCGGTAGGCCTTCGAGAGGCCGTTGAAGGTCAGGCAGAACACGTCGGGCGCGAGTGAGGCGGTGGCCACGTGCTGCGCGTCGTCGTACAGGATCTGGTCGTAGATCTCGTCGCTGAGCAGCATCAGGCCGCGCCGGCGGGCGATCTCGACCAGGCCCTCGAGCACCTCGCGCGGGTAGACGGCACCCGTCGGGTTGTTCGGGTTGATGATGACCAGGCCGACGGTGCGGTCGGTGATCTTCGCCTCGATGTCGGCCAGGTCGGGCATCCAGCCCGAGGCCTCGTCACAGCGGTAGTGCACGGCCTGGCCGCCGGCCAGCGTGGTCGTGGCGGTCCACAGCGGGTAGTCGGGGCTCGGCACGAGCAGCTCGTCGCCGTCGTTGAGCAGGGCCTGCAGCGACATGCTGATCAGCTCGGAGACACCGTTGCCGAGCCAGACGTCGTCGATGTCGATGTCCTCGACGTCCTTGGCCCGGTGGTACTGCACGACCGCGCGCCGGGCCGGGACGATGCCCTTGGCGTCGCTGTAGCCGTGGGCCGCCGGCAGCTGCTGGATCATGTCGCGCAGGATGTCTTCGGGCGCCTCGAAACCGAACGGTGCCGGGTTGCCGATGTTCAGCCGCAGGATCTGGTGGCCCTCGGCCTCCAGCCTCATGGCCTCCTCGAGCACCGGCCCGCGGACGTCGTAGGCGACATGGTTCAGCTTGCGGCTCTGACGGATCTCCACGCCCGCCAGAGTAGACCGGCGCCGCGGGCCCGGGTGCCCGGGGTGTTTCCGCCCTGTTCGTTTCATTAAGCATTCAATTCTTTAATTGCCCCGTACCCGCCGGACTCGCCTGATAACTTCGGGCCAAGGAATTTGAGATATCAAGTTTCCGTCCTTGGGGGAGGGGAATCGATATGGCGATCGCGTCGCAGGATCCAGTTATTCAAGACCGGGGGAAATCACCTGACAATGATCCGGACTGGGCCGGCAGCGAGGCCACGCGCTATCTCTGCGTCGGCGTCTACCTGGACCGCGACTTCCGCCGTCAGGTGCTGCACGAGGTGCTCGACGCCGGGCACCGGGCGGTCGCGCCGTCGTACGGCATCGACATCGTTCCCGTTCTGCGGCATGCCATTCGGGCGCAACGGCGGGAATTCCTGCGCAACCTGGCCTTCGTCGCCGTCCTGCTGGTGATGCTGTTCATCGACAGCACGGCGGTGGTTGCCGGCCTGCTGCTGGCCCAGTCGCTGAGCCAGATCGTGCGGGCCTGGAAGGCCTTCGCCGCGGGGCGTATTCTCCGGGGATTCATGCACGCGTTCGTTGCGACGCTGTTGAACTTCCTGGCCCTGGGTTTCCTCAACGGCGACGCGCAGCTGGCCAATTCGACGGACGGCCTGTTCGGGTCCGGGCAGAGCACCGGCACCGGCACCAGCAGCGGCACCGGCACCGAGGGGGCGCTCGAGGCCTCGGTGGTTGTTTTCCTCGTGCTGTGGGGGCTGGCCTGGGCCGTGCGCCTGGTCGAGCTGCTGGTCAACCACCACACGATCCTGACCGAGCTGTCGCCGGACCGGTTCCGGCCGCAGGACGCGCCTCCCGAGCCCGAGCGCTACGCCGCTCGCATCGCCTTCCTGGCCGACGCCCAGAAGGGCAACGTCACCTACTACTCGCGCTCGGTGGCCGACCGGCCGTTCGTCGGGTCGGGCTTCCTGGAACAGCCCTGGCACCTGGGTATACCGCTGCGACCGCGGGCGGAGGGCGAGCCGCCGGAGAACGAGGAAGGCGGCGCGTCCCCGGCCGGTGAGCTCTCCCCGCAGACCCTGTACCGCCGGATGCGCCTGGCCCTGCTGTCGCTGGCCGACCCGAACACCCCGGCCGGGCGTCGCATCGTGGGCCTGTCCATGCAGCCCCGGCTGTTCGTGCCCGGCCTGCTGCGCCGCCAGGACGGCCTGCTCGACGTCGCCCGGCAACTGCCCCGCCACCACCTGAACCGGGCCGAGCTGGACAGCTTCGAGCAGTACGACCGCAACCGCGCCACCGAGTACCTGACCATCCGCATCGGGGCCTGGGAGGGCGAGCTCGAGGTCACGGTCTTCCTCTACTTCAGCATCCGCGGCGAGACGCTCTACATGGAGTTCGTCGGGGCCCAGCTGCCCTCCGTCCGCGAGCTCTACCACAGCGCCGACAGCTACCAGCAGCTCGAGCCGGTGGTGTACCTGCAGCTCGCCCGCAGCGCCCTGGGCGGTCTGCCGCTGATGCTGCTGCGCTCGCCGCTGGACTTCGTCCGCTCCACGCGGGACCGGGTGCGGGAGCAGCTGACCTTCCAGGGCGAGATCCAGGAGATCGGCAATCGGCTGGCGTTCGACTACGGCGTGCGCACCAGCGTGCGGGAGCTCGGGGCCGAGGACGCCTCGGAGCAGTTCTTCCAGAGGCTCGACGGGCAGCGGTACATCTACCTGGTCGAGCGGCGCGTGCGGGACGCGGTGGCCGAGGTGCTCGAGGAGTTCGGTTACTCCAACGAGGAGTTCCTCGAGCGCACCACCACGATCATCAACAACTCCACGCAGATCAGCGGCGGCACGTTCAACGCGTCGTCGCTGGCGGTGGGGGCGAATGCGGTGGCCGAGAACTCGGCGCCGAACCGAGGGGGAGGGGCATCATGACATCGGACGAGCAGGTCACCATCAGCGGCGGTACGTTCACCACGCAGGGGGCCATGGCGGTCGGGGCGCACAGCCGGGCGGCGGCAAACGTCACGGAATCCGGGCAGGAGCTGCCCGAGGTCCTGGGCGCCGACGAGATCGTCCTGCTGCGAGGGCATCTGGTCGACCTACGCGGCCGGCTCGACGCCCTCGACGGCCACGACACCGAGGCCGCGCGGTTGCAGATCGACACCGTGGAGACGGCCCTGGCCGCGTCGGCGCCGAAACGCCGCACCGTGCTCACCGTCCTGTCCGGAGCCGCGACCATGACCGAACAGCTCACCGGAATCGGAGAGTTCGTGAAGCGGCTGGTGAGTCTGGTCTCCACGGGCGTGTTCTGATGGCGGTACCACCGGTTCCCAGCTGCCCGGTGTGTGGTACCGCACCGCGTGACGGAGACCGGCTCTGCCGTCTGTGCGGTGAGGAACTGGCGGGCGGGCAGGCGGTCACGGGCTCGTTCACTCCTCCCCCTCCTGCGGCGGACCCGGCGGGCACCGCCGAGACCGACGTCCCCCCTTCTCCCTGGAGCCGGCCCTGGTACGCGCAGCGCCAGTTCCAGGCCGTGGGGGCGGGCCTGTTGCTGCTCGTGCTGGTGCTGTCGATCGGCCTGACCCTGAGCCGGGGTGGGGACGCCGCACCGTCTTCGGATGCCGGTGCGGTGGGCGAGCACACGACGACGGATGATGTCTGGACCGAGGAGCCCTACACCGAAGAGCCCTACACCGAAGAGCCCTACACCGAAGACCCGTACACGGCTACGACGCCGGAACTCTCCGCCGACGAGCAGGCCACGCTGGACCTCGACGCCCTCGCCGACGAGGGGTTGTCCGGCGCCGACGAGGTGTACGGCACCTGGCTGGCCCAGCTGTCGTCGAAAGCCCCGGGCGTACAAGACGAATACCAGACCACGGCAGACGGTTCGCACGTCTTCGGGGCCGCCGACATCCGGGCGCAGGTGCAGGAGCTCTCCGCCCGCTCCGACCTGGGCCGGATCATTGTGCTGCGCAGTACCGATTACGGTGAGCGGCAGACCTATCAGGGCCAGGCCATGTGGGTCGTGTTTTCCGACAACGGCTTCGGGTCGAAGAAGGAAGTTCGTGCCTGGTGCCGGGAGCATTTCGACGGCACCGGGGCCGAGCTGGAGAACGCCTGCATCCCGCGCCGGCCCAGTCCGTAGAAGGCGACCGATGGTGGACGCCGACGGGCCCCCCTGGGGGCCGGCGACGTCCACCAGGGGTTGCTTTTAGATCAACTGGTCGAACTGGCCCGCCTTCGCGCCCTCGATCCAGACCGCGAAGCCGCCGGGGGCCAGACGCAGAACGGCCCCCCGCTCGCCCTGCTTGGAGTCCCGTAACCGGACCTGCCCGTCGCCGGCCAGCATCTCCACGCAGTTGCCGGAGTCTGCGGACGCGGAGGCCTTCACCCACTGCTCACGCTGATTCATGGTCCTAGATACTCCTCGAGAGGGACCGTCATTGCCTTGAGCGAGGCATACCTCCACCTCAGCTCCTCCATAACTTTGGGCTTGCTGGAGTACTGGCCGGACAGATAGGTCTCGACGTAGGCGACGTCCGGTTCCTCGTCGCTGTCGAACTCCAGCACGATGAACTCGCCCTTGCCCCCGGCGTGCGCGCCGGCCTCCAGCGGCAGCACGTGCACCTGGGTACCGGGGCGCGCCGCGAGTTCGCGCAGGTGCGCGACCTGCTCGGCCATGATCTCCTTGCTGCCCACGATCCGCTGCAGCGCCGACTCGTCGATGATCGCGGTGACCGCCACGTCGCGGTCGAACACCACGTCCTGCCGCCGGGCCCGCACCGCCACCTCGCGTTCGGCGTAGGCCTTGTCCGTGACGTAGCCGGGGTTCATCTGGAACCAGGCCTTCGCATAGGCGGATGTCTGCAGCAGGCCGGGAACCAGGGAGCCGCTGTAGAGGTAGATGCGGTCGGCGACGCCCTCCAGGTCGAGCAGCAGGGTGAACCAGTGCTGCACCGTGCCGTACGCCTCCCACCAGGTGTCCGTGTCGGCCTGGTCGGTCATCGCCAGCAGCCGGTCGGTGGTGGCCTGGCCGGCCCCGTAGACCTGGCAGGCGCTGCGTACGAAGGTGTGCTTCGGCCGGGCCTGTCCCGCCTCGATACGCTGCAGGTTCCGTACGCTGCCGAGGTGCGCGGCCTGGGCGTCGGCCAGGGATTTTCCCGCACTCTCGCGGAGCTGACGCAGTTGCCGCCCGAGTGATCTACGCACAGTACTCGCACTGCGTCGTTCGGTCATCATGGCAGGTTATGGGACACCTCACTGATGTCGCCAGGGCCTGGACAAAATGGCCGCGCCAAAATGTCATGTAGTGACGGAGGTCGGCAGGCGCTGACAGTGGGACGACAGTGGGTACCGGCACGGGGTCCGCCGCAACGGGGAGGGGACGATGGACATGGGTCTGGACAGCGGTCCGGAAGAACTCGACCTGGCGGTGACGACCACGCACGGCGAGGCCTCGCGCGTGCGGGCCCGGGTGAAGGAACCGGACTCGGTCGAGTTCTGGTACGCGGAGATTCTTCACGGGGTGGTGCCGCGGCCCTGGCTGCACGCCTGGGCGAACTCCCGGCCGCCGCGCGCGGCGACGCGCTTCGACGGGGTGGTGTTCTCGTCGGGCTCGGTGGGGCAGGTGCTGCTGTCGATCCCGCCGGAGGTCGTCGACCATGTCCTGACCGACGACGAGGTGAAGCTGCTCCTGCGGGGCCTGTCATGAGCCTCCCGTAGTCGTTCGCCTGTTGTTCGCTCTCTTCCGCCCGTCCCGGTGGCGCTGCGTTCAGGCCCCGATCCCCATGATTCCGCCATGAATCCACGGGAGTTCGTCGTGGCGCACCGGTGGGTGGTGCGCAACGGGCTGTTGCTGCTGTCGATCCCGGCCGTGCTCTGGCTCGTCGTGCGCACGGTCGCGGCGATGGGTGCCGGGTGGTCGCAGGTCGGGCACACCGTGCTCGGCCTGGAACTGCTGTGGCTGCCGGTCCTTCTTCTGCTCTGGTGGGCCGGGCACTGCGCCCGGGCCGGTCAGGTCTCCGCCTGCCTGCCCGGCATCGGCCTGGGCCGGGCCCTGAGCCTGTGCTTCGCGGGAAGTGCCGTGGCCAACAGCCTTCCGCTCGGCGGGGCACTCAGCTACGGGGTCAGCGCGGCGATGATCCGCTCGTGGGGGTTCGACGCCCGGGCCATGACCAGCTACTTCACCCTCAACCAGGTCAGCACGGTGCTGCTGCGCGTGGGTTTCGGCGCCGTGTCCCTGACCGGATTCCTGCTTGACGGCCCCGGCGCCGAGATCGCCTCGGCACCGGTGATGATCAGTGCCGGAGCCGGGGTGGTGCTGCTGGTGCTCTGTGGGATTCTGGCCGCAGGACGCGTGTCCCGCCGGATCGGGGAACGCGCCGGTGCGGTGGTGGCCGCGTTGCGCGAGGACATGGGAAAAGCGTTACGGCGCTCGGGACTCCAGCTGGTGCTGAGCGGCCTCGGCTACATGGTGCTGCTCGGGGTCCTGCTCGACACGTGCCTGCTCGGGCTCGGCGTGCACCAGCCCTTCCTGCTCGTCCTGGCCGTCGTCGGCATCGAGCGGATGATCACCACCGTGCCCCTCACCCCCGGCGGTGCGGGCGCGGCCGAGCTGACGATCTTCACCTGCCTGACGGCCGCCGGAGTCACCCCCACGAGCGCGCTCGCGGGGGCCCTGCTGTACCGCTTCTTCACCTTCCTGCTGGAGATCCCGGTCGGGGCGGCGGTGATCGTGGGCTGGCGGTTGCGGCACCAGGCCACCCCGGCCCTCCGTGCTCCTGCCGGCCGGTCATGACGTCGGCGGGGGTCATGTCGCGGGTCAGGCCACCTTGCGCTGGTAGACACCCCAGGGCTCGGGGCTCGTCCGGGGCTTGGCCGGGGGCTCGTCCGGGGCTTGGCCCGGTCGCGACCCTCGTCGGCCAGTCGTTCCCGCACCCCTTCATGGCGTTCGGGAATCGGCCGGCGTTCGGTGGGTCTGCGCGGTGCCGCAGGATTCCTCCACCGCCGCGAGACCTTCGCGCACGGTCGCGAGGGGCTCGGTCGCCCGGCCGAGCGACCGGATGACGCCGTTCCAGCCGGAGATCCGGCACCGGGCGACCTGGCGCTCGGCCAGGGCCAGGCCGCTGTCGGCGCGTTCGTGGGAACGGTCGGCAGCGGTGGCGAGGTCCTGGACCTCGCTGCTGATCTTCCCGGTGCGCGACCTCCCGGCCCCTGTGAGTGCTGATCGGACAGCACATTTCAGCGGACGGGAGGCCGGGCCCGGTCGAAGACGGCATCAGGGGGGCCGGTTGCGGTAACCGTGTGGCGTCAGTTCTTCTTGAGGGCGAGCTCCAGGATCCAGGCGTAGACCAGGGCCTCGTCCTTCCAGGAGTCGTAACGCCCCGACGGGCCACCGTGGCCCGCGCCCATCTCGGTCTTCAGCAGGATCTCGTGGGGGCCGGTGTTGTGCTCACGGAGCTTCTGCACCCACTTGGCCGGCTCCCAGTAGCTCACCCGCGGGTCGTTCAGGCCGGCGGTCACCAGGACGGCCGGGTAGGCCGCGTCCACCACGTTGTCGTAGGGCGAGTAGCTCTTGAGAACGTCGTAGAACCTGGGCTCTTCGGGGCTGCCCCATTCCTCGTACTCGTGCACCGTCAGCGGCAGCGACGGGTCGAGCATGGTGGTGAGCACGTCGACGAAGGGCACCTCGGCGATGATCCCGGCGAACAGGTCGGGGCGCAGGTTGGTGACGGCACCCATCAGCAGGCCACCCGCGCTGCCGCCGCGCGCGATGAGCTGCGACGGCGAGGTGTAGCCGGCCTGCACCAGGTGGTCGGCCGCGGCGACGAAGTCGCTGAAGGTGTTGGGCTTCTTCTCGAACTTGCCGTCTTCGTACCAGAGCCGGCCCAGGTCACCGCCGCCGCGCACGTGCGCGATGGCGAACACGAAGCCCCGGTCGAGCAGGCTGAGGCGGAACGAGGAGAAGTACGGGTCGGTCGAGATCTCGTAGGCGCCGTAGCCGTAGATCAGGGCCGGGCCACCGTCTTTCGCGCGGTCGGAACGGTAGACCAGCGAGATCGGGACCTCGACGCCGTCGGGGGCCTTGGCCCAGACCCGCTCGCTGGTGTACTGCGAGGAGTCGTAGTCACCCAGCACCGGCTGTTGCTTGAGCAGGGTGCGTTCACCGGTGAGCAGGTCGTACTCGTACACCGAGCGCGGGGTCACCAGCGAGGTGTAGGTGTAGCGCACCACGTGGGTGTCGAACTCGGCGTTGCCACTGGCCCCGGCCGCGTAGACGGTCTCCGGCTGGTCCATCACCGAGTGCGTGCCGGTGGCCAGCTCGTACAGCGCGATGCGGGCCGTGCCCTCGGCGCGCTCGGAGAGGATCAGGTGCCCCGCCATGGTCTCGGCGCCGTCGAGCTTCACGTCGGGGCGGTGGCCGATGACCTCGCTCCAGTGCTCCCGGCCGGTCGTGGCGGCCGGGGTTACCATGAGCTTGAAGTTGGGGGAGTCTTCGTTGGTGACGACGTAGAACTCGTTGCGCTCGCTGTCCTTGTAGTGGGACAGGTGGTACTCGACCCCCTGCCGGCGGGGCTCGAACACGGTGAACTCACCGGTCGGGTCGTCGGCCCGCAGTACCCAGCTCTCGCTGGTGAGCGAGCTGCCCAGGGAGATGACCAGGTACTCCTCGGACTTGGAACCGCCGACGCCGACGAAGAAACGCTCGTCGTCCTCCTGGAACACCAGCACGTCGTCGGCGGCGGGCGAGCCGATGACGTGGCGCCACACCTGGTAGGGGCGCTTGGCCTCGTCCTGACGGGTGTAGAAGAGCACGCTGCCGTCGCGGCTGAACGTGGCGCCGTAGTAGACGCCCTCGATCACGTCGTCCAGGTCGGTCAGCGTGCCGAGGTCACGCACCCGCAGGGTGAAGGTCTCGCTGCCGGTCAGGTCGGTGGAGTAGGCCAGCCGGCTGCCCGTGGGTGCGACGGTGAAGGCACCGAGCGCGAAGAACTCCGCGTCTGCGGCGACCTCGTTCTGGTCGAGCAGCACGATCTCGTCGGGACCCGGCTCGCCGTCGACATCGGCCTTGCGGCAGCTGATGCCGTACTGGCGGCCCTCCTCGGTGCGGCTGTAGTACCACCAGCCGTGCTTGCGCACCGGCACCGACAGGTCGGTCTCCTGGATGCGGGAGCGGAACTCCTCGAACAGGTCGGTCTGGAGCCGGCCGGTGCCCTCCAGCTGGGCGGCCAGGTACTCGTTCTCCGCCTCGAGCAGCGCGATGACCTCAGGGTCGGTCTTCTCCCGCAGCCAGTACCAGTCGTCGGTGCGATCGTCGCCGTGCTTGCTGAGGACAGTGGGACGCTTCGGTGCCACCGGGGCGCCGTTCTGCGAGGTCTGCTGAGTCACGGCATCAGCTTGCCGTACCGCACCGACAGTCTTCGAGTGAGTTCCGCTCTGAGCCGATCCGCTCCTGGTGAATGAGCTGTGCGGCCGGCCGGGATCCGAGGGCGGAAGTTGCCACAACCGCAGTGCCTGGCAGCGTCTCATCATCATGAACGGAATGGACGGCGATCAGGAGCCGGATCTCGACCTGGACCGGCCTCCCGAGGGGGACGCCCAGATGGTCGCCCTGTTCCGCGACGGCCTTCGGCGCGCCGGCCCCGGGACGGACCTGAAGGGCATTGAGCGCCGGGCCCGGCAGCGGCACCGCCGGGCCCAGGTCGTGGCCTCGGGCGCGGTCACGATGGCGGCAGCGCTGGCGGCGGTGCTGGTCATCGCCTCGCCGTGGCCGTCGCGGGGCGGTGGTGAGGTGGCCCCGTCCGATCCGCGACCCGTGGTCACCGCATCCGTCCCCGACCCCACCAGCAGCCCTGATGACAGCACCACCGACAAAAGCCCCGAGGCCGAGCCTCTCAGCAGCCCTGACACCCTGGCCCCGGACGTCACCCGGGTCTCGTTGCTCCAGGCGGGCGACCTCTCCCGGACCGCGGACCGGGTGGGCAGCGCTCTGGGCGGGAAGAGGTTCGAGGTCACCGCCGGGCCCACCGACGTCTCCGGCAGCAAGCTCGTCGGCGGGATCTGCATCGACAACGAGATCCGTTCCAATTTCGTACCCCGCCACGCCTGGAAGGCCACCTGGTCCTCGAAGGGGGCGAACGTGCCGCCGGACTACGTGGTGAGTGAGACGGTCGCCCAGTGGCCGGCCTACCCCGCCGACCCTTCGATCGCACTCGATGACCTGCGGGAACAGGCCGCCGTCTGTGCCACGGAGGGGGGCCCGGAAGGGTTCGGGATCACCACCGACCGCACGGGCGACCTCGAGATGAACGTGCCCTACCTGGTCGTGACCGCGACCGAGGGCACCGGGAGCCGGTATGCGCAGGCTTTCATGGCGTGGGGAGGGGATCTGATCGCCGTCTCGGTGAGCACACCGGCCTCGACCACGGAGGACGACGCGTACACCGGGGCGATGGCGGTGCTGCAGCAGGCACTGGCCCGGCTGACCGGTGACGAAGGCTCGACCGGAGCGCCGGCCGGGCTCGTCGTCCGCCCGGCCGGCACCGCGACGACCTCCCGGGAGCAGGAGTGAGACGACCCTGGCAGGAACCCTCGATCGAGAAGGCCCCGGGCTTCGAGGACTTCGTGCGGGAACGCTCACCCCGCCTGATGTCCGTGGCCCGCGGCCTGTCCCGGTCCTCCGCCGACGCGGAGGACCTGGTGCAGGACGTCCTGGCCAAGGCCCTCCTGAAATGGGACACCGTCAGCCGGGCCGACGACCCGGGGGCCTACGTCAACCGCATGCTCGTCAACGCCGCGACGTCCTTCTGGCGTCGCGGCGCCTCGCGTGAGTCACCCACGGACAGCGACATTCTCGGCGCCCGGGCGGATCGCGCGGTGGACGACGCGAGCACCACCCTGGCCGAACGGGACTCCCTGCTGAGGGCTCTCGCCACCCTGAAACCGAAACACCGCGCGGTGCTGGTACTGCGCTACTACGAGGGCCTGGACGACCACGAGATCGCCGCGACCCTGGGCATGGCCCACGCCACCGTGCGCAGCAATGCGGCCCGGGGGCTCGCGGCCCTGCGCAAGGAGGGGCTGCTGGGAGGCACCCGGGTCTGAGTCCTCCCCGGGTGGATCAGCGGCGGAACACCCGCACGGCCCCCGCGGGGATCTTCGTGCTGCCCGTGCACGGTTCGCCGGTCAGCAGGTCGACACCCTCGACCGGCAGGTCGACCGGGGCCCCGGCGTGGTTGATGGCGAACACGTACTCGCTGCCGTCGGCGCCGTGGCGGGACACGATCTCCAGGTCCCACGGCAGGTCGCGGTCGATCGTGACACCCGCCCGCTCCAGCACCGGGTCGAGCACCGCGGTCAGGGCGTGGTGGTCGAGCACGGTGGACACGTACGTCGCCGTACCGCCGCCCAGGGCCCGCCGGGTCACCGCCGGGCGCCCGGCGGCCGGGCCGTCGGTGTACTCCAGCACGGTCTCGGCGTCCTGAGGGGCCAGATCCTCGGCCCAGACCCCGGCGCGGGTGCCGCCGGTCAGGGTGACGCCGGCGTTCTCCGGCAGGGGCAGCACCTCCTCGACACTGACCTGGAGCAGGTCACGCAGCACGCCGTTCCAGCCGCCCGGGTGCACGGCGTCGTCCTGGTCCACGACCCCGGAGAACGGCCCGACCACCAGATGGCCGCCCGCCTCGACGTAGGCCGTCAGGTTCGCCGCGGCCTCACCCGTCAGCAGGTACGACGCCGGTGCCAGCACCACCGCGTAGCGGCTGAGATCGGCCGTGGGATGGGCGAAATCGACGGTGACCTTGTCGTGCCAGAGACGCTCGTAGTACTCGCGCACCTGCCGGCGCGGCTCCAGGTCGACGCTCGGGCGCCAGTCCAGGTCCTGGGCCCACAGCGACTCCCAGTCCCAGAGAATGGCCACCGGCGCCTGCACGCGGGAACTGAGGACGTCGGTGAGACTCCAGAGCGTGGCCCCCAGTTCGGTGACCTCCCGGAACACCCGGCTGTTCTCCCCGGCGTGCGGGAGCATCGCGGAGTGGAACTTCTCGGCACCCCGCCGGGAGGCCCGCCACTGGAAGAAGAGGATCGCGTCGGCCCCCCGGGCCAGGTGGCTGAGGGAGTTACGGGCCAGCTCACCCGGGCGCTTGGCCAGGTTGCGCGGCTGCCAGTTCACGGCCGACGACGAGTGCTCCATGAGCATCCACGGGCGCCCGTCCGCCAGCGACCGGGTGAGGTCCGCGTCCAGCGCCAGCCCGACCTGGCTGCGCGGGTCGGCGGCGGTCAGGTAGTGGTCGTTGGCCACCACGTCCACCTCGCGCGACCACTTCCACAGGTCCATCGACGGGCAGTTCGTCGCCATGAAGTTCGTCGTCACCGGGACACCGGGCGACATCTCGTGCAGCACGTCGCGCTCGCGGGTGAAGCAGCCCAGCAGCTCGTCGCTGGAGAACCGGGCGAAGTCCAGGCGGTGGGCCGGGTTGGACATGCTGGCCGACTGCGCGGGCGCGCCGACCTGCGACCAGTCGCCGTAGGTCTGGCCCCAGAAGGTCGTGCCCCAGGCGGTGTTCAGTGCGTCAAGAGTGCCGTAGCGGGCCTGCAGCCAGGCCCGGAAGGCGGCCGCGCTGACCTCGCAGTAGCACTCGGAGACCGGGGCGCCGTACTCGTTGTGCACGTGCCACAGCGCTACGGCCGGGTGCTTCCCGTAGCGCTCGGCCAACTGGGTGGTGATCCGCAGCGAGGCCTCGGCGTACTCGGGCGAGGAGGGGCAGCAGATGCCCCGGGAGCCGGGCGCGAGCACCGTGCCGTCGCGCATCACCGGCCGCACGTGCGGGTTCTGCTGCCAGAACCACTGCGGCGGGACGGTCGTGGGTGTGCCCAGGTCGACCCGGATGCCGGCCGCGTGCAGACCCTCGATGACCTCGTCGAGCCAGCCGAAGTCGAACTCGCCCGGCCGGGGCTCCAGCAGACCCCAGGAGAAGATGCCGATGCTGACGAGATTCACGCCCGCCCGGCGCATCAGGTCCAGGTCCTGCGCCCAGACCTCCCGCGGCCACTGCTCGGGGTTGTAGTCGCCGCCGAAGCTCAGTTCCCGCACCCCGGGCAGCCAGCGCTCACGCAGCAGGCTCTGGTCGCTCATGGATCCACCCTCGTTCGCAGATGACGTCGTTGTGCACCAGGCACGGGCACCGGCCGGACCGGACAGTCCGCTCGGCAAGATGTGTGTGCACGGTCCCACACCCGAAGAAATTCGCCAAGTCCCTGCTGAAGTCGTGAAATCAAAACCAGCAGCGCGTTGACAAGTTCCTGTAGGGCTGTCACGTTGTGACCGGTCCCATGCGGCGCGGCACGGCGGCGCCGCCACGCTTCAACGACGAAGCTGATGCTTCGCAAGGAGGACGTCATGCGGCGAACGCTGCGCGGCAGTCTGGTTGCACTCTCTGTCTCGGCCCTCTTCCTCACCGCCTGCTCGGGCGGCTCGTCGGACGGCGCGAGCGGATCACAGGACGAGGCGACCAAGCCCGGTGAGAAGGTCGAGCTGAACTTCTGGGCCTGGGCGCCGGAGATGGACAAGACCGTCGAGGTCTGGAACGAGAGCCATCCCGACATTCACGTCACGGTGAACAAGCAGGACGGCGGCGACCCGGCCGTCACCAAATTGCTCACCGCGACCAAGGCGGGCAGCGGTGCTCCCGACCTGATGCAGGCCGAGTACCAGGCCCTGCCGACCATGGTCGCGGCCGGCGCGCTGGCCGACATCAAGGGTGACCTGTCCGGTGAGGCCCAGGGGCACTTCGCCGACGGCGTCTGGAACGCCGTGACCCTCGGCACCGACGCGGTCTACGCGGTGCCGCAGGACGCCGCGCCCCTGATGTTCTTCTACCGCAGCGACGTGTTCGACAAGCTCAAGATCAAGGTGCCGACGACCTGGGACGAGTACGCGCAGGCCGCGCGCACCATCCACAAGGCCGACAAGAAGAAGTACCTGGGTACGTTCTCCGCGAACGACGCCGGCCTGTTCGCCGGTCTGACCCAGCAGAACGGCGCCAGCTGGTGGGGCATCGACGGTGACGCGTGGAGCGTGAACATCGACTCCGACGCCTCGCGCAAGGTGGCGCAGTACTGGGGCGGGCTGGTCGAGGAGGGTGTCATCGACAACACCCCGATGTACACGCCCGGCTGGAACTCGGCCCTGAACAAGGGCACCCAGGTCGGCTGGGTCAGCGCGGTCTGGGCGCCCGGCGTGCTGGCCGGCAACGCCGCCGACACCAAGGGCAAGTGGAAGGTGGCCCCGATGCCGCAGTGGACGTCGGGCGCCAACGTCAGCGGTTCGTGGGGCGGTTCGTCCACCGCCGTGACCTCGCAGTCCAAGCACAAGGCGGCGGCCGCTGAGTTCGCCGAGTGGCTGAACACCAGCGCCGACGGCGTCAAGGCCCTGGCCACGATCTCCAACGTCTACCCGGCCGACCAGAAGAACACCGCGGCCGCGCTGACCGAGCCGCCGGCGTTCTTCAAGGACCAGCCCGACTTCTACGAGGTCGCCGCCAAGGTCGCGGGCACCACCGCCCCCTTCACCTACGGCCCGAACACCAACGTCGCCTACAGTGCCTTCAACGACGCCTTCGGCAAGGCGGCCCAGTCGAAGTCGGCCGCTGCGTTCACCCAGGCGCTGACCACCATGCAGACGCAGACGGTCGAAGACCTGAAGTCCAGCGGGTTCACCACCAAGTAGCCCGGGAGCGACCGAAGATGACCAGCCTCACGAACGACCGTGTCTCGTCCCCACCGGAGAAGCTTCCGGACCCGTCGCCGGGCAGTCGGCGGGCCCGGAACCCCCGGGCGCCCTACGTATTCATGCTGCCCGCGGTGGTCCTGTTCGTCTTCTCGATCGCGGTGCCGATCATGTACACGGCCTTCCTCAGCCTGCGCACCGTCAAGGTGCAGGGGCTGGGGCTCGGGCCGGGTTCACGCACCGAGGTCTGGGCGGGCCTGTCCAACTACGGGCGCACCCTGAGCGACGGGGACTTCCTGTCCAGTGTGCTGCGGGTGCTCGGTTACGGGCTGGTCGTCATCCCGGTGATGCTCGGCCTGGCCCTGCTGTTCGCCCTCCTGCTGGACTCCGTGCGGGTGCGGGCGAGGCGCTTCTCCCGGCTGGTCATCTTCATGCCGTACGCCGTTCCGGCCGTGATCTCCTCGCTGCTGTGGGGTTTCCTCTACCTGCCGGCCGTCAGCCCGTTCACCTACGCGGCCGACCAGGTGGGGGTCACCCTGCCGCAGCCGATGGCACCCGGCCTGGTGCTGTTCGCCATCGCCAACATCGCGGTCTGGGGCGGCGTCGGATTCAACATGATCGTGCTCTACACCGCCCTGCGCTCGATCCCGTCCGAGCTCTACGAGGCCGCCCGCATCGACGGCTGCAACGAGCTCCAGATTGCCTGGCGCATCAAGATTCCCGTGATCCTGCCGTCGCTGATCATGACCAGCGTGTTCGGCATGATCACCACGCTCCAGGTGTTCGCCGAGCCGACCGTGCTGCGCCCGCTGACCAACAACATCTCCACCAGCTGGAGCCCGCTGATGATGATCTACCGGGACGCGTTCACCCGGAACGACATCTACTCGGCCTCGGCCACCTCGGTCGTGCTGGCCGTGGCGACCTTCGTGCTGTCCTTCGGGTTCCTGCGCCTGGTGCAGAACCGAGCCTTCGCCCAGGAGAACCGATGAGTACCTCCACCCGTGAGAAGCCCAGCATCGTGGGCTCGGGCATCCTCGTGGTCGGCGCGATCTACTGCCTGGTCCCCGTGGTCTGGGTGTTCATGGCCTCGTCCAAGAGCCCGAGCGACCTGTTCTCCACCTTCACCTACGCCCCCGGCGGCAGCCTGTTCGACAACATCGCCGAGCTGACCGACTACCGCGACGGCCTGTTCTGGCGCTGGATGCTCAACACCGGCCTGTACGCCGGGGTCGGGGCGGCCCTGTCCACCCTGGTCTCGGCGATGGCCGGCTACGCGATGGCGAAGTACCGGTTCCGCGGCCGCACGGCGATCTTCAACATCCTGCTCGCCGGGGTGCTGGTGCCCGGCGTGGTGCTGGCCGTGCCGCAGTACCTGCTGTTCGCCAAGCTCGGGATGACGAACACCTACTGGTCGGTGCTGCTGCCCAGCCTGATCAGCCCGTACGGTATCTACCTGGCGCGGATCTACGTGTCGGCGGCCGTGCCGGACGAGGTGATCGAGGCCGCCCGCACCGACGGCGCCCGGGACGCGCGGGTGTTCCGCTCGGTCGTGATGCCGATGATGGTGCCCGGCCTGGTGACGATCTTCCTGTTCCAGTTCGTCGCCATCTGGAACAACTTCCTGTTGCCCTACGTGATGCTGGGCGACGACCGGCTGTTCCCGGTCACGGTCGGGCTCTCCAGCCTGCTGAACCAGGGCGCGCAGCAACCGGCGCTGTACTCCGTCGTCGTGACCGGTGCCCTCCTGTCCATCCTGCCCCTGCTGGCGCTGTTCCTTCTGCTCCAGAGGTTCTGGCAGGTCGATCTGGCCGCCGGGGCGGTCAAGAGCTGAGAGTAACCTTCCGCCGTGCACCAGCAACCGGGCGACAAGCGCCCCACCATCCGTGACGTGGCGAGTGTCGCGGGCGTGTCCCGCGGCACCGTCTCCCGGGTGCTCAACGGGGGCGACCGGGTCAGCCCGGAGGCGCAGGATGCTGTCACCCGGGCGATCGCCGAGACCGGGTACACCGCGAACCACGCGGCGCGCACCCTGGCCCTGGGCCGCTCCAACACGATCGCGTTCCTGCTCAGCGAGCCCCAGCACATCCTGTTCGAAGACCCGACCTTCGCCCGGCTGATGGGTGGCTGCACCCGGGCCCTGGCCGAGCACGGTCTGCTGCTCACCCTGGTCACCGCCGGTACCCCGGCCGACCGGGAACGGGCCGTCGGGTACGTCGCCGCCCGGCACGTCGACGGGGTGCTGCTGGTCTCCAGCCACGACGTCGACCCGGTGGCGGGGGAACTCATCGCCACCGGGGTGCCGACCGTGGTGTGCGGCCGATTCCCCGGCCTGGAGTCGCGGATCAGCATGGTGGGTGCCGACGACCTCGACGGCGGCCGGCAGATGACCAGTCACCTGATCGCCCGCGGCGCGGGAAAGATCGCCCACATCACCGGCCAGATGGACACCCCCGGTGGGTTCGCCCGGCTGGAGGGCTACAAGCAGGCCCTGGTCGCGGCCGGGATCCCGGTGCGCCCGGAACTCATTGTGCACGGCGACTACTCGCGCGAGAGCGGCGAGGCCGGCATGCGCACCCTGCTGGAGACGACGCCCGACCTGGACGGCGTGTTCGTGGCCTCCGACCTGATGGCGGCCGGGGCCTGCGCGGTGCTGCAGGAGACCGGGCGCCGCATCCCGGACGACGTGCGGGTGGGTGGCTTCGACGACGCCGGGGTGGCCGAGCACCTCACCCCGTCCCTGACCACGATGCGTCAGCCGTTCGACCGGATCAGCCGCGAGATGGTGCGCCTGCTGCTGGCCCGGATCGACGGCGACTCGGACGCCTCGGTGTTCCTGCCCTCCACCCTGGTCCAGCGCGCCTCTACCTGACAAAACCTTCCATGATCATGCAAAACCTGCCCAGAGTTCTAGAACTCCAGCGCCGGCAGTTCTAGAACTCCGGGGAGGTTTTGCATGATCACGAACAAAAAAAGGGGGTTGTCAGCGCAGGACGACGTCGGCCAGTACCGTCATCGGCAGGGAGCCGTGGCCCAGGACGCGGCGGTGGAACTCGGTCAGGTCCAGGCCGGAGGCCTCGCGCAGGCGCAGGATCTCCTGGCGGCCGGTGGCATAGCCCAGTGCCTGTCCGGGCCAGGCGATGTAGCGGGTGATCTCCTGCTGAATCTCGGTCTCGGTGGCCGTGGTGTTGTCACGCATGTACTGCACGGCCCGCTCGCGGGGCCAGCGCAGGGCGTGCATGCCGGTGTCGACGACCAGACGGGCGGCCCGCAGGGCGGACAGTGAGAGCATGCCGAGCAGTTGCAGGTCGTCGGAGTACAGGCCCAGGTCGTCGGCCAGGCGCTCGGCGTACAGGCCCCAGCCCTCGGTGTAGGCACCCAGCTCGATATCGATGTGCCGCCGCCAGTGAGGGATCTCGAGCTGCTGCAGGCCGGCCAGCTGGAGGTGGTGGCCGGGCACCGACTCGTGGAAGGTCAGGGCCTCGCAGTCGTAGCGCGGGGTCTGCGGGGCGCCGGCCGTGCTGAGGAAGAACACCCCGGGCCGGGACCCGTCGAGGGCGGCGGGCCGGTAGTAGGCCGTGGCCGAACCCTCGGCGTCCGCCCCGCTGATCGACTCGATCGTGCAGGGCGGGATCGACCCCAGGTCGAAGGCCCGGCCGGCGGCGGCCTCGGCCTTGGCCAGGGCGGCCTGGCTGCTGGCGATCATGTCCTCGGGCGAGGTGTAGCGCAGCGCCGGGTCTTCGCGCAGCCGCGCGGCGATCGCCGGCAGGTCGCTGAGACCGAAGGCGCGGGAACCGATCTGCGCCCAGCGGCCGTTCAGCTCGTCGATCAGCTGAAGACCCAGGTCGTGCAGTTCCGCAGCGCTGTGCGTGCTGGTGGTGTGGCGGCGCACCGCGTCGTCGTACCCCGCCTCGCCGCCGTCCACCCAGCTGATGCCGACGGCATCGTCGTGACGGGCGTCTTCAAGCAGTGATCGATGGGCCGCCGCGAGCTCGGCGAGTGCCGGGCGGATCTGCTCGCGCACCACGTCCACCGCCTGGTCCCGCACGGCCTGGCCGGCGACGGAACCGGTGGGCGCGAGCAGCGCGTCCTGGGCGAGATCGGTGCCCAGCGACGTCTCGATCTGGGCGAGAGCCTGTTCCAGGCCCACCCGGGTGGAGCGCCGGCCCCGGGCGGCCTCGGCCGCACCGCGCACGGCCAGGGCCCGCAGTACCTCCGGAATGCCCTGCAGCCGTTGCCGATACCGGTCGGCACCGGCGGAATCGGTGATGGTCATGGCCGGCACGGCCTGGAAGATCAGGCCCTGCCGCGAGACGTAGCCGCCCGCCGAGGTGCTCGCCGCCCACAGTGCGTGGGTGGCGTCGCCGTGGGCGCCCCGCACCAGTTCATGAAGGACGCCGTGGTCGACGCGCTCGTCAGCGCTCAGTTGCGTGGTGTCGAGGGTCTCGAGCTCGGTGAGGATCCCGGCGAACACCGTGGCCGCCTCGGCCCCGGCCGCGATCGACGGATCACCCACCAGATGGTCGAACTCGGACAGGCCCAGCAGCGTCGAGTTGAACGGCTCCAGGGTGTGCTGGGTGCGGAAGTACTTCTCGCCCAGCTCGTTCAGGGTGCTCATGAGAGGTTCGCGAACGTGTCGGTGGCGGTGATCAGCGCGTCGAGGATGCTCGGCTCGTCGTAGGCGTGGCCGGCGTCTTCCAGCAGGATGAACTCCGCCGACGGCAGGGCCTGGTGCAGGTCCCAGGCGGTGATCGCGGGGGTGCAGACGTCGTAACGCCCCTGCACGATGACGGTCGGGATGCCGGCCAGGCGCGGGGCGCCGGCGATCAGCTGACCCGGCGTGAACCAGCCGTCGTGGCGGAAGTAGTGATTCTCGATGCGCGCGAACGCGGTGGCCCCCAGCGGTTCCTGGGCGCCCTCGATCAGGTCGGGCCGCGGCTGCACCGTGAGGTTGGAGAACTCCCAGGTGGCCCAGGCGACGGCGGCGGGCTGGTGCACGGCCGGGTCGGGGTCGAACAGGACCTTGCCGTAGTTCTCGATGAGATGCCCCGGGATCCGCTCGCTCTCGGGCAGGCCACCGACGAAACCGGCCCAGGTGTCCGGCGCGATGTTCGACGCCGGGCCCTCGTAGAACCAGTCCAGTTCACCCTGGCGCAGCGTGAAGATGCCGCGCAGCACCAGCTCGCTCACCCGGTCGGTGTGCTTCTGGGCGTAGGCCAGGGCCAGCGCCGAGCCCCAGGAACCGCCGAACACCTGCCACTTCTCGATCCCGCGCTGCGTGCGCAGCAGTTCGAGGTCGGCGACCAGGTGCCAGGTGGTGTTCGCGCTCAGGTCGGCGTCCGGCGCGCTCGCGTGCGGGGTGCTGCGCCCGCAACCGCGCTGGTCCATCAGCAGGATGCGGTACTTCGCCGGGTCGAACAGCCGCCGGTGCGAAGGGGTGCAGCCGCCTCCGGGCCCGCCGTGCAGGAACACGACGGGCTTGCCGTCGGGGTTGCCGCATTCCTCCCAGTAGACCGAGTGTCCGTCGCCGGCCTCCAGCAGGCCGCTGGCGTGGGGTTCGATCGATGGGTAGAGCTCGCGCACTTCAGTCCTCAGGGTTGATCGGCCGGTCCGTCGTCACTGTAGCCAACCTGGTGGAAGGAGGGTCAGGACAGGGCCTCGACCCAGAACAGCCCCTCGACGGCACCGGCCACCGAGGCGTCGCGGCCGACCCGGTACACGCCCTCGCCCAGCCCGGGCAGATGCACCTGGAACGAGGTCTCCACCGAGCTGAGGTCACTGTCGATCGTGCGGATCGTGTCGGACGGCACCGCCACCCAGCGCTCGCCGTCGAGTCGTTCCACCCGGGCCATCGAGGTGTAGCGGCCCAGGTGCTCGTCCTGGTCGAAGTTCCGGCCCACCGGATCGCGCAGCCGGGCCTGGAGCGTGAGTACCCGCCCGGAGCCGGCCTCGACCACGGTGGTGCCGTCGAAGGTGACGTCCGTGGTGGGCCGCGTCAGCGTGGATCCGTCCGGCCCGCCCACCTGCACGATGCCCGTGGCACCACCCAGGGTGAACCGGTACCAGCCCGCCTCGACCCCCTGCAGACTGGTCCAGACCGGGTCGGCGAACGAGCCGGGCCGCGCGATCAGGGCGATCGCGGGCACCATGATCTCGTCGTCCAGAGCCTTCACCCCGCCCGCGGGCCGCAGCGGGCCCAGACCGGTGGTGACCTGGCGGAACTCCTGCCACCCGGTGCCGTTCCAGCGATCCAGGCGGCCCAGCGGGCCGAAGCTCACGTCGGTGGTGCCCGGATTGGCCAGGATCAGCGCGATGTCGGCCCCCGGGGAGGCCGAGGCGGGGCTCACGATCAGGTGCGGACCGCTGGTGTCGCCCGGCGGTGGGCCGGGTTGCGACAGAGCGGGGTTCGTCGGCACATCGGACATCGGCTCTCCTCGCCAGGGACCAACCACCACGGTCACGATGGTTACGATCGCGGTCACGGCCATCGCCGTTGCCATTATGTGCTGTCGCCTGGTCGTGTCCATTTCGTCGGTCATGTCCTTCATGGCTGGTCGCCCCCTCCGACAGACCCGTGCGGCCGTTGCCGTCCCACCGCCCTGGACATAGGACGTGCTGTGCCGCGGCCGCGTTCCCGGTCCCGGCGGGTCCTTCGCCCGGCGGGGCGAATCGCGTCCGGCGGCGCGAATGTCCGCCCCGGTCACGTCGATCAGTGAGGACGAGGTGACCGGCGGACGTCCGGCCCGTCCGGGTGGGGAGGTGGATCGGTGCCGACAGACGACTCGTCGCCCTGGTTGCGTGCCCCCTGGGACCAGCTCGCGGCGCAGGTGAAGTGCCTCAACTGCGACCTTCTCGTGCAGGACGACTGGGACTTCTGCGAATACTGCGGCGTCGAGATCGATCACGCCGCGCTCGCGGAGGGCGGCGAGAACCGTCGCGCTGCCCTCTCCCCACCCGGCCGGTCCGCGCGTGACCAGGCCCCGGCCGCCCACCTCGACCAGACCCCGTCGCCCCTGGCCGTGCTCCAGACGACCCAGCAGCAGAACCCTTCCGTCGTCCAGCCGGGCCCCCAGGCCGCCGCGCCGCCCGGCACCGGGCCGGGTCTGTCGCAGACCCTGGGCCAGATCGGCGCCGACCTGGCCCGGTTGACGGCCGGTCTGCAGGCGCAGGCCGGTGCTCAGCCGGGGCCGGTCGGCCCGCCGGACGGGACATCGATGCCCGGCCCGGTGAACCTGCTGCGGGCCGAACTGCTTTCGGCGTACGAGGGCCGGTCGGTCCGGGCGGTCGGTCATCACGCGCCGGTCGGTCCGGGCTCCACCGGATGGCCGGGTCAGGCCGGGGACGCTGCTGCGGGCGCAGTGCCGGGTGTGGGTGGAAAGCCCGGTGCCGGTGCTGTTCCGGGGGCTGGGGCAGTGCCGGGTGCGGGGGGTGTGCCCGGTGTCGCAGGTGTGCCTGGGGCGGGGCATCCCGGGGGAGTCGGTGGCG
>NZ_JAJOMA010000045.1 GCF_021129235.1 Kineosporia mesophila
CGGCTGGCTTGGGCTCGACCGAAACCGGCTGGCTTGGGCTCGACCGAAACCGGCTGGCTTGGGTTGGGCCGAAATTGCTCAGGCGGGCTCGGGGCTGATCCCCGCTACTCGGCCCCGGCCCTTCCGTTTGGCCACGTAGAGCTGCCGGTCGGCCTCGGCCGGCAGCAGGGCCAGGTCGCTGGCCGGGCCCTGGTGCAGGCCCAGGCTGACCGAGATGGTCATGCCCGGGGCCACCTCGTCCCAGGGGTAGTCGCGCACGGCCTGCACGATCGACTGGGCTCGGCTCTCGGCGACGCCCTGGCCGTCCTGCGCCATCACCACCACGAACTCGTCGCCGCCGAGCCGGGCGGCCAGGTCGCCCGAGCGCACCTGGGCGGAAAGCACCGAGCCCATGCGACGCAGGACCTCGTCGCCGATGTCGTGACCGAACGAGTCGTTGACGGCCTTGAAGTGGTCGATGTCGATCATCATGATCACCAGGTCGGGTGGACGCCGGGCCCGGCGCCGGATCCGCCGGTCCTGATCGGGCCGGGCGGCGGTGACGGCCAGCGAGCGCCGGATCCGGTCCAGGTAGGCGGTGTACGCGCGGCGGTTGCCCAGGCCGGTCAGGTCGTCGACGAGCACCTGGTCGCGCAGGAACTCGTGCTCCACGCGGCGCCGCTCGGCGTCGATGGCCGCACGCATCGACGTGAGCCGGCTCAGGCGGGAGTTCCAGCGCAGGCTGACGAGTTCCCTCGCGTAGGTCAGGGCGGCCGGCGGGGTCTGCGGGCTGTGGGCGGCGAGGCTCAGCGCCAGCAGCCGCAGGTGCACGGGAACGTTGGGGCCGATGGCGCCCGCGCAGGCCTCGGCCAGCCGGGCGGCCCGGGCCGGGTCACCCGCCTGGTGCGCCCGGATCGCGTCGGCGACGGAGAGCATGGCGATGTTGGCGTCGGTGGCCGGGTCACTGGCCTGGAGCACGACCAGGGAACGGTCGGCCGGGGAGGACAGCCCGGCCAGGGCGGCGAACAGGTCCGCGAACGCGTGGATCATCGCCTGCCAGGTCGGCGGCCAGTCCGGTGTCAGGGGTGGCAGTACTTCCGGCAGCCGGCGCGCGGCTGCCCGCCGGGCACCGTCCCAGTCGCCGATCTCGGCCTGGGCGCAGGCGTCGTCGATGGCCATGTCCATCCCGTTGGC
The DNA here is from genome assembly GCF_021129235.1 of Kineosporia mesophila. GTDB lineage: Bacteria > Actinomycetota > Actinomycetes > Actinomycetales > Kineosporiaceae > Kineosporia > Kineosporia mesophila. Next base: position 1,174 of record NZ_JAJOMA010000045.1, read on the forward strand.
GTACACCACCCGGCGCTGGCGGCGCAGCACGTCGGCCCAGATCGGGTCGTGCTCACCCGCGAACAGGTCGTCGAGCAGGGTGAACTGCTCGTACGCCAGGGCCCGGAGCCCGAGGGCGTGGAAGGCCCCCGCGACCTCCAGGTGGGCGGCCACCCGGTGCACGACCAGGCTGTCGGTGTCGTCCAGGAGCACGACGGCCCGCACCAGCGGCTCGGCGCCGGGCGCGGGCTCGGGCCGGGCCGAGCGGGAGTCGGCGGCCCGCTGCGCGGTGGTGGCCAGGGCCAGGGCCAGCAGCGCCGGGTCACCCAGGCGGCGGGCCGCCTCGACCATCGTCTCGACGTGTTCCGAGTCGTCCTCACCGGCGTCGCGGGCTGCCAGCGAACGGGCGAAGTGCAGCAACAGCCTGACGTCGTCCCACCCGTGAGAACGGGACCGGGCGTCGAGCTGGGCCACGCTCTCGGTGACGTCGTGGTCCTGCGCGGCCTCGATGATCTCGTAAGCCTCACGCAGGGCGAGATCGTGCTGACGGGCAAGCGTCTCACCTGCGGCGTCGCCCGGGATCAAGCGCGTCGCCTCCCCCCGATCGTCGCCGTGCCGCCCCTGCAGGCCATCATCGGCACGTTCCGGGCCCGAGCAAAGGGCCAGTCAGGTCTGGGGTTTCTCCCGGCGCAGGCTCGCCCTGGTCGCGCCGATCGCGCCGGTCGCGCCCAGGGCCCAGCCCACGAGCACCGGCTGGAAGACCAGCCGCACGGCCCGCTTGGTGTCGGTGTCCAGCCCGAAGCCGTCGCGGTGCTCGGTGAACTGGGCGATGTTGCCCGGGAAGACCGCCACGAAGAACGCCGCGGCCACCATTCCCACCCGGGCCCGGTTCGGCTGGTGCCAGGCCGTGAGCAGCGCCGCGCCCAGCCCGATCTCCACCGCGCCCGAGGCCAGCACCACGACGTCCGGATCGGCCGGGAACCACGACGGCACCTGCGCCTGGAACTCCTGACGGGCCACGGTCAGGTGCGAGACACCCGCATAAACCAGGAACCCGCCGAGAGCCGCCTGGGCCAGTGCCCTGCCGGAAATCTTCACCGATCCTCCACACCTTGGGAATAGAACGTTCTGTCTACCATAGGACCGGCCCCGGCAATCGGCCCGGTGAGGTCACTCGGCGCTCGGCGCCCGCCGGCCCCTGGCGTGCCGGCCGTCCTCGGTGTGATGGTCCTGAACAGGCTCCACCTCCTGAACTCGCCGACGAACGGGGATCCCATGACCGTCACCGACTTCGCCGCCCGCGTCCGCCGCCGGGAGACCGTGGTCGGGTACTGGATCCTGCTCGACGCGCCACCCGCGACCGAGCGCATCGCCACCCTGGGCTACGACTACGTCGCGCTGGACGCCCAGCACGGCCTGTTCGGGTACAGCGGCCTGCTCAATGGACTCACTGCCATCGACGCCGGCGGCGCATCGGCCGGGGTGGTGCGGGTGGGCCAGAACGGTCCCGCCGAGATCGGCCGGGCCCTGGACGCCGGGGCCCGCGCGGTGATCGTGCCGCTCGTCAACACCGCGCAGGACGCCGCCGACGCGGTCGCGGCCGCCCGGTACCCCCCGCACGGCATCCGCTCGTACGGGCCGATGCGCTCGCTGCTGCGGATCGGCCCGGAACCGGCCCGGGCCAACGATTCCGTGGCCGTGCTCGCGATGATCGAGACACCTCAGGGCCTGCAGAACGTCGAGGAGATCGCGGCCACGCCCGGCCTGGACGGGCTCTACGTGGGGCCTTCCGACCTGACCCTGTCGATCGGGGGCACCACGTCGACCGATCCGGCAGTGGCCGACGAGTTCGAGACCGCCCTGACCCGGATCCGGACGGCCTGCGAGGCGAACGGTCTGGCGGCGGGGCTGCACACCGGGGCGGGTGAGGTCGCGGCCCGGCGCATCGCCGAGGGCTGGACGGTGCTCACCGTGGCCTGCGACCTGGTGCACCTGGAGATCGCCGCCCGCGACCATCTCGCCGCCGCCCGGGGTGATCGCTGATCATCCGCTCCCCGCAGCAATTTTCGCGATCTACTGGGGAACGGGGACCAGCGCCCAGCGCGGACGACGCGTGTCCTTGAGCGGACGGGCCGGACGCTCCGTCCCGGTGGTGCAGTCCAGGCAGCTGATCACGCGCCGCTTCGGCTCGGCCGGCAGCAGGCCGACCGGGACCGGGGCGGACTGCAGCACGGCGGCGTGCTCGAGGCAGACGGCGCCGCCGCAGTAGCGACAGTGCGCGACAGCCGGGTTCTTCACATCGGAGGCCAGGGCGCAGTCGAGGCAGTGCATGGGTGAATCTCCTTCAGGAATGGGAGCGCTGGAAGAGCCACCGGAGGTGGCAGAGATTTTGGGGAGGACAGAACGGGGATGCGCGCGATGTGGGACTACTTCCCGTTCGCAGCGCCGACGCCGCGGAGACAGAGAAGGCAGGAGTGGTGCATCCCCCTGACGACCGCCACCGAGGAAGTTACCTGTGCCTGGCCGGATCGGCCACCTTCAGCACGGGAAATCCGATTCCGTGACGTCACGTCCCGATGACACCACGCCACCAGGGACACCGTCCTCGTCCATCAAAGAATTTACCCGACAACGCTTTTCACGCGATCATCCGGGCGGCGCCGGAACTCACCGGATCCGGCCCGACAGTGATCAAGGCCACTCGCACGGGGCACCGGACCCAGCTGCTTAGATTTGTCATCACAGCAGAAGGCCACCTCGGATGGGACACCCGTGACCACTGAACAACTCATCGGATCGATCAGCCCCGACCGGCCCCTCCTGGTGATCGCGGTGAAGGAGGAGGCGCAGTTCCTGCCCGGCGGCCTCCCGGTCCTGATCACCGGAATCGGCAAGGTGCACACGACTCTCGCCCTGATGACGGCCCTGGCCGGCGGCGTCCACCCGTCGTCCCTGGTGAACCTCGGCACCGCCGGCGCCCTGCGCCCGGGCCTGAGCGGGGTGCACGAGGTGAGCACGGTGATCCAGCACGACCTGGACACCGATCTGCTGCTGAGGCTGACGGGCGAGACCTACGGTGCGCCGGTCGAACTCCCCCACACCGGTGGCGTGACCCTGGCGAGCGGAGACTCGTTCGTCGCCGACGGCGTCCTCAAAGACTCTCTGGCCGCACGCGCCCACCTGGTGGACATGGAAGGGTACGCCGTGGCCGCGACGGCGCAGCGGCTGGGCCTGCCGGCGCGGCTGGTGAAGATCGTCAGCGACGACGCCGACGAGGGCGCCACGAAGAGCTGGCCCGTCACCGTGGCCGAATGTGCCCGGGCGCTGGCCGACTGGGTCGCGCGCGAACTCTGAGGCCTCAGGGGGTCCCGGGGCGCAGCTCGACCGTGAGCAGCAGCTCGAAGCAGTTGCCCCGGGCCAGGCTCGTCACGCCGAGGTTGGCCCGGGTGCTCGCCCCGGCCTCGCCGAACACCTCGGCCAGCACGTCACTCACGCCCTCGCCGACCTCGTTGTGCCGGTCGAAATCGGCCGTGGACGTGACGTACCCGACGGCCTGCACGGATGCCAGCACATGGTCGAGCGAGCCGACGGCCAGCCGGATCAGGCCCAGCGCGTTGATCGCGGTCTTCCGGGCGGCGGCATAGCCCTGCTCGACGCTCAGACCGTCTCCCAGGCGCCCGGGATGAAACACCTTCCCGTCGCGGTCTTCCGGAGTCAGGCCGCTGAGGATCAGCAGGGAACCCGTGCGGTGGAAGGGCTTCAGGGTCTTGCCGTAACGGCTGCCGTAGGGCGGGTCGGCATAATTGGGGACGCGGTGCTCGAGTCGGTCCGCCCGCGCGTCAGGGCTGTCGGTCGCCATGGGCAGAGCGTACTTCAGGCTGTGCCCCCGGGAGTTCCCGGGGGACACAGCCTCTCAGCACTGGTCAGGCCAGGGTGGCGAGCGCCTGGTTCAGCGTCGCGGACGGGCGCATGACCGCCTCGACCTTGGCCGGGTCGGGTCGGTAGTAGCCACCGATGTCGACCGCGTCGCCCTGCACCGCGAGCAGTTCGGCGACGATGGTCTCTTCCTGCTCGGCCAGGCTCTTGGCCAGGGCCGCGAAGAGCGAGGCCAGTTCGGTGTCGTCGGTCTGCGAGGCCAGCTCCTGGGCCCAGTACAGCCCCAGGTAGAAGTGGCTGCCGCGGTTGTCGAGCTCACCGGACTTGCGGCTCGGCGACTTGTTCTCGTCGAGGAACGTGCCGGTGGCGCGGTCGAGTGTGTCGGCCAGCACCTGGGCCCGGGCGTTCTTCGTGGTCTGCGCCAGGTGCTCGAAAGACACGGCCAGGGCGAGGAACTCACCGAGGCTGTCCCAGCGCAGGTGGTTCTCCCGGACCAACTGCTGCACGTGCTTGGGGGCAGAGCCACCGGCGCCGGTCTCGAACAGACCGCCCCCGTTGATGAGCGGCACCACCGACAGCATCTTCGCGCTGGTACCCAGCTCGAGGATGGGGAACAGGTCGGTGAGGTAGTCGCGCAGCACGTTGCCGGTGACCGAGATGGTGTCCTGGCCCTGCCGGATGCGCTCCAGCGAGTACGCCGTGGCCTCGACCGGGGACATGATCTTGATCGTCAGCCCGTCGGTGTCGTGCTCGGGCAGGTACTCGTTGACCTTCGCGATCAGGTTGGCGTCGTGGGCGCGGGACTCGTCGAGCCAGAACACGGCCGGGTCGCCCGTGGCCCGGGCCCGGCGCACGGCCAGCTTCACCCAGTCGCGGATCGGCACGTCCTTGGTCTGGCAGGCCCGCCAGATGTCGCCCTCGGAGACCTCGTGCTCGAGCAGCGCGGTGCCCGAGCCGTCGACGACGCGCACGGTGCCGGCGGCCGGGATCTCGAAGGTCTTGTCGTGGCTGCCGTACTCCTCGGCCTTCTGGGCCATCAGACCGACGTTCGGCACCGAGCCCATCGTGGACGGGTCGAGGGCCCCGTTGGCGCGGCAGTCGTCGAGAACGACCTGGTAGACACCGGCGTAGCTGCTGTCGGGCAGCACCGCGAGGGTGTCGGCCTCCTGGCCGTCCGGGCCCCACATGTGACCCGAGGTGCGGATCATCGCGGGCATCGACGCGTCCACGATGATGTCGCTGGGCACGTGCAGGTTGGTGATGCCGCGGTCGGAGTCGACCATGGCCAGGGCCGGGCCGCTCGCGAGCTCCTCGTCGAAGCCGGCCTTGATCGCATCGCCGTCGGGCAGCGCGGCCAGGCCGTTGAGGATCGCCCCGAGGCCGTCGTTGGGCGTCAGGCCCGCGGCCTTGATGGTCTCGCCGTACTGCTCGAAGGTCTTCGGGAAGAAGGCCCGCACGGTGTGACCGAAGATGATCGGGTCGGAGACCTTCATCATCGTGGCCTTGAGGTGCACGCTGAACAGCACGCCCTCGGCCTGGGCCCGGGCGACCTGGGCGGCGAGGAACTGGTGCAGTGCGGCGACATCGAGGCGGGTGGCGTCGATGACCTCACCGGCCAGCACGGGCACCGACTCGCGCAGCACGGTGACGCTGCCGTCGGGAGCGACCAGCTCGATGCGCAGCGTGTCGTCCTTCGCCAGGACCACGGACTTCTCGCTGGTGCGGAAGTCACCCGCACTCATCGTGGAGACGTTGGTCCGGGAGTCGGAGCTCCACGCGCCCATCCGGTGCGGGTGCTTGCGGGCGTAGTTCTTCACCGAGGCGGGTGCCCGGCGGTCGGAGTTGCCCTCACGCAGCACCGGGTTCACCGCGCTGCCCTTGACCTTGTCGTACCGGGCGCGGTGGTCGCGCTCGGCGTCGGTCGTCGGGTTGTCCGGGTAGTCGGGCAGGTCGAAACCCTGCTCCCGCAGCTCCGCGATCGCCGCCTTGAGCTGCGGGATCGACGCGGAGATGTTCGGCAGTTTGATGATGTTCGCCTCGGGACGCGTGGCCAGCTCACCGAGCTCGGCCAGGGCGTCGTCGAGCTTCTGCCCGTCGCTCAGCCGGTCGGCGAACGAGGCGATGATGCGGCCGGACAGGGAGATGTCCCGGGTCTCGATCGCCACACCAGCCGTGCCCGCGTACGCCTGCACGATCGGCAGCAGTGAGTACGTGGCGAGGGCAGGTGCCTCGTCCGTGTGGGTGTAGATGATGGTGGAAGCGTCGGCCAACGCTGGCTCTCCGTCCTTCGGATGCGGTCATTCGAGAGCGCACCCGCGCAACGGCGCGCGCAGGTACAACATCCCTGGGCGACCATGAGCCTACGACTTGCAGCCTGCACATGGTCACCGAGGCTCACGTGCCGTGGGTCGCAATGTGGTGCCCGGGGGATCGGCGCCCTACCCCTGATGCAGGTCGCGGGCCCGGCCGACCCGCAGGTAGACGTTCACCCAGCACTCGATCACGCCCTGCCCCGGCCGGGGTCCCAGACCGGCGCCCAGCTGCTCCACGTCGTCGGCGACGGTGTGCGGCCCGGCCCTTCGCAGGGCCGCGGCGGCCGTGGCCGGGCGGGCCGGCACGGTGTTCGGCCGGTGGTGGATCCCGCGGTGGGCCATCTTCGTGAGCAGGGCCGCGGTGTCGTCGAGAACCTGATGAGGGACGTCGTGGTCGTCACCCGCCGCCGTGACCCGCGCCCTTCCAGCCGGGCCCGGCGCCGCTGAATCTGCGTGGCCTCGTCGCAAGGAGCCGTTCAGCGGTCCGTCAGCCCGGTGAGATCGTTCAGGATCTCGGAGACCGCCAGCAGGCCGGCGGGCCCGAGCTGCTGGGGATGACCCTCGCGGGAGAAGGGATGCGTGCCGCTCGCGTGCACGCGCACCAGGGCCAGCGTCTGCTCGTCACACTCGGTGGGCATCCCGATGACGAATCCGGGAGCGAGGGCGATGGTGCCGGTCAGCCCGGAGGGGAAGGAGATGCCGATGGAGCCCTGGATGCCGCCGTCCATCGGCGCCTCCCGCCGCCAGCCCCGGCGTTCCAGGCCCAGCACCTTCGTGGCCGGGAGCTTGATGCCCTCGAACCGCCGCAGGATCCCGGTCTCCAGCTCCGGCCCGGTGAGCGTGTGCACCGGGCGGGCGAGCTGGGGGAACGGCTGCAGTAGTTCGTCGTCGGCGAAGAGCTCCACCCACGGCGCGACCTGTGACCCGAGCGACAGAGGGTGCGCCACACCGACCACCGCATCGTCGGTCAGGAGCACCTCGTCGTCCCGGACATCGGCGAAGGTGCGGTCCTCGGCCACCCGCACCGCCCCGGTGAGGAGGTCGTCGGCGTCGTAGAGCCCCCAGACCAGCCGCCGCACGATGTGGCTCAGCAGCGGGTGCCCGACGAACAGCTGCCGGAACTCGGCCCCGTTCCAGCGGCGCCCCGTCACCATCGCCTGCTCCAGCCGCAGGATCAGGTCGGCCCCGATCTTGCGCACATCTTTCTTCAGGGCCGAGAACTGCTGGTACGCGGCCGGTGCCAGATCCGGATCGTCCTTGGCACCGGGCTTGGGCAGGCTCTTCAGCCGCTTGCCCGCCGCATCGGTCACGAACGGGCGCAGCTGCTCGTCGAACCCGGCCACGAACTGGCGCGGCCCGTAGTCCAGGGCCAGGGTGCCGTCGGCGGCCAGCCCCAGGCTCGGCACCAGCCGGTCGGCCAGCTGATCGGCGGTGAGCCCGAGATCGGCCGCGACAGAACCCATCTTCTCCTGGGCCGCGCTCTTCAGACCCTTGAACTTGGCCCGCTGGGCGATGGTGTGCAGGTGCATCAGCGCCACGTCGGAACCGATGGCCGCCAGCACGTTGACCCCCGCGACCGCCCGGGCGTGCCCACCCTCGCCGGGCCAGGCCAGGATCAGCGGGGTCAGATTCCGCACCACCTCGTCGTCACCGGCCAGGGCCAGGCCGTCGAGCACCCAGTTCTCCTTCGCCACCGCGCCCTCCGCCAGCCAGCGGCCGAACAGGGCCCAGGCGAAGGCCGGGAGATCGGCGGCGGCCAGGCTCTCCCGCACGATCTCCAGCCCGGCGTAGGGCTGCTCGATGCGGCTCAGCGCGAAGACGGTGATGAGGTGCTCGACGGCGGACACCGGTAGCACCCCGGAACCGTTCCGCAGCCGGGGCTGGGGCAGCCGCTCCGTGCGGGCCCAGGCCGGAAGGGCGGGGATCCGGGCGGGCAGATCCATCAGGGGATCCCGGGCGAGCAGCACCTCGATCGCCGCCGCGGCCTCGTCGCCGTGGTCCCGCCCGGCCGAGCGCACCACATCGCCGTGACCGTGGGAAGCCAGCAGCAGGAGGGCATTCTCGGCCTGACGCCGGGGCGCACCGGCTTTCCCCAGCGCCGGGGGAACCAGGGCCCGGGCCGCCGGGACCGGATGCCGCAGCAGCCACGCGGAGGCCGCACCCCGTGTAGTCTTCAGCCGGGTCAGCCAGTCGGCCATGTGCACCGCGATCGCGGGCGAGAAGAACGGGCCGAGCACCGCCACTACTTCGACCGGGGACTTCTGTGCCCTGCGCATCAGGGCGGGTAGCGCGGCGATGCCGAAACGGGCCGCGACCGGGCGCAACTCGGTGCGATCGCAGCGATCCCCCGGCACCCATCCGGCCACCAGGGGCGCGGCCAGATCGAACGGTGCCTCGATGAGATAGCTCGGCGCCCGCCAATCGGAAGGGTCCTGCCGGACCGGTGTGGCCCACTGCTCCCAGTCCTGGCGGCCGCCACCGGCGGAGTAGGGCGACCAGGAGTCGGCCGGCCGCCTGCCGAACGCCTCCTGCTCCCCGTCCCGCCAGCTCACGACCGGCTCGTCGGTGGCGGCCAGACCCTCGAGAACGACCGGCCTGGGCGCCTTCACACGGTGAAGCCAGGGCGGCGAGACCAGCAGCGGCGGCAAGGCCCGCTCGGGGGCCTCGGCGATCGCGTCGAACTCGTCGAGCAGCGCCCGCACCCTTCCGGATGCCTCGGCCGGCAACGTCGCCACCGCCCCGGCGGCGCGCTCCCGGTGACGGCGCACGTGCAATCGCAGCAGCTTGTCGAGCCGGCGGCGGTCCCCGCCCACCGCGAGCACCGCCAGCGCCGGACCGGGGAGCCGCCCGGCCGCCTCCAGCAGGACCGGCTCCACCCCGCCCACGGTGGCGCGATCGGCGAGAATACGCAGAACCTTCTCGTCGGGGATCTGGGCCAGAGCCTCGAGCAGGCGTTGCCGGGACTCCGGAGCCGTCTCACCGTCGAACCAGCGCATCAGCACGTCGACCGCTTCCCGGCCGAGGAAGTCCACCACACCGGCGAGGAACCAGGTACTCGAGGCCAGGACGCCCCGGCCGGTGCCGAACGCACGGTCCACCTGTTCCAGCTGCTGCCGCGTGGACAGGGACAGGATCAGGCTGGCGGCTCCCTGCGGGTCCTGCTCGGCGATGAGGAGATCGAGAGACTCCTGCACCCAGGCGGTCTCGGTCGGCACGAGCAGCGACGTGGCCATCCGGTGGTACTCGGACCGGGACCGCAGGCCCGCCAGCACCTCCACGATCGCGGCGTACTCGGCCTCGGGAGCAGCGGCCAGGGCCGGACGCACCCACAACTGCACCTGCAGGAATCGCCAGAAGTACCAGCCGGCACCCCGCCCGGGCACCAGAAACCGGATGTCACTGCTGGGGACGGTCAGCCCGAGCAACTCGACAGCCGCCCCCGCGGCGAACCGCACCCCCCGCTCCGCGATCCAGGCATCGGCGAAAGGTGCATCGTAGAGGGCGACGTCGTGCCGCATCAGCACCCGGGCGACCGCCGCCGCCCCGAGCGGCGAAGCATCCGGCGCTCCCGCCAGCCAGGCCTGCGCCGCCTCACGGATCTCGCCTTCACCGGCCTGCACCACCCGGTCGATGTGCTCACGGTGCGCCGCCGTGTGCGCCTGGATCTGCGCGCGGGCCGACGGCGACGGCACGAAGGGCTGCACCCCCAGGCTGCCGCGCCGGGGGTACAGTTCGCGCTGCCAGGCCGGGGTGAACTCGAAGTCACGCATGGACCGGGATTCCTCATCTGTCGTCGCTGCATCCTCGCGGCCCGCACATTAGCCACGAGGTCCGACAAAATCGGGAAAACCGCCTATGAGCTGCGGATCGCCTCCAGCGGCCGCCCGGTCTGGCCGTCGGTGAAGCGGATCCGGAAGCGCCCCTCCGGCATGGCCACGATCCCGATGAACGAGTCGCGGCAGTACTCCGGCAGCCGGTCGATGTCCTGCGGTTCCCGGGAGAGTTCCCGGGCCAGGAACGCCACCGTGGCGGCGCGGGCCGCCGGGCCGCCGGGCCGCCGGGTCGCCGGGCCGCCGGGCCGTGACCGGCACCACCAGTTCCAGTACCTCACCCACGCCGGGGCACGCCCGGGGCCGGGTGTTCGACCGGAACTCCCCCGCCCGCAGCATGAACCGCGTGTCCACCGACATGGGCAACGTGGCCCGGGTGGTCCCGGCCATCCATCCCTGCATCGGGATCGACTCGTCCCGGCGCTGAACCACCAGCCGGAGTTCGCCGCCCACTGCGTCGGGGCCGACGCCGAGAAGGCCCTGCTCGACACCGCGACCGCCCTGGCCTGGGCGGCGCTCGACATCGCCGCACTTTCCTGGATTCCCCACAGCCTGCGGGCGTACCATGGATGGCGGTTCCCGGCCTGACACGACCGGAAACCACCGTTCACAGGTGACTTTCAGACGGAGATCAGGATGGCCAGCGGACGCGCGACACGTGAGGCACGGCAGCAGAAAGTGACCGAGAGGCGTCTGGCCGTGGCCCGGGCCGAGGCCATGCGCCGGGCCCTGTGGATCGGCGGCCTGCTGACGCTCCTGGTGGTGGCCGTGGGCACCGGGCTGCTCATCTGGCAGTGGTGACGCGGCTCAGGCCTCGTCCCAGCGCGGGATGACCGCCGCCTGGCCCACCCGGGTCCCGTCGTCCTGGAGCAGATTCCAGACCGTGACGTCGTCGATCCAGAACCGCCGGCCCGACTTCGCCACGCGGGGGCCGCGGTACCCGCTCGCACAGCCACGGGTGCGCACGCCCTCCAGCAGTTCCTCACGGGTGCGGCGGTCGTCCTGCCCCGCCGACAGCCGGGAGGGCAGGCCACTGAACTCGCCCCAGGAGTACTCGAACAGCTTCTGCGCCGTGAGGTTCGCGTAGACGAAGAGGGGATCGGGCGAGGTGTCGTGGGCCAGCAGGCCGAACGGCGCCTCGTAGAGCCAGCCGGCCGCGTCCACCCCCTCCGGCACGAGGGGTTCCCCCACCAGGGTGGCGTAACTGGAGGCCAGCAGTTCGGCGAACTGTGCGTCACGCGTGCTCATTCCGCCGAGCCTAGAGAACCGTGCCGAGATTCTGGTAACTGATCAGGAACCCGGCCGCCACCACGGCCGTCAGCCCCAGGGCCAGAGTGATGTCCAGCGAGGTCTGCAGACGGCGGGTGACCATCCAGGCCGCCAGACCCAGCCCGGTCAGGCCGATCAGCGTCCAGTAGAACGGGCTGGTGCTGTCGGCGACGACGGTCAGGCCGTAGACCGCCTCCCCGACGGCGATCCCGGCCAGGACGGCGGTGGCCAGGGCCGCGCGCAGGTCACGCTCCCGCAGCCAGGCCGCGGCCAGCCCGACGAAGGGGCCCACGACGACACCGACGAGGCAGAACAGGGTCGGGTCGTAGGGGTGGCCGCGCAGGGCCGAGGCCAGCGTGTAGCCGAGGGTCAGGAGCACGAAGCTCGCGGCCCCCAGGAGCGCCGAGGGCAGCGGGGCGGCCCGGAACCCCAGGAGCAGCAGCACGGTGATGATCGTCCAGCCACTGGCCGAGTTGGCCAGGGAGCTGATCACACCGGGCAGGAAGCCCTGGGCGAAGGAGGTCACGGCACCGAGCACGAAGCTGGACGCCACGACCCCGGACACCGCGCCGGCCCGGCCGCTGATGTCGCGCACGACGGGGACGCCGCGCTCGTCGGTGGTGGAGAACATGCCCCCATCCTCGCCCGGAAGGCTGTGCCGCGCGTCCGACCACGGTCGTGTTCTGCTGTCCCCCGGGACGATCCCGTCCTACCTGAGGTGGAGGCGCGGCCACGGATCGGCTGTGAACGGGACCGGATCACCGACGGCCGGAACAGACCCGGTGGGCGGGTAGGTTAGCCTCACCTTCGTGAGCCTGCCCTTACCCAGTGCGGAGATGAACCCTGCGCTCTCCGGTACCGATCTGACCCTCGGGTACGACGGCAAGACCGTCGTGCGGGACGCCCGGATCGACCTGAGGGCCGGACGGGTCACGGCTCTGATCGGCCCGAACGGCTCGGGCAAGTCCACCCTGCTGCGTTCCCTGGCGCGGCTGCACACCCCGCAGGCCGGCACCATCACGCTCGGCGACGGGCTCGAGGCCCGCACCCTGCACCCCAAGGACTTCGCCCGCCGCGTCACCCTGCTCACCCAGTCCCGTCCCACCCCCGGCGGGGTGCGGGTCAAGGACGTCGTCGCGTACGGGCGCCATCCGTACCGGGGACGTTTCGGCAGTGGCGACGAGAACGGGGCCGCCGTGGTGCAGCGGGCCCTGGAGCAGACCGGCGTGGCCGCGATGGCACAGCGCCCGGTGGACGAGCTGTCCGGCGGTGAACTGCAGCGGGTCTGGCTGGCCACCTGCCTGGCCCAGGACACGCACGTGGTGCTGCTGGACGAGCCGACCACCTTTCTCGACCTCCGCTACCAGATCGAGATTCTCGACATCGTGCGGGAACTCGCCGACGAGCACGACGTCGCGATCGGTGTGGTGCTGCACGACCTGAACCAGGCCGCCGCCGTGGCCGACGAGGTCGTGCTGCTGCACTCGGGCGTCGTGCGGGCCACCGGTACCCCGGCGCAGGTCCTCACGGCCGACCTGATCAGCGAGGTGTACGGACTGCGGATCGACGTCGAGGTCGACGAGCACGGCACCGTCCGCACCAGCCCGGTCGGCCGGCACACGAACCGGCGAGCACGCCGGCTCAGCCGGTAATTCCCACCCCTCACCCAGAAGGAACCGCATGTTCTCCCGCCCCCGTCGTGCGCTGACGGTCGCCGCGACCTCCGCCGCCGCCCTCGCCCTGCTGCTGTCCGCCTGCGGCACCACCGAGTCCTCCGCCGGCTCGTCCGAGAGCACCCCGTCGGCCGCGGCCAGCGGCCCGGTCACCATCACCGATGCGCGCGGCACACAGGTCAGGCTCGACGCCCCCGCCACCAAGGTCGTCTCCCTGGAGTGGGGCCTCACCGAGAACCTGCTCTCGCTGGGCGTCACCCCGGTCGGCGCGGCCGACGTCAAGAACTACAACATCTACGACACCGTGGTCCCCCTCGACGCGGACACCCCGGACGTCGGCGAGCGCGGTACCCCGAACACCGACGCGATCTCCGCGCTGGAGCCCGACCTGATCGTCTCCGTCACCGGTCTCGACGACAAGGTGTACGCCTCGCTGGAGAAGATCGCCCCCGTCGTCGTGCTCAAGGGCTCGGACGGCAAGGACGCGATCGGTTACATGCGCACGACGGTGAACACCCTGGCCGAGGCCACGGGCAAGCAGGCGCAGGCCACCACGCTGCTGGCCGGCTTCGACACGGCGGTCAAGGACGGCAAGGCCGCGCTCGAGGCCGCCGGCAAGTCCGGCGCGCCGTTCACCATGTCCGACGGCTGGGTGCAGTCCGGCACGGTGACGATCCGGATGTACACGCCGACCTCGTACTTCGGGGCCGTGGCGGCGGAACTGGGCCTGAAGAACCAGTACCCGACCGGTGGTGACGCCGACTACGGCCTGGCCACCATCGACGTCGAGGGCCTGACGAAGATCAGCGACGCCGACACCACCTTCCTCTACGTCCTGGACGGCGACGTCAAGGACCACTGGGTCACCTCGCTGAAGGACAACGCGATCTGGAAGAAGCTGCCCTTCGTCGCGGCCGACCGGACCAAGCCGATCGACAGCGGCATCTGGATGTTCGGTGGCCCGAAGGCCGCGCAGGCGTACATCGACACGGTGGTGGAGAACATCACCGGCGCCGGCAACAGCTGATCGGTGACCGAGACCCGCACCGCTGCCCCGGGGACGCCGACCGCGTCCCCGGGGCAACCCGCGTCCTCTGGTAAGAAGCTCTCCGTCACCGCGGTTTTCGCCGTGAGCCTGATCGCCCTGGCGGTGCTCGGCGCGGTGCACCTGACCCAGGGCACCGCCGACCTGGGGGTCGGCGAACTGCTGAGATCCGTGGTCGGTCGCGACGACTCGGACGCCACCGCGATACTGATCGCCAGCCGCCTGCCCCGTCTGGGCGCGGCCGTGCTGATCGGCCTGGCCCTGGGGGTGGCCGGCGCGACCCTGCAGTCCGTGGCCCGTAACCCGCTGGCCTCCCCCGACACCCTCGCGGTCAACTCCGGCGCCTACCTGACCGTGGTGGCGGTCGCCGCGTTCGGCGTCAGCCTGCCCTTCTACCTGGACGGGCTGACCGCCTTCGCCGGTGGCCTGGCCGCGGCCGGCCTGGTGCTGCTGATCTCGCGCGGCGGGGACGGCGGCCCGACCCGTCTGGTGCTGGCCGGTTCCGCGATCGCGCTGGCCCTCAGTTCTCTCAGTTACGTGCTGCTCATGCTCTTCCAGGTCCAGACCCAGGGTCTGTTCGCCTGGCAGAGCGGCACCACCGTGCAGTCCGGCTCGCAGCAGGTGAAGCTCGCGATCCCGCTGATCGCCCTGGGTGTGATCGGGCTCCTGCTGCTGGCCCACCGCCTGGACGTGATGGCGCTGGGCGACGACTCCGCGCGGGTGCTGGGCATCGACGTGCGCCGCAGCCGGATGTTCGCCGTGCTGCTCGCGGTGCTGCTGGCCGCCACCGCCGTGACCGTCACCGGTCCCATTGGTTTCGTCGGACTGTCCGCCGGGGTCGCGGCCCGCGCGGCCGCGCGCCGGCTGCCCGGCCTGGGCCAGCACCTGCTCCTGCTGCCGCTGGCCGGGATCTTCGGTGCGCTGGTGGTCACCTCGGCGGACGTGCTGCTGCGGCTCTTCCTGCCCGCGGACGTCTCCATCGCCATTCCCACGGGCGTGGTGACGACCCTGTCGGGTGCGGTGGTGCTGGTCTGGCTGGCGCGGCAGTTGCGCGGCGGCGCGGTCGGACCGGGGACGCGGGGCGCCCACGGCACGGTGCGTTCGGGGCGGTGGGTGGCCGGGTTGTGGGTGGTGCTCGCGCTCGCCCTGGCCGGTTCACTGGTGGCCGGTCTGCTGCTCGGGCAGCGCGTGGTGCTGCTGGGCGACGTGGCCAACTGGGTGCGCGACGCCGCGGGCACGCAGGTCAACTTCGCCCTCAGCCAGCGCTGGCCCCGCGTGCTCGCGGCCCTGGCCGGGGGTGCGGCCCTGGCCCTGGCCGGTGCGATCGTGCAGGCCGTGTGCCGCAACCCGCTGGCCGAGCCCAGCCTGCTCGGCGTGACGCCCGGCGCCTCGGTCGGAGCGGTGGCCGTCGTGGTGCTGCTGCCCGGCCTCGGGGTCTGGCCGATGATGGGCCTGGCCACGCTGAGCGCCCTGCTCACCTTCGCCCTGGTGCTCTGGCTGGCTGCCGGTACCCGGGCCACCGGGCGCGGCCTGTCCTCGGAACGGCTCGTGCTCATCGGTATCGGCGTGAGCTCCGCCGCGGCCGCGATCACCACCCTGATCGTCGTGGTGGTCTCGCCGTGGGACACCAACCTGGCCCTGACCTGGTTGTCCGGCTCCACCTACGGCCGCGGCACGGACCAGTCGATCCCGGTGCTCGTGTCCCTGGCGATCGGGCTGCCGCTGACCCTGTTCGGCAGCCGCACCCTCGACCTGATCGTGCTCGACGAGGACATGCCCCGCGTGCTCGGCGTGCGCCTGAACGCCGCCCGTCTGGCCTTCTGCGCCCTGGCCGCGGTGCTCACCGCCGCCGCGGCCTGCGCGGTCGGGGCGCTGGGATTCGTCGGCCTGGTCGCCCCGCACGCCGCCCGGGCCCTGGCCGGTGGGCGCCACTCCCGCTCGGTCCCGGTCGCCGTTGCCCTCGGCGCCGTGCTGGTCTGTCTGGCCGACACCCTCGGGCGGTACGTGATCGCCCCCAGCGAGATCGCCGCCGGCCTGGTCACAGCCATCATCGGCGCACCGTACTTCGTCTGGCTGCTGCACCGCTCCCGAACCCGTTAGCCCCTTCCGTGATCATGCAGAACCTCCCCGGCGTTCTAGAACTCTCCCCTCAGCAGTTCTAGAACTCCGGGGAGGTTCTGCATGATCACGAACAAGGAAGAGGGGGCGGGTTGCGTACCTCGTCACTGAGGGGTTGGGGGAAACACCCCTCGGGCGGACGGGGGGCGTGGCAGTATCGGCCGAGGGAATGCTCTTTGTCCTGGTCAGCGCAACGGGTCTTCGGGAGGCAGGTTTGGCCGACCGTCCGGCACACCGTCAGCGCCGGCCCGCCGCCTACGTGGACCGCAACCGCCGCACGATGCTGATCCTGTCGCTGCTGCTGGCCGCGGTCGTCATCGCGGTTTCTGTGGTCACGCTCAGCCTTGCCGGCCCCAGCGACCGGATGCACGGTGAAGACTCCGCCGAGCAGTCCGCCGCGCTCTGCCGGCTGATGTTCCCCGACGATCAGGCCCAGGTCACCGCGTGCATCGAGAACGCTCCCTGACCCTCAGGGGGCCGAAGGTGACGGCTGCGGCCTGAGGCAGGGCGGGATCGGCTCCTCGGTCCGTGTGCGCACGGCGGGCAGCCAGCCGATCACGCCGCTGTCCGGCACCTTCACGTGGTACCAGCGATGGGTCGAGACGCCGGTCTCGTCTTCGATCCGCCGCCCGTCCGCGATCACGCAGTCGGTCAGCAGCGTGTCTTCGTGGAACACCCGCCCGGCCACGTTCTGCTCGCTGCGAGGGTTCCACGGGCTGCGCGACAACGACAGTGAGCACTCCCGGATCTGCTGGTCCTGGCAGGGCTTCTCGACGTTGAACACGGTGATCTCGGTGCCGGCACCGAAGGCCGCCACCGCCTCGCCGCCGGCCACCGGCCCGGTCAGGGCCTCAGCCCCCGGCTCGTCGCCCGTCAGCCGGATCTGCCAGGTCAGCCCGGCCACCAGCACCACGATCAGGGTGGCCACCGCGGCCACGATCCCGGTGCGCGAGGCCCGCGGCACGGGCGGGACCGCGAGCGCGGCGGCGTGCGCGTCGTCGGCCAGGGCCTGCCGGGCCGCACCGCCCGCGACCGGCGGCATCGGCAGGCCGCCGGACGGGAGGGTCGGCGGATCGTCGGGGGCGGACTCCCCCACGACCAGGGCGGACCACACCTCGAGCCAGCGCGCGGCCTGCGCCTCGTCGGCCGCGTAGGCGGTCACGATCTGCCGGATCACCGGGTTGCGCGGCTTGCGCCGGCCCGCCAGCGTGTCGTTCAGCGTGCTCAGCGGGATGCCGGTGCGGTTCTGCAGCGTGCGGTAACTCTCCCCCGCCGCGACGCGTAACGACGCGAGGGCCCGGACGAACTCGTCCGAGGTGGTCGCGGCTCCGGGATCGCGGACGGGCCGCCCCGGTTCCGGCATATCCGGCGAATGATGACTATCGGGCACGTGTATCACCCTAACCACAGGGTGTGACAGAACGGGCGGCATACACGCGCCGGTGCAGTTGCATCTGGGTGTGGCCGAAGTGGTGTCCGAGACTGTCCGGGACCCGTCGTGCCTCTTGAGCAGTCCCGGCGGCAGCGATTGTCTGGACCCCGGCAACCGGCACCGGTCCGGGCCGGAGGGGAACGGACCGGAGTCGGGCCACTCCTGTGCCAACCCTTCAGGTGACGCTCCCCCGCGTCGATGAGGGGGAACGCGAAAGGAGCCCGGAGTGCACGGTGGGGCCATGGATACCGAGCAGCTCTCCGAGGCTCTGGACCAGCTGGACGACAGGGTGGTGTGGGACGCCGAGCGCATGCTCACCCAGGCCGTCGACCTCGGCCTGCGCGCCCGGGAGCTGGGTGACCCCCTGCTGATCGCCCGGGCCGACCTCACCCGGGCGAACCTGGACATGCGCACCGGTGACCTGGTCTCGGCCGCCCAGCGGGTCCCGGACATCCTCCGGCGGGCCGCCGAGCTGGACGCCCACGCCCTGCTGGCCCGTACCCACGCCCTGTGGTCGACCATCTACCGGCACCTGGGCGACGCCTCGAACAGCCTCGAGCACGCCGTCCAGTCGGTGACCCTGCTCGATGACACGGCCACCGACCACATGCAGATCTGGCACCGGTCCAAGCTGGCCGACGCCCTCAGCCTCAACGGGTCACTGAGCGAGGCTCGCGCCTATTACGAGAAGGCCGTGGAACTGGCCGCGGCCAAGGACCAGTCCAGGCTGGGCCTGCTCGTGCTCAACAACCTGGCCTACGCCGAGTGCGGCGCCGGCCACCAGGAGGCCGCCCGCCGGGTCGCCGACCGGCTGCGCGAGCACGCCGCCCGCAACGGCTTCGAACTCACCGCCCCGCTGCTCGACACCATCGGCCTGATCGAGATCGAGAACCACGACTACTCCCGGGCCGAGAAGACCCTCCTGGCCTGTCTGGAACAGCACGCCTCGCACCCCGACGACGACGCTGACGCCCTGCCGGAGTACCTGCTCTCCCTGGCCCGGGCCCAGCGGGGACTGGGTGCCTACGAGCGGGCGCAGGAGAACCTGGACACCTCCCGCCGGCTGTGCGCCGAACGCTCCCTGGGCCACGTCCTGGTCAAGGTGCACCAGGAACAGGCCCAGCTGCACGCCGTGCGGGGGAACTTCGCCGAGGCCTTCGCCGCCCACGAGTCCTTCTTCGACGCCTACGTGGAGATGCGCTCGCTGGAGGACGAGGCCCGCGCCCGCACCCGGCACGCCATACTCCAGACCGCCCAGGCCCGCCAGGACGCCGACCGGTTCCGGGAGCAGGCCCGGCGGGACCCGCTGACCGGCCTGCAGAACCGCCGGTACGTCGACGAGGTGCTCGCCGGGCTCATCGCCTCCGGCCAGGACCTGGTCGTGGCGCTGGCCGACCTGGACTACTTCAAGCGGATCAACGACCTGTTCTCCCACGACGCCGGCGACCAGGTGCTGGTGCGGGTGGCCCGGGTGATGCAGGACGAGGTCTCCTCCCTGCCCGGGGCGTTCGTGGCCCGGATGGGCGGGGAGGAGTTCCTGCTGGTCCTGCCCGGGATCCTGCCCGAGCACGCGGCCCATCTGCTGGAACGGATCCGCCGCAGCGTCGACCGGCACGCCTGGGACACGATCGCGGTCGGTCTGCACGTCACGGTCAGCACCGGCGCGGCCTGGTGCCCGGGCTCGTCCGGCAACGGGTTCCGCCCGACCCAGAGGGATCTGCTCGCCACCGCGGACGAGAACCTCTACGCCGCCAAGCGCACCGGCCGCAACCGGGTGTTCCACGACCTTCCCGAGCTCAGCCACCCAGGGCCGGCAGCTCCACCGACTGGCGCTCGGTGACGTTGCCCGCCCGGTCGGTCGCCGTGAACTCCAGGGTCTGCGGCTGCTCGTGCAGCGCCCGGGTGAACGGCTCCTGGTAGACGCCCCAGAAGGTCTCGGCCGTGCGCCACTGGATGCGGTCGAGCCCCGAGACCTCGTCGGACGCTCCCAGGGTCACCTCGACACTGCTGCGACCCAGCGGGCGCACCGCGACGGTCGGCACCGGTGCGGTGGTGTCCACGGCCACCTCCCGCTCCCCGTGCACGGTGCGGCCCAGCTGGTCGAGCGCCCGGGCCCGGATCGCGTGCCGCCCGTCGGCATCCAGCCGCAGATCGCCGGAATTCTCCACGGAGAGCCAGGTTTCGTTCCCGCAGTCGATCTCCAGGGCGGCGATGCCCGGGCCGGGTGACACCACCGTGACGCCGACCGAGGGCGGGCTCGTGTACCAGCCCGAGGAGGCCCGTTCGCCGGTGACATCGATCCGGATCACCGGGGCGGCGTGCTCGGCCCCGGCGTCGTCGGGCAGGGACCAGACCACGATGTCCTCGGTGCGGTGCCAGATCTCGAAGGCCACTCCGTCATCAATGGTGGACGAGGTGGTCGCCCGCCGCGGTCGGGCCGGGTGGTCGAGGGTGCTGGCGACCGCGGCCTCCAGGACCTGCACCAGCTCCGGCCGGCTCAGCAGGCCCGCCCGCGCCGCGGTGAGGGCGTGCCGGTGCACCGCCGCGAAGAAGTCCTCGATGCTCGCGTAGCCCTCGCCGGCCCAGAGGGCCCCCAGGAACGACCAGCCGTGCTGGTCGTGCCGGTTGGGCACCCCGGAGTCGCTGCCCCGGAAGGCGATCCGGTCGTCGGCCAGGCGCAGGTAGAGGTGGTAGCGGTGATCGCCGCCCGACCAGGCCGGCTCGAACGTCCGGCCGAGCACGGTGACCAGGTCGCCCTCGGTGGTGAAGTCGCCGAGACCGCCGTCGAGAAGCCGGGACGCGGCCGGCGAAACGGTCTGCGGGGTGGTCGCGTCGTCGCGGGCCAGCAGCACGGTGGGGCCCAGCTCCAGGCTGACCAGCGTGGGGTCGTCGGGAGTGGGCACCAGGCGCAGAGGTAGCGGCACATGAAGGACGAGGTGGTCACCCGGCCGGAAATCCCGGGTCACGCTGAGGAATCCGGGGTACTGCGAACCCACCGGGGCCGGGACGCCGTCGATCGTCACCTGGCCGCGCGCCCACGGCGGGATCCGCAGGTGCAGCGTGCGCCGCCCGGACACGCCGACGGTCAGAGTGATCCGGCCGTCCCGGGGATACCGGGTGTCGATCGTGACCGGGCCGCCCGCCCGCTCCCAGGTCAGGGTGGAGGGCAGGTACTGCAGGACGAAAAGATCGTCGCCGGCCTCGAAAAATACTGATTCCTGATGCTTCACATGGCTTTCCAGACCCGTCCCACCGCAGCAGGTACCGACGTTGCCGTACTCGCGCACGGCCCCGGCGTCGACGGGGAACATGTAGACCACCTCGGGGTCGGTGTCCGAGGTGACATCGGCCCGGGACCCGACCAGGTGATTGAGCGACGCGCGCTCGGCGTAGTCGGCGAGGCGGACGTCGAGCGTGTGGGCGAACAGGCCCCGGGAGATCTTGAGAAGGTTGTAGGTGGCGCAGCTCTCGGCGTTGCGGCGCCCGACGAAGCCCGCGACCGCACCGGCCGGGCCCCAGAGCTCGCCCTCGCCCGTACCCCCGTGCGCGAAGGTGCGCCCCGGTACGAGCTGGTCCCACAGATGCAGCACGGCGTCGAGGTAGCGGCGCTCCCCGGTGGCCTCGTACTGCGCCAGGTGCCCGGCCAGCATGGGCAGGTGCTGATTGGCGTGCATCCCGTCGAGAATGTCCCGCCCGTCCGTCGCGGCGTCGAGCAGGGAGTCCATCTCGAACGCGGAAGCAGCCTCCAGGAAGTCCTTTTCACCGGTGATCCGGTACAGCGTCACCAGGGTCTCGTTCATCCCGCCGTACTCACCGGCGATGTAGAGCGACCACATGCGCTGCACCTGATCGCGCTCCAGCCGCCGCATGCGCCGCGCCGCCCAGTGCCCCGTCGAGGTGACCACCTCGAGAGCCCGCGTGGAACCGGCGTGCTGGTGGGCGTCCACAAGCCCGGCCATGATCTTGTGACAGGTGTACCAGGGTGCCCAGATCTCCCCGTAGGGAGCCAGGCCCTCCAGCCGGTCGAACTGCCATTCCCCGTAAGCCGCCAGGAACCCCGGATGGGTGAACCGGCCCGTGGCGGCCAGCGCGGCCTGCACCTCGCCCAGCCCGGCGACCAGCTCGTCCACCTTCTGCCGGAACAACTCCTCCCCGGTCGAGGCGTAGGCCAGGGACAGCATCGACAGGAAGTGCCCGGCGTAGTGCCCACGCAGCAGACTGGCTGTCGGCGCCACCCCCGCGCCCGGGTAGTCGGCGCCCGACCAGGCCTGCTCGTCCGGATGCCCGAAGTCCTCCCAGTTGCCCGGCGGCCTGGCTCCTTTCGTGTCCAGCCCGGCGTTGGCCCGGAACACGGCCAGCACCCGGTCGACCGGGTAGACCCGGGCCAGGTGCAGCATCTGGTGCTGGGCGCGCGCGTGCACGCCCTCCCCCAGCCTCACGTCACGCAGGGGGAAGGGCCGGGCGAGAGTCACCGCATGTTCTCCTGGGTCCATCGTTCCAGTCCGGCCGCGTCGATCGGCAGCGCGCCGGAGAGCACCTCGTGGCCGGTCTCGGTGACCAGCAGGTCGTCCTCGATCCGCACGCCGATGCCGCGCAGTTCGGGCGGCAGGGTCTCGTCGTGGGCGTGGAAGTACAGGCCCGGCTCCACGGTCAGCACCATGCCGGGCGCCAGCGGGGCCCCCTGGTACTTCTCGTAGTCGGACTTACCGCAGTCGTGCACGTCGAGTCCGAGGTGGTGCCCGACCCCGCAGGCCAGGTACCGCCGGTGCTGCTGCCCCTCGGGCGCCAGCGCCTCGTCGACCGAGACCGGCAGCAGGCCCCAGTCGTGCAGGCCCTGCGCGATGATCTCCATCGAGGCGAAGTGGAAGTCGGAGTACTCCGCGCCCGGGCGCACCTGGTCCATCCCGGCCCGGTGCGAGGCCTCGACCAGATCGTGCACGGCGCGCTGGGTCTGCGTGAACGTGCCGCCCGCCGGAATCGTGCGCGTGACGTCGGCCGTGTACAGCGAGTTCGCCTCCACCCCCATGTCCAGCAGCAGGGTCTCACCGGGAAGGATCGGGCCGTCGCAGCGCACCCAGTGCAGGATCGGCGCGTGCGGGCCCGACCCCACGATGGTCGCGTAGCCCGGGCCGTTGCCGAACGTGCGGGCGTGACGGTCGAACGTGCCCTGGAGCCAGCGCTCGCTGAGGTTCCCGGACAGCACCCGCGGCAGTTCCCCGGCCACGGCCGCGAATCCGCCCACGGTGGCGTCGATCGCCTCGCGCAGCTGGGCGATCTCCCAGTCGTCCTTGATCATGCGCAGGTCGGAGGTCACCTCGGCGATCCGCGCGATCGCGTCCAGGTCCTGCGCGGCGGCCGGGGGCACGTAGGCCGAGACGGCGCGCACGGGCAGGTCGAGGGCGGTCTGCCAGGCCTCGAGCCCGGCCGACGGGCCGACCCACAGCTCACCGTGCGCGGGGCTGGCGTAGAAGTCCTTCTCACCGGGACGCGCGGGCGGGGGCAGGTAGAGCACGGCGTCGTGGCCGGAGCCGCTGGGCGTCATCACCAGCACCGCGCCGTCGACCTGGCACGAGGTGGCCCAGACGAAGTCACTGTCCGCCCGGAAGGCGTAGTCGGCGTCGCCGTTGCGGGCCTTCAGCAGGCCGGCGCTCAGCACGATGGTGCGGCCGGGCAGGGCGGCGCTGAGGCGGGCGCGGTGGGCGGCGGCGGCCCGGGCCGCGGCGGGGTCGACGGGAGCGGGCACGTCCCGGTCGCCCCAGCCCTGCGCGATCCAGTTCTGGAACCCGACGCTCTGGTTGACCAGGCGCGGGGGGCGGGTGCCGGACCAGGCGGGGCGGCCGGTGTTGGGCGTGGGCACGGGAGCCGTGAGCCAGGGCCGGGCGGCCTCGGGAGCGGAGATCGTGTGCGTTCTTTGCGCTGTATCCGCAACAAATGCACGCGATAGCGGCGATTCGGTTGTCGACGGCCTGTTATCGCTCGCTGGGGTGGTGGGAGTGGACGGGGTGGTCGGGGTGGACGACGTGGTCGGGGTGGACGACGTGGTCGGGGTGGAGG
>NZ_JAJOMA010000046.1 GCF_021129235.1 Kineosporia mesophila
CCCGGACCCCGGACCCCGGACCCCGGACCCCGGACCCCGGACCCCGGACCCCGGACCCCTTTCTCGGACCCCGGACCCCTTTCGCGGCCTGGGCCCGCGGCGGGGGCGGGGCGCCGTCACTTGCCGCGGGTCTGGCCGAAACCCGCTGCTAGGGGCGGGAAGCTGTCCGATGAGGGCGCGTCGCGCCGGTCGCGGGAGGTCGTGACGGGTCGGGTGGGCGACGGTGGCTTCGGGTGGCCCGGTGGGTTCTGAGGGGCTGTGTCCCGAAGTGTCATCGGCCTCTTGGTGGGTGTGGTTGTCGGTAGAAGGGGCCGTTCCTGGGGCGGGGTATTCGTCCTGGGGCGGTCGGTCCCTAGCGTGAGTCATGGAGCGCCGAGGGCTGTTCGGTGCCTGCCGACGGACGGAGGGCGCCATGGTCGAGGGGTGGAGTTTCAACCCGCCACCGCACTGGCCGAGGCCTCCTCGCGGCTGGATGCCCCCGGCCGGCTGGCTGCCGCACCGGGACTGGGGTCCGGTGCCGCCGGGATGGCAGCTCTGGGTCCCCACGCCGCCGTCCCGTCGCACCCGGCCGGTCGGGCCGGTCGGACCGGTTCTGCTCGGCTCCTTCGGCACGGTCGCGGCGATCGCGCTCGCCGTCTGCGCGGCCCTCTGGTTGTCGCGGATGTCCGGCGACGCCCCGGCGTCCGGCCGGTTGTCCGGTGCCGGTGAGCAGGGGCGGGGTGATTCCGCAGGGGCCCCGGCCCCCGGGGCCTCCACCTCCGGGGTGCCCGGTCTTCCACCGGACCGCCGTGCGGCCGGGAGGCTGACGCCGTCGGTGCCCACGTCGTCCTCTGCTGGTGCGCCCCTCACCGCCGCCTCGGCGCCCCGTTACCGCAGCTGTGACGCGCTCACCGCCGTGTATCCACAGGGTGTGGGCCTGCCCGGCGCCGTGGACCGGCCCGGTGCCTACCGCGACGTCCAGCGCCCCGCCGGTGCACTCGCGCCGACACTGTCCGGGGCCGGTCGGAGGCCGCCCGGCGAGCCTGCCGTCGTGACGACCCCGGCCTATCCCGCAGTGACCGACTTCGGTCGCAGCACAGCACTTTACGGTGCCAATCAGCCACTCGACACGGATCGGGACGGAATCGCCTGCGAGCGGTGACGTGAAGTAGGTGATTGTCCATAGTTGCCTTGGTCGGTGTCGGGATGGCTGACGGTGTCGACGATTTGCCGACACGCCGGGGGTGCGTCGATACGACCCGCGAGTTATCCACAGATCGTGGTTCCACTGGCGGAGATGCCGGGTCGGGCGCCTAGTATCTGAGGAGCCGGATTTCGCGTGGCGGTGAAAACTGCTGCGAGGCAGGAGGTCAGCGTGCAGAAACCCGTAAGAAGTTGATGGAGGGCGCGAAGGTGGCCTGTGCCGGGGAGGTCCGGATCGGGTTGGTTGTGCGGCATCTGACTACTTCGGTCCTGCTTGTTGGCACGAATGCTGTTCTGCCGGAGCGTGTCAGGGGTCACGCTTGTCTTTTGGCCCGGCCGGCCGAACACGGTAACGACGGTAACGAAGGAGCCCCCCCGATGACTCAGTCCGCCAGTACCAGCGCATGCGGCGACCCCGTTGAACCCGAAGCCCTCGTCCGCGCCGGGTGTGCGGCCGCCGACCGTGGTCACATCCGCGAGGCGCTGCGCCTCTTCGGTGCCGCCGCGCTCCACGGCGACGGCGCGGCCCAGCTGAACCTGGGCAACACGTACATGCAGCTCGGTCGCCGGGCCGACGCGTTGGAGGCGTTCGGCGCCGCGCTGGCGGCGGGAGAGCCGGGGGCGGCGTACAGCCTGGGGCGGGCGCTGGAAGACCTGGGCGACGTGGACGCGGCGTTCGAGGCCTACCGGCAGGCGTGGGCCGAGGGCGATGCCAAGGGGGCGATCGGCGCCAGCTGGATCCTCGGCGACCGCGGAAACCGCATCGAGTCCTTCGAGCTGCTGCGTGAGGCCGTCGGGCGGGGCAGCGACCTGGCGGCCGGGGTGCTCGGGGTGCGGCTGTGGGAGGAGGAGCGGGCGCGGGAGGCCGAAGGGCTGCTCGTGCGGGCGCTGAACCTGTATCCGCCGACCCGCCCGCCGCTGGCCGAGATGTACCTGGAGCAGGGGCGCGCCGCCGAGGCGCTCGCGGTGCTGCGGCAGGGCACGCAGGCCCTGGAGGTCGAGTGCTTCCTGCCGATGGGCAACCTGCTCTACGAGGTGGCCGACAACTCCGAGGCGGCCGAGGCCGCGTACCGCATGGGCCTGAGCCTGGGTGATGCGAACTGCCGGCTGAACCTGGCCCTGCTGCTGCGCGCCACCCATCGTGAGGAGGAAGGCCTGGCCCTCTTGCTGGCCGCGGTGGAGGCAGGCGACGAGCTGGCCCGCCAGCACATGGAGATGGAGTAGGGCAGACTTCCTCGGCCGTCCGGGCAAAAGCTGTCATACGCGGCCGTCGGCGTGCCATTGCTCCTGCGTACCGGCATGCTGGTAGCCCTGGCAGCGGGCGGCACGCGCCCATCGGGAGGGGCGTGACGAACGGGTGTCGGTGACGAGGCGGGCCACACGGCGGGCGACGAGAGGTGCCAAGCGTGCCGGGCGCCAGGCGGAAAGGGTGCACGACCGTCTGGATCGGTTCCAGCAGAAGCACCCCGTCGTCGGGTTCCCGCTGGCCGTGATCTACAAGTTCTTCGACGACCAGGGCGGTTACCTGGCGGCCCTGATCACTTACTACGGCTTCCTGTCGGTGTTCCCGCTGCTGCTGTTGCTCGCGTCGGTGCTCGGTTTCATCCTCCAGGACAATCCGACGCTGCAGAAAGAGATTCTCGACTCGGCCCTGCGCCAGTTCCCGGTCATCGGCGACCAGCTCGGTGACCCGACGGGACTGCGGGGCAGCGCCACGGCGGTGGCGATCGGTCTGGCCGGTTCGCTCTACGGTGCGCTGGGTATCGCCAACGCGACCCAGAACGCGATGAACACGATGTGGGCGGTGCCGCGCAACCGGCGCCCGAACCCGATCGCGGCCCGCCTGCGCAGCCTGTTCCTGCTGGCCGTCGGTGGTCTGACCTTCATCATCACCGGCAGCCTGGGCGGGATCGGAACCAACGTCAACGGGTTCGCCGACTTCATCAACTTCAACGAGGTGCTGCGCCTGGTCTCTGGGCTGACCGGCATCACGCTCATCGCCGTCTTCTTCATGTTCCTGTTCCGCTGGGGCACCACGCGCAAGCTCAGCCGGCTCGACGTACTTCCGGGCGCCATCGCCGCGGCCATCGTGTGGCAGATGCTGCAGCAGTTCGGAACGGTCTACGTGGGCAGCGTCGTGCGGCACGCCGACGCGACGAACGGTGTGTTCGCCATCGTGCTGGGCCTGATCGCCTGGATCTACCTGGCCGTGGTGTCACTGCTGATCTGTGCCGAGGCCAATGTGGTGCGGGTGCGGCATCTGTACCCGCGCACCCTGCTCACGCCCTTCACCGACGACGTCGACCTGACCGAGGCCGACCAGCGGGCCTACCGCAGCTACGCCCGGGCCCAGCGCACGAAAGACTTCGAGTGGGTCGACGTGGGCTTCGAGAACGACGGGCAGAACGCCACGGCCCGCCGCCGTCGGCGCCTGGCCCGCTCGCAGGCCAAGGAGGCGTTGCGGGCCCAGGACGCGCAGGAGTCACCGGCGGTCCGCGAGATGCGTGAGTCACCGGGCGCGCAGGGGTTTCCGGAGTCGGAAGGTGCGAGGGCACCCGAGACATCGCGGCCGTCCGGCGGTCCGGGAGCCGCTGATGGCCCGAAGGCGACGAACGACCCGATGGGGCAGGGGCGTTCACTGGGGGCACGCGATCCGATGGATGCGCGGGGGTCGGATGCCTCAGGAACAGTGGACGAGGTGCTGTCCGGGGACGAGTCGGCGCCCGATGATCGGGTGGCACGGGGTAGGGGAGCGACGCCGACGACTCGCCCGGTGGGTAAGGCCGGGGAATCAGGGGTTCCGGTCGTGCACGGTTCTGAGGAATCCGTCGTCACCGGCGCTCCGGGAGTACCGGAGGCCCGCGACCCGCATGAGCCCGGAGTAGCGCGCCGGGACTGAAGGGTCGGGCAGGCGTGCTGCGTGGACGGGTCGTGCTGCGTGGACTGGTCGTGCTGGGCTGACTGGTCGTGCTGGGCTGACTGGTCGTGCTGGGCTGACTGGTCGTGCTGGGCTGACTGGTCGCGCCGCGCGGACCAGGCGTTCACGCGCGAATTGGGTGGGGCGGACGGACCGGATCGCCAGGGACGCCTGGCGGACAAGCGCTCTGGAGCGTGGCAGGCCGATGGGGCAGTCGGCGTCGTCTGACGTGGTCCGACGTCGTCTGGCGTGGTCTGCCATTGACGGCATCGCTCAGCTGAGCTGGCCGGTTGAGGTGTCTTTCCCGGCGGAACCCCATGAGCGTTGTGTACACATGGTTCACCTGGTACCAGGTGAACCATGTGTACACAACGCTCATGGGGTTCGCCCGCTCATCGCCGGTCAGGCTCGGGGTGCGTCGCGGACCGAGGCGCCGGGCGGGGCATCGCTCCGGAGGGCGCTTGCCTGGCGACGAACGGCGCGCATTCCGCACCGATCGCGGGGATCATGGTGGTGCCCCATCACGGCGAGGGGATGTCAATGCCTTCGACGTCGGCTGAAAAACTCGTCAAAACTGTCCGTTCCGACTGAATCAGCGGGTGTGTCTCGATGATCCTCACCTTGTACCGCAGTGGCGGTTTCGCAGCCGTCGCACAGCCAGAAGTGTCGGTGGACACGAGTACGCTTCCGAAAGACGAGGCCGACCATGTGGAGTCGGCGGTCCGGGAAGCACGGGTCGCCGAGCTCGCGGGGCAGCCTGCGGCCGTGCCGGGGGCGGGCGACCGCTTCGTCTATGAACTGACCGTCCACGAAGGAAACACCCGTCACACCGTGAAGGTCACCGAGCCCTTCGCAGACCCGGCGCTGGGCACGTTGATCGATCTGCTGTCGTCCTACTCGTAAGAGCCTCAGGGGGAGCGCACAGATGAACACGTCAGAACGAGCCGTCGCCAGTCTTGGCCTGCACCATGTCCTTCCGCCGTACATGCTGGAACATCTGGCCGAGAACGGGCCGGAGCGGCTGCGCGAGGCCGCCCGCGCCGATCTCGCCGTCGACCGGCAGTTGCGTTCCGCCCGGGCCGCCCGGCCGATCGCCCGGTACGGCACCGCCGCCGAGGCTGCCGACACCACGCCGAACCGCACCGTCTACGACGCGAAGAACCGCCGTCAGCTCCCCGGGGTCGAGGTGCTGCGAGAGGGCGGTCAGCCGGTCTCCGACATCGCCGTCACCGAGGCCTACGACGGCTTGGGCGCCACCTTCACGTTCTGGTGGGAGGTGTTCGGGCGCAACTCGATCGACGGCAACGGGCTGCCGCTCGATGCCAGCGTCCACTATGGCCGCGACTACGACAACGCCTTCTGGGACGGGCAGCAGATGGTCTTCGGTGACGGCGACGGCACGCTGTTCAACCGGTTCACCGTCTCGCTCGACGTGATCGGGCACGAGCTTGCCCACGGGGTCACCGGTGCGGTGCGCGACCTGGTGTACGAGGGGCAGTCAGGCGCGCTCAACGAGTCGATGTCCGACGTGTTCGGCAGCCTGGTCAAGCAGTACGCGGCCCATCAGACCGCGGAAGAGGCCGACTGGCTCATCGGCGCCGGCCTGCTGGCGGCCGGGGTTCAGGGCACAGCCCTGCGTTCGATGAAGGCCCCGGGCACGGCCTACGACGATCCGAACCTGGGCAAGGACCCACAGCCCGCCACCATGACCGACTTCGTCGAGATGACCGACGACAACGGTGGCGTGCACGTGAACTCGGGCATCCCGAACCGGGCGTTCTACCTGTCCGCCATCGGTTTCGGCGGGTACGCGTGGGAGCAGGCCGGCCGGATCTGGTTCGAGGCGCTGTCCGGTCCTGGCCTCAGCACCGCCGCCACCTTCACCGAGTTCGCCGCCGCCACCGTGGCCCAGGCCAACACCCTGTTCGGCCCCGAGGCCGGCGCGGTGGTCGCGGATGCCTGGGGTCAGGTGGCGGTCGAGGTGGTCGTCGAACTCCCGGAAGGCGACGACCCCGTAGTGGACGTCACGCAGACGGAGTCGGGAGCGGAAGCGGGAGCCGAGTAGGCCGGGGCCTGGCGGGACGTGGGCCTGGCGGGACGTGGGCCTGACGGGAGGCGGGGCCGGACGGGAGGCGGGGCCGGACGGGAGGCGGGGCCGGACGGGAGGCGGGGCCGGGATCTCAGATCTCGGCCCCGCCCCGGACCGCATGAGTCGGACCGCATGAGTCGGACCGCATGAGTCGGACCGCATGAGTCGGACCGCATGAGTCGGACCGCATGAGTCGGACCGCATGAGTCGGACCGCATGAGTCGGACCGCATGAGTCGGACCGCATGAGCCGCACCGGACGAGAGAGCCTGAAAACCCCCGTCCTGAGACCAGAACGCGCCGGACACCCGCCCCGGCGAATGTGTGTCCAGCGCGTCGAACGAGCGTGCGATTCAGGGGTGGTACCAGGTCGCCGGCTCGGCCGGGCTGCCCTGGCGCAGGTCCACGTGCTGCACGTTGCCGTCGGCGCGGTGAACGCCGATACCCGTGTAGAGGTCCATATCCTTGATCCGGCCCAGCGACACGGTGTGGGGGATGTCGATGGCGTCACCCTTGAGGTGCCGCGACGACGTGGCTCCGCCCACCGCCCGGTTGTGTCCGGTGCAGCGGCACCACGACAGCGGGACCAGACCGTTCGGGAAGTACGCCGCCCGCAGTTCCTCGGCGGCGATCACCGACAGGCGGGTCGGCCAGATCCTCCGGCAGTCGGCGTAGTGACCGCCGCACGGGCACTGGGTCTCGGTGAAGGAGAAGCGCGGTGACATGGTCGGACGTCCGTCGAGGCTGCGCTGGTACGACTCGTCGATGGCCTGGCTGGCTCGCGGCCCCATGATGCTGTTGGCCACGCTGCCCTCCATCAGCGAGGGGCCGAGCCGGAACCAGCCGGTCTTGAACGCCCGCACCGCCTGGTCGCGCTCGCCGGTGGTACGGATGCGGAAACCGATGGCCCGCAGGCGCCGCGTCAGCTCGGTCCCGGTGAGCGTGGCCGATGCCGCGCGAAGGGTACGGGGCGCGACGACGGGGCCCGCGGCGTCGTCCGGCAAGCCCTTCTCCAGCCCCAGAGTGTCACCGGAGAGGTCGGAACGGGGCGAGAGCGGGTTGCGGCCATTCGCGTCCGGGCTGTCCTCGGCGATCGGGGCCGGGCTCTGAGCCGAAGTCTGAGCCGGCTCGGAACGCACGAGCCGGAGCGTGTCGTCCGTGGTCATGGTGGCGTCATCGGGGGTCACACCGGACATGATTCGAGACCATCACCCCGCCCGCAACGTAGGTAACGGGATTCTTCGCCGTGAATGGACTGTGAGTATTACGTATCACCGTGTGTCATCGAGTGGTACGCGAGTGCGGGTGAATCGGTCCATCAAGGTGTGCGGACAAGATCCCCGTCCGGTCGTTGTCGTCGTCCTCCATCGACGGGGCCGGAGGTCGGGTGCTGTAGTGGGCACCGGTAACCGACGCAGGGAGATCAGTGAACATCCTCAGCCGCCGTGCGGTCCTGGCCGCCTGGGCCGCCAGTACGGCCGGAGTGCTCGCCGCGTGCGCCCAGGCGCCCTCGACGACGGGATCGGCGGCGACCTTCACCCCGTCGTCCGACCTGGCGACCCCCGGCAGCACCGTTCCCCAGGTGTCGGTCAAGGCCGCCTTCCCGCCGTGGGGTGACGAGCTGCTCGGGGTGGCGGGCATCGACGACGGCTACTACAAGGCGGTCGGCATCACCATCACGCCGGAGCCCTACGGCGCCCAGCAGGACCTGCTGATGAACCTCACCCCGCTGATCAACGGCCAGGTCGAGCTGGGCGGGGGATATCTGCCCTCGATCGCGAACCAGATCGACAACGTGCAGAACGTGGTCGGGTTCGCCGTCAGCGACGTCAGTTACGTGTACCGCATCGTCGCGCCGACCGGTCGGTACAAGACCGTCGCGCAGGAGATGACGGCCGGGGCCACCTTCGCCGATGCCCTGACCACGGTGATGGCGCAGCTCAAGGGCCAGAAACTGATCTGTGTCGAGGGCGGCAGCCCACTGTTCCGCAACACTGTGGCGAAGGCGGCCGGGCTCGACCTGGAGAAAGACGTCGACATCGAGTTCCTGGCCAACCCCGACCTGGTGAAGGCCGGGTTCGCGGGCAAGGCCGACTTCCTCTCCCCGTCGTCCGCGGGATTCGTGGTGCAGCTGCAGCAGAAGGGCTGGGAACCGCTGGTCGACCTGCGCCAGGTGATCGACAACCTGCCCTCCGACGACACCCTTCCGCTGCGCTTCACCTACTCCGGCCTGGTCACGACCACCGACTACGCGCAGGACAACTTCGAGACCCTGTTGCGCTTCACCAGCGTGATCTACCGGCTGATCGACGAGATGGAGGCCGATCCGGAGGCCACCGCCGCGAAGTTCGTCGACTACCTGAACAGCTACACCGGCACCGACCTGACGGCGAAGGAACTGGCCGGGAGCTTCGACGACATCTACTCGCTACGCACTTTCGACCGGGCCACCGAGTTCTACACCGATCAGAGTGACCCGTTCTTCTACGAGAGCGTGGCCACCGCCAATCTCGCTGTGCTGGGTGAGCAGGGCGTGATCGAGAAGGGCCACACCCCTGACGAACTCAGCATCGCCGGCCAGGTCTACGCCGCCCTGGCGCGCTATCGCCAGGAAGCCGACAAGGCCCTGGCCGCCGCTCCCGACAGCGACCTGAAGCAGCAGGCGCAGAACCATTACGACGCCCGCAACTACCTCGACGCCTACCGCTTCGCGGCCACGGCGGCCGGCCGGAATTGAGGACGACGCCGAGCCTCCGGATCGCGGCGATCCTCTGGGGGGCGGCCGGTTTCGCCGGTCTCTGGGCACTGTGGGAGCTCGCGGCCTTCGGCGTCGCGAACGACGCGGTGCTCCCGGGCCCCCGCGTGGTGCTCTGGCAGTTCGAGCGGCACGCCGGCGGGGACCGGGGCCTGGAGTTCCTCGGCGTCGAGCACTCCTCGTACGGCATCAATCTGGCCTGGACCGTCGGCACCGCGGGGCTGGGCTGGCTGATCGGGAGCGCCCTGGGGGTTGCCGCCGGGCTGGGCGCCGCGCGCCGGCAGTGGCTGCGGGACGTCACCGAGCCCGTGCTGTTCGTCTTCGGGGCCGTGCCGGTACTGGTCGTGGCGCCCCTGCTGCTGGTCTGGCTGGGCGCCGGGCCGGTGGGCAAGCTGACCCTGGTGACCTTCTACTGCTTCGTCGTGGTCGCGGTCGTCGCCCAGTCGGCGGCGCTCAACCTTCCTCCGGCCGTGGAGGAGTACGCGGCCACCCTGGGCCTCGACGCCGCCGCCCGGTTCCGCGCGGTGGTCCTGCCCGCCGCCCTTCCGGCGATCGTGGCCGTGCTGCGCCTGGCCCTGGCCACGGGTATCAGCCTTCAGGCGGGCGCCGAACTGCTCGGACCCCGGGTCGGCATGGGCCGTCTCATCTCCCTGCGGGCCCAGCAGGGCAACGTCGGTGAGGTACTGTCCCTGTCCATCACCCTCGGTCTGGTGGCCGTACTGCTGGACACGGCCGTCCGCGCCGCGGTGGCCCCGGCATTGAGGTGGCAGGGATGAGCCGGCCGACCGGCCTGGAAGTGCGCTCCCTCACCGTGACCTACGGCTCGGGCCCGAAGGCCGTCACCCCGCTGCACGACCTCGACCTCGACGTGCCCCGCGGCCAGTTCCTCTGCGTGCTCGGGCCTTCCGGCCAGGGCAAGAGCACCCTGCTGCGCTGTCTGGCCGGGCTGCTCGCCCCGACCGCGGGCACGATCACGGCCCTGGGCGAACCGGTCACCGGGCCGAGTGCCACCCGCGGCATGGTCTTTCAGCAGGACGCGATTCCCGGCTGGCTGCGCGTCGCCGACAACGTCGCGCTCGGCCCCCGCAACCGCCGGCTGCCCGAGAGCCAGTGGCGTCCCCGCGTGGACCACTTCGTCGAGGCCGTCGGACTCCGCGGCCGCGAACGCGCCTGGCCCCGCGAACTGTCCGGCGGCATGCGCAAAAGAGTCGCGGTGGCAGCGGTTTTCGCCAACGACCCGGACATCCTGCTGATGGACGAGCCCTTCGCCTCCCTCGACCACCTGACCCGCCAGGGCCTGCACCGGACCCTCCTGACCCTCTGGCAGGAAACGGGAAAGACCATCGTGTTCGTCACCCACGACGTCGACGAGGCCCTCGCGCTCGCCGACCGCGTCGTGGTGATCGCCGGCGGGGGAGTACGGGCGGACGCCGTGGTCCCCTTCCCCCGCCCCCGCACCGACGACCTGCGCATGGACGCGACGGCCAACG
Source organism: Kineosporia mesophila (assembly GCF_021129235.1). Lineage (GTDB taxonomy): Bacteria > Actinomycetota > Actinomycetes > Actinomycetales > Kineosporiaceae > Kineosporia > Kineosporia mesophila. The sequence goes on from NZ_JAJOMA010000046.1 coordinate 10,433, forward strand.
CCCTGCGCACGAACCTGCTCCACCACCTGGGCGTCTGATGCGTCGTCCCGCATGATCACGAACAAGGTGTGGGGCGTTCGCCTGAGGACGCGCGCCCGCGGGCGCGCGCTGGTCGCCGGAAGTCTGGCCGGGCTCGTCCTCTGGCAGGTTCTCGCCGTGATCGTCGGTGCCGTGACCACCCAGGGGGCGCACGTCGTCCCCCCGCTCCCGACGATCTTCACCAGTGGCATCACCGGGCTGAGCCATTTCTACAAGGGCGGTCTCGGCCCGGCCACCACGATCGAGGGCGCGCCCGACTCGCCAGGACTGGCGGCGCTCGCCGTCGGGCAGAACGGCCTGGTGACCTGGGGCCGGTTCTGGGCCGGGTACCTGCTGGCGGTCGGCCTGGGCCTGCCCGCCGGGCTGCTCGTGGCGGGGGCCCGGCCGGTGCGCCACGCCGTGGGAGGGGTGGCCGGGTTGTTGCGGATGCTGCCGCTGCTGGCGATGGCTCCGCTGTTCACGTTGTGGTTCGGGGCGACCGGCCGGGCCGGCGTGCTCTTCGTGACGTTCGGCGCCTTCTGGGTGGTGCTGCTGGCCACCTCGAACGCCGTGGCCAATCTGCCCGCCCACGTCACCGACTACCCGCGCACGCTCGGGCTGGGACCCGTGCGGCTGCGTACCCGGGTCGTTCTCCCGGCGATCCTGCCCCAGCTGCGGGGAGCGCTGATGCTGGCGGCCGGTACCGCCTGGGCCTGCGTCCTGGCCTCCGAGCTGTACGGCATCCAGTCCGGCCTGGGCTGGGCCCTGAACCAGACCCTGGTCTACTCGCTCGTCGATCAGATGATCGTGCTGGCGCTGCTCTTCGCGGGACTTTCGCTGGCCTCGTTACGCTTGATCGATGCGGTGACCGGCCACCTGACCCGATGGACTGAGTAGTACCGGCCCTGCCCGCGCGGGACCTATGTCACTACAGGTGACCCTCGACCGGCGGGCAGGGTGGCACCATGGACGCCCTCGACCTGGCCCGATGGCAGTTCGGTGTCACCACCGTCTACCACTTCATCTTCGTTCCCCTGACCATCGGCCTGGCCCCGATGGTCGCGATCATGCAGACCCTGTGGGTCCGCACCGACGACGAGCGCTGGCTGCGCATGACGAAGTTCTTCGGGAAGCTCTTCCTGATCAACTTCGCGATCGGCGTCGTCACCGGCATCGTGCAGGAGTTCCAGTTCGGCATGAACTGGAGCGAGTACTCACGTTTCGTCGGTGACGTGTTCGGCGCGCCCCTCGCGATGGAGGGCCTGCTCGCCTTCTTCCTGGAGTCCACGTTCATCGGCGCCTGGATCTTCGGGTGGGACCGCCTGCCCCGCAAGATCCACCTGGCCTGCATCTGGCTGGCCGCGCTGGGTGTGAACCTCTCCGCGTTCTTCATCCTCTCGGCCAACTCGTTCATGCAGCACCCGGTCGGCGTGGAGCTCAACGCCGAGTCGGGTCGCGCCGAGCTGACGAGCATCGGCGACCTGCTGACGAACAGCACGGTGCTGTGGGCCTTCCCGCACCAGATCACGGCGGCGTTCATGACCGCGGCGACGTTCGTCGCGGGCATCGCCGGCTGGTGGATGGTCAAGGCCCGGTTCCAGGCCGAGGCCGACCTCGCCGAGGACCAGGGCGTCAGGCACCCCGGGGTGGAGCTGTACCGCCCCGTCTTCCGGCTCGCCTGCGTGGTGCTGCTGCTCGCGGGGGTCGGCGTCGCCTTCACCGGTGACGGCCAGGCCAAGCTGATGTACAAGCAGCAGCCCATGAAGATGGCGGCCGCCGAGGGCCTGTGCGACACCGAGACCGGCGCCGGATTCAGCCTGTTCGCGATCGGCAACCCGGGCCCCGGGCACTGTGACGTGACCACCGTGTCGATCCCGTACATCTACTCGTTCATGGCCACGGGCGACTTCAACGCCGAGGTCAAGGGCGTCAACGACCTTCAGGCCGAGTACTCCGAGAAGTACGGCGACGGCACCGACTACGTGCCGGTGCTGGCATCCACCTACTGGAACTTCCGCTTCATGATCCTGTGCGGCGTCATCGCCGCCGCCTTCGGCGCGATCGGCCTGTTCGCCACCCGCGGCGGCCGCACCCCCGGCCGCTGGTTCGGCCGGTTCGCGCTGATCGCGATCCCGATGCCGTTCCTGGCCAACCTGACCGGCTGGGTGTTCACCGAGATGGGCCGTCAGCCCTGGGTGGTCGCGCCCAACCCGACCGGCGACCCGGCGATCCGGATGCTCACATCCGAGGGCGTCTCCACGGTGGGCCCCTGGTCGGTCGGCACCTCGCTGGTCGTGTTCACCCTGCTGTACGGATCGCTCGCGGTGGTCTGGTTCGGGCTGATCCGCCGGTACACCGCGGCGGGCGCCCCCGAGGTCGAGGCTGGATCCGACCACGACGACGCCGACCGCCCGCTCAGCTTCGCCTACTGAAATACGGAGTCCTGTCGTGGATCTCGTCACCTTCTGGTTCATCCTCATCACCGTCTTATGGGTCGTCTACTTCGTCCTCGAGGGATTCGACTTCGGTGTCGGCATGCTGCTGCCCTTCCTCGGGAGGAACGACACCGAGCGCCGCGTCCTGATCAACACCATCGCCCCGGTCTGGGACGGCAACGAGGTCTGGCTGATCACCGCCGGTGCCGCCATCTTCGCGGCCTTCCCGGAGTGGTACGCCACCCTGTTCTCCGGCTTCTACCTGCCCCTGCTGCTGATCCTGGCCGGCCTCATCGCCCGCGGGGTGGCGTTCGAGTACCGCGGCACGATCGAGAGCGACAAGTGGCGCCGCACCTGGGACGGCGCGATCATCTTCGGCTCCGTGGTGCCCGCCCTGCTGTGGGGCGTGGCCTTCGCCAACATCATCGCGGGCGTGCCGATCGACGCCGACAAGCAGTTCACCGGAAACCTTCTCACCCTGCTCAACCCGTACGGCCTGCTCGGCGGCCTGACCACCCTGCTGCTGTTCGCCTTCCACGGCGCACTCTTCCTGGGCCTGCGCACCGAGGGTGAGATCCGCACCCGGGCCATCGATCTGGGTGCCAAGCTGGCCCTGCCGACGATCGCCGTGGCCGCGGTGTTCGCGGTCTGGACCCAGCTGGCCCACGGCCGGGCCTGGACCTGGGCGATGGTCGTGATCGCCGCGCTGGCCCTGATCAACGCCGGGTACTGCGCCCTGAAGCACAAGGAGGGGCTGGGTTTCGCGAGCACCAGCGTCGCCACCGTTGCGGCGATCGTGCTGCTGTTCGGCTCGCTGTTCCCCGACGTGATGCCCTCGTCCACCAGCACCGCGTTCTCGCTGACCATCCACAACGCCTCGTCCACGCACTACACGCTGGTCGTGATGAGCTGGGTGGCCTGCCTGATGACGCCGGTCGTGATCCTCTACCAGGCCTGGACCTACTGGGTCTTCCGGCACCGCATCGGCGTCGCGAAGATCCCGCCGGGTCACGGCCTGCCCTGGGACACCAAGAAGGCAACCACCACGGAAGCTGCTGTCTGATGCGCCCGCTCGATCCCCGGCTGCTGCGCCAGGCCCGCGCGGCCCGGCTCTACGTCGGCCTGACCACCGGTCTGGGGGTGGCGACCACCGCGCTCCTCGTGGTGCAGTCGCTGCTCCTGGCCCACATCGTCGCCGGTGTCGCCACGGACGGACTGTCCTTCACCGACGTCCGCCCGCAGGTCGTCGGGCTGGGGATCGTGCTGGCCCTGCGGGCCGTGCTCGCCGGGGTGCAGGAGCGCTTCGGGCACCGCGCCGCCACCGCGGTCGTGCGTCAGTTGCGGGAGCGGCTGATCGGGCACGCCGTCCGCACCCCGGAGGCGGCCGGTGCGGATCTCGCCCTGCTCGCCACCCGCGGTCTGGACGCCCTCGACGGCTACCTGACCCGTTACCTGCCGCAGCTGCTGCTGGCATCCACCCTGACCCCGGCCGTGCTGGTCGTGGTCGGGTGGGAGGACCGGCTCGCCGGCCTCACCATTCTTCTCACCCTGCCGCTGATCCCGTTCTTCATGGCCCTGATCGGCATGGCCACCCAGGACGCCTCCGACCGCAGCCTGCTGTCGTTGCAGCGCCTGGGCACACAGGTGCTCGACCTGATCGCGGGCCTGCCCACGCTGCGGGCGCTCGGCACGGCCGGCGCCCAGCGCGAGCGGGTGCGCGCCGCCGGTGACGCCCACCGCCGCGCCACGATGAAAACCCTTCGTACCGCCTTTCTCTCGGCCCTGGCGCTGGAGATCCTGGTGACGTTGTCGGTGGCCCTGGTGGCGGTCGGCATCGGCCTGCGCCTGGTGCACGGCACGCTCGACCTCCAGACCGGCCTGGCCGTGCTGCTGCTGGCCCCCGAGGTCTACGCCCCGCTGCGCGCGGTCGGCACCCAGTTCCACGCCAGCCAGGACGGTCTGGCCGCGGCCCAGCAGGCGTTCGACGTGCTGGAACGTCCCGTCGCCGGGCGTGGCACCACGCCCGCGCCCGACCTGACCCGCGCCACCCTCCTGTTCGACGGCGTCACCGTGCAGCATCCCGGTGTCCCCGTCGCCACCCCCGGGAACCTCACCGCCTCCGTACGTCCCGGCGAGGTCGTCGCGCTCACCGGGCCCAGCGGCTGCGGCAAGAGCAGCGCCGTCGCGGTCCTGCTGGGCCTGCGGGAGCCCACCTCGGGGGCGGTGCGGCTGCCGGGTTCGCTGAAGCTCGCCGACGTCGAGCCGGAGAGCTGGTGGAACCAGATCGCCTGGTGCCCGCAGCATCCGGTGATCGTCCCCGGCACCCTCGACGAGAACGTCCGCCTGTTGTGCCCTTCGGCCACCGATGCGCAGGTGGCGCGGGCCGCGGCGGTCACCGGCCTTGAGGACGTGGTGCGCACCGTTCCCGGTGGGTGGCACTCCCGGGTGGGTCAGGGTGGCACCGGCCTGTCGGCCGGTCAGCGTCAGCGCCTGGCCCTCACCCGGCTGCTGCTGAGCGAGGCCCCGCTGGTCGTGCTCGACGAGCCGACCGCCCACCTCGACGCGGGGTCGGAACAGGCCGTGCTGGCCCTGCTGCGGGAGCTGCGCAGCCGGGGCCGCACCGTCGTGATGGTGGCCCACCGCCCGGCGCTGGTCGCCGCGGCCGACCGCACGATCGACGTCAGTGGAAACGTTTCGCCCGGTCTGGAAACCGGCTCGCAGATGGGAGTCCCGGCATGACCGGCGAGAAGAGCGAGGGCCGGGTCGGCCCGCGGGACCAGGCCGCCCGGACCGGTGCCGCGGCCGGTGACCGGGCTGGGGGGCCGGCCGGCCCGAGCGGCGGCCGGGCCGGGGAGCCGGCCGGCCCGAGCGGCGGCCTGACCGGCCCCGCCGCGCTGCTCGGAGTGCTCGGCCAGATGCGTCCCGACCCGTGGCGGCTCCTGCTCGGTGCCGTGACCGGGGCGGCCGCCGTCTCCTGCTCGATCGCCCTGCTCGGGGTCTCCGGCTGGCTGATCACCCGGGCCGCGCAGCAGCCGCCCATCCTCTTCCTGATGGTCGCCATCGTCGGGGTGCGGGCGTTCGGGATCGGCCGCGGCGTGCTGCGGTACGCCGAGCGGCTGATCTCCCACGACGTGGCCCTGCGGGGCGTGGTGCGGCTGCGCGAGATCCTGTTCGCCCGGCTCGCCGCGGCCGACCAGACCGTCGCGGCCGGCCTGAAGCGCGGCGATCTGCTCGCCCGCCTCGGCGCCGACGTGGACGAGCTCGGCGACGTGATCGTACGCGGTGTGCTGCCCTTCTTCACCGCGCTGATCACGGCGGCCGCCTCGGTGGTGGCGCTCTGGATGATCCTGCCCGAGGCCGGGATGATCCTGGCGGCAACGACTCTCATGGCCATCGTCGCCGTGCCCTACGTGGCCGGAATCGGTGGGCGGCGCGACGTGATCGGCACCGCACAGGCACGGACCAAGATGTCGGAGAACGTGCTGGCCCTCTTCGACAACCTGCCGGAACTGACGGTCAGCGGCCGCACCGCCGAGCAGGTGGCGCAGATCGCCCGCAGCGACGACCGGCTGTCCGCCGGCCTGGACCGGGCCGCCCGCCCGGCCGCCGGGGCCGCCGGGCTCGGCTCGGCCGTGATGTCGGCGGCCGTGCTCGGCTGCCTGGTCGTCGGCACGCAGGCCGTGGCCGACGGGCGCATCCGTGAGGTCGCCCTCGCCGTGCTGACTTTCGTGCCCCTGGCGCTGGCCGAGGTGGTCGCGGTGCTGCCCGCCGCGGCCGTCAGCCTGGTGCGTGCCGCGCAGGCGGCGCGCCGGGTGGCCCCGATGCTGGAGGCCCCCGTCCCGGACGGGCGGCGCACCCTGGAGGTGCAGGCCCGCCCGGTGCCGATCGGCGGTCTCCCGGCGAGCCGGGGACTGCGCGTGGTGCGGGAGCTGCCCGGGCTGCACCTGCGCGCGCAGAACCTGGCCGCGGGCTGGCCCGGACGCGAACCGGCCGTGCGCGGCGTCGATCTCGACCTGGCGCCCGGCCGCCGGATCGCCGTGGTCGGGCCGAGCGGGCAGGGCAAGAGCACGCTGCTGCGCACCCTGGCGGGTCTGCTGCCCGCGGCGCAGGGGCACATGCTGATGGACGGCACCGACGTCGGCGACGGCATCGACCTGGCCGACGTGCACACCCGCAGCCTGCGCGCCCTGGTGCACCTGACGGCGGACGACTCCCACGTCTTCGGCACCACGGTGCGCGAGAACCTGCGCGTGGCCAAGAAGGACGCGAGTGACGAGGACCTGGTCGAGGCCCTGGGCCGGGCCGGTCTGGGGGAGTGGATCGAGGGGCTGACCGACGGGGCGTCGGGCACCGGCCTCGACGTGGTGGTCGGTGACCCGGCCGGACCCGGTCAGGGCGCGGGCACCCATCTGCTCTCGGGCGGGATCCGGCGCCGGCTGCTGCTGGCCCGGGCGTTCGTCAGCGGTGCCCCGGTGCTGCTGGTGGACGAGCCCGCCGAGCACCTCGACCCGGCCACCGCAGACGACCTGGTCGCCGAGGTCCTGGGATCATCCCGGGCCGGGCAGACCGCGGTGGTCGTCACCCACCGGCTCTCCCCGCTGGCCCTGGCCGACGAGGTGCTGGTGGTCGACCACGGCTCGGTCGTGGCCCGGGGCACGCACGACGAGCTGATCGCGACCTACCCGCCCTACCGCAGCGCCTGGGCGGCGGAGCGCAGCGAACAGGCCGCCTGACGCCCTGGGTCCTGTCCTGCGGATCATCGCCTACTGCGGGGCGCCCGGTGGGCCGTCCGGACGCGTCCGGCGTGATCCGCAGGACAGGCCCTAGAAGTCGCGGAACAGCTCGTCTTTTGGGTTGCGGCGCGGGCGGGGGATCAGGGGGTGGTCGATGACCTTGGCCCGGGCCAGCTTCTTCGCGGCCTCCTGGGCCTCGGCGATGGTCCGGCCCAGGTGGTCGAGCCGGTCCTGAAGTTCCTGGACGTCTTTCATGTGCCCTCCCCGGCGAAGCTCCCGTGCAGCCCTCGTCCAGCAGAGTGCGCCCGTCCCGGCGGGTTGTCGAGACGGGTTCCCCCACCCGCGCTAGAGTCCATTTCGGGCTGTATGACGGAATTCAGGGCTGCGATCAGGGGAGAGACCGGCATGGAGGAGCACCCGGACTGGGCGCCCGGCAACATCGATCTGACCACGCCGTCGGCGGCGCGGGTCTACGACTACTTCCTCGGTGGGGCGCACAATTTCGCGCCCGACCGGGAGATGGCCCGCCGCATCCTCGAGCTGCACCCCTCGGCCGAGACGAATGCCCAGGCCAACCGGGCGTTCCTGCACCGGGCCGTGCGCTACCTGGTGCAGCAGGGCATCCGCCAGTTCGTCGACCTCGGCTCGGGCATCCCGACCGTGGGCAACGTGCACGAGATCGCCCAGCGTGAGGCTCCTGATGCTCGTGTGGTCTACGTGGACCTCGACCCCATCGCGGTCGCCCACAGCGAGCTGATCCTGCACGACGTCGGCAACGCCACGGTGATCAACGCCGACCTGCGCAACCCGCACGACGTGCTGAGCGACCCGCGCCTGACGGGGCTCATCGACTTCTCCGAACCGGTCGCGTTCCTGATGGTGGCCGTGCTGCACTTCATCCCCGAGTCCGACCGGCCGGAAGAGGCGATCGCCGCCTACCACCGCGTCGCGGCGCCCGGCAGCCACCTGGTGCTCTCGCACGGCTACGACGCCCGTCTCGACCAGGTGCCCGGGGCCGGGAGCCTGGACGAGAAGCTCGAGGGCAAGGGCCAGGAGGTGCTCGGCGTCTACCGTTCGGCCAACCCGATCACGGTGCGCACGCGGGGCCGGGTGCAGGAGCTCCTGGACGGCTGGCCGCTGGTCGACCCGGGCCTGGTCTGGGTGCCGCAATGGCGTCCGGACTGGCCCGACGAGGTCGGCGTGGACCCCTCGTCCAGTTATGTGATCGCCGGCGTCGGGCGTAAGCCTTAGCCCGTCCGGATGGCTGCGGTTGAGACTGCGGGGCCCGTGATTACCGTGTGGTCATGGTCACTATCGAGGATCACATCCTGAGCAAGGCCCGCGAGTTCGACAATATCGGCGATTGGCCGCAGCCGTTCGGGGCGTTCATCCCGCCGGGCGGTTCCGAGGCCCGCACCGAGAAGGCGATCCGGGACATGCAGAAGCGGGGCCAGCTGGCCGTGCTCGGTTTCGAGGCCGAGGGCATGCCCCGGGTGGACGTCGTGGCGGGTTTCGGTCCGCGGATCCCGCACCACAACGGCCCTGGGCCGGGCGAGCCGGCCCAGAGCCACCGCGCCCAGGTCCTCTAATCGTCCTTGCACGCATGGAGGATCTGATAGGCCTCCGCGAAGGTCTTGACCGCCGTGGAGTTGGAACCGCCCAGTGAACTCGGGGTGGAGGCCTGACGATTCATCGCCTCCAGCAGTTCCTGCATGACCTCTTCGCGGGTGATCGCCATCAAACGCTCCCTGCTCGTCGGGGATGCTGCGAGAACCCAGACTAAGTCGACATCACAGGGCCCGCACGATCTCCTCGACCCGCTGCCGCGCGTCGCCGAAGAGCATCTGGGTGTTCTCCCGGAAGAACAGCGGGTTCTGCACGCCGGCGTACCCGGCGGCCATGGAGCGCTTGAACACGATGACGTTCTGCGCGTCCCACACCCTCAGCACCGGCATGCCGGCGATGGGGCTGCCGGGATCGTCCAGGGCCGCCGGGTTCACCGTGTCGTTCGCCCCGATGACGAGTACCACCGAGGTGGACGCGAAGTCGTCGTTGATCTCGTCCATCTCGAGAACGATGTCGTAGGGCACCTTCGCGTCGGCCAGCAGCACGTTCATGTGCCCGGGCAGGCGCCCCGCGACCGGATGGATGCCGAACCGCACCTCGATGTCGCGGTCCCGCAGCCGCCGGGTCAGGTCGGCCACACCCGCCTGGGCCTGCGCCACCGCCATGCCGTAGCCCGGCGTGATGATGACTGACCGCGCCTCCTTGAGCAGCTGCACGGCGTCCTCGACCAGGACCTCGCGGTGCTCGCCGTAGTCGCGGCTGTCGGGAAGGGCTGCCTGGCTGCCGAATCCGCCGGCGATGACCGACAGGAACGACCGGTTCATCGCCTGGCACATGATGTACGACAGGTACGCGCCGGAAGATCCGACCAGGGCGCCGGTGACGATCAGCAGGTTGTTGTTCAGCAGGAACCCCGACGCGGCAGCCGCCCAGCCGGAGTACGAGTTCAGCATCGACACCACGACCGGCATGTCCCCGCCGCCGATCGAGGCGACCAGGTGCCAGCCCAGGGCCAGGGCGATCACGGTGACGGCGATCAGAAGAGGCAAACTGGGGGACGCGGTGAACGCCACCGTCAGTGCCCCGAAAGATACCAGTGCGCCGATGTTCAGGGCATTCTTGCCGGGCAGGGTCAGGGGTGCCGAGCGGATGCGTCCGGCCAGTTTTCCGTAGGCCACGATCGACCCGGTGAAGGTCACCGCACCGATGAAGACCCCGATGAAGACCTCGGCGTGGTGGATGGTCAGGAGGTCGGCGGCGACCTCGGTCTGCGCGGCGCCGGCGTGCTCGACCTGGAGATAACCGTTCCAGCCCACCAGCACCGCGGCCAGGCCGACGAAACTGTGCAGCACGGCGATAAGTTCGGGCATCGCCGTCATCTCGACGCGGCGGGCCCGGGACAACCCGGTCACGGCGCCCCCGGCCACCGCCACGACCGTCAGCAGGACCCCGGTGACGGCTTTCCCGGAGCCCAGGTCGAGGCGGTCGAGGGCGAGCCCGGCGGTGGCGATCAGGGCCAGGCCCATGCCGATGATCCCGGACAGCGCTCCGGAGCGCGAGGTCTCGTGCCGGGAGAGACCGGCCAGACTGAGGACGAACAGCAGGGCGGCGACGATGTAGGCGGCCTGGGCGGCGCTTTCGGCGGTCATCGGGATCAGCCTTTCGAGAACATGCCGAGCATGCGCCGGGTCACGGCGAAGCCGCCGAAGATGTTGACGGAGGCCAGGAACACGGCGAGGGCCGCGAGCACCGTGACGAGCAGGTCTTCGTGGCCGATCTGGAGCAGCGCGCCGACCACGATGATGCCGGAGATCGCGTTCGTCACCGACATCAGCGGGGTGTGCAGGGCGTGGTGCACCTTGCCGATCACGTAGTAGCCGATCACCACGGCCAGGGCGAAGACCGTGAGGTTGCCGATCAGCTGGGCCGGGGAGAAGGCGGCCAGGAGGAAGACCAGCATGCCCACCACGCCGACGGTGGCGTAGGTGCGGGCCGGTCCCCGGGGCGAAGGTGCTTTCACCTCAACGGGTTGTGGTGCGGCTGCGGCTGTGGGCGCCGCCGAGACCGGGACGGGCGGTGGCGGCCAGGTCAGGGTCCCGTCGTGCACCACGGTCATCGACCGCTGCACCACGTCGTCGAGGTCGAGCACCAGCTGCCCGTCCCGGCCGGGGGTGAGCAGCTTCATCAGGTTGACGAGGTTGGTACCGAAGAGCTGCGAGGCCTGGGTCGGCAGGCGCCCGGCCAGATCGGTGTAACCGATGATCCGGACGCCGTTCCCGGTGACGACCACCTCCCCGGCCCGGGTCCCCTCCACGTTGCCGCCCTGCGCGGCGGCCATGTCCACGATCACGCTGCCGGGCCGCATCGACGCGACGTGCGCGGCGGTGAGCAGGCGGGGCGCGGGTCGGCCGGGGATCAGGGCCGTCGTGATGACGATGTCGACGTCGGCGGCCTGCTCGGCGTAGAGCTGCTCGGCCCGCGCGTCGTAGTCGGGGGAGGTCGTGCGGGCGTAACCGTCGCTACTGCGGCGACCGTCCGCGTCCTCTGCTGGCACCGGCAGGAAGGTTCCCCCGAGCGAACCGACCTGTTCCGCGACCTCGGGCCGCGGGTCGGTGGCGCGCACGACCGCGCCCAGACTGCTGGCCGTGCCGATCGCGGCCAGCCCCGCCACCCCGGCCCCGGCCACGAGCACCTTCGCCGGGGGGACCTTGCCCGCCGCTGTCACCTGACCGGTGAAGAACCGGCCGAAGAGGTTGGCGGCCTCGATGACGGCCCGGTACCCGGCGATGTTGGCCATCGAGCTGAGCACGTCCAGCGACTGCGCGCGGCTGATGCGGGGCACGGCGTCCATGGCCAGCACGGTGAGGTGCCGGGTGGAGAGCTGCTCGAGCAGGGTGGGATTCAGCGCCGGGGCGATCAGCGACACCAGGGTGGCGCCCTCGCGCAGCCGGGCGATCTCCTGCGTGGTGGGGGCGTTGACCTTGAGAACGAGGTCGGCGTCCCAGGCCTGGGCCCGCGGCGTCACCCGGGCCCCGGCCCGGGCGAAGGCCTCGTCGGTGAAGGAGGACAGGGCGCCGGCCCCGGCCTCCAGGAGCACGTCGTAGCCGAGCGCGACGAGCTGCTCGACGGTCTTGGGGGTGGCGGCGACCCGGGTCTCGCCGGGGGAGGACTCGGCGACGACCCCGATGCGCAGCGGGGGCGGGGTTTCAGACACAGGCAGATCCGATCATCGGCGATCAGCGACACCTCAGTAGTACAAGGATCACCAGATGTTCAGAAGGTGCGGAATGCCCCCGGCTGTGAGCTGGGCCGCCCGGCTTCCCCTGGGCCGAAAGTCCATGGCTGTGCCTGCGCCGGGGGTGGGCGGGCAAACCGCAGGTCCCGGACGAGTCCGCAGTTCCCCACCCGGGATGCGGTGGACGACGGGCACGATGGCACCGTCCGGACCGTGCGATCTCGCTTGAGCAGTAGTGGTCGCGGACCACCGGAGGCGCCCGTGGAACTCGCCGTCGTCAGCGCCACCGGAGGAGCCGGCCGGGTCCCGGCCGGACCTGGCGGTCGCGGCGGGGCACGAGGTCACCGCCGTCGTCCGGGACCCGGGCAAACTCACGGCCGTCCGGAAGGCCGTGCGGGTCGATCTGAGTGGCCCGGCGCCGGAGCTCGAGGCCGCGGTCACGAGTGTGGACGCGGTGCTCTCCGGTCCCGGTCCCCGCACCCGGGCGGACGCCGGGGTCGTGTCCCGGGGCCCGCGGGTGGTGGTCGCGGCTCTGCAGGCCGCCGGCGCGCAGCGGCCGGTCGTGGTCAGCGCCGCCGATCGCCCCCTTCGCCACCCCGGGCCGCCCGTACCCGCCGCCCCGGCACGACCCGGGTGACGCTCCTGCGACCCGGTACCTGCTCGCCCCCTGATCCGCCGGATCCTGCGCGAGCACTACGCGGACCTGGCCGTGATGGAGGAGGACCTGCGCGACAGCGGGCTCGACCGGACGCCGGTGCGTCCCCCGCGTCGCACGGACGGCCCGCTCACCGGGACCTACCGCACCGCTCTGGACCAGATCGTCCGGGGCGGGCTGTCGATCTCCCGGGCCGACGTGGCGCACCTGATGCTCGCCACGGTGCACCACACGGTGGGTGTGGCTACTGAAACTCAGCCCCGGGGAGCCCATCCCAGGGCCGGGCCGAGCTTCGTGGCCATGTCGGTGAGGATCTGCACGTAGTCGTCGTGCTCGAAGCTGAACGGCAGCGCGAACGCGACCTCGTCGATCTGCGCGTAGGCCGCGTGCGCGTGCAGCTGCTGCGCGATCTGCTCGCTCGTGCCGATGAGGTCAGGGGCGAACAGGATCTGCGCCGGGCCCTGCGGCTGCGTCGTGCGCGGCGTGCGCCGGTCCACGTACGCCTGGTACTTCGCCACCTGCTCGGGCGTCGCCGAGTCGGTCGGGATCACCACGAGACCCTGTGACACGCGAGCCTTCTCGCCCAGCGGATGGGCTGCGCGGAAGGCCTGCACGTGGCTCAGCTGGATCTGCGCGAAGTCCGGCGCCGCATTCTCGGCCTTCACCACGCTGCTGGTCAGGAAGTTCATGCCGTTCTCGCCCGCCCACCGGGCCGAGCCCAGGCTGCCACCGCCGTACCAGAGCCGCTCGCTCAGCCCCGCGGCGTGCGGCTGCACGTGGTCGGAGAACTCCTCGAATGCCCGCGCGCCGCTGAAGTCGGAGGCCTTCTCGCCGCGGATGAACCCGAGTAGCCGCTTCACCCGTTCGTACGAGAAGTCTTCCACGTCAGCGGTGTCCGGATAGAGCGCGTCTTTCACCGTGTCGTAGGACATTGGCGGGCCCACACTCAGCCCGGGGTTCAGCCGGCCGCCGGAGAGGATGTCGACCGTGGCCCAGTCCTCGGCCAGGCGCAGAGGGTTTTCCCAGCCCAGCGGCGTGACGGCGGTGCCCAGCTCGATGCGGCTGGTCCGCTGTGAGGCGGCGGCCAGCACGGCGACCGGGGAGGAGATACCGAACTGCAGGTGCCGGTGCCGCAGCCAGGCGCTGTCGAACCCGAGCTGCTCACCGAGCTCGATGATCCGCAACGTCGACTCGTGACCGGCCCGCGGGTCGGCCTCGTCGAACAGCCCGATCGTCAGGAATCCCATCCTCTGCAGAGCTCGCATAGTTGATTGTTGCACTACTTCTGGCGGGGTGGCCGGTCATGGAGGCGATCGCGCGGAGTTGTCGCGGTGCCGTTGCGGTGTCGTTTCGGGATCGTGCGCATTCGTTGCGGTTCCGGCGCAAGAAATGCACGCAATCCGGAGGGGTGCGATAACAGGCCGTGGCGTGCGGGCGAGGGGTGCGGGGATGTGGTGTGGGGAGTGGTGCGGGATGTGGTGTGGGGATACAGGGGAGTGAGGTGCGGAGGATTGGAGAGTGGGAATGGGGGAGTGAGGGGGCGAGGGGGTGGGGGAGTGAGGGGGTGAGTGAGTGAGGGGGTGAGGGAGTGAGGGAGTGAGGGGGGGAGTGGGGGAGGGGGGGAGTGAGGGGGGGAGGGGGGGGGGGGGGGGGGGTGGGGGGGGGGGGGGGAGGGGGGGGGGGAG
>NZ_JAJOMA010000047.1 GCF_021129235.1 Kineosporia mesophila
CCTGGTGGTGGATCGGGATGTGGGACGCCGACGGCTGGCTCGGCGCTCGATCGCCGAGTTCGCGGGCGGTCGGGAACAACGGGCGTCCGATTCCTGGTGCTGGTGGATGGGTGTGCGCCGGTGGCGCATCGCCGCGGCGGTCTGTCTGGGCCTGTGCGTAGGGACGAAGTGGTCGGGCCTGTACTTCGCGCTGGTCTTCGGTCTCATGATCATTTTTTGGGACGCGGGCGCGCGCCGGACCGTCGGGCTGCGGCACTGGTTCGCCGGCTCGGTGGTGTGGGGCGCGCTGTCCGGCCTGGCCATGCTCCTCGTCGCGACCGCCACCTACCTGCTGTCCTGGACCGGCTGGTTCCTGTCCACCGACGGCTACGGTCGGAACTGGGCGCGGGACAACCCCGATCAGGGCATCGGCGGGCTTCCGCCGGCCCTGCGCAGCCTGATCCACTACCACCGGCAGATGTGGGAATTCAACATCAACCTGGGCGTCCCGCACCGGTACGAGGCCAACCCCTGGTCGTGGATCGTGATGGGCCGCCCGACCGCCTTCTACTACGAGTCGCCCCAGCGCGGTGAGCTGGGCTGCACGGTCGACACCTGCTCCCAGGCCATCACGGCCCTCGGCAACCCGGTGATCTGGTGGGGCGCCACCCTCGGCATCGTCGTGCTGCTGTTCCGCTGGGCCCTGCACCGCGACTGGCGCGCCGGAGCGGTACTGGCCGGGCTGGTCGCCGGGTACCTGCCCTGGTTCCAGTACCAGCAGCGGACCATTTTCACCTTCTACACGATCGCCTTCACCCCGTGGGTCGTACTCGCCCTGGTCTACGTGCTCGGGCTGATGCTCGGCCGCCCCCACGACTCCGGAAAACGCCGCCGCGACGGCGCCTGGATCGCCGGAGCCGTCATCATGCTGGCCGTGCTGGGCTTCTGGTTCCTCCTGCCGATCTACACGGCGCAGGTGATCCCGTACGGCGACTGGCACAACCGGATGCTGCTGCCCAGCTGGATCTGACAGTTCCCTCCTACTGGGCGTCCTGCCCGAGCACCACCGTCACGCGGCCCGGATAGACCGTCGCATTCTCGGTGAGTTCACCGATGCCCCCGATGGTCTTCCTGACGGCCCGGGCGGTCCCCAGCATGTCGGCGTCCTCGTAGTAGATCTTGCTGACCGACAGGTTTCGGCTCTTGGCGTCATCGACCAGGGAAATGGTCCAGCCCTTGTCCTCGAGCTTGGACCGGTACCGCCCGGCCAGACCATTGACGCTGAGCGAGTTGAGGATGACCACCTCGACGGAGGTGTCCGCCGTGGCCGCGCTGCCGTTCGAAGCAGGTGTTTCGTCGGTATCGGCACTCGCGGTGGGCTTCGCTGTGGCGTCGGTGCTGCTCTCCTCGGTGCTGTTGCTCCCGGTGCTGTTGTCCTCGGTCAGTGCATGGCCGGAGGTCGAGCTGTCGCCCGCCCCGGAGCGGTGGTTGCCGATGACGACGGACAGTGCGCCGATCGACAGCAGCACGACAGCGACGCCCGCGATGACCGGCAGAACGGCGGAGACTGTTCTGGTCCTCGAGCGGTGGGCTCCTCGACGGTTCTCGTCCTCCGCTGCTGAGTGATGGGCGTAGTCCGGAAGCTTCGTTGCGGTCACCGGACGAGAATCCCAGAACGATGGCTTCGGGGACCAGTTCGGAGGTGGAGGGCCCGGGCCGCTACCCGGCGTCGTCTCCGGAGTCACTCCCAGGCCGCCTTGACTCGTGTCAGGTCTCTGACATAGCTTCATGTGTGTCAACACGCTGACACGACGAAGGAGTTTCACTATGGCCGTCACGGGTCCCGACTTCATCTCTCTGCAGGCACGCGACCTCGAACGGTCCGCGGCGTTCTACGAGCAGTACCTCGGCCTCGTCCGATCGCCGGCGGGCCCTCCGCACGCCGTGGTCTTCGAGACCAGGCCGATCACCTTCGCCCTGCGGGATCTGGTGCCCGGTGTCGACCTCGACGCGGTGACCCAGCCCGGGATCGGCGCCGCCCTCTGGCTGCACGCCGATGACGTGCAGGCCATCCACGACGCCCTGGTCGCAGCCGGCACGACGATCGTGTCCGCCCCGATCGACGGTCCTTTCGGCCGCACCTTCACCTTCGCCGACCTCGACGGCTACCAGATCACCCTCCACGACCGTGGCTGAGCCGACGGTGCTCGTCCTCGGGGCGACC
This sequence comes from Kineosporia mesophila, assembly GCF_021129235.1. Classification (GTDB taxonomy): domain Bacteria; phylum Actinomycetota; class Actinomycetes; order Actinomycetales; family Kineosporiaceae; genus Kineosporia; species Kineosporia mesophila. Next base: position 2,204 of record NZ_JAJOMA010000047.1, read on the forward strand.
GGCGCCCTCGGGGGACACGTGCTGGAGGCCCTGATCGCCCGGGGGATCGATCCGGCGACGGTGACGGCGGCCGGCCGCAACCCCGAACGTCTCCAGGAGCTGGGCCGATCCGGTTTCGCCACGGCCAGAGTGGATCTGTCCGACCGGGATCAAACGGTGGACGTCGTGGCCGGCCACCGCCGGATCGTCCTGATCTCCGGTGGAGACTCCCACCGGCTCGAGCAGCACACGGGCGTCATCGATGCCGCCGCGAAGGCTGGGGTGGAGCACGTGTACTACACGAGCGGACTGCGGGCCGACGACGTCCGCTTCGCGATCGGGGCCGACCACCAGGCCACCGAGGAAGCCCTGATCGCCTCCGGCGTCACCTACACGATTCTTCGGAACGGTTGGTACATCGAGAATTACCTTCAGGCGATGGCCGGGCCCCGCCACACCGGGGTGCTGGCGGCCGCGGTCGGCGACGCCGTCATCGCGGCCGTCAGCCGGAAGGATCTCGCCGACGCCCTCGCGAGCGTCGTCACCACCGGCGGGCACGAGAAGGTGACCTACAACCTTTCGGGTGACACCGATTTCACGTACGCGGACATCGCCCAGGCCATGTCAGTCGTCCTGGAACGCGAGGTCACCTACACCCCGGTGACGCCCGGCGAGCTGAACTCGATGCTGGTGGGATCGGGGATGGACGAGGCGACGGCCGGGTTCCTGGTCGGTCTGGACGAGGCCATCGCCGGTGGCCTGTTCGCCCGCACCGGCGACGACCTCGTCCGTCTGATCGGCCGCCCGACAGCGACATTGGTCGAAGGGCTGACCGGGCGATGATGCACGGGGGCCGATCTGCCTCGAACGCAGAAAGCCTGACCGGACGTCCGGTCAGACCCTCTGTTGCTGTGGGCTCACCCCTGTTCGGGAGTTGTTGATCCGAGTCCAATTTCACTCATGCCCGTGGACCGCTGCCCTGCTGCCGGCCGATTCCCCTCCACCCGATCGGTCAGACGCAGGACGTGCTACTGACGGTGCGATAGGTCAGGACGGCGAAGACGATGCGGGTGGAGCGGTTCGTGGGCGCAGGATTCCCCTCACTGGGCACGGCCGGGGCGGAATGCAGGCCGGAGTCCTGGCGCTATCGCTGTGACGGCGCAAGCGTTTCGGCCTCGTCCCGGCTCACCGTCAGACGCCGGGGACGGGCCTGCCCGCCACCGGCGGCCGTGAGCACGCAGGCACCGATGACGGCGACGAGGATGCCCTGGCCGGGCGAGGCTTGTACCGCTAGGCCGGCCAGGAGGGTCCCGGCCGCGATGCCTACGCTGAAGGCGCTGACCACCCAGGCGTTGGCCTCCGTGGCGATGTCACCGGGTGCTGTGCGCCCGACGAGGGTGAAGACCTGGGTCAGGAGCGGTGGCAGGCCGAGGCCGGAGAGGAAGGCGCACGCCAGCCACCCCGCCGTGGGCAGAGCCACGGCGGCCGTCGGCAGGTACAGCAGCGCCAGGACGAAGAGCAATCGCCGGAGCGCCACCTCCGCCTCCCAGGGCAGGGGGAACGCGGCGATGAGCAGGGCTCCCAGCAGTGCCCCCGTCGCATTCGCCGCCAGTCCCCAGCCGGCGGCCGCCGCGACGCCGGCACGCTCTGCGTGCGTGGTGGCGGTGATGGTCAGGACACCGATCGGCAGACCGGCGCTGGCCTGGGCCACGACGAGCACCCGCAGGGCCTGGATCCGTAGGGGCGAGGGGTGACGCACCGCGCGGTGGCGTCGGGCGGCGTTCCAGGCCGCCGCGGGGCGGCGGTGCAGGCAGAACAGCACCGTCCCGAGCAGACCCAACAGGCCCATGAGGCGAACGGCGCCCGGCGCACCGAAGGAGGAGACCGCGAGAACCGTGAGCAGCGGACCGACGATGAACAGGACTTCCTGGACGGCGGCGTCCGCGCTGTAAACGCGGTGCAGGTGGTCAGGCTCCGGGAACAGACGGGGCCAGAACCCCCGCAGGGTCGGCTCCAGTGGCGGCGACATGAAGCCGGCCAGTGCTGCTGCCGCCAGGACCGCCGGGGCGGTCTCCACCGGCCCGGCCAACAGCAACAGCGCGCCCGCCGAAAGGACCGCTGAACCGATGAGCACCGGACGAGGGCGTCCGCTCTGATCCACCAGGCGTCCCAGCACCGGCTGCCCCAGCGTCCCGGCCAGGACGAAGGCCGACGTGGCCGCGGCGGCCAGCGAGTACGTGCCTCCGCCGCCGACCACCAGTTGCACGACGGCCAGTGCACTCATCGCCTGGGGCAGGCGACCGACCGCCGAGGCGGTGAGCATCGTGGTGGCCGTCCTGGTCGCGGGGGCCGTTGCGTCGGGGGTGGTCATGGTTCTCCGTCCTTGTCCTGGAGCCACGTAGCGAACACCACCGGCGCATCGGAAGGGGGGATGACCTCAATGGGTACCCGATGGGTATCTTCGCCGGATGGCCAAGCTGCGCTACGAGGAGATCGCCGACGAGCTCAGGGCCCGGTACCTCGGGACTTGCGACGGTCGTCAGCTCCCCACGGAGCTGCAGCTCGCCGCCGAACTGGCGGTGAGCCGGACAACGGTCCGCCGGGCGCTGGCCGAGCTCGCGGCGGCCGGGCACGTCGTCCGCCGACCGGGGGCCGGAACGTTCGCGCCCCAGGAGACGAACAACGAGGCCGTGCGGGGCACGCGGTTCGGCGCCCTGGCTCACGTCGCGGAGATCCGGGCCTTCAGCGACGACGTGGTCGTCACCGAGGAACTGCTGGAGGCGCTGGTCGTACCCGTCCCCGACGCCCTGCGGGCCCTTTTCCCGCCCTGGCCGCCCCGGTCCGCACGCCTGCCCACCGCACGCGTCACCCCGACCGAATCCGCGACGACCGCGCCGCTGGTGGTGGCCTCCACCCGGGCCGTGCGCGTGGGCGGGCGCGTGCTGGCGGTCCTGGACGCCCACACGCAGGTCGCCGCCGCCCGCCGGAGCGCCCCCGAAGGAGAAGAGTTCGGGCAGCCCATCCCGGATGACGCGGTCTTCCAGGTCACGGTGACCAGAGCCGGTCCCCGGCGTGCCCAGATCCTCGGGATATCGGCGGCCGCGTCGGTGCTGACCTCGCGCCGCATCGCTTCCCAGCAGCGCCGGGTCATCGAGGTGAGCACCCTGGCCATGGCCGCCGACCTCGGCGAGTTCGTCGTGCGCACCGACACCCGCCGCCGCAGCCGCGACGACCTGCTGAGCGCGGTGCGGCTCATCGGCCCCGACCTGCACACGTGAGCCATCTGGTCATCGACAGGGCCGAAATGACTTTCGGTCAGCGGCAACTGTTGTTTCACCGACAGCCTGAAGGTTCAGGTACGACCGGTGGCGCGGCCGGCGAGGGTCCCGCCTGGCCCTCGGCTCAGGTCAGGGCGGGGTAGTCGGTGTATCCGGTGTGGTCACCGCCGAAAAAGTTTGCCGGGTCGGGGGTGTTGTACGGGCCACCGGCGCGTAGCCGCACCGGCAGGTCGGGGTTGGCCAGGAACATCGCACCGAAGGAAATGAGGTCTGCGGTGCCGTCTTCGATCAGGGTCAGTGCCTCGGGCCCGGTTGAAGCGGGGTACGTGTTCGGGTTGAGGATCAGGGTGCCGGGCCACTGGGCACGCAGTTCACGGGTGAGCTCGCGCTGCGCCGGAGCTTCCATGATGTGCAGGTAGGCCAGGTCCAGCGCGGAAATACCGGCCAGCAGGGACTTGTAGGTCAGTTCGAGCTCGTCCTCGATGACGTCGTGCAGTGTGCTGGACGGGGAGATCCGCAGTCCCACCCGCTCGCCACCGATCTTTGCGGCCACCGCGTGGGCGACCTCGACGGCGAAACGGATGCGGCCCTCGACATTGCCGCCCCATCCGTCGGTGCGCTGGTTGGCGTTGGAGGCCAGGAACTGCTGGATCAGATAGCCGTTGGCGCCGTGCAGTTCGACCCCGTCGAACCCGGCCTGGACGGCATGGGCCGCCGCATCCGCGAAATCATCTATGGTCTGATGAATTTCGTCTTCGGTCAGGGCGTGAGGCGTGGAGAACGGCTTGGGCCCGGCGTGGGTGTAGATCTGCCCCTGCGCGGCCACCGCCGAGGGACCGACCGGAATCAGGTCGCCAGGAAGCAGATCGGGGTCGCCGACCCGCCCGGCATGCATCAGCTGGGCGAAGATCACGCCCCCGGCCTCGTGCACGGCGTCGGTGACCTGGCGCCAGGACTCGACCTGCTCGTCGGAGTGCAGGCCCGGGGTATCGGGGTAGCCCTGGCCCACCACGGACGGCTGGGTGCCCTCGGTGATCACGAGCCCCGCACCGGCGCGCTGGGCGTAATAGGTGGTGAGCAGATCGTTCGCCACCTCACCCGGGGCCCGGCTGCGGGTCATCGGGGCCATCGCGATGCGGTTGGTCAGGGTGTGACGGCCCAGCTGGAACGGGCTGAAGGGGGACGGCATGGCGCGGGATCTCCTCGGATCGGCAAGTGCGTGACTCGATCAATGGTTGACCGATTCACGCATTAACTATGCGTCCGATCGTTGAGCCGGTCAACTATTGAATCCATGGAGTAGCCTGTTCGCATGACCGAGGCCGGGGGCGGCGCCGCGCAGATCGGCCGCATGGTGCATCTGCTCACGCTGGGCCTACGTCACGTTCATCAGGACTTCGCCGAAACCGTCGCCGGGTACGGGTTGTCGCCCCAGTCGGCCCGGGCCCTGGTGCAGCTGAGCGACCCGGCGCCGATGCGTGACCTGGCCGAGCAGATGAATTGCGACCGTTCCTATGTCACGACACTGGCCGACCAGCTCGAGTCACGCGGCCTGATCGAGCGTGTCACCGGTACCGACCGTCGTACGAAGCTGCTGGCCCTCACCGAAGAGGGCATGGCCATGCGCGACCGGATCGCTACCGAGGTCAGCAAACGCAGCATCCTGCGGCAGAATCTCACCGGCGACGAACTCGACAGCCTGGAGTCACTGCTGGCGAAAGCCGTCGGCGATGGCCCGGAAAGCGCCGGCCAGGGCTGCTGATCGTCAGCTGCGAGCGAGGGAACGGGTCTACCCGGAAGCTGGAGTCGGGTGATAGCCACGTCCACCGGGTTCCATCAACGATCATGGACGTCTCTACCGACAGCGTGCGCAGCCGATAGAAGTAGACGGTGGAAGATCCGGTCGACATCACCCTGGCCACCTACGAGGCTGCGGCCGGAACCTACGTCGACGTGAGCGCGCGCCCTGGCCCGACGGTGCCGGGATTCCTGGATCGTCGCGTGGCTCTGATCGGTGAGGGCATGGTTCTGGAGGTCGGTAGCGGACCGGGCCGGGACGCCGATCATCTGCCGACCCACGGGCTGCGCGTGGTCCGGACCGACTCGACCAGGGCATTCGTCGAGCGATTGCGGGCCCGGGGCCCTGATGTCCGGCTTTTGGACGCGCGGACGGACCCTTTGGGTGGTCCGTACCGGGGCGGCCTGGCTGATGCCGTGCTGCTCCGTCTGTCCCGCAGCGGGTTTGAGGATTCCTTCGGCCCGCACCGGCGAGGACCGAGCAGATGAGAACGAAGAGCCTCAGCGGGTGCGCAGCTGGGTGATCCGGGACCGGTACTCCTGGGCCGCCTTGGGGTTCTGGTGCGTGGAGATGGCACACTCGCAGTAGCCGGCGTCCTCGTCGAACAGCGACACGAAGCGAATGGAGCCGGGGTCGGCCTTCGCCCTGGCCGACAGCCAGGTGTAGGTGGCGTCGAAGAACTTCGGGTTGTCACCGCCGGAACCCTCGGCTGCGGAGGACACGCTGAACTCGGCCAGGGCGAAGGGCAGACCCCGGTCGCGGGCGAATTTGTACCAGTAGTTCCAGCCGTACTTCTTGGTGAAGTGACTGTTGATGTTGGCCTGCGTGGTGAACGGCGCCCACCAGTCGTAGGCGTCCAGCGCGATGATATCGACCTTGCCCTTGACGTAGAGGCTTTCGATCGCGCTGACCGTGCCGCTCTGTGCGGCGCCCTCATTGGGGTTGAACACGATCTGCAGGCCGGGAGCGGTGGAACGCATCAGGTTCACGGCCCGGGAGAACTGCTTACGCCACTTCGCGACGTCCGTGGCGTGGGAGAAGCAGCAGTTCATCTCCCAGCCCAGGCGCACCAGGCCGTTCGGGTCGACGGCTGCGATCTGCCGGCCGAGTTCCTTCCACCCCTGGTCACCGCCGGCCATGCCGTCGTCGGTCCACAGCGGCACCGACAGGATGAAGTCGTCGCGCGCGGGATCGAAGCCGGCCGGCACGCTGGCGGCCCACCAGTTGTTCAGCTCCGCCGCCCAGGTGGTGCGGGTGGTGTAGGCGACCACATTGTCGACCGGGGCACCGCGCCAGGTGGCGAAGTCACGGGCCCTGCTCGCCGAGTGCCCGAAGAACCCGCCGTCGCTCCAGGGCAGCCCTGAGGCGTACTTCTTCGTGCCCGTCGCCCGGCCGGGCTGCGCTACCGCGACCAGTTCGTAGCCGAGGGTCGGCGATGCGGTGGGCCGACGGGGCGCGTCCGGTGCCGGGGCCACCACGGTGGCCGCGCCGGCGAGGATCGCCGTGGCGGCCGCGAGGACGGCGCTGAACGAATGGACGCGTCTCATGAGCTTCTCCTTGCGGTGGTCCGCCCCGGCGGAACCGGCCGAGATCTACCGGGCGCAGCACTGCACTCCATGGTTACTACGGAGAAACATCGGCGCGACTGAGGCGCGAGTAGGGGAGATTCACCCGGAAAGGGCAAATGGACGAGCATGTCCAGAGCCCGTTCGGGTCACGTTCGGCAGGTGCGGGGCCCCGTTGGGGCCGACCGGCGTCCACCAGGATTCTGGAACCAGGCAACCTGGGGGAGTGCTGGATCCGTACAGGGGGCGAAGGAGGTGCCGACATGCCGCGCCCCACTCGTGACGACGAGTTCGCGACGTTCGTCCAGAACCATCGGACGTCGCTGTTGAAGTTCGCCTGCCTGCTCACGGCGGGGGACGGACACCAGGCCGAAGACCTGGTGCAGACCGCCCTGACCAAGGTGTACCTGGCCTGGCCGAAGTTGCGACGCAGCGAGGGTGAGCTGGCCTACGCCCGGCGCACGCTGCTGAACAGCCACATCGATGAGACCCGCCGGCCGCGCTGGCGACGGGAACGTTCCACCCCCGTCCTGCCCGAGGTGGCCGCGTACGAGGGCCCCGACGGAATCCTGGGGCTGGAGCACGGTCGGTTCGGGCCCGACGGGCAACGGGTACGGGTCGCGCTGGCGACCCTGCCCGCCCGGATGCGGGCGGTGGTGATCCTGCGTTACTGGCTGGATCTCAGTGTCGAGGACAGCGCCCGCATGCTCGGGTGTACCCAGGGCACGGTCAAGAGCCAGGCGGCGAAGGGAACAGCGAAACTACGCGACCTCCTCACCGCACCGTCCCTTCCGACGGTGCCCGGATATCAGACGGGAAGGTAAGCCATGGACAATCTGAAAGACATTCTCGACAGTGCAGTTCTGATGGAGGACGCGCCGGTGGACCCGTCCGCGGACCTCGCCCGCGCGCGTGGTCACCTGCGCCGGCGCCGCATGACGCGAGCCGGTGCCGGTGCGGCCGGTCTGGTGGTGATTGCCGCCGTCGGCGGGGCGCTGGTCGCCAGCGGAACGGAAAAGGCCGCCACCGTTCCCGCCATTGCCTCGGCACCGGCGACCACCACGGCACGGACGAAGGACGACTCGCTCCCGGCGATCGCGCTGGTCGCCTACACCGGTGAGCAGGTGCCCGGCTACCAGGTCGGTTTCGTGCCGAAGGGCTGGGAGATCCAGGGCGGATCGAGCACCGTGCTGGCAATCGCCCCGAAGGGTTTCAAGAACCAGGACGTGCACCAGTGGGTGGGTAAGATCGCGGTCCTGCTGGAGTCCAAGGACGCTTCCCCGGACCACGAACCCGTCACCCAGGCCGATCTGGAGGCGTGGGGAATGGAAGGGGAGAACCTCGAGACCACCGTCGCCGAGGTCACCGTCAACGGGAACCAGGCCTGGCTGACCCGGCCCAAGACCCCTGACAAGTCCACGACCGTGAGCGTCGCCTTCGCCGACGACAAGGGCCACAACGTCGTGGTCCAGGGCCCGTCGTCCCTGAACTGGGACGACGCCCAGTGGATCAAGTTCGCCCAGAGTGTCAAGGTCTTGAAGAACGCGGAGGCCGGCCGCGGCTGACCCGCTGCTCCCCACCGATCCACCCGCGTTCCCACTATGGGGGACGCGGGTGGATTGCTTTGTACTGATGAAGAATTCGACGCGTGCTTCGATGTTCTGGTCATGGGTACTGCCGCACGTCGGCGATGCGCCCGGCCAGCCGTTCCAGCCCGTCCCGGATCATCGTCCCGTATCCGTCTGCACCAAGGGCACCGACTGTGATCATCCCTGCTTCTAGCTGAGTCCTGGCCTCGGCCGGGCGGTTCTGGCGTAGGTAGCCGTCCCCCAGATTCAGGTGAAGGCTGGGCGCCAACCCGGCCGCGTCCGGAATCCCGATCGCGGCCAGGTCGTCTCTGCCCACGTGGGCGAACGCCGTCAGAGCCCGCTCGTCCCAGGCAACTTCGTCGTCCAGGACGCCCTCGGTGTCGGCCAGGTAGTGGGCCAGCACGCACCGCTGCGCAAAATCGCTTTCACTCGTGCCGTTCCAGCACTCCAGCATCATGCGCCGCCCGCGATCACGATCACCGCCAAGCGTGATCCCGATCCCGGCGATGATCTGGCCCCATTCCGTCATACCCGTCATGAGGCGCGACGATAGAGGCCGCCACCGACAATCTTGATCAGGGAGCCGGAACCGGGTCGTTGTACTGTCCGGGTGCCCCGCTCAGGCGCTTGCCGCGCACGATCGGCCAGCCGTTCGCCACACAGCCGTGCAGCCCCAGCGTCTGCTGCTCCATCACCGGAGCCTTCCGTCCCGGACCGGGGCACAGCTCGTGGTGGTGCCCGAGTGCATGCCCCGTCTCATGATTGATCATATAGCTGCGGTACGTGCCCAAAGACGCCCCGTAGCGCGGCACCCCGTGTACCCAGCGGGCAACATTGAGCACGACGCTCGGCCCGTTCCGGCACGAGGTGTACTCGTCGACCTCACCGGCCGCGGCATCCCCGCACAACTCGTCCCGCGTCCTGGGTGTCGCCAGGTAGATGGTGAAGTCGTACGGATCCCTCGCCCCCACCCGCTGAAGCCGAACCTCCCCGGTAGCGGTCCAACTTCGTCCACCGGCAAGCGTCTTGGTCACCCGATCGGCGAAATCCTCGACCCGTACCCCGGTGATACCGCGCTCGAGTGCCACCCGGTACCGCCGAAGTGGTCCGCTGTCACCGGCGACCCGACCGTCCCGCGAGGCCGTCCGCCAGCGCCCCGATCCGGTGCGGGGATAGCTGATGGGTGGTGACAGCGAAGGCTGGGGAACCACTTCCACCGTGGTGCTCGGTTCCGGTGACGTCAAGGACGCCCGGGGGAGAGCCACGGGAGCACTCGTGCCGGTACGGGATGCCGGGGCGCATGCTGTCATCGCCAGTATCGCGGCGATGCTCACCGCCCCGACGATCCCACGCCCGGTCCTCCGGGTGGACGGCGATGTGTCGACCTGCATCCTTGCTCCCTTGCGCGTTTCCGTATCTGCGACCTGGAAACGTTTTGCTGGGTCCGGGAGGTTGTCTGGTCGAGTTCGAGGGCATGGTCGATGAGGGGTGAGTGCCTTCGCCCCGTGGAACGGTCGTGCTGATCCCCACGACGCCACCGGCCCCGGAACCCGGTCCGTCTCGGGAATTCGCGGTTCCCCGCCGGAGGGCGCCCGAGTGGGACGCTCCCCGGCCACCACAGGCCGTCTGATCAAGACCATCGCCCAGGAGCTGGTGTCACACGGCATCACCGCCGACTGCGTGGCTCCCGGCGAGATCGCCACCCCCATGACCGGGCAGACCGATCAGGACCCGCATCAGGTCGAGCGCCCTGGCATCCCCCTCGGCCGGCCGGGTGACGCCCGCGAGATCGCCGCTGTGATCGCGTTCCTGGCCTCCCCGTCGGCAAGCTACGTGACCGGGGCGTCGTGGCCGGTGGACGGGGGCATGCTGCAGATGGAACCGCAGGGCGGCTCGCACCTCGCCTCCGGCGATGGGCGAACCGCCTGAACCGTTACGGTGCCCGGCCTCCTGGCCCAGGGACGTCACCACGGTCCGGAGGCGGACGTCGACAGCTACGCCGATCTCTCCCGCAGTGGCCGGTGTGCGTGCGCCCAGGTACCCGGGAACCGGGAATGATCGACGGGACATCGGGGGTACGGGGTCCTACGGTTCAGCACCCTGGAACGTCGTTGTTCTTCCGGGAGACGAAGATGCTGGCTCCGACGTAGCTCCCGACCGGAACCCCGAATCCCGATTCTGAGTCGGCCTGCGCCCGCAGTTCCGGCAGCGGAGCCACGATGAGCTCGAGCCGGTACCGCTCGCCCGGCGGGTCCGAAGGCAGACCCACCGATGGCCGCACGCGCCATCGTGACAGTGAGTTCGGCCGCCGCCATCCGTCCACCGGAGTCACGTGACGGATTCGATCGCCGGCGGTCAGGTTCTCGGCCGAGAGGAGCAGCGTGTGCCCGGGGGGTAATCGCGAGGCGCCGGTCACCTGCGGGCATCGGCCGATCGTGTCACCGTTGCGGGGAGAGGCGAAGGCAACGTCGTCGGTCATGATCGTTCCCTCCGGTCCGGAGGGACCACCCGGCGGTTGATCCCCTCCGGGTGGCGGACCGGGAGGTGGGGGGCCGGGAGCCGGGCCCGGGCCGGCCGGCGGGGGGCCGGGCGGAGGTGACGGCGGTTCGCTCGACGCCTGTTGACCCGGTCGCAGAAGGGGCTGGGTGTCGGTCGGCCGGAAGAACAGCCAAGGGATGAGCGAGACCACTACGAGCAGCGGAACCAGCACCGCCGCAAACGCCAGCCGGCGTGAATAGCGCTTGCGCGGACGTGCTTTGGCCAACACCTCAGCAGCCCAGCGCTGGGCCTGCGGCGGCCGTACCGCTGGGTCGACAGCGAGCATGCGCAGTATCTCGGCGGTGAATCCCGCCGGGTCGGTCACGCCCGCTGCACGAGCAGTGAGCAGTAGACGATGTGAGAGTCGTTGCGTCCCGGGCAGTCCGTGGGCCGGTGACGGGTCGTCCCCGGTGATACAGAAATACGCCAGACAGCCCAATGAATAGAAGTCGGAGGCCGGTTCACGTGCCACCAGGGGATCGGCCAGCACTTCCGGAGCGGTGTACGCCGGGGTGTAGCGCCCGGCCATGTCCCGGCCGTCGTCCACCCGCCGCATCGTGCCGACGTCGACGAGTACCACTCCGCGCCCCGGTGAGAGAATGCAGTTGGCCGGTTTGACATCGCGGTGCAGGCTGGGATTGCCGGCTGAGACGGCGTGCGAGTGCAGGGCATCGAGAGCCTCGGCGACCTGCACCACGTAGCCGAGTCGCTGGACCAGGTTCTGTCCGGTGGCAGGCACCCCGCCCAGTTCGTCGGCCAGCGTCCGGCCCGGTACCCACTCCATCACCACATAGGGGGCCACGGTCGGCCCGTCCCCGGCCACCGATCCCTTCGGATGCGGCGGCGGACCGGTGAAGATGTCGAGCAGGCTGACCAGGTGGGGGAACCGCATCATCGTCAGCAGTGCGCGCTGGTCCTCCCAGCGCCGCAGGTCGTTGGCGGTGGGCCAGTCGTCCCCGGCGTGGAGCGGTCGCCGTAACTGCTTCACCGCGACGGTCAGCGGAGACGTCAGTCTCCCGCGGTAACGGGCCCGCCAGATGTTGCCTTCACCACCCGAAAGCCCCGTACCCAGAAGCTGGTACCGGTCCGGGTCCGAGGCCGGGCCGGCATACCACCCGTTGGGACTGGTGTCGGTGCCCGGCATTCCGGAGGCATCACTGGTTCCCCATCCACCGGGAGCTCCAGGCGCCGTGGGGACGTCCGGCATCATCCGTCCGAGCTGGTCGTGGGAGCTGGCGTCGGCGTCTTCCTCCTCAGGCCTGCGCATCGAGGGCACACACATCCGAGGGCGAGATCGTTCCGCTGTGGATGGCCCAATAAGCAAGTGCCGGGCGGAAATCCGCGTAGGCCTTCTCGAGCTGGAAGGCGACGAGCGCCGCGACTCCCTCGCCGGCCAGCTGCTCCCTGAGCCGTCGCAGCACCGCCCGCACGTAATCGGGACTACGACCGACTCTGGCCCCGATCTGGCGGTAGGTCGCTACGGTGGCGTGGGCGCCGTTGCGGGTGAGCAGCGGCTCGCAGAGCGCGGTCAGCAGCAACCGCTGCACACCGGTCAACCTGATTCCGCCGCCATCGACCGTCTGCGTCGTTCCTTCGCCCGTCGGTGACGGACGCCGGGCGGACGGGAGATCGTGCACATCGACGTGCACGGAGTACTCGCGGCCGAACCGGCCGGTCATGACGAGGAAGAACTCGCCGAACGGCATGGACGTGGTGGCCGCACCGGGTTCGAGTGGCCGTTGCCCGCCGACGAGTGGACGCAGGACCAGTGGTTTGGTGGCCGAGACGTTGCTGACCAGGACGCAGTCCTCCAGGACGCGCACCGTGGCCGACATCCGGGAAACATGGTCGTCCACCGGCTGGTGGGCGATCCGGATCCCGCAGCCGGCCCCTCGGCCGACGGTGAGTTCCTGACCTACGAACAACAATCGCCGGTCGGTGCGGTAACTGATCACGACATAGGACCTGGCCGAGGATGCGGGAACTCGCTGACGGGGTAAGCGGCGCTCAGTCACCGCCGTTCCCCCACCGTCCGCCGATCCGATCGACGCGTACTTCTGCCACCAGGACAGCCTTTCAACGACCCGTACTGATTGTCGCTGCAACTATAAGATATCCGCCACGTGTTCGCTGGAGAAACGCCCGGCTCACAGATCACAGCGGACCGGACGGGCGCGGGCGATCTCGCCGGCCAGGGCGTTGCGGAGCAGCACCGTGATCGCCATGATCAGTGCCGTCCGGACGTTGACATGGGCACAGGAGGACGAGGACGGCCATCACGACCGCCTGAACCAGGACGACGGCCTGTCCTCAGCCGGTCATCGGGCGCCCTCGGTGACCGGTATCGCCCCGGCCTGAGGCTGCCGGCTCTCCTGGCGTACGAGCGCGGCGATGACGATCAGCAGGACGAGGGTGACCGGTCCGGTGCCCAGGTGCAGGCCCCCGTCGTGGCGGGGGACCGCCGCCCAGTCGGCGAAGGAAGCGCCCAGGGGACGGGTGACGATGTAGGCGGCCCAGAAGGCGGCGGTCGCGTTCAGGGCTCTTCCGTCGCTGCCCCGGTGCAGCAGGTACGGCACGGCGATCACGGCCAGGAACAGCAGACCGGAGTCGAGGTAGCCCAGGCCGAGCGAGTGAGCGGTCAGGTCGCCGGCCGCGGTGCCGAGCGCGAAGGTCGCCACGACCGTGACCCAGTAGAAGATCTCCCGGCGGCGGGTGGTGATGTCGTGGATCGAGAGCGTGCGCTCGCTGCGGTACCAGGCGCTCAGCGAGACCGCGACGGCCAGGGCGAAGGCGATCGTGGTGGCCCCGTAGGACAGGCCCAGGGCGGTGCGGAGCCCGTCCGCCGCGACCGTTCCGAACACGCTGATCATGGCCACGGTGCCCCAGTAGATCCAGGGCACGTACCGGTCGGCGCGGAACTGACGCAACAGCAGCCACACCAGGGCGGTGCCGGAGAGAGCGACCAGGACCGCGGCGACCAGGACCGGACGGGTACCCATGAAGTCGGACGCGGCCTCACCCATCCCGGTGGTGCAGATCTTGATCGTCCAGAACAAAGCCGTCGCTTCGGGCACTTTGCTCAGGTGGGTGGCGCGGGGCCGCAAGGTTCGCTCGGTCATGACGGAAAGGCTGGGTGCCGAAGACTGAACGAAGCCTGACGGGCTTCACGCACGCCGGCCGGAGCTGGGGGATGGTGGGGGCATGGAGGACGACGGACGCCACCGGGTGCTGGTGGTCGAGGACGACGGGCTGCTGCGCACGACGCTGGAGCGGGGGCTGCGCCGGGCCGGGTACCGGGTGGACGCGGTCTCCACCGGCGCCACCGCCGTGGCGTCCGCCCGCACGTCCCCGCCCGACGCGGTGGTGCTGGACATCGGGCTGCCCGATGCGGACGGCCGCGACGTCTGTCAGGCGCTGCGGGCCCAGGGCTGCGGCGCCGGGGTGGTGTTCCTGACCGCTCGCCATCACACGGACGACGTCCTGTCCGGGTTCGCGGTCGGCGGGGACGACTACCTCCGCAAGCCCTTCGAGTTCGCCGAGCTGCTGGCCCGGGTGGCCGGGGTGATCCGCCGCCGCCCGTTCACGGCGGCCGCACCCGGGCCGGTCGCCGGGGAGGAACGCCTCCAGGTGGACCCGGCCACGCACTCGATCCGCTACGGGGACCAGCAGGTCTCGCTCACCCCCACCGAGTTCCGCTTCCTGGCCTGCCTGATCGCCCGGCGCCCGGAGGTCGTGCGGCGGCCCGAACTGATCTCCGCCGGATGGCCAGGCACCGCGCACGTCGGGGAGAACACCCTGGACCAGTACGTCACCCGGGCCCGGCGCAAACTTGCCCAGGTCAAGTTCCCCCAGACCCTGGAGAACGTGCGGGGCGTGGGGTACCGGATCCAGTGAACGGCCGGATCGGTACGCGGCTGCGACGGGGATGGGCCCGCTACCGGCCCAGGACTCTCGCCGGCCGCCTGGCCCTGGGCGGCCTGGCCTGGATCGCGGCCTGGGCGATGGCCCTGCTGCTGGCGTTCGACGTGCTGCTGACCGGCGTGCTGGCCGGTCAGGTCGACGACGCGCTGCGCGCCCGGGCCCAGGCCGTGGCCGCGACCGTGGTCTACCGCGACGGTGCGCTGAGCATCATCGAGGGAGGCGGCAGCGACGAGGCCCTCGACGCGGGCACCTCGATCTACCTGGGCACCACCCTGTTCGAGGGCGCCGAGCTGTCGCAGGAACTGCGCGGGCACCTGCTGCAGACCGGGGAGAGCACTGAGGACAGTGAAAAGTACGGACCGGTGCGGCATCTGGCCTACCCGATGTTCGACGGCGACAACCGGCAGGTCGCCACCATCGTGGTGTCCAGCGATGTCGGTCTGCGCAACCACACGGTCCAGGTGATCGCCCTGACCTCGCTGGTGTTCATCGTCCTCACGCTGTTCTTCACGTTCTTCGCCCTGCGGGCCACGATCGTGCGCGGCCCTGACCCCCGTGCGGGCCATGGGGACCCAGGCGGCGGCCTGGAGCGAGCAGGACCTGGACCGGCGCTTCGATCCCGGCTCCGGGCCCCTGGAACTGCGCGAGCTGTCGGCGACCCTGAACGGCCTGCTGGAACGCATCGCCGCGGCCCTACGGCACGAGCGCAACTTCACCGCCGAGCTCTCGCACGAACTGCGCACCCCGCTGGCCCACCTGCACGCCGAGGCAGATCTGCTCACGCCGGGCGAGCCCCTGCACGCCCAGGAGATCGACAACCTCCTGACCTCGATCCGCCGGCTGGAGGGACTGGTCGAGACCGCCCTGGTGCCCGCCCGGATCGATCACAACGCCGCACCCGGGCTGGCACCGGTGAGTGATGCACTGGAAGGCCTGCGCGCCCCGGCCACCGCCAAGGCCGAACTCGTCGTCACCGGGGACCCCGGCATCGTCCTGGCCGTCGAGAGCGACATCGTCCGCCGGGCTCTGACCCCCTTGCTGGAGAACGCCTTCCGCTATGCCGACCAGGAGGTGCGGATCGACGTGGCGGCCCGGGACGGGCAGGCGAGCATCACCGTCAGCGACGACGGCGGCCACCTCGATCCCGAGCAGGCCGAACGCATCTTCGACGCCGGGTTCCGTGCCGATCCCACCGACCACCATCCCGGGGCCGGCCTGGGTCTGGCCCTGACCCGCCGGATCTGCCGCGCGGCCGGTGGCGACGTGAGCGCGCAGGTGGTGAACGGGCGAACCGTCTTCACCCTCGTACTGCCCAGCCTCTGACCCCGGCTCCACCCACCCACCTCAGCGCTCGCCGTCCGCCGCGGAGACGGTCGCCTCGACGGCACTTTCCAGGAGGGACCGGATCAGCGGGCTGTCGTGCGCCGGGTTCCACGCCAGCACCAGTGGACTGGGAGGCATGTCGGTCAGCTCGACCCAGGTGAGGCCGTCGGGCAGGACGGCCTGGCGGGTGATGAGGCCCACCGCGCTGTTCCAGAGAACCGCCTGCCGGTACTCGTTCGCGGTGCGGACCACCACGCTGTCGGGCCGTTCACCGACGGGCGTCAGACCGTGCCAGTACGTGCTCCAGGCGTCGTCGGTGCCGTCGGGCAGCCGGAACCACTGCCGCGCATCCAGGTCGCGCAGGCTCAGCGGACCGCCGTGGGCCAGAGGGTCGTTGTCGCGCAACAGGGCCCCCACCGGGTCGTGCCGCAGCACCCGGGTCTGGACGTCCTGATCGTCGAACGGCAGCCGGGTGATGGCCGCGTCGACCAGGCCGCTGCGCAGGCCTGCGTCCGGGTCATTGAGGCCGGACTCCCGGAAGCGGATCGTGACGCCCGGGTGGCGCTCGGTGAAAAGCTCGGCCATCCGGGCGGTCGCGTCGATACAGCCGCCCAGGACACCGAGAGTCAGGACGTCCTGGCCGGCCTCGACGACGCGCACCCGGGCCCGCTCGGCCTGTTCGATCAGGGCGGTGGCCTCGGTGTAGAGCACGCGACCGGCCCTCGTGAGGTTGACCCCGCCGGCGGAGCGCTCCAGCAGGCGGACGCCCAGCTGGGTCTCCAGCTGCTGGACCGCCCGGCTCAGCGGCGGCTGGCTCATGCCCAGCCGGGACGCGGCCCGGCCGAAGTGCCGCTCTTCGCAAACCGCCACGAAATAGCGCAGGAGACGTAGTTCCATCACGTCTCAGGATAACGGTCGAGCCGGAACGGTCATCGCGCGATTCCTTTCCGTGATGACGGTTGGGGTGAACGCGGTACACCAGGAGTGATACCCGCCGGGCATCGGGAGTACGGGCCGGGTATTGGACGACGCGCCCGGGCTGCCGCCAGAGTCGGCGCATCTCGACGCCTCGGTAAGGAATCTCCATGACCGCAACAGTTCTCATCACCGGCAGCTCCTCCGGATTCGGGCGCGGGGCCGTCACCCGGTTCCTGGCCGAAGGCTGGAACGTCGTTGCTACGCTGCGAGACCCGAGCCGGTGGGACGGCGAGGAGTCGGAGAGTCTGCTCGTGCAGGCTCTCGACGTGCGGGACGACGCATCGGTGACCGCCGCGGTGACAGCGGCCACCGAGCGTTTCGGCCGGCTCGACGTGGTCGTCAACAATGCTGGCATCGGTCTGTTCTCGGTGTTCGAGGCGACGCCGCCGTCGATCGTCGAAGACGTCTTCGACACCAACGTGCTCGGGCCGATGCGCGTCGTGCGGGCCACGCTGCCGGTGTTCAGCCGTCAGGGTGGCGGCCGGTTCGTCAACCTGTCATCGGGCAACACCACGGTACCGATGCCGCTGCAGGCGGTGTACAGCGCCAGCAAGGGCGCCCTGTACAACTTCTCCGAGTCCCTGACCCACGAACTGGCCGGCCAGAACGTCCGGGTCAAGGTGGTGGAACCGGGATTCGTGCCCACCACCAACTTCTTCGAAACGACCATCGGCCGGTTCCGGACGATCCCGGTCCCCGACAGCTACGCGACGACGGTCAAGGCGACGCTGGACGGATTCCAGGTCCAGCCGCCGCCGGGCTACCTCGCGACCGACGACGACGTGGTGGAGGCCATTTTGGCAGCCGCCACCGAGGAGAGCGATCGCCTGCGCATCCGGGTCGGCGGTGACTCGGAAGACCTCGGCCGCGCCCGCCAGCAGCCCGACGCCGAGTACGACGCCTGGCGGCGGGAGTTCTTCGGCGCCCGGTAACCGGCGCGGTAAGCACGAACATCTGGTGCGTGATCATGCGAACTCTCCCCGGGGAAGGTTCGCATGATCAAGAACGAAAGGTAGCGGAGGCCTCGGCCCTCGATCGCTGAAGGGCTACTTCGTGCCGAGAGTGGCGGCGATCTCGTTGGGCGTCTGGTCGAGCGTGACCGAGGCGGTCTTCTTGCCGGTCTTCAGGTCGACCGCGTGCACCGTCTTCGTGGCCGGCTCGGTGACGTAGGCGATGTCCCCGTTCGCGACGATGGCGGGGTGGGCGTCCTGCCACTCGACCGGGCCCTCCCACGCATCGACGACGGGGAACTCGTTGACCAGCTTGCCGGTCTCGGGGTCGAGCACGTGGATCGATCCGTCGGTGGACAGGATGTAGGCCAGGTCGTCGGGGCCGCGGGCCACGTCGCGGAAGGTGTACTGCACGGTCTCCGGGAGCCGGACGACCTCGTACTCGCCCTTCTCGGTGTCGATCAGGGTCACCGCGTTGAGCAGGTAGCCCTCGGCGTCGGGGTCGTTCTTGTAGTCACCGACGACGATCGGGCTGGTCCCGGAGACGTAGGCGTTCCCCATTCGCCCGAACTCGTCCGGGGCGGTGAATTTCTGGAACTTGCCGTCCTTGAACAACAGCGCGCCGTTCTCACAGCCGAAGATCACGGCTTCGTCGGCCGCGGTGCCCTCACCGTGGATGCCGGGACAGTCGCTGCTGGCGGCGATCTCGGCCCGGTCGCCGTCCAGGGCGACGGCGCCGGTGCGGGTGGTCTCGTCGCCGACCGTGGTGAGCAGGGTGCCGTCCTCGAGCACGATCGAGACACCGTGGTGGGCGGTCTTCGAGGTGTAGGTCTGGGCCTGCGGCAGAGCATCGGTAGCCTGGGCCAGGTCGGCGGTCTCGATGATCGAGGTCTTGCCGGTGCCGTCGTCGAAGAGCACCGTCTGGCCGGCGTGACGCACGACGTGCCCGGGCGTGGTCGCGGCGTACTTCAGGCCGGTCAGTTCCGGGGTGAGGGTATCGAGCAGCTGGAAACCGTCGGAGGTGGTGACGAAGACGTGCTTTCCGTCGCCGGCGGCGTTCAGGCGGGTGAACTCCTCGGAGTCGAACCGCTGGACCACGTCGAGCGTGGCGGCGTCCAGCACGGCCAGGCCACCCTCGTAGGAAACGGCCACGCGTCCTTCCGTATTCGCCGAGGAAGGTTCGGCCGCCTCGACGGCGGAACCGCCCGAGCCACAGGCGGTCGCCAGGAGCGACGCCCCGACCAGGGCCGCGAGGCCTCCGAGACGGGTATTGCGGAGCGATGTCATGTGCTTTCTCTCTTCTCTGGGAATCTAGGGTCCGAGACCGGTGGCGATGCGCTCAGTGTTGGCGCGCATCATCTCCAGGTACGTTCCGGCGCCTTCGCCGGGCGCGGTGAGGGATTCGGTGAACAGCTCGGCCACCTCGACGTCGATGTCCGCCTCACTGGCCAGGACCTGTACGAGCCGGTCCGGCTGGGAGGAGTCGGCGAAGATGGTCGGTACGCCGGCCTGTTCGATCGCGGTGCTGAGGTCCCGCAGGTCGGCGGCGCTGGGCGCGGCCAGGGTGGTGCCGCCGGGGATCACCGCGCCGATCACGCGGAAGTCGAAACGGTCCGCGAGATATCCGAACACGTGATGATTGGTGACGAGGGCGCGCCGCTGGGCCGGTATGGCCGTGAAGGCGTTGGTCATCTCGGTGTCGAGCTGGGTGAGTTCCTGGCGGTAGGCGTCGGCCCGGGCGGTCAGCCGGGCGGTGTCGATGCCCTCGATGGCTTGCGCGGAGGTCTCGAGAGCATCGACGACGTCGAGCATGGTGGCGGGATCGGTCCAGAAATGCGGGTCGGGGGTGCCCTCGGCATCACCCGAGGCGTACGGGACGGCGTCGATCACGTCGCCCGCGACCAGGAGGGGCGCGCCGGCCTTCGCGGCCCGGTCCAGATGCTGCTGGAGCCCTTCCTCCAGGCCCAGGCCGTTGGAGACCACCAGGTCGGCGTCGTCCATCAAAGCAGCCTGCCGGGCGGAGATCTCGAACGAATGCGGATCGGCGTTCGGCTGCATCAGCGTCGTCACCTCGGCCTGGTCGCCGAGCACCTCCTCCACGACATTGCCGAGGATGTTCGTCGTGACGACCACCCGCGGTCCGTCACTTCCCCCGGACTCGGTGCATCCGGCCAGGCCCAGAAGCCCGGCCACAACCATGACCGTGCAGAGCTTCATCGTCCGGTCTCCATCAGGTGCACCGGCTGGGTGGCCAGTTCGAGCGTGCGGGCCACACGCGCCGCATCGGCGTAGTCGATCTCGTACACCACTCCCTCGGCGGATGCGTTCACATAGGCCCGCTGACCGTCGACCATCACGCCCACCGAACCGGACACTGCGGGATCGGCCAGGGTCGAGGCCAGAAGGGGTTTCGTGGCGCCGATCGAGTCACCCGAACCGGCGTCGTACACCTGGATCGTGCCGTCCTCGCCCACGGCCACGACGTGCTCGCCCGCATCGTCCACGGCTGTCGCGGTGACCACGGGGGTGCTGGTCTTGAGCCACTGCCAGCTACTTTCGCGGGTGTCGAGGAGCCAGACGCCACTGCCGTCCCCGATCCCGGCGACCGTGGGGCGGCCTTTACGGGCCTGGAACGT
>NZ_JAJOMA010000048.1 GCF_021129235.1 Kineosporia mesophila
CGACCGGAGCACAGCGACCCGCCGCGCGTGGACCCCGGCGTGGATGCCGATCGCCGGCGCGAAATGGTCCCAGCCGTGGGTCAGTCCGGGCAGGACGTGCAGTTCGGCGCTGACCCCGGCCGCCCACAGACGCTGGGCGTAGTCGATGGTCTCCTGGCGCAGGATTTCCAGTTCGCCGACCTCGAGATAGGCCGGGGGCAGACCGGTGTGGTCTTTCAGGCGGGCAGGCACGATGGTGGCGGGGGCGTCGTCCGCGTGGCCGTCACCGAGCACCGACTGCCAGGCGGTGACCTTGAGGGCGTACATGTCCGCGGACGCGGGGCCCAGCTCCGGATCGGGCTCCACGACCCGGTTGTCGAGGAGCGGGTAGATGAGGATCTGCCGGGCCACCCGCACGCCGGCGTCCCGCGCCCGGATCGCCGTGGTCACCGCGAGCGTCGCCCCCGCGCTCTCGCCCATGACGGCGATGCGGGCGGGATCCACGCCGAGTTCCTCGGCGTTATCGATGAGCCAGGTCAGCCCGGTGTAGACGTCGTCGGTCAGGGTCTGGCCGGTCACCTCCGGGGCCAGCCGGTACTCCACCGAGAGGATCGGTACGCCCGAGGCGGCAACGTAGCGGGCAAGGAACGGCGCGAAGTGCTCCACCTGTCCGGCGACCAGGCCGCCGCCGTGGGCGTGGAGGGCGGCGGGGCCGGCTGCCTCGCGCTCAGTTGCCTCGCGTTCGGCTGCCTCGCGTTCGGCTGCCTCGCGTTCGGCTGTTTTGCGTTCGGCCACGGGGGTGAACCAGTGCAGGTCGATCCGGGCGCCGTCCTCGGTGGTCGTGGTGAACACCTGGTGGCCCACGTCGGGTACGTCCAGGCCCGCTGTGAGTAGGGGATAGGTCGCGGCGACGGCCTCCCGCCAGGTCTTCCAGTCGCCGGGCACCAGCGGGGCGGGCGGGTTGTCGCCGGCGGAGGCGGCGAAGACGGCCGCCAGTTCGGGGTCGAGGGGCAGCGGCATGAGGATCTCCAGATCGTTCGTCGGGACGTCGACGAACGTAAGATCTAGAGTTCGCTCTAGGTCAAGGTGAGGATGCAGCGGTGGACGAGGGACTGACGATCGGCCAGGTCAGCGAGCGCACGGGGCTGAGCGTGCACGCGCTGCGCTATTACGAGCGCGAGGGCCTGATGCTCGGCTCGGTCTCCCGCAGTCACGGCGGACGGCGCCGCTACGACGCGACCGACGTCGACTGGCTGTTGCTCTGCAACCGTTTCCGGGCATGCGGGATGCCGGTGAGCGACATCCGCCGGTACGCCGAGCTGGTGGCGGCCGGGCCGGGCAACGAGTCCGAACGGCTGGAGCTGCTGCGCGCCCACGAAGACCGGGTGCGGGCCGAAGTGGCGCAGATGCAAGAGAATCTCACGGTGATCGCGGCCAAGGCCCGGCTCTACGAGCAACACATCGCGGCGGGCAGCGCGGGCACCCTGTGGACGGGGGAGGCGCCGTCCTGCCTGGCGCTGGAGGCCATGGCCGCCCGGCGCTAGGCACCTCCCCGTCCGCGGGTGATCAGCCGTTGTACGCCACGGCGATGTCGAGCACCCAGGTCACGCCGAACCGGTCGGTGAGCATCCCGTACAGCGGCGCCCAGGCGGAGGGCTCCAGCGGGGCCTTGATCGTGGCGTCCTTGGCCAGCGCGTCCCAGTAGCGGCGCAGCTCGTTCTCGTCGGCGCCCCGGACCGACACGAACAGCGGGTCGATGCCGGCGTCGTACGGCCGGGCCGCGGGCACGTCGAAAGCCATGACGTGGAAGCCATTCTCGGACTGGACCTGACCCCAGCCGATCAGGTCGGCCTCCCGCGGGTCGGTCGTGCCGTACGACTGGGCGTGGGTGACCAGGGCCAGCTGGCCCCCGAAGACGGACTGGTAGAACTCCAGCGCCTCCCGGGCCTGGCCGCGGAAGTTCAGGTGCACGGTCGTGGCGACGCTCACGGGATCTCCTCAGATGCTCGTTCCGGCCGGTGGTCCCGGCCGATGACGCAACCATCGCAGGGGTAGCGGTCAGTTTCTGGCCTCTACTCGGAAGTCAGCGATGCAGCACTCCCTCCTCCGCGTACGAGTTGCCGGGCCTCGACGGTCTCCTCGATCGGCACACTCATGTCGAAACGATGGGCCTGGTAGAGATCCACGTGGTCGGTGCGCAGACGGCGCAGCGACGCGTCGATCTGCCGGGCGATCTGCACCCCCGACAATCCCGCATCGGTGTCGGACATGCGTCCTTACACCTTCGTGGCCAGCACGTACGAGTCCTGGAGGTGCTTCGACGGGATCTCGCCCCAGGCATCCTCGGCCGCACCGCGTCCGTACACGTTGGCGGTATCGAAAAACGTGATGCCGGCGTCGAACGCGGCCTCGGAGGTCGCGACCACCTGGTCCTTCTCGATGCCACTCGCGAAGGCCAGCCACGACCCCAGGGCAATCTCGGAGACCTCCGGCGCGGAGTCACCCAGTCGGCGGTACTTCATGAAACTCGTCCTCCGGTCGGCCTGCCCGGCCGCGGACCTACCAGCCCACCGGGCCGTTGGCGTCGAAGAAGGTGCCGCTGGGGCCGTCGTCCGGCAGCGTGGCGGCGCGCACGACGACCTTCGCCCCCTCCGAGGGATGCTGCGTGCCCTGGTGGCCGTTCAGGTCGGTGGAGTTGTACCCCGGGCACACCGAGTTCACCTTGATCGGGGATCCGGCGAGTTCGTTGCCGAGCCAGCCGGTGAGCGTGTTGAGCACGGACTTGGACGAGGAGTAGGCGAAGGCCGGCATCTGCCCCCACGGCTGGCTCGGGTCGGTGATCGTGGTGAGCGATCCCATGCTGCTGCTCACGTTCACGATGCGCCCGGCCCGCGCCTTCTGCACGAGTGGCAGGAAGACCTGGGTGACTCGCAGGGGCCCGTAGAAGTTCACGGCGAAGATCTGCTGGATCGTCTCCGCCCGGACCGCGCTGACGTGGCCCTCGCCGTCACCGACCACGATGCCCGCGTTGTTGATCAGGACATCGAGTGCGCCGGTGGTGTCGCCGATGTGTGCCGCGGCGGCCCGGACACTCGCGTCATCGGTCACGTCGAGGCGGACGAACCGAACGTCCCCGTCCGGAGCCAGTTCCCGGACCGCAGCCTCGCCCCGCCCCTTGCCCCGGCACCCCAACCAGACGGTGAATCCCTGCCGGGCGAGCTGGCGAGCAGTCTCGAACCCGATGCCCTTGTTGGCGCCCGTGACGAGCGCTGTCTGCTGCGTGTTGTTCATGACGTCCATGCTGCGATGCCGGATCGGTACGATCCATAACGCGAAATCCAGAGTTTCTTATGCATCGTCCGAGGTCGTGCGAGTGGGACGGGGTGCAGCCGGACATTAGGCTGGGTGGAGTGGACCTGATCGGACGTCGTGACGAGCTGGCTGCCGTGGCGCGGCTGATCGACGGGGTGGCGCGGGGGAGTGGCGGGCGGTTGTTCCTGGTCGGGCCGCCGGGGGCCGGGAAGAGCGCCCTGCTTGACGCTGCGGCTGAAATGGCCCAGGACAGAGGCGTTCGCGTCTACCGAGAAGATATAGGTGATGAACCCGGCCTGGTGCTGATCGATCACGGCGACCAGGCCGATCCGCCGCTACTTCCTGAACCCGGCGCCGCGACCGGGGTGCTCGTGGCCTCCCGGTATTCGGTGAAGGCCGGGCCGGAGCTACCCATCGGGGGTCTGGGCGCGGATGACCTGGCCCGGCTGGTTCCGGCACTGACGGCCGAGGCCGTGCACGCGATCTGGCTGGCGTCCGGAGGGATTCCCGGGATCGCGCTCGGCTTCGCCGACGAGCTCGGCTCACTGGATGAATTCGCCGATGCCCTCGTGCATCTGGCCCTCACCGCGCCGTCCCGGTCCGGTTTCCTCGAGCTCGACTTCGGGCTGATCCGGCTGCTGGAGTCGGCGACCGAGCGTCCGTTGTCGGCCACTGAGCGCGCCCGCATCCTGGCCCGGCTCGCCCGTGAGCAACTCAGCGATCCGTCCAGCGGTGCCCGGCGGCGGGAGCTGATCGACGAGGCGCTGGATCTGGCCCGGGTGAGCGGGAACCCGGCCACGATCGCCGAGGTGCTCGACAGCCGCCTGCATGCCCTCTGGGACCCGATCGCGGTGCACGAACGGCTGAGCAGCGGCTCCGAGATCGTCGACCAGGCCCGGCGGGCCGGCGACGACCTGCTCGAGCTACGCGGACTGTTCTGGCGTTTTACGGCTCTGGCCGAGCTGGGCGACCTGGACTCGGCCGAGGCCGCGCTGACCGCCTACGGCCGCGCCGCCGAACTGGCCGGGAACGCCGAGGCCGCCGTGGTGGTGGTCTCCCGCCGGGCCATGCTGGCCGTCGTCCGGGGGCGCTTCGACGAGGCCGCGACCCTCACCGCCGAGGTCGCCGTCCGGGGTCGTCAGGTGGGGCTGAGCGACACCGACAGCCTGGTCGGCACCCTGCGCTACAGCGTGTTCGCCCTGCGCGGTGACGGCGCCGACGTGGTCGAGCCGTTACGGGAACAGGCGCGGCGGCGGCCCGGTCACTTCTTCGAGGCCAGCGCGGCCTGGGCCCTGGCCGAAGCCGGTCGTGACGTCGAGGCCGGGCTGGAACTGGATCGCCTGCTGCCGGCCGTGCTGAACGGCTCGGGTCCGCGCTGGCTGGGGGCCGTGGCCGACCTGGCCCACGTGGCCTCCCGCGTCGGTGACCCGGACCAGGCCGAAACGCTGTACCAGGTGCTGCTTCCGTATCGAGGACGGCTGGTGGTCTGGGGCGGCGCCAACACGATCACCGGAACGGTGGACGAGCAACTGGGCGGCCTGGCCGCTCGTCTCGGCCGCACCTCGGCCGCCGTCGATCACCTGACCAGCGCCATCGAGCTGCAACAGCGCATCGGGGCGCTGCCCTGGCTGGCGCACACCCTGCCGGTACGGGCCCGGGTCCTGTCTGCCCGCGGCCGGGACGGCGACGCGGCGGCCGCCCGCGCCGATCTGGAGCGGGCCCGGTCGACCGCGCAGAGACTGGGGCTGACGCGCGTCCTCAAGCATCTGAAGCCGACCGGAGACGAATGGCGACTGATGCGGGACGGTGACACCTGGTTGCTCGAGGCCGGAGGCGAGAGCGCCCGGCTGCGGGACGGGCGGGGGCTGCATTATCTGCGGGCGCTGCTGTCTGCCCCCGGTCAGGAGATCGCCGCGCTGGACCTGGTCGCCGGTGGTTCCGGGATTCGCGTGCCCGACGGGGATCCGGTGCTGGACGAGACGGCTCGCCAGGCCTTCCAGAGGCATCTGCAGTCGATCGACAAGCAGCTCGAGAGCGCCGACCGCGCGGGTGACGCGGTCCGGGCCACCGCGTTGCACGACGAACGGGCCGCCGTAGTGAACGAGTTGAGACGCGCCACCGGTGTGGGTGGAGGCTCTCGCCGGGTCACGACCGAGACCGAACGGGCCCGGGTGAACGTCACCCGCACCCTGTGGGCCACGGTCGAGCGGGTGGAGGCGCTGGCGCCCCGGGCCGGAGCGCATTTACGGGCGTCCCTGCGCACGGGCCGGTACCTGCGTTACGCGGCGGCGCCCGGTGGCCCGACCCGGTGGAACACCTGAGCCCCCTTTCTGTACGGGATGTACGGCATGGATTTACGCCTCCTGAGTGACCGCATTTCACGAAGGAGACAGAACCATGCTCGCCGCAGACCTCTACGGGACGACCGACCACCGCCCGGCCCTGGTGCTCCTGCACGGCCTCACCTACGACCGGCGGCAGTGGGGGCCGACGCTGAGGGAGCTGGCCCAGGTCGACCCTGGCCGCCGGGTCCTGGTCGTCGACCTTCCGGCCCACGGCGAGTCACCCGCCCCGGATTCCTACGACTCCGGCACTCTCACGGCTCTCCTGCACGAGACGATTGAGGACGCGGGTCTCGTCGATCCGGTGGTTGTCGGGCACTCGATGGGTGCCGTGCTGGCCACCCGTTACGCCACCACCTATCCCACCCGCGGCGTCGTTAATATTGATCAGCCGCTCCTGGTCGGGCCTTTCGCCGAGTTCCTGCGCTCGGTCGAGCCGGCCCTGCGGGGCCCGGACCATCTGCAGGTGTGGAACTCCCTGCTGGCCGGCATGCACATCGATCTCTTGCCCGAGTCGGCGCAGGAACTGGTGCGCACGAGGACCACCCCGCGGCAGGACCTGATCCTCGGCTACTGGCAGGAGCTCCTGGGCTCGGACGCGCCCGCGGACCTGAACGCCGGGATGCGCCGCGACCTGAAGACCCTGCGTGACGCATCGGTCGGCTACCACTTCATCAGCGGCAGCGACCCGGCGCCGGAGTACCGGAGCTGGCTGGAAGCGATCCGGCCCGACGTCGTGGTGACGGTTTGGCCGGACAGCGGCCACTTTCCGCACCTGGCCCATCCCGACCGCCTGGCCGCGCTGCTCGCCGCCCCTCGGTCCGGGGAGTGACGATCCCGCGAATCGTGGCTTTCCCGAGACCTTCCCCAGCCACTTTTAGGCACCGGATGACCTGCTAAAACGTGGTATCAAATGATGCAACTACGGCGTTTTCACCGCGATCCGGAGAGCATCATGGGTTTTCTTGACAGATTTCGTATACGCCGCGCAGGGCAGCCTGCACGCTCCGTCGAACCGGGAGTCTCCGACAGCGGGACGCCGACCGATCAGCCGAGGTTCGCGGTGATCGCTGTCAAGACGTCCGGTTCGAGTGCCAATCGGCACCGCATCGTGGAGATGGCGGTCGTCACAACCGATCTCTGGGGCCAGGTCGTCGACGAGTGGGAGACCCGGTTCGACGCCGAGGCTCCGGCCTTCGCCGACGTCGTCCCCGACCTGAACCAGCGGCTGGCCGGCGCGGCGGTCGTCGCGCACAACGCGGAGTACGACCTGGCCTTCGTGCGGGCCGAGTACCGGCGGGCGGGATGGAAACTGCCCCAGGTGCCGACCCTGAGCACCCTGGAGGCATCGGCCTACTACCTGCCCTCTCTGCGGCGGCGTCGCCTGGCCGACCTCTCCTCGGCCCTGGGCACCGCAGCGGCCGACGACGGGTCCACGCTGGACGATGCCCGCACCACTGCGGTGCTGCTGGCCGAGTTCATCAGCCCGAAGCCCGGAAAGCCGCCGCTGCCTGCCCATCTCGACGGCCTGCCGGCCCGCGCGCAGAAGGTGACCTGGCCGTCCGGGCCCACCCTGGAGCCGCAGGAGGCCCCGCCGGCCGGAGCCACCCCGGACCCGACCCCCGGCTTCACGCTGGTCGAGCGCTTCTCCCTGATCGACGCGCTGGACGAGGGCGCGCCCGCCGGCACCTTCGCCTACCTGGAAAAGCTCGCGGAGGTGCTGGAAGACGGATCGGTCACCACCCAGGAGACCTCCGAACTGGCCCGCGTCGCCGCCGCCGAGGAGCTCACGTCCGACGATGTCGCGCGGGCGAACGAGGCCTTCGTGCGGGCGCTGACCTATGCCGCGCTCGACGACGGCACGGTCTCCGCGGACGAGCACACCGAACTCCTGACCGTCACCGACCTTCTCGGCGTAGGCCGGCCTCTGGTCGAGGAGATCCTCGCGACGGCCGAGAAGGCCCGTCGGGCACGTGAGTCGGCCGACCTGAAAGACCTGCCCCAGAACTGGGCCCTCGGCGAACCCCTGCGCGTCGGTGACCGGGTCGTCTTCACCGGTGGCGACCCGGAGGCCCGCGAGCAGCTGGAGACCAGGTCGCAGCGGCTGGGCGTCCGCGTCGTCGGCACGGTCTCGGAGACCACGGCCCTGCTGATCTCGGACGACACGGTCGACGGAACCCGTGCCGCCCGAGCCCGTGAAGTGGGCACCCGCCAGGTCACCCCCGACGAATACGCCCTCCTGCTCGACCATCTCCAGCCCGCCGCCTCCCGCGAGACCGCCACCGAGCCGGCTGTCACCGCCGAAGAACCGGTGCTTGACGACGAAAAGCCCGAGGTCCTGGAGCCGGTGGCTCCCGTCGAGACACCCGTGCTCGAGGACGCGGAAACGACGGTTCCCGAGTCAGAGCCGGCTGCCGCGGTGATCGAGGAGCACGAGACCTCCGAGCCGAAGACGACGGTAGTTGCCGAAGCACCGGCGGTCACCGAGGCCTCCGCTGGAGAGCCGGTGCTTGAGGACGCGGAAACTGCAGTCCCCACGTCGGAGCCGGTCGGTGCGGTGGTGGAGCCGGAGAGCAAGGACGCGGAACCCTCGGTCCCCGAGTCCGAAGCAGTCGCTCCGGTCGAAGAGCCGGTGATCACAGACGCGAAGGTAACGGCTCTCGAGCCCGAGCCGGCCAGTCTTGCTGTGGTGGAGCCGGTAGCGGCAGACGCGAAGCCCGAGTCTTCCGAGTCGGAGCTGCCGGCCCCCGCCGCGGTGGAGTCGGAGGTTGCCGAAACGGAGCTGTCCGCGCCTGTCGATGAGCCAGTCCTTGAGATCGCGGAGCCGGTTGTCCCGGTGGACGAGCCGGTGGACCCGAAGGTGACTGACGAGGAAGCGGGAGTTGCCGCGTCCACCATGGTCGGTTCTGATGTGGTGGCCCCGGCCCGGAAGCCGAGGGCGCCTCGTAAGCCGCGGGCGTCGATCCCGAAGATTGCCGGGCCGAACTCGGCTGATGCTGAATCCGTTGCGGCGGAGCCTGAGGTAGTTACCGAGGTCGCTCCGGTGACGAAGCCCCGGGCATCCAGGGCCAAGGCGGCTCCCCAGGCCGAGGTCGTGGAGGAGCAGCTCGACGTCGTCGTCGCGAAGAAAGCGGCCCCGAGGAAAACGGCGGCCTCACGGGCGAAGGCCACCGCGAATCCCGTTACGGCTGAAGCAGAAGCCCCGGTCGCCCCGCCGAAGACGGCTGAGGTCCGGGCCTGGGCGAGGGCGAACGGTCATCCGGTGTCCGTTCGTGGGGCGCTGCCCAAGGAACTGATCGCGGCCTACATCGAGGCTCGTTCCGGCCGCTGAACCCCTTTCGTGATCAGGCAAGACCTCCCCGGAGGTCTTGCCTGATCACGAACGAGGCGGGGCTGGTCAGACCGGTTCTTCGACCGAGTGGGAGTCGGTGAGGGTCAGTGCGCCGCCTGCTGCCACGATTCCGACGATCACGGCCACGACCGCGTAGGTGATGCGTTCGCCGTGGAAGAACGAGGCCACGAGGCTTGCGCTCCAGGTGCCGGCGGGCAGCTGGGTGGTGACCAGGGCGGCGATCATGGTTCCGATCAGCGACGTTCCAATGCTGGAACCGACCTCCTGCGCGGTGTCGTTGAGGGCCGCGCCGATCGAGGTGCGGTTGCTCGGCATGGCGTCGACGAGGGCGATGGCGCAGATCGTCATGACGGTGCGCAGGCCGATCGTCATCGCGACCATGCAGACCGCGATGGCCAGGTAGCCGTGGGCGACGCCCCAGGAGAGCCCGGCCAGTGAGCCGGCCAGGAAGGCGGCGCCGACCAGGCAGGCGATGCGGTGGCCGTACTGCTTGGCGAGCCACTCGGACAGCGGGGTCGCGCCGAGCATGGTCACGATGATCGGCAGGTTCGCCAGGCCGGCGCGGACGGGGCTCCAGCCGTAGGCGTACTGGAAGTGCAGGATGAGCCCGAACATGATGCTGGCCATGGCGATCGATGTACCGATCTGAGCGATGGCAGCGCCCCGGACCGTGCCGTTCGAGAACAGCTTCAGGTCGAGCATGGGAGCGGGCGTCCGGCGCTCGTGCCACACGAAGGCAATACCCGCGGCGATGGCACCGATGATCGAGCCGAGGGTGACGGCGGAGGTCCAGCCGTGCTCGACCCCGCTGGTCAGCGTGTAGCAGGCCAGACCGATGGCAGTGACGCTGAGCAGAGCACCAGGCAGATCGAGCTTGTCCTGGGTGAGGTCTTCGGGACGGTCGGCCGGAACCCCGAGCCGGACCCCGATGCAGGCGATCAGCGCGATCGGGGCGTTGACGAGCAGCAGCCACTGCCACTCGAAGTGGGCCAGCGCGGTGCCGCCCAGCAGCGGGCCCAGCACGAACCCGGACATACCGACGATGATCATGATGGTCATGGCCCGCATGCGCAGGGTCTTGTCGTCGAACAGCCGGAAGACCAGCGAGTTGGTGATGGGCGCCATGGCCGCGGCGGCGATACCGAGCAGGGCCCGCAGGACGATGAGCTGCCCGGCGCTCGTCACGAAGATGACGCCCAGGCTCAGCAGGCCGAACACGGTGAGCCCGACCAGGAGCACGCGGCGCCGTCCGAGCCGGTCGGCCATCGACCCGGCGGTGAGCAGCAGGCCGCCGAAGGTCAGGGAGTAGGCGCCGGTGACCCACTGCAGCGCGGTGGTGCCGCTGCCGAGGTCACGGCCGATGGTCGGAAGCGCGATCGACAGCAGCGTGTTGTCGACCATCTCGACGAAGAAGGCCAGGCAGAGGGCGGCCAGAGGGATCCAGGCCGCACCCAGGGATGTGTAGGTGTGCGACGACTGTCCCTGAGGAGTGGTGAGCTCAGGCGGTGTGGTGGTCACGGTCGCCCCTTTCGTGGCGAACGCTGCTTCTGCCGGTGCGGCGCTTCGGTGAACCGCGCACGGCAGAAGGGATACGTTCGAGGATCGGCAGATGCTGCGCAGACCTGAGGTGCAGGTGCGCTCGACATTGAGGATCGCCACGTGGACTGTCAGCCTGCGCACGGGCCGCTGTCAGCCTCTGTCAGCACCGATCGGTACCGGGACAGTCGTCTGGATCGACAAGGATTTCGGCGACCAGGGCTGGCGCAGCCGGTCGACGGCGTCTGAAGCGCGGCTTGTCAGGCCAGGTTTCTCCGGTAGGCCAGGGTGATGGCACTGCCGATGTAGAGGGCCAGCTCTTCGCCCATGGCCTGGGTCGAGGCGGGCCAGGCGCCCGGGCGCGTGGAGAACAGGTTCAGGGCGGCGGCGATGTCGGCGTCGGAGGCGATGGGCAAGGCCAGTGCCGAATGGATGCCGATCGCGGCGGCCGCGTCTTTCCAGGGGAGGTCCCAGGTGGTCGACGACAGATCAGGCACCTGGACGACCTGGTCGGTGCGGGCTGCCTGCAGGCACGGTCCCTGGCCGTGGTTGTACTGAAGTTCGTCGATCTTCGCGGCGCGCTCGTCGGACGAGGCGACGGTGGCCGGCGCCCCGTCGCGGATGACGGTGATACTGGCGTAGTCGCATCCGGGCAGGGACTCGACCGCCAGGTCGGCGGCGGCTCCCAGGAGATCGTTCAGATCGGGCGTCTCGATCAGCAGGTCGAGTAGACGGCCCGCCGCCGACTCGTCGGCTGTGTGCTCCAGACGTCCCACCGGGCTGCCGTCCCGGGCCCAGTCGAACGACTCGGCCGTGGGCCAGCGGCTCGTGGTGATGGTTCGCGCCAGGTCGAGCACGCTCCGCCGGTGCCGAGCGGCCAGGTTCTCCAGGAGCACCGAGGCATCGGCATACGACATGCCGTACCGGGTCATGGTGATGCCGACAGCTGCACCGATCATCCGGTCGTCCTGGATGCGACGTGTGCGCGACTCGTTCTCATCCACTGTCTCTTCACCGATGGACACATGTTCTCCTGACGGGCGGATACCGATCCTTCCCGATCGTAGTGCGGGGCGTGCCTGCGCCGGGGTCGGTCAGGGCTGACCTACTGTTGCCCGAGCGGTCACCATGGGGGATGGGCGCGAGAAGAGACACCGGGAGCACAAGATGGTGGACGCGCGCAGCAGGCCGATTCTTCTGGTGGACAACAACCCGGAAGATGTCGAATTGACGGTACTGGCCTTCCGTAAGAACGGCATCACCAACGACATCATCGAGGTTCGTGACGGTGTCGAGGCTCTCGACCTGCTCCTGCCCTCCGAAGGCAGGGAACCGTTGCTTCCCTCGATCGTGCTGATGGACATCAAAATGCCCCGTATGGGCGGCCTCGAAGCGCTGGGCCGGCTGCGCGAAGCCCCCAGCACCGAGTCGCTGCCGGTGATCATCCTGAGCAGCTCCAGCGAAGACCGCGACGTTTTGGCCAGCTGCAACCTGGGCGCGAACGGCTATGTCCAGAAGCCGGTCGACTACCAGAAGTTCGTCCAGGTGGCCTACGAGCTCGGAGTGAACTGGCTGGACATGGAGCACTGAGCGCGCAAGGCCTCGGTGGATTCTCGATCGTCGACGTGCCGTCTCTCGACGATGCTCCGGTCGGGCGGGCCGGATCGCGGTTTCCTGTCGCTGCGCACAGAAGGTGCGAGAACTCCCGGCCGATCCGGAATCCTGATCCCTGGGGCAGATTTCCGGATCTCGCCGGCCGAGCATGTGCGCGCTCCTTCGATTCGTGTCATCTTTCTGACACGTCCGAAGGTATGTCAGACTGCTGACATGAGTCCCGGCGGCATCGACCTGGAGACCTCACTGGGCTACCTGCTGAAAGAGGCCTCGAGTGCCCTGCGCACAGCCATGGAAGAGGTGCTGCGCCCGCTCGGGATGAACGTGACGCGCTACTCCTGCCTCGAGCTGCTGTCCCAGCGACCGGGCCTGTCGAGCTCCGAGCTCGCCCGGGGCGCCTTCGTCACCCGGCAGTCGATGAACGTGCTGCTCCAGGCTCTGGAACGGGAGGGCTTCGTGACCCGGCCGGCCGAGGCCCCGGTCGGGAAGGTTCTTCCTACGCAGCTCACGCCGCTGGGCCGGGCCAACCTGGAGAAGGCGACCGTGGCCGTGCGGTCGGTCGAGGTCAGGATGCTGAGCGGCATGACCGAGGCCGAGCAGACGGGCGCGTTCCGGATCCTGCAGAGCATGATCCATTCCCTGCGCGCCGAGAGCGATGGTGCGTAGGTCGTCCCCACGAAAACCGCCCCTCCACCCGACATCGCAGTCGGGGGAGGAGCGGTTGGCAGGGACGATTCAAGGTCACTTCTTGGTGGCGAAGTCCTGCGTCCACCAGATGGCGCCCTTGCTGTCGATGACGGCGCCGACACCGATGCTCGTGAACGAGCAGTTGATGATGTTGTCCTTGTGGGCCTTGTCCTGCATCCAGCCGCTGGACGTGTAGCCGACGCCCTTCTTGGTGTAGGTGCCGCCGTACATCACGTCGTGGGCGTTCACGAACCACACGCCACCGGCGCCACCGGCGGCGTTCTCACCCGCACCGGTCCACCCCTTGTAGCCGGCCTTCGTGATCCGGGTGCCCAGGTCGTCCTCACCCGGAAACTGGTGACCCTGGGCCTGGTTCCTGGCCTCGAGCTTCGAGTGTTTGCGGGCGGCCTTGGTGAGGGCCTTGCTCTTCTTGACGGCCTTGCAGCCGGCCTTCTTGCGCGACTTGTTGGTGTACGCAATCACCTTGTTCTCGAGCTTCAGCTGCCGCTTGGCCTTCTTCGTCGCGGCCGCGGTGGCAGCAGCGGTAACAGAGGACGAGGTGCTTGCGGACGAAGTACTCGAGGACGACGCGGTGGTCGCCGGGGAAGCGGTCGCGACCGACCGGCCCAGGAACAGGCCCGAGGCGACGAGCAGGGCGATCGGTACGGCGAACAGCGTGATGCGGCGCGGAGTCAGGCGCGACCGACGGTGAGTGAACACAGGGCTCCCAAGCTGGTACGGCGATTGCGATCCGCAACCTACCCATCGACCGCGCACCGAACATCAATCGAGGGTTATGCGCGCATTTTCAGGGCCACGAGGATCAGTGGGATGCCTCCCGCGGCACATATCGCATCGCGACGGCCCCCGAACCGTATTCGATCCGGTCGACGAGCGTCAGGTCGACATACTGCGAAAGCCCCTGGAACAAGGTCGGCCCGTGACCGACCAGCCGCGGCTGCACCACGAACTCGTACTCGTCGATCAGCCCGAGCTCGGCCAGCGCCATCGGAAGCATCAGGCCCCCGGTGAGCAGCCCCCGCCCCGGCTGCTCCTTGAGCTCCCGAACGGCGGTCTCGAGGTCGCCCGACAACAGCTCCGAGTTCCAGTCGACGGTGCCCAGAGTGCTTGACACCACGTACTTTCTGGCCGCGTCAATGGTCTGGGCAAAGGGCTCCATCCACGCCGGCCGGCTGCCCGGCTCAGCGGGATACCGCCAGCCGTTCTCCATCAGCTCATAGGTCGTCCGCCCGAAGAGCAGCGCATCGGCCCGCGCCAGGTTGTCACCCGCGCGCCGGTGCAGCTCATCGTCCGGAACGATCGCCCGGTGATCACAGCATCCGTCGAGCGTGACGTTGATGGAGTACCGAAGTGGTCGCATTGAGTGAGCGTACTGTCGGCGTTGGCCACGGCCCAGTGGCCGGGTGGGCGCAGGCGCGCCCACCCGGCCGATCAGGAACTACCAGCCGACCGCAACGAGCAGATACTTCGGGTCGGTGTGCGAGATGTACGAGGACTGGCTGGCGTAGTCGTCGTACGGGAAACCGTAGGCCTTGGCGTCGATCGCGTTGTCGTGCCAGAACTCGGCGTAGTAGTTCGCCGGGGCCTTCTTGTAGTACGAGCTGGGCTTGGACCAGTCCGCCTCGGGGAGGTCGGCCACGTGCCGGTTCAGGTTGGCGCACCCGGCGGCGTCGTTGGCGAGCGGCCCGGAGCAGCCGAAGATCTGCTGCGTGGTCGCCTTCGAGCCCACCGAGGAGGCGTAGCTGCTCAGGTAGTCGGCGTACTGGCCGCCGGGCGCGAACGCGGAGTCACCGCCGGGGGAGACGATCCGGTCGGTGCCCGAGGCCAGGTGCTTGAACTCGGCCGGAACGGCGGCTGCGAAGCGCTGGAAGGTGGCTTCGCGGCTCTCGGCGAAGGTGGCCCGGTTCTCGCCGACCTCCTGCTCGCTGCCGTCGTCGTTGTGCAGCAGCATGGCCAGCTTGAGGCCGAAAGCGTCGACCCGGGTGGTGTTCCCGTTGAACACGTTGTCGCCGACGGTGAACTCGATGAAGTCGTTGTACTTGCTGTCCGGAGAGCCGAGGTGGAACGTCATGCGCCCGGCGGCATTGGCCGGCATGTCCACGTACGGCTGCTGCGCGATCGAGTGCGTCTGGCCGTTGAACGTCCAGTAGACCTGGCTGTCCGGGTACTTGCCGTTGGTCTTGTTGAGAACCTTGACCTGGACCACGTTCTTGGCCGCTGGGATGTTGCTGGTGGAACCCCAGAACGACGCGTCGGCGGGTGCCGTGGTGCCCGAACTCGAGCTCGACGTCGAACTCGGCACGGTGGTTGCCGTCGCGTCGTCGCTCGGGGTCTCGTCACTGGAGGACGTCGGCGGCGTCGATTCGCCGGGTGCTTCGGTGGTGGGGGCGGCCGTGGTGGTCGGGGCCGTCGTGGCCCCGGCGCTCGTGGTGGGCCGGGGATGCCCGGGACCGTGATGCGGATGGGAGCCGCCGTGGCCCCTACCTACTGCGAACGAACTCGAGACTCCCAGTGCCAGCACGATGGCGGTGCCGGCCACGATTGCCACAGTGCGGCGCCGCCGGATAGCCGTCAGGGACTTGCGCGACATTCAGTTCTCCTCAACACCGAATGGCCATGTCAGGGTATGGCCATGCTCGGGGCCGATCCTGCTGGGGCGAATATGTAAAGTCAATATATAAAACCCCTTTAGGTTCCTGACCTGCGGCGTTGACGCAAACTTTGAGTCCGTGATGACCCTCGCTTATAACGCTGTTCTCGCAGGAGCGGGGAACCGGTGCGGCTCAGCACGAGCCCGCAGCGTCCTGTCCCTGACGGCGCCTGCCGTCGGTCGGGCAGGGAAAACGGCCCTGCCGAAGAACGATCTGCTTCCGGGGCTGGGGCGGTCGACGCCGGAGAACGTCCCGGCAGGCGTCGGGCGGCAGGCCGCGGTGAGGGTGGTGGCCACGGTGGGTCTGATCGTGGTGGCCGTGACGGCGGTGTTCGGGCTCGTGGTGTTCGGACTGTGGGCTGTCCGGGGGGCCGCATGATGTTCCACGGCTAGCCGGCCGATCGAGTTGCCCGAACCTCGAACCGCAGTCAGGACGACGTGGTTTCGGGGGATGCGGACTTGATGAAGCATCCTCCGAACACGGCGAGGGTGGTGTTCTTGGCGCTGCGCAGTTCTAGGGTGTCGTCCCACTTGCCGGCGATCACGAGTATGAGATTGCCGGGGGTGTGGTTCTCCAGGGCGACTTCGGTGAACCCGTACTGGGCGGCCACAGCGGCCACCTTCTTCTGTGCTTCTGCCCAGCGCTCTTCAGGTACCGCTCCCTTGCCGATGCCAATATCGTAAATCCCATACCGTGTGTCCGGAACGTCAGTAAACGGCTCGCTGCAGAAGCTTTCGCCCTTCTCGCGGGCGCCGTCACCGTCCCAGACGAGATCGGGCGCTAGGTCGGAGAGCAGATCGCGCACCTCTTCCAGCAGCGCCTTGTAATCGTTGCCGGCCTGGGCGAAGGAGGGGCGGTCCTGGAGCTGTTCTTGGAGATTCATGTCCGACTTCGCAGCACTTCCTGTTGATCCGCATCCAGTGATCGCCAGGGCTACCAGAACGGAAAGCCAAGCTAGCCGCCGAAGAGCGGGAAACGTCTTCAAATGATGGTGGTGTTCGGCCAGATGCCGTTCCATCGCCGGGGTACCTGAGCTCATTTCTTCTCGACCGTCTGTTCGGGGTGGCCGGCGATCACTGCAGCCAGGTTGTTCTGGCTCGTGGTGCGACGATTGAGGTATTCGCTGTGACCGTGCGAAGCCGCGAGCGGCGTGTTGTCCGTGGCGATACTGGCACCGGTGTCCAACTGCACCGTGTCGGCCATGAAGCTCGGGTCGAAACCCGTGGCCCACGATTCTCCAACGAGCCAATCGCCCTTGGCCTGCTCGTTGTAGAGCGTGCCATGAAGCTTGAGCTGGTCAACGTTTTCGATGGGGAGACCCGGTGAACCGAACACCACTGCGTCGTCTATCCCGGTCTCTTCTGTCAGGGCTGCACCGGTCGGAACCGAACATGTCGTACCCGAGCTGTACCAGGGCGTCCTCAGTCGTGCGCAGGCTCTTGGCCTTCTCCTCGAGCGGGGCCGACCTCCAGAGATTGACCTGTGCCCAGTCCGCGCTCACCCATTGCCCCTCTTGAACGCGGATAGGTCTAGATCGGGGTTCGGACCGTATGTGCTGGGCGGGCGCCTGGTCAGATCCACGGTAGCTGCGCTTTCCGGCACCAGACCGTACTGCGGGCTCAGCGCGGCATACGCCTGCGCGCCCGCCTCGTCGCTGCTCTCGTATCCGTTCGCAGCACTGTCGAGCCCCCCACCGAATTCGCGCATGGTGTCACGCCACAGCTTGAGGTCGCTGTCCCATTTCGATGCGATCTGCTGCAGCGCGGCAACGCTATCGGCCCCTGGGATCTCGTGTGAGGCCGAGGTGAGATCGGCACCTGGGTCGAGGCTGCCCATGACGCTTGCAGCGGTCTCGGCCTGGCGCGCAGAGGTACGCAGATCGCTGACGGACACCTCGAAGTTCTCAGCCATACTCCCACCTCCGCTTCCGGGACAACACGCTATGCATCTCTGAGTAGACCGGCGCAATGGTTGATACGGTGACACCGCGCACAAGGTTCGCTGCTCGGCGCCATCCCGGCCGGGTCTTGAATGCCGGGATGGCGCCACACCGGGTTACAGCCCTATCTGGTCAGGTCACCAGGGGCCGTACGCCCAGCCGAGCGGGTTCTGGAAGTACGAGATCGAGGAGATACCGATCTTCGCCCCGGACGCGCTGGTAGAGAACACCTTTCCGTTGCCGAGACTTACGGCCACGTGCCCTGCACTGCTCGTGTTGTAGAACACCAGCGAACCGCGCGGAGCATCGGTGTAGGGCGTGTTCCGGTTCCGGGCGTTCCAGTTGTCGATGGCGCGGGCGTAGTGCGGAGCCCGGTATCCGAAGGACTCCTCGACCGCCTTCTCGCACTGGCCTTCCCGATCGGTGCGGCCGGCGTTGTTGTAGAACCACTGAATGGCCTTCTCACCGCTGCTGTTGGTGTGCCAGACAGCGTTGGCGCCGTACAGCACCAGGTTGCCGTCAGCCTGCATGACCAGCCGATTGCCGCCCAGCCTCTGCGTATTGGTGGTGAAGAGCACGCCGGAGTCGCTGTAGATGACCAGGTTCCCGTCCGACTGCATCACCAGCCGAGCGTTCACCCCGCTCGTGTTGCTCGACCAGGTCGGACCGTTGGGGCCGACCACCACCAGGTTTCCGTCGCTCTGCATGACCGCGCGGTATGCGCCGCCCGGGGAAACGAGCGATTCGCTGCTCGATCCGTACAGAGTCTCGTTGTTGCTGCCGTAGAGCGTGTCACCGCCGGCGGCGGCCAGGGCGTTCCCGGGTGACGCGATGGTCCCGGCAACGGCGAAGCCGACGGCCAGCAGAACGGCACCGAGCCAGAGTCGAAGACGTGACGCGACATCGGATGAGCGCTTTTCTGCGAGACAGGATGATGACATGGCTGTTCCTTCCTGAAGAGAACGGTCTGACCGAAGTGATGCGGACGCCGTGGGGCGCCTCGATCTCGGTACCGACACCGTCAGGCAGCCTGGGGCAGGCAAGAAACCCCGGCAGAATGGCACGAAGTCTTCCCAGGTCAGAGGCTATGCACCGCGCGTCATTTCTCGCCTGCACAGGTCGGCAGGTCAGCCGGAAGCTGGTCGCGCTCGAACCAGATGTTGCTCAGGAACACGACCTGGCTCGTCGGATTCTGAATTTCCGGTGCGGGGGAGAGCCGGAGCCATCGATCGTCCCGGTAGAAGCCGGGTTCCCCGGGAGCGCCGTTACGGATCTGCTGACCCTTGCTCACACAGACCACCTTTACCGACGCGGGCAACGTCATGTGCCCGGCTTCTGCGGTGCCGGGCAGACAGGGGCTGATGTCGCAGCCGGTGGTCGTGCTCGGAAGTGACCATACGGTGATGTCATGTGCTGCGGGCCGGCCGCCGGACATACGACCGTCGATCTGTCCTTCATAGATCGGCTGCGCGTCCGTGCTCTCGGGTTGAGTACCGGAAACGGGGGTGGTGCTCGGCTTCCCTTCCCACAGCTGGGTCAGGACAAGAACCGTGCCGATCACGAGCAAGCAACCGAGCACCGCCGCAACCAGGAGAGGTCTTCGGGACAGCCTCGTCCGCCATCCGCCCTGAAGGGGCTCTTCACCAGGGCTTGGCGGTGTTGTGAAGATCGCCGGGGAAGGGCTGCGATGAACGGTCGCCAACTTCTGCTCGCCCGGAGCACCTCCAGTATCAGTCGGCCAGCTCCACCAGGTGCGTAGTTCGGGCTCGCTCAGCTCTTCGGCGAGGCGGCGGGCGATATCGGGGTCGGGCCCGTCCGTGCCGTTCAGCCAGCGCCCCACGGTTCGGGTGCTCACCATGAGGCGTCTGCTGAGTTCGGCCTGGCTCAGATCGTGACGACGCAACGAACTCGCCAACTGCGTCCCGGCGGTGGTCGACCCGAAGGCATTCGACTTGGGGCGACCTACGTTGGCCATCGATCTCCTCGCCACCTTACGAACGTCGAATCTGCCTCGGCTGAGACGGATCCTCGCGGCTGCGAATGATCCGCTCACGCCCGATCACAGCGATCATGTTCATCGGTTTCGGTGGCGTGCAGGGGCGGATCCTGCGTCCGGTGCAGCAAGAGTTCGACCATCAAGTGAGGGGGCAACTTACTGTTCCCCTCCTTCGAGGACATCTCCGCCCGAGCCTGGGAGTCGCCTGGGACAGTTGCCACAAAAGTGGCCTATGGGTGCGTCTAAGGTGCATGAGCGCGACCGACGGTGGACGGCCAGGCGAAGAACCGCCCGACCTCGACCTTGATCATCCGGCTACGAAGGACGCCCCGGTGGTAGCTCTCCTCCGGGACGGGTTGCGGACGTCCTACGGCTCTACTCCGAACCTGCGGGTGATCGAGCGCAGGGCCCGAAGGCAGCACCGTCGGCGTCAGGAACTGGTCTCCGGAGTGATCACCGTGGCTGCTGCTACCGCGGTGACCATGGTGGTCTCGCCGCGGGCGGCGAGGTCCGAAGGCCGCACGGTGCCGACCCGGCCGACACCGGCCGCTACCGCGGCCTTGACCGTCCCCCCGCTGACCAAGGCGTCGTTGCTCCAACCGGAAGATCTTGCCCAGGCGGCCGAGGGCGGTGCGCCATACCTGGGTGGCCAGACTTTCGGCCGCGCCGATCTCGAGGACGTCTCCGGCCAGAAGGCTCGACAGAACCTTCGCGGGGATGTCGGGGCGCTGGATGTCGAGGCTCCAGAAACTGGGTGGAGGAAGATCTACGTCTCGCAGGGGGCCGTTGAGGTCTCGGCCTGGGCGGTCACCGAGACGGTGTTGCAGTGGCCCGGCCGCCTCCGAGGAATTCGTGCGGGATCACTCACCGCGGCTGCATCGGGCTGTTCTGGTACTGCGGTACTACGAGGGCCTGAACGACCACGAGATCGCCGCGACGCTCGGCATGGCCCGTGCGAGCGTGCGCAGCAATGCCGCCCGAGGAGTGGCGGAATTGCGAAAGGCGGGACTGCTGAACGAGGCCCGGGTCTGACGGAGGGGGTCAGACCCGGGTCACGACCCCGGCCCGTACGGTCCACGGCAGCGAGCCGTGACCCGGAATCCGGTGGTAAAAGGCCAACGATGTCGCTCTGCGGGACGGCATCAACGCCGGACCCGGCGAGGACTCGTTCATCGAGTCCTGGCGCGTGCAGCAGGCCAGCTCCCTGTCCGACTACGCCCAGGGGAGAGCACCGCGACGTTCACGGACAGGAGCTATCCCTACGGCACCATCAGCGTCGAGCAGATTCCGCAGTCCAATCGCGACGCCGCCCAGCGGGCCTGCCAGGCCGTCGGTGTCACCGAGGTCTCTCTGCTCGACGGATGCGTGCTGGACGTGGTCCTGAGCGGGAACCCCGTTCTGGCCGTCGGAGCAGCCGTGGTCCAGCTGACGCCCCAGAGCGGAGCCAGCCAAAAGGTCATTGCTACATCCAAAATGGGGGACGCATGGACAGACCCGAGCGGTAGGTCCGGTCAGGCGAAGGTCACCTTCGGGCACACCGGCTGCGTAGCGGTGAACGAACAGAGCCGCTGCACCGGAGGCGTCTGGCTGGGCCAGTCCGGCACCTCGCGGATCTGGGACCTGGGCGCCGCGGCGGTCTGGTCAGACACCCCGACCCAGCCGAACCAGGACACGGTCACGTTCACCCAGAAGTTCCTGGTCACGTCGGAGCAGGCATCCAAGCCGGCTCAACTCGATGCCTGGGCCGATGACGTGTTCAGCGCCTCTTATCAAGGCGGGCCTCATGGAGGTCGGCCGAGGGAATGTCTGCCGGCATGGTCAGTACCTGGCAGGCTATCCACGCCAAGCTCGAGAACCGCCGAAAATCCAATGATAAGAAGGAGGGCGACGAACCATGAGGATTGATAGCCAGGTGGAGCCGCTGGTGAGAGAAGCTCTGGGAGCTGCGGTCGCCCGTGACCCAGAACGTTCAGCGGAGGCGGCGAAGGCTCTTGCCGCTCGCGGCGACAGCGATTTCCAGTACGGAATTTCTCTCTGTTTGGCTGTGGACTCATTCAAGCTCCTGGATCTTCACGGTGGCTGGCCAGGCGAAGAACGGATCACCTTTCTGGCAGAGGGCTTTGCGCGAATGGAAGCTTGGGCCGAGATCGAACAATCGACTGCTGAAGCGTTCCTGGCAGCGCTCGCCGAACAGCGCGACCCGACCTCTGTGCTTCCGCCGGAGGTGGCGGTGAGAACGGCTTTTGTGGTCGGCGGTTGGTTGCTTTCAGCCTTCCCTCCCG
Organism: Kineosporia mesophila; assembly: GCF_021129235.1. Classification (GTDB taxonomy): domain Bacteria; phylum Actinomycetota; class Actinomycetes; order Actinomycetales; family Kineosporiaceae; genus Kineosporia; species Kineosporia mesophila. The sequence continues at coordinate 21,712 of NZ_JAJOMA010000048.1, forward strand.
AAGAGCAGAGCTGGGAAGACGCGTTGGACCAAGTACTCAATGCCCTTGAAGCTCAGCCAGATTCGCGTCTACAGTAGCCATGTTCAGTCGTTGATCACTACTTGCGATGTGGTCCTGCCTGCCGAACCACGCTGTTCGGCAGGCAGTGACTACAGAGCTTCGCGATCGAACTCCCCAGACTTCACACCGGTGATGAACCAGGGGCGGGGCAAAGTTAGATGAACCGGCTGTGACCTGCTGATTTGGGGCGAGTTGGGCGGCATGGCGCGGTGACGGACTCGGCCGCTGCGGTGTGGATGGCGCTTCTCACGCCTGACCAGCCAGCCGAGGACCACGCCCGTCGATGTCATCTTCCCCATCACACCCACGCCTGCGCAAACCACGCCGAATCCCTGATCGATGTGCTGGAACGAGTACCTGACCCGCGAGGACGTCGCGGCCGGCGTCA
>NZ_JAJOMA010000049.1 GCF_021129235.1 Kineosporia mesophila
AGAAGATCCGCAGGGGATCCAGCAGACGTGCGTTCGGGGCCCTGGCAGGTCGAGGATCGACGCGAAGGACCACGGGCCTGCTCTGACACTCGTGCGGGCTGGTTACCGGCCAGGTGACAGTGCTTCTGGTGGTGATTTACGGTCAGGGACGGCCTCTAAACCTGCGGTCTAACCAGGCTGCTTGCCCCACACGAAGCGACCACCCCAGACCGGGTGGAACTTTCCGGCGCCCCCGCCCACCAGCAAGGGCCCTTCATGCCATCGCGCGCCCACGCCTACAACGAGCCCGAACCCGAAGGCTTCGCCGACCCGGCTAATCCGGCCGGTGGCGGCCTTGGGGCGTCCGCCAACGCCCTGTCCCAGGACCAGCCCCGGCGATGTGATGGTGCTGCCTCACGACGAGCACACGCTGGTCATTCTGTACGGGGACATCGACCAGCGCATCAGCCAGGACCTGGAAGAAGCCGGCCGGTTCCGCCGGCACCCGGCCCGCAAGAACATCATCGACGTCCGCAAGATGACCATGATGGACTCGGCCGGGCTGTCCTTCATCATCCGCCTGGGCGCGGGTCTGCAGGCCGCCGGGACCCATCTACGGCTGCAAGGACCCTCACGCCGCACCGCCGAACTCATCACCCTGGTCGGAGCCGACAGCCTGATGACCTGGCTACCCGACCAGACGAAACCTGATCTGAGCCAGCTGGGCCGGTCGGCCCAGCTCACTGTCTTCCCTCGCCCCCATCTTCCTTCGTCACGGGCAGACGAATGGGCCGGTCACCGTGTTCGGAGCCCTCAGGCAGTTCGGATGGGTCGCTCTCGTGGCGCCGCACCCCGCAGCCAGCACGGCCGCGCGTCCGCCGGCTCCTCAACCGCCGCCAAGGCTTGCTTTCACTCCTTCACCCGGGGACAGGGGGTCGCTGGGCGTTGCTCATGGTGCGTTGCTCATGTCAGGACGCTGCGCCGGGTGGGGGGTCACGGGTTTTGTCGGTGGTCGCTGGTGTGATGCTGCTCCAGGGCTGCCCGCACCCGAACACCCTCGCGGGCATCTGTGGTCGGGGCCTGCGGGAGATCGGCCTTTGCGGTGGCGGGTGCGGCGTACACGAGGAACGGAGCGGTTATGACCGAGGAGTCTCGGATCCCGGTGGTCCTGCTGGTCGAGGACGATCCCGGCGATGTCCTCATGATCACCGAGGCCCTGGAACGCTCCGGCCGGCCGCCCGTGCTGCACGTGGCCGGCAACGGGCATGAGGCCCCGGACTACCTTCGGCGCGTCGGGACACACGCCGGCGCGGTGCGCCCGGACCTGATCTTGCTGGACCTGAACATGCCCCGCATGGACGGCCGCGAATTCCTGCGCCGGATCAAGGCTGACCCGCAGTTTCGGGCCGTCCCGGTCGTCGTGCTGACCACCTCCAACGCCGAGGCCGATGTGCGCGGCAGCTATCAGGGCCACGCCAGCGCCTTCGTCACCAAGCCCCTGAACCTGGATGCCCTCGAGGACGTGGTGGAGCAGATCAGCCGCTTCTACACCACCACGAGCATCCTCCTACCGCTCGAGCAGACCCCGGCAGCTGATCAGAGCGGGCCAGCGACCGCCTGAGCGTGCCGTACGAACCCACGCCCCGGCGCCCGGACAGCAACCCGGCCAAGGACTCGGTGAGGAGTCCAGATGTCCCTTTCCCGCGCTGGGATTGGGGCGGTACGCGCGTCTCCCGGAATCCCTGGGCGAGGCCCCACTGGAACCCGTCCGTGGTCTCGCCGTGCTCGGTGCCGTTGCCAGGGCAAGGCAGGTCGCCAGAGCGGGGGCAATTTTCAGCCGGGTAGGGGGCTGCCGTCGGGGCCGCGCCAGAAGAAGGCAGGGGTCGGGGTGGCGGGCAGGGTCTGTGCGTCAGCGTGCTGGATGACGCCGGCCGTCTCGGAACGATTGTGCTGGCGCAATTCCCGCGCGCCCAAGGTCAGCATGATGCGGGCCAGGAAAGCATTCGACAGCATCTCCAGGGAAGAACGAGCAGCACCGGCCGGACCGGCCGGACCGGCCTGACCGGCCTGACCGGCCTGTGGGTGGTGACGGGCCAGGTCAACGGCCACGGTCATATCCATCGTGGCCAGGCCCATCTGCCAATCCGGGAACGAATGCTGCGCAGCAACCGCCCGATGAACGACCGTCACGCGGGTGTGCAGCTCATCGGTCTGAATCCTGGCGAAGGTCTGCTCAATGGCTTCCTGATCGCCCTCCAGGATCTGCACAAAGAACGCCTCCTGCGCCGGGACGTCATGAACGTGCAGCAGCATGCCGGTGATCCCGGCCTCCTGGTTACGGGCCCGGCTGACCCCTAACAGCGCTTCCATCTCGCGCTCGTTCAGATCCACCACAGCCTGACTGGCGTACATCAGCTCAAACACAAGAACCTTGTTTCACACTCTCAGCCCACCGGCAATTTTTCCCGCCGCCGAAACCCATCCTCACCCGTACCGCTTGAGGTGCCACTCCTATGTCACCCTCGGCGTCGCCCCCTCCTGACCTGCTTCATTGCTCACCCGACTCTCCAGCTCGTCCTTCATGGCGGGCCGTTCAGAGGGTCCTCACGGCACGGTTCCCTCGCCACCGTAGGAGGTCAATAGCAGCCGGATGCTCATGCATGACGTCACGCGTGTGAGGCAAACGAGAGGTGAACCAAACCACGTTTGTCCCGTAGTGCAAGAAGTGTCCCGGGATTTCCGCTTCTACTGGATTCGAATGCTCTGTAAGCGAGGCGCGGGCCTCAGGTACCTGACAAGGACGCTGGCCTGGATGACTGGGGCATCAAGGTTCAGTCGGGAGGATTCCGCCGAGGATCAGGTTCTGCGATGAAGGGGGTTGCAGTGGATTTCCTTCCTGTCCAACGGTCGGCAGATGTCTTTCAGCAGTCGCTGTCGGCTGATGAGGTGCGGGCGGTCTTCGCTCACGTCTTCCGTGGCGAGGCGGAACCGACTGCTGTGGTGGAGCTGGGCACTGGCCTCTACAACAGCGTCTATCGCGTCGCGGTGACCGGGCAGAGCGCGCCTCTGATTCTGCGGGCGGCTCCGCCTGCGGAACGTCAGTTCCGTAGTGAGCGTCATTTGATGCGCAACGAGTTCGCCAGTCAGCCCTGGCTGGCGCCGATCGCTCAGTTCATGCCGCAGGTTGTTGCCGCGGACTGGACCGGTTCCGTGATCGAGTGGGACTGGATGATTCAGACCTACCTCGACGGTGTCCCCGCCCCCGACATCCTGAGCTCTTACCCGCGAGACACTTTTCCGGGGTACTTCCGGCAGATGGGAGCGATCGCCCGCTCGGTGCATGATGTTCGCGGTGATCACTTTGGGCCCGTAGCCGGCCCTGCCTACGGGTCCTGGAGCGAAGCGTTGCTGGCGTCGTTCGAAGCCATCCGGTTCGACCTCGTTACCGCGGGGTTGGACTCGGCCGATCTCCAGAAGGTCATGGCGATCGCGTCCGACGCGCGGCCCACGCTGGACGAGATCACCGAGCCGATGCTGCTGACGGGTGATCTGTGGACGATCAACTGTCTCCTGGCGTCCGGGGCGCCGGAGCCGACGATCACCGGTGTCCTGGACTTTGATCGGACCTGGTTCGGTGACCCGGCAGCGGACTGGACCATCCGTATGGCTAAGGCCAAACAGGATGAGCGTCAGGCCTTCTGGGAGACCTACGGTCAGGCATCAGCGACACCCGAGGCGACGTGGCGAGGGCTGGTCTACGAAGCACGCCACTTGGGTGCCATCCGGCTGGAACGGCTCCGGCTCGGCAAGAAGGACCTCGTCGCCGACAGCTACCCGGCCATATAAATCGCGACGGCCTGTCTTCTTCGAATCTGTTGTGGTAAATCAATTCTCGCGAAGACGGGCCGTCTTTATGAACGGGACGCGCCGGTCAGAAGATCATTTTTCGGGCTTGGTCAACGGCCCTCTCGGTGCACCTATCGCTCAGAGTGCGTTGCCGGCGGCCACGTACACGTGGATGTGGATGTCTGGAATAATCGGAACCAGCTCTTGCATGTTTTCCATTACGGCTACTGATGCGGAAATCAATGATCCCCCATGACGAGGAACTGCACCAACAAGCATCTACTGGTTTGCCGCCGCAAGTATTGATTATCCAGGGCACTGCGCGAAAGCGGGGCAGGTCCCTGTCCGGCTCCCAGGCGCTCGAATTCGCGCGTCGAGGAATTCCAATCGCCATGCTTAGTTTCGAGCGTAGTGCCTTCATCACTGCAAAAGATCTTGCGGATTGGATTTCTATCTTAGGGGCGGATGGCGATCGGGACGTGCCTGAGGTTTCACTGAATATGTACGGGAAGAGGGGCGGAAAGAGTGATGAAAGGTTGGTGGTCCTATCGGCGTCAAGGCGCTTACATGAATAAACCGTAAGGGGCGTGGCCCATCCGAAAGATACCTAGTAAAACCCGTTAATGCGACTAGGTATACCGTGACCTGATTTCCCCGCTGCGGTCTGGTGTTCACACCCGTAGGTGTGAACACCAGACCGAGGTGGTCTTCAGCTGAACGTAATCGTAGGATGATTGAGACTGTATGGGGTTGAATGGGGCGTACCTGCTCAACGTGGATCCGTGGTTAGCCGGCGTCGCCAATCTGCTGGCTGGCGTCCACGCTACCCGTCAAGCCGAGGATCTCCATCAATGGGTGCGCCACCCCCAGGGCAGTGCCTAAGTCAGCGGGAGTGTGGGGCGCGCCGGGGACGCCATCGCTATGACAAGACGGCGGTCCCTGATACGGAACGCCTGCTGTGGCCGAGCACCCGGCCACCCTGACCACCATGCCAACCTCGCCCTCGCATGAAACGAAGAGTCCGAAGATTGACCTTCAATGAACTGCATTAACCGTGTTCGTCGTTAAAAACCCTCAACGGACAAGACCCAAAAAGATGCACCCGCCACGGCCCCAGGCGTCGGCACCCTGTGTACCTGGTGGGGATGCTGCAGCTCAGGGTATGGCTCGCTTGCGTCGGCGGTGGGATCGATTGATCTGGCGCCTGTATGTGCTGTGTAGATGCCGCAGGTTGCGTACAGCCAATGCGTCGGCGCCGTCGGCGCCGTGCTGGAAGGCGGTTTGCGCTTCGAAGAAACGTCGTTGGTCACGTAGCAGGGTTCCAAGGTTGTTCCAGGCAAACAACTCGCCGGCCGCGGCTGCCTGGCGTAGGACGTCCTCGGCGCCGGCCAGGTCGTGACGGTCTTCTTCGAGCAGCAACGCCAGCTTGATGCTGGAGTCGAGGTGGCCGGTGTTCACGCCGCGGCGCAGTAGGTTCTCGGCTTCGTCGAAGTGGCCGCGGGCGCGCAGAATCCAGGCCAAGTCTGAGCGTGCGTCGTCATCTACGTCAGCGCCCTGGCGTAGGAGCGCCTCTACATCGGCGGTGGAATCTTCGTCGCGGAGCCAGACACCGAGGTAGCCGGCGGAGTAAGCGTCTCCCCGGCTGGCAGCTTTCTGCAGGAGGTCCTTCGCGGCGGCCGGGTCGCCGTGCCAGCGCCACAGGTCGCCCAACGCCAAGATCGCCCTTGCATCGCCCGCGGTTTCGGCGTGACGGTAGGCAACCTCGGCTGACGCCCAGCCCTGCAGCTCTTCATGGTGGATGCCCAGGTTGAGGAAGGCATCAGGGTCACCCATCTCGGCGGCCGCGCGGTAGGCGTCGACAGCTTCAGCGTGGCGGCCTAGACTCCCCAAACTGTTGCCCAGCGCAAGCCAGGCGTGCCGATGGCCTAGCTCGGCAGCCTGGCGGAACAGAGCTGCGGCCTCGGGGTGCTGGTCAGCCTCCGCAAGGGCACAAGCCCTCTCGTACACGTCATCGAGATCTTGCGTCTCGGTTGTCTGCGGAGCCTGTTCTTCGACCATCCCCACAGCATCCCCGACCCATCTCGCCGGGTCGCGGCTGTGCCACCTACTACGGAAGCAACGACTTCATTCCATTTTGAAGGTCATACCGGTGTAAGCCCCCTGGCTAAGATGGAGGCTCTGATCCGACGAGGACAGTGGCGTGCCAGCACCGAGGAAGTTTCCGCAGGAGTTGCGGGATAGGGAGATTCGCCTGGTTCAGGGAGGCTCGTTCGGCCGAGCCAGGGTGTCGGTGAACGCGGCCGCGAAGCGGGTTGCCCCGCGGGTGGGACTCAAGCCTGACACGTTGCGGGGCGGGGTGGGGCAGTCAGAGGTGGAAGCCGGCCGCAAGCCCGGGATCTGCACGGATCAGAACGCGGACGCCGGAGCTGGAGCGCGAGGTCAAAGAGTTGCGGCGGGCGAGCGAGATCCTGCTGGCGGCTTCGAGTTTCTTCGCGCGGGAGCTCGACCCGCGCCTTCGCAAGTAGAAACTCACCCGCCGAAGACGGTGCGCCCCCCGAAACCGTGCAGGAGAGCACGGAAATTATGAGGGGCCTGTGGTTACGGCGCTGGGGATGTGGTTGCCCCGGGCGGTCGTGGTCACGTTCATCGACTCGGTGAAGGAGGAGTTCGGGGTCGAGCCGGTCTGCGCTGTCCTGTCGGGTTTGTGCGCAAGATCGCCCCGTCCACCTACCACGCGGCCAAGTCCCGCCCGAAATCCGACCGGGCCAAGCGGGAGTAACTGGTCGGGGAGGTCATCCTCGAACTGTGGCACGACCCGGCTGGTGGCCGGGAGGTCTACGGTGCCCGGAAGATGTGGAAGCTCCTTTTCGAGCGGCAGATCACGGTCGCGGGTGAGCCTGTGGCTCGGTGCACGGTGGAGTGGATCAGGCACCGCCTGGGCCTGTTCGGCGCGGGCCGACACGCCACCGAGCTGCCGCTGGCGGCGCTGGAGATGGCCCTGTTCACGAACGTCATCGCCGGTGAGGACTTCGCGGGCGTGGTCCATCAATCAGACGCGGGCAGCGAGCACACGGCGATCCGATATTGGCGCGTGCTGGCGGATGTTCGGGCTCTGTCGCCGTCCGCTCCCACGTGAGGTCAGCCAACGTCGCGGTCAGGACCGGGTACGTGTTCCTGCACCCTGCCGTGGACGGGTTCTCCCGGCTGGCCTACGCCGAGCACCTACCCGATGAGAAAGCCGTCACCGCGATCGGGTTCGTGTCCAGGGCCCGGGTGCTCTTCGCCGCTCACGGCATCACCCAGGATCACCCGGGTCGTGACCGACAACGGATCGGCCTACCGATCCCGGGTGTTCCTGCGGGCCCTGAACGGTCTCGGAGTCTCCGTTCACCAGCGAATCTGCCCGTTCACACGCCGCCACAACAGCAAGGTCGAGAGATACCACCGGATCCTGGCCGAGGAGTTCCTCTACGCCCGCGCCTGGACTTCGGAAACCCAGCGCGCCCAGGCCCTTCGCACCTGGATCATCCACTCCGCTGCCGGGAATCAGCCCTCAGCTCAGCGACGGCGAGCCGGCGTCACCAACATCATGAGCTGCAACACCTGGGGAACCCGTCAAGAGTTCACCCGCCCTTCGCCTCCGCCGTCACCAACGTCAGGACAGGCAACGCCGGGGTCTCGGAGTCGTTGCCGGCGCCGCCGGTCCGCTTCCGGCCACACCGCGCTCCGGCGCCCAGGTGATCCCGTCGCACCGCGGATGCACCTGTGCTCGTCAGTCTCGCGATCGGTCCGCGCCGGGCCGTGTCCGTGTCCGTGTCCGTGTGAGGGTCAGGATCCGAAGTGCTGTTGCGCCGAGCCGGTGTCGGCCTTGGCCAGGATCTCGAGAGTGGCGAGCGCCTCGTCGAGTTGGGCCAGGGAGCTGACCCCGATCACCGGGGTGATCTGCTGGCGGTTGATGAGGTGGGCCAGGACGTACTGGTTGGCGGTCAGGCCCAGCTCGTCCGCCGCACGGGTCAGTTCGGCCAGGCGCCGGTCGGTCTCCTGAGTCCGGTACGTAGCGGGGATCTCGCGGTCGGCACGCGAGTAGGCGCCCGACAGCAGCGGGGAGAAGCCGAAGACGCGCAGGTCGTCCTGCAGTTTGACCTGCTCGAGATATTCCTCGGTGAGGGCGATCTGCGGTGCGAAATCGGCGTCCTGACGAGGCCAGAGGTACGACGCGCGCAGCTGCACCACCTCGTAGGCGGGCAAGTCCTTGGCCCGTGCGACCTCGCGGGCACTCGCCAGCCGCTCCCAGGTGAAGTTGCTCGCCCCCAGAAGATGGGCACGACCTGAGGAGACCAGTTCCCCGAACGCGGCAGCTGTCTCTTCCTGGGGGGTCTGCGCATCGTCGATGTGCGAGTAGTACAGGTCGATGGAGTCGGTCTGCAGTCGCTCCAGACTGCGTTCCATCTCCTGGTGGATGACCGAAGCACTCAGGCCCTCGGCCTCCTCGGGCCAGGGGGAGGATGCGGTGGCGGGCCGGGAACCGACCTTGGTGGCCAGGATGACCTCCTCCCGCAGCGAAGGGTTGGCGGCCAGCCACCGGCCGATCACCTGCTCGGACTCGTCGCCCTGGCCGCCCTCGACCCAGAAGCAGTAGCAGTTGGCGGTGTCGATGATGCGCCCGCCACCCTCGACGAACCGGCTGAGGATCGCGTGTGCGTCGCTCTCCTTCACCGTGGTGCCGAAATACATCGTGCCCAGGCAGATCTGCGGCTGCTTGAGAGCGGCCCGAAGGTGCTCCCGGCGGCCGTGCAAGGTCTCGTTGTTGGCCATGACGGTGATTCTCTCCTGTGAAGTGGTTCTACGGTCAGGGCGGGATCAGATCAGTTCAGGGTGATCTGATGGCTCGGTGGCTGCCATTCCCCGGCCGGCAGGGGTCGGCCGGGGGACCGGGCCAGGACGGCCTCGAAGAGGGTCGCGTACCGGTGCAGGCAGGACTGGACGCTGAACTGCTCGGTCGCGGAAGCGGCGCCGGCGGCCCGCCGGGCGGGATCGAGGCCGGCCAGGCTCAGGATGGCCTCGCGCAGGGGTTCTGGCTGGGCCGGGGGGACGATCTTCCCGAAACCGGTGGCCTGAACCGGGTATCGGCCTCCGGGCAGATCGGTCGTGACGCAGGGGATGGAACGCATCATGGCCTCGGCCTGGACGATCCCGAAAGACTCAGCGACCGAGGGCAGGGCGAAGACATCGATCGAGGCGTAGAAGTCGGCCAGTTCCTGGCCCCGGAGAAGCCCGAGGATCCGGATGCGTGGATCAGCGGCGGCTGCGGCCGCCACCATCTCGATGACACTGCCTCCGGCTACGCCCGCATGGTCACCACCGATCAGAAGTCGTGCCCCGGGGTCGCTGATGCCGGCGAACGCCTTGACGAGGTACTGAATGCCTTTGTCCGGCACGATGCGGCCGAGGAAACCGATGTGGAGCCCCGGGGAGGTGCGGTAGGACGCCCGCCCCTCACCTCTATCGATGCACGGTGGGGGGATGCTCACCCAGGGCATGCTCTGCAGCGTCGGCCACATGTCCGAGGCGCGGGCCTGGTCACCACTGTTCACCACCGCGGCGCTCGAGCGCCGCAGCGCCGCCCGCACCGAGTGTTCCACGGCCCGGGTGGCGATCCTGTTCACGCGTCCCGGTGGGAGCCACAGGTCGATGTGATGGGTCGACACGACGGGGGTCGACCGGACCAGGCTGGTGATCAGGCCGGCCTCGAGCATGGGCAGGTGCAGGTGCAGCAGACGGGAGCGGCGGGCCACCGCTCGAACTGTCGTGGCGAAGGACGGACTCACCAGGCCGCGCCCGATCGTCGCCACCACCGGGGTGCGGTAGACGTCGACACCGGCGATGGTTTCCCGCGCCGGGAGACCGGTCTCGTGACGGCACGCCACCACGGCCACGCGCAGTCCCCGGGACACGAGGCCTTCGGCGACCACCCGGGCGACCTCGGTGAGACCGCTGACGTAGGGGGCGTAGTAGTTGACGGCGACGCAGACGTCGTAATCGGTTGCTGTCACAGGGCTTCTCCTGGGGTGACGGGCAGGATTGAACGGTCGCGGCGCGCACTCCAGGCGCCGTAGGCGAATGCGACCAGGTCTGCCGCGGTCAGGAGCAGGCGGCTCGCGGTGGCCGCGACCACGGCGCCGGCCGGGGGCAAGCAGGTACTGAGGACGGTCACGAGCAGGGCCTCTCTGACCCCCAGCCCGTCCGGGACCAGAATCACCACGCTGCCCAGGGCCGTGGCCAGGGCGAACCCGCCGATGCTGACCATGGCCACCCTCGGCGTCAGGGGAGCGCCAAGGGTATGGACGATCAACCACAGATGGCAGCCACTCAGCAGCCAGGAGCCGGCCGACCAGAGGGTGGAGCGGACCAGGACGGTGGTAGGCACCGGTGCGGCGCGGCTCGCCAGCCAGGGCACGCGCAGTAGCAGGCGCAGCCCCTGGCTCACAGCCGCCGGAGTGATCAGCAGCCCGGCCAGGACGGCGACGATCAGCGCCACGAGCCGTACCCCCTCCAGCAGGGCACCGGCTGCCAGTAGGCCGACTGCCGCGCCGGTGGCGAGTGAGACGAGCGCGTGCACGCCAAAGGCAAGGCCGATCTGGGTCGGGCTGATCCCGTGCCGGGCGGCCAGGCCGGCCTGCCACAGCAACGACCACAGGGTTCCCGGGATGTACTTGCCCAGCTGCCCGGCGGCAAAGATCTTCAGCGCCTCTCCGGACGACAAGGCTTCTCCGATCTCCTGCAGGGGCTCACGCCACGCCAGGGTCGTCATCACCACGCCGACCATGAGCACCGCAAGTCCGAAGAGGAAGACGCCCGGCCCCAGCGCCCCCAGTGCACTCAGCGTCTGCGTCGGCTCGGCGACGACGGGACGAGCCATGAACCAGACCGCCGCCGTCACGACGACGATCATGACCAGGCGCCGGGCCACGACACGCCGGTTCATCGGGCGCCCACCCGCACCGTGATGGCCTGCAGAGCGTGATCGGACATACCCTCGGCTGATTCCAGCCGGTAGTCCTCGGCTTCCGCGTTCCGGAGGAACGTCCAGTCCAGGCGCCACAACCGCAAGGCGGCCGGTCGGTGCTCGCTCCACGAGACCGGATAGAGCGAACGTGAGACCCTGCCCGCGTCGGTGGCCAGGTCCCGGACGGACCGCAGGTCACCCATGGCCGAGCTCGTGTTGAAATCTCCCGCGACCACTGTCGGGCGCGTGTTGGCGCGCAGGTCGGTGGTCAGAGCCCGGTACTCCTGCCGACGGGAACGATCGCGTTCGTTCAGGGTCCGGTAGAACGCACCGGACAGAGGGCTGAGCCCGGGATCGAGTTGGGCCGGGATGTGTACGTTGTAGATGGACGCGTCCTGCCCGTCCGGCACCCTCACGTCCACCCGCAGGACGTCGGGTGCGACCTGGACGGGAGCCTTCGCGGTCGCCAGCTCGTCCCGTACCAGCGTGACGAGTTCCCCGGAGACGAAAATCCGGTACCGGGGAAAGTGGCGGCGCAGTGCGACCAGGTCATTGATCGGCAGCACGACACCGTTTTCGACGTGCAGGTACTCCTGGAGAAGATAGACGTCGGCGTCACGGTTCGTCAGATAGGCGTAAAACCTGGCCGGGTCATCGGTCTGGTGCCAGTACTCGGTGTTCCAGGAGACGACGCTCAACCCGGGCCGCCCGTCGCCCTCAGCCACCGGCCGGCGCGGCGCCAGGACCGCCGGATTCAAACCGCACCCGGGCAGAGTCACGGCGATTCCCACCAGGGCGAGGACGACCGGGAACCGGCGTCGGCCGGGCAGGGCAATGGCCGGGACAGCGGTGAGGATGACGACGGCCAGCGGCATGATCGGCGGAATCATCGACGCGGCGAGCCACACCGCGACCCGTCCGGAAACCGCAAGGTTGACCACGGCGAAAAGCGCCGCCGCCAGAACCACCGTCATCAGGGCCAGGCGCACCCGTGCCAGGACCGGACGGTGTCGTCGGTGGAAGACGTGTTCGGCGTCGGCGGTGAGAGTCTCAACCACGGATCACCGTCCCGGGTGAGCCCGCTCCCTCATCGGCGACCGGCAGCCCGGGCGTCGGCAGCGGGGTGTGGAGGTACATCCGCCGGTACCGACCGGAGAGCAGGCTGAGGGCTCCGGTGAGGGCCGCTGCGCCGGTGGCCAGGTTCATCAGGAAATGTATGCCGGTGAAAGTGAAGAGAAAAGAGCGACTCGTGCGCCGCCGGACGAAAGCCAGGAGCTCGCGTTCCTGGTAGCAGAAGAGGCCGGCGGACACAGCGCCCACCCCCGCCAGACCCGCTGCCACCGCGGGGCTGAACACAACGGGGCTGATCGCCAGGCCCACG
>NZ_JAJOMA010000005.1 GCF_021129235.1 Kineosporia mesophila
CAGTAGCGGCAGGATGAACACGACCGGGGTGGTGACGTCCAGGCCGATCAGGTTGTTCAGCCAGCCCCACTGGAACACCGCCACTGTGGAACCCAGCGCGACCCCGACCGAGAGCAGGAAGCCCAGGGCGGCCTTGAGCGGTACCAGGATCGAGCGGAACACCAGGATCAGCAGGAGGAAGGCCAGGCCCACCACCACGATCAGGTAGAGCGGGAACACGTCGGTCAGCTTCTGCGAGATGTCCACGCCGACGGCGGTCTGGCCGGTGACCATGGCCTTCGCGCCGGTGTCGCCCGGCAGCGAGGCCAGGTCGTCCCGGATGGTCTGCACCAGGTCCTTGGTGGAGGCGTCGGCCGGTCCGCTCTTCGGGATCACCGTGACGGTGGCGAAGTGCACGGCCTGGAGCTGCTGCTCGAAAGCGGCCTGCGCCTCGGCGGTGTCACCGGTCACCGGCGGCACCACCGCGGCCACGTCGGTGTCGATGGCCTGGAGCTTCGTCACCACCGTGTTCACCGCGGCGACGGGATCGGTGGCGTCGATCGTGTCGACCACCACGACCAGGGGGCCATTGGCGCCGGCGCCGAAATTGTCGGCGATCAGGTTGTAGGCGATGTTGGTGTCGCTGCCGGAGGGGGCAGTGGCGTCGTCCGGGATCGCCAGTTCCATCTTGGTCACCGGGATCGAGATGACGGCGGCCAGGGCGACGCCGCCGATCAGGGCGATCACCTTGTGCCGGCTGACCGCCCCGACCCAGCGCAAACCGTTGGTGCGTACGGTTCCGTCACTCTCGGCGTCCCTCTGCTTGAGGCCCTTGATGCCGCCCGTGAGCACGCGCTTCCCGGCGAACCCGAGGAAGGCGGGCAGCAGGGTGAGGGCGATGAGCACGGCGACGGCGACCATCGCGGCCCCGGCGATACCCATCTGGGTGAGGAAGCTGATGCCTGTGACCGACAGGCCGGCCAGGGCGATCACCACGGTGAGACCGGCGAAGACCACGGCCGAGCCGGCCGTTCCGACCGCGACCCCGGCCGCTTCCTCCTGGTCCCGCCCGGCCTTCACCTCGTGCTGGTAGCGGGACATGATGAACAGGGCGTAGTCGATGCCGACGGCCAGGCCGAGCATCGAGCCCAGCGCCGGGGTGGTGGAGCTCAGCTCGACGAATCCGGTCAGCGTGGTGATGCCCGCCGCACCGATCCCGACCCCGACGATCGCCGTGATCAGCGGCATCCCGGCCGCGACCAGCGAACCGAAGGTGACGATCAGCACGATGAAAGCGACTACGACACCGATGAGCTCGGCGGTCGGCGCGGCTCCCGCGGCGACCAGGGCGTCTCCACCGATCGCAGTGGTCAGACCGGCGTCCTGCGCTGCGCTCTTGCCCGCCTCGAGGGCGTCCTTGTCCGCGTCGGTCAGATCGACGGACGACTTGGAGTAGGTGACGGTGGCGTACCCGACCTTGCCGTTCTCCGAGACCGTGCCGGAGGTGAACGGGTCGGCGATCGACTGCACGTCGTCCGTCTTCACCGTCGCGAGGGCCTGGGTGATCGCCTTCTGGTTCTGCTTGAGGGTCTGGCCCTCCGGCGCCTCGAAGACCAGGCGAGCCGTGGCACCGTCCGGTGAGGCACCGGGACTGCGTTCCTCGATCAGGCTGAACGCGTCGGTCGACTCCAGCCCGGGCAGGGAGAAGTTGTCGTTCGTCGCGCCGGAGAGGGTGGCCGATCCCACGCCCATGAGAACCAGGACGGCGAGCCAGAAACCCGCGACGATCCGACGGTGACGGAACGACCAGCGTCCCAACCGGAACAAGTGCCACGCCATGGAAGAACCTCTCAGGTGGTGATGATTCGGCACCGGGTTCGGCCGGCACGCACTCCTGCGGGGAATCGGAGCGTGAGGCACCCGTGCTTGAGGGAACCGGGGAGGGGGAACCCGCCCGGCTCAGGCCCTGTACCCCTGCGTGACGGGCGGCGGGATCGCGACGGTCGAGGTCAAGAACCCCTCCCGGACCGTCGATGAAATGCAGTCGCCGGAGGGACGGGGTATCGGTCGTGGCGCTCGGGGTGTCGAGGAACCGGCCGGTCGCCGGCTACCTCACGGCCGTCGTGACACTGCTGTGCGCCGTGCTGATCGTGCTCGGTGTGATGGCCGTGGAACAGGTCGGCCGCACCCAGGACCGCCTGGAAGAGATCTACCGCAACAACCACCTGGCCGGTCAGGCGCTGAACGCGGTCAGCCTGGGCTACGAGCAGGTTCTCTACGACGTCGACAACCTGGTCCTGGCCGACGACCAGGAAGGCCTCGACCAGGTTCTGAGCCGTATCGCCGCGGCCAACGCGCGGATCGACGCGTCCTGGAAGGACTTCGCGGCCCTTCCCGGCACGAAGCTGGACACCGACCGGACCATCTTCGCCAACGCGCTGTACGAGTACCGGGCCGTGTTCAAGCGTGAGCTGCTGCCGGTCGCCTCCGACGTCCCCAGCGACGCCAACACCTTCCTCGAACTGCGTGAATACCTCACCGCCCCGCTCACCCACACCGCCCAGGCGGCACTGAACCGGCTGCGGGCCAGCATCGACGCCGACTCCGAGGCCGAGATGCTCGCCGCCCGTCATTCGTACGCCCGGTCCCGCGACCTCACGGTGGCGCTGACGATGCTGGCGGTCCTGATGGCGCTGACCCTGCTCGGCGTCACGGTGCGGGGCCTGCTCGCGCTGCGGCGCAGTCGCACGCTGAACCGGACCGACCCGCTGACCGGCCTGGCCAACCGGCTGATGCTGGCCGAGGTGCTGCCGCAGGCGGCCGACCGGTCCGCGGAGTCCGGCCGGGAGGTCGCCGTGATGCTGCTCGACCTGGACGCGTTCAAGCAGATCAACGATACGCTCGGGCACGTCGGCGGCGATCACGTGCTCCAGCACTTCGCCGATGTCCTGCGTGAGTCGGTGCGCAGCTCGGACACCGTGGTGCGCCTGGGCGGGGACGAGTTCGCCATGATCATCGAGGGTCTGGAGAGCGCCACCGAGGCGGTGGTCATCGCCGAGCGGATCCGGGCCGGCCTGACCCCGCCGCTCGTCGTCCTGGGTACCGCGGTCCAGGTCCGGACCAGCATCGGTATCGCCGTCCACGCCTTTCCCCAGGGCTCGGACTCCACCGCCGAACGCGAGGTGCTGCACCAGGCCGACCTCGCGATGTACGCCAGCAAGCGGGCCGGCACCCACAGCTGGCAGCTCTTCGCCGACGGTGGCGGGCTGGAGGCGGACGAGCAGCTCGTGGAACTGCGCGAAGACCTGCGCCGGGCCGTCGCGGACGAGCAGATCGAGGCCTACTACCAGCCGATCATGGACCTGAACAGCGGAGACCTGGTCGGTCTGGAGGCCCTGATCCGCTGGCGTCACCCCACCCGCGGCATGCTCTCCCCCGGCCTGTTCATCCCGATCGCCGAGGAGACCGGCCTGATCCACGGACTCGGCATGAGTGTGCTGGAGCAGGCCTGCCGGCAGGTCCGCGAGTGGCGCGAACGGGTTCCGGCTCTCTCCGTGAGCGTCAACGTGTCGCCCCGCCAGCTGGAACGGCCTCACCTGGTCGAGGAGATCCTCGAGGTGGCGGCCCGCACCGGCTACCCCCCGACCGGCCTCGTGCTTGAGGTCACCGAGACCGCCCTGGTCAAGGGCTCCGCCGCCCTGCGCCAGTTGCAGGAGCTGCGGGACGCCGGGATCCGGATCGCCGTCGACGATTTCGGCACCGGCTACTCCAGCATCAGCTACCTGAACCAGCTACCGGTCGACATCCTCAAGCTGGACCAGAGCTTCGTCGCGAAACTGAACGGCCAGCCCGAGGGTTCGGCGGTGGCCGAGGCCGTGATCCGCCTCGGCCAGGCCCTGCACCTCGACACGATCGCCGAAGGTATCGAGACCCAGGGCCAGGTGAACGAACTGACCCTGCTCGGGTGCCGGCGCGGACAGGGCTACCACTTCGCCCGGCCGATGCCGGCCACTGAGGCGAGGGACCTCGTCCTCCATTCCGGCACCCGAGCGGCATCCACCCAGCCGCAGGCGAAATCCTAGGCTGATCAATTTATTTCACCGCGCCACCGGTGATCCCCGAAATGATCCGCCGCTGTGCGACCGCGAACACCACCAGCAACGGCAGAGACATCATGATCACGTAGGCGAAGATCAGGTTCCAGTTGTTCTGGTAGAGATTATTGCTGGCAACCGAATACAGGTTCAGCGGGAGCGTCGTCACCGAACCGCCACCGAGCACGAAGAACGAGTAGAAGATGTCGTTCCACACGTACAGGCAGACCAGAATGGTCGCGGTGGCGATCACCGGCCGCAGCAGCGGCAGAATGATCCGGACGAAAACCGTGAGCGGGCGGGCTCCGTCGATCCGCGCCGCTTCTTCCAGATCGATCGGGATGGTCCGGACGAACCCGGTGATGAAGAAGATCACCACAGACATGTACATGCCCATGTAGACGAAGATCATGCCGCCTGCGGTACCGGCCAGACCGAGCTGGCGCAGCAGGAGCACAATCGTCACGACCGCCGGCGGCAGCACGATGCCGCTGATACCGGCCGAGTAGAGCAAGGACGTCATCCGTCCGGCCCGGCGGGCCAGCACCCAGCTGGCCAGCGATCCGCAGATCAGCACGCCGACCACGGCCGGAACCATCACCAGCAGGCTGCCGGCCAGGGCCTTGATCATGTGCCCCTGCTCGAACGCCTGCCGGTAATTGTCCCCGATGTGCCAGGAGTCCGGCAGGGACAGGTCGGGCAGATTGGCCTCACCCTGCGATTTCGCCGAGGTGACCAGCGCCAGCCAGAGCGGGATCCCGATGACCACGACGGCCAGAATGATGGACGCGACGGGTCGCACCCAGCGCACAGTCGGGTTGGTCGCTCGGTTCACAGCACACGCTCCCGGTGGCGCAGGTACCCGATCACCGGGAAGGCCAGCACCGTGACGAGCAGGAAGAGCACCAGGCTCATCGCGGTCGCCTGGGCGAACAGGCCGTAGCCGAAGATCCGGAAGATGAAGATGTCGACGACCTCGGTGGTCTGCGCCGGGCCGCCCTGGGTGGTTGCCTGGATGCTGTCGAAGCCGTTGAGACTGCCCAGCAGGGCGGTGGCCACGTTGAAGGTGATCGCTGGGGCCAGCAGGGGCAGGCGGATCGAGCGGAAGGCCCGCCAGGGACCCGCGCCGTCGACCACGGCCGCCTCCATCAGGTCTTCCGGAACGGACTTCAGCCCGGCCAGGTAGATCACCATGGCCAGCCCCATCCATTTCCACGAGTTGACGAAGGCGACGACCACGATCGTCCAGGTCGTGCTGCCCAGCCAGGCGATCGAGACATCCGTGCCGGTGAGCGCGCCGATCATCTGGTTCAGGCCGCCGTCCGGCTTCAGCAGCGCCTGGAAGATGTAGCCGACGGCCAGTGCCGACATCAGCACCGGGATGAAGAAGACCACCCGCAGGGCCCGGTTCAGCCGGGTGTCCCGCTCCAGCAGCAGCGCCAGGCCCAGGCCGAACAGGTTCTGCATGATCGCGACCAGCACGGCGTAGACGAGCGTGATCCGGATCGCCCGCACCAGCGTGCCGTCGGAGAACAGCGACTGGAAGTTGTCGAAACCGGCGAAGGCGATGTCGTCGTGAAACGAAGACCAGTTGGTGAAGGCGTAGACGAAGTTGAAAACCGTCGGCAGGAAGAAGAAGACGCCCAGGACGGCGAAGGCCGGGGCCAGGAACCAGAGGGGGTAGTCCGAGGTGCGGTGCCCGCGATTCACCCGGCGCGTGGTCTCCGGTGGCTCGCTGGACACCCGTTCGGCGGTGACGATGCTCAAGGGGGTGCTCCTTCCGGGCCGGGACGCGCTCGCGCGTCCCGGCCCGTCGAGGTGATCAGAACCCAGAGGTTCCGAGCGCCTTGGCGATCTGGGCGAACTGGGACTGGGTGACCTTGGCGACCTGCTCGGGGGTCGCCTTGCCGTTGACCATGTTGGCCAGGTTCACGTAGAAGTCCGGGTTGGCCACGGCGTTCTGCTGCATCGAGCCGGCCGCATCAGCCAGGGCGTCGGAGGCGTCGACGGCCACCTGGGGCACCGTGGAGGGCGTCTTCACCGCCGGGTCCAGGGAGACCGCGTCGGCCTCCTTCACGTAGGTCGGGTAGTCGGTCTCCAGCCAGAACCTCAGGAACTGGCGGGCCGCAGCCTCTTTGGCCGAGTCACCGGTCTTGAAGGCCACCAGGGCGTTGTCCCCGCCGGGCACCGAGGTGGCGACGTTGCCGCTCTTGGAGATCGGGAACCAGCCGATCTTGTCGTTGATGGTCGTGGCGTCGGCCGTGGACTGCAGCAGCGAGGTGAACGAGGTGAGCTGAAGAACCATGCCGGCCTTGCCGTCGAGCAGCGCCGGGCCGGACTCGTTGTAGGTGGACGTGGCGTTGTCCTGGTTGAACAGGCCGTCGTCGAGCATGCTCTTGTAGGTCTTGATGGCGCCCAGGATGGCGGAACCCTCGAAGGTGTCCTCGTTCTTGTTCACCTTGTCCCACAGGCCGGCCTTGGAGTCCTCGGCCAGCAGCACCTGCGGCCACCACTGGGTCGGCCACTGGTCGCCCGCCGCGCCGAAGATCGGGGCAACGCCCTTGGCCTTGATCTTCTTCGCGTCGGCGAGGAACTCGTCGAGGTTCTTCGGCGTCGCGGTGATTCCGGCGTCGGC
Source organism: Kineosporia mesophila (assembly GCF_021129235.1). Lineage (GTDB taxonomy): Bacteria > Actinomycetota > Actinomycetes > Actinomycetales > Kineosporiaceae > Kineosporia > Kineosporia mesophila. The sequence goes on from NZ_JAJOMA010000005.1 coordinate 6,709, forward strand.
GAAAACCTGCTTGTTGTAGAAGATCCCGAGCGTTGAGGGCACGTTCACGAAGGCGGCGTAGTGCTTACCGTCGACCGTTCCGAGGTTCTGCACCGCGTCGGTCTGTTTCGCCAGCCAGGGTGCGCCGTCCAGGTTCTGGAGGCCGGTCGCCGGCTTCAGCAGGGCCAGTTCGCTGCCGGTCGGCTGCCAGGTGGCCAGGTCGGGCTTGGCCCCGGTGGCGAGCTTGGTCGGGGCGTTGGTCTCGTACACGTCCGGGATGATGACCTTGTTGATCTTCGCCCCGGTCTGCTGCTCGAAGGCGGCGATGACTTTATCGGCCATGGTGGCCGTCTGGGTCGCCGTCCAGTAGGTGAGCGTGACGCCCTTCAGGCTCGCGGTGGGCTCGGGCCAGGTGGCCGCGGCCGCGCCGGACGAGTCGTCGTCACTTCCCGGGTTGGCAGCCGAGCAACCGGTCGCCAGCAACGCGACCGTCGCGGTGACCGCCATCAGGGAGGCGAATCGGCGTGTCCTCTTCATTGAGGTTTCCTCTCAGGAGCAGTGGGTTCAGGAGGGCAGGATGCGGAACAGCCGAGCCGACGGGCCGGCGGCGAGCGGAACCAGCGTGAGGACGCCGGTGGTGGCGTCCCAGGAGACGTCCCAGGAGGGGAGGGAGCGGGGGTAGAGGGTCTCGATCCGCACGTCGCGTCCGTGTAGATGAGACAGTTCCACGAGGACGGGCGCCGACGCGGGCTCGCGCTGCCAGACGGCGAGTACGTCCGACTTGACCCCTCGCAGACCGAGCGCGACCGTCGGGTCGAACCAGCCGGGCAGGCCCAGCGGCCAGAACGGCACGGTCTGCGGCAGTTCGTCACGCAGGACGCGGTGGACGGCAATTCCCTCGTGCACCAGCGCGAGTTCGTCGGCAGCCATCCGGTCCAGGTGCCCGGCCAGGTACAGCCGGCCGACCAGGCCGTTGACCATGGTGAAGGCGGTGTCTTCGAGTGGGTCGCCGGCCCGCGGATAAGCCCAGTTCCCGGCCTGTTCCGGCACCAGGGAGGCCGGCGCGGCGGCGGCGATGGCCGCGTACAGACGCGCGTCCTGCTGGTCCGAGGTGGACTGGAGCTGGAGCAGCGACATCATCGCGTAGTCCATCCGCATGGCACCGGAGGCACAGTTCTCGAAGATCACTGAGGGGTGACGTTCCAGAACCCTTTCCAGCCAGGCGAGGTGGGCCCGGTTGTGACCCAGCAGACCCTCACCCACGCTGGAGGTGTTCAGATCGGTGCCGGCCCCGGGTGTGACGTTGTAGTCGAGCTTGAAATACCGCGCACCATAATCATTCACCAGCCGGTCGACCACGGTGTCAAGATGCTGCACCGCCGCCGGGTGCCTCAGGTCCAGCAGGTACCGGTCGTGTTCCACGACCCGCTGCCCGTGCCGCTGGAGAAAAGCGTCGTCCGGAAGCCGGGCGGCTGCCGGGCTACGCACGCCAATCACCTCCGGCTCCAGCCAGAGTCCTGGTTTCATACCGCGTTCGCGGATCCGGTCGAGTACCCGCCGGAGCCCGCCGTCGGGGAACCGCGCGGTGGAGGGTTCCCATTCCCCGACGCTGTCCCACCAGGCGCCACCGTCGTCGTACCAGCCGGCGTCGATGCAGAACACCTCGGCACCGGCCTCGGCGGCGGCGTCGATCAGCGGCAGCAGCTTGGCCGTCGTCGGGTCGCCCATCAGGGTGTTCATGTAATCGTTGAAGATCAGCGGGTAGCCGGCATCACCCGGCTGCACGCGGATCAGCGCCCGCCGGTGGCGCGTCAGCTCGGCCAGCGCGCCCTGATACCCCTCCTGGCTGACCGCGATCGAGACCGGGACCGAGGCGAAGGTCTGCCCGGGTTCCAGCGTCGTGGTCCACGCGTGGTGCAGGTCGTCGGGTCCGGACACGACCAGGGCCAGGGCGCCGGTGCCGTCGGCGCGAGCGGTGAGTTCCCAGTGCCAGGCGCCGTTGTGCTCCACCTGCCAGGCCCAGGCCCGGCCGGTGGCGGTGTTCTCGAGCAGGCCGGTGGGCAGCCACTCGCCGGAGGACCAGGTGCTGTGGCTCGTGGTGGCCACGACACCGCGGCCCTCGTGATGGTGAACCTCGACGTCGATGTCGGCCAGCCCGTCCCGGCTGTGCACGCCGGTGGACATCCAGCGGCTCTCGCCGCACCACTCCGAACGGGCCCGGTACAGGAGCAGATCCTCGACCCGTTCGTCCGCCTCCAGCAGCGCTCCGGTGGCGAACGACGAGAGTGCCTGGAGTACGTACGGGCGGTCCGAGGTGTTGATGACCTCGCTCCAGGTGCGCAGGGCGGAACCGTCGGGCAGCCAGCGCAGCACGGTCACGGTCTCCAGACCAGTGACGTCGTCACGCTGATGGATCCGGGACTGCCGCCAGGCCCCGTCGTCCGTGCGGTGTTCGCCCACCGGCCGCAGACGCGATCCGACCGCCGTGTGGGACAGCCGGGTGTTGGTCAGGGACCGCCCCTCCCCCAGGACGAGCAGTTCCACCAGGGGCTGGGGACGGAGGTCGGGCTCGGAGTCGGCCGGGCTCGTCGAGCCGGCCGCTGTGAGCCGCCGGAAGCCGGCGGGGCGCCCCGGTGCGAGGTCCAGGACGACGTCCAGACCGGAACCGTCCAGGAACACTGTGCTTGCAGTCATGGCTTCCTTCGCCGTCGAAGTGCGCAACGACAGTTATGAAAACGTCTATCAAGCCGATCGCGCAAGAGCTTCGGGCAAGTTTTGATGAACGTTTTCATGAACCGTGCGTGAGTCGGCCCATGCTCGTCATCACAGGTCAGCGGGTGATTACTCAGATTCAGGGAGAAGTCAGCGGGAAGTCAGCGGGAAGGGGGAGCCGAGCTCTCCCGCACGACCAGGTGCGGCACGGGGCCCTCCCCGGCGAGAGGACCCGCGTCCTCCGCCGGTTCCTGGGTGTCCAGCAGGAGCCGGACCGCCGCGCGCCCGAGCTGGACGAAGTCCTGCGAGATCGTCGTCAGCGACGGAGTCCAGAGCGGGGCCAGAGGATGGTCGTCAAAACCCACCACGCTGATGTCTTCGGGAACGCGCAGACCACTGGCCTGCAAGGCCCGGATCACGCCGAAGGCGATCTCGTCGTTGCCGCAGAACACCGCGGTGACGCCGTCCTGGCCGGCCAGCCTCAGACCCGCCTCGTACCCGGACGCGGGACTCCAGTCGGCCGGCACCACCTCGGGGGCCACGACCCCCGCCTCACGCAACGCGTCCTGCCAGCCGAGCAGACGTCCGCTGGTGTGCCCCGTCGACGGCGCCGAGACGTGATGCACCGTTCGATGCCCCAGGCCCAGGAGGTAGCGGGTGGCCTCGGCCCCACCGCTGCGGTCGTCGAAAAGCACATGCGGGACATCGACGTGGGGGGCCGGCGAGACCACCGCCAGCGGGACGGAACGCGGAATCTGCTGGATCGCCAGGGCCCCGGACTCGTCGAACTCCAGGATGATCACCCCGGCCACCGGCTGGCTCAGTGCCAGGTCGACGGCCTGACGCAGCTCCTGCGCCGACGAGGAACCGACGACGGTGATGGCCGCAACCCGCCCGGCCGCCCGGGCCGCCTCCTCCACCCCCTGGATCGTCGAGGCGTAGCCGTAGCGCATGGTGTCGCTGGTGAGCACGCTGACCAGCGAAGGACGCCCCGTCACGAGCGCGAGGGCAGCCGCGTTCGGGTGGTAGCCCAGGGTTTTCACTGCTTCGAGCACCACTGCACGGCGCTTTTCACTGACCCGCGCGGTGCCGTTGAGTACCCGGGACACGGTCGGGACGGAGACACCGGCGACACGGGCGACGTCAGCAATGCCCGGGCGCCGCTTCTGCCTCTCCACGGGCGCGACTCTAACTCAGCGGTTCGGGTGGTGGGAGCGGTCACTCGGGAGCGTTCGGACGCCCCTTGCCCCCCGGCGTTCACGATGTGGCACTTGACTCCTTGGGGCACTCCGCTGCGTCGTCCCGTGGTTGCCCGTTGTCGACAGGGACACGGGTGAAGGTAATTTTGGCTCGGATTTGGCAGCAAACCGGCGGGTAGGCCAACCGTTCGGCCTACCGCACGGTAATCTGTCGGTGGGATTGCACGCCGGTCGGCTGCCGACCGGGCGTCCCTGCCCTAACCTGTGGGGCGGGTCAGTGTTGTCCCAAGGGCCTCTAGCTCAATCGGCAGAGCAGCGGACTTTTAATCCGCGGGTTCGGGGTTCGATCCCCCGGGGGCCCACAACACGGCAGGCCAGAGCCTTAGGGCTCTGGCCTGCAAGTATGCGGGGGGACTTTACGGTCCCCTTTCCCGCTCCACATCGCCCACACCCTCGGTCTGTACACAATCTGTGCACACGCGATTTGACTCCACCCAGTCACAGGATGTCTGATTTGCGCGGGCCGCCCGGACTAACCAACCGGGCGGGTTTCGGCGCCTACCAACCGTCGAGCCCCTGCTGTACGCCCCCGGCGGAGGCCCCGGGATCGACTTGGTTCCGCAGACCGGACCGACTCTCCGGCGGAGTTCGGTTCGTCAGCGGTATGCGTGAGTTGTTGCAGCAGCCACGCACCCATCTCGCTCCTGAAAACACCAACGCGGATTGACTGACCCGTCAACTCCTCGCGCGCCGGGAGCCAGGAGATGAGGGGCAGCTATGCCGTTCGCGCAATTCACCGTTCTCGTGGTCGCGCTCGCTTGCGTCTACTGCTGGCGCGAGCACCTACGCTTCGGCCGCTTCCTTGTGGAACGCACGAAGACCTCCGCCAGTCTCCGCGACGGCGCCCACTACACGCGTTCGTTCTGGGGCGCGATCGGTTCAATCGTGGCGAAGGTCTTCGGTTGGCTCGAAAGACGTCGAAGCCAGGAACCATCTTGACTGCTAGACAGCTATTTTCCGTCTCCGAACATCGAATCCAGAACATCGGCAGTCTGCCGGTCCGTCAGCCGCCGGCCAAGGTACCGGTCCTGCGTCATGCTCACCTTGGAGTGCCCGAGTTGGTCGCTGATCTTCCGGGTCGACACGTCCGCGTCGTCCAGGAAGCTGGCCACCGTCTTTCGAAGCGTGTGACTGACCAGCCCGGTCATCTCGGCGCCGTCCCGGACCTCGCGCCAGACCCGACGGACGTTGGACGGGTCCCGCCACCCACCGAGCGAGTCGGGAAAGATCGGCTCGACGTCATCCCCGATCCGCTTCCGGCGCTCATTCAGCATCACCACGGCCCACGCCGGCAACGGGATCAGCCGTTCCCCTTGTTCTCCGGTCTTGGTCGAGGGCATGCGCAGCAGGCCCGTCCCGGTCTTCCTGACCAACCGCCAGGCAATGTCGACCGTCTCGTCCTCCAGGTCAACCTCGGACCATCCGATAGCCAGGCACTCGCCGATCCGGCACCCAGTAGCCAGCATCATGCGCGTGAGGTCCGGCAGGTCCCATGTGCGCGCCTTCTTACTCGCCTCCAGGGCTTCCAGCCACTGCTGCCGTTCCTGAGCCGTCAGCGCCCGAGGACGCCGCTTCGGCTTGCTGTCGATCCGGGCCACCTCGCGGACCGGGTTGAACGTCACGGCGCCGTGCCGAGCGGCGTACTTCATGATTCCGGAGATCACGATCTTGGCCGTTCGCGCACGACTGGTCGACTTCTTCTTGATTGTGGACAGGGCGCGATCGGCCACCGGGATGGTGACCTCGCGGACGGTCAGCGAACCCAACGCAGGCTGAACGTGGTTGCGGTAGACGGACTTGTATGTGTCGAACGTGCCTGGACTGCGGTGGCCCTCATCCATCGCCTCCTCAAACTCGGCCAGCCACAGCTCCGCGACTTTGGAAATCTTCGTGGACGGGGTGACTTCCGATTCCTTCGCCGGGGCTTCTCGGTCGCGTAAGGCTTCCTTGAGCGCGCGTTCGGCTGCCGTCTGAGACTTGCCGGTGCGCTTGACCTTCCGCACCACACCGTCCAGGTCACGATATTTGGTCCGGGCGACCCACACCTTGCCTTCCTGTCGGACGCTGATGCTGCCCGCAGTCCCAAGCGGCAACGACGGACGAGCCATCAGGCGACCTCCGTCCCGAGACCCTCGACCCAGGCCACGACGTCATCGGGCAGGTAGCGCAGGTACTTGCCGATCTTCCGCGCCGGCGGCCCGCCGCCCTGCGACCGCCAGGTGTAGAGGGTCTGCACCGGAACTTGGAGGTACTCGGACACGTCCGCGACGCTCCACAGCGGAGCGATCCGACGAGGCTGATTGGTGTTCATGCCGCACCTTCCATGGTCTGTCTGCGGTCGTTGGGTTTTGGTGGCTCACCGTCTTTTGCGGCTTCGTAGGCCGAGCGCCAGGTTTGACGTTGGCTGATCGCGTGCAGGAGCCGGGTCGACAACGGTGGCAGCTCGTTCGGGTTGACCGGTTCCCAGACGTAGCGGTCGCTGGTCTTGTCGCCGCCGGTGGCTTCGTCGGGGTCGACGCCGAGCAGGGCCAAGACGAACGCGCGGCGTTCATGACGGTGGTCGGTCAAGGTCTTGCCGGACCACTTCCGGGAGACTAGGACGCGCCGGCCGCCGTAGCCGAGGTGCTCGCGCCGGTGAGCCTTCGCCTTGCACGAGCCGGGGACCATCCCGGGCCGGGCGTTCTTCGGCTGGACTCCGTAGCGGAGCCAGTTCGCGCAGCCCGGGGAGCACGGTTCGTACTTCAGCGCGGACACGAACCGGTCAACGTGCGCCGTGACGGCGGCGTCGGTGGCTTCACCGTGGGCTGCGCCCATGGCTTTGGTGAGGTACTTCGCCAGGTAACCGATCCGCCGGTCAGCGTCCGGCGAGCCGGAGAGCAGGCCTTGAATGTCGGACTGGATGCCGAACCGGACCACGTGCTGTGGCTTCAGGCCCTCGATCTCGTCGAGGTCGTCCAGTGCTTCCTCCCAGGTCGGCAGGACGGCCGCGGTGGTGGGGTCGAGGTATCCGACACTGTCCCCGACCGGGTTGCCGGCCGCGTCGGTTTGGTCGGCTTCTTCGTCCCAGAACGGGATTTCGTCTTCCCGCACGTACAAGGGGGTTTCGGCGGTCGGCCACCACACTTGGTGGTAGGTCGCGGCGATCACCTGACGGACCAGGGCCCGGGGAATCGTGCCCCGGATCGCGATGTGCGCGTGCGGAGCCAGGCGCCGCTGAGGTTCGACCGTGGCGAAGTACTGCACCTCGTAGCCCGCGACCCGGCGCAGGTTCTGCACGAGGCGATCCATCAGCCTCGGGAAGTGGATCGCATCCCGCGCCGCGCGTCGGTAGTCGTACCGCCCCGGATCGACCGGGGTCCCGTTCTGGTCGACGCGCCCGTACCCGGGCAGGGTGACCGTGACGAACATCGAGGGCCGGTAGACCTTCCCGCCATTCCCGGTGAAGGTTTGCCCCACAGTGGTTTTCGCCATGGCGCGGCGAGGCAGGTTCGGGGCGTCCTGGCGCCGACGGGTCGAGCGCTTCCGCCGGGCAGTCTCAGGCTTCTGCGGTTCGAGGTGCCCGCGCATGCCCAGTTCGGCCAGTTCGGCGTCAATGGCGTCCAGGCTCTCGGCCGCCGCTTCTGCTGCCTCGTGGTCGCCCAGGGCGATGAACTCATCCCGGGCCGCCGTGACGTCTGCCCGGACGGCGACCAGGTCACGCTGCGGGTCGGTCGAGGGATCCTCGTCCGGGATCGGGTCGGTCTCGGCGTGCCATCCCGCCCGGCACTGGTGCATCCGCAGCCGACGAGCCCGTTGCGCGCAGGGTGGGCACTTGGATTCGAGGGTTGCGCCGCACGGGACGTCGACGAGGGTGACCTCACCGGTCAGGGTGTCGGTGACCCGCTGGGTGATGGGACGGATGCAGACGCCGTGGGTGATGGCGACGTCTTCGGCCACATGCAGGGCGACGGGCATGCGGGCGCGTTCGGCGCGGCTGTTGCGGGTCAGGTTGCCGATGGACGCCCCGAGCGGCTGCATCGGGTTGTTCAGGGCGTTCGCGGCAGGATTTGATCCTGCGACCGACAGATTAGAAGTCTGTCGCTCTATCCGCTGCGGTTCGACCGAGGCCATCGGGGTGGTATCGGCCCGGTGGTGCTGGTTGGGCAGGGTGGTCATCGGCGGTGTCCTTTCAGCCAGGGTAGCCAGGACGGAAGGTGCTCGATCCGGGGACGCGGGTCGGCGATGTGCCGGAGCGCGTGGACGCGGACCAGGTCGACGGCTTGCGGGTAGGGCGCGGTGGCGTCCCAGTCACAGGACGTGCACCGCACCATCAGCGGACGATCGGTCAGACTCTCCGGGGCAAGGGAGAACGTGACGCCTACATCGGTGACGATCGAGCCGACCGGATGGATCACGCTCCAGTCGGTCGGCCACGTGACCGGAACGATGTCCGGGAAGGTGACCGGGCCGCTGTCCGCGGTGCTGTCCGGTTCGGTAGCCGGGGCGGTCGGGTCTTCGGGACTGTCCGCAGTGTCGGGTTCTTCGGCCATGCCGGCGGTTTCGGCGTGGCTGGATTCGGCGGGGCTGTGGAGACGGGACCACCAGGCGGGCGCGGGCATGGTCTGCCCGGTCGGGTTCTGGTCCGGGCCGGGTTCCGGCATGGCCGTTCCTGGGGTGGCCGGGTTCTCGCTTACGCGTCGTCCCCTTCCCGGCGGGTCCAGAAGCGGAACGGGCACGACTCGCCCAGCCCAAGCGGCCCGGCGTCCTCACCGGTGTCCGGCAGCTCGACCCGCACCGGCGCGTCAGCGTCCCGGGTAGGGGTAGGGGCCCAATCGCGGTTTTCCGGGGCCGGCCACTGCGAGGCCATGTCGACGATGTCGTCATCGGACAGGTAAGCGAACCGAACCCGGACCGGTTCGTGAGCGCCCTCAACGTGCACGTAGCCGATGCCGGGCAGACTCGCCGGGATGAGGTGGCAGGCCGCGCCCCGGTCTAGGGCCCCGTCCCCGAGGACCATGTCCACGTGCGAGTCCTCTGCCAACCGCAGGGCGATCCGGTACGTGAACAGGTCCCGGAACGGGAGCACCTCCTTGCGCGGGTCCTGCAACGCCGCGATCACCGTGAACCCGACCGCGCGCCCTTGGGACAGCAGAACCTGTAAGGCAGCAGCAACTTTCAGCTTGACGTCTTTCGGGGCGTAGGCGGTCAGGAACGCCAACTCATCGACCAGGATCACCTCCAGCGGATCCTCCACCGAAGGCGTGAAAACCCGCACACCAGCAGCTTTCAACCGGCGTTTGCGGTTGTTCATGTCCGCTACCGCCCGCTCCAGCAGCGCGACCATGTCGCCCAGGTCCTCATCGGCGTACTCGGCGAACAACGCCCGCCCCGGGTACAGCTCCATCCCGCCCTTCGGATCTACCCCGCGCAGCCGGACGGTTCCCGCCGCCACGGCAGGGGCCAGGGCCAGGACGGTCGACCAGATCACCGAGCCCTTCCCCGCCCCCGAAGCACCAGCGATCAGGACATGCCGGCCCTTCACGCACAGCAGGAAGAGTTCCCCGTCCTCCACGAGCGCCACCGGTAGGCCATTCAGAACTGGCGCAGCGGCCGGAACCTGCGGGACGACGAGCCGCCGCAGGGGATCCTTGGAGTAGAACAACACCCGAACCCGGCCGGGACCGTCCTCGATCACCGAGCATCGGTGCGCGCCGTACACGTGCCGCAGCCCTTCCGCCCGGGCCGCCACGTCCGCCGGGGTCTGGCCGTGCAGCAGTCGCACGTGCAGGGTGTCGACCACGCGGGTGGAGCGGACGCGGGTGACGGCCGGGACGTACACCTCACGATCAGGGGTGGTGCGGGTCAGGCCGGTGCCGTCCATTGCGGGATGCCAACGACGCCGGTAGGTGGTCCACCACCGCCACACGCCCCGGCACGGCTGCATCACGGACGTGTTGAACGAGGCCGGCCACCGGTAAGCCCAGACCAGGCCGAGCAGCAGCCACCAGGTGAGCGCCGTGATCGCTGCCAGACGGCCGAACCGGGCCCAGATCATCAGGAGCACCAGGGCCGGGACGGACAGGCCCCAATACACGCGGGCCTGCCGGATCAGCCACCCGGCCGCCCGGGATGCGTGCTTGAGGAGGAACAGGGGGATGGTGACCCACAGCGGGATGACGTAGCGCTGTTTGGTGGTCAGGCCAGTGCCGGCCAAGTCTTCCACGCGGGTTCCGTTGACCAGCATCAGAGGGTGCTCCCATCCGTGGAGGTGGCATTGCGGTTGGCGGAGAGAGGGTTTGCGGACATTCCGAGGTCGCGGCGCAGGTCGGCGACAATCTCAGCGACCCGGGCGAGCCGCTGATCGGCGGAGTCACCGCTGACGTCGATGAGGAACTCCAGTCGGCCGATCGCGTGGCAGGTCGAGAACAGGTCGGCCATGTGTCGCTTGTGCTCGGCGACGGCGCCGCAGTCGTACCCGCTCACAGGTCACCGTCCAGGCCCGCCATCGGGCGCAGCGAGATGAACCGGCCACCCTCACCCCGCAGGGGCAGGGCGACCAGGTGAGCGCAGTCCGGGCACTGCCCGAACAACAGGGCACCGACCGGGTGTATCTCGGTGCAGGTGCGGCACGGCTTGCACGACGGCCAGCGCCGGGAGGTGTTGCTACGGTGGGAACGCACTTTCGGCCTCACTCTCACGGTTCAGCGATCAGGGGTAGTTGGTGTCGGGGTGCGGCCCTCGGCCCGGGGTCCAGCCGAGCCGAGGGCACCCCCGATGTGTTTGAGCAAGAGGCCGGTTACGAGGCCTGACGTGCAGCCCGCGCCGGAGCTTTGAAACCAGCGGCCCGGTAAGCGATCGCGACCCGCGGCTTGGCCCGGTTGGAGTCCAGGTACGGGATCACCTGCAACCCGTCGAACTCCGCCGGAGCCATCAGCCCGGACGGCGGGACCGGGGAGACGTCGGCGGCGATCTTCACCTTGATCTCGCGCCGGCCCTGCCCGGCCGTGGGGTCCAGGACGGACACCGACCACAAACGCATCCCGGTCTGTTTGTCCAGATCCTGCGGGTCGACATTCCCCGCCCGCTTCTTGTCGAAGTCCTCCACCGGGTCCACCGAAAGAACCAGGATCGGCTGCGTGAAAACGTCCTCGTGACGAACATTGATGCGGCCCTCAACAGCCATTTCAGCGTCTCCAGATCTCGATATTCAACCGCCTGCATTCCGGCCGCTCCCAGCGAGCGAAAGAAATGCTTTCCCTGCGGTTTCAGCTTTCCTCTGAGCTGCGAGAACATCGTGAACCGCTTGGCAACCGCGCTTCAACAGTTATGCAGGCGCTACCAGGTCGAGTATGCATTTTCCATGCAGCCCCGACATGCTTTACCGGCGCCCGGATATGCAGGGTCTGCATGGAGCTGGAAAATCAGTTCCGGGGGTCGAGGAATGCCGGTTTTTGGCCGTTACTATTCAGGGCATGGCTGATCGGGAAGGCGAGCGCGAGCGTTCGGGCGCCGTGTATACGGCACGCGGCCAGGTAGACGGGGAGGACTGGCCGGCGGTTGCTGCGGCGCTGAACGAGCGGATGGCAGCCCGCCGGATCGGGCAGCAGGAGCTGGCCCGGCTGTCGGGGGTGTCGGTATCGACGCTACGGATGCTCCAGCACGGCGCCAGCCGCCGGGTGCAGAACAAGACCCTGGAAGCCATCTGCCGCGCTCTGGACTGGCCGGCCGATCACCTGATCGGGATTCTTGTTACTCCGCAGCCCCATCCGGCTTCAGCGAGCGTGGCCGATGTAGCGGTTATGGCAGTCCTGGAGCGTATCGAGGACCACGTCCGCCAGCTCACCGACCGGCTCACCGGGATCGAGAAAGACTTTCGGGCAGTTATTTCCGGCCAGGAGCAACAACCGGAACGCTGATCGTCGGCGGTGCCTGCCGGTGCCGAGGATGCTTGATGGACCGGGAGCCGGCAGTTACGAACAGCACCCACGGGCTGACGTTGGAGAACGTCACCGATGCGACGCCCGGGAGTGTCCGCAGGCAGGCACGTGCGGGAATGCGCTGGTTGCGGGTCGGGTCGAGGAAGAGGGCCCAGGCCGGGACGTGACCGGCCGCTCGGGGCAGCTCCAGAACGCGCCGTACGTCGATGTCGTGAGCGCTCAGCAGTTCTGCCAGGTGTTCGCCGTCCATGGTGGCTCCCCCGAGAAGTGTTCTGGCATGAAGAAGCCCGCGCGTGCCCTTCCCCGTCGAGGGCACGCGCGGGCAGTCTTGATTGGGTGCGTGCCGGTCATCGCGCCCGGACCGACACGCACCCCGGCGCCTTCCACAACCTCAGCGGAGGGATGCCGGGAAGGGACAGGCGCCGCCCCAGGCCGCTCAGCGGCCGGGAGCCTTCCGCTGCCGGGGAATCACCACCCGACGCACCTGCGGACTAGGCCAGCTCTGCCGCAGCCGAGCCAATCGGCCCAGCGGGGCCGAGCGAGGCTTCAAAGCCCGGCCGTCACGCGTCCTCTGCTGGTCGCTGAGCACCCGCCGGCCACTGCGGCCAGGTTCGTCGTCACAGGATCCGCACAGGGTAGTCATGAGCCCTTCCGCCACATCTCGTCACCCGGCCAGTCGTCTGGCCTTGGAGCCGGCCTCTCCCGGGGACGGGTGAGTCGACCCGGGAAAGGCCGGTACGACAACCCTGATCCGCTGCGTCACCTGGCGAAACGCGGTCACTGCCTATACCGGCTCGACCTGAAATCCCCACTTCGGGCGAGGGACGTCGGCGGTTGCCGAACGCTTGCCCGGCGCGCGAGCGCTTGAAAAACGACAACCCGGCCATACAGGGTTGACTTGGGCACAGTAACCTACCGGCTACCGTTCGCAACGAAGCAGCAGTCGGCTCTGGCAGGAGGGCAGCACCAGTGGCAGAGATCGAGGGCTCCTACACCGTTTCCGAGCTCCTCCTTGCCCGCGAGGACTTTCAGGCCGCATGCCGGTCCCGCGATGTCGGCAAGGTCTTCCGCCTCCTCCAGCAGTGGGACGGCGTCAGCCAGGACAAGATCGCGGCCCCGATCGAGGGGTTCACCCAGTCTCGGGTCAGCAGGCTGATCCGAAACCTGGATCGGGTGCAGACCATCGACGTCATCGAGCACATCAGCGACGGCATCCACATCCCCGGCAGCTTCTTCGGCCTCATCCCCCGGCACTGGGAAGAGCAGGACCAGCACCGCACGCTGACCGCCGTCCCGGCGCACGCCGCCGCTGTCGGCGCCGGTGTCTCCGCGCAGACCAGCTCACTCCTGCCGCCCGGCCCCTCCCCGTCCGGCCTCTGGGCTACCGGTGAACTGGTTGATACCCGTCTTGAGGCGTTCCTGGACATCGAGCCGGACGGCAGCGTGACCGTCAGTTGTGAGCACCACGTCGAGAACCGAGGCGATACGCCGGTCACGGCGCTGGTGCGTCAGTTCTGGTTCAAGCACGTCACCAATGCCCTGAAGGTCACCGCGCTGCCCTCATCGGACCGGAACGTGTTCATCAAGCCCATCCACGACGTCGGCGTCCAGCTCAAGTTCGCCTGCCAGATCTTCCCCGCCATCAACCCCGGCGAGACTGCGGTGATCGGCTACTCCTGCAAGGGTGGCCGGTTCATGGACGAGTTGTACTGGCGTCACACGGTTTTCCTTCCCACCGAGCACATCCATTTGCGGATCCGCCTGCAAGGGGTGGACGCTCTGAGCGGTTGCTCGGCGGTTGAGGATCGCCTCGACGGCTCGGAGCTGACCGCGATGGAGAGCTTGTCTTTGCCGAACGATGGGACCGGGATCGTGATCGACCTGAACCGCCGCAACCTGCGGTCCAACCAGAGCGTCACCGTGCGATGGGACGTTGCCTGATGCGACTGCGTGACCAGGTCGAAGCCCTCGCCCGCTCCTGGGGCGCCTACGAGGAATCACGCGGCGGCCGGCAGGTCATCGACTACGACTGCGCCCCCACCGACGCCCCCATCACCCCGGCCAGCAGCCGCATCGACGTCTACGACCAGCTCACCGCCCTCCACGCTCAGGCTCAGGCCGACGGGGAGACCAAGGTCGAGCAGACCACCGGCGCGCACCTTGCCTATTTGGCGTGCGTGCTCGGAGAGCGCCCTGAGCTGGACGCGTACATGCGCGCCACCCAAGGGTGCGGAACCGCCGGCTGGTCTGAGGACTACATCGTCGACCTGGGTGACAAGGCCCGGAAGGCTTACGCCGATCTCGGCGTGACCTGGGGCCCGAGGCTGGCCGACGAGGTGTTCCAGCTCGAAACCCCCATGACCCTGGAACGCGCCGCTGTGCAGGTCAAACTTCTAGCCGACGAGGCCGAACCCGCCGTCCGGGCGCTGACCGGCACCACCGCCACCTACACGGCCAACGTCCAGGTCGTCGACATCGATGACTACTGGGCCTTCTGGGTCAACGGCGCCGGCCACACCTCCCGCCTACGGTTCAACCAGCGCAACGCCGTCTTCACCGAGGACGGCCTACGGTTCTTCGCCCAGCACGAACTCCTCGGCCACGCCCTCCAGTGCTCCAGCTTCACCCAGACCGCCGAGACCGAAGACGTCGACTGGGTCCGCACCCTTACCACCCACCTGCCCTACCAGCCGTTGCTGGAGGGTCTGGCGACGGCGTGGCCGATCTACACCGAGCCGCATAACCAGCCGCTCATGGCGAAAGCCAAGCTCAACCACTACATGCACCTCGTGCGCGGAGAAGTCCACCGCGCCATCAACGCTGGCCACCCTCTCCGGGCCATCGCCGACCACGTCCTAATTCGTGCCCCCTGGCTCAGCCTTGACCAGATCGGCAACCTGCTCTCCGACCGGGGCACCGAGCCGCTGTTGCGGTCCTACTTGTGGTCGTACACCGCCGGTACCGACTGGTTCATGCAGCTCGGGGAACAGGCCGACGCTGAGACGATCAAGGCCGTCCTCACCGCGTGCTACCACCAGCCGCTCACCCCGACCGAGCTTGCCGAACTCTGGCCGGCCGGTCCCACCTTCGGCGGCGACGGAGCCCCCATCGTGCTCCGCACAGCCTGAACCACGCGGCAACAGAGGTCACGGGCACTCACGAGGCGCCTCTGACCTCAGTCTTTGTCTTAGGCCGCAATTGCCGAACGACCGGCGGAGCCTCAGGTCTTCATCCCCCCAGGTAGCACTCAGCGAGCTGTTGCCGAACACACGAGCGATCACCAACGCGAGAGACCGGCGCAGCTCGACCCGGCCCGGTGAGAGTCAGGCCGGGATGCCCCGCCGGGCATGCGGCACCTACGGCACCGACCCGACGGGCCACCCGGCAGGGCGACACCAGCCAAGGTCGTGCACTGCCGAAAAACTCTCTTCTGGATCAAGATGTTGCGGACCGCTGGTATGCCTCAAGCCACCGCCTCCCCCGACCGAGTTCAGTTGGAGGCAGTCCGACTGCTGTCGGGTCCCTCGAGGAGGCAACCCTCATGAGCCGCACACAAGACAAGCGCAGCGCCTGCGAAAAAGACTGCGACCGAATAATGTATTCGGACGAGCTTCGCCGCCTTGCTGGTGTCACGCAAGTCTTTGCAGCTGACGAAATGCCCTTATTCCACAATAGGCTTACCCATACTTTAAAGGTCCAGCAATTAGCTCGTCGAATCGCCGAGAGTATCAACGCTAACCACTTGCCCCGCAGGCCCGCAACTAGGCGGATCGACGTCGCTGGGGTAGAGGCGGCCGCCCTAGCCCACGACCTAGGGCACCCACCGTTCGGCCATATAGCGGAACATGAACTGGACAAGATCTGCCGCAAATGGGGACTGGACGGCTTCGAAGGAAATGCACAGACATTTAGGATTCTAGTCAAGATTGCCCAGCGGAAGCCCTCGACCCCTGGACTTGTCACATCACCAATCACCTTGAGGGGAGTAGTCAAGTACCCCTGGCTTCGCGTAGGTGAGCATCAAGGTGCCAGCAAGTGGAACGCTTACGTGACCGAAAGAGATACATTTCAACAGTTCTGCTCCTCGAGTGGCGCCCAAAGCCTGGAGGCCTCCATCATGGATTGGGCGGACGACATCACCTATGCCGTTCACGATCTTGAAGACTTCATCCGCGCCAGAAAAGTTCCACTGACTTCGCTCCTTATTAGCGGCTCAGGAGTTGGTGAACAGCCAGGAAGCGAGTCACTAGAGTGGGCGAGATTCTACGAATACGCTTTAGGGCGAGTGCAAGATAAAGTCCATAAAATAATTGCTATCTCGGGCCAATCCGCGCCAGATTGGACGAATATTGGACAAGACATTCGGGCTCAATTAAGAATTGCATTCTCGGATTTTGCCATGCCCAACACTACCGCTCCCGATATAGCCCACTTACGACAGGCCTGCAGCAACCTGATCAACAAGTACGTAGAATGCATCGAGTTCATTTCGCTAAAGGATCCAATACATGTTCCAACCTCCGCACGCATAGAGGTAGAATTGTTAAAGCAGCTTACATGGAGGTACATCATCCATGATCCTCAGCTTGCGACTATCCAAGAAGGCCAGGTGGTGTTAGTCCGCGAGTTGACCAACACGTTGATTCGATGGGTGTTGGCTACCTACGATGACGTAGAGGGGAAGATGCGCTGGCCAGC
Source organism: Kineosporia mesophila (assembly GCF_021129235.1). Classification (GTDB taxonomy): domain Bacteria; phylum Actinomycetota; class Actinomycetes; order Actinomycetales; family Kineosporiaceae; genus Kineosporia; species Kineosporia mesophila. The sequence goes on from NZ_JAJOMA010000005.1 coordinate 23,273, forward strand.
GAACCTGCGTCGTCTAGTGACGATAGCGGAAGAAGACTCGCAGGCTCACTGGATGCCCCAGAGGAATCGCGCTGTGCGCGCAGTTGTGGATTACGTCTCGTCATTGACGGAAGTTCAAGCATCCAGTTTGGCGGAGCGACTGCTTGGGCGCGGGCGGCAGTCCGCCATGGCTCCTTGGGTAAGCTACTAACCCGCCCGCGTTTAGCGTTCAGAGCTTCGCAAAACGTGGATGCGCGACGATTCGGAAATACAGCGATTTACACCTTTTGGCCGCCGATTTTTGTTGTTTGGGGGCGCGAGTGGGTAGCCTCCGCCCATGGCTCAAGCTCTGGCGCTCAGCGGACGATACCCACTGGAAGGCGTATGCCGACGAGATGAGTGCGAGGGACGGGGAGACGCGATGGCTCGGGCAACTCAAGCCGTTCGTAGCATTGAGGATGAATTCGCAAGAAATGTAGAAGCAGCTCGCGTGGCTCTGCTCCAGATCGCAGCGACCTCCGCAGACGCGCCGATAGCGGGCGTTCTAGCTGCCATGGAAAGCAAATTTCCAGTGAGCGCAATCAGCCGAGCCTACAACGAACTGCTCTCAGAAGACCTGATTGTCGTCACAGGCCACAACAAGTTCGCTCGACGGTAACGCCACTCGGCCTGTTTGCCTCATACGGCCCGCGCAGGCTGGCATAGCTAACTTCGGCCTAAGATGCTAGCCGCCACGCGCAGTTTGTTCTCTAAGTTAATTTAGGTACCGAAAGTTATTCGTGTTGCCTCGAATACTCCGATTACCCGGTCTGTCACTGACGACAGCTTCGACAGGTCTATGATCCGATAGCCGAGTGTCCGACCGAGACTCCCAGAGCGAGAATGACCTCTCGTTCCTCTACCGTCTACCACCAGCCATCAAAGACTTAGTCTTGTCTCTGGGGCGGCAGATAAGCTTCCAGCCTCGGGAAATCATTTCCCACCAAAGCTCACCGCCCGACGTAGTCTTTCTACTAATCTCGGGCATCGTGCGGATCACCTCTTTGTCGTCCGGGGGCCACGAAGTCATTCTTGGGTTTCGCTCGGCTGGTGAGCTACTCGGGGAGAACTCAGCCCTCAGTGGAACCCCTCGGACAGGAAACATTGTGGGCCACGAGGGCGGCACGCTGCTCAAAATACCCGCTCCAAAATTCCGGCAATCCGCTCTCGCTAATCCGGAAATGCTAATAGCAATGCTCGCTGTGGTAGGCCGGCGTCTATATCAGTCCGACATTCAACGCTTGTCTTATGTTTCGCAAGATGTCCCGTATCGGACTGCTTCGACCCTCCTTCAGTGGGCAGCGCAATACGGGGTTGAGACCCAAGAGGGCATAAGAATCCAGCTTAGGACGAGTCGCCGGGAGTTATCTCAGGTTGTTGCTGCGTCGGAGAAGTCAGTTGATGATGTCCTAACTATCCTCCGCCGTGCTGGCCTGGTTGTGACTGCACGACGTCTCTTCGTCGTGACTGACGTAGCAGGGCTGCGCCGCTGGTTGTCAGAACGAGCCAGATAGGGGCCAGTTCTCCCGGAAATCCGGGAGTTCGTCAGTCGTTGGGTCGCAACACTTGCCATAGCGGCGAGGTCGGGCATGCGGCTCGCCGGGCACAGGATTATTCGCATGAGTAGACAGGGGAGTCTCGTCGTGGCAGACGATGCGAGCAGCAAAGTGCCGTACCTACAGGCGTACGGCAACATCAAGAAGGCATTGGAACGAATCGCGAAAGCGACTGTGCCACCGAAATTTACGCAAGACTTTCTCGCAACTACCCTAGACATGCCAGGCGGAGGCGCCCGTCCAGTAATCAAGTTCCTGAAGAGAGCTGGCTTCCTGTCGTCAGACGGAACACCATCCGACCTGTACAAGCAGTTTCGAAACCCTTCTCTTAGAGGCGCCGCAAGCGCCCAGGCTTTAAGGAATGCCTACTCGGAACTATATGTGGCTAACGAGTACATTCATGACGCCAGCGACAAGGACTTGAAAGGTTTGATTCTTCAAGTTACAGGATTGGAGGAGGACTCGAAGCTTGTGCCAGCCATGGTCCAGTCTTTCAACGCATTGAAGGACTACGCCGACTTCGCGGGCGAAACGGTCCTACCGCCCATCCCTCGACCAGATTCCGAAGAGGTTGTCGGCGATTATGAGGCCATTGAGACGCGCGCTCCGCTCGCGGGCGCAGGAGCCTCCCTCCGACTGGGGTACACAATCAACCTGAATCTCCCTGCAACGAATGATATCTCGGTATTCCACGCCATCTTCAAGAGCCTGCGCGAGAACCTCCTGTGATAACTCCGGGCGAAGATCTCAAGATATTCATGATGACATCGCAGCTCATTGAAGAAGATCTCGACCGAATTGAACGGACTTTCAATTTGGATCTCGGGCGAATCCGAAAGGACTCTGCAGGCGAGGCGGCAAGCTACTACCCGCAGATCGAACAGGCGTTCCGGGCGGAGGCCAGGGAAATGGCACCCCATTACGAGGTCTTCTATTCCCTTGAGCGAACAATCCGGACGCTCGTTGCGGATTCACTAGTGGCGGCCGATGGTCCCTCGTGGTGGAGTAGCTCGTCCAGGGTTCCTCAAAGAATCAAGGATGATTGCGAGAATCGTTTGAAACGAGAAGGGGATGCAGGCGTAACGCTTCGATCGGAAGACCCACTTGATTTCTCTACATTTGGAGAGCTGGGGCAGATAATAACGTCAAACTGGGACGTCTTTGGCGCTCTCTTTAAGAGCGAGAAAGCAGTGGCCCGGATCATGGCTAATCTGAACACGCTGCGAGGCCCTATCGCCCACTGCACGCTTCTCGCAGAAGACGAAGTGGTGCGCCTACATCTCTCGGTGCGCGATTGGTTCCGCCAAATGGAATAAGCCAAGCCGAATCGATACAATGCAACAAAATGCGGCCACGAGCGCATAGAGGAATCAACGACTGCGAGGCGACACTACTCAATCCAGGTAAGGCTGAGCGGGATCACCCGCCGCTGGTCCTCCAAGATCAGGTACACGACCAGCCCTTGCCGCTCCGGCCCGAAGGCTACAGACCTCATGTTGTTCTCCGGCCGTTCTCGATTGAGAGAGTCGCCGCTCCAAGGGCCAACTTCCAGCATCACAAGGACTTCGGTGAACGAGGCCACCGCAGAAACGGACAGGTCTTCGAGTTGCTCCCGCATCTCCGGCAGGAGCTCGACCGCGTACACCTACAGACCCAGCTCCCGCTTCACCTGTTCCCACGGGATCGTCTCCACGTCCTCACCAGCGTTCAGCCGCTCAGCAGTCCGCAGCATCCGCCGGTAGGCCTCCGGGTCCCGCTCGGTCAGGAACGCCACCCGCTCCCACCGCGTCAGCGCGTCCAGGACCGGCTTCAGGTCCAGCGTCTCCGTGGCCTCAGCCATCACCCGCCGATACTCCCGGTCGAAGTCGCCGGCATCCTCCGGCAGCAGCCGACCACGGATCGAGCGAGGCGCCAGCTTCCCGCTCAGCGGGGCAGCGGGATCGGAGCCCGGCGAAGCAGCCACAGACATGCCTCTACGGTAGAACAGGTACGGAGGCCAGCGAAGCCGGTTGACGCTACGTCACCAGTCCCCAAGCGGCCGGCCGGACGGGGACGGGACACTTTAGGGTCCCGTAACAGCTCCAGATAACCACAAACAACACCAGCAGATGACAGCTTCTCCGGGAAGAGTTGGCAGGTCAGCGGCACTATTGCCCACCAACCACAAGATCAGTCCGAGTTTCCGCGGGTTCGGGGTTCGATCCCCCGGGGGCCCACCCGGCTTGAACTGCAAGAACGCTTCGGTGTCGTAGGCCTCATGATCCTTGTGAGGCCAACGTGAGGCCAACGTGAGGCCGGATTTTCCTCGACGTAGCGCCCCCAGGGGGCAAGTTCCTGCTCCAAGATCGAGGCTCCGTCTCCGGGTGCGGCATCGAGCATAGAGACGGGTGCGGAGCGAGGTCCGACACGGACTGGAACCTCCGACGAGTGCTGCCATGGTTTGGGCCACGAGTTCGCACTGTTCGGTGTTCGGTATTGACCGAACACCGAACTGTGCCGCCGTGGCGCTGGCGCTGCCTGAGCACCACAGGTCCACGCCGGGTGTGGATCCGGTCGGTCTCGATCAGGGCGCCGTTCCAGGATCACCTGCGTTTGGCCGGCAGCCCGGCGGCCGGCAGCGCCCCGTGCAGGCCCGGCCGGCAATGGTCTCAGTCTCGTTGATCGGGGAATGGAGTGCTGGCCTGGGGGCGGGTTGTCATCCGCAGGGAGACCTTCTCTCCCTGAGCTCCGAACAGAACCAGGTATTCCACCGGCCGGGAAGTGGCGGCCTCGAAGTGATGAGGTAGGTGCGTGTCGAACTCGGCGGCTTCTCCCGGTCCCAGTTCGACCTCACGGAAGTGCACGGTGACGCGCAGCCGGCCTTCGAGGACGACCAACCATTGCCAGCCCTCGTGACTGCGGTGCTCGGGGCTTGGTTCGGCGTGACCAGGACGGAGCACGACCTTGAAAGCGTTGACGCCGCCGGCGTGACGGCTGAGAGGCAGAACCGCCATCGGCCCGTGCGCGACCGAGCGCAGATTGAGGCGGGGATCTCCCAGGTGCTCGTCGGTGGCGAGTTCGTCGAGGGTGGTTCCGTACGTCCGGGCCAGGGAGATGAGCACTTCGAGAGTGGCCCGGCGCTTGCCTGACTCCAGTCGCGAAAGGGTACTGGCCGACACCCCGATCAGAGCCGAAACCGACTCCAGGCTCATCTGTCTGCGCTTCCGGACCGCCCGCAGCCGGGGGCCGACGGAGTCGGTCAGGACGCCCGGTTCGTCTGACTTCACGGCCGTCACCTTGCCATATCCGCAAAGAAAATGGCAGATCTGCCTGACTGCCACTGATGATCCTCATAACGGCGCCCGACCTGGCTCGCCGCGCTGCTCACTCATGAGCGGGATCCCCCGAACGAGACTGGAATGCTTTGCCCATCGACGACTTCAACGACCTCGCCGATCTGCTGCACAAGGCCGGCAAGGTTGCGGCAGAAATCTTTGCGAGTGCTGCCGAGACCGAGAAACTCGGTCGACCGGCTCCCGCCGCCGTCGCGGCCCTTCAGCAGTCGGGACTTCTCGCGCTGACCGCGCCACGGAGTTCTGGTGGCCTGGAGGCCGGCCTGGGATTGCAGGCCCGGGTCGCCCTGGAACTGGGGAAGGGGTGTCCGTCCGTAGGCTGGGTCGCTTCTCTTTCGAATGCGGCCAAGGCCATGGTCGGACCGATGCTGGGACCGACGGCCCAAGTTGCGCTCTTCGAGGATCCGCAGGCAATCGCCTGTGCCAGCGGGGTCGGCACGGGCAAAGCGGTCCGGGAGGACAACGGTGACCTGCGGATCTCTGGGCGGTGGCGGATGGCGTCGGGATGCGACGTCGCGACCTGGGCCTCCCTGGTGGTCTCCGTGCTCGACGAGAGCGGCCGACCGGTGGAGGCGGGCATTGTCCTAACGCGAGTCAAAGACCTTGAGATCGACCGTTCCTGGCGCTCGGCGGGGCTGCAGGGAACCGGTAGTTACGCACTCGTCGCTGAGGATATCTTGGTGCACAGCGCTTTCAGCGTCGTTGGACCGGTGGGTCATCAGGGGCCGCCACCTGCTGTGGTTTCGCTGGGGGCGATCATTGCCCACCTGGCTCCTATGGTGGGGGCGGCACTGGGGCAGGTGGAAGCGGCTCGAAACCTGTTTTCGGGCGACCGCGTTCCCTCCCGTACCACCTACGCCCGCCTGGTCGAATCGCCCCTGGCGCGAGACTACTTCGCGCGCGCCGAGCGAATGGTAAGGGCAGCGGAGCGAGACACTCTGGCGGTGGCTGATGCGCTGGACAGCCTTGGCCCTGGCCAAGAACCGTCGGCCGAGCTCCGCTCGACCTGGCGAATGGACCTGGTGTCGGCCGCCGGGTCCTGCCGGAGCGCCATGGAATATCTGCTCGATCTTCACGGCGCGGCCGGTTTCGATCCGCAGGAGCCGTTGCAGCGGGTGTGGCGAGACGTCGCCGTCGGTACTCGTTACGTGGGGCTCAATCCGTACATTGCCGCCGAGGATCACGCCCGGGTACTGCTCAACGCCGGACCCGCTGTTTCGACGCTTTGATGTGTAAGAACGTGTTTTGCATCCTGGCCGGCGTGCCTGCTGGGTGAGGTCCATGGAACGTCAGTGCGTGGATGTGGCGACTCGAGCTCGGGGTCACACACGCCAGCCGTGCCTCCGTCGACCGCTGGTCTGGACTCCTGGACCTCACGGTCAGTTCAAAGGTGGATAAGCGCTGGTCATGAGGTTGATGGCGAGGTCGGAGTGGCCGGCCAGGCGGCGGAGGTTGCGGACGATCTGGGTGGTGCCGCTCAGGTGGAACAGACCGATCGCGGTGTTGCGCAGGGCGGCGATGTTGCCGCTGCGGAGCGCGGTGGTGATTCTTTCCGAAGGTGACGGAAAGTGGCCAGTGCCAGGACTCGATGGTCCCCTGATCGCGGACGGTCTGGGCCAGGCGGGCGGCGGGCAGCCGGACCTGGTCGTGGGCGCGGAGGTCGTAGGTCACTGCCCATTCGCCCTGGTTCCCGTGAAGCCAACGTGAGACCAATGGGGCCAGGAGTCCCGACCTCAAGCACCCTCAAAGAGATATGCGCCTGCTCCACGGTCGTGGCTTCGTCTTCGGGGTGAGATCGAGCGGGGAGACGGGGCGCGGAACGAGGTCCGAAGGGCGCCGGAGCCTCCGATGGGGGCCGCCGGGATCTGTCCCAGCCTTCCAGGAGGCGGCAGACCGGGCTCAGAGCATCAAAGCACCCGAGCCGGAGCGGGACGGGCCTGGCCGAAGGGAGGCGGTGGGCGAAACCCGGTCAGGTCACGGCCGACAGGTAGCCACTGCTCGATGCTCGCGGAAAAACGGGATCCGTCGACCAGCGTGCTGCTGGCGGCCCCGATATACCCTTGAGAGAGGACAGCGGACTCACCGGCCCTACCCAGCGCCTCGAAATCGCCGTCATGGAAAACAATTTGCCGGGTCGTGACCCAGCCTTCCTGCGTGCACATCGGGATCTCGTACATCAGGCGACCCGGGTAGGGCGCGCGGTGCTCGGACAGATGGAACCAGGTGCAACGTGACCACCACGGCAGGCCGATGGCGAGGATCTTGGCCCCGGCCCGTGCGGTCCGCCCGAGCGGCCCGTGCTCACCCAGTGCCCAGTCCAGCGGAGCATCGTCCATCAACTCGGCAGCCCCGGCCCCGACCGCGGCCATCGAATACACCGGGTGCCGGGAGCGCCGGGCCCGGGGGTGCGTTCGCAGCAGTTCCGGGAACCGGCCCAGCCCGGGCTGGGCCGCATGCAGATCGGGGTCGAAACCCGGCAGGGTGTCACGCACCGACGGGATCCAGTCTTCGGGCACCGGCCGGGCGAGCCAGGTCTGCGGGTCGTTGAGGTAGGTGGTGAAGGTGGGCACGATCAGGGTGCCCTCCTCCCCCACCGCCTGAAGCAGGGCCTGCAGCAGGGCCACGGGCCCGCCGCTGACCCAGCCCAGTGACCGCAGCGACACGTGCAGGACCAGCCGATCCCCCTCGAGCACACCGATCTCGCGCAGGTGGGCGACCAGATCGAAAACGCCGAAGGGCCCCGGGGTAGCCGGGGTTGCGGCCGGATGGATCATGGTTTTGCGACCAGGTCCGGGCGGTTGTCGTCTACCACCAGGTAGGCCACCCGGGAGGCCACGACCCGATAGACCACCACCGCGACGAGGATCACGGCGGCGAAGATCAGCCACGAGGAACCGTTCTGGCCGGAGAGCACGGCGCCGATGGCGAGCGGTCCGACGATGCTCTCCAGGATCTGGGTGACGTGGAAGGCCGAGGCGTACTCGCCCCTGCGCTCGTCCGGGCCGAGGCTGAGCCCGAGATAGAAGGCCGCGCCGTTCTGCAGCAGTTCGGTGGCGGTGAGCAGGAGGAACCCGGCCAGCAGGATGAGCGAGGCTAGCACCGTCGAGTCCGGCCACAGCGAGATGGACAGCACGCAGCAGGCTGCCACGGCGATCAGCCCGGCCAGCCGGGAGCCGCTGATCGCGGAAGTGAACGACTCCCCCGAACGGGCTGCCGCCGGAACCTGGAACATCACCACCAGAACAGTGTTCAGGCCGATTAGGACGGGAATGATCCAGGACGGCGCCACGTGGGTCGCCGAGATCCACAGCGGGATCCCGGTGGCCAGGAGCGAGGAGTGCAGTCCCAGGACAGCCGTGGACAGGATCAGGCCGGGCATCCCCCGCTCGAAGACGGCGTGCCAGTGGCTGCGCGGGGCCGCGGGAGCAGGGGCGGTGGCCGGCCCGACCGCCGGCTCGGCGGAAGGCTCCAGTACCACCGGCGCCGCCTTGGGTCTACCGATCCGCAGTCGGATCACCAGGAGCCCGGCAATCAGGAAACTCACCCCGTTCACCACCGGGGCCCAGGCCAGGAAGGTGGTCGCGGCCAGGCCCAGAAAAACCGCGGAAAGGCCTGCCCCGAGCGTCATCCCGGCGTTGCCGAGCGATCGGATCATGGCCCGGCCCTGGGCCCGTTGGCCGGATCCGAACGCGTCACCGATCAAGGACATGAACGGGGCACCGCAGGAGAAGTGCAGGAGCGAGTAGATGATCGAGAACGCGACGAACTCCAGGCTCCCCTTGACTAGTGGCAACAGGAAGAACGTCAGGCCCAGGCCGATCAGGAGGGTGGCCAGCAGACGGCGTCCGCCCTAACGGTCCGAGAGGCGGCCGAAGACCAGGTTGGACAGCAGCCCGAAGACTCCGCCGATGGCCAGCCCCAGGCCGAACTGCCAGATGCTCAGCCCGGACTGACGGTTGAGATACATCGCCAGCGTTGAGAACTGGACGCCGTTACCGATGCGGTCCACGACGTGAACGACGACCAGGCGCCGGGCGTCCGGCTACTCACGCGAGTCACGCCAGGTTGACAGGAGATTCTACTCGCTCATACGCCGATGATCCCTTCCCTCAGCGGGTTCCGGGTGTCGGCCTCGAACTCGGAACGGAGGATGGAGAAGAGCATCTGGTCATGCCAGCGGCCCAGGCGCCACTGGGCCCGGCGGACCACGCCCTCGTGAGCGAAGCCGACGTGCTTCAGGCAGGCGAGCTCGGCCTGGTTCTCCGGATCGGTCGTGGCCTGGATCCGCTCCACCCGGGTGTGGGTGAAGAGGTATGAGACCAACTGGTACTGGGCTGCCTTGCCGATCCCCCGGCCGCGCTGCTCAGGCAGGATGCCAATGGCGATCTCCCAGCACAGCGACGTGTCACGGCGGCCCCAGCGGCGTTCCAGCCATTCCACGCGGCCGACGAGTTCACCGTCCACGGTTACCGACAGCATGTTGTCCGGACCCGCCAGCAGGGCCCGGGTCCGCAGGGCATCGCGCAGGCCGTGGGTGGGGGTGAAGCCGAACCATTGGTACTCACTCGCGCCGGCCTCGCTCTGGAACGCGGCGTCGAAAACATCAAGGTCACTCTCCGCGACCATGCGCAGTTCCACTCTCTTCACCATGAGGGCGGATTCCTCTCGTGTTCAGGGCGTCAAGGACCCACTTGTACCAACGGCTCGTTCGGTCGGCCCTGGCCAGCGAGTGTCCGGCACCAGGAAACAAGGCAATTTCGCAGGGAATTCGGCGCAGGCGGAGCTCGCGGGCCGCTGAGACGGACTGCTGGAAGGGTACCTGGTCGTCGAGCAGGCCGTGGCTCAAAAGCACCTGGCATTGCGGGCCGATGGAGGACAGCGACAGGCCCTCACTTTCCAGAACCGCAGCTCGCTCGTGTATGGCCCCACTCCCGGGTCCAGGACCAGAAAACCTCCGAGGCCATGGCCACTTCACGAGGACGCACGAGAGTGGCGTGGGCGGCGACCAGGACCGTAGGCAGGGTCCCGGCCACGGCCAAGGCCAGGTTCCCTTTCCTCGAGTTCGACCGGGGCGGGGATCACGTCCTCGAGCGAGAAGGTCCGGCGATGGAGAGGTGGAGCCCGCCGTCGGCGCTCGCTCTGCCGATGGCGGATCTTCCAGTCCAGCGCGTTGGCTGCCGCCACCCGCCCAAGCGTCAGTGTGACGCCGCGAATTCCTTTTCACTGTGGTGGTGGATGGCCGAGCAGTACGTGTCTGGCGAGTTCCACGATGCGTTTCTCCGACGGGCTGCCGCTCCGGCACCGCGGAACTCGCCGTCAACCGAATGAGTCCTGGCCGTGTCACCCGGCCCTGTCCGGGCGGTTCAGAGTTGTGCGCGATGAGCAAGCTCGGCAGCGTCCGGAGGAGCGGTCGGATAGACATCGATGTCGAAGAACTGGGCAAAGGGAAGAGTGCTCAACGTTTCCTGCGCACCCTGCTCGTCGGCTGCGAAAATTTCGACGAAGGTCGCACGCCGGGCCGGCGAGACATAGTGAGCGCCAACCTTTCTTTCCTGGCGAAGCAGGTCGAGCTGCTGGTGCTCGTCATCGCGGAGGGCGGCGAACCGCGTGAGGTCAGCATCCTCACGGATGATTCCGACCACCATGAATGTCTGGACTCCGTTGAGATCAGGTGCTGTCGACATGTCTTCTTCCCTTCACGTTGCCTGAAGGCCGGTACCAGCGTCCGGCACAACCGGGCACCCCACGGTGGGACCCGGTACTGCATCTTGGTGATGCCGTCGTGCCCAAAAGGCCACGGGTGGCTCACGAATCGTGTTCGGACGAGATTTCGGTGGCGTAGCCCTTGGATCGGAACGCGATTCCATTTGGTACTGAGTACCATAATGGGCAGACCTCTCCCCGGCAAGAGGGCCAGGAGCTACCGAACGGCGGCGAAGCGTAGTCAGCGCTGGTGCTTGCCCTCTTCGAGCAGCCGATCGAATGCTTGCCGAGCGTCGTCCACCAAGGTTCGGGGGTCTCCGGACAGGCGTCGCGCGCTTTGATAGCAGGCGAGCGCAACTTGCCCGGACAGGGTTGCCACTGCCTGCTCGTAGCCCTGACGCGTCAGCAAGGCGCTGAAGAGATTGGCCGCCTGCTGAGTCTTGATTGCCTCCCGGGCCTGCAGTTCCGGGTTGCGCTCAATGAGTTCAAAATGCCGGACGTAACTTTCGGAATCGGTAGCGATCCTGGCGCAGAGATTCAGCACGATCGGCTGCAATTGGGCCAGCGCTTCCCGCACCGTGCCGGTTCGACGGCTGGTGTCGCCGAGATCAGCATGCGTGAGCGAGTCCAGCAGCTCCTGTTCCCTGGAGAACGCGACTTCCTGCTTGTTCCCGAAGTGGCGAAAAAAGGTGGTGCGGCCCACCTCGGCGCGCTCAGCGATGTCGCTGACCGAGACTGCGTCGAAACCGTGCTCGTGAAACAGCTCCTCGGCAGCGCGCACGATACGCTCTCGCGCCTGACGCTGCTTGCGTTCCACGAGGGGTGGTTGAGCGCTCATGACGTCCACTTTATCCGGGGTGTCGATCGCTGGCTGTGCGGATCCTGGACGATGCGTAGCTGCCGGTGTCGCCCCAGACCCGACCAATTGAGGTGCGGGGGCAGGATCACCCGCGCGAAAGCCAGTTCCAGCGAAAGGCGCTCACTGGTACGCCTGTCCCGCGAGATCAGATCGTCCATCATCCACCCACGTATCCGATCGAATCATAGCGACGGTGCTGAGCCCTTCCGGGCCCAGCACCGTCCTTCGAGCTCAAGCCATGGTGATGTCGTCGACCTTGATGTTGACCGCGATGACCTTCAGGCCGTAGCTCTCCAGAGCCAGGGTGACCGAGGTGCGGACCGCGGTGGTGACGTCCGGAACGACCTCGTCGGCCTTGATGACCAGCACCACCGTCACGGTGGTCTCGATGCCGTTCACCGTGGCGTGAACGCCTCGCGTGGCGTCTCCGACCTCGGTCAGGCCGACCCGGTCCAGCACCGAGTCCAGGAAGCGGGCGACGTCGCCGCCCAGCTCCGACACCCCGGGAACGGATCGGGCCGCGGCTGCCGCGATCTTCTCCACCACTTCGCGTTCAACCATGGTCACTCCAGTCCCCACTACTGCCGGCTCTCGTTCGGGCTCGGCCGCCGGAGCCACCTCGATCACAGCCGTGGCCGGTGCCTCGCTCTCGGCAGGCGTGCTCTGCTCGTCCATCCCAGCCCCATCGGTTCAGAAGCTCATGGGCATACCGGGCGGTACCCCGCAAGGAGCCTATAGAAGGTCATTCTGAACCAAAAAGCTCACCGGGGACTTCGTCCGTAGTTCTCAGCTCTGCCGGAACTTCCGAACACAACGAGCCCGGGCAGCCCTCCAATCCGGTGACGGCAGCATGACTAATCATGCCCGAATTACCCTTGGCACCAATGCTTTTACCGTGATCAGAACTGTGGCGACGGCCGTTCCAGCCCTGGCCATCACCTACGTCGACGGCAGCGGCCAGCACACCACCTCGTTCGAGTCGGGCGTCGGCACCCAGCTCGGCCAGTCACCGGTCGAGGTCACCGCGATGACGATCCGCTGACCCGGGAGGGGCGGCGGAGAACAATATTCCCCACCGCCCCCGGTCTGCCGGACCGTAGAATTGCCCCGTGACATGCATAGTCGGCATCACGGACGGCCACACCGTCACCATTGGCGGCGACTCCGCAGGAAGCGACGGCTGGCACGTCGCGGTCCGGTCGGACACCAAGGTGTTCCAGGTCGGTCCCTACATCATGGGCTTCACCACGAGCTACCGGATGGGCCAGCTCCTGCGCTACTCGCTGGAGATCGGCGAACCCGACACCTGGGACGTCGACCGGTTCATGGCGACCACCTTCATCGACGCCGTACGGCAGTGCCTGACCGACGGCGGCTACGCGAAAGCCGAGGACGGGCGCGAAGAAGGTGGCGATTTCCTGGTCGGGATCCACGGGCGGCTCTACGTCATCGGATCCGACTACCAGGTCGGGCACACCATGGCCGGGTACTCGGCCGTCGGGTCCGGATACCTCGTCGCCCTGGGATCACTGCACTCCACCGCCACATCGCTGATCGACAGCCGCCAGCGCACGGTGATGGCACTGGAGGCCGCCGTCGAACTGACCGATGGCGTGCGTCCGCCGTTCACGGTGCTGCAGGCGACCTGATCCAGACCGAGCCGGACAGCACCGTCCGCCCTACATGGGGCAGACGTCGAAGTCCTGGATGACTGGACCCGACTGGTCCGTCCTTGAGCGTGATCCTCACATCCGGGTCGGGCAGGCTGTTCCGCGTCACCCGCTCCAGCAGGCTGGCAGGCTTACGCTCGGGCCACCAGGCATCGAAAGTCACGTCGTCCCCTATTTTACCGGCCACCGCAGCGAGCCTGGTTCCCAACCCCACCTTGGTGACCTAGGAATTCTTGCGCCCTACGGCTTCGCCACCTACGACCGTCCGTTCTGGAACAGAACGGTTTTCGATATCGCCGACACCTGATCGGCGCCGCCGGACAGTCCGGCTCCCGGCCCGACGCGGCGTCGTTCAAGAACCGGGTTGAGTACCGGTTCGAGCAGGTCGAGGTCACGTATACGGCGTAGGACCCGACTGCGGACGCGACAGAGCCACCCAGGATCAGGCCACCGATCCCCGCGACGAGCACGAGGGTGATCACGGCCCACCGGGCCTTGACGCCGGTAACACTCACGGAAGTTCCTATCACCTGGATCGGCGATCCCTGGCTCCCTCCAGGCTGGTCGCTCAGCCACCGAATATCGGGATCAGGACTCCCACCTGCGCTTCATCCATTTTGTCGGTGGGCTCCGATAGAAATTTGATCACCCGGAGGGGCCGGGCCACGGAAGGCAGGGGTTGTGGACGCAGGGGTTGTGGACAGAGACGAAGCCGGACCGGTACGCAGCAGCACGTCGCCGCAGGTGCCGCCGGTCAATCCACGCAAGCTGGCCAAGGTGCCGTTCCTCGAGCTGTCCGAGGGCCGGTTGCAGGGGGTCGTCTCCAGCGGGTCCGACATCGAGCGGGTCTACGTCTCGTCCGTCTCGTCCGGCGATCACGGTCTGAGCTGCTCCACCAACAACAACCGTCCGTGCGGTGGGCTGAGCAGCACCTATGCCTGCAAGCACATCCAGGGCCTGCTGGCCGAGGCCGAGAAGCAGTTCGGCACGGCCCGGGTGGCGCGGTACCTCACCATTGAGATCGCCGAGGGAGAAACCCTGTTCAGTGGCCTGCACCCGACCCAGGCGCCCAGCCGCGCGGCCGAGGTGTTCAGCAGTTTCCTGCGGCATCTCGCCTATCTGGAGATTCCCGTCAGCACCGAGCCGCTGCCCGAGATGCAGTGGTTCCCGGCCGGTCCGGTGCCGAAGTGATGCTCGGCGAGGCGCTGTCCGACGCGCCCGAAGGGCTCTCCGAAACACTGGCGCTGATCGACGGGCTGGACGACGCCCTCGTGCACGGCCTGGGCCGTACCGACGAGACGCATCTGCAGGCGCTGACGAATGTCGCTGCGGTATTTGCTGGTTCGCCACTCGCCGAACCGGTCACCGAGTCCATCCGCAAGATCGCAGCCGGGTCGGTCACCGACGATCACCTCCTGGCCCTGGCCGGGGCGCGGGTTGCGTTGCTGGGGTCGGTGCACGATGCGTTGCAGTCCGGTCTGGATCATGCTTTTGGACGCGTACGTGCACCTTTCCCGGTCACCGCGGCCGAGGTTTCGGTTCCCCCGGGCATCCGTTCCTGGCTGAGAGAGCTGGCCATCACCGGCTGGCGGGGGGTGGACCACGAGATCGCGGCCTCCGGGGCCCGGGCCGTGCCCGGCCTTCTCGAAGACCCCCGGCAACGGAGGCTGGCCGTGCTGGTCGACGGCCTCGCGGCCGAGCTGATGGCGGGAGCTCCGGTGGCCACGCTCAGCCAGGTGCCGGCCCGGCGCTGGGCCGACCTCTGGAGCCGGGCTCTGACCCTGTCCTCCGCCGAGGTTCCGGCCGCACCGGTCAAGGGCCGGTTCCTGCCGCTGGGAGCGGATCTTCGAGAGCATCCGACTGCCGTTCAGGTGCAGGTGCACGGTCTGCTCGAGGCCGGCGCGGTGGTGCGCGTCGTGCGCACCACCGTGACCGCGGCCAAGGTCGACACCATCACCGGGCCGTCGGTCTGGCGTATGTTCCCGGGTGTGCCCGTGCTGCTGGGTGCGCTCGCCGGGCATCAGTCCGTCGAGGTCGACGGCATGCGGGTGACCGCCTCCGGAGACCTGCTGTGGGACGAGTCCCTCGCCACTGCCGGTGAGGCTGCGGATCCGTTCACGACGGCCCGGGTCCAGCTCGGCGGCGCGGTCGGGTCATCGCTGTCCCCGCTCGACCGGCATCCGGCAGCGATCTCCGAACCCGTTCTTCTGGAGGGCTACTCGGCCTCACCCGAAAGTCTGGAGGTGGATGGCGCCGTCGTCGCTGTCGATCCCCTTCCCTCCGCCGGCCCGCTGACGCCCGCGCTGGTCTCGTCGTCGTCCGCCTGTATCGGGCTGCTGCGCTGGGACGCCGGACGCTGGTTCGTGCGTCCACTCGCGGTACAGGCCACCGTGCGCAAGAAGGCGGTGGCGATGCACACCGGCGACTGGGCGCTCGGCCCGACCGAGGCCAAGGCAGCCAAGGCGGAGGCCGCTGCCGGGGTCGCGGTCGAGGTGCTGCGGGAGCGAGCAGGAAGGCTGCTGCGGAAATGACCGACCCCCACGCCCTGGACCCAGCGGCCGAGAACCGGCGTCAGGTGCTCTACTGGCGACTTCTGGCCCGGCTTTTCGATCCCGAGGAGCAGCGCCCCCTGGAGACCGCGAGCTTCGCGGTCGTCGACGAACTCGGGCTGCCCGCCGCCGTGCTCGACCCGGCTATCTCGGTCGACAGCCTGGTGCAGCGTTTTCCCGACCTGGCAGCCGATTTCGACGGACTGCTGACTCCCGGTCAGGCAGATGCCGGTGAAGATGCGACGGCTGCTCCCGACCCCGGGCGAAGCGACGAGGTGCGCCGGGCCGCATTGGTCTCGAAGTTGCTGCTCAATGTGTTCGCGACCGGGAACGGGGAGGTCACGGCCGGGCAGTTGTCGCGGTGGCAGACCGACGCGGGGTGGTTCGAGCGAGCTTGTGGGCTCGAGCCGGGTGGGTTGCGGGGCAAGGGCAACGGTCGCGGAGCGGGGCCGGGTGCCGGTAACCAACCCGGAAACGGCTTCGGCACCGCACCTGGGCAGTTGGACAAGCTGGCTCCGGTGCTCGCGAACATCGAGGGCGACCTGGTGCGCCGCATGCACCTGCGCGAGGTACTGGCCGACAGCCGCCTGGCCAGGCAGCTCACGCCGAGCATGTCGCTGATCGAGCAATTGCTGCGCGACAAGGACAACCTCGACGGTGTGGCTCTGGCCAACGCGAAGGCCCTGATCCGGCAGTTCGTCGACCAGGTGGCCGAGGTGCTGAAGACCCAGGTGGCGCAGGCGAGTACCGGCACGATCGATCGTTCCGTGCCGCCGAAGCGGGTCTTCCGTAACCTCGATCTGAACCGCACGATCTGGAAGAACCTGCCGAACTGGAACCCCGACGACGAGAAGCTCTACGTCGACAAGCTGTTCTACCGGCAGACGGCCAAGCGTATCGAGCCGGCCCGGCTGATCGTGGTGGTGGACCAGTCCGGGTCGATGGTCGACGCGATGGTCAACTGCACCATCCTGGCCTCGATCTTCACCGGGCTCCCGAAGGTCGATGTACACCTGGTCGCCTACGACACGCGGGCTCTCGACCTCACGCCGTGGGTGCACGACCCGTTCGAGGTGCTGCTGCGCACCCAGCTCGGTGGCGGCACGGACGGGCGAGCTGCGCTGGAACTGACCCGCCCGAAGATCGCCGACGCCCGCAACACTGTCGTGGTCTGGATCTCCGACTTCTACGAATGGCAAGAGAAAGAGGTCTTCACCGGACTGGAGGCGCTGCACCGGTCCGGGGTGAAGCTCATCCCGGTCGGGTCGGTCTCCAGCGGTGGCCAGCAGAGCGTGAATCCCTGGTTCCGCCAGCGGTTCAAAGACCAGGGCACGCCGGTGCTCTCCGGTCACGTGCGCAAGCTGGTGACCGAGCTGAAGAACTTCCTGAGCTGATCCTCGTCCGCTGTTCCTCAAATACTCATCTGACTTGGAGTTTCCATGAGTGACATCCTGCGCGCCCCCGCCGAGGTCAAGTACGCCGAGGAGCTCGACTGGCTGGAGTCGGTCGACACCGGATCGAAGCCGTTCTCGTGGCGCCTGAGCCCAAAGATGGTGCGTACGTTCGTGCTCGGTTCGGAACGGGCTGACGGTCTCAATCGGGAGATCACCCAGAAGTGGTTCGGTGACCGCAGCATCGTCGAGCGGGCTATCGTCACACTGGCCTCCGACCGGGGGCTGCTGCTGATCGGCGATCCGGGTACGGGCAAGAGCTGGCTGGCCGAGCTGCTGGCCGCCGCGATCAGCCGCAACTCCACGCTGGTCGTGCAGGGCACGGCGGGCACCACCGAAGACCACATCAAGTACTCGTGGAACGTCTCGATGGTCATCGCGAAGGGCCAGTCGCGTGACTCGATGATCCCCTCGCCGATCATGACCGCCATGGAGGGCGGGGTGATCGGCCGCTTCGAGGAGCTCACCCGGTCCACGAGCGATGTGCAGGACGCCCTGATCTCGATCCTCTCCGAGAAGTACGTGTCCATCCCGGAGCTCGACGACAACAACATCGTCTTCGCCAAGCCCGGCTTCTCCGTGATCGCCACGGCCAACAGCCGCGACCGGGGTGTGAACGACCTGTCGTCGGCGCTCAAACGACGGTTCAACTTCGTCCGTATCCCGGTGGTCACGAACAAGAAGAGCGAGGCCGAGATCGTCCGGTTCCGCACCGAGGAACTGCTGCGCCGGCACGCGATCGACCTGGAGGTCCCGCCCACCTTGCTCGACGTGTTGTTGCAGAGCTTCGCCGACCTGCGCACCGCGTCGGCCGCCGCGACCAGCGACGACGAGAAGCTCGAATCGGCTCTGTCCACGGCCGAGCAGATCGGTGTGCTCGAAGACGCCGTGCTGCACAGCACCTTCTTCGGGGAACGTGAACTCACCGCGCAGACGCTGGCCGGTTCACTGGTCGGGTCGCTCGCCCGCCGTAGCCCCGAAGACCTGGCCATCCTCAGCACCTACTGGCACGGCGTGATCGAGCCCCGCAGCCAGAACGAGGGCGGCGAATGGACCGGCTTCCTCGAGGGTGGCCGCCAGGCGATCTCGGTGCTGTCGTGAGCCAGGTCTTCGAGCCCCTGCGGCAGCAGCTCCTCGACGCCGCCTCCACCTTCACCGACGGTCCGGCCGCGCTGCCCGAGATCCTGGCCGGCCTGGTGGACGACGTGGACCACTCCCTGGCCGAGCCGCTGGAGATCTTCCCGGTCTGCCACCACTCGCCTGCCTCGGCGCTGGCGATGGGTCGCCGACTGCGGGAGAAGCAGCCGAAGGTGATCTATCTGGAGCTGTGTGAAGACCTCCAACCGCTGCTGACGGAGCTGCGCAACTGCCGGCTGCCCGTGGCCTTGCAGGCGTTCGCGTCCGAGCTGGAGGGTTTTCCCGCGACCTGGGGCCCGCTCAGCGTGGTCGCCCCGGTCACGGAGGCCTCGGCCGAGTACCAGGCGATCGCCTACGCCCTCGAGACGCCCGGTGTGGAGCTGGTTCTGGTCGACCGGTCGGCCGACCACGTCTTCCAGTGGGCGCCCGACGAACCGGACGGGCAAGACCGGGAAGAGCCCGAAGACGATCTGCACGGTGATGCCGTCGGCGTCGAGATCGGCGATCTGCGACCCCGGTTCGCCGAGCTGGAGCAGCATCTCCTGCACCACGGCCAGGTACGGCACTGGTCGGAGTGGTGGGACCAGTACGTCGAGCAACCTCTGGCCGGCGCCGACCACGACACCTACCGCCAGGTGATGACGCTGGTCGGCAGCCTGTTCCGGCGGCTGACCCCGGCCGGCACCCGGCGACTGGAGTCCGACGAGGAACGCGAGCGGTTCATGTGGACCCGCATCCGTTCCCATCTGGCACAGTCCGGGGTCGAGCGGGAAGACTGCCTGTACGTGTGCGGGGCCTTCCACGCGGTCAGCCGGGTGGCAGAGGCCGGGTCGCAGCCGGGCACACCCGATCTGGAGATCACGCCGCGCTCCGGCACCACCTGGCTGTACGGGCTCATCCCGTCCAGTCATTCGGCCATCGAGGCGCAGTTCGGCCTGGCGCCGGGCTCGGTGTCCATCGCGGCGGCCACCTGGGAGAAGGGCCTGAACCGGTTCGGGCTGAAGCCGTTCCGTCTTCAGGGACAGAAGGGCACACGCCGCCGGGCCGCGAAGGCTCTGCCCCCAGCGGTGGCTGCGGAACCGGCTACGGACCGGCTCACCGAGTATCTGGCCGCTCCCGCGGCCCCCGGTGGGCTCGACGACGAGGAACTGCGCGGCTGGTGCGTCGATCTGGTCCGCCTGGCCCGGCGCAACGGGTACCTGGCGAGCACGGCCGACGCCATCGCCGTCTACGAGACATCGGTGCTGCTGGCGAGCATGCGGGGCCGGGCGCGGCCCACCCCGTACGACTTCCAGGACGCCGCGGTCACCTGCATCGAGAAGGATGTGGTGCCCGGTCGCCGCGATGTCCGCCGGCTCTGCGAGATCCTGCTCGGCGGCGACAAGGTCGGCCAGGTCGGCTACGAGGCGCTGCCTCCGCTGGCCAAAGACGTGCACGACCGTCTGGAGCCGCTGGGGCTCGATCTTCAGGCCCGGAAGATCCGCCGGGCCCTGATCGACCTGGTGGCGAACCCGGAGCTGGCGGGTTGCTCCCGGTTGCTGTGGCGGTTGCAGTACCTGCTGCCGGGTCACGCCGTGCGCACGGTGATGGGGTCGCGGCGGCTCGGCGAGAGGTCCGTGCAGGAGAGCTGGGACCTCGATCTGGGCCGCCATCAGCGCACCCTGATCGAGCTCGGCTACGAGGGGGTCACGGCCGAGCAGGTGCTGGAGCAGCGACTTCGCCGCTCCGTGCGAGACCCGAAGGCGACCGCTGCCGACGCACTCGACGCGGTCGAAGATTCCCTGCGGCTACTCGACAGTCCCCGGCTCAGCGACGAACTCGGCATCCGGGCGGTCGAGCTCCTGGCGGCCGAACGCACCGTGGACGACGCCCCGCTGGTCCTGGCTCGCATCCGCCGCCTGATCGCCTACTTCGAGAGCCCCGCACATCCCGGCGGATCCCTGCCGAGCTGGTGCGAGCAGTTCGTCAAGGCCGGATACGCGCACTACTGCACGCTGCTGCCCATGTCCTTCGCCGACGAGGAGACCGGGGTACGCCAGGTCGCCGCGATGCTGGGCTTCCTCTTCAGCATGGAAAGCCTGGCCCTGAGCCTTGGCTGCGAGCGCACCCAGCTGGAAATGTCCGTGCAGCAGTCTGTTCCGCACGGCCCGGCGAAGACGGCGCTGTTCTGGGCGGCCCGCCACCAGCTGGGCGACCTGGCCGTGGGCGACCTGCGCCACAACTGTGACGAATTGCTGGCCAATCCCCTGGTGCTGCCCAGTTTCCCGCATTACGTCAGCGGTTTTGTCCACGCCTTGGAGCCGGTACCGAGGCTGGCCCCGTTCGTCGTCGAGACCCTCTCCAAAGCCTTCGCCCGTCTTCCCGATCCGGTGCTCCTGCCCTGGCTGCCGACGCTGATCACCACACTGAAGCAAGACGCGCCGGAACTGGTGCCGGTGCTCACCCGAGAGGCAGGCCGCACCTTCCCCGGCACGCTGTCCGCCCTCGACACCTGGACGGCACCGTGGAACCGCATGGCGCAGAAGAGCCCAGCGCCCAGACAGTTACCAGTGCCGGCGGCCTCAACAGCCCGTCGACTGCTCGATGCTCATCCCCTCACCGCGCTGGGAGTGGCCGCTCTGCTGGGACGGACCAGCGAGTGGTCGGCAGCCCCAGCCGTAGCGGCTCCGGACCAGGAACCGGCCGTCATCGGACCCGCCAAGAAGCTCCGGGAAACCCACCCCGACACCACAGACGCCATGGCTTCCCTGATCGGAGGATGACAACACCGGCTCCTACGGGTCAGACATGAGCACCGGCCGCCACGCCCTGATACGTCGCCCGCCGTCGAGGCCGGTGCGTGGCGGATCGCCAGGCCCTGACCACCGAGAACAAGGCAGTCCCAGCGGACCGGACGAACGCCTCGAGGCATCGAGGCATCGAGGCATCGAGGCATCGAGGCATCGAGGCATCGAGGACAGCTTGGCCAGACGCTGCGGGGAGATGGCTCCTGGTGGGACGATTGGTGCGGGGGTGAGCGTCATAGCAAGGCGCCCTCATCGCGATCATGGTCTCGGTCGCGGTCTCGGTCGCGGTCGCGGTCGCGGTCTTGGTCGCGGACTCGGACTCGGACTCGGACTCGGACTCGATCAGCGTCGCAGCGGAGGTCCCCTCTTATATCGGATCCGAAAACCTCTCCACCGAGTAGTCTTTAGAATGCAGGTAACCATGGGCTGATGGGCCTATGCTTCGAGCGGATGAGCCACCGTCCCCGAAGCGGTTCAGCGCGATGCTGCACGGAGGTGCACCCATGACCCCATCTTCGCCCCAACACCTGGTCGTCATCCGTGGCAACTCCGGATCGGGCAAGAGCACCATCGCGAAGCACCTACGTCTGCGAGCTGGACGGGGATGGGCGCTGGTCGGGCAGGACTTCCTGCGCCGCATCGTGCTCCGCGAGCGCGACAGCGGACCGGGCCTGGCCCCCGCCTTCATCGAGCACAACGTCAGATTCCTTCTGTACCACGGATATCACGTCATCCTCGAAGGAATTCTGTTCACCGGCCGGTACGGCGAGATGCTACGAACCCTGGCCTCCGAGCACAGGGGCACCACCCACTTCTTCTACCTCGACATCAGCTTCGCCGAGACGGTGCGCCGTCATGCCACGCGGCCGCAGGCTGCTGAGTTCACGGCCGAACAGATGCGGGACTGGTACACCCACAGAGATCTGATCGGCATCCTGAACGAATTCGTCGTCGATGAGACATCCACCGAGGAAGAAACTTTGACCCTTATGACGCAGATGATCGGCCTCCGGAGCGGATAAGGTCCCGCCATGCATCGCAGCCGGTTCTCCGCTCTGCTCATCGATGTCCCCCGCGACGAAGTCCCCGCAGCGGCCACCTTCTGGTCTTCAGCCCTCGGCGTACCGGCCGCCCCGGTACCGGAAGAGGAGCAGTTCACGAGCCTCAAGGGAGCATTCCCGGTTCTGGTGACGGCAATCCAGGCGCTGGACGACGGCGATCCGCGCTTCCACATCGACATCGAGACGGACGACCTCGACGCAGAGACGAACCGCCTCCTCACCCTCGGCGCCGTCGAGATCAGCCGCTGGCTAGACTGCCGCACGCTCAGAGCACCCGGCGGTCACCTGCTCTGCGTCATCCCCGTGCACAGCGACCCGGAAACCTTCCAGAGCTTGTCCACCGTCTGGGAGTAAGACCGAAGCGACCAGGAACCGACAACTCGCTCTGCGCAGTGGCCCTGAACGTTCACCGATTGAGATCCGCGCCCACCTGTTCATGATCATGCGGTCCCCGAGCCTCCGGCCGGGAGCAGCCCACTTCCCCGGGGGTAAGTTCGCATGATCACGAAAGAAATGGCGGCCGGCGTTCATAGTCACCGCGCTCCAACGAGACGAGCAAGGTGCAGCGCGAACACCATCAGCGCCGAATTCAGCCTGGTGCCACCGCCATCAGCCACCGCCCGGTCACGACCCGCAGCAGCACCCGCGGAGCCTCACTGCCGTCTACCGTGGCGGGGTTCCAGCCGTACTTGATCTGGAAGGCTTCCACCACGGCCTCGGGAAACTCATCGGCCTGCGCTACCTGGGCTCGCCCCTCCGCCACGACGGGTTCATCGATGCTCTCGAGCGTCAGCACCACCCGCGGATCGGCCTGCACGTTACGTACCTTCACGTTCGTCGCCCGGCTCCCGATCCACCAGCAGCCTTCGAGATGCACGAACCACACCGGCGTCACATGGGGCGAGCCATCCGGCCGCAGCGTGCACAGCCAAGCGCCCTGCTCGTGCTGAAGACGACCGCCCAGCAGCGAATCAGCCGCCAGCGGTTCGGCAGACAAAGGCTCCGCAGACAAAGACTCCGCGGCCCAAGGCTCCGCAGGCAAAGACTCCACGGCCCAAGGCTCCGCAGGCAAAGACTCCACGGCCCAAGGCTCCGCAGGCAAAGACTCCACGGCCCAAGGCTCCGCAGGCAAAGACTCCACGGCCCAAGGCTCCGCAGGCAAAGGCTCCACGGGCAATCGGATCAACCCGCCACAGCCGGGCTCAGCCACACGCCCGCAGTCTCCCGACCGTCCGGCGCCCACAACAGGTAGCCCTCGCCCACCCCGGCGAAGCGAAGATCACCGGTGTTCACCGCGTCGTCGCGCACCGACAAGGATCTCCAGTCGTCAGCCAGCGGGGCATGCTGGGGACCGCTCTCCTCGGCCCAGACGAAGTCGTCAGCCCTCAGCTCGTAACGGTCATGGGCAGTCACGCTGACATGCGCCGCACCGACCGTACGACCGACAGCAACCGACGACACCGTCATCCTGGCCTGTGGCTCTACCCCCTCGTACACCGTCACGGCGCTGCCGACCTGGAGGTACCAGGAACGGTCGGCAGCCACAGCCCCGACAGCCCCACTATCACCGGCCCCCACGCTCCACACGCCCGCGAGCCGGTCGGTCCCCGGTCTCACCCAGGCCAGCTCTCCCTCAGACACCCCGTCGTACGTCCAGTTGATGGTCTGGGAACCGTCGACCGTCATCGACGTTGCCGCCGTCAACCGGTCCAGAGACTCTCCGGCCCAGATAAAATCAGAGAGCTGGATCACGAACCCGGCATCGGACTCGACCCTCATCGCGACCGTTCCGTGGCCTTCGGCGTCGATCGCCGCAGAGGTCACCGTGACGCGGGCCAACGGGTCGCGCCCCCGGGACACCGTCACCGAATCACCGCGCTGCGCATAGACCAGGTCGACCGGCACCGCGCTCGGGGCGGGGTCGGAATCCACATCCCAGAAAGCATTCCAGTGCGCCCCGCCGGCGAACAACGCGGCCGCGACCAGCCCCGCGCCCACCGTCGCGGCCGCAGTGCCGGCGATGCTGCGCCGCTGCTGACGCCGCTCCCCTCCACGCACGGCCGCGTCGAGGTCGAACGCGGGCATGCCCTGCGCCTGCGTCACCGCGTCGAGCTGTTTGAGCCGCTCGGACAGCGGAGTGGGTTCCGCGTTCATCGGACACCTCTGCCGATTTCATCGAGATCGAGTTCAGATACAGGTCGCCCACCGGACGACGAGCCACGCAGGTCGCCCAGACGATCGTCGATGAAGTTCTCACCGAGGATGTGTCGCAGCCGGACGACGCCGTCGGAGCAGTGACGCTTCACGGTACCCGGCGCGGCCCCCATGATCTGCGCGACCTCGGCCACCGGCCGGTCTTCGACGTACCGCAGCACCACCGCCGCCCGCTGCCGGGTGCTGAGCCCGGACAGGGCCCGGGCGAGGTCGAGCCCCAGATCAGCATCGCCGGTGGTCTCGTACCCGGCCTCGGGCAGTTCGTCGGTGCTGTGCTCACGCCGCCACGGCCGCCGCCACTCGTTCAGCATCTGCCGCACCAGGATCGCCCGCAAATAGGCTCCCGGATAAGCGATCCCGTGCACCCGGGGCCACGCCACGTACATCCGCTCCAGCGCCCCCTGCACGTAGTCGTCGGCCCGGTGCCAGTCTTCGCACATCGTGTACGCGAAGCGCCGCAGTCTCGGCAACTCCACCTGCGCCATCTGCTGGAAGCGGTCTTTCAGGTCCTGCCTCATCCGTCCCCCGCGATCACCCGGACAGCCGTTCTCCTTGCCCCCAGGCCGCCGGGCAGACAGCTTTCCGTCTGCCCGGCGCTTTCACACCATGCGCCGACCCAGCCGGATCAGCCGACACCCCAGGCACCGGCCACCACACCGACGCGCGGCGACCAGACGACCTCGCCGGCCTCGACATCCGGGTAGCCGAACGTCAGGGTGCGAGTGGTCTTCGGTGCCACGGTGACCTTCCGGGCATTCACTGCCCGGTGTCGCTCACCGGCCTCGTCCACCCAGACGAATGCCGCCGGGCGCAGCGAGATCTTCTTCAGCGCCTCGACCTCGAGCCGAAGCGCCCCCCTGCCCTCGGCGTGCACGGCCGACTGCGCCGTCACCCGGGCCACCGGTGCACCGGCCTTGTAGACCGAAACCACCGCGTCCCTCTGCACGTAGCTGGGCGACAGCAGATGCGACAGGCCGGTGATCCGGCGCCCCGAGACCTTCCAGGCACCGACCGGGTTCTCCCGCCGGGGCGACCAGAGCACGTTGCCGTTCTCCACCCCGTCGAACCGGATCGAGACGCTCTCGGTACTTCCGCCCTTGATCCTGACCTTGCGCAGCGGACTGACCGCGTCATGGTCACCGGTGGCATCGGCCCAGACGAACTGCCCGAACCGGAAGGCGAAGGTCTGATGGGCCTTCACCGTCAGCACCAGCCGGCCCCGGCCCTCGGGATGCCTGGCCGACGTGACGCGCACGTCGGCCAGCCTCTCCCCGGACCGGTACACCTGCACCGCCCCGCCCCGCTGCACGTAGGACAGCTGGTCACCGGTCTGGGGCAGGCCGGTCGCCACCAGCTGCGCCTGCGCCACCGGCATCGACCCGACCACCAGTGCCGCGCACAGGGCCAGGACCGCCGCCCCCGCCGTGGTCACCCTCTTCATCACGTTGCTCCCCCTCGACCCTCGACTGACCAGCGCGTGATGCGCTGTTGTCGGGAAGAACACGGTGGGGCAGTCGCGGGGTTGGGGGGAGGAGCGAAAAACTTTTACCCGACATATCGCCCACACAACGCACGATCGAGATCATGGACACCATGAGCCCCAGCAGCACCACCGCATGGCGGGAGCACCTGGGCCACCTCCGTGTCAGCCCACCGGCCACCGAGCCGGAACTCCGGGAGGCGGAAGACCGCCTGGGCACGAAACTGCCGGAAGAACTCCGCGGCCTGCTGGCCTTCAGCAACGGCCTGAAAGGCGAAGGCCTGTGCTCCACCACCGAGCTGCGCTGGACGCGGGACCCGGCCCACGACCTCTTCGACGCCTGGTCCAGCTTCGAGGAGGTCATCGAGCTGATCGGCAAGTGCCTGGTGGTGCTCGACGACGGCGATGGCCTCTTCTGCCTCATCGACTCCACCCGCACCGCCGAGAACGGGGAGTGGCTCGCCTACGCCTGGGCGGCCGGGGACGGTGAAGACCCCCGGCCCTTCCCAGGTCTCAGCGCCCTGATGAAAGAACTGACCGCACCTCACCACCCGGCGGGCAGCGGGCGTCCCTCCTCGTAACCGGCGGGCGACTGCGTGCCGACCACGACCTTCTCGGAGAACTCGGTCACGCTGCGCGCACCGACGTAGGTGAACGCCGAGCGCACGCCCGAGGTGATCTGGTCGAGCAGATCCTCGACACCCGGCCGGGCCGGGTCCAGATACATCTTCGAGCTCGAGATGCCCTCTTCGAACAGGCCTTTACGGGCCCGCTGGAACGGCGAGTCAGCCTTGGTCCGAGCGGCCACCGCCCGGGCCGACGCCATCCCGAAGCTCTCCTTGAAAGGGCGACCGGACGCGTCCGTTGCCAGATCCCCCGGGCTCTCGTGGGTGCCCGCGAACCACGACCCGACCATCACCGCACTGGCGCCGGCCGCCAGCGCGAGGGCCACGTCACGGGGGTGGCGCACACCGCCGTCGGCCCAGACGTGCCCGCCCGCCTCGCGGGCGGCTTCGGAACATTCGAGAACAGCCGAGAACTGAGGACGCCCGACACCCGTCATCATGCGCGTGGTGCACATGGCGCCGGGGCCCACCCCGACCTTCACGATGTTCGCCCCGGCGGCGATCAGGTCGCGGGCTCCCTGGGCGGTGACCACGTTGCCCGCCACGACCGGAACCTGCGGGTCGACCGAACGCACCGCCCCCAGCGCCTCGATCATCTTCTCCTGGTGCCCGTGCGCGGTGTCCACGACCAGCGTGTCCACCCCGGCGTCGAGCAGGGACTTCGTGGTCGCGGCGACGTCACCGTTGATACCGACGGCCGCGGCGATGCGCAGTCGGCCCGAAGCGTCCAGGGCCGGCTTGTAGACCGTGGAACGCAACGCACCGGTGCGGGTCAGCGCACCCACGAGCACACCGTCCCGCACCACCGGGGCGAACCGGCGACGGCTCTCGTGCAGCACCGCGAAGGCCGCTTCCAGGTCGGCCTCGGCGGTGTCGGCGTCGATGGAGACCACGCCCGCCGTCATCACGGAACCGACCTGGGTGAACCGGTCGACGCCGGCGCAGTCGGCCGCTGTGATCACGCCGAGCACGTGCCGCTCGGCGTCCAGCACCACCGCCGCCCCGTGAGCCCGCTTGGGCAGCAGGTTCAGCACGTCGGTCACGGTGTCGTGCTCGTGCACCTCGACCGGCGTCTCGAAGATCGGATGCCGCTGCTTGACCCAGGCCACCACGTCGGCGACCACGTCGAGCGGAAGATCCTGCGGGAGCACCGCCAGGCCGCCCCGGCGGGCCACGGTCTCGGCCATCCGCCGCCCGGAGATCGCCGTCATGTTGGCCACGACCACCGGGATGGTGGTGCCGGTGCCGTCGGGACTGGCCAGGTCGACGTCGAAACGCGAGGTCACGGCGGAACGACCCGGCGCGATGAAGACGTCGTTGTAGGTCAGGTCACGCTGCGGCACATGGCCGTCGAGGAAACGCAAGAGTGCTCCAGACAAAGCGAAGTAGAGGACTTCACAGTAAACGAGCGGGACCGGCTAAACGGTCCCCATCCGCGTGGCGACGAACCTCTCGGCCGCGGCGACGACCGCGTAGGCGATCACCGACAGGGCGATCACCGCGACCGTCTCCGACCACATGTCGTTGAACTGCGAGGCGGCGAAGTCCTTCACCAGCATGCTGCCGATCCCGTGACCGGTCGCCAGCCACTCGGCCAGGGTGGCGCCGGCAATGGCACCGGGCACCGCGATCCGGGCCGAGGCGAACACCGCGGGCACGGCGTGCAGCAGACGCACCTTCGCCGTCACCGTGACGCTGGAACCGCCCATCGAGCGCACCACGTCACAGGCGATGGCCGGCGCCGACCGCAGGGCCGCAACCACACTGACCAGGGTCGGGAAGAACGTCACCACCGACACGATCACCGTGACCCCGACCAGCCCCCGACCGAACACCAGCGCGAGCAGGGGTGTCATCGCCACCAGCGGCACCGACCGCAGCGTGATGGCCAGCGGCATGAAGAACCGCTCGACCAGGGGCCACTGCATGACCGCCACCGCGAGCCCACAGGCCAGGACGGTCCCGATCAGGTACCCGAGACCCGCGTCCCTGATCGTGAGTCCCAGACCCGACAGCACGTACGACCGGTTCTCCCCCGCCGCCGCGTCGGTGACCAGGTGGTTCCAGACGTCCAGCGGGGTCTTCGCGAAGTACGGGCTCAGGTCGAAGGCCCGGATGAGCCCCCACCAGCCCGCGCAGACGATCCCGATCGAGCCCAGAACGCCAAGAAGAGCAACAACAATGGACGACAGCCGGCTCGCGGAGGCACCCGAGGCGGCCACCCCGGTACTGGTGGTCACGTCGTGCCCCACCCACGGCGTCAACCGCCGGCCGATCCACCCCGCGACAGCGAACACCAGGGCCGACAGCGCCGACATCAGCATCGCGGTGGCCCAGGTGCGAGGGACCTCGAACGACGACTGGGACTGCACGAGCAGCACTCCCAGACCCTTCGCCGACCCCAGGTACTCGCCCAGGATGGTGCCCAGCAGCGCGGCCGGGGCCGCGATCTGCAGACCCGAGAAGAGCCCGGGAAGCATGGCCCAGAGCCGGATCTTGAGCAGTTCGACCCAGCCCGAGCCACCCATCGACCGGATCACGTCGTGCGTGCTCGCCGGGGCCGAGCGCAGCCCGAGGATGCACGACACCAGCGTGGTGAAGAAAACCGACAAACCGGCCAGCACCTGTTTCGGGGCGTCGCCGGGCAGCGTCACGGTGAGGATCGGCGTGATCGCGACCAGCGGAACGCAGAAGCTGGCCACGGCGATGCGCAGCAGCAGCCTCTCGATCCAGAGCACCTGCACGAACAGCACGGCGGCCACGACGGCCAGCAGGTTTCCGAAGAGGTACCCGATGACCGCGTTGGTCAGGGTGACCTGCAGGTTCGCCGGGTAGACCCTGAAGTCGTGCCCGAACGCCTGGGCCACGGCCCAGGGGGTGGGCACGACCCGGCGTTCCGCGAACACCTCGGCGGCGAGAACCCAGAGCAGTAACAAGAGGACGACGGGGGCCACCCGGCCCAGCAGGGCTACCGGCCGTCCCCGGCTCACCAGGGATCCCATCAGCCGTGCTCCGCGAACAAGCCCTTGGCCAGGTGGTCGCAGATCGCGTGGAACTGCGGCGTCTGCAGCAGCTCGGCCGTGCGCGGGCGCGGGAAGTCGATGTCGACGATCTCCACCACCCGGCCCGGGCGGGCCGCCATCAGCACCACCCGGTCGGCCAGGAACACGGCCTCGCTGATCGAGTGCGTCACCAGCAGCGTGGTCGTGGCCCGCTCGGTCCAGATGCGCTGCAGTTCCAGGTTCATCCGGTGCCGGGTGACCTCGTCCAGCGCACCGAACGGCTCGTCCAGCATCAGGATCTCGGGCCGCACCGCCAGCGCCCGGGCCAGCGAGACCCGCTGCCGCATCCCGCCGGACAGCTGATTCGGGCGGGCCTTCTCGAAGCCGGCCAGACCGACCAGCCGGATCAGGTCGTCCACCTCGGCCCAGTCCCGCTTCCGGCCGCAGACCTCCTGGGCCAGGGCGATGTTCGAGCGCACCGAACGCCAGGGCAGCAGCGCGGCGTCCTGGAACGCCACACCCACCTGATGCCCGAGCCGGGCCGCCTCCGGGTCACCGCCGTGCACCAGCGCCTGGCCCGACGAGGCCGAGTCCAGCCCGGCGAAGATCCTCAGCAGGGTGGACTTCCCGCACCCGGACGGGCCGAGCAGAGCCGTGAACTCACCCTTGCGGGTGGCCAGGTCGACGTGCTCGAGTGCCCGCACGGTACCGCTGCGACCCGCGAAATCCTTGACCACGTCACGCGCGAACAGGCCACCGGTGTCCACCGATGGCCTGTTCTGTGACGTGTCGCTCAGCCCTTCCACTGCCCGGACTTCTGAAGGGCGCGGATCTCGTCCCGCAACGCGTGGTCGCGCCCGGGCCGCTCGTTCTCCACGTGGGAGGCGCTGGCCCAGAAGTGCTCGACCGTCTTGCCCGACTCCTGCCCCCGCCGGGTGTGCACGTCGAGCGCGTACTCCGGGATCTCGAACGGCTTGTCGGCCGAGTTGATCTCGTGCATCGTGATGTTCGCCCACTCGTCGGACGAGCGGTCCTTGGTGCGGTCACACAGGAACCGCACCGCGTGCACGGCGAACAGCCAGCGGTCGCCGAAGCTCCGGTCCAGGCGCTCGTGCATCTGGTAGAGCGAGTTCAGCACGACCGGCTCGCTGAAGGTGCCGTCACCGGTGTCCTCGCAGGAGATGACGCACAGGCGCGCCCACATCATCTCTTCCAGGGCCGCCGAGCTCTCGTACATCTCGCGGGCGATCAGCAGGGCCAGCTTCGTGTCACCGCGGCGGATCGACTTCTGCAGCGTGGAGATCAGCTCGTCGGCCGGGTAGCCGCGCTTGCTGCTGACGTGGGTCCACGGGTCTTCGGAGAAGTGAACGGGCATGATGTTTTCCTTACAGGTCAGTGCCGTTGGCGTACACGGCCTCGAGGATGCTGGTGTCGAAGAGGGACGCGAGGTCGTCGCCGGGAACGTCGATGTCCTGCATGGTCTTCACGTTGCCCGCGATGCCGTCCGCGCTCATCGTCAGCAGGCCGTTCTTCTTCGTCTCGTCGGTCTGGATCAGGTCGACGAACTCGGCCATGGCGGCCTTCTGCTGGTCCAGATCGAGGTTCTGGTCCTTGCCCGGACCGGTGACCATCAGCTGCGCCGCGGCGTCGGTGTCGGCCAGCGCGTCGGACCAGCCCTTGGCCGTGCCCTTCACGATGCCCTCGAGAGCCTTGCGGCTGTCGTCGTCGGCCAGCGCCTCATCGGTGGTGAAAAGCACGTTGCCCCAAGCGTTGTACCCGTAGTCGCTGAGCTTGAACACGGTCGTGTCCACGCCCTGCGCCTTCAGCGTCAGCGGCTGGTTGTTCAGCAGCGAGACGAACGCGTCGCAGTCACCGCCCACCAGCGGGGCCGGGTCGAAGTCGGCCGGCACCATCTCGACGTCGTCCGGGTCGATGCCGTTGCCCTTGAGCACCGCGTTGATCACCGACTGGCCGCTGGTCTGCGAGCACAGCTTCTTGCCCTTGAGGTCCTGGAGCGTCTTCACCGGGTTGCTGTCCAGCGACATGATGCTCGTCGGGTTCTGCTGCAGCGTGGCCGCGATGATCTTCAACGGCGCGCCCTCGGCCACCGCGCGGGCGATGACGTCGGTGGAACTCAGCCCCACGAGCGCCTTTCCGCTCGCCACCAGGGGCTCGACGGTGGTGCTCGGACCGCCCGGGGTGATCGTCAGGTCGACACCCGCGTCCTTGTAGTAGCCCTTGTCCAGCGCCGTGTAGGGGCCGGCGTTCTCGACGTTGGCGATCCAGCCGAGCTGCAGTGTGGCGGCCGTGGTGCCGCTCGCCGAGGAGGAGGACGAGGAGCTGCCGGAACCGCAGGCGGCCAGCAGGCCGGTCGCGGCGACGATCGCCAGTGGAACGCGGAAAGACTTGCGGGACATGGAGAAACCTTTCACCGGGCCGCCCGGGCAGGGACGACGACGTGGGGCATATTGAGCCGGCCACCACTCGGGGGAGGAGTGGAAGCGCTCACGTACGCGGTAAACAGCGGGGAGCTAGATCGTCAGCAGTGACGACCGGCGAACGACAGCCCGTTCAGAAAGGGCATGTCGTGCGAGATCAGGCAGAGAGCCCGGAAGAAGTCAGGAGCGGCCAGGGGCCCGGGAGTTGGACAGGCGCCAGCAGCCAGAGTCGCTCCGCATCGCCGCACCACCCTTCCCGCTACCCGCCGTTGATGAGCCCGCTTCGAATACGGAGCCGACGGTAGCCGCATCCGATCCCCCGAAAATGGACAGCGCCCGGTTTGGGCAGCGGAATTAACCCCAACGTAACGGCAACCCCCACACAGCGTACTGGTCGATGAACGCAAAGCCACGACCTCGTCCTCTGGTCAGGATCAGAGGGCTGGTTGCCGTCTCCGGGCCGGCCGTGTAACGATCCCGGCTCCGGCCGACTCCCGGCCGACGGCTCTGGACAATCCTCTTCGATATCGCCAGGCCAACCCGTCAAGATCCACCTGACCGGAAGGCTCCCTCATGTCCGCACGTCTCTATCTGGCCGGTTTCGAGGTCTTCGCTCCCGACGGCGAGCAGCGGGCCGCGAAGATGCGCCAGATCTGCGCCGACCACGGCCTGGAACCGATCTCGCCGCTGGACGGCGACAAGAGCACGAACCTCGACGAGCTGAGCGGCACGGACCTCGCCGCAGCCATCTTCCGCATCAACGTCGAGATGATCGAGCGGGCCGACGCGGTCGTGGGGAACCTCAACCCGTTCCGCGGGCCGGACCCGGACGCGGGCACCTGCTGGGAAGTCGGCTACGGCTACGGCCGGGGCAAGGCCGTCTACGTCTACACCGAGGGCCCGAGCACGGCGATCGACCGCACCGAGCTGCACTATCCGCCGGTCACGCGACACGAGGACGGCTCGGCGGTCGACCGGGACGGCATGACCATCGAGAACTTCGGCCAGCCGTTCAACCTGATGCTGGCCTGCTGCGGCACCGCTGTGCAGGGCACGTTCGAGGACTGCGTCCGTCAGGTGGCGGAAGACGTCAAGGCCGGGAAACTTCCCGTTTCCTGATCACATTCACGCCCCTGGCCGGTCAATCCGGCCGGGGGTGTGTCATCGTGGTCCGGATGCCTGAGCACACCGGCCACGAGCACGCCTGTTGCGCGCCTGCGCGCGAATCGTCCGGCGAGGAGGCACCTCCCCAGTCTCTCGCGCCGGGCGCCGGGCACCACGCGATCGAGCAGTGCCTGATCCCGGGCCAGACCTTCGCGATGGGCGATCATCACGGCGACGGCCGACGGGCCGACGGCGAGACCCCCGTGCACCCGGTCACCGTGTCGCCGTTCAGCATCGACGCGACGAGCGTCACCAATACCGACTGGGCCGCGTTCGCCGAGGCGAGCGGATACCGTACCGAGGCCGAGACCTTCGGATACTCCGCCGTCTTCCACCTGGCCGTCTCCGCCGACGAGGCCGACATCATCGGCCGGCCGCCGGCCACCCCGTGGTGGCTCGGGGTCACCGCGGCGGACTGGAAACATCCGCAGGGCAGGCACTCCGGGATCGACGACCTTCCCGATCATCCCGTCACCCACATCAGCTGGAACGACGCCGCGGCCTACTGCACCTGGGCCGGGCGGAGACTGCCCACCGAGGCCGAGTGGGAGGTCGCCGCACGCGGCGGGGTCCCCGGCCGGCGATACCCGTGGGGCGACGGCGAGCTGGTGGACGGCGCCTGGCCGTGCAACATCTGGCAGGGTGTTTTCCCCCAGGAGAACACCCTGGAAGACGGCTATCTGACCACCGCGCCGGTGCGCAGCTACTCCCCCAACGGGTACGGGCTGTGGCAGGTCGTCGGCAACGTCTGGGAGTGGTGCTCGGACTGGGCCCATCCGGCCTACTACCGCTCCGGCCTGGCCGCGGGCATCGTCACCGATCCGTCGGGACCAGCCTCCGGGATCCAGAAGTCCATGCGGGGCGGGTCTTTTCTCTGCCACTCGTCTTACTGCAACCGCTACCGCAACGCGGCCCGCTCGTCCAACACACCCGACTCGTCGATGGCAAACACCGGGTTCCGTACGGTTGCGCAGTGATACCACCTTCACCCTGCGTGCTCTGGCGAGAGTTTCACAGGGCTGCGTTACCTGGCGCTTGACCTGACTTTGAGATCAGGAGCGCGAGGATCACCGGGCAATGCCGCGGGCGCCCTGCCGATTCCCTGATGTTCGGCAGTGCGTCCCGCGGCCCGATCCCGCTCGGAGGCCCTGAACCCGATGAACGAAGTCCGCAACCGCCGGTCGGTGAAGAACTCCCGGCGACGGCGCGTGTACCTGGTCTCAGCGTCGCTCACGGCCCTGGTCCTCACGGCCGGGGGCACAGCGATGGCCGTGCAGCAGACCAAGACCACCACGCCGGACGATGCGAGCACGGTCGCCTACGGCAAGCGCAGCGCCTACCCCGCATCGGACGGCGCCGCGCAGCGCGTACAGAAGAAGCACCGCAAGAAGCGCCCCACCACCACGCCGACGCAGACGGCGACCGCCGAACCGTCGGCGAGCACCTCGTCCGCAAGCACTGAACCGACCGCGCCCACCGCGCCCACCGCGACGGCCGCCACCACGAAACCGGCTTCCTCGAACGGCGTTTTCGCGGGCCCGAAGAAGACCGAGAACTGGACGTCCAACGTCTCGGAGCTGTACACCAAGTACGAGCGCGGCGGCAGCACGATCAAGGGCGGGGTCAGCGACTCCGGCGCCACCGACGGCAAGGCCGTCAGCCTGACCATCCCGGCGGGCGCGGGTTCCTCACCCGGTAACGCCGCCGAACTGGCCTCCAAGGAACAGTTCACCTACGGCAGTTTCAGCAGCCGGGTGAAGACCGCCGACTGCTCCGCCCAGCCGAACACCGGTGCGGTGACGGGCATCTTCACCTACGGCAACGACGGCACCGACAAGGACGGTGACGGTCTCACCGACAACAGCGAGATCGACATCGAGGTGCTCTGCGCCCGGCCCGACGTGCTGAACCTGACCATCTACACCGACTACGAAGACAGCACCGCGAAGTCGCAGCGGGTCTCACGCATGGTGGATCTGGCTGCCGGAAAGGTGATTTCGACCTGCTACTACACCGACTTCTCGGGTGAGTGCAAAGAGGTGCTGAGCGGCACCCAGGCCAGCCCGGCCACGGTGCCCGCCATCTCGGGCTTCGACTCCTCGAAGTCGTACAACGACTACAAGATCGACTGGACCGCCGACGGCGTCACGTTCACCATCACGGACTCCTCCGGTAAGGAGCTCACGCTCTGGGACTACAAGGGCCCGGCCGAGCGCATCCCGAACCGCCCGGCGAGCTACCTGGTGAACTTCTGGCACACCAGCGACTGGGCCGCCGAGGGCCGCCCGAAGTCGGTGCAGTCCCCTACTTCTCCGCTCACCGTCTCGGTCGACTCCAGCGTCACCCAGGCCCTGAGGTAACCCACCCCGAAACCGCAAGCGCCGCGCGTCCCCGATCGGGACGCGCGGCGCTCTGCTGTGCGGGATGAAGGACGCACGGGGAGACTTCGGCGCACCCAGCCAGACTCCCTTGCCGTGATCATGCAAAGTGTCCCCGGAGTTCTAGAACTCCGGGGACACTTTGCATGATCACGAACGGGTTTCAGCAGGCTCCGCCGTCGACCCAGACGTCCTGGGCGTTGGCGCCCGGGGTGTCACCGTAGGTCCACCACTTGGCGGCCCAGGAGTGGTTGTTGTACTTGACCTTCGTGCCGCCGGTGTACGCCGTGGTCTTGCTCCACGCCGCGAGGCCGGTGCAGCCGGTGCTCGGCTGGGTGGTCGGCGGCTTGGTCGTGGGGGCCACGGTAGGGGCGACCGTCGTGGTGGTCGGCACGGGCGTGGTCGGGCTGGTCGGCGTGGTGCCGCCGCCGGTACCGCCCGGCAGGCTCGCCAGGTGACCACCCACGGTGCTGGCCCAGTTGTAGCCGTTCGACGCGTCCCAGTTGATCGACCAGGTCATGGCGCCACGCAGGGTCGGGTACTTGGCGGCCGGCTTGTACGAGCCACAGTTCGTGCCCTGGGTGAGGCAGTCGAGGGCGTTGTTGACCACCGACGGCGCGACGTAACCGCTACCGGCGCCGCTGGTGCTGGCGGGCAGACCGAGACCGACCTGGTCGGCGCGCAGGTGCCCGTCGAGCAGGATGTCGGCCAGGGCGGTCTGGAAGTCGACCGTGCCGGAGCTGTAGGCCTTGCCGTCCCGCCCGAGCATGCTGCCGGAGTTGTAGTACTGCGTGTTGACCACGGTGATCAGGTCTTTCACCTGGTCGATGAGCTGCAGGTAGGAACCGCCCGGCTGCACGTAGATCGTCTCGGGGGCCATGGTAAGCACGAAGCCCGAGCCCGCCTTGCTCCCGATCTTCTTCAGCGCCGAGGTCATGTTGACCAGGTTCGGGGCATTCTCCAGGTCGATGTCGACGCCGTCGAAGCCGAACTCCTGCATCAGGCTGTAGGTGCTGTCGGCGAAGGCCGTGGCCGCCGCGGCGTCGGGTAGTGAGATCGTGCCGTTCTGACCGC
Organism: Kineosporia mesophila; assembly: GCF_021129235.1. Taxonomy (GTDB): domain Bacteria; phylum Actinomycetota; class Actinomycetes; order Actinomycetales; family Kineosporiaceae; genus Kineosporia; species Kineosporia mesophila. The sequence goes on from NZ_JAJOMA010000005.1 coordinate 59,771, forward strand.
CGACCGAGATGACCACCTTTTGGCCACGGGACTTCAGCGTGGCCACGTCGGCCTTGAACTGGGTCTCGGTGTAGCCGCCGGCCACCGAGGTGTCGAGGTTGAAGTCGATGGCGCCGGTGCGGCTCGGCACCGCGTCGGCGAAGGCCACCGCCACGATCCCGTAGCTGGTCGGAACCTCCGACAGCTTCAGCGATTTGGCACCGTTGTTGAAGTTCTGCCAGTAGCCGGTGAGCAGGTGCGTCGGCAGCGAGGGCGCGGCGCTGGCCGCTCCCGAGCCGAACAACGTGGTGGCGGCGAGCATCACCACGACGGCGGCGAGGGAGACCATCCCGATCAGGGTGCGGGGTGATTTCCAGCCTGCGGCAGGTGATTGCGGATGACGGACTGAGAGGCGTCGGCTCATCAGTAACTCGATTCAGGGAAGAGGTCCGGCTGAGTCAGGGACAGTCGGCTTGATACGCGTAATTAGTAAACTTTCCTCACTAATTACTGAATCAAAGGTAGCAGTGCCCGGAACCCCCGGCAGTCAGGAAATTTCCTTTTCACATTCATTTAGGTGTGCGACAAGCCCCCACTGACAGAGCCGGAATCCCGGCCATCGTTGTCAGCCCGGAGAACAAAGCATCGCGGCCCCCGGCCGGAGCCAGGGGCCGCGCGTCCCATGACGCCTCAGGGCATCCGGACGACCACCTTGGCCTGCTCGGGGACCGGGTTGAGCGCCCGCCGGAACGCGGCGTCGATCTCGACCACGTGCAGCACGTCGGTGACGTAGTCGGAGGTGAGTTCCGGGTGCTCGGCGAGGTAGTCGTCCGCCTCGGCGAGCATCCGGCGCCGGTCCAGCGTGAGACCCGTACGCAGGGTCAGGTTCTTGCGCTGCAACTGGCGCAGGTTGACGCTCTGCGTGGCCTCGTCGGCCACGCCGAAGAAGTAGATCTGACCGCCGAACGCGGCAACGCGGATCGCGTCGTTCAGGGTGCCCGCCTGGTGCCCGATGCACTCGACCACCAGATCGGGCCCGAGGATCGCGTCGCGGGCCCAGCGGCCGGTGGAGGCCCAGACCACCTCGTCCACACCGAACCGGGGCCCGATCCCGTCGCGCCGCACCCGGTCGACCCCGACGATGTGCCCGGCCCCGCGGGCCCGCAGCACGTGGGCGAAGAGCAGCCCGATCGGGCCCAGACCGAGCACGGCCACGTTCTTGCCGCGCACGTCACCCATCGTCCCGACGGCGTGCAGCACGCAGGCCAGGGGCTGTAGCAGCACGGCGATCTCGGGCTTCAGCCCGGAGCGGTACCCGGCCACCTCGTCCCCACTGGTGACCACGAACTCGGCCACCCCGTCCGCCCGCGTCGCCCACCCGACCACCTGGTCACCGACCGCGTGCGCCGGGTGCGCCGACGCGACCACCTGACCGGTGATCTCGTGCAGCGGAAAACCCGGCTCCCCGAACATGCTTTCCTTCAGCGTGCCCTCCGGCGTCGTTGCCCCCTGGAAGAAGCCCAGGTCACTGCCGCAGAGACCACCCGACGTCGTGCGCACAACCACCTGTCCCGCCGAGGGTTCCCCGGGTGCCGGTACCGAACACCGCTCGAACCGACCCGGACCCGCCAGCCGATAAGCCCACATCCGACTCACCCCATCCGCACGTGACACACACCCGTTACCCGTCCAGCCAGGCTAAGCGCCCGGAGGGCCCGGATGTCCTCTGCGCCGGTGAACGGCTTCAGCCGGTGGGACGAGCCGGTTGAGCGGCCAGCCACTGCGCGTAGGTCTGACGCCCGTGCACCGCCCCCGGCCCGGTGACCAGGGCACCGTTACGCATGGCCTTTCCCCCTGCGCCGGGCATGGGCACCGGGAGCACGAAACCGCGCCTACCGGTGTGCGCGAGATAGGCCCGGGCCATGTCGACCATCCGCTCCTCGCGGGGTCCGCCCAGGTCAGGCACGCGGCCGGCGGCCGGTGCGAGGGCCAGGTCGACCAGGTGACCGGCCACCTCGCGGGCCGCGACCGGCTCGTTGCGCATGACCGGGACCAGGTTGACCGGGCCGATCCGGGCCACGCCCAGGACCTGCGACGCGAACTCGTGGAACTGGGTGGCGCGCAGAACGGTCCAGGGCACGTCGGCCGACTCCAGCAGCTGCTCCTGCAGCACTTTGCCCGCGTAGTAGCCGTACGGCGAGGCATCGATACCCACGATCGAGAGTGCGACGTGATGCCCCACCCCGGCGGCCTTCTCGGCCGCCAGCAGATTGCGTGTGACAGCGCCGAAGAATGCCCGCGACCGGTCGGCCTTCTGGGTCATCACCGACGTCACGTCGATCACGACGTCGACGCCCTCGAGCGGCAGCCCCTGACCGCTCACCAGGTCCACCCCGGACGACCGGGTCAGCAGCACCGGCTCGTGCCCCTGCTCGGTCACCACATCGACGACGTGCCGGCCGACCGTGCCGGTACCACCCGCGACCGCGATCCTCATCGGGCGCTCATTTCCCACGACGGGCCCACCTCGGAGAGCCGGGTCACCTCGCCGACGGGGACCAGCGACGTCGGCTGCAACCGCGCACCCGAGTAGGTAGCGGCCTCGTCCGTCACGACCTGCGCCTCCGGAACCGCCAGCCGGATGAACTCGTCCAGGCGGTAGCGCCGCGGGCCGGCGATGTCGATGTGCCCGTTCACCGGCGCGTCCAGAGCCGTTCCGGCCACGATCCGCGCCACCTCGGAGGCGGCGATCGGCTGGATGAAGACCGAGGGCAGCCGCACCACACCGGTCGCGTCCCTGGACATGCCCGCGATGCCCGTCGCGAACTCGAAGAACTGGGTGGCCCGCACGATCGAGTAGCCGACACCGGAGTCGCGCACCAGCTTCTCCTGCGCCACCTTCGCCCGCATGTAGCCGCTGTCGGGGATCCGATCGGTACCGACGATCGAGAGCACCACGTGATGCCTCACCCCGGCGGCCTTCCCGGCCTCCAGCAGCACCCCGGTGGACGTGGTGAAGAAGCTCATCACGTCGTCGTCGGCGAACGACGGCGAGTTCGAGACGTCAACCACGACATCGGCTCCCTCCAGCACGAGCCCTTCCCCGGTCAGCGTGTTCACGCCGGTCGAGGGCGATGCCGCGACCACGTCGTGCCCCTGCCCACTCAGGATCGGGACCACCTGCGCACCGATCAGGCCACTTCCACCGATCACGACGATCTTCACGATCCACCTCCCGATTAAACCCGGACATTACTTGTCCGAGTTAATAACCATACTCGGACACCGAGAGTCCGAGTCAACTACCCTGGGCCGATGAAGATGTCCGACGGCGTCGAGTGGGCGGTGCACTGCTGTGTGGTACTGACCGCCGCCGACCGCCCCGTTCCCGCGGCACGACTCGCGCAGTTCCACGACGTCTCGAGCAGCTATCTGGCCAAGCACCTACAGGCTCTGTCGCGCGCGAAGATCATCCGGTCGGTGCAGGGCAAGGACGGCGGTTACGTACTCGACCGCCCGCCGGGCGAGATCTCCGTGTACGACATCGTGCGCGCGGTGGACGGGGGCCGACCCGCGTTCGTCTGCAACGAGATCCGGCAGCGCGGGCCGATGGGTAACCCGCCGGGGCAATGTCAGGAACCCTGTGGCATCGCCCGCACCATGGCCGTGGCCGACCTCGCCTGGCGCGAATCGCTCCGTGGAGTGTCCGTTCTCGATCTCGCCACCGAGGTCGCGACGAAACAGGACAGTGCGGCCGGGGTCCGGCTGACCGCCTGGCTCAACGGCGATCCCGACGCGGGCGGGGATGCCGTTACCGTTTCGTGAGCTAGCCTGCGCAGGGTCATCGATCTTTACGAGGGAGATGTTTGTGACTTCGCGTAGGCGATTCGCGTTCGGCGGCATGGCGATCGGCCTGGTCGGCACCACCGTGCTCGGCCTGGCCGGCACCGCCCAGGCGGCCGTGCCGACGTGCCACGGCAAGAGGGCCACCATCATCGGTACCGCCGGGAACGACAATCTGATCGGCACCGAGGGCGCCGACGTCATCGTCGGCCGCTCGGGCAACGACTACATCGAGGGCAACGGCGGCAAAGACCTGATCTGCGGCGGCACGGGTAACGACGTGATCGCCGGCGGCACGGGCGCCGACCGCATCTACGGTGACAGCGGCGTCGACCTGATCACCGGAAACAGCGGCAGCGACTGGATCTCCGGGGGGTCGGGCGTCGACACGATCGTCGGCGGCAGCGGGAACGACCGGATCTACGGCAATTCCGGCGCCGACGCCCTCGCGGGCGGGGCCGGCGACGACTGGGTCTCGGGCGGCGACGGTGCAGACGACCTGCGCGGGAACGCTGGCAAGGACACGCTTCTCGGTGGCGCCGGGGCCGATTACCTGGCCGGAGGAGCGGGTCGCGACAAGCTCGACGGCGGCAGTGGCGTCGATGCGGTGTTCCAGGGAAACGGCCCGCGCTGAAACCTGTGAGAAAACTGTGTACTAGGTCACAGGACATTGTCCGGCGGCCACCCCAACTCGTCAGTAGCGTCACATTTCCCGCGGTACGTACGCGGGTTCGCATCCACGGACGGGTGTGACAGCTGCGACCGGGCCACGACGGCCCGGACGAAATCAGGGGAGCAGTTCGTGAACGTGTTCAAGCGCGTGGCGATCTTCGGTGCGGCTACGGCCGTGGTGAGCGGTCTAACTCTGAGCGGGGCGGGCGCGGCCCAGGCGGCGACACCGACCTGCGGCGGCAAGAGGGCCACGATCGTCGGCACCAGCGGCCGGGACAGCCTGACCGGCACCCGGGGCAACGACGTGATCGTCGCCGGCGCCGGCGCCGACTACATCGAGGGCCTTGGCGGCAACGACATCATCTGCGCGGGCACCGGCGCCGACATCATCATTGGCGATGCCGGCAACGACACCATCTACGGCCAGGACGGTTCCGACACCATCGGCGGGGCTTCCGGCAACGACAAGATCTACGGTGGCGCGGGCGCCGACATCGTATCCGGCGACGCCGGCAAGGACTACATCTCCGGCGGCGCCGGCTCCGACCAGCTGGTCGGTGGCACGGGCAACGACAAGATCTACGGTGGCACCGGTAACGACATCGCGGGCGGCGAGTCCGGCGCCGACTGGATCTCTGGTGGCACCGGCAACGACGGCCTGCTCGGCGGTTCCGGTAATGACACGATCTACGGCAACGCCGGCAACGACGTGATCGCCGGCGAGGGCGGCACCGACAACCTCTCGGGCGGCACCGGTAGCAACCAGGTCTTCCAGGGATACCTGCCCAGCTGATCTCCCGCCAGAACGCCCAGCCTTCAAAAGTGGCTGGGCGTTCTTTGTTTTGCCGACAGAAATTAGCGACGGGCGCGCCGGGTCGCCGACCGCGGGGGCCGGCTCCGCATGTGGGCCCGCACCAGATTGAGGACGCGCGTCAGCTCGGTCGCGTCGTCGGGGGCGAGGGGGTCGAGAAAGACTTCGCCGACCACTCCCAGATGCCCCGGGAGTACCGACTCCAGCACGTCGCGCCCGGCCGCGGTCAGCGCCGCGACGGTGCTGCGCTCGTCCCCGGGAGCCGGTCCGCGGGTGAGATACCCCGCCTCCTCGAGCTTCTGCGCCTGGTAGGTCAGGCCACTGCGACTGTGGACGATCTGGTCGGCGATGTCCGTCATCCTGCGGGAGCCGTCGGGAGACTCACTGAGTGAGGCGAGGATCTGGAACTGCACGAACGTCAGCCCCGCCTCCTCGCGTACCTGCCGCTCGACCTCGTGGTGCAGCAGGGCACTCACCTCGAGCAGGGCGAAGTACGCCGCGATCCCGGGCGGCTGATCACTGGCAGGCACGGAACGAGTCTAAGCCCGCCCTGCCACCTGCTTCGAATTCGTAACGCGACGTCTCAGTGTGCGCCGGGCGCCGTGAGCGCCCCCCAGCTCCAGCCCGAGATATGCACGATACGCCCGCGCCAGAGCACCGGATCGGCCGCCGGGGTGGGCACGAACGCCTCGCCCATCACGTAGCGGGCGTTCTTCAGGTGCAGGTACTCGTACTCCTCGGGCTGCGGATCGTCGTTCAGCGGCTCGATCACGGCCGTGACCGCCTCGTGCAGGCCCTTGTTCAGGTACCGGCGCAACGACTGGGCGATGGAGTCACCGCCGTCCATCGTCTGGCCCAGCAGTTTCAGCCACTCGTCCTGCCCGACCAGCACCCCGGCGACCAGCGCCCCGTCGACCGCCACGGTGATGCCGACCTCGAACGACGCGTGCTCGGCGATGCTCGCGAAAAGCCGCAGAATCGGGTCGCCCCCGGCTCCGGAGACGGACGCCTCCACGGTCACAGCGCCCATGGCCAGGGTGTCGTCGGTCATACGGCTTGGTATCGGCAGAACACCGGGGCAGTTAAGCCACCTGGTCGATCCTGGAAGCGGCGCAGGGCTGGCTGTAGTCGAACGCAATACCGATGATCTCGTCCAATTTGCCCCGGGCCAGCGCCAGTTCGCTCATCTGCCGGTCGATGCGCTCGCGCTCGGCCAGCAGCAGGGTCCGGGTGTGCTCGGTCGAGACGCCAGTTTCCACACAGGGCAGCAACTCCTGGATCCTCCGGCTGGGCAGGCCGGCCGCGTAGAGCATCTGGATCAGCTGCACCCGATCGACCGCCTCCTCGGCATAGAGCCGCTGGCCGCTCGCGCTGCGGGCGGACTGCAGCAGCCCCTGCTCCTCGTAGTACCGCAGGGACCGCACACTGACGCCCGACCGGGCCGCCACGTCACCGATTCGCATGTAACCCTCCGGAAGCACTTGCCCCTGACACCGATGTGAGCTTTTAGCGTACCCGCAGGCGCCGCCCACCCAGGGTGGCGAATCCCCGAGGAGCTCATTGTGAAGATCGCCGGATCCGTTGCCCTGGTCACCGGAGCGAACCGCGGTCTCGGCCGCGCACTGGCCGCCCACCTGGTGGAACGGGGGGCGAGCAAGGTCTACGCGACGGCCCGGACGGCGTCCTCGGTGGACCTGCCCGGGGTCGAGGTGCTCCAGCTCGACATCACCGATCCGGAGTCGGTGGCAGCCGCCGCGAAGGTGGCGCACGACGTCACCCTGCTGGTGAACAACGCCGGCGTCATGACCGGAGGCGGGCTCCTGGACGAGCGGCTCGAGCTGGTTCGCCAGGAACTGGACGTGCATTTCTGGGGGAACCTGAACATGGTGCGGGCCTTCGCCCCGGCGCTGGCCGCGAACGGGGGCGGAGCGATCGTGAACATGCTCTCCGCCCTGAGCTGGTTCAGCTACCCGGGCAGCACCGGCTACGCCGTGGGCAAGTCGGCGGCCTGGGCCATGACCAACAGCCTCCGGATCGAGCTGGCCGAGCAGGGCACCCAGGTCACCGGTGTGCACCTGGGCGCCGCCGACACCGACATGATGGCCGGTTACGAGGGGCCGATGGTCAGCCCGGCCCAGGTCGCGACCACGGCCCTGGACGGGGTCGAGGCGGGACTGGGTGAGGTCCTGGTGGACGACTGGACCCGGTACGTGAAGGCGTCACTGGCCAGTGACCCGAACGAGTTCTACACCCCGGCTTTCATCCGGGGAGAACTCCCGGCCTGAGCCGGCAATCAGGCGGCGACCGGCGCGCTGGACTCCTGCGGGGATTCCAGCCGCCCGGTGCGCTTGGCCCAGATCTCGAAGACCACCGTGAAGAACGGCGGGATGGAGGCGGCCAGACCGAGCACGGTGGTTCCGATCGACCAGCGCTGCACCCGGGCCAGGTAGAGGGTGAGCAGCACGTAGGTCACGAAGACGGCGCCGTGGATCGGCCCGAAAACCTGCACGCCGACCTCGGTCGTCTCGGCGACCCGCTTCAGGTACATACCGATCAGCAGACCCAGCCAGCTGACGGCTTCGGCGAAGGCGACGACGCGGAACGCGGTGACCACGCGGGAGCTCATGACCTGGAAGTCTGCCATGCCGACCGGTGTGACCGGTCTCGCGCCGGAGGTGCGGAACTTCCGTTCGGTCACCGCTGCGCCGAACAGGCGACCCCTCCCCTGGATCACGATGCGCAACCATACGATCACCCCATGTCAGTCACCGTGATCCTGGCCCGGCACAACGAGACCGGCCCCATCTCCAGCGCCGACGTCTACAACGACGCCGAGAACATCTCCATCAGCGAGGCCGGCGTGCTCACCGTCGGCTGTGGCTGGCACGAGAACCGAGTGGTGGTGGGTGCCTACCCCGCCAACCGGTGGCTCAACGCGTATGTGGACGCCGACCGGGAGTACACCGCGAGCGAACCGCCCCGCGTCGTCTGACACTCACGTCTTGCGGTTGTACATCCGCAGCGCGATCGGCGAGAACACCAGGGTCAGGGCGACCGAGGCACCAAGCACGAAGAGGATGTCGCCGCTGTCGGGCGTGTCGTTCAGCAGGCCGCGGGCCGCCTCGACGAGCAGGGTCACCGGGTTGATGTCGACGAATGCCTGCAACCAGCCCGGCATCGTCTCCGGCGGGGCGAACACCGAGCTGACGAAGGTGAGCGGGAACAGGATCATCATCGCCATGCCCATCACGGCGTTGGGCGTGCGTACCTTCAGACCGAGGATGAGCCACAGCCAGCTGAGCGAGAAGCAGAACGCCAGCAGCAGGGCCACGGCCCCGATCACCCCGAGAACCCCACCCGGCGGCCGGTATCCGATGATCAGACCGACCACCAGCACGACCGTGGAGGCCATCAGGTAGCGCAGGGTGTCACCGAGCAGGCCCCGACGAGCAGCGACGGGCGCCAGACCGGCAGCGACCGGATCCGGTCGAACACGCCCTTCTCGATGTCCGCGTTGATCGTCATCGCCGTGTACATCGTGATGAAGATGATGGTCTGCACCATGATTCCGGGCAGCGCGTACTGCAGGTACTGCCTCGGCGAGCCGGAGACCGCGCCGCCGAACACGTAGGTGAACATCAGCGTGAACATGATCGGGAACATGGTCACGTCGAAGAGCTGCTCGGGCACGTGCTTGATCTTCAGCAGGGCGCGCCAGCCGAAGGTGAGCGACGAGCTGATCGGCCCGGCCGGAGCCGGCCGTTCGGAAGACCCCAGCGCGGCAAGGACCTTCGCATCGACTCCGGGACCGGTCGTCATACCGGGACCTCCGGTTCGGTCGCCTTGCCGGTCAGGGCCAGGAACACCTCGTCGAGACTGGGCTGGCCGAGCGAGTACTCACTGATCACCAGGCCGTGCTCGCCCACGCGGTGCAGCGCCCCGGCCACTGCGGCCGGATTCGTCACCCGCAGCGAGACGGACGCCGGATCGGACTCGAGCACCGGCTCGGTGGCGAGGGATTCGCCCAGCAGCCGGGCCACCTCGTCACGGTCGGCGGGATCGGCCACCCGCACCTTCACCGCGCCGGTACCCACGGATGCCTTGAGCTGACCGCTCGTGCCCTCGGCGATGACCCGGCCGTGGTCGATGACCGCGATCCGGTCGGCGAGCTGGTCGGCCTCTTCCAGGTACTGCGTGGTGAGCAGGATCGTGGTGCCCGCCCCGACCAGGGCCCGGACGATCTCCCAGACCTGGTTGCGGCTGCGCGGGTCGAGCCCGGTGGTCGGCTCGTCGAGGAACATCAGATCGGGCCGAACGACGATGCTGCCGGCAATGTCGATGCGTCGGCGCATACCGCCCGAATAGGCCTTGACCTGCTTGTTCGCGGCATCGTCGAGGTCGAGGGCGGTCAGCAGCTGGTGGGCCCGCTCCTGAGCCGCGCGGCGTGGGTAACCGTACAGCCGGCTGAGCAGGAGCAGGTTCTCCAGGCCGGTCAGGTCTTCGTCGAGCGAGGCGAACTGCCCGGTCATGGCCACCCGGGCGCGCACCTGCGCGGCCTCCCGCACGACGTCGTGGCCCAGCACGGTGGCCGTACCGCCGTCCGGCACCAGCAGGGTGGCCAGCATCCGGATGGTGGTGGTCTTCCCCGCCCCGTTCGGCCCGAGCACCGCGTACACGCCGCCCACGGGAATCTTCAGATCCACCCCGTCGACGGCCCGCATCGGCCCGAACATCTTCACCAGACCGGCCGTTTCAATAGCCAGGTCGGTCATCGCACCCCTCCAGCATGAGTTGGTGACGTCCACTCCGATGACTTGGACCGGCCCGGCGGCCGAATCTCATCGGAGGCGCACAGTAGCCCGGACGAGGGGCCCGGAGCTCACGAATTATCTACCAGAAGTAGTCTGGTGTGACCCGGAGTAAGGGAGGACGAAGATGTCACTGGGACCGCCCGACGAGCTGGACGACCAGGAGATCGGCCCGGACGACGCCGCACGACCGACGCGCCCGAGCGAGCGGGGTGCCTGGCGCAATCACGACCACGACACGACGGACGACGAGGTGGACGCCGGGGTCAGCCGGCTCCCCCTCACCTGAGGCCCGGGACCGACGTCAGAAGAGCCGGTCCAGCAGGAGCTGGAGCGAGTACTCCACGTGGATCCGGGCGATCTCGCCCGCGCTGTCGGCGTCTCGGCCGCAGACCGCATCGATCAGCTGACCGTGCTGGCGGGACGTGGTGCGCAGCGACGCCTCGTCGTAGAGCGCCCCGATCCGCCGGTTGAAATGGAACAGGCGCTGGTCGCGGATCGTGCGCAGCAGCCGGGGATTTCCGGAGGCACCGCTGATCAGGTCGTGGAACTCGTCGTTCGCAGCGCCCCGCTCCAGCAGCGTGATCAGGTTCTCCTTGGTCATCACCTCACGACGGGCCTCGATGCGCTCCAGCGTGGCACTGTCGGCGTGCAGCGCGGCCAGGCGGGCGGCATGCGACTCCAGAGCCGCACGCACCCCGTAGATCTCGCTGATCTCCTCGGGCTGGTACACGTGCACGATCCAGCGCCGACGGCGGGAGTCGACCAGACCGTCCGCCGCCAGCCGCTGGATACTCTCCCGCACGGGTGTACGCGACACCCCGAGCCGCTCGGCGATGTCGTCCTCGACGAGCGGCGTGCCGGGGGCGAGCACGCCGTCGGTGATCTCCTGCCGGAGGGTGCTGTAGACAGCCTCCGACCTCAGGGCCGGCCGCGCGCCCTCGGAAACAGTCATTCGCTCAGTAAACCGGGCGTTCGGTGTCACCGGCCAGCCCCTTGTCCCAGGCCGGTACCGGCGGCGCGTAGTCGATCATGTGCGGCACGTCGACATCGATGTAGAACGGACGCGGGTCACCCGCGAACGACACCAGCGCCGCCTTCAGCTCGTCGGCCGACGTCACCTTCACGCCGTCCACGCCGTTGGCCCTGGCCACCATCACCGCGTCCACCGGACCCGGGTCGACACCGAAGTAGCGCCCGCCCGAGTAGAGGTGCTGAAGCATCTTGATCCAGCCCATGCTGTTGTTCGTCAGCTGCACGAACAGGATCGGCAGGTGGAAGCGCGCCGCGGTCTCGAGCTCGCCACAGGCCATCGCGAAGCTGCCGTCCGCGGTCACCGACACCACCGGCCGGCCCGGAAGGGCCTTCGCCACCCCCACGGCCGCCGGGATCGCGTAACCCATCGGGCCGTGGCCCCGGGGAATCACGGTGCGGCGGCCGGCCTCGGTGACCGGCCAGAACACGGCGACGTTCGGGGTGGGGGTGCCCGGGTCACCGATCACCGTCACGTCGTCGCCGAGAACCTCGTGGATGCTCTCGATCACCGTGCGCGGGTAGATGACTCCCGGTGCGTGCTCAGGAGACTGGGTGCGCGGTGTGGCGTCGGCACGAGCCTCCGCCACGGCTGCCCGTCGCTTCTCAAGATCAGGATCGAGGACGCCTCTCAGCTCGCGGAGCAGTTGGTCCAGAACCGTTTTCGCATCCCCGGCCAGAGCGACCGAGCCCTCGAAGTTGCGGCCCGCGCGGGCCTCCTGGATGTCGATCTGGATCACCGTGGTGCCCGACCGGGCCGGGGCCTTCCAGGAGTTGGTGTTGGTGGCGTTGCCCCGGGTACCGACCAGCAGCACCACGTCGGCGTCGGCCACGTAGCGGTTGGTGCCGGGCTGACCGCCGTTGTTGCCGACGATCCCCAGCCACCACGCGTCCGTCGTCGCGATCGAGCCCTGGCCGTGAATGCTGGTGGCGACGCCCGCCCCGAGAGTGGCAGCCACCTGCTGGAGTCCGGCGTAGGCACCGGACGCATGCACGCCGCCCCCGGCCACGATCGCAGGTCGGCGGGCAGCCTGCAGAAACTGTGCGGCCCGGGCAATCTCTTCGGCCGCAGCCGCTACCCGCTCCCCCGGAAGCGACGCGACCGAGGTGACCACCGGTGCGTCCGTGATCTCTTCCAGCACGTCTTCCGGCACGATCAGCGCGACCGGACCCGGACGTCCACTGACCGCTTCCTTCAGGGCCTGCGCCACGGCGGCCGGCATGTCGGCCGCCTTCTCCACCACGACCTGCCACTTCGTCACCGCGCTGAACAATGCCACCTGATCGATCTCGGTGAGCGCCCCCGTACCCCGGCTGCTGCGGTGGATGTCCGAGGTGAGCAGCAGCACCGGGATACCCGAGGCGTACGCGTCGCCCAGACCGCCCACCACGTAGGTCGTTCCACCACCACTGGAAACCTCGACCACGCCCACCCGGTTCGTCACCCGGGCGAAGGCGTCGGCCATGTAGGCCGCGTGCCGCTCGTCGCGGGCCAGCACGTGCTCGATGCGCTCCCGCTGGTGGAACAGCGCGTCGTAGAACACCACCCCGGTGTCGCCGGGCACCCCGAACAGGGTCTCGACGCCGTTGGCGATCAGGGCCTCGACGAGGACATCCGCACCACGGCGGGGAGAAGCGCTGGACATGGCGACCTTTCAGCTTGCGGTACAGAGATGGTGACGGGCGCAGCCGGCCAGCAGGCGAGCGGCGTCCTCGAGCCGGGAGTCGTCGAAAACTGCTCGTGGTGAATGGTTGCCCGCGGGGCTCGGGCTGCCGGGGAAGGCGGCGCCGAGATATCCGAAGGCGCCGGGAACCTCGCTCAGCACCTCGGAGAAGTCTTCCGAGCCGGTGCGGGGGTTCTCGAGCTGCACGTAGCTCCCGATGGCCGTGGCTTGCTGTTCGAAGACCGCTGCAGCCTGGTGATCGTTGATCGTCGGGGCCATCACGGGGGTGAACGTGACCTGGGCCCGGCACCCGGAGGCCGCGGCGATCTGCTCGGCCAGGGCGGGGAGCTCGGACGCCACCCGGGCCGTGTGCTCGGCCGAGAAGGTGCGGATACCGGCTCGCAGCGTGGCCTTCTCGGCAATGACGTTGGGCGCGGTGCCGGCGTGGAACTCACCGAACGTCAGCACCACGGGGTCGAAGGCACTGAACCGCCGGGCCACGTACGTCTGCGCGGCCGTGATCACCTGTGCCGCGACCGGGATCGGGTCGAGCGCCTCGTGGGGCCGTCCGCCGTGCCCACCCCGGCCGATCACGTCGACCTGCATCGTGCTGTAGGCGGCCATGACCGGACCCGGCCGGCCGTGGAACACCCCGTGCGGAAGGTCGGCGATCACGTGCAGGGCATAGGCAGCAACGGGTTTCGTGCCGGACGCGTCGAGCACACCGTCGGCCAGCATCGCCCTCGCGCCGCCGTGCCCCTCCTCGCCGGGCTGGAACATGAAGACCACGTCCCCGGTGAGGTCTTCCTTCTGCGCGGACAGGATCCGCGCCGCCCCGACCAGCGCGGCCGTGTGCAGATCGTGCCCGCAGGCGTGCATGGCGCCGTTGGTGGAGGCGAACGACAGACCGGTGGCCTCGGCGATCGGGAGGCCGTCCATGTCGCCGCGCAGCAGCACCGTCGGGCCGGGTTCGGCGCCGCGCAGTACGGCGACGACCGAAGTCGACCGCACGCCCAGCGTGATCTCCAGCCCGAGCCCGTCCAGCGCATCGACTACGCGAGCCTGGGTGCGAGGCAACTCGAGCCCCACCTCCGGATCGGCGTGCAGCTCCCGGCGCAGGGCCACGAGCTCCCCGAGCAACCCCCCAGGCAGCCCTTCCGGCAGCGCTTCGTCCGCGCTCATGCCGACCAGCCCCGTTCGTGATCAGGCCGGGTTTCCCCGGGGAAACTCTGCCTGATCACCGCGGAAGTCCAGTTCACGCGCTTTCTCCGGCCTGCAGTTTCGGGATCACGGTCTCGACGACCTCGTGGAAGACGTCCATGCTGTGTTCGCCCTGCAACGGGAACGGGAACATGAACTCGGTGATGCCGGCCTCGGCGTACCCGCCGATCGTGTCGCGGAACTGCTGCACGCTCACCCAGGGCGTGTCCTGGGTGAAGGCGAGCAGGAACGAACGACGCAGGGTTTTCGGGTCCCGGCCGATCCGCTCGCACTCCTCGTCCAGGAACTTCGAGCGCTGCGCAGTGACCGCCAGGCTCTCCTGCGGCGTCAGCTTCACACCGCGTGCGAGCTGGCTGAACAGAGTGCCGTAGGAATTCCAGACGTCGGCGTGCCGAGCGGTCACCGCCAGCGACGACTTTAGGTGCGCGGCAACGAGAACCGGTATCTTCGGCGACACCGGCGCCGGCCCGGCCACCCCGGACGTGCGGTAGTAGGAACCCTCGAACGACAACTCACCCCCGGCCGCGACCCGGTTCACGACGGTCAGGTACTCGTCCAGCCGGGCCGACTTCTCCTGCGGACCCCACGGCTGCTCGCCCGCCACGGCGCCGTCCTTCGGGTTACCGCCCGCACCGATCCCGGCCACCGCGCGGCCGGCGGACAGGTGATCGAGCGTCAGCGCCTGCTTGGCCAGCACCGCTGGATTACGCATGTTGATCGCCGAGACCAGGGTGCCCACGGTGACGTGGGACGTGGCCTGCGCGATACCGGCGGCCAGCATCCAGGCGTCGAAGCGCGGCTGGGTGTAGCCGTTCTCGCCGAGAGCACTCCACAGGTGGTCACCGGCCCAGAGAGCATCGAAACCGGCTTTCTCAAAACCTTTCCAGCGTTCGGTGAGCCGTGACCAGTCGTCCGCCGCGTGCGTCATCAAGCCGAATCTCAAGGCGGTCATGCGGTTCCTCCTATCGACGGTGCAGTGCCGGTTCTGCCGGGTGCCTCAACTTTTGCCGCCTCTCCCCGCGTCTCCCCGGGTGGGTGGGCTTTGTCCGGTGCCGGATCCGCCACCGGCATCTCACCCGAAACACGAGCTGCGTCCAGACCGGCCGCCTCCAGCGCCTCGTCCAGCACCGCCTGCGTCACCACCCCGTCCCCGGCCGCCCGATCGATGCGTAGGTACAGCGCCCGGTAGACCGCCGCCTGCCTGGCCGACGGCACCTGCCCCAGCACGGCGTGCACCAGCTGGTTCTGCAGCGGTTGCGGGAAGCGCCGGTCGTAAGACTCCCGGGCCTCCCCGAAGTCGAACCCGCCCGCCCCGGAGCCCAGCCCACCGCCGCCGGGTGTCTCCACCCGCAGCACGTCCCCGGCCTTCAAAGTGATCGAGCCGACCCGGCCCAGGTTCCGCTCCCCGGGTGTGCCCGGGTTCAGCGTCGCGATGCCCGGCGCGCCCGGTCCTCCTCCGGCCACCCCGAACGGCTGGTAGAACAACCGTTCCAGACCCCGCACGACGAAAGTGACGTCGTCCTCAAGGCTCCTGATCTGCACCACCAGACCGTCGCCACCGGGCTGCGAACCGGAACCGCCCGAACCCCGCCGATACTTGTACTCCTCGACCAGCACCGGCACATCCGACTCGAGCACTTCGTTCGGCACGTTCCGCAGCCAGCCACCCATGTAACTGGTGCCGGAAATTCCCGGCTGCCCCGGACGTCCACCCGAACCACCCGTGAGCGGCTGCCCCACCGAGACTTTCCGCTCGCCCGAAGCGAGATCGACGTGTGCGATCGAGGCGATGGCGACGAGCCCCGCACCCGGAGCCATGGCCCGGTCCGACGCCTGGGCCAGGCAGCCGACCACGCAGTCCATGATCCGGAAGAACACCGCCGCCCGCACGCCGCAGGGCGCTCCCGGGCGTGGGTTCAGGATCGAGCCCGCCGGCAGGTTCGCGGTCAGCGGCCGCACCAGCCCGGAGTTGTACGGAATCTGCTGGTCCTGCGAGTAGAACCAGTTCACCAGCGCGAAGGCCAGCATGTAGTGGCCCGGCTCGCCACCGGTGTGCAGGTTGATGGCCTCCAGCACCTGCGGCGAGGTGCCGTCGAAGTCCAGGTGGGCGCGACCTTCACCGACCGTCAGCCGCAGGGCCAGTCGGGTCGGCGGCACCTCGGTGACCCGCGATCCGTCCGCCTCCAGGCGCTCGATCCCCTCGACGTAGTCGACGAACTCGTAGCTGCCGGGCGTCAGCGTGTCCAGCAACGCCGAGGCCTTGAACGAGGCGGTGTCGATCAGGTCGGCGATCGCATCCTCGACCGCGCTCTTCCCGTAGCTCTCGGCGATCTCGGACAGCCGGCGCTGGGCCGTGCGCAGCCCCGCCACCTGGGCCTCGAGGTCACCGAGATTCTGCGAGGGGACGCGGGAGTTTCGGGCGACGAGGTCGAAGACGGCCTGGTTGCGCTCTCCTGCGGTCAGCATCCGCACCGGCGGGATGAGCAGGCCCTCCTGGTGCATGTCGGTGTGGCCCCAGTCGATGGAGCTGGGCACGCTGCCGCCGATGTCCGACGAGTGAACGAAACTCAGGGCATAGGCGATGATCTCGCCGTCGATGAAGAGTGGCTGCCAGGCCCAGAGGTCGGGCAGGTGGGTCACCAGCCCGCCGGTCGCGTCCGGGTCGTTGCTCAGGCCGATGTCACCGGGAGCATAGGGCGCGAGCGACTCGATCACGGCCTTCGCCGGCACACCGATCATCAGGTTGCCCGAGATCCGGCGGGGCGCGGCGAAGACCTCGCCGTCGGGCGTCACCAGGCAGGTGCCGAAGTCGGCGGTCTGCTTGACGAAGATGCTGAAGCTGGTGCGGCGGATGTTCTCCGCCATCTCCTCCACCACCGCGGCGAAGCGATGGGCGAGGATCTCCAGCACGACCGGTGAGCTACGCATGCGATCCTCCCAGAGAGACGGTGATGCGCAGGTTCCCGTGCTGGTCCACCCGCGCTGTGCACCCCGAGGGCACGAAGATGCTGGTGTCCGGTGCCGGGATCACCGCCGGGCCCTGCATGACCGCCCCGATCGGCAGGAGCGGCCGCCGGTAGATGCTCGCCGCGACCGGTTCTCCGTCCTCCACCACCCGGTGCGGCGTGCCGCTGATCGAACGGCCGCCGGCGAAGACCGGTTCGGGAAGGAAGGCCGAGGCCGCCAGGGTCAGGCGCAGACAGCGCACGTCCAGGTCGGCATCGCCCGGATCCACCGCGTAGGCCTTCAGATAGGCCCCGGTGAAGGCCTCCCGCAGCGCCTTCACGCTGATGTCGTCCTCCGAGAGGGTGATCGGCAGAGTGAACGACTGTCCGCTGAGCTGAACATCGGCCCAGCGGGTGATGCGCACGTCCGGGTGCAACCGGTGATCCTGCTGCGCGTACCACTGCTCGGCCCGCCGCTGGAGGTCGTCCCAGCCGTCGGCCAGTTCGGCGTCGGTCACCGTTCCGCCGACGGGCGACACCAGGTCGACCCGCATGTCCGTGGCCAGGGCCCCGTAGGCGCACAGCGTGCCGGGCGAGTTCGGGATCAGCACCTCGGGCATCTTCAGCGCGGCGGCCAGCAGCGCGGCCTGCACCGGGCCGGCCCCGCCGTAAGCGATCAGTGTCATCCCGGCCGGGTCCACACCGTGCTGCGCGCACAGCGGGATCAGCTGGGAGTGCATCATCGCGGTGGCCACGGCGACGGCCGCCTCGGCCAGGGCCTCGACGGTCAGGCCGAGTTTCACCGCCAGAGGTTCCAGAGCCGTTCGGGCCCGGTCGGTGTCGATCGTCACCGCACCCGAGGCGAAGTCGGCCGGGTCGATGTAGCCGCACACCACGTAGGCGTCGGTCAGCGTGGGTTCGGTGCCGCCCCGGCCGTAGCACGACGGTCCCGGGTGGGCCCCGGCGCTGCGCGGGCCGACCTTCAGCACCCCGGTCTCGTCGACGCGGATGACCGAGCCGCCGCCCGCCCCGATCGAGGAGACCTCGACCGACGGGATGATCAGCGGGAACTCACCGATCTCGCTCTCGGTGGAGTACGGGATGCGACCGTCGACGATGGCGCAGTCGACGCTGGTTCCGCCCATGTCCATGGTGATGAACTGATCGACGCCCGCGGTGGCGGCCACACGCATGGTGCCGGCGACGCCGGAAGCCGGACCGGACAGCAGGGTCTCGACGGCTGTGCGCAGAAACTCCCGCGGGTGGCTGTCGATCGAGGTCACGCCGCCGTTGGACTTGGTGATGTGCATCGGGCAGTCCAGTCCCAGGGCCCGCAGTTCCGAGGAGAGGTACTGCAGGTAGTCGCCCAGGGCCCGGCCGACGTGCGCGGCCAGCACGGCGACGGTGGCCCGCTCGTACTCCTTCTCCTCCGGCCACAGTCGCGACGAGCAGGCGACCGGCAGGCCGGGGAGCGCCTCGGCGATGATGTCGGCGACCTGGGCCTCGTGGTGGCCGAACCGGTGCGAGTGCAGGAACGCGACCGCCACGGCCTCCACCCCGTCGGCCACGAGCGCGGCGACGGCCTCACGCACCTGGTCCGGGTCGATCGGCGTCACCAGAGATCCGTCGGCGCGCAGTCGTTCGGTGATCTCACGGACGTCAGTGGGGTCTACCAGAGGACGACGCGGCCCGGTGAAGTAGTCGATCGGGTCGCTCAGGCGCAGGCGCCCGATCGAGAGCAGATCGGGGAAGCCCCGCGTCACCAGCAGGCCGACGCGGGCGCCGGTGCGTTGCAGCAGGGTGTTCAGGGCGAAGGTCTGGCCGTGCGAGAAGTATTCGATCTGGCCCGGTTCCACACCCGAGACGGCCAGCATCTTCGTGACCCCGGCGATCACCGCGCGAGCCGGCTGACCGGCGTCCGAAGGCACCTTGTCGGTGCGCAACTCGCCCGTGGAGGCGTCTGCCAGCACGATGTCGGTGAAGGTGCCACCGACATCGACCCCGAGTCGGTACCGCGCGCTCATTCGCCTGTCCCTTCAGTACGTCCCGTTCGCCACAGCCCGGCCCGCCGTACCGCGAGACCGGTCAGCAGCGCGATCACCAGCGAGGCGACGATCATCAGGCTGGACACGGCCGAGGTGGTCGGGTCCTGGTCCTGCTGGAGGCGGAGGAAGATCGCCACGGGGAGCGTGGTGGTGTCCGCCGGCATCAGGAAGATCGAGAGGTCGACCTCGTCGAACGAGGTGAGGAACGAGAACACGCCCGCGATCAGCAGGGGCATCCGGATCTGCGGCAGCGTGACCTTGAAGAACGCCTGCAGCGGAGAGGCTCCCAGGTCGCGGGCGGCCTCTTCGAGCGCCGGGTCGGAACCGGCCAGACCCGCTCCGACCAGTGCCACCACGAACGGCAGCAGGAGCAGCACGTGCGCGAAGGCCACCCCGCCGACCGTGCCGTACGCGCTCGGGAGGAGCGACACGTAGAGCGCGAAGAAGCAGAAGCCGGCCACCACGCGGGGAAGGCTGAGCGGGGCCACGAAGACCGAGCGCAGCAGCCCCGCCCCGGGAACCCGGGTGCGGGCCAGGGCGTAGGCCGCGGGAGTGCCCAGCAGCAGGGCGATCACCGTGGCCAGCGCCGCGACCTGGGCGGAGTAGACGATGCCGACGCGGAACGGCTCGTAGTCCAGCGCCTGGCTGATCCACTGCGTGGTGAAGCCCTTCGGCACCAGGCTGGTGAGCACCTCGTCGGGCGTGATCGAGGCCAGCAGCACCACCACGAGCGGCGCCAGGACGAAGATCGTGACCAGGAGGAGGAAGACGAAGCGCAGGGCCTCGAGGGCGGGTGAGCGTCTCATCGCACACCTCCGCCGATCAGCCGGGTGACCGCTGCGAACAGGGACAGCACGATCAGGGTGAGCACCAGCAGGATCACCGCCTGCACCGCGGCCAGGGGCCAGGCCAGCAGCTGGATGTTCTGGTAGATGGTCTGGGCCAGCACGGTCACGCGACCCCCGCCGAGCAGGGCCGGGGTGGCGAAAGCGCTGATGGTGAGCGTGAACACGAGCTGCAGGGCGCTCAGCAGGCCGGGTGCGGTGAGCGGCAGCAGCACCTTCCGGAAGCGCTGCGCCGCGCTCGCTCCGAGATCGGCCGCGGCCTCGGTGTACTCGGCCGGGATGGTGCGGATGGAACTGAGGATCGGGAACACCGCGAAGGGCAGTTCCACGTGCACCAGCGCCAGGATCACGCCGGGCTCGTGGTAGAGCCAGCTGTCGAAGGTGTCGCCGAACGGACCGCCGGTGCGCAGCAGGAGCTGCCAGCCGTAACTACGCACGACCACGCTGACCAGGATCGGCGAGAAGACCACGAAGAGCATCGCGGCCGCCGCCCAGCCCCGCTTCATCGTCTGCACGCACCAGGCCAGCGGATAGGCGATGACGACCGTGATCAGGCTGACGATCAGGCCGAGCCGCAGCGTCGTGCCGACCGTGCTCCACAGGTAGGAGTCGCCCAGCGCGGTCGACCAGGTGGTCAGGTCGACCGGCGCGAACAGCACGCTGGTCCTCTCCACCCGCACGCTGTACGAGATCAGCAGCGCGACCACCGCGACGAAGGCGATGACCAGGTACACCACGCCGGGAAGCACGAGCAGCGCCGCCGGGTTCCGGCGACGCTTCACGGTATTGCCCGGTTCGGTAGGGCCGGTCACGCCGCGGCCCCGAAACGCCGTACGGCGGCGTCGTCGAAGTCGATGCCGACCGTGTCCCCGGCCTGCGCCGTGGTGGCACCCGGCGCGAGTTCGGCCAGCACCTCGCGCCCGGTCGAGGTTCGCAGCGACACCCGCACGCTCTTACCGGTGAAGCTCGTGGTGAGCACCCGCCCGGGGCCCCGGGAGGCCGGGTGGTCGGCGGGGACGAGCCGGATCGCCTCGGGACGGACCGCCAGGGAATCGGCCCGGCCGGCCGGGAAGACCAGACCGTCTGCGGTGTGCCCCTCGTCCATTGGTGTGAGCTTCTCGAAAATGTTGTTCTCGCCGATGAACGAGGCCACGAACCGGCTGGCCGGCTGTTCGTACAGGTCCCGGGCGCTGCCGCTCTGCTCGACCACGCCGGCGTTCATCACGGCGATCTCGTCGGCCAGTTCCATCGCCTCGGACTGATTGTGGGTCACGCAGACGAAGGTGGTGCCGGTTTCCTGCTGCCAGCGCCGCAGTTCACGACGCATACGCAGCTGCAGCGCCAGATCCAGGGCGGAGAGCGGCTCGTCGAGCAGCAGCACATCGGGCCGGCGCACCAGGGCCCGGGCGATCGCTACCCGCTGCCGCTGACCACCGGAGAGCGTGGCCGGGCGGCGGTCGGCGTACTCACCCATCGCCACCAGGTCGAGGATCTCGGCGACCCGCGAGCGCGCCTCGCCCTGGGGCGTCCGCCGGTCGGTCTTCAGCCCGAAAGCCACGTTGTCGGCGACCGTCAGGTGCGGGAAGAGGGCCCCGGACTGGAACACCAGGTTGGTCGGCCGGCGGTGGGCGGCGGTGCGCGAGTGATCGGTGCCGCCGATGGTGACGACACCGGTGTCGGGGGTGTCCAGCCCGGCCATGATGCGCAGCAGGGTGGTCTTTCCGCAGCCGGAAGGCCCCAGCAGACAGTGGAAACTGCTGGCCCGGATGCTCAGGCTGATCGAACCGAGCACCCGCTGACTGCCGAAGGTGCGTGTGACGTCCGATATCTCGACCGAGCTGGCCCCGAAGTCACTCATCAGATGTTCGCCTTGACGTCCTTGTTCCAGGCGGTGGTGGCGTCTTCGATGTTCTCCACCAGCGTGGCCCAGTCGATCTGGATGGCCGATTCGACCGCGGCGAGCTGGAAGGTCTCCTTGTCGGCCAGTTCGGCCTTCAGCTCCGCGCCCTCGACCAGCGGGATCAGGCCGTTGAGGTTGCAGTACTCGGCCACGTTCTCCGGCGCGAACAGCTCGTTCAGCAGCTTCGCGGACTCTTCGAGCTGTGCCTCGCTGGAGCCGGCGACCAGCTGGAAGCCCTCCGGGAAGGCCATCAGCCCCTCCTTCGGCGCCACGAATCCGATGTCGTCGCCCGCGTCGATCCACGGCTGGGCCACACCCTGGAACCCGGGGGCGATGACGACCTCGCCGGAGTTCAGCTGCTGGCGCAGCGCGTCGATCGAGGCGATGAAGCCGTGGAACTGCCCGGCCTTGGCCGCCTTCGAGAAGATGTCGATGCCCGGCCGGAGGTCGCTCTCCGAGCCGCCGTTCAGCTTGGCGATCACCGGCAGCGCGTTGACGCTGAAGGCCGGTGCGTCCCAGGTGGTGACCTTGCCCCGGTAGGCGCTGTCGAACAGGTCCATCCAGGAGGTCGGCGGGGTCTTGAACGCCTTCTTGCTGTAGATCAGGCCCATCGCGTCCATCACCATGAAAGCGCCACGGCGGTCGGCAATCTGGTACTTGCTGTTGACCGCGTCGATGTTCGTGACCGAGGCGGGGACCGGCTCCCACAGGTCCGAGGCGTTGCCCTGCGCGAAGCTCTGGCCGTTGAAGAAGCCCAGGTTCAGCAGCGGGGAGTTCTTGTTGATCTGCACCGACGAGACCAGCTTGGGGAAGGTGTCGGCGTTCGTGCCCTCGATGTAGGCCACGTCGACATTGTTGGCTTCTGCGAACGCGTCGCCGACCTTCTCCGGCACGGTCGCCTGGGCGCCGGCCCAGTGGAACATCGTGAGCTTGGTGCTGCCGCTTGCGCCCGACGAGGAACCGCCCGGCGAGCCGCAGGCGGCCATCCCCATCAGCCCGGCCAGCGCGCTCGCGCCGAAGAAACCACGGCGGGTCAAGTTGTTGCTGTTCATGAGGTCCGATCCCTTTGAGGCAGCCCGGCCGCTGGTTCGGCCGACGGGGGTGATGGCGATGGATCGACTTTCGCATACGACTTCGCATACGAAAAGGCCTTCAATGAAGGACGCCCGTGGGCCCGTCGGTTGCGCGCAGGTCACCTCCGTGACGCCTGGGTTACCGGGAAATAGTGCAGGTCGATGCGGCGGCCCACCTTCATGGTCGGTTTTGGTGGGTCTTGTACGGGTTCAGCCAGGCGCCGGCTTTCACCCCTGCTTCACATCAGGAGGTGAAGGCCCGCGTTTGGTCGTGACAAACCCAGAGTTTGAGATCTGCGTCTCACGACATCACCTTTGAGGCGCAGGTCACAGTGCGACTTCGGCACCCGGCCCCTTTCCCCTTGAGACCCGTCCCCTTTCTTCCGTGATCCCGAGAGGGAAAGGAATGACCGCGCTGATCGTGTGCATTCGTTGCGCTCTGGCCGCGACGAATGCCCCCGATCGCCCAGGCCGGGTCGGACCGGTCAGTCGGTGCGACGGACCAGACGGCGGAGTCGGTGTCTCAGCCCTGAGGCAGGAAGCGGGGTGGGCTCGGGGTCCGGATTCTGAGGGATCTCCGGGCGCGTCGCCCGCCACTGCTCCACCGTCTCGTCGGCATCGAGCACGCCGACGGCGATCAGGGGGCCGTCCATGGGGCGGCGGTACTGGTCGAGCAGGCGGTGGTTGAAGTCGGCGATCGTGTCGCGCAGAACCTTCTCGGACGCGAAGGTGGGCAGGGCCGTGAGCAGGGCGGCTCGCTCCTTGCGCAGGATCAGCAGGGGCGGGAGCAGTGCTTCCAGGTCACCGCCGGAGCGCTGCACCCAGTCCCGGGCCCATTCCTCCGAGGTGAACGTGCGGTTCAGGCCGCGCAGGGGCTTGCCCGCGCCCTCCAGGTTGTCGAAGGCACCCCGCTCCCGGGCCTCGCGGATCTGCCGCTCGACCCAGTCCTCGCTACGCATGCCCGCCGGCTTCCGCTCCGTCATGGCCTCCCCTGTGCACTCGTCTCCCGGTGACAACGCCGGCGCGGCCCCCGATTTTCCCGGCCCCGCGCACCCGGCGCCGTTGTCCACAGATCACCTTTGTCCCCAGGGCGCCGACGACGCTCGCGCACCGCCTCTAAACTCGGGCGGGTGACTGCGGACGCCGAGACTGCCCATGACCCCGGCATCACCGTCAGCGGGGCCGGTGATCCGGATCCGGCGCTGGAGGTGCTGCACCGGGTGTTCGGGTACGACTCCTTCCGGGGCAGCCAGCGGGAGATCGTCGATCAGGTCATCGGTGGCGGCGACGCGCTGGTGCTGATGCCGACCGGTGGCGGCAAGTCGCTGTGCTATCAGGTGCCGTCGCTGGTGCGGCGGGGCGTCGGGGTGGTGATCTCGCCGCTGATCGCGCTGATGCAGGATCAGGTCGACGCGCTGACGGCGCTCGGCGTGCGGGCCGGGTTCCTCAACTCCAGTCAGGACTACGAGACCCGGCGCGAGGTCGAGAAGGCTTTCCTGGCCGACGAACTCGACCTGCTCTACCTGGCGCCGGAGGCGCTGGGCGGAGGCACCTCGTCCACCATGCGGTTGCTGGAGCAGGGCAACATCGCCCTGTTCGCGATCGACGAGGCGCACTGTGTGGCTCAGTGGGGTCACGACTTCCGGCCCGACTACCTGGCGCTGTCGATGCTGCACGAGCGCTGGCCCACTGTGCCGCGCATCGCCCTGACGGCCACGGCCACGTCGCGCACCCACCAGGAGATCGCGCAGCGGCTCAACCTGACCGAGGCCAGGCACTTCGTCGCCAGCTTCGACCGGCCCAACATCCAGTACCGGATCGTGCCGAAGAACTCGCCGACCAAGCAGCTGCTCGACCTGCTGCGCACCGAGCACAACGGAGAGGCCGGGATCGTCTACTGCCTCTCCCGTAACTCGGTGGAGAAGACGGCGGAGACGCTGAGCGCCAGCGGCATCCCGGCGCTGCCCTACCACGCGGGTCTCGACCAGCGGGTGCGCGCGCAGAACCAGTCGCGCTTCCTGCGGGAAGACGGCCTGGTGATGGTGGCGACCGTGGCGTTCGGCATGGGCATCGACAAGCCCGACGTACGGTTCGTGGTGCACCTCGACCTGCCCAAGTCGATCGAGGGCTACTACCAGGAGACCGGCCGCGCGGGTCGTGACGGCCTGCCGTCCACCGCCTGGATGGCCTACGGCATGGCCGACGTGGTGCAGCAGCGCCGCATGATCGACAGCTCCGAGGGTGACCTGGCCCACCGGCGCATGCTGTCCGGTCACCTCGACGCGATGCTGGCACTCTGCGAGACCGTCGACTGCCGTCGCGTGCAGCTGCTCAACTACTTCGGCGAGCAGGCCCAGCCCTGCGGCAACTGCGACACCTGTCTGGCCCCGCCGCAGACCTGGGACGGCACCGTGCCGGCGCAGAAGCTGCTCAGCACCGTCTACCGGCTGCAGAGCGAACGCAACCAGAAGTTCGGCGCCGGTCAGTCCATCGACATCCTGCTGGGCAAGAAGACCGAGAAGGTCACCAAGTTCCGGCACGACGAGCTGAGCGTGTTCGGCATCGGCACCGAGCTGAGCGAGTCGCAGTGGCGCGGTGTGGTGCGGCAGCTGCTGGCCAAGAATCTGCTGGCGGTCGAGGGCGAGTACAGCACGCTCACGCTGACCGAGGGCAGCTCGGCCGTGCTGCGCCGCGAGCGCGAGGTGATGATGCGTACCGAGCCGGAGAAGCCGGCGCGCTCGTCGGGTTCGGGCCGCTCGTCGGGCGGTAAGGCGAGCCCGGCCATCGATCTGACGCCCGAGGCGACGGTGGTGTTCGAGAAGCTGCGGGCCTGGCGGGCCGGGGTGGCGAAGGAGCAGGGTCTGCCCGCGTACGTGATCTTCCACGACAAGACGTTGCGCCAGATCGCCACGCTGGTGCCCACGAGCCTGCAGCAGCTCGGCACGGTCGACGGGGTGGGTCAGGCAAAGCTGGAGAAGTACGGCGAGCAGGTGCTGGAGACGCTCTCCGCGGAGTGACGGGGTGAGGCGAACGCCACGCCCGTGCGGATGATCACGAAACCCGTCGCCCAGACACAGGGCCCGGGCGATCCAGGACGTCTTGCCCCTGGGTAACGTCCTGTCCAGACATCTGCTCGTTCTCGTCGCGAAGGGCGAGGGAGCTCTTCACGGGGCAGGCTGGTCACCCACAAGGCAGGCTGGTCGCGAGCAGTGCCCCGGCCTGTAATTGGAGTGCTCGATGACCCGCACCCTGCTGATGGTTCCCACCGGACACGGTTCCGGCCTCACGACTACCTGCCTCGGCGTCGTCGCCGCGTTGCAGCAGCGTGGGGTGAACGTCGGTTTCTTCAAACCCCTGGCCCAGTTCCGGACACGCACCGACGTGGCTGACACGTCGACGGCGCTGATCCGGCTGATCTCCGCGCTGGAGCCACCGGAGCCGATCCCGGCCAAGGAGGCCGAGCGGCTGCTGAGTGAGAACAGCCTCGACACCCTGATGCAGCAGGCGGTGGAGACGGCCGAGCCAATTCTCTCGGCGCACGACGTGGTGATCGTGGAGGGTCTGGCGAGCGGCCCGGGCGGTGTCTACTCCGGCCGGGTGAACCTGGCCCTGGCCAAGGCGTTCGACGCGGACGTGGTGCTGGTCAGTGCGGCCGACGGGGACGGTGACGTGGCCCGCACGGCCGAGTCGATGTCCATCACGGCGCAGACGTATCGCGGTGGTGAGCACGACCGGGTGATCGGCGGCATCGTCAACAAGGTCGCCGGCCGGTCACCGGAGCAGAAGGCGGAGCTCCACCAGGCGCTCGCGGGGGTCGGGGTGCGCCTGGCCGGGGCGGTTCCGGTGAAGGAGGAGCTGAGCTGGCCGCGCACCAAGGACCTGGTCGCCGCGCTGGACGTGAAGGTGCTCAGCGAGGGTGACGAGAGCCGCCGGGTCAAGGACGTCATCATTGCCGCGCAGTCGGTGCAGGGCATGCTGCCCCTGCTGCGGGAGGGCCGGCTGGTGGTCGTGCCCGGTGACCGCGCCGACGTCATCCTCGGGGTCTGCCTGGCCGCGATGAACGGGGTGCGGCTGGCCGGTCTGCTGCTCACGGTCGGGATCGAGCCGGACCCGCGGGTCTGGGCGCTGTGCCGGCCGGCCGCGGCGACCGGCCTGCCGATCCTGCTCACCGAGGAGTACAGCTACGAAACCGCTCTGACGCTGAACTCTTTCGACCCGGACATTCCTTACGACGACGAGGAGCGGGCGCGGATGGCAGCCTCGAGCGTGGCCGCCTCGCTCGATCCGGGCTGGCTGGCCGAGCTTCCGACGGCGACTCATCTGGCCCGGGTCAGCCCGCCGGCTTTCCGGCACCGGCTGACCACCCGGGCCCGGGCTGTGTCCAAGCGCATCGTGCTGCCGGAGGGCAGTGAGCCCCGCACCCTGCGCGCGGCGGTGACCTGCCAGCAGCGGGGTATCGCCCAGTGCGTGCTGCTGGCGCCGGAGGACGAGGTGCGCGCCCAGGCCGAGGGTCTGGGCCTGAAACTGCCCGCCGGCCTGGAGATCATCGACCCCCGGCGGGTGGCCGACCGGTACGTCGACAAGATGGTCGAGGCCCGCCGGCACAAGGGCATGACCCCGGAGCGGGCCACGGACGAGCTCACCGACCCGATCACGCTGGGCACGATG
This sequence comes from Kineosporia mesophila, assembly GCF_021129235.1. GTDB lineage: Bacteria > Actinomycetota > Actinomycetes > Actinomycetales > Kineosporiaceae > Kineosporia > Kineosporia mesophila. The sequence continues at coordinate 87,277 of NZ_JAJOMA010000005.1, forward strand.
ATGCTGCGACTGGACGAGGTGGACGGCCTGGTCGCGGGGGCCGTGCACACCACGGCCGCAACGGTGCGCCCGGCCCTGCAACTGCTGGGCACGGCGCCGGGGGCCGAGCTGGTCTCGTCGGTGTTCTTCATGTGCCTGCCCGACGAGGTCGTCATCTACGGCGACTGCGCGGTGAACCCGAACCCGACGCCGTCGCAGCTGGCCGACATCGCGATCCAGAGTGCACGTTCGGCCGAAGCTTTCGGCATCGAGCCGCGCGTGGCAATGATCAGCTTCAGCACCGGCAGCTCGGGCTCCGGCACCGACGTGGCCGCGGTGACCGAGGCGACGAGGATCGTGCACGAGCGCGCCCCGGAACTGCTCGCCGACGGACCACTGCAGTACGACGCGGCGGCCATCGCCTCGGTGGCGAAGAGCAAGGCGCCCGACAGCCCGGTCGCGGGCCGGGCCACGGTGTTCGTGTTCCCCGACCTGAACACCGGAAACACCACGTACAAGGCGGTTCAGCGCAGCGCCGACGTCATCAGCGTCGGCCCGATGCTGCAGGGTCTGGCCAAGCCGGTCAACGACCTGTCCCGTGGCGCCCTGGTCGACGACATCGTCTACACGATCGCCCTGACCGCGATCCAGGCCGGCCAGCGCGACTGAACAACCTCCGTGATCATGCAAAAGCTCCCCGGCGTTCTAGAACTGTCTCAGCGAGAGTTCTAGAACGCCGGGGAGGTTTTGCATGATCACGAACAAAGGTTCTGGGGCCTGTCCTCGTTACGGCGAGGGGACGCCGACCGCCCGGCCGACGATCTGGCCCTCGTGCAGGAGTTCGTAGGCCTTCGGTACTTCGTCCAGGCTGAAAGTGCGGGTCTTGATGTGGATCTGGTTGCGCTGGGCCATGCCGACGAGCTGGCCGAGTTCGGCCCGGCCGCCCCACAGCGAGGTCGAGACGTTGATGTTGTACGGGGCGCTGAGGAATCCGATCTTCACGCCGCCGCCACCGGCGCCGACGATGACGATGTGCGACTCGTAACCGGCGCAGGCCAGGGCCAGTTCGCTGGTCTTGTCGATACCCACGAAGTCGAAGATGACGTCGGCGCCGCGGCCACCGGTCATCTTCTTCACCTCGGCCGCGGCCTCCGGGCCGGACGGCAGCACCTCTTGCGCGCCGCATTCTTTCGCGAGCTCGAGCTTCTCCGGGGCGACGTCCATCGCGATGATCCGGGTGCCCGTGAGCTCGCGCAGCAGCTGCACGGCCACGTGGCCGAGGCCGCCGACGCCGAGCACGACCGTGGTGGAGCCGCCCTTGAGCTTCGGCAGCACGGAGAGGATGGCCTGATAGGGGGTCAGGGCGGCGTCGGTGAGGGACGCGGCGCGCACCGGGTCGAGGTCACCGATCGGCACCAGGTGACGCGGGGTGTCGACGACCAGGTAATCGGCCATCGCGCCGTCGGAGCCCAGACCGGGTGAGGTCATGCCCTTCAGGCAGAGGTTTTCCTTTCCGGCGGCGCACATTTCGCAGACGCCGCAGCCCCAGCAGCCGTACACGATGACCGGGGTACCCACCTCGATGCCGGTCGCGCCCGCGCCCAGCTCCTCGACGATGCCGGCCGGCTCGTGGCCCAGCGTCATCGGCAGTTCGTAACCCATCGCGTCCGGCACGGACATGACCAGCTCGTCCGAGTGACACAGGCCGGCGGCGGTGATCTTCAGCAGGACCTGCCCCGGCCCGGCGACCGGCTTGTCGATCTCGACGACCTCAGGACCCTTACCGATCGTGCGGTACTGCACGGCCTTCATGACCTACCTCTTCTACGAGATGTCGTCGCGTCGGTCGGGCGCCGTCATCGCAGGTGAGACGTCCGGGCGCGAGCACTGCCGACGTTAGTCCTACATGTGTCGTTTAAATCGAGGACGTAGTTCCCGAACCTCCCATAGTGGCCACCGAGCTGGTGTGACGTACGTCGAATATCTACTCAGCGTGATCAGATTATCGAATTCGTGACGGGGAGTGAGCCAATCGCCTGCAAGTCCCGCGACTACCTTCCGTAACCGGAAGCCGGTGTGGCCAACTTGAAGTGACACAGAGCGACGGAAACGGCGGCCTCGACGAAGAGCCGACGAGAAGTCACCACCCATCGTCACGCAATGGGGTCCCATGTTCAGACCGAGTACCACCATGTCCCACGGTGGGCGTCCGTCCCAGACGCCACGCCATCACAGTCCTACGCAGAGCAACGGCCGTGTCCCCGGCCGCCTCGGCAAGAATCCGGTGAAGCGCGTCGCCCTCGTGGCCTCGTTCCTCACCCTCCCGGTGTTCCTGTCCGGGTGCTCCACCGAGTGGGCCTCCATGAGTCCCTCCCTCACGGTGAAGAAGCCGGCCGCAGCGAGCGTCGTCCACACCCCGGCGACGACCGCCACCGCGACGCCTTCCCCGGCGGTGACCACCACGTCCGTCAACCCCTTCGCCACCGGCGAACTGGCTGACGGATCGGCGAAGCACAGGCAGTCGGCCGGCGACCACTCGCTGGTCGTCAACTACTGGACCGACGGCAGCGACACCGAGGTGCACCTCTCGGCCGAGCTCAAGGGCGCCGACAGCTTGCACACGGTCAAGGTGACGCGGTTCGCCGCCACCCTCGAGAACAGCGACGGCAGCACCGTGTCGCTGGCCGACGACCAGGGCGAGTTCGTGCTCACCCCGCCGTACTCCTACACCTCCGCGCTGGCGATCCCCACCGCTACCGACACGGGCGACCGGACCATCGACGTCCGTTTCGACCTGCTCGTCGAGACCGAGCCCGGCTCGGGTGCCTTCTACCGCCAGACCGTTCTGGACACCGTCGCGCTGAACGTGAGTTCAAGCAGCGAGGCCGCCAGCGAAGGAGCTTCCCAGTGAGCAGCAACAACGAGATCCTCATCGCCCGCGAGCCCGGCGAGGTCCACGTCGTCACCCAGGTGCCGGCCCGCCGCAACCCGCAGCTGCCGGACACCCGGCCCTTCCACCAGCGCATGCTCGATGCCGGCCAGCAGGCCGCGGCCCGGGCGCTGCACCTGCCGGCTCAGGGCACGTCACCGGAGAGCGGCACCCCGGACCTGGAGATCGTCCGGCACGCCCGGATCGCCTGTGTCATCCCGGCGTACAACGAGCAGGACAGCATCGCCGACGTGCTGGAGTCGCTGCTGTCGCAGACCCGCCTGCCCGACGTCATCCACGTGGTCGTCAACAACACCGACGACGACACCGTCGAGATCGCGAACCGCTACGTCGGCCGGCACCGCCGCACGGTCAAGGGCCAGACCTACGAGACCACGATCCACGTGCACGACATGGGCGTGAACCCGGACAAGAAGGTCGGGGCGCTGAACTTCGGCTTCCGCCTGGCCCGCGGCTACGACTACCTGCTGGGTGTCGACGGTGACACCACGGCCCACCGCCAGGCGGTGGAGTGGCTGGAGAAGGAGATCGTCGACGACCCCCGGATCGGCGGCATCTCGGCCATCTACTCGATCGACAAGAGCAAGATCGAGGGCGGCATGGCCAAGTTCCTGGTGGCCGGGCAGCGCGCCCAGTTCGCCGGCTTCAACCTGGACAACCTGCTGCGGGGCCGCAACATGGCGGTGCTCGGCGGCCAGTTCAGCATCTTCTCGATGCGGGCCCTGCAGACCGTCATGCTCCGCGACCACCAGAACACCCCCTGGGTGCGCGACTCCGAGGTCGAGGACTCCAAGCTCAGCCTGCAGATCCGCGACGCCGGCTTCAGCACCAAGATCAGCGCCCGGGCCCGGGCCTACGTCGGCGCGATGGAGAACCTGCGGGCACTGCACGGCCAGCAGGTGAAGTGGAACTACGGCGCCATCGACCTGATGTGGCCGGGCCAGCGGGGCGACACGAAGGGCCAGCCGCTGCACCCGAACCTACGGCTGCGCTGGTTCGAGAACTTCTCGATGGTCTCCAACATCGTCAGCCGGATGGCCTTCTTCCTGCTGCTGGCGGCGGCGCTGTCGATCCACGCCTTCGTGTTCAACCCGATCTGGCTGCTGCCACCGGTGATCGCGATCGCCCTGAACCTGCGCCTGGCCATGGCCATGCACGACAAGTCGGCCTCGGACTACCTGTTCTGTTTCCTGCTGCCGGCCGAGGCCTACATGTGGATCCGGATCGGGCACTTCCTCTCCGCCTGGACCCAGTTCTTCGCCCGGGTGGAGAAGGACAACTGGGCGGCCCAGGCGGCGGCCGAGAAGGGCCGGGGCGCCGCGTACATCTTCCCGCTGGTGGTCTTCGCGGCGGTGTTCGGCCTGCTGATCCTGGCCTGGAGCCAGCAGTCGATCGGCGTGCAGGCCGCGATCCTGTCGCTGGGCTGGCCGGTGCTCTACATCTTCACCGTGGTGCAGACGCTCTTCATGGCCCGCAAGGTGTTCCGCCGGCAGCGGGGTTTCACGGTCTGAACCCCGGCGCCCGCGGACGTCCGGTCCGCCCCCGGCGGTAGGTAGGGACACCCGCCCCGGGTCCGCAGGACCGGACCACAGCGGCCGGTGCGTGAGAGACGAGTGCGTGACTCGTCCTCTCCGCACCGGCCGCTCCTGTCTTTTGTCGTTGTCGAGGTCTGCTCGGTGCAGCGGGCCTCGAGCGGGCTCCCTCCGGGCACCTAACGTCGAGTCCCTGTCGTCCCGGGGGGGATTCTTGAAAAGCTTCCAGGCTCAAGTGCTACCGACCAGTGTCGATAGGGATCCCGTGGCCCTCGACGCGAACAACGCCGAATGACCCGCACGTCCACCTTCCGCCGGTGGTCCGGCGGACTGATCGCCTCCACGGCCGTGGCCGGGCTCGCGCTCGGCAACGCCCTCTCCGCGAGCGCAACCGCGTCCTCCATCGACGCGAGCCCACCCGCGTCCTCCATCACTCGAACCGCGACCTGCTCCAGCGCGCCGTTCGTCAGCAAGCCGTCCAAGACGCTCTGGTACCGCATCCCCTCGCTGGTGCGCACGCCGAAGGGCACTCTGGTCGCGTTCGCCGAGGCGCGGGACAACAACGACGCCAGCGACACGGGCAACTACGACATCGCGACGGCGCGTTCCACCGACAACGGCTGCACCTGGAGCGCGCCGAAGGTGATCGCCAGCGACGGTGCGAACCGGGTGGCCAGCCCGTCGGCCATGGTCGACGCTCAGACCGGCAACGTGCTGGTGCTCTCCAGCGTGAGCGTGCGGGAGAACTCCGGTGGTCAGGGCAAGGGTCTGTACCTGCAGACCAGCACGGACGACGGCAAGACGTTCTCGGCGCTGCTGAGCAGCCCGATGAAGGCGGACGGCCTCAAGGGTGGTCTGGCGGGTCCGGGGCACGGCATCCAGCTGACCCGTACCCATGCCGGCCGGCTGCTCTACCCGGTGGCGTACAAGACCAAGGACGGTCTGTACGGCGCCTACGGCATCTACAGCGACGACCACGGCGCGACCTGGCACACCGGCTACGACCAGCTCGACACCGCCGGCACGCACGACTGGATCGAGGGCACCGCGGCCGAGATGGCGAACGGCGACCTGTTCATCAGTTATCGCGAGCGCATCGACCAGGCCCCGGCGGGTACCGCCCGCGAGTGGGCGCTGTCCAAGGACGGCGGAGAGACGCTGGCAGGCAAGGGATTCGCTGCCTCGAAGCTGCCCATCGTGTCGGTTCAGGGCGCTGCCCTGACGCCGTCCGGGACGTACGACAACGTGCTGCTGTTCACCGCTCCCGCCGACCGCACCCGCAACCTCCGGCGGGACCTGTCGATCTTCGTCAGCACCACCGGCGGGAAGACCTGGCGCAGCCGCTACCAGCTGGAGCTGCACAGCACTCCGGGCTCGTACTCGGACATCGTGCAGATCGGGGCCGGGGTCGGGGTGCTCTACGAGACCGGTCAGCAGACCTGGAAGGAGCGCATCGCTTTCCGGAGTGTGGCGCTCTCGCAGGTGATCAACCCGGTGAAGGTCAGCTCGAAGATGACCTTCTACCGCAACAGCAAGCCGGTGCCGAAGTCGCAGAACGCGAAGGCGCAGGTCAAGGTGACGGTGCCGGGCACGGCCAGCCCGCCGGGCCGGGTGACGCTGACCGCGACCTCGACCGCCGGGGCCAAGCGCAGCGCGTCCATCGACTTCACCTACTCCAACAAGGGTTCTCGCTGGGTGGTGCTGCCGAGGCTAGGGGTCGGCCGGTACCACCTGACCCTGACCTACTCCGGTACCGGCCGGATCAAGGGCGCCTCGGTGTCCGCGGGCACGCTCAAGGTGGTCAAGTAGGCCCTCCGCCGGATCGCCGAAACCCGACATACTCGGAACGTGCGTCACAGCAGCCACACAGTTAATGGTCTCAGAGCCCGGCTCCTCCCCTGGATGGGAGCCGGGCTCTGCGTCGTCCTGGCGTCCTGTTCGAGCAGTCCGATGGTGGACGACGAACCTGGGCGGCCGGCTTCCACGCCGTCCGTCAGCCCGCTGTCGCCCACCACCCCGGCAGCCGATCAGTTCACTCTGGTCGCCACCGGTGATGTCTTGCTGCACAAGCCTTTGTGGTTCCAGGCGAAGCGGGACGCCAAGGTCACCGGGCGGGGTCGCCTGGATTTCGCACCGATGATGGACGAAGTGCGCACCTATGTGGAGGGCGCGGACGTCGGGTTGTGCCACCTGGAGACGCCCCTCGCTCCGCTCGGCGGCCCGTACTCGTCCTACCCGAGTTTCTCCGGTCCTCCTCAGATCGCCGCCGGGCTGGCCGCGACCGGTTACGACGTGTGCAGCACCGCCAGCAACCACACCTTCGACCAGGGCGGTGACGGGATCGACCGCACCCTGGCCCGGCTCGACGCGGCCGGCCTGCGGCACACCGGCTCGGCCCGCACCCAGAAGGAGTCGCGGCGCATCACGATGCTGCGGGTGAACGGCGCGAAGGTCGCTTTTCTCTCGTACACCTACGGTTTCAACGGGATCGACTATCCGCAGGGGCAGACCTGGCGGGCGAACCTGCTCCAGGAGTCGACCGTGCTGAAAGACGCCACCCGGGCCCGGAAGGCCGGTGCCGACGTGGTGGTGACCTCGCTGCACTGGGGGCAGGAGTACCAGCAGACCCCGTCGGCCGACCAGGCCTACCTGGCGCCCCGGCTGGCCCGGTCCGGCCAGATCGACCTGATCATCAGCCATCACGCCCACGTGGTGGAGCCGGTGCAGAAGATCGGCCGCACCTGGGTGGTCTACGGACTGGGCAACCTGCTGGCCGACCACGACACCCCGGGCAAGGCCAACGCCGAGGGCCTGCTGACCCGCTTCACCTTCACCCGCTCCCCCGGGGCCCGGCGCTTCACGGTCTCGAAGGCCGAGTACGTGCCCCTCCTGATGACCAAGCAGATACCGCACCGGGTACTCGACGTACGCCAGGCCCTGCGCACGAAGGACTACGGCTCAACCACGCGCCCCCGCCTGCTCCAGGCCCTGCGCCGCACGACGAGGGTGGTGGAGAGCCTGGGCGGGGCAAGAGACGGTCTGACCCCAGCAGCCCCCTGAACCCCCTCCTTCGCCCGTGATCATGCAAAACCTCCCCAGAGTTCTAGAACTGTCGCCGTGAGAGTTCTAGAACGCCGGGGAGGTTTTGCATGATCACGGAAGGTTTGGGGGAGGGGTTGTTCGTGATCATGCAGACGTTCCCCGTAGCCCTTAGCTTTCAGCCATGTGGCTCGTGCTGGCGGTCGGTGGCGTGCTCGTCGTTCTCACCGGGTGGCTTCCCCGGGCGCAGGCCTACGACGTGGCGGTCGAGCGTGCCCTGCCGGTGCTCGGGTTCCTCGTCGCCATCACGATCCTGGCCGACCTGGCCGAGAAGGCAGGGGTTTTCGACGCTGCGGCCCGGGTCGCGGCGCGGCTGGCCCGGGGCTCGACGCTGCGTCTGTTCCTGCTGATCGCCGCGCTGGGTGTGCTGACCACCGTCGGGATGAGCCTGGACACCACCGCGGTGCTGCTCACGCCGGTGGTGCTCACGGTCACCGACAAGCTCGGCCTGCGCCCGATGCCGTTCGCGCTGCTCGTGGTCTGGCTGGCGAACACCGCGAGCCTCCTGCTGCCGGTCTCCAACCTGACCAACCTGCTCGCGATCAGCCGGCTCGACATGCATCCCACGCAGTTCCTGGCCCGGATGGCCCTGCCCGAGCTGGCCTGCGTGCTGGTGACGGTGTTCTACCTCTGGCTGATCCACCGCCGTGACCTGCGCGGGAGCTTCGACCCGCCCGAGCACGTCCCCCCGCCGAACCGCTGGACCTTCCGCATCTGCGCCCTGGCCTGCCTGGCCCTCGCGCCCGGCGTGGTGGCCGGCCTCGAACCGTGGGTCGTGGCGGTGCCCTGCGCCCTGGCCGCGGTGACGGTGTTCGCCGTCCGTACGCCCTCGGTGCTGGGATTCTGGCTCCTGCCCTGGAGAATCGTGCTGCTGACCGAGGGGCTGTTCCTCGTCGTCACCGCGCTGACCCTGCACGGCGGGCGAGACCTGATCGAGCACCTGGCCGGGCAGTCGACCCTGGCCACCGTGATCACCGCGGCCGGTGCGAGCAACCTGGTGAACAACCTCCCCGCCTACCTGGCCGTCGAGTCGGCCGTCCCGCCGGGCCACACCACCCAGCTCCTCGGCGCCCTGATCGGCACCAACGCCGGCCCCCTGGTCCTGCTCTGGGGCTCCCTGGCCACCCTGCTCTGGCGCGAGCGCTGCCGGCAGCGAGGAGTCGAGATCAGCGCCCTGCGCTTCGGCCTGGTCGGCCTCGGCGGCCTGCCCCTGATCCTGCTGGCCGGCTGGGCGACGCTGCTGGTGACGAGTTAAAGAAGGTGCCGGGAACATCCCTGCCTGGTTAACCTCCGTCCGTGCAGATTCGCAGGGAGACCGCGGCTGACCGGGTCGCCGCCGACGAGGTTCACCGACGCGGCTTCGGGGACGAAGGGCCCGTGATCGCCCGGCTGCTGACGGCCCTTCGGGCCATGCCGTCGTCAGCGAGCGATCTGGCGCTGGTGGCGGAGGAGGACGGCGCCGTCGTCGGTTCGGTGCTCTGCACCCGCAGCCTGCTCGATGCTCCGCGCCGGCTGGTCGACGTGGCCGTGCTCAGTCCCCTGGCCGTGGCACCCGGGCATCAGGGGAAGGGCGTCGGGTCGGCCCTGGTGCGGGCCGCGATCGAGAAGATGTCGAAGACCTCGGTCCCGCTGCTGTTCCTCGAGGGCGATCCGGCCTTCTACCGTCGGGCCGGTTTCGTCGCGGGCGGGCCGCTGGGCTTTCGCAAGCCGTCGCTGCGCATCCCCGACGCGGCGTTCCAGGTGGTGAAACTGCCCGCCCACGAGGACTGGATGAGCGGCACGCTGGTCTACGCGCGGGAGTTCTGGGACAACGATTGCGTGGGACTGCGGGAACCGGGCGTATGACGTACGACGAGGTGGTCACCGCCCTGCGGGCCGCAGGGTGTGTGTGGGCCGAGGAAGAGGCCTCTCTCCTCATGAACAGCACCGACGCACCGGCGAACCTCGGGACGAGGGTCGCGAGACGGGTGCAGGGGGAGCCCCTCGAACTCATTGTCGGCTGGGCCGAGTTCCGGGGCCTGCGCATCAAAGTCGCCCCGGGTGTGTTCATACCTCGTCGACGCACAGAATTCCTTGCCGAAAAAGCAATCTCGGCGGTCCGGGCGGTGGAGAACGCGGTCGTCGTCGAACTGTGCTGCGGAGCCGGCGCAATCAGCGCGGCGATTCTGGAAGAGGCCCGCCCGGCCGAACTCCACGCTGCCGACATCGATCACATCGCAATAGAACTGGCGCGGACGAACCTCGCGACGCCAGAGACCGGCACTGGACCTGACCCGCAGGTACACCAGGGCGACATGTATCTGGCCCTGCCCGGACGGCTTGCCGGACGGGTCGACGTACTGGTGGCCAACGTTCCCTACGTACCGACGGCAGACATCGCTTTCCTCCCGGCCGAAGCCCGCGATCACGAGCCTCTCCGGACCCTCGACGGCGGTGTCGACGGTCTAGCCCTGTACCGCCGTCTCATGCAGGACGCTGCCCATTGGCTTTCCCCCGGTGGGAAAATCATGTCGGAGACCAGCCTTCAGCAGCTGACGCCGGCGCAGGACCTCTCCTTCGAGCATGGATTCATCTCCACCGTTCACCAGGACAACAATCTGGGGGCCAACGTGGTGATCAGCTCTCACCGCCGCTGAAGAGTTATTGGCTCTCCGTGGGACCGGAACCCGAGCCTGCGGCCAGATCATCGAATTCGCCGCGCCGCAGGGCGTCCGTGAAGACCTGCCACTCCGGGACGGAGAATTCCAGAACCGCACCGGGATTCCCGTCAACCGTGCGCCGGATCAGCACAGCCCCCTCCCCGGCCGCCACTTCGACGCAGTCTCGATTGCTGCACAGGGAACTCTTACGCCATCGCCACTGTTCCCGACTCGTCATCACAGGCGCCCCTCATCAACCCGATGCCACAAGAACGCAATGATCGTATCCATAGGACGACATGGCGTCATCAAAAGTACATTTGTAGGGCACCTTCAGCGGCTTTTACCGCCCTGTTATGCGAACATGAACACAGATCACGTCGGCACGTGAAAGGATCGAGTTCGATCATTCAAGTCACGACGAGTCATCTGCAGGGGAGGTTTTCGTGCGTGGTTCACGCGCCGCAGAGGTAACCAAAACCTTCTCCGCCCTTCCACTTCCAGCCACTCTGGCACTGGCTGCACTGGCCGGCAGCGTCGGCGCCGTCTGCGCCTCCCTCGCCCTGCTGCTCACACAACTCATGGCCCTCCCCCTGGACCTCCGACTGAGCTTGGCCTCGATCGTGTCTATCGGGTTGGCCTCCGCCGTGGGCCACCAGATCGGCCGCACGGTCAGAATTTCTGATCGGCGCGATCCCCCGAGAGCGACTCGGTAAGCACGTCAGCCGGAGCCCTTGGGCTCCTGCTCGATGGCTTCCCGCTTTGCGGGAGCCCTTTTCCGTCGACGCCTCACTGTCTGAACCAAAGTCGCGATGAGGCTGACAGCGCTGACGCCTCCGATCACATAGGGCGTCTGCTTCGGTACGCCCTCCACCGGCACATTGGACATGATGAAGAGGGCCGCCACCGACACCGTCACCACGACGACCGCACCGATGGCGAGTGCCCCGAGCACCAGCCCTCTGACGACTCGAAGCAGGCGGACCAGATCGTCCGTCTTCTTCTCGTCGCCCAGCACGTCCTCGATGAACCGCGTCCAGAACGTCTTCACGTCGCCCCGTTCGGTCTTCTCCCCCGGTCGGAAGTCCCGGGCCGCCGAACGATCCGGGCCCGAGCGCCCAGGCCACCTGACCCGCACGATCGCCTACTCCTTCGAGGAGTCACTCAGACGCCGGACGGCGTCCTGAACCATCACGCGGCTTTGATCCACCGATGCGGCAGCCTCCTGCATCCTCGCGAACGCCGTGAGGTACGGATCGGCAGGACCACCCCGGCCAGAGGCCGGGAACACGGTCGACGAGCCGTCCTCCAGGTAGAGAACGACCTCACCGTCCTCGAACCCCAGGACCGTGAAGGCCTCCCAGGCACCGGTGTAGATGTCAGTCTCGAGCGGCAACAGCCGAATGGAGATCTCCGGGCGCTCACTCATCGACAGGACATGCTGCAACTGCTCGAGCATGACCTTGCGGCCGCCCACCCGGCGCCGGATCACCGACTCATCCATGATCAGGTCGAATCGGGGGCCGTCCGGGAGCTCGAGCATGGACGAACGCTCGAGACGCCCTTCGACCATCCGTTTCGCCTGCGCTTCCGGCACGAGATTCGCGCCGGACGATGTCAGCAGCGCCCAGGCGTACCCAGGTGTCTGCAGCAGCCCGTGCATGACCTGAGGCTGAAAGCTCTGAATGGTGCCGGCTTCCGCCTCGAAACCCAGATACCGGATGAAGGCAGCCGAGTGAACGTCTCGGTACCGGCTCCAGTGCTGATGACGGGCGATCTTGCCCATGGCGACGAGTCTCTCGACGGTCGCCTCGTCATCACGACCATAAGCCTTCAGGAGCGCCATCAGATCAGTCGCCGACACCGCCACCATTCCGGACTCGATACGCCCCAGCTTGGACTCGGACCAGTGCAGCTTCGTCGCCACCTGGGCCTGCGTCCAGCCATCCGGCCTCATGCCACGAAGCTCCGCGCTCAGCTTTCGGCGCAGCCGCGACTTCTCCCGCGCGACACGCGCGGACCCGCCACCGTCTCGGCGAGCAGCCGGACTCGGAGTGCCCTCCTGGTACTCCACCACCGCTCACCCTTCTCTCCGTAGTCGGACGCCCCTAGTAGCGGCCAGCGACCTTGCCGAGAGTAACACCACCGCTCCATGTAGGGTTTCCTAGTTAGCCGAATTGTCCGATTGGTGAGGCGCTTTGTGCTTACGGGATTTTCCCAAATTACCTTCCGGTTCAAGCCTTCATCGCTTTGAGTAACCACGACCGCCGCAGTAACTGTTCAGCTACCCGACCGCCATCCACCTGGTGACGGACACCACCTCGCGATGCGAGCCAGACCGCGCGATCAGCCGAGAAGCCACCGCGGGAGTCAATCGTCGCTGGTCAGAGTCCGAAGCCCGAACCTCACGGCGTCCAGAGCCAAACACGGGCTCGCGACATCCGGGAACCGAAGCCAATCCCCAAGCGTTACTAATGGGTTAGCCCGAATTGCGATCTCCTTGAACCGGGTTTATACATGGTGTACCCGAACCGGGTTTCGGCCATATGGAACCCGGTCAGTACAAGGGAGTTCCTGTGGACTCGGACGTCCTCCGCCTGGATGCGTCTGCCATTGACTACGTGATCCTGGCGTCGTATTTCGCCGTGGTGCTCGGTATCGGTGTGCTGGCCCGTCGGCAGGTGTCGAGCAGTATCGACTTCTTCCTGTCCGGCCGATCGCTGCCCGCCTGGGTCACCGGCCTCGCGTTCGTCTCCGCGAACCTCGGCGCCATCGAGATCATGGGCATGTCGGCCAACGGCGCGCAGTACGGCCTGCCGACCATGCACTACTTCTGGATCGGCGCCGTTCCGGCGATGCTGTTCCTCGCCGTGGTGATGATGCCGTTCTACTACGGCTCGAAAGTGCGCTCGGTGCCAGAGTTCATGCTGCGCCGGTTCGGCCCGACCGCCCACCTGGTGAACGCGCTGAGCTTCGCGCTCGCCCAGGTGCTGATCGCCGGCGTGAACCTGTACCTGCTCGGCACCATCGTGAATGTTCTCCTGGGCTGGCCGCTCTGGGTCTCGCTGATCGCGGCCGCGGCCATCGTGCTGGTCTACACCACGCTCGGCGGGCTGTCCGCCGCGATCTACAACGAGGTGCTCCAGTTCTTCGTGATCGTGGCCGCCCTGCTGCCGCTCACCCTGGCGGGCCTGCACAAGGTCGGCGGCTGGGAAGGCCTGAAAGACCAGATCACGGCGAGCCCGGGTGGCGCGGAACAGCTCTCGGCCTGGCCCGGTAACGAGCTCTCCGGCTTCGACAACGACTTCCTCTCGGTCTTCGGCATCATCTTCGGCCTCGGCTTCGTGCTCTCGTTCGGTTACTGGACGACGAACTTCGTCGAGGTCCAGCGCGCGATGGCTTCCAAGAGCATGTCGGCCGCCCGCCGCACCCCGGTGATCGGCGCCTTCCCGAAGCTGTTCATCCCCTTCATCGTCGTGATCCCCGGCATGATCGCCGCGGTCTCGGTGCAGGAGATGGTGCAGTACAAGGCGAACGGCGGCACCGGCGGCAACGTCACCTACAACGACGCGCTGCTGCTGCTCATGCGTGACCTGCTGCCGAACGGCCTGCTGGGCCTGGCCATCACCGGTCTACTGGCCTCGTTCATGGCCGGTATGGCCGCGAACATCAGCGCTTTCAACACGGTGTTCAGCTACGACATCTGGCAGACCTACGTGGTGAAGGACCGCCCCGACGAGTACTACCTCAAGGTCGGCCGGGTCATCACCATCGTTGCCACCATCGCCGCGATCTTCACCGCGGTGATCGCGTCGGGCTACTCGAACCTGATGGACTATCTGCAGCAGCTGTTCTCGTTCTTCAACGCCCCGCTGTTCGCCACGTTCATCCTCGGGATGTTCTGGAAGCGCATGACGGCCACGGCCGGCTGGGTCGGCCTGGTGGTCGGAACCAGCTCTGCCATCTTCATCTTCATCCTCTCCGAAACCGACGTGATCAGCCTGCAGGGCCAGGGCGCGAGCTTCCTGGCGGCGGGCGTGGCCTTCGTGGCCGACATCGTGATCAGCGTGCTGGTGACGATGGTGACCAAGCCGAAGCCCGAGTCCGAGCTGCGGGGGCTGGTCTACTCCCTGACGCCGAAGGCCGACCTGAGCGAGAACCGCACGGGCGACGAGGCGGTCTGGTACCGCTCCACCCCGATGCTGGTGGGCGTGGCCGGCGTGCTCGTGGTGGCCCTGAACATCATCTTCTTCTAAGGAGCCACCGTCATGGCAGAGACACCGGAACCGACAGAGAAAACCACCACGGCGGGCGCCTTCGACATCCGCACCATCATCGGCGGGCTGATGGGGATCTACGGTGTGATCCTCCTGGTCATGGGCCTGTGGTTCACCGACGCCAGTGAGATCGACCGCGCCGACGGCGTCAACCTGAACACCCGGGTGAGCATCGGCCTGCTGGTGTTCGCGGCCGTCATGCTGGCCTGGGTCTTTCTCCGGCCGCTGCGCGTGCCGGTGGAACAGGACGATTCCGAACGCCCGGAGTAGCGTTGGGCAACACCGTCCGGCCTCGAACGCAGGAGTGAGAGCATGGCAACCAGGGCCCTTCCGGAAAGTCACAAGGACCTGCTCGAAAGAGCCAATTTCGCCCACCTGGCCACGATCCGTCCCGACGGGTCACCCCAGAGCAGCGTGATGTGGTTCGCCTGGGACGGCGAGGTGCTGAAGCTGACGCACACGAAGAACCGGCAGAAGTTCGCGAACCTGCAGAACGAGCCCCGCGTGGCGCTGTCGGTGCTGGACCCGGAAAACCCTTACCGGTTCGTCGAGGTCCGGGCGAAGCTGGAGTCGGTGGAAGACGACGACGCGGACGCGTCCTTCTACCACTCGCTCCAGATCCGCTACGGCAACGTCTACCCGATCAACGATGCTGACGTCCGGGTGGTTCTGACCTTCCGCCCGGAGCAGTTCATCGCGGTCGTCGGCGGGTCTGTCGTCAACTGATCCACGTGGTCCGGGGCATCTCCCACGGGGGGTGCCCCGGACCTCGGTTCAGCTCAGTTGCCGCCGCAGGATCTCCGGAGCCTGCGCCAGACTCGGCCCGTACCAGGTCAGATGCCGGCCGCTGACGAGCGCCGCGGGCACGGGCTCGAAAGCCTCCGGGCCGTCGCCGCGGGTGAACGCGTAGGGCTCGTCCGGTAGCACCACCAGATCGGCCTCCACCGAGCGCAACTCGTCCAGCGGGATCTTCGGGTACCGCTCGGCGTGATCCCCGAAGACGTTGAACTGCCCGAGCCGGGCCAGCACATCGCCCGTGAACGTGTCGCGGCCCACCACCATCCACGGACGCCGCCAGATCGGGACGATCACCCGCTGCGCCGGCCCGGGAGAAACCGACGACCAAGCCTTTTCGGCGTCGAGCAACCAGCCGGGAACCTCCGGCCCGCAGGCCACCGCCAGCATCCGCCGCAGACTGGTGAACGCCTCGGGCACCGTACGCACCCGCGTCACCCAGACGTTCAGCCCGGCCTCGCGCAGCGCCCTCAGGTCGTCCGGCCGGTTCTCCTCCTCGTTCGCGACCACGAGATCCGGCGCGAGCCGTTGAATCCCCTCAAGATCGGGATTCTTGGTACCACCCACCCGGACGACGCCCAGATCGCCGGGATGGGTGCACCAGTCGGTCGCCCCCACCAGCAGACCCGGCCGGGTCGCGGCCAGGCTCTCGGTGAGCGACGGAACGATCGAGACGACCCGCCCCACCGTGACCGGCACCCGAACGGGTGCCCCGAGGTCGTCGTCCATCATTGGCCGCTGTTCACGAGAAGTCACCGTGCGCCTGACGAAAATGCTTGAGGACGCCGGTCAGCTCGCCAATCGCCTCTTCGTCCAGGCCCAGCGCGGTGAAGACCTCACGGTTCAGGCTCTCGGTGGCCTTGGACACCAGTTCCCGCCCAGGATCGGTGATCTCGGCCAGGGTGGTGCGCCGGTCGGTGGCGTGCGGCACCCGCTTCACCAGACCCCGCTGCTCACACCGGTCGACCGCGTTGGTGACGCTGGCCGGATGCACCTGCAGCCGGGCGCCGATCCGCGAGAGTGGCAGCGCCCCGGTCCTGGTGAAGGCCAGCAGCTGGAGCAGTTCGTAGCGGGAGAAGGTCAGGTCGTGCGGCCGCAGCGACTCCTCCACCCTCGCCATGAGGATCTGATGGGCCCGCACGATCGAGGTCACGGCGGCCATGCCGGGCGCGGCGTCTTCCCAGCCGTGCGCGACCCACTGGCGTTGAGCCTCGTCGATCGGGTCGAAAGGCAGCTTGCTCACGGAAACCTCACACGTTGCGACGGTACTGGCCGCCGACCTCGAAGAACGCCTCGGTGATCTGGCCCAGGGAGCAGCAGCGTACGGCGTTCATCAACTCGGCGAACACGTTGCCCCCGGCCGCCGCCGACTGCTTGAGGGCAGCCAGGGCCGCGGGCGCCTCGTGGCGATGCGCGTCGTGGAACCGGTGCAACCGGTCCAGCTGCGACTGTTTCTCCCGCTCGGTGGCCCGGATCAGGCCCTGGTGCCCCACGCTCGTCGCTTCGTCCGGCCCCAGGAACGTGTTCACCCCGATCAGCGGCAGCGACCCGTCGTGCTTGCGCTGCTCGTACAGCATCGACTCGTCCTGGATCCGGCCCCGCTGATACCCGGTCTCCATCGCCCCCAGCACCCCGCCACGTTCACTGATGCGCTCGAACTCCGCCAGCACGGCCTCTTCGACCAGATCGGTGAGTTCGGTGACGATGTAGGAGCCCTGGAGAGGATTCTCGTTCATCGACAGGCCCCATTCAGCGTCGATGATCAGCTGGATCGCCAGCGCCCGGCGCACCGAGGCCTCGGTCGGGGTGGTCACCGCCTCGTCGTAGGCGTTGGTGTGCAACGAGTTCGCGTTGTCATAGAGCGCGCAGAGGGCCTGCAGCGTGGTGCGGATGTCGTTGAAGTTCATCTCCTGCGCGTGCAGCGACCGGCCCGAGGTCTGCACGTGGTACTTGAGCTTCTGGCTGCGCTCACCCGCGCCGTAACGCTCCCGCATCGCCACCGCCCAGATCCGCCGGGCGACCCGTCCGAGCACCGTGTACTCGGCGTCCATACCGTTGCTGAAGAAGAACGACAGGTTCGGCGCGAAGTCGTCGATCGCCATACCCCGCGCGAGATAGCTCTCCACGTAGGTGAATCCGTTGGCCAGGGTGAAAGCCAGCTGGCTGATCGGGTTGGCCCCGGCCTCGGCGATATGATAGCCGCTGATCGAGACCGAGTAGAAATTGCGAACACCGTTGGCGATGAACCACTCCTGAACATCCGCCATGGCCCGCAGCGAGAATTCGGTGCTGAAGATGCAGGTGTTCTGGCCCTGGTCTTCCTTGAGGATGTCAGCCTGCACGGTGCCGCGAACCGTACTCAGGACCCTCTGCCGGACGGCGGCCGGGTCCTCGCCCGGATGCGCTTCCAGCTGCTGATCGATGGCCGTGTTCAGGAACATCGCCAGGATCGCCGGGGCCGGGCCGTTGATCGTCATCGAGACCGAGGTAGTGGAGTCACAGAGGTCGAAACCCTGGTACAGCTGGCGCATGTCGTCGAGCGTGGCGATGGAGACCCCGGAAGTGCCGACCTTGCCGTAGATGTCGGGCCGCAGGTCGGGGTCGCGGCCGTACAGGGTCACCGAGTCGAAGGCCGTGCTCAGCCGGGTCGCGGGCTGACCCTGCGCCAGCAGATGGAAGCGGCGGTTGGTGCGCTGCGCGTCGCCCTCGCCGGCGAACATCCGGGCCGGCGACTCGGCATCCCGCTTGAACCGGAAAACCCCCGCAGTGAAAGGAAATACTCCGGGCAGATTCTCCTCGCGCAGGTACCGCACCAGATCGCCGTGGTCGGTGGTGCGGGGCAGGGCGACCCGCGGGATCGACGAACCCGAGAGCGTCAGGCGGCGCAGCTTCGTGCTCTGTGTGCGGCCCCGGACATCGACCGCGAACTCCTCCCCCGCGTACTGGCGCACGGTGTCGGGCCATTCGGTCAACTGATGGCGGACGTCGGTGGGCACCAATCGTTCGAACGCGTCGGCTTTCGCCGCGAGCACACTTTGTTCGTGATCAGGCGAAACTTCCCCGGGGAGGTTCTGCCTGATCACGGAGGAATCCAGTTCGCTCAGAGCCGTCCGGAGGTGTTGGGCCTTTCTCGCCGCCTCTGCCACCTCTACGGATTCCCGGCGGTATCCCCTGACCGTGTCGGCGATCTCGGCCAGGTAGCGCACCCGCTCGGGGGGCACGACCGCGGCGGACTGGGTCGATGTCCTGGCCGTCACCTCCGGCAGCACGCCGTCGGCCACAGGCAGCCCCTTGGCCACGAGCAGACTGCGCAGGTGCTGATAGAGGGCCGTCACGCCGTCGTCGTTGAACTGAGCCGCGCTGGTGCCGAAGACGGGCATCTGGTCCCAGGGCACGCCGAACGCCTCGCGGTTACGGGCGACCTGCTTGCTCACGTCGCGCAGGGCATCGAGCGCACCGCGCCGCTCGAACTTGTTGATCGCCACCGCGTCGGCGAAGTCGAGCATGTCGATCTTCTCGAGCTGCGACGCGGCCCCGAACTCGGGCGTCATCACGTACAGCGACACGTCGGCCAGGTCGACGATGCCGGTGTCACCCTGGCCGATACCCGGGGTCTCGACGATGACCAGGTCGTAACCCGCTGCGCGGCATGCATTGATCACGTCGGGCAGGTGCTCGGGCACCTGACCGCCGGCGCCGCGGGTGGCCAGGGAACGGAAGAAGGTGCGGCCGGGCTGCAGAGCGTTCATCCGGATCCGGTCGCCCAGCAGCGCGCCTCCGCCCCGGCGCCGGGTGGGGTCGACGGCGATCACGGCCACGCGGAGCTTGTCCTGCTGGTCGGTGCGCAGACGGCGGATCAGCTCGTCGGTGAGCGACGACTTGCCCGAGCCGCCGGTGCCGGTGATGCCGAGCACCGGGGCCGATCCCGCGCTCTCCCGTAGTGCCGCGATCCAGGCCGCGTCGGCGCTGGCCGCCTCGATCACCGAGATTGCCCGGGCCAGTGCCGGATCCGATCCGGCGCGGAGCTCGTCGAGGTCCGGTGCCGTGCTCGTGAGATCGCGGTCCGACGTCTGCACCACCGAGCTGATCATGCCCGCCAGGCCCAGGCGCTGTCCGTCGTCCGGCGAGAAGATCAGCACCCCCCTGGCCTTCAGCAGGGCGATCTCGCCGGGAACGATCACCCCGCCGCCCCCACCGAACACCCGCACGTCCGGGGCACCCCGCTCGGCCAGGAGATCCATCAGGTAGCCGAAGTACTCGACGTGACCACCCTGGTAGGAGCTGATCGCGATGCCGTGAACGTCTTCCTGGATCGCGGCCGCGACCACGGCGTCCACGGAGCGGTCGTGGCCCAGATGAATCACCTCGCACCCCTGGGCCTGCAGGATGCGCCGCATGATGTTGATCGAGGCGTCGTGACCGTCGAACAGGCTGGCCGCGGTGACGAACCGGACCGGGCGCCTTTCCACCGTCGAGTCAGGCACCGCGCCGTGATCGCTGCCGTGGATCGAGCCCGGCCGTTCCCCGAAACCCCTACCCCCGCCCGGGTGGGCCGAGAGATCGGGGCTCTTCGTCGTCCTCAAGCCGTTGCTGTCGCTGTTGCCCACTTCGTCCGGAACCGCCACCGTGCGCCTCCCCGCTGAGACACTTGGACGTCCAACTATTTGACGCCCAAGGAAACGTTACTGCGGGAGGAACGTGCTGTCGATGAATGCGGTGCTGGCGGCCGTCGGACGGTTGTGGGCGGAGCCGCCGCCGAACGGGTCCCAGTGGGCACTGTGCCAGACGTTCTGCATGAACAGCGACGGGGTGTGGGGGATGCGGTCGGCCGGGCCGCGGTAGTCCCAGAGCACGACCTTCCGGTTCTGGTTGTCGAACGTGTAGAAGGTGATGTGGTCGGGCTGCCAGTCGAACTTGTAGGTGCGGAACTGCTTCGAGGCGTCGAAGCCCGGAATCGGCTGGGTCTTCGCCGGCACGTTCTCGCCCGCCTGCGGGGTCTGGCAGCCGGTGCCGTACGACACGATGTAGCAGTTGTAGAGCACCTGTCCGGTGCGCACATTCACCACCCGTGAGATCGAGCGCAGGTTGTTCGAGGTCTCGCTGTAGTCGGTCCAGATGGTCATCCAGACCACGTCGGGCTGCGAGCAGAGAATCTCGAAGTCGATCTCGTTGTTGTCCGTGACGCCGTTGCCGTTGGTGTCGTTGTGGTCGCGGGAGTAGGTGAACGCCGCCGAGACCACACCGGGCGCGTTCTGGCCGGTGCAGTCGGCCGTCTTCATCCGGGTGCCGAAAGTGCCGTACTGGTAAGCCTTCGTCGTCTCGAAGCCGACGCCACCCATCGGGCCGGCCTCCGGGTTCGCCGGCAGGGTCAGCTTGAGGGCCTTGCCGTCGGTCGTGCCCGGAACCTTGGTGGCCGTGGCGAGCTGCGTGTAGTCCGTGTTCGGGCGGATCAGGGTCGGCGCCAGGTCGGTCCAGCCGATCGTCCGGGTCGCGGACGAGGCTGCCATCGCGGGCTGGGACACCAGCACCGTCACCAGAGCCGATGAAACCAGGGCGAGCGCCGCCCCACCGATCGTACGAACGCGTCCTGCGCGGAACACTCGCCCTCCCTGGCTCGCCCCTGGCTCGGGAGGCGTGGTCTATATGGACTGTGCAGTAGAGCCAGGTACCCGAGTCGTCAGCGGAGATGTGTATCCAAGTAGACGGTCGCCCGCCCGCAGTAGTGGGGCGCGCGGATGCACTCGAACAGGCGATCGAGCCTGTCCGAGTGCGGAAACTTCCGCCGGGCGACCCTGAACCCACACAGAGAACAGCGCGGATCTTGAGCTTTCGAAGCTCTAGTTATGGAAGCGACGTTCGGAGCTGCGCCACTCCGGCGGGAAACCCTCGCCGGGCACCTCGTGCGCCTGGTCTTCGGGCAGGGTGACCACGATGCCGTTCGAGCGGTCGATCCGCAGCGGTACCCCGAACAGGGGTGGGGCCAGCCGGGCCGCGTCTTTCATGGTCTCGATCAGGTCGGCCGGAATCCGTGCGACCGCGTGCTGGAAGGCGGCCTCGTGTTCGGCCCGGTCGGAGCCGTCGCGGGGCAGCGCCCAGCTGGCGAGTGCCCGGGTGAAGCCCTGGTCGGTCGAGAGCAGGTGACGGGTCAGGCGGGTCGGGGCGACGGCGTAGACGAGGTCTTCGTGCACTTGCCGATCGGTGCTTGAGGACGATGTGGTCACCCCGGGCACGCCGGCGCGGGGGCCCGCGGGGCGCGGGCTGAGGTCGCGCATCAGCACCAGGCCGTCCAGGATCTTGGCCACTTCGCCACCGGACCCGCGCAGCGTGGTCACCTGGAGCTGCGAGCCCGACTCGGTGACGGCGCTGCCGTCGCTGGTGAGGGCGTCACGCAGGGCGTCGAGCAGGATCTGGCGCACGACCTCGTCGTCCGGGGCCCCGGCCAGTTCCAGTACCGCCTGGCAGACGGCCTCGTCGGCGAGCCGGTCTTCGAGGTCGATGTGCAGCAGCTTGATGCGATGGGTGTTCCGGCTCAGCTGGTGCGGCTGTTCCTCCCGGGCCGGTGACCGGCGCGGTGCCCGCTCCGGAAGTTCGTTGGCCGGGCTCAGCAGCACGCGCTCCCGCTGCCCCGGGATCGACCGCGGTGGCGTCGGGATACCCGCGGCCAGTGACTCGTCCTCGTCGGACGGGCTCACCTCGTCACCCTGAAGCGTGTCTTCGGAGGACGAGCTCTCGGCCGTGCCGGCCGAGGTGATCGATCCGTCCAGGGCCTCGGGGGCGGTGGGAGCGGCAGAGGAGGGAGTAGCCGAGACGGGAGCGGTCGAGCCCGAAGTAGCCGAGCCCGAAGCGGCCGAACCCGAAGCGGCCGAACCCGAAGTAGCCGAACCCGAAGTAGCCGAACCCGAAGCGGCCGGGCCCGGAGCGGCCGGGCCCGGAGCGGCCGGGCCCGGAGCAGCAGCGGCCCCAGAGGCATCGGGCCGGTGCCGGGTATCGCTGCTGTTGTCGTCGTCCGGGGTGGTTCCCCGGGCCACGTCGGACTCGGCCAGGTCAGCAGCGGCAGCGATCTCGGCGGCGGTCTCGAGGGACTCGTCGGGCCCCTCACTCCCCTCTCCCCCCGAACGAGAGGACTGGTCGTCGTCCCGATCAGCCAGGGCATGGTTCAGCACGCCCTCGTCGTCGGGGCCCACCTCGTCCCCGAGCCCGAAGAACGAGTACGGCTTCTCCGCCCAGCTGGCCGGGGTGTCGTGCCCGGCGCCCGAGCGTTCCGGCGCGTCCTGCCCGGAAGGTTCTGAACGACTCGGCGATGTTCCCGGGGCCGGCGATGCCGACCCGGGCTTGCGCGCCGAGCCTTTAACACGGACCGGCAACGGGGCAGCAGCGCTTTCGTCGGACGCCTGGGTGGAATCAGCAGGCTGATCGGTATTGGTGTCCGCAGCCGGACGCCCCGACGTGATCGGGTTCTGCGCCGCGGCCTCACGCTCCGGTGCGGCCGGGCTTTCCGGTGTGGCCGGTACCGATATGGCACCAGGAACAACCGGGCGTCCAGCCGCAGAAGCGGTTTCGCCCGGACCCCCCTCCTGGCCAACTCGGCTCGCCCGCGAATCCCGGCCCTCGCCGGAACTGCGGACCTCACCCGCCCCCGAGTTCGAGCCCGAGCGCAGCCCGGCACCCGATTCCGGATTCCCACCCGGCGTTTGATCCCTTGTCGGATCCGCCGCCGACCCGATGCGCGCCGCACCCGGTTTTCCCTCTTCGGCAACGCCTTCCGGGTCCTTCTGCACACCCGGGGCCGGACTGATCTCACTCTGGCCAGGCTTCGTGGATGGCGTCTCAGGGGTCTTGGACCGCGAGCGCCCCATGGCCTCACGCAGGCTGGGGCGGTGGGGCCGGGCCTTGCGGGCGTCTGGCTGGGATGTGTGGGGAGGTTCGGTCTTCGACTCTTCGGCGTCCTGGTGATCGGCGCCGATCGCAGTGCCCTCCGCCGCGGCCGCACTGAGTGCCGCTGCCGGGCCGAGGTTTTCCGTTCTTCCAGATGCCTTATCAGCGGCGGCCGTTCGCGGGTCGGGGGTCGGGCCCGGTGTGAACTTCGGGGTCTCGTCCATCCGGGCCCGGGTTGCTCCGGGGGAGGCATCCGTTGTCGGATCGGTGCTTTCGTTCATCCGGGCCCGTGTCGCCCCCGTGGATGCGCCCGGCTCCGCACTCTCGTTCCTCCGGGCCCGTGTCGCTCCCGGAGCGGCACCCGGTGCCGACTTCGAGGTCTCGTTTCCCTCGGCGTTGTCCTGCCCCGGCAGGACCTTGCGGGCACGGTCCATCACCCGGCGCTTGGACTGCGACAGGAGTTGCGAGAGGCGCGGCACCGGAAGGTCGTCGTCGGGGCTGTCGGAGTCCTGGTAGGGATGTTTCGACGGGTCGTACGGCTCCTGGGTGCGCCGGGCCGGGAGCGATCCCGGCCGGCGACGCATCGCGCTGATCGGTGCGGGCGACGGTGCGGGGCCCCGGCCGGTAGAGGCCTCGGCCGCCTGCTCGTCTTCCTGGTCCAGTTCCTGGTCCAGTTCCTGGTCCAGTTCCTGGTCCAGTTCCTGGTCCAGTTCCTGGTCGACCCGGCGGTCGTCGTGATCCGCGGCCCCGAGCACCGGAATCACACCGGACTCCGGACGCCCCCCGGCCTTCGGCTTCGCCGGCGTCGGAAGCATCTGCGGAACGATGACCGGCCCAGTTCTCACGCCCATCGGCGGCGATTCTGAGGAGGACGTCGTTCCGGACCCTTGACCAACCTGGCGGGACCCGGCCCCGCTCAGACCGTCTGTTCGCCCCCGTGCCGATTCAGTAGGGCGCCCGGCAGCAGCCGACTCCTCAGCACTCTTCGCCTCAGTAGCACTGTCGGCCCCGAGACCAGCTTCAGGCGCTACCCCTCGCTCCGGTGGCGCCTCACGGTTGTCGTCGGAGCGGGACGGAGCGCCACGATCCGGCTTTGGCTCGATCGCACGTTCCGGCCCTGACTCAGCACTACGGTCCGACCCCGACTCGACGGAGTCCGCCGACTCCGGCTCGGTCGCGCGGGCTAGCGCGGGATCGAGGGTCCGGCCCGGCAACGGCCGGGCCTCACTCCCGGCCCCGGACTCGACCGAAGCGCCCGGAACCGAGCCGGACGAACGGCCGGACATCGGCCCCGCCCCGTCTCGATCCGGTTCAGCTGCACGAACCCGTTCCGACTCAGCCCCGCGAACCCGTTCCGACTCGTCTCGGCGGCTCTCTTCCAGCTCTGCCTTGCGTCGCGCTTCCAGGTCGGCCCTGCGCTGGTCTTCCAGTTCGGCCCAACGCCGCCGGACCGGTTCGGGCCTTCGGCTCTCCACCGGCGCGGACGAACGAGGACCGTCCGACGCGGCCCTTCGGTTCTCGCCCGGCTCGGCTCCGCGGCTCTCCCCCGACTCGGACGGGGAACCGCTCTCCGGCTCGGCTGCGCGTTCCTTCACCGAATCAGCGGGGCGGCGCTCTTCCGGTTTCTCGGGGGAAGGTTCATCTGGTTCAGCACTGCGGCGGCCGGCCAGAGCCCCGGCCACGGCACCGATACCTGCCGCTGCACCGGCGATCAGGCCGGTCCGGCCGGAACGGTCTGAGCTGTCGCTGGGCTCTTCGCTGCGCTGGGCGGTGGGCTGAGCTGGTGGTTCGGGGCGCCGGGCCGTCTCGCCGGCCCGGGACCGGGCCTCTCGATCACGCAGAGGTTCGGACGCCTCGGCTGCCCCCGATTTCCCCGCACGGCGCTGGGGCAGCGGCTGGGCATGGGTGATGTCGACGACGATGTCGGGCTGAGAGGTGTCGTGAGGGGCCGACTCGGCCGGGGCCACGGACGGCTCGACGCTGGTTCTCTCGACGCTGGGCTGCTCGGCGGGCTTGTCGGTGCTGGGTGCGGGTGTCCCGGCCGGATCTGGGCCTGTTTTCGTGGCGGGGATCTCGGGTTTGCGACCCGTGAGCTCAGGGCGCCGGGGTTCACGATCTTCGGACGGTTCCGGTCGCACGGACTCGCGACCAGCCGGTCTTGCTGGTGGCTGCTCTTCCGGGTCGGACGACTCTTCCGGGTCGGACGACCTGAAGCGTGAGAACGCTGCGGCGGCTCCGGCCATCAGACCGGCGAATCCGGCCTTGCCGGTGCGGTCCGACTCGGGCGCCGCCGAGGGATCTGGGGTGCTGGTCTCCCGGGCGGCCGGCTCCAGCGGCTTCGGATGTGTCGCCGGCTCAGGGCCGGAAGAATCAGCCGGGTCAGTGGGGTCGCCGGGCTCGGGGGTCCGCTGCCGGGCTATGGCTCCCGGGCCGATGCTGATCGCACCGGTAGCCGGACCGCCGGCTCCCGTGCCCACCGGGTCTGCTGGACCCGCACCGGCGGCACCCGGTGCGGGTGCTCCCGCCGAACGGTTCCCGGACGCACCGTCGCGCACCGATCCGGTGCGCTCGTCGTCTTCTGTTCCACCGGAGCCCGACCGATCGACCACTGGCCCACGAGCGTCGGCTTCGTCGTCCTGACCAGGACGTTCCGATACTCGGGACCGCTCACCGGGCACAACCCCACGCCGGGGTTCGGGCTCTTCCCCGGACGGCGCCCAATCGCCCTTGTGCCGCCACGAGTTCCCCGGCCCGCGACGCAACCGAGGGAGGCGGGACGCGTCCGCAAGTTTTTCTTCGTGCTCCACCACCCGGTCTTCGGGCTGCAACGTGATGCGCACGGGCAGGAGCCCCGAGAGCGACCCGTCCTCGGCCGCCCGGCTCAACTGCTCGTCCCGCCCGAGGGCGACCCGTGAGGCCGGGTTGGTGCGCAGCCCGTTGTAGCTACCGCGGAAGTAGGGCAGCAGACGACGCCAGATCAGGAGCAGGGCAAGGATGGCGCAGAACGTGGCCCCCACCTGCACCACGAGGAGCAACGCGTCGCCGATGGCCCCGAACAACCCACCGAGCGCATGCCCGATCGCCCGGATGGCCTGAATCGCGAGCGCAATCGCGACCAGCAAACCCACTGCATAGCCGACGAGGTTCATCGAGCCCTCCCGGCCTGCTCGACAGAACGCAGCACAATGACACGGATGGCTTGAACCCCATCCTCACAAGCACGAATGGAACGGTCGCTAGCCTAGCGTAACGGTGCCGTAGCTCCATCAATCAGACGATATGGATCTATCGGCGTGGTCGAGATCCAGAGAACCTGATCAGGGGCCCGCTCGTCCACACCTGACCGGCGCGAAGTTGGCACAAATTCGTGGCAAAGTCAGCGGCAATTCCGCCCACGAGTTAGGACCGCATCCGTGCCGACCCTGCTGCATCTCGACTCCTCCGCCGATCTGAAGAACTCCGTCAGCCGCGCCCTGACCGCGCGCTTCGCCACCGCCTGGACCGAGAACAGCACCGATCACCTGGTCGTGCGCCGCGACCTCCACCTCGACCCGCTGCCGCACCTGCCGACCAGCGCACTGCACTGGGCGCCCCGGCTGCGGGCCCCCGAGGAGGTCGTGCCCGCCGGCGCCGAGCAGCTTCAGCAGGTCCTCATCAGCGAGCTGCTCAACGCGGACGTCGTGCTGATCGGCGCCCCGATGTACAACTGGAGCATGCCGTCCACGCTCAAGGCGTGGATCGACTACGTGCACGTCGGCGGCATCACCTCGTCCATCGACAAGCCGGCCCAGCCGCTGGCGGGCAAGCCTCTGGTCGTGGTCTCCACCCGCGGGGC
Organism: Kineosporia mesophila; assembly: GCF_021129235.1. GTDB lineage: Bacteria > Actinomycetota > Actinomycetes > Actinomycetales > Kineosporiaceae > Kineosporia > Kineosporia mesophila. Next base: position 114,258 of record NZ_JAJOMA010000005.1, read on the forward strand.
CGCGTACGGGGCGGGTGCACCGGGCGAGCCGATCGACCACGAGATCCCGAGCATCATCCAGTCCCTGGGGACCTCGATGGGTATGGACGTCACCGTGGTCACCACCCAGCTGACCCTGGCCACGCGTCTGCCGGCCCTGCACGAGTTCGCCGGTCAGGCCGCGGACGAGATGGAGAAGGCCGCCGCCGCGATGACCGACCTGGCCCAGAGCCTGGGCAGCCGCTAGAGCCACCTGGAACCCGGCCCCTGACGCCGGGTCCCGGCACCAGGAAACAATTCAGTGGATGAACGGCAGCGCGGCCGCCAGTACCGAGCCGAACGTGGCCGCACTGAGCGCCGCCACGCCGACCACGGCCCGGCGCTGACGAGAACGACGGCGACCTCGCAGGTCACGACGGTGAGGTAACCCGTGCGGATCGGTGCTGGGCACCGATCGCTGACGACGGCTTGAGGTCCCCCAGCCCCAGGAGGACCGGGATGTGCCCCCCGCGTGTCTCCCCAAGGGAGCCGGCATCGGCTCCACGGTCGGGTCGAGCAGGGACGGGATCCCGAAGTCCGCGGCCAGTTCCTCCAGCGCGCCGGGAGCACCCGCCGCCTGAAGCACGTGCCGGTGCCGCGACGGCGCGGGCACGCCGATGTCGGGCGACTCGGGCGCCGTGCGCAGGGGCGCGGGCAGGTTCACCTGGGTGACGTGGTAGCCGGTGGCGTCTTCACCCAGTTCGTGGAACTGACGCAGATGACCGGCCACCTCACCGGCGTCCGGCCGCAGTTCGGGATCGCTGTCGGTCATGGCCGTGAGCAGCCCGGCCAGTCCGGCAGGGATGTCGACGTCGATACGCGGCGGGTTGTGCAGTCGCGCGACCGCCACGACCACCGGGTCCCCGTCGAAGGCCGGCCGGCCGCTGAGCGCCTCGATGAGCACCAGCCCGAGCGAGTAGATGTCGCTGGACTCGCGGATCTCCTCACCCCGCACCTGTTCCGGGGAGAGATATCCGGCCGTGCCCATGGTCAGACCGGTACCGGTGAGCCGCTCGGCACAGTCCAGGGCCCGGGCCACGCCGAAGTCACCGAGCTTGATCGTGCCGTCGTTGCCGAGAAGAACGTTGCTGGGCTTCAGGTCGCGGTGCACGATGCGCTGGGAGTGCACGTAGTCGAGGGCCTCGCCCAGACTGGCGCCGACCAGGCTCACATCGTGCGCGGACATCGGCTTCGGGCGGCATCGACGGCTCAGCGTCTCGCCCTCGACCAGTTCCATCGCGATGTACGGCTCGTCGCCGAGGGTCGCGGCGTCGTAGAGCGACACCAGACCCGGGTGGTCCAGACCGGCCAGCGTGGCAGCCTCCGAGGTGAACCGGGCCCGGTTGACCTCGTCTTCCAGTGCCATCTGATGCAGCACCTTCAGCGCCACATCACGCTCACGTTCACAGTCCCTGGCCCGGTAGACCAGGCCCATGCCACCTTTACCGATCACGTCCCCGAGCGTGTACCGGCCGGCGAGCAAGGGGGGCTCAGGCTCAAGGGTGTCCTGCACGCTGCCTCCTCCGCGAGTCCGTCCGCGGGTGTCACTGTGCCGGTGATCGGTGGGGACGGCACTTCGGGAGGTTCCCGCCGCCCCACCGGGAGTCCGCCCGCGCCGGCGTCGGCCCGGCGGAACCGGACCTGGACGTGCCTCCCGGTGCGGGCGCATCGGGAGGCACGAACAGCATCGGTCGATGGGGCTCCGGCGACCTGGTGGTGGACTGGTAAGGGAAAGGCCCGTCAGTTCCCGGCGGCCTGGTACTGCTCGATCACGTGAGCCGGAATACGGCCCCGCTCGGAGAGTTCGTATCCGTTGCTCGCCGCCCAGGCCCGCACGGCGCGGTTGTCGACACCGGTCGAGACCTGCTTCAGGGCTGACTGTTTACGCCCCCCGACCCGGCGCGCGGCATCCTGCCACGGGGCGAAGGCCTTACGCAGGGCTGCTGCATTCTTCTTGGTCATATCGATCTCGTACTCGACCCCGTCGATGCTGAAAGCCACGGTTTCGTCGGCCTGCTGCCCGGTCATGTCGTCGAGCAGCTCGGTTACTGTCCTGGTCGCCATGGCTATATATTTTCTCTTTCTGACGGTCCCGTCAAAGCCCGACACATTTCGGTTCCCCCTCTTTTCGGGCCCCCGAATTATCCGCCGGGCCTCGGATTCACGATTCGGCGGCAGGCCCACGTCGTCACGATATTTTTCCGGGTCCGCATCTGGCCGGCGACCAGGAAACGGGGAACCAGGAGAAACTCAGGCGGTCGACCCGGCCGATTTCCTGAGCTCCGGACAGTACGGAAGCAGAGAAGTCCGCCGGTTCGGGCCATCACTTTCCGCGACGCGATTGTCACATCCGGCCATGACGGGCCGGTTTGACCGGCAAGCGGACGACCATAGACGGGGTAAAACCATCATTGACTTGCCCGGACGTTCAAGTCTTGACTGACGCCATGCGGGCATACCGACCGATCGCTGACCGGCGTCGGCAACTCATCGACACCGGTCTGGCCATCGGCGAGAGGGAAGGCGTGGCGGCGGTGACCGCACGCCGGGTCGCCTCGGAGGCCGGTGTCTCCCTGGGCCTCGTCTCCTACTGCTTCGCCACCAAGGACGATCTGACCGTCGCCATGGCCCAGCGCATCGCCGAGGACACGGCCGAGGTGGCGGACGAACCACTGGAGCTCGCCCCGCGCGACTCCGTGGCGCACGAGCGTTCCAGCGAACTGGAGCGCGCCCTGAACGCGGCCCTGAAACGACTGTGGGACCTGCACGAAGCCGCTCCGGGGCGCCAGCTCCTGACGTACGAGATCACCACCCGGGCCCTGCGCGAGCCCCGGCTGAACGATGTGGCCCAGCTCCAGTACGACACCGCGGTGCGCTCGTGCGGCGGGGTGCTGCAACACGTGGCCGACCTGGTCGGCGCCACCTGGGACCGCGACGTGGAAGAGGTCTCGAGCCTGGCCGTGATGGCCATCGACGGCGCCACCCTGAGATGGCTGGTGGACAAGGACTCCGAGGCCGCCCTGCGAAGACTCAGCGACGTCGCCCGCCTGCTCACCACCATGGCGCACTGACGCCACCGGTCACCGTGCGGCCGGCGGGCTCACGACCGGCTCCGGCTCCCCGTCCCGCCCGGACGGGATGAAGAAGGACAGCACCAGCGGTACGGCGCTCAGGCCGACGATCCACCGGAACGTCGTGGCGAAGGCATCGGTGGGCGCGGTGGCGTCGTTCAGCAGGCGCTGCAGGATCACGGCTACCACGGCCACGCCGAACGGCGCCCCAACTCGCTGCACCACACTGAATGCGGCACTGCCACGCGGGATCTCGGCGTGGTTCAGGTTCGAGAAGGCCAGCTCCATCACCGGGAAGGTGGTGGCGGCGAACCCCAGACCCTGGGCGAACTGCGCCGCCAGCAACCACGGGGTCGAAGCGGCCAGGGCGAACGGCACGGCACCGAGCGCGGTCAGCAACACCCCGCCGGCCACCACGACCCGGCCGTCCAGACGCTGGGCGGGAACCCGGACGACGAGGACGAAGAAGATCGTGCCGAGGCCCTGGGTGATGAGCAGGACGCCGGTGTGCATCACCGATTCGCCCCGCACCTGCTGGTAGTAGAGCGGCAGCAGGAACGACAGGGCATAGGTGGAGAACCCGCCGGCGAAGGTGATGACGCTGCCGATCCCGAAGCTGGGACGCGCGAAGAGACGCACATCGACGAGGGCGGTCCCGGGGGCGCGCAGTGAGGAGGCGGTGAAGGCGGCCAGCAGGGCGACACCCGCGACGAGTGGGCCCCAGGCGCTGTTCGCAGCGAAGCCCTCATCACCCGTGGCCTGGCTGATGCCCAGGGCCACGGCCACCACGCCGGGCGTGAGGAGCAGGAAACCGGGCAGGTCGAAGCGGTGACCCCGGTGGCCGGGCTCGGCGGGCAGCAGCCTCGGGCCCACCACCAGGGCGACCAGGCCGACCGGCACGTTCACGAAGAACAGCCAGTGCCAGCTCAGCGACTCGACGATGGCGCCGCCCAGCACGTTGCCCAGCATCGGGCCGAGCAGACCGGGCAGCGCGACCACGGCCGTGGCCCTGCCCAGACGCTTCGGCCCGGCCGCCCGGGTGGCGATCGACATGGTGACCGGCATGACCATGCCGCCACCGATCCCCTGCAGCACCCGGGCCACGACCAGCTGGTCGAGCGACCCGGCCAGACCGCACAGCAGCGAGCCGGCCAGGAACACCCCGATCGCCAGCAGCCAGGCGTTGCGCGCACCGAAGCGCTCCGACAGCCAGCCACTGAGCGGGATCACCGAGACGAAGGCCAGTAAGTAGCCGGTCGAGACCCATTGCGCCTGCGACACCGAGGCGCCGAAGGTCAGGCGCAGGTGATCGAGGGCGATGTTGACGATCGTGGTGTCGAGCAGGGTGACGAACGCGCCGAGGGCGAGAACGGCGCTGATCAGCGTCAGCCGTCTGTCCGTGACCGACCCGGACCCGACCGCCCGGGCCTCATCGACGTCCACCATTTTGCTCATCGCTCTACCTCCATGACCTGCACCAACGTGAGACGAACGATGTTCGCTACAAACACCGTACGGCACGAACACCGTTCGCTCAACGCTGAGGCCATATGCTGCGGGGATGGCAGAACGAGCACCGGTGAGCCGTCGGGAACGTCCGGCGAAACCGGCTCTCAGTCAGGGCGCGATCGTGGATGCCGCGCTGGAACTGCTCGACGCGGAGGGCCTGGACGGCGTGAGCATGCGCCGGGTGGCCCAGAAACTCGACACCGGCGCCGCCTCGCTCTACGTCTACGTGCGTAACCGCGAGGAACTGATCGAGCTGCTCTGGGACCGGGTGGCCGGCGACATCGTGCTGCCCGCACCCGATTCCGGCGACTGGCGTCAGCGGTTGAGCCAGCTCGCCCTGACCTCCATCGAGACGCTGTCCCGGCACCGCGACCTGGCCTCGGCCAGCCCGATGATCACGCAGTCGCCCCTCGGGCCGAACTCCCTGCGCCTGTCCGAGGCGATGCTGGGACTCCTCGCGGAAGGCGGTCTTTCGCGGCGTACGCGGGTCTGGGCCGGAGACCTGATCGCGCTGTACATCGCCTCGACCGCCTCGGAGGAGGCCGTCCGCGCCACCGCGAAGAACCCGGAGCAGGACGACCGCACGATGCAGCACTTCCGGGCGCTGGATCCGCAGATGTACCCGCACCTCCACGACGTGGCCGAGGAGTTCACCACCCTGGGTGAGGAGAACCGCGAGGAGCGGCGACGGTGGATGGTGGACACGCTGATCAGCGGCGTCCTCGCCGCCACCGGCAGCTGACGAGGACCCCGGTGGAGTCCCGCCTCTCCTCTACCGATAGGCTACGAGCCTGGTCAGAGGCCCATCTGAAGCGTCGGCGTCCGGGTGATCCGTCCCCGGCCCGGCGGACCTCTCTCCCACTTCCCGGAGATGGCTTGGGTCCTGCTCGGACTTCGATGACCCGTCACGGCCCTCGGGAGGACGAGAACAATGAACGGCGTTCAGCTACTGCTGGTGGTGATCGCGGCCATCGCGGTGACCGGGCTGGCCCACCGAAAAGGGCTACAGCCTCCGTTGGTGGTGCTCGTCGTGGGGCTCGCGGCCTCGTTCATCCCCGGCATGCCGCAGCTCGAGCTCGAACCGCACATCATCCTCGGCATCGTCCTGCCCCCGCTGCTCTACTCCACGGCGCTGGACTTCTCGGTGCCCAAGTTTGTGCAGAACATCCAGCCGATCCTGCGGCTCGGTGTGGTGCTGGTCCTCGTCACGGCGTTCGTGGTGGCCGGGGTGGCCTGGAAGGCCGTACCGGAGATGACCTTCGGCGCGGCCCTGGTGCTCGGGGCGGTGGTCGGGCCGCCCGACGCCGTCACCGCGGTGGCGATCGGCCGCTCCCTGGGTGTGCCCAACCGGGTGATGACGATCCTCACCGGTGAGAGCCTGATCAACGACGCCGCCGCCCTGACGCTGTTCAGCGTGGGGGTCGCCGCGGTCACCGGCAGCCACACCGTGGTCGACAACCCGGCGCTGTTCTTCGTCTACACCTCGGTGGTCGGCACCCTGGTCGGCCTGGTCCTGGCCGTAGTGGTGCTCTGGATCCGCAAGCGCCTGCACGACCCGGGCCTGGAGACCGTGCTCGGCCTGGTCGTGCCCTTCTCGGCCTACCTGCTGGCCGAAGAACTGCACGGGTCCGGCGTGCTCGCCGTGGTGATGGCCGGCTTCTGGGTGGGGCACAACTCCACCACCGCGGGCTTCGCCACCCGGCTGCAAGAACGTCAGCTCTGGAGCAGCATCGACGCCCTGCTCGAGGCCTTCGTCTTCGCCTACATGGGCCTGCAGATGAAGTTCATCATCGACGATGTGTTCGGGACCCACCACGAGCCGGTCGGCCTGGTGCTCAGCGCCTCGCTGCTGGTCCTGCTCACGGTGATGGTCATCCGCCCGGTGTGGATCTTCGCCTTCGCCAGTGGGAAGAAGCTGATCCGCCAGGGTCTGCGAACCGCTCCCGCACCGGAGAACCAGCGCGTCGACTCCGGGCTCCGGCCGGCCACCGCCAAGGCCGGCACCCGCGGTGCGACCTGGCAGACCAACGCACTGCTCTCCTGGACCGGCATGCGGGGCGTGGTCACCCTGGCCGCCGCGGCCGGTGTGCCGGTGCTGACCGAGGCCGGCGAACCGTTCCCGGGTCGCTCGGTCATCCAGTTCACCGCGTTCGTGGTGGCCGTCGGCACCCTGCTGATCCAGGGCCTGACCCTGCCGATCCTGGTGAAGAGGCTGGACATCTCCAGCGAGGTCGAGCACGCCAAGGAGATGCAGGAACGCACCTACGCCCGGGAGGTGTCCCGTGCCGCCTCGCGGCAGGCGGTGAAGGACACGCTGGCCGATCCGCCGGACGGGTGTGACCCGGCCCTGCTGGAGGGGATCGCCGAGCGGTTCCGGCACGCCCAGGAGACTCGCGAGGACCTGCTGCCGGACGACGAGGACGACCCCGCCCTGCGGGAACTGGCCCGCAAGGACCTGACCCGGGGCGTGCGCCTGCTGCGTCAGCGCATGCTCACGGCCCAGCGCCAGGCGCTGATCGCCGAGCGTGACGCCGGCAACCTCGACGACGAGGTGCTGCGGGACCTGCTGGAACAGCTCGACTACGAAGAGGCCGCCACCGCCACGAGCTTCGCGGCGCGCATGTAGCTCGTCAGGCGGGCAGGTCCACGGCCACCGTGGTGCCGCGGCCCGGGGCGGAGTCGACGCGGATCGCACCGCGGTGCGCGTCGACCACGCCCTTCACCACGGCCAGGCCCAGCCCGGTGCCGGGAATGCCGCGCTCCGTCGCCGACCGGGCCCGGAAGAACCGGGTGAAGAGCTTGGCCTGTTCCGCCTGCGAGATGCCGATGCCCTGGTCACGCACCTCCAGCCGCACTCCCGACGGGATCGCGGACACCTCCAGCACCACGACGTCCGGGCGGCGCCCGAGCGGACGGGAGCCGGCCCGCTCGGGCCGCGGCGAGAACTTCACGGCGTTGTCCAGCAGGTTCACCAGCACGCGCTCCAGTTGCGAGGCGTCACCCGCCACGACCGGCAGCCGATCGGCCAGCCGCACCTGGATCGTCAGGCCGGCCTGACGGGCCGCCGGCTCCACCGTGGCGACCGACGACTCCACCAGGTCAGGAAACGAGATGGCCTGGAACTGACCGGATCCCGCGGGCCCCGCCTCGGTCCGGGAGAGCACCAGAAGATCTTCGAGCAAATTGAGGACGTTCACACTGTTCCGGTCGATGATGTCCAGAAACTTGTGGCTGAGTTCGGGATCCATTCCCGGCCCGCCCTCGCGCAGCATCTCCACGTAGCCCCGCACCGAGGCCAGCGGGCTGCGCAGTTCGTGACTCACGGCGGCGACGAAATCGGTCTTCATCCGGTCCATCTCACGCAGCTGGTTGTTGCCGGCCGCCAGCTTCTCGGCGCGCGACATGATGTCGGCCCGGGCCGCCCGCAGGTCGTACTCCACCCGCTTCTGCTTCGTGATCTCGGTGTAGATGGCACCGATGCCGAAGATGTCCCCGTCGTCGTCGCTGATCGGGTAGCGCACACAGAGCAGGCTGCGCGCCCCGTCGGGCCCCCGGAACTCCTCCTCGCGCTCCACCACGATCGACGTGTGCAGGCAGCGAGCATCGAGTTCGGTCATCTCGCGGGCCTTCTCGGCCGGGAAGATCTCCGCGTCGATCTTGCCGAGCAGGCTCAGCGGGGCCATGTCGCAGAGCATCTCGAACTGCCGGTTGGCCAGCAGGTAGCGCCCGTCCACCGCCTTCACGCTGATCGCCGCCGGGGAGTTCTTCACCAGCCCGGCCAGGATCGCGGAGATCTCCCGCTCGCGGCGCTGCGCCTCCCGCTTCTCAGCGGTGAGGCGGCGGGTCTCCAGCGCATGATCGATGGCCGGCCCGAGCCGGGCAAGACGGTCTTTCAGCAGATAGTCGACAGCGCCCAGGCGCAGCGACTTCACGCAGGTCTCCTCGTCCATCGCCCCGCTGACCACGATCACCGGCACCTCGAGGTGCAGCTCGTTCAGGGTGGCCAGCACGGTCGGCGCGTCGAGACCGGGGAGCGAGTAGTCGCAGAGGATCACGCCGGGCGGCGGGTCGAGGGCGGCCAGCATCGTGTCCATGCTGTCCACCCGGGTCCAGTCCGGGCCGAAGCCGGCGCGGACCAGCTCCGCCACCATCAACTCCGCGTCGGCCGGCTGGTCCTCAATGATGAGCAGCCGAAAACTCCTACTCACGAAATGCTTTCCCCCGTTTGATCTGATCCGGCCGCAGCAACCCGACCACACCCGCGACCACCTGTGCAAGCACGGCGAACCCCTCGTCCGTACGTTGCGACGGCGTCGTCGGTGCAGGCCAGGTCGTGGGACCGACCGCTGGCGGACGCGGTGACCAGTAAACACCCGGTCGCCGGATCGGCCGGGCCGAATCGCCGAGCCCGGCGGGTTTACTGCGCGGGGCGGCGTAGGGCCGGGGGGAGGTAGGCCGCGCCCGGCCCGGCCTGGGCCGCCCGGTCTTCGGCGTTGGAGATGCGGCAGCGGGCCAGGGAGAGACAGCCGCACCCGATGCACGAGTCGAGCTTGTCGCGCAGGGCGGTGAGTGCATCGATCTGCTCGTCCAGGCGCCGCGACCAGGACCGCGAGATGCCGGTCCAGTCGGCCTTGGTCGGGGTGCGGGCGGCGGGCAGACGATCCATCGCGTCACGCACCTCGTCCAGCGAGAGGCCGACACTGCGGGCCGCCCGGATGAACGCCAGCCGGCGCAGCACCGCGCGCTCGTAGCGCCGCTGCCCCCCGGAGGTGCGGGTGGCGCAGATCAGGCCCTCTCGCTCGTAGAAGCGCAGCGCCGAGGCGGCCAGGCCACTGCGCTGGGTCAGCTCGCCGATCGTGAGCAGCTGATCGGCCCGTGGCTTCTCGTCGGAAGTCATGCGGTCAGGGTACTAGACCTGAAGTTGAATTCAACTAGCAAGATGCTGATGAAGCGAAAACCACTCGAACTCGGGAGAAGACATGCCCGTCGCACTCATCACCGGTGCCTCCAGCGGTCTCGGACTAGCCCTGACCAGCACCCTGTCCCAGGAGGGGTGGGAGGTCGTCGTCGATGCCCGGGGCGCCTCCCGGCTGACGCACGCGGTCGGCGACCTGCCCCGCGTCCACCCGCATCCGGGTGACGTGACCGACGCCCGCCACCGCCGCGAACTGGTCTCCGCCTGCACCGAACTCGGTGGCCTCGACCTGCTCGTCAACAATGCCGGCGGTCTCGGCCCGAGTCCGCTGCCGTCGCTGGGCGAGTTCCCGCTCAGCTCGCTGGAAGACCTGTTCCGGGTCAACGTGATCGCGCCACTGGGCCTGATCCAGCTCGCGCTGCCGGTGCTGGCCGAGCGCCACGGCACGATCGTCAACATCACCTCGGACGCGGCCGGCGCGGTCTACCCGGGCTGGGGCGGCTACGGATCCACCAAGGCCGCGCTCGAGCAGATCAGCGCGGTGCTCGGCGCGGAGTGCACCGGCAGCGTCCGGGTCTACGCGTTCGACCCCGGCGACCTGCGAACCCCGATGCACCAGGCTGCTTTTCCGGACGATGACATATCCGACCGGCCACTGCCGGAGACCGTGGCCCCGGCCTTCCGGCAGCTGATCGCGCAGCGCCCGCCGAACGGGCGCTACCAGGCGTCCACCGGGGGACGCCTGGGGGCTACGGCATGAGCGCCATCACCTTCGCCCTTCCGCACGACGCCGGGGCGACCGAGCCGCCGGAGGCCCGGGGCCTGGCCCGCGACCACGTCCGTCTTCTCGTCGCCCACCGCGACCAACTGCACGACATCACGTTCCACCAGATCGGCGATCACCTGCGTCCCGGTGACCTGCTCGTGGTGAACACCTCCGCGACCCGGGCGGCGGCACTCGACGGTGAGCACCACCGCCTCGGGCCGGTGGTCGTGCACCTGTCCACCGAACTGCCCGACGGCGCCTGGGTGGTGGAGGTGCGCAGCGCCCCGGACGGCGCCGAACGGGTACGCACATGCGTGCCCGGCGACCGGATCCAGCTGGCCGGTGGGCCGAGGGTCCGGCTGACCGCCCCGCACGGCCGCTCCGACCACCGCCACGGAACCCGGCTCTGGCGCACCGAGCCGCTCACCGACGTCCCCTTGTTCCCCGATGCCCGCCCGATCCGCTACGGCTACCTGAAACGACCCTGGCCGCTGGAAAATTACCAGACGGTGTTCGCCGACCCGCGCGATCGGGGCGCGAGTGCCGAGATGCCCAGTGCCGGGCGTCCGTTCACCACCGAACTAGTGACCCGGCTGGTAACCAGAGGAATTCGTCTGGCCCCGATCACCCTGCACGCCGGGGTCTCGTCGCTGGAGACCGGTGAGGCACCCCCGGCCGAGCCCTACCGGGTGCCGGAATCGACCGCGGCCCTGGTGAACTGGACCCGCCGGACGGGTGGACGCGTCGTCGCTGTGGGTACCACCGTCACCCGTGCGCTGGAGGCGGCCACCGGGCCGGACGGCCGAGTACGACCGACGCGAGGCTGGACAGACCTGGTCATCTCGCCCGCGAACCCGGTGCGCACGGTGGACGGGCTGATCACCGGCTGGCACGACCCGGAGGCGTCGCACCTGCTCATGCTCGAGGCCGTGGGCGGGACGGAGCTGGTGCAGGCGGCCTACCACCGGGCCGCGAGCAGCGGATACCGCTGGCACGAGTTCGGCGACAGCTGCCTGCTCCTCCCCTGAAAGCCCTCGTGATCATGCAAAACCTCCCCGGAGTTCTATAACTCCAAGCCTCACAGTTCTAGAACGCCGGGGAGGTTTTGCATGATCACGGCAAGGGGAGTGGGCTAGCACTTGGGTGAGAAGAGGGTTGTTGCTAGTTCACCCTGTAGCCCATTCGGGCTTACGTCGATGCGGTGGGGAGTCGGGAGGCAGGTTGCCCTCCGGCGGCAAACCGTCGTACGACCGAGGAGACCGACATGAGCAGCATCGTCGTTGTGGACGACGACTCCGACATCCGGGGTCTGCTGGAATTCAAGCTGTCTGCGGCCGGTCACACGGTGACCGCCGAGGCCGACGGGGAGGCCGGACTGGCCGCCATCATGGACGTCCACCCGGACGTCGTGGTGCTGGACTGGATGATGCCGCGCATGAGCGGCATCGAGGTCTGCCTGGAACTGCGCAAAGACCCTTCGATGGCCGACATCCCGGTACTCTTCCTCACCGCGAAGGCCCAGGAGTCGGACGTCCAGCGGGGCTTCGCCGCCGGCGGCAACGACTACGTGATCAAACCTTTCAGTCCGCGCGAGCTGTCCAGCCGGATCGACGCGCTGCTGGCCCGGACACCGAGGTGAGCACCGAGGCGATCCTCCTGATCGCCGCGACCCTCAACCTGGTCCTGATCATCGGGCTCTCGCTGAGCACCGCCCTGCTGAAGGCCCGGCGGGAGCGCCGGGCCAAGCGGCACGAGGAGGAGCTGGCCCTGCTCCGGCCGGTGATGATGCGGTACCTGGCCACCTGGGAGGACGGCGACGCGCACGACCTCGCCGACATGCTCATCGGGTACCGCGGCGTCACCACCTCGTTCGAGGAGCTGGTGGCGGGGCTGCTGCCGAAGCTGCGGGGTGCTGACCGGAGTGTTCTGGTCGACATCCTGCGGCGACGCGGCACCATCGACGAGGCCCGGCTGAACACCTCTTCGCGGGTCGCCGTGCGGCGGTACCGCGCCGTCGAGCTGCTGGGCGCGGCCGGGGTCAGTGAAGGGATCCCGGAGGCGGCGAAGTTACTGGCCGACCACAGCACCGACGTGCGGCTCGCCGCCGTGCGGGCGCTGGGCCGGATCGGCACCGGTGAGGCCGGCGCCGCCCTGCTGGAGCACCTGGACTCCGAGGAGGGGCAGAAGTACCCGCTTCCGCCCCACCCGGTGACCATGGCGCTGCTGCGCATCGGGGCCGACGCCACCCAGGCGCTGACCCGGGCGCTGGATGCGGAACAGGTCGAGGTCCGCACCATCGCCGCCGAGGTGCTCGGTGTGCTGGGTGTCTACCCCGCGGTGTCCGAGCTGCAGATCCGGATGCGGGTCGATCCCAGTGTCTCGGTGCGGCTCGGCGCCACCCACGCCCTCGGGCGTCTCAGCATGCCCAGCTCGGTCGACGACCTGACCGCGATGCTGCGCACGGAGGAGGACGTCGAGGTCCTCGCCGCGGCTTGTAACGCACTCGGCCGGATCATCGATCCGGCCTCCATGCCCGAGCTGGAACAGGCGGTCGCACACCCGCACCCCACCGTCCGGGTGGCTGCCGCCATGGCTCTGGTGCCGTTCGGGGAGACCGGTCTCGACCGGCTCCGCGAGATTGCGCAGCGGGACGCCGCGGGTGGTGACGCGGCACGGGAGGTCCTTGCGAGGAACTCGATCGCCACGAACACCACGCCGCTGATCTCGCTGTAGAGGGGCCACTCATGAGAGATTTCCTGGAATCCGTCGTCATCGGGTTCAACTCGTTCGTCATCATCTATTTCCTGGCGCTGAACTCGCTCTACCTGGTGATCGTGCTGATCGCGTCCCGGGCGCAGCGGCGCGCCCAGCGGATGTCGTCGGAGACGGCCCTGGAAGACCTGTTCGCCAATCCACTGACACCCGGTGTCTCGGTCCTCGTCCCCGCCTACAACGAGGAACCGAGCATCGTGTCGAGCGTGCACTCGATCCTCGACCTGCGTTACCCCCAGCTCGAGGTGGTGATCATCGACGACGGCTCCACCGACGGCACTTTCGATGTCCTCCAGCAGGAGTTCGAGCTCCAGCCCAGCACCCGGGTCGCAGCCGGCGTGGTGGAGACCGTGGGCACGGTGAACTCCGTGCACATCTCCCGGGACGGCCAGATCGTGGTCATCCGCAAGGAGAACGCCCGTCGCCGCGGTGACGCCCTGAACGTGGCGCTGGAGTACTCCCGCTATCCGCTGGTCTGCATGATCGACGCCGACTCGGTGCTGGAGAAGGACGCACTGATGCACGTGGTGCGGCCCTTCGTCGACGACCCGGAACGAGTGGCCGCCACCGGCGGCGCCATTCGCCCGATCAACGGCTGCCCCACCGAACGCGGAATGATTCTCGAGAAGCGCCTCCCGAAGGCCTGGGCACCCCGCATCCAGGTGGTCGAGTACCTGCGCTCGTTCCTGCTCGGCCGGGTCGGCTGGTCGGCCTTCAACGGCCTGATGATCATCTCCGGCGCGTTCGGCCTGTTCCGTCGTGACCTGGTGCAGCAGATCGGTGGCCTGACGGCCGACTCGCTGGCCGAGGACGCCGACCTGGTGAACAGCCTGCACCACCGCCTGCGTCACGAGAAGCAGGACTACCGGATTGTTTTCGTACCGCACCCGGTGTGCTGGACCGAGGTGCCGGAGAATCTGAAGATCCTCGCCCGGCAGCGTCGCCGGTGGTCGCACGGCCTGCTCGAGGTGCTGTGGCGCTTCCGCGGGATGATCGCCAACCCCCGCTACGGCCGGATGGGCCTGCTGGTGCTGCCCTACTACGTGGTCTTCGAGCTGCTCACCCCGGTCGTGGAGATCCTCGGCCTGATCTGCCTCCCCCTCGGGATGGCCTTCGGCATCCTGAACTGGCAGGCAGCCGTGCTTTACGCACTGGTGGCCATCGGCTACGGCATCCTGCTCTCGGTCGTGGCGATCGTGGTGGACGACCTGTCGTACCAGACCTACCGGCGCTGGAAGGATCTCGGCATCCTGCTGGTCGCCGCCTTCCTGGAGAACTTCGGGTTCCGTCAGCTGCACGCCTTCTGGCGTCTGCGGGGCCTGTGGTCAGGTATCCGCGGCTCGAACGCGGCCTGGGGTGAAATGCCCCGGGTCGGATTCAAGGAGACGAGCGGGGCATCGGCCAGTTGAGCACCAGACCCGGGCACGACGGACGACGTCGTGTCCGGGTCGCTGGGCGTCACTTCCGTCGGGGCAGCCGCACGGTAACGGTGCTTCCCTCTCCCAGAACCGAATCCATGTCCACCGAGCCGCCGTGGTTCTCGACGATCTCGCGGACCACGGCCAGTCCGAGACCGGTACCCGGAATCTTGTGCGCGGCATCGCTGGCCGAGCGGAAGAAGCGGTTGAAGAGCTTCGGCAGTTCCTCGGCGGAGACCCCGAGACCGGAGTCGACCACCTTGATCACCACCTCGCTCCCGCTGGCCTCGCCCCGGACCACGACGTCTCCACCCGACTGGGAGAACTTGACCGCATTGCTCAGGAGGTTCAGCAGCACCCGTTCCAGCTGCGAGCGGTCGCCGAGTACGGGCAGCGCGCCCGGGGTCTCGAGGAACAGCCCGACGCCCGCGGTCTCCGCGCTGGGCTTCAGCACGAGCAGGGCACCCTCGGCCAGATCGGTCAGGTCGACCTCGACGAACTCGTGCGTGAGCGTACGCGAGTCGATCTTCGAGAGCAGCAGCAGGTCTTCGACCAGGTTCAGCAGCCGGCGCGCGTTGCGGTCGATGATGTCGAGCATCTTCGCCGTCTGGATGTCGGCGCCGTCCACCTCGTCGAGCAGCAGTTCGGCGTAGCCGCGGATGCTGGTCAGCGGGGTACGTAGCTCGTGGCTGACCGACGCGACGAATTCGGTCTTCAGCCGGTCGACCTCACGCAGCTCGGCGTTCGCCACGTCGAGCTGCTCGTTACGGCCCTCCAGCTCGGTGCGGGCCTGGCGCAGATCGGCCTCGATGCGCTTCTGCTCGGTGATGTCGACAAGGATCGAGCCGACCGCGAACACCGTGTCGGTGCCGTCGCGCACGGGATACCGCACGGCGTGGAACGTGCGCTGCTCGCCGTCGACCGTGAACATTTCCTGCCGTTGCAGCACCTCGACCCCGGACGTGCGGATCGGGGCGGCGCCGGCCAGCGGCGGATGGTCGGTGGAGAGCTGGTTGTACAGGTCGTTGCTGACCATCGTGTTGCCGCTGAGGTTCTGCACGCTGATCGCGGCGACCGAGTTCTCGACCAGGCCGAGCAGGATGTTCATCGTCTCGTCGCGACGCTGCTCGGCCAGCCGGGCCACCCGGTCGAGCTCACGCCGGGCCAGCGCATGGTCGATCGCCGGGCCGAGCCGGCTCAGCCGGTCTTTCAGCAGATAGTCGGCGGCCCCCAGGCGCAGCGAGTTCACGCAGGTCGCCTCGTCCATCGTGCCGGAGACGACGATCAGCGGCAGTTCGGGCGACTTGGCCTGGAGGATCGCCAGCGCGTCGGGCGCCGTCATCGTGGGCAGCGTGTAGTCGCAGATCACGACCTCGGGCTCGTCGTCGAGGGCGCGCAGGAACTTGCCCGCCGTGTCGACGACGGTCGCCACCGGGTCGTATCCGGCCCTCCGGACCTCCGAGAGAATGAGCTCGGCGTCCGGCGGGAAATCCTCAGCGACCAGCAGGCGCAGTGGTGTTGGCACGTGGGTACTCCGTCGGTGTTCGGTTCAGGGCGACCCAGTAACGTCCGACGTCCGCGATGGACCGGAAGTACTCGTCCATGTCGACCGGCTTGACGACGTAGCTGTTGGCGCCGAGGGCATAACTGTCGAGGATGTCCCTCTCCTCGGCGGAAGACGTCAGCATCACCACCGGCACGACGGCCAGCTGGGGTACCGAGCGCAGCTCACGCAGCACCTCGACACCGGACATCCGCGGCATCTTCACATCGAGAAATATGGCCCGGGGCAGGTCGTTCGGGTCGGCGTCGGACCAGCGGCCGCGGCAGCAGAGCCGGTCGATCGCTTCCGGACCGTCCCGGGCCTCTTCCACCCGGCCGTGGAACTTGTTGCGCCGCAGCGCGTGCTGAAGCAGCTCACGGTCTTCGGCCGAGTCGTCGACGAGCAGGATCCAGTCCTGGTGCCCCTGGTTCACCGTGGTGCCCCCGGCCAGACCGTCACCGTTGTCGCGCAAGGAGTTCTCATGTGCCGCCCGCTCCCCAATGGTCTTCCTCACAGCACGAAGCCGGGGCCGGCCGATTCCCCTGTCGGCACTGTCCGAACAGCACGATGCGTTGCGCTGTCCGGCGAGAATGCTCCCAGATGATCACAGTTCGATGACCTCAGGCGTCGGGGTGATATTGACATCGATCACCGCGTCACCCCGGGGCGAGGAACTCAGCCAGCCCTTGACCCGGGCGATCCGGACCGCTTCTTCCCGGCTGTGCACGCCGAGTTTTCGGTAGAGGTTGCGGCAGTGCGACTTGAGGGTGTTCTCGGAGACGAACAGCCCGGCCGCGATCTGAGCGTGCGTCAGGTCGGTCGTGAGCTGTTCCAGCACCACCAGCTCGCGCCGGGTCACGCCGACGGTGTCGTCGTCGGCCCCGGCGTCGTCGAGCCGGGAGGCCAGGGAGCGGCGCCAGTTCGAAGCGTCCGGAGCCCGGCGCAGCGTGGTCGAGATCAGCATGCGCAGCACGGCCGGGACGTCCAGGAAGACCCGCAGGTGCCCGTCCGGCTCGGCCGCCACCAGAGCCTCGTTGACCAGATCGTTCGCCGGGCCGCGACGACCCTCCGCGAGCGCCTGCGCGGCCTGGGACAGCATCCGGCGCAGGCGGTCTTCGGGACCGGCGTCGGCGGGGAACCGGGCCATCACGGCGGCGGTCTCGTGCTGGTCCTGGCGCTGGAGGGTGACGAACAGCAGGGCCGAGGTGATCGCGGGGACGCCGGGCGCGGCCTCCAGCCGGGACTGGGCGGCGGCCAGGTCGCCGTCGAGTTCGGCGAGCCGGGCGTGGGCCAGGGCCAGTCGTACGGCGAGCGCGGGCGGCAGCTGCTCGTCGCCGTCGGCGTGCAGGGCGGAGAGCACGTCCCGGGCCGCTGTGCGTTCGCCGAGATCAAGCAGCAGCCGGGC
Organism: Kineosporia mesophila; assembly: GCF_021129235.1. Classification (GTDB taxonomy): domain Bacteria; phylum Actinomycetota; class Actinomycetes; order Actinomycetales; family Kineosporiaceae; genus Kineosporia; species Kineosporia mesophila. Next base: position 131,675 of record NZ_JAJOMA010000005.1, read on the forward strand.
CCGCAGCACCCGATGGGCCTGGGTGGGGGGCGCTCCCCCGGCCGGGGTGACCACGAATTCGGCTCCGGTGCTGAGAGTTGCGGCGGACTCGTCGAGGCGGTCCAAGGCTCCCGCGGCATCGCCCCGGGAGCGCAGGACCTCGGCCTGGGCCAGCCCGGCCGTCGCGAGCAGCGGATGCCCGTCCAGGCCGGCCTGGGACGCGAGCCGGAACGCCCGGCCGGCCAGCCGGCCGGCGGCGGAGAGATCGCCCGCCCAGGCCGCGACCAGGGCGTCCACGCCGAGGCCGGCGAGCAGCACGTAACGGGGCAGCCGGTCGGAGCCGGTCTCCCAGGCGGACGCGAGGTGCCGGGTGGCTGCACCCTGGTCACCGGCGAACGCGGCGGTCCGGGCGGCCAGGACCTCGATCGTGGCGTTCAGGGCGCCGGCGTCACGGATACCAAAGATGTCCAGCGGAAAGGCATTCTCCGGATCCCAGGAATTGGTGGACCCCCCCAGGGCGCCGATCAGGCCGGTCACGGCCGGCCACCATTCCACCGGTGGGGCGGGGGCGAGCACCTCGGCCGCCAGCAGGTGGTCACCACAGATCGCGGCGGCGAAGGCGACGCACGCCCGGCCCTGGGCGTCCGAGGCCCACACCGGTTCGGGAAGGGCCTTGATGATCTCGTGCAGATGCGGCGTCTCCCAGCCCCGGAACCCCTGCACTGCGGCCCGTTCCAGTTCGGCCAGGACGTGCGGCCACGCCCCGGCCGCCCGGAAGAGGTCGACCGCCAGCGGCCCACGCGCCCGGGCGGAGGCTAGAACGCCTGCGCGATTCAGGTTTTCGGCGTCACCCGCACCCCGACGGGCCCGCATCCGCCGGGCCGCGGCGGCAACCAGAGGGTGATAAGCGTTGTCGGGCAGGATGTCCGACGCCGTGAAGGGCCAGCGGTCGGCCGTCAGCCCCCAGCGCCGGGCCTCGTCGAGCAGGCGGGCGGGGTTGGTGCCCGGCACGAGGGCCGCACACAGTTCCGGGTCGGGCACCTGTCCGGGCAGCAGACTGGTGGCGAGCACGAACTCCAGGAGCGGCCCGGGAATGCCTCGCAGCACCAGGTCGTCCACCACCCCTTCCTGCGCGACCGGATCGGCATCACCGGGGAGTACGGGACGGGCGCCGAGCGCGAGCACGCCGGCGGGCCACCCGGCGGTGAGGCGATGGATCCGGTCGGCCCGGGCGCTGTCGACATGAGCCCCGGTCAGCGTCGCCACCTGCGACTGCACGCGCTCGGCCGGCCACCACAGGTCTTCTCCCAGGACCCGCGCGACGCGCCCGGCGAGCCGCACCGCCAGACCGGACGGCAGCACGTCCCCCCGCCCCACCAGCACCAGGCGCAGCCCGGCCGCCATCGGGATCAGATCTTCCAGCTCGGCCGGGCTCAGCGCCTCGACGGCCTCCACCACCAGGAAACCGCCCGGGCCGTCCCGGTCGAGGTGACCACCGACCGCGCGAGTGACGACGTCCATCATCGGCGACGGAACCGCACCCGACAGCGCGACCCAGCTCCAGGCCGCCCCGGCCGTCTCCAACCAGCGCCGCACCAGCCGCGTACGGCCGGAACCGGGTGGGGCACCGACGACGAGCACGTCGCGACCGGAGTGCGTCTGCGGCAGGCGCAACACGGCATCCCGGAACCACCAGCTATCGTCCGCCCCACCAGGAACAATCCAACCGGCGGGTTCGTCGTGACGCCAGACCCTTGACCCCTGCTCCCCCACACCACAAAACGTAGCAGGATGACGACATAGAGTTATCGGACCTCAGGACGTGCCGGTGCCGCCCCGGTCCGGGAGGATGGCGGGTGCACCATCCGGGACCAGCCTGTGGAACGAGGAAACACTGATGGCGGAAGCTCTTTACAGCGCGACATCGACGGCCTGGGGAGGCCGCGAGGGACGGGCCGCGTCGTCCGACGGGCGCATAGACGTCCCCCTGTCGATGCCCGCCGGACTGGGTGGGGACGACGGTCCGGGCACCAATCCCGAGCAGCTCTTCGCCACCGGCTACGCGGCCTGCTTCCACAGCGCACTGAAGAGTGCCGCGCGGGCGGAGAAGGTCGACATCAGCGACTCCGCGGTGTCGGTGACGATCAGCCTGGTCGGCAGCCGGGAGACCGGTCTCGACCTGGCCGCCCGGATCGAGGCCCAGATCGGCGGGGTGGACACCGCGACCGCGCAGCACCTGCTGCAACTGGCCCACGGAAAGTGCCCGTACTCCCGCGCCACCCGGGGCAACATCAGCCAGGAAGTGCTGCTGCTGGGGTCCGAGAGCAACTGAGAAACCCTTTCCGTGATCATGCAAAACCTCCCCCGTGTTCTAGAACTCCGAAGGGGACAGTTCTAGAACTTCGGGGAGGTTTTGCATGATCACGAACGAAGTTTTTTATGTCCCCGGGAGCAGCCCGCGCCTCTCCAGCAGCGGCTCCGGACGGGGCGGGCGGCCCAGCACCTTTTCCAGCGCGGCCATCGGGTCGACCGCACCACCCCGCGAGAGCAGGTGGTCGCGGAACTTCGCCCCGGCCGCGCGGTCCAGGCCACCGTGCCCCAGGAACCACTCGACCGTGTCGGCGTCGAGCACCTCGCTCCAGAGGTAGGAGTAGTAGCCGGCACTGTAGTCACCGCCGAAGATGTGCTCGAAGTACGTGCTGCCGTAGCGCGGCGGGACGGTGGCGAGGTCGAGGCCGTGCGCGGCCAGCACCTGGCGCTCGAACGCGTTCACCTGCTCCGGCGTGATCACCGGGTCGCCGGCGCCGCGCTGGTGCCAGGCCTGGTCGAGCAGGGCGGCGGCGAGCATCTCGACCATCAGGAAGCCCTGCCCGTACGACTGGGCGGAGATCACCGCGTCCAGGGCGTTCGCGGGCAGGGGCTCCCCGGTCTCGTGGTGCCGGGCGTAGCTGCGCAGCAGTTCGGGCTGCCACGCCCACATCTCGTTGACCTGCGAGGGGAACTCGACGAAGTCGCGGGGCACCCGGGTGCCCGACAGGCGCGGATAGCGGACGTCCGACAGCAGTCCGTGCAGCACGTGCCCGAACTCGTGGAACGCGGTGCCCACCTCGTCCAGCGTGAGCAGCGTCGGGGAGCCGGCCGGGGGGCGGCCGAGGTTCAGATTGATGACGATCACGGGGGCGCGGTCGAGCAGGTGCGACTGGGTGGCGAACGAGTTCATCCAGGCCCCGCCGCGTTTCGCGTCGCGCGAGTACCAGTCGGTCAGCACCAGGCCGAGGCCCCGGCCGGACTCGTCGAACACCTCGTACACGTCGACGTCTTCGGCGTAGCCGGGCAGGTCCTCGCGGTGCGTGAACCGCAGGCCGTAAAGGCCGGTGGCGGCGGCGAAGATGCCCCGGTGCAGCACGGAATCCAGCTCGAAGTACGGCCTCAGGGCCGCCGAGTCACGCGAGAACCGTTCCTGGGCAATTAGCTCCGCGTAGTAGGACCAGTCCCAGGGCTCCAGGTCGCCCTCCACCCCGTCGGCGTGCAGGCGCTGCGTCAGCTCGGCCCGCTCCTGCTGCGCGTTCTCCACGGCCGGGCCGACCAGACCGGTGAGCAACTGCATCACCGAGTCGACGGTCTGCGCGGTCTGGTCGGCGGCGACGTACGCGGCGTGGCTCACGAACCCCAGCAGCGCCGCCCGCTCGGCGCGCAGGGCCACCGCGCGGGTCAGCGTGGGGCGGGTGTCGTAGGCGTTGTCGCGGCGGCCGCGGGAGGTCGAGGCCAGGTACAGGCTCTTGCGCACCTCGCGGTCGGTCAGGGTGGCCAGGGCCGGCTGGCCGCTGGGCAGGCGCAGGGTGAGCAGGTATCCGCCCAGCCCGCGGCCCTGGGCCGCGGCCTTCGCGGCGGCGATCGCGTCGGCGGGCAGTCCCTCCAGCCGGGCCTCGTCGTCGAGGTGCAGGGCCAGTTCGTTGGTGTCCGAGCGCAGGTCTTCGCGGAAGGTCGAGGCGAGCTGCGTGAGTTCCTGGTTGATCGCCCTCAGTCGTTCCTGGTCGGCGGACGACAGCGCCGCCCCGGCCCGCACCATGTCGTCGTACTGACGCCGCAGCAGACGCCGGGTCTCCTCGTCGGGAATCTCGTCGCGCTGCGCGTGCAGGGCGCTGATCCGCGCGAACAGGGCCGGGTCCATCACGATGCTGTCGCGGTGAGCGGCCAGCAACGGGTTCACCTCGGCCTCGATCTCGCGCAGGCCGTCGGTCATCGAGGAGCTGATCAGGTTGAAGAACACCGCCGACACCCGGGTCAGCAAAGCGCCGGAGGCCTCCAGCGGATCGAGCACGGTGGCGGGTGAGACGGGGCTCCCGTCGGCGGCGATCGCCTCCACCTCGCGCCGGTGCTCCTCCACCCCGGCGCGGAACGCGGGCAGGTAGTGTTCCTCCCGGACGGCGTCGAACGGTGGTAGCCCGTAAGGGAAATCACTGGGACGAGCGAAGGGGTTCGACGGGTCGAGGGAACTTTTCGGTGTCACGTGCGTTGCCTCTTTCGGAATTCCAGGAGAACGCCATCTTGCTGATCAGTGGGTCCGGAGGTACAAACATCTGATGACCCAGATCTCCGTGGGCCCAGACGCCCGGCCCGCCGGGGAGTCGAAATGGGCCGACCTCGCTGACGGCCGGGTGCACTACGTCGATCATGGCGGACCGGACGGCGCCCCGCTGGCGGTGCTCGTGCACGGTCTCGGCGGGTCGCACGCCAACTGGGCCGCCCTGGCGCCGCTCCTCACCGCTGACCTGCGGGTGGTGGCCGTCGACCTGGCCGGGTTCGGTCTCACCCCGGCCGGCCCGCGTCCTTCCAGCGTGTCGGGTAACGCCGATCTGCTGTACCGCTTCGCCACCGCACTGTCGCCCGACCCGGTGGTGCTGATCGGCAACTCGATGGGCGGCATGATCAGCGCGCTGCTGACCGCTGCCCACCCCGAGGCGGTGCGGGGTCTGGTGCTGCTCGATCCGGTGCTGCCCCTCACGGCCGCCCTGCCCGACCGGCTGGTCACCGCGAATGTGCTGCAGGGAGCGCTGCCGCTGCGGGTCCGGATGGCCCTGGCCGACCGGCGCGGCTCGATCCCGCGCGAGCGCGCGGCCATGCAGCTGGTCACATTGTGCTGCGACGATCCGGACCGGGTCACCGAAGACGTCATCGACGTGCACCTGGCCCTGGCCGAGCGGCGCGGCTTCGTGGAGGAGACGGCGCGCGACTTCGCGATGGCCGGGCGCTCCATGGTCTTCACCTTCGCCCGCTGGCGCACCTACGCGAAGCTCCTGCACGCCATCGAGCAGCCGGTGCTGCTGATCCACGGCACCCGTGACCGGCTCGTGCCCTTCCGGGTGGCGCGGGTGGCCGCGGCGGCGAACCCGCACTGGTCGTTCTTCCCCGCCACCAACATCGGGCACGTGCCGATGCTCGAGGCCCCGTCCTGGACGTCCGAGCGCATTCTGGAGTGGCTATCAACCCGTTGAGAACGCGTACCCGCTCCCCCAAGGGGGCGGGCACGCGTCCTCAATTCAGGGTTTTTCAGACGTGGACCGGCTCATTCACCGCGGCCGCGATCTCGTTCAGTACCCGCTCAGCATCCTCGTGGGCCACCTGACAGGTGCCCGCGGCGTGGTGACCGCCACCGCCGTACTTCAGCATCAGTGAGCCGATGTCGACCGGCGAGGTGCGGTCGAGGATCGACTTACCCACGGCGAAAACGGTGTTCTTGCCCTGCCGGCCGGTGATGATGTGCGCGGAGACGCGGCACTGCGGGAACAGGGCGTAGACCATGAACCGGTTGCCCGCATGGATGATCTCCTCGTCGCGCAGGTCGACAACGACCAGGTCACCGCGCACCGTGCAGACCCGCTGGAGCTGGGCCACGAAAAGCTCGGTCTGCTCGGCGAACAGCTTCACCCGCTCGGCCACGTCCGGCTCGGCCAGGATGTCCTGCACCGTCGCCTCGTTCAGCACACTGTCGATGAGCTGCATCATCAGCTGGTAGTTGGAGATCCGGAAGTCGCGGAACCGGCCCAGGCCGGTGCGGCTGTCCATCAGGAAGTTCAGCAGCGTCCAGTCCTTGGGCTCAAGGATGTCGTGGAGCGCGTAGTCGGCGGAGTCCGCCTGGTCGACGGCCCGCATCAGCTCGTCCGAGACCATCGGGAAGGCCGTCGCCCCGCCGAAGTGGTCGTAGACCACCCGGGCCGCCGAGGGCGCTTCCTCGCTGATGATGTGGTTGTCCGGGGTGCCGCCGATGCGCAGAGTCTCGCTGTGGTGGTGGTCGAACACCAGGTGCGCCTCGGGGGCGTACGGCAGGTTGGTCAGGATGTCGTTGCCGGTCACCTCGACCTCACCGTCCTGCACGTCCTTCGGGTGTACGAACGTGATCTCGTCGATCATGTCGAGCGCCCGCAGCAGCACCGCACAGACCAGGCCGTCGAAGTCGCTGCGCGTGACCAGCCGAAACTTACCTGCCGACATGTCGCTGTCCTCCCGGATTCGCTGAGGACCTGATCAGCCCTTCCAGGTGACTCGACCCCGGCGGGCGCCCGGCCAACCCCCCGATCGGGTGAGCCGGGCGTCCAGGTCAGGTCAGCTCCGGCGGGAGATCCGGTTCATCGCCTCGACGAAGGCCTCACCGCGGTGCCGGTAGTCGCGGAAGCGGCCGAAACTGGGCGCGGCCGGGGAGAGCAGGACGACACCGTTGGGACGCGCCCAGGCGTAGCCCTCCTCCACCGCCTCGTCCAGGTCGGCGGTCTCCTTCACAGTGACGTTGGGCCCGCAGCCGGTCTGGTTGAGCTCGGCGGCGATGCGGGGGCCGTTGTCCGGGGTGGTGAGCACCAGCACCTCGGTGTCACGGCCCCGCAGACCATCGGCCAGCGGCCGGTAGTCGATGCCCCGGTCCTGCCCACCGACGATCAGGGCGACCCGGCGGCCGTCGAACGCCTCCACCGCGGCCAGCGTCGGCAGCACGTTGGTGGACAGCCCGTCGTCGACGAAGCCCACCTGGTCGATCATGCCGACCTGCTGCAACCGGCTCTCCAGCCCGGCGAAACCGGTGGCGGCCCGGCGCAACGCGGCCTCGTCGTCCGCCGCCGGCACCCCGAGTTTCTGCAGAAGGACGCGGGCGATGGCGGCATTGCGGCGGTTGTGCACACCGAGCAGACCGAGCTCGTCGATCCACGACTGGGCGGCGTCTTCCGCCGTGACCCACTCGACCTGCGGACCGAGCAGACCGCTGCGCTCCCGGATCTCCGCACTGTCACCGTTCGCCACGGTCCACCGGGCCCCGGGACGACCGGCCAGGCTCAGCTTGTCGCGGTAGTAGGTCTCCAGGTCGTTCCCGTGCCAGGGCAGGTGGTCGGGGTTCAGCGAGGTCACCCCCACCACGTGCGGGACGGTGAGGATGTCGGTGGCCTGGTAGCTGGACACCTCGATCACCCAGAAGTCCTGGTCGGGACCGCCCACGGCCGGGTCGAGCGCCGGGTCGAAGGGCGGCACGCCGATGTTGCCGCCGACCAGGGTGCGGTAGCCCAGGCCCTTGAGCAGGTGACCGGTGATCGAGGCCGTGGTGCTCTTGCCCTTGGTGCCGGTGATCAGCACGACCTTCTCCGGGTCGGCGCCCTGGACCCACAGCCCGAGCCCGCCGACGACCTGCACACCCTGGTCGACCAGGCTGGTCACGTTCTCCGAGTACCGGCTGATACCCGGTGACTTGATGACGATCTCGCAGACGGCCAGCGCCTGCGCACCGCCCTCGGCCGTGCTGAGCACCTTGCGGCCCTCGATGTCACCGGCCGGCGGGTTGTCGTCGACCAGCAACGGCTCGATGCCCCGGGCCTGGCAGGCGCGCAGCGACGCCTCGCCCTCCCGGCCCAGGCCGTAGATGCCGATCCGGGCCCCGGCGAGGTCGTCCCAGGACAGCGCGTCACTCATGAGCGGTTCTGAGGATCTCGGGCTGGTAGCGCTCGGGCACGAAGTGCCGGCTGAGCGGTTTCAGCAGTTCTTCGGGGGCCGGGTCTTTGTAGCCCGCGGCGGCCGCGACCAGCGTCTGCAGGATCTGGTCGTCGGCGCGGTCGGGCCGGGCCGCGGCCAGACGGGCTGCCACCCGGCTCTCGCTGACGTCGCCCACGCACTCCCAGGGCTTGGAGTCGGGCACGAAACCCAGTAGACGGCGGAAGGTGTCGAGCAGCTCGGGCTTCTGCAGCGGCTCACCGGCCACGGCGAAGATCTTCTGCAGGTCTTCCTTGCTGACGAACGGCGCCAGCACCAGGTCGATGAACGCGCACTTGTCGCAGACACCGCACCAGTGGTCGAACCGCTTGGTCGTGTCGATCAGGAAAGCCTTGTTGCAGCTACGGAAATGGTCGAAGTACCGGGGCTGCTCGGCGAACCGCTCGGCGATCCAGACCTCGCTCAGCGCGCGCAGCAGGGAGAAGTACTGCAGGCCGTCGCCCAGCGCGTCGGACAGCACCTCGCGGAAGCCGGCCTCGAACGTCTCGCTCTTGGAGAACTGGTGGTTCACCGGGCGGCCCTTGTCGTACAGCGTGGCCGACGAGGCCGACCACTCGTTCGACAGCACGACCGCGTCGCGGCCCTCCAGCACCGCCGCGAGGACGGTGATCGCGGAGATGATGCCGGTGACCGGCACGTGGCCGTTCAGGAAACCGAGCTCGCGCGAGCGCAGCACGGTCGGGTCGATCGAGCGCTCGGCCCGCACCATCGGCCAGCCGGTGACCTTCGCCGGCTCCTCGATCGCGTCGAAACGGTCGCCGGGGCGGGTCACCACGAACAGCGCCGCGTCTTGCGTGTCCTCGACGAAAGGCCGGATCTGCTCGACGCTGACGATCGAGTCGACGCCACCACCGAACGGGACCAGCGGGCTGTTACGGCGGGGGGTGTAGTTGGCCGTGCTGGTTCGTTCGAGCGTGGGCCCCTCGAATCGCAGATCACTCAGGTCGATGCCGTTGCGATAGGCGAACTCGCCCAGGCCGTCCCGGTAGAAGCTGGTCAGGAAGGTGAGTTCGGTCTTGGTCAGCGCAATTTCGCCGAGGTCGACCACCGGCGGGGCGCCGGCCTTGTAGTACGAGACGCCGGTGAGCAGGAACAGGATGCGGGCGGCCTCGGTGACGGCCGGGCTCGTCCAGTCCCCGCCGCTGGGGAAGCTCACCACCTCGGCGAACTCGAGATCATCGAGCCGGTAACGGCAGACCACACGGTTCGCCTCGGGCTCGATGTCGAAGCCGGTGTAGGTGAAACGCTCGGCGCGCCGGGGCTCCTTGCGCTCGTCGGCGTTCGCCGCCGGGGATGTGCTCATCGGGGATCCTCTTCGGACTGGTCTTGAGGGGACAGCTGGACTAGCGCTGCGAAACGGCCGGTCGGGCCCTGCGATCGATGACTGAAGAACGGGGTGCCCGGGCCGGTGTCCAGGGCGGCGAGTTCGATCGCCTCTGGCCTCACACCGGCCTCGGTGAGCTGAATGATGTTGGCGCGCCACAGATCGAAGAGCCACTTGCCGGTGCCGTCGGGCCGGATCACCTCGTGCGCGCGGTCACCGAACCGCTGCCGGGCCTTCGCCTCGACATCCGCCCCGACCTGGTAGCGGTCGGGCGAGATGGAGGGGCCGATGCCCACGAGCAGGTCGGCCGGGTCGGAGCCGCCGGCCTGGAGCTCCTGGACCGTCGCCGTGCTGATGCCGGCGACGGTGCCGGGCCAGCCCGCGTGCACTGCGGCGGCCACCCGGCGCACCGGGTCGAACAGCACCAGGGGCACGCAGTCGGCCACCATGATCACCAGCACCGGGCCGGGCTCGGTGGTGATCATGGCGTCGGCTTCGATCACCTGGTCGCACGAGGTGACCGTGGCCACTTCGGCCCCGTGCACCTGCCTGGCGAACACCAGGTCGTCGGCAGTGGCACCGAAGGCCTTGGCGACGCGCTCGCGGTTGACCCGCACGGCCTCCGGGTCGTCGTCGACGTGCAGGCCGAGATTAAGCGATTCGTACCGCCCGGAACTCACGCCGCCGTTACGAGTGGTTACCGCCGCGTGCACACCGTGACCGTCGAAGATTGACCACTTCAGCAGGGGGACGTCCGTCGCGGTTCCGGCAATCATGATGCCGCCACTCTACTAACGATGCCGCGCCAGTTTCTGAGGACTGCGCAGCAAAGGGGCCCCTCAGGCCGGGGGATACACCAGGCCGATCTGGTCGCGCACCTCGTCCAGAATGCCCATGATCATGATCGTCTCGTCCAGCGGCATGACCGGACTCTCGGCCTGACCAGCCTGGATGCACCGGGTCGCCTCGGCCACCATGAACTTCATGCCCTTGGCCCGACCCTGGATCAGCTCGGGGCGGGGCTCGAACCGCTCGGTCGAACCATCAGCTTTCGTCAGGGTCACCGCACTGCCGGCGGTGTACCACTGCCGGTCCAGCTCGATGCGCCCCTGGGTACCCGCGATCCACGCCTTCATCGGGGTGGCGACCATCGCGCTGCACAGGATCGTGGCGTGCGCCCCGTTGCCGTACGTGAGCACGGCCGAGGTGGTGCCGTCGACCCCGGTGAAGGCCGGGCTGGCCGAGGCCCGCACGGTCTGGGGGGTGCCGAACACCATCGAGGCGAAGGAGAAGGGGTAGATGCCCAGGTCGAGCAGGGCCCCGCCGCCCAGCTCGAAGGAGAACAGCCGGTGGTCGGGATTCTGCTCGAACCGCATGCCCTGATCGACCCCGAGCGCCATCACCTCGCCGATCGCGCCGGCGGCCAGCAGCTCGCGCACGTGCGCCATGTGCGGCAGGAAGCGGGTCCACATCGCCTCCATGCAGAACACCCCGGCCTTGCGCGCGGCCTCGGCCACGGTGCGGGCCTCCACGGCGTTCATCGTGAAAGGCTTCTCCACCAGCACGTGCTTGCCCGCACCGATCGCCAGCAGGGCGTGCTCGGCGTGGAACGGATGCGGACTGGCCACGTAGACCGCGTCCACCTCCGGGTCGGACACCAGGCCCTCGTAGCTGTCGTGGCTGGTCGGCACGTTCCAGGTGGAGGCGAACTCAACGGCCCGTTCCGCCGTGCGCGACCCCACCGCCGCGACGACCGCCTCGTCCAGGAACGCCGTATCAGCCGCGAACCTCGAGGCGATTCCCCCGGTACCGATGATCCCCCAGCGAAGCACTTCGGTCATGGTCATTCACCATAGAGGTAACACCGGAGGATGTTGGGCCGGGGCGACGGGATCACTCGGTCAGCACGACGCGGCATCTGTGCGGCCACCGACTCCCGGCCGGTCTGGTGGCCGGCAGCCCGCCAGATCTCGTCGGTCCCCCGGGGGAAGTCCTTCGCCGTTTCCTTGAGGAACTTCCGGTCCGGGACCCCACTCAGCGCCTCGTCCACCGCAGCCATCCGGCGTCGTCCAGGCTTCCCACCCGGCGCAGGGCATAACTCAGGATCGCGGGAAAGCTGTCGGCGTGCAGATGCCGGAAGGCGTCGTCCTCCGAGGTCCCCACCCGACAGACCTGTCCGGCCGCCGTCGGGATGTGACGGCGGCCGGACAGGGATCTCTCAGCTGGTGACTCAGACGCTGAACGCCCAGTCGGTCACGGTCAGGTACTGCTCACCGGGACGCAGCACGATCGAGGGGAAGTCCTCGTGGTTCGGGGCGTCGGGGAAGTTCTGGGTCTCCAGGCAGACGCCCGCCGAGGCGCCGTAGACCACACCGCCCTTGCCGGTGTCCGAGCCGTCGAGCTTGCTGCCGGTGTAGACCTGGATCGCGGGCTCGCTGGTGGTGACGGTCAGGGTGCGGCCGCTGGCCTCGTGCCTGAGCTGGGCCGCGAAGTGCTGGGTGGGCAGGTCGTCGGGGCTCTGCGCGGCAGTGTGGCCGTGGCCATGACCGTGACCGGCCTCGGTCTCTTCCTGCTCGTCCAGCACCAGGTTGTGGTCGAGGCTGAGGAAGTCGAGGGGCTGGGCCGTGCGCAGGTCCATCGGCGTGCCGACCACGTGGGCGATCTCGCCGGAGGGCAGCAGGGCCGGGTCGACCGGGGTGTAGTGACCGGAGGCCACCTGCAGGGTCTGGCCGTCGATGCTCGGCGTACCGGTCACCCCGCCCAGGTTGAAGTAGGCGTGCTGGGTCAGGTTGATCAGGGTCGGGGCGCTCGTCGTGGCGTCGTAGCGGATGCGGAACGTGCCTCCGGGCAGCAGCAGGTAGTCGACCGTCACGGTCAGCTCGCCCGGGTAGCCCTGGTCACCGTCCGGGCTGGTCAGACTCAGCCGCAGGCCGCCCTCGATCGGGCTCGCGGCCCAGATCCGCCGGTTGAAGCCGTCCACGCCGCCGTGCAGCGAGTTCGGGGCCTCGTTCGCGGTGATCTTGTACTCGGTGCCGTCCAGCGTGAACGCCGAGTTGGTCAGGCGGTTGGCCACGCGGCCGATCAGCGCACTGATGTAGGCCTTCGTGCCCTCGTAGCCGGCGATGTCGTCGAAGCCGAGCACCACGTCCACCCGCTCCTGCCCGTCCGGACCGGCGGGAACCTCGAGCTTCTGGATGTTGCCGCCGTAGGTCAGCACGCTCACCCGCAGGGTGCCGTCGTCCAGCGTCCACCGCTCCACGGGCTCCCCGGCGGAGGTGACCCCGAAGGCGGACCGTTCGTACACGATCCCGCCGGAGGCGTCGGAGTTGTCAGGGGTACCCGCGGAGATGTCAGTTGAGGTCACGGGGCAACTCTAGACAGCGGACGAAAGCGAGCAGCACAGGCTTCGCGCGTGATCATGCCGACCTTCCCCGGGGAAGGTCGGCATGATCACGAACAGAGTTATTCGATCGCGTCGACCGGCTGGGCGAACTGCGCCGCGTAGAGCCTCGCGTAGGCGCCCTGCTGCTCCAGCAGCGTCTCGTGGTTGCCCTGCTCGACGATGCTGCCCGACTCCATCACCAGGATCACGTCGGCGTCGCGAATGGTCGAGAGGCGGTGCGCGATCACGAAACTCGTGCGCCCCCGGCGCAGCGAGCCCATCGCCTGCTGGATGAGCACCTCGGTGCGGGTGTCCACCGAACTGGTGGCCTCGTCCAGAATCAGGATCTGGGGCCGGGCCAGGAACGCCCGGGCGATCGTGATCAGCTGCCGCTCACCGGCACTCACGTCGGAGCCCTCGTCGTCGAGCACCGTGTCGTAGCCGGCCGGCAGTGTGCGCACGAACGTGTCCACGTGAGTGGCCTGCGCCGCCGCGACGATCTCGTCGTGCGTGGCCTCGTCGGCCCCGTAGGCGATGTTGTCGGCGATGGTGCCCCCGAACAACCAGGCGTCCTGCAGCACCATGCCAAACTGTTCGCGCAGGTCGTCGCGGGTCATCCGGGCCGTGTCGACACCGTCCAGGCGGATGTGCCCGCTGTTCAGCTCGTAGAACCGCATGAGCAGGTTCACCAGGGTGGTCTTGCCGGCGCCGGTGGGGCCGACGATGGCGACCGTCTGCCCCGGCTCGACCCGCAGCGAGAGCCCCTCGATCAGCGGCCGGTCGTCCACGTAGCGAAACGAGACGTTGTCGAACTCGACCAGTCCGCTCACCTTTTCGGGGTGATCGGCCGGGACCGGGTCGGGGTCCTGCTCCTGGGCGTCGAGCAGCGCGAAGATCCGCTCGGCCGAGGCGATCGCCGACTGCAGCAGGTTGGCCATGCTCGCCACCTGGGCCAGCGGCTGACTGAACTGCCGGCTGTAGGTGATGAACGCCGTCACCTCACCGATCGACAGGTGACCGTTGGCCACCCGGATGCCCCCGACCACGGCGACCAGCACGTAGTTGATGTTGCTGATGAACATCATCGAGGGCTGGATCAGGCCGGAGATGAACTGCGAGCGGAAGGTGGCCTGGAACAGCGCCTCGTTGTGCTCGTCGAAGGTGCGGCGGGCCTCGTCCTGACGACCGAACACGCTGACCAGGGCGTGCCCGGTGTACATCTCCTCGATGTGGCCGTTGAGCCGGCCGGTAGTGCCCCACTGTTTCACGAACTGCGGCTGGGCCTGCTTGCCGATCAGGCCGGTGACCAGCACCGACACCGGCACGGTGACCAGCGCGATGAGGGCCAGCAGCGGGGAGATCCAGAACATCATCGCCAGCACACCGATGATCGTCAGCAGGGAGGTGACGATCTGGCTGAAGGTCTGCTGGATCGACTGCTGAAGGTTGTCGATGTCGTTGGTGACGCGGCTCAGCACCTCACCGCGCGGCTGCTGGTCGAAGTAGCTGAGCGGCAGCCGGGCCAGCTTGGACTGGGTGTCGGCCCGCAGCGCGAAGATCACCTTCTGCACCATCGCCGCGACGAACCGGCCCTGCGCCAGGCTGAGCACGAACGCGGCCAGATACACCGCGAGCACCTGCATCACCAGGTCGCCGACGCGGCCGAAGTCGATGCCGGTCGCCGGAGGAAGGACGCCGTCGACGATCGCGTCGGTGGCGTCGCCGAGCAGCTTCGGCCCGATCACGCTGCACGTCACCGAGCCGATGCCGAGCAGCATCGCGCCGATCAGCAGGTGCTTCTGCGGGGCCAGCCGGCCCAGCAGACGCCGGGCGGAACCGGTGAAGTCGAGCGCCTTCTCGGTGGAGGCACCGGCCATGAACGCACCCGGACCACCACCCGGCCGGGGACCGGTCGGGCCGGGACCGCGGGCCGGAGCCTTCTCCTGGACCCCCGCCGGACTCTCTTCCTGGATCTCGGAGCTCACGCCACCGCCTCCTTCTCGGTCAGCTGCGAGAGCACGATCTCTCGGTAGGTCTCGTTGCGCGCCATCAGGTCACGGTGCTTACCGGTGCCCACCACGCGCCCCGCGTCGAGCACGATGATCTGGTCGGCGCCCCGGATGGTGCTGACCCGCTGGGCCACGATCACCACGGTGGCCTGACGGGTCTCGGCCTGAAGAGCTGCCCGCAGGGCCGCGTCGGTGGCGTAGTCGAGCGCCGAGAACGAGTCGTCGAACAGGTAGATCTCCGGCCGCCGCACCAGCGCCCGGGCGATCGAAAGACGTTGCCGCTGACCGCCGGACACGTTCGTACCGCCCTGCGCAATGGGCGTGTCGAGTCCTTCGGGCATCTTGCTGACGAAGTCCTTGGCCTGGGCGATCTCCAGCGCGTGCCAGAGCTCCTCGTCGGTGGCCTCGGGCCGGCCGTAGCGCAGGTTCGTGGCCACCGTGCCGGTGAACAGGTACGGCTTCTGCGGCACCAGGGCCACGGCCTCGGACAGCCGCTTCGGGTCGAGGTCACGCACGCTCACACCGTCGACCAGCACCTCACCCTCGGTCGTGTCGAACAACCGCGGCACCAGGTTCAGCAGCGTGGTCTTGCCGCTGCCGGTGCTGCCGATGATCGCCGTGGTCTGACCCGGCAGCGCGCTCAGGTTCAGCTGCTCCACCACCGAACGCTCGGCGCCGGGGTAGCGGAAGGCCACGTCACGCAGTTCCAGACGCCCGTGCAGCAGGCCGGTCTCACGCGGCTGCGCCGGCGGCACCACGCTGGTCTCGGTGTCGAGCACCTCCTCGATGCGCTCGGCGGAGACCTCGGCGCGCGGCACCATCATGAACATGAAGGTCGCCATCATCACCGACATCAGGATCTGCATCAGGTAGCTGAGGAACGCGGTGAGTTCCCCGACCTCCAGCTGACCGGCGTCGATGCGGTGACCGCCCCACCAGAGCACGGCCACGCTGGAGAGGTTCAGCACCAGCATCACGGTGGGGAACATCAGGGCCAGCAGCCGGCCGATCGACAGTGAGACGTCGTACAGATCGGTGCTGGCCCGCTCGAAGCGCAGACGCTCGCGGTCGTCCCGCACGAAGGCCCGGATCACCCGGATCCCCGCGATCTGCTCGCGCAGCACCTGGTTGATGCGGTCCAGCCGTTGCTGGGTGAGCCGGAACAGCGGCCGCATGCGGGCGATGATCAGGCCGACCAGGACACCGAGCACCGGCACGGCGACCGCGACGATGCCGGACAACGGCACGTCGAGGCGCACCGCCAGGATGATGCCACCGATACACATGATCGGCGCCGACACCATGAAGGTCAGCGTCATCAGGACCAGCATCTGGACCTGCTGCACGTCGTTCGTGGTGCGCGTGATGAGTGTCGGGGTGCCGAAGTGCCCGACCTCGCGGGTCGAGAACGACTGCACGCGATGGAAGAGAGCGGCCCGCACGTCACGCCCGAGGGACGCGGCGGTGCGGGCACCGAAGTAGACCGCCACCGCGAGTGCGGCGATCTGGATCAGGCTGATGCCGAGCATCAGGGCGCCGACCCGCAGGATGTAGTGAGTGTCGCCCGCGATCACGCCTTGATCGATGATGTCGGCATTGAGCGTGGGGAGATAAAGGGTGGCTACGGTCTGCACCAGCTGGAACAGAACCACCCAGCCGATGGCAGGGGCATAGGGGCGCAGACGTGCGCGAAGTAATTTGACGAGCACGCGGACACATTACTGCCCGAGGATCTTCGCAGCACCATAATTAAATCGTCAATAGCTACAAGCAGATTCGCCCCGGCGGCGAGATACTGCCCGATTGAGGACGATGTGGCACCACGGTGCCCATGGACCCCTTGGTGAGTGGCCATCCCTAACCCGAGTGGTCACCCCCCAACGTGAGTGGTCACCCCCCAACGTGAGTGGTCACCCCCCAAGGTGAGTGGTCACCCCCCCAACGTGAGTGGTTGCCCCTCCACCCTTCGTGATCATGCAAAGTCTCCCCAGTGTTCTAGAACTCTCACTGTCACAGTTCTAGAACTCCGGGGAGACTTTGCATGATCACGAACGAAGAGAGGGCGAGGAGAGGAAGAGGAGAGGGCGGCGCGCCATGGGGGCGCGGGCCTCTCCTCGCAGCAGCCTCTCTACGCCTTGCCGGCCTCGCGGGCGCTGATCGCGGAGATGACCAGCTCGCACACCTCACGCACCGCACCCGACCCACCGGCCTTGGTGAGGGTGAGGCGCGCCAGGTCCATGACCTCCTGGTGGGCGTTGGCCACGGCGATCGGCCAGCCGACCATGCGCAGGCAGCCCAGGTCGTTCACGTCGTTGCCGACGTAGGCGATGCGCTCGGGGTCGAGACCCTCGGCCGCGATCCATTCCTTCAGGGCCTGGGCCTTGTCGGACTGGCCGTGGATCACCGGGATCTGCAGCTTGCGGCCGCGCGCGGCGACCACCGGGTTCACTTCGGTGGAGAGGATGAGCATCTTCAGCCCGGCCTGCCGGGCGAGCTTGATGCCCATGCCGTCTTCCCGGCTGACCCGCACGCTCTCGGTGCCCTCCTCGGTGAGGAACAGCCGGTCGTCGGTGTGCACGCCGTCGAAGTCCATCACCAGGGTGTCGACGTCGATCACCGGCAGCCCGTCGATGCGCTCCTGCTCCTCGAGCACCGCCGCCCGCAGCCGGGCGATGTGCAGGTCGTCAGGGGTGTCGATCTCCATCGCGTGGTCGTCGCTGACGCGCTGGGCCACCAGGGTGCCGAAGAAGCGCCGGCCGTGACGCCGCAGACCATCGGTACGCATCGCGTAAAATGCACCGGTCTCTCGGAATTCGGTGTCTCGGTCTTGCCGGCGGGGACGGAAGCTGGGGTCGTGGTTGATACCGATCAGGCCGTCCGGGCCGTATTTCCACAGAAAAGCGTGACTTTCGACCGCGGAGAACGCGCAGTCGGCCTCTCCCGCCAACACCCGGCCGACGGCGGCGTCGAGGTCTTCCGGATCCATGAACGGGCTGGTGCACTGCACCAGCACGGTTACCTCAGGAGCCTCGCCGTCACCCTGAATCTCGGTAATCGCATGCAGCACAGCAGATTCCGATGAAGCCGTGTTACCGGAGAGGGTGGCGGGGCGCACCACCACGGTCGCACCGGCGCGGCGCGCCTCTTCCTGGATGCCGGCGTGGTCAGAGCTGACCACCACCTCGTCGATGAGTTCCGACTTACGGCAGGCCGTCACGGCACGCATGAGAAGGCTTCGGCCACCCACGGGTTCGAGGTTCTTGAGCGGCACCCCCTGCGAACCGCCTCGGGCGGGGATGACGGCGACGACTCGGGGACGGGGCTTGGCGGGTGGTGCGTCACTCACGAGGTGTCCTCGGAACTAGCTCGAATGGAGGCCCAGCGGTATGACCGGCTACTGCAGCCTTACCGCACCGGCCGGGCCCAGCGGGCCCTACTGATCAGAATACTGCCAGCAGTACTGGTTTCGTACCTTCAACGAGATGAATGCTGGGGAATCTCAAAGGAATCCGACTCCCCGTCAGGAACCAGGTGGTGCCGGGCGACGTCCGGGGTACCGGGCATCCACCACTCCTCCGGAACCGCGAACTCCTGAATCTCCGCCTCCGGCACGATAAGTCGCAGCGTGGAGACGGCCGTGCTGGGAAGTGACACCACTCGGTGTCGATCGCTCAGGCCCCGCAGGCTGATCTCGGCCGGCACCTCTCCGCGGACCATGGTGATGCCCGGGTAGTCCGTCAGGGGGCTCAGGGTGGACGCGTTCTCGCGGCGGTGCGCGCGGTAGACGACAGGGCCCTGGTCGGCCAGGCTGCGGATCCAGGACAGGTACGGCTGGGCCTTGATCAGCCGGTTCGCCACCATCGAGGTGCCGAGCACGATCGTCTTCTCCTCGCCGGAGGCACCGGCCTCGCCTCCCGGCAGCGACCGCAGCCAGGTGAAGTTGTGGGGCTCGACCGGCAGCCCGATCGCGGCGGAGACCCGCAGCACCCGCTCGGGCAGCGGCAGCGCGGTGATGACCCGGACCCGGCCCTGGGCGATCATCCGGCGCAGGCGCATCTTGGCCAGGCGGGCCAGGACGGCGCGGTGCGGGGCCTGCGGCACGTGCGGGCGCACCAGGGGCACGTCGGGGTCGATCAGCGCGTCCATGACGCGGCGGGTGGAACGGCCGTCGTCCAGCAGGACGAGGCGGCGGGGTGGGTGCTGCACCAGCAGTCGGTGCACCTCTCCGGAGAACGCGTCGCCGACGGCGAGGTCGCCGCCGCCGTGCCGCGGCGGTCCGGAGGGAAGCTGAATGGTCACACCGGCGGGGAGCCCCAGCCGGGTGACCTCGGCGACCGCCGTCACCAGTGGCTCGACGTCCTTACGGGGAAGGACGACGAGCCACCGGCCGAGCCGGCCCGCGGCGTGCGCCTCCAACGCTCCGAGGAGCTGGAAGGGCGACTCCACCCAGGCCTGCACGGTGCCGGTTCCGGCGACGTCGGTCACGGTGATGATTATCCGTTGTTCAGCGGGGTCAGCCGACCCGGCGCAGGCGAGCCTTCGGCTTGAGCTCACCCTCGAAGACGCGCTTCACGCCGTCACCCAGGGCTTCTTCGATGATCCGGATGTCGCGAACCAGGTGGCGAAGGCCTTCGGGCTCCAGCGAGGCGGAGTGGTCCGAGCCCCACATGGTGCGGTCGAGGGTGATGTGACGCTCGACCGTGACCGCACCGAGGGCGACGGCCGCGAGGCTGATCTGCAGGCCCCGCTCGTGGCCGGAGTAACCGATGGGCACACCGTAGCGCTCGCGCAGCGTGTTGATCGTGCGCAGGTTGGCCTCGTGGGCGGGCATCGGGTACGTCGAGGTCGCGTGCATCATCACGAGCTTCTCGGTACCGAGGGTCTCCACCGCCTTGTCGATCTCCTCGAGGGTGGACATACCCGTCGAGAGGATGACCGGCTTGCCGGTGTTCTTCATCGCGGTGAGCAGCTCGAGGTCGGTCACCGAGGCCGAGGCCACCTTGAACGTGACGACGTCGAACCGGTTCGCGAGGAACTCGACCGAGGGCACGTCCCACGGCGAGGCGAACCAGTGCATGCCCAGCTTCGAGCAGTAGTTGTCGATCTCGGTGTACTGCTCCTCCTCGAACTCCACGCGGTAGCGGTAGTCGAGGTAGCTCATGGTGCCCCAGGGGGTCTCCCGCTGGACGTCACGCATGTCGGCCGGCGTCGAGATCTCCGGCGTACGCTTCTGGAACTTCACCGCGTCACAACCCGCCTCGTGGGCGATGTCGATCAGCTGCTTGGCGATCGCCACGTCACCGTTATGGTTCAGGCCGATCTCGGCGATGACGTAAACCGGCTGGTCGGGTCCGACCAGCTTTCCGCCGATCTCGACCGGCGCGATCGTCTTACTGGGTCCAGCAGTCATTGTTGCTCCTTCAAGCCTGAGGGCCCTCTAGTCTCCGGCGGATTGCCCCGGAGTGATCCCAAGTGTGTGGGTCACCGGCAGGATTCGGACAGCCCCTCGTCGGCCTCGATCCCGGAGAGCGAGTTTAGGTTACGGATCCCATCAACAACCTGTGTGAACGGACGGCGTCCAGTCATCGACGCGATCAGGAACTCTGCGCCGAGATACGAGTCAGCGTCTGTGATGACTCCCGAACGCGCTGACGCATTCTGACGCGCGCCCGCACGATCGCACTTCCAGCCGGGGTCAGCCTCATCCGGTCGAGCCGCCGCCGCTTGGCCGAACGGCCCTTGTTCAGGCCGGAGGCGATGGTGGGAAGTTCTCCCGCGGCGTTCAGCACGATCAGTTCGCCGAGCATACCGATCCACGAGTTGTCACTGCGGGGATGGAAGTAATTGTCTGCCAGCCACCAGGTTTCGGGATGACGGAAGTCACCGCGCTCGAGTTCGTCCAGTCCACCCATCACCCCACTCCCAACGAACACCTGGTTGATCAGGTTCTCCGAAACGCCGAACTCGTCGATGAGCAGCACCGGGATGTCCAGCGCCATCGCTTCGAGTACGGCCGTCGAACTCACCGTGACCAGCGCCACGGCGTTGGCCAGCTGCTCGGCCATCGACCCGGCCGCGAAGGTCAGGGCGTCGGGCGCGTGCACCTCACCCGCCGCCACCAGCTCGTCCCAGAGCGACTGGTAGTGGTGCGGCTCGTGGTGGGTGTGGAACTCACCGACGGCCCCGCGCGTCTTGACCACGACCTCCAGGTCGGGCCGGTTCGCCGCGAGCCGGGCCAGGCTCAGGAGGATCTCGACCCGGTCTTTCTTGACCCGCGGCACCTTGCCCTGGGTGGCGAAGAGCACCCGGTTGCGCTCCGGGGCCGCCACCGGGTTCAGCGGCTCCACGCTGGTTCCCGCGTCGTTCGGCGATGCTTCGAAAGCTGTTGTCCCAATGGCCATCTCCTGCGTCATCTCGCGCGCGGGAAGGATGTCGGCGGGCCTGGCGAGGAACGGGATGGTGGCGAGCCCCACCTTGGCCTGCATGCCCATCTGCCGGCGGATCTGGTCGTAGTCCTCCACCTCGCGGTGGCTGTGCACCACGAAGAGGTCGACGGCGCCGCGGTAGCCCCAGGCCCGGCGGCGGGCCGGGATCGCGATACCGGGGATGCCGGTCAGCAGCACCGGACGGTGCGAGGACTTGCTCAGCGCCTCCTGGTAGGCGTGCACGCTCGGCCCGGTCAGAGCCAGCAGCACGGCGTCGGGCCGGTCCCGCTCGACGCGCTTCATCAGCTGGCCGGGCGACAGCACCTCAGGGTCATGGCCTGCGTACGCAGTGCCACTCAGGGCCGCAATCCGTTGCGAAGCCGAAGGTCTGGCCGGAGAGCAGGCCACCACGACCTCGGTCCGCGTCCCCTCCGGTAGTTGCCCGAGGAGACTGACAGCCCATTTCAGGAATGAGTCCGATTCCGCAACAGCGATCACATGATGGGGCACCTGCGGAGTGTAAGGTTTTTGGCCGTCCCCTTGTGCACTCACAGCAAATTCACACAGGACAGTTATGACACTCCTGCACCAACCCCGCGGAGGCTTCACGTGGTGACCGAGCAGTTGCGCCGCCTGGCGAGACGCCGAGGTCAGACCGAGGTTCCGGCCGGTGAGACAGCCCTTTCCCCCGAGGATGTCAAGCTTCTCGAACAGGCCCGTGCCCGGCAGCGCCTCGAACAGAATTTCGAGGGATTCCCGCACCGGACCGAACGCATCGGGCAACACATCAAGACGATGCTGGGTAAATCTGGGGTAAAGGGAGGACGAATTCTTGAAATCGGGGGACGGGCCAATCCGTACAAAGACTGGTTCCCGGGTTTTGAATATAGTTGTCTTGATCTTGAGATAACCGAACCCGGGGTGATTCAGGGCGATATCACCAACTGCCCGGAGATCGAGTCCGGCAGCTTCGACGCCATCATCAGCGTCGACGTGTTCGAGCACATCCGCGAGCCCTGGCTGGCCGCCCCCGAGATCGTCCGGCTGCTGCGCCCGGGCGGCTTCACCTACCACTCGACTCTCTTCAGCTGGCGCTATCACCCGACCCCGGTCGACTACTGGCGCTTCACGCCCGAGGCGATGACGTTCCTGTTCAAGGATCTGCGCATGATGCAGTCGCAGTTCGACACGGTTGAACGGCGCCGCAGCCTCCTGGGCAAGGGCAAGCACAAGCTGGACTCCGACGCGTTCGGGGGCTGGCGGGAGAACTGGCGGGTCTTCTATGCCGGCGTCAAGAACGACCCCGACGCCCAGCGTGGTGTGTCCGCCCTGGCCGCCCTCCAGCAGGCCGAGGCCGACCAGCAGGCGGCCCGCGACAACCCGTTCGGCACCCACACCGACAGCTGATTCACAGAGCCTCACAGGAGCGGGGAGATCCGGCCCGGAGCGGCACCAGGTCTCCCCGCACCGGTGAGGCCACTGTCAGACCAGGGTCTGATCTCCCGGATCCCCCGACGGTCTGACGTGTGGCCAGGGCTCGCGAACGTACGGTGGCACGGTGAGCGAGGACACCTACCGGCTGGAGTCGGCCTACAACTGGCTGCGCACGCATCCCCAGCAGGTCGATGTGGCCACGGCCGGCGCCCTGGTGCTGTTCCTGCTCTTCCTCACCCTCGTCTCCGGGAGCAGCGGGACCTGGCTGTTCGCCACCCTGATGGCCGGGGCCCTGGCCTGGCGTCGTAGCCGCCCCCTGCGCTCGGGCCTGGGTGTGGCCGGCCTGGGGCTCCTGCTGATGAT
The DNA here is from genome assembly GCF_021129235.1 of Kineosporia mesophila. Classification (GTDB taxonomy): domain Bacteria; phylum Actinomycetota; class Actinomycetes; order Actinomycetales; family Kineosporiaceae; genus Kineosporia; species Kineosporia mesophila. The sequence continues at coordinate 154,616 of NZ_JAJOMA010000005.1, forward strand.
CACGGGTGAGAGCAGCGCCCTCACGCCCGCCACCGCCGTGGTGTTCGTCTCGCTCTACTCGATCAGCGCCTACGGACCCACCTGGGCCGGCTGGGCGGGCATGGTCGTGGCCTGGTTCGCCGGCAGCCTGGTGCTGTTCATGCAGGATCTGCTCGGTTCCGACGCCGCGCTCGGGCTCGGGTTCCTCTCCGCCGTCCTGTTCGGCACCTGGGCGCTGGGACGCATGCGTCACCTGCGGCTGCGCGACGAGCAGCGCCTGCACGAACGGGCCCAGTTGCTGGAGTTCGAGGCCGAGCAGCAGGCCCAGCTGGCGGCCACCGCCGAGCGCGCCCGGATCGCCCGGGAGATGCACGACGTCGTGGCCCACTCGCTGTCCGTCACCATCTCCCAGGCCGACGGCGGCCGGTATGCCGCACAACACAATCCGGCCGCGGCCATCACCGCACTTGAGACCATCGCGGCCACCGGGCGGCAGGCCCTGGCCGACATGCGGGCGCTGCTGGGTGTGCTGCGGGACGACAGCACACAACAGCTCACCCCGCAGCCGGACACCGAGGCGATCAGCGATCTGGTGGAGCAGGTGCGCGGCAGCGGGCTCACGGTCGAGCTGGAGGTGCTGGGCGAGTCCGTCCTGCTCCCGGCCGGCCCGGGACTCGCCGCCTACCGGATCGTCCAGGAGTCGCTCACCAACGTCCTCAAGCACGCCGGCCCGGGGGCCACGGCCTGGATCCGCCTGGTCTGGCTGACCGAGGCCCTGGAGATCCGGATCGAGGACGACGGGCGCGGGGCCGGTGCCACCCCCGCCACTCCCGGTAGTCAGGGCCTGATCGGGATGCGCGAGCGGGCCACGCTCTACGGCGGGCAGTTGGAGGCCGGCCCCCGTCAGGGCGGTGGGTTCGGAGTTCGGGCGTATCTCCCCTACGGTCATCGTCCGTGAGCGAAACCACCCCGATCCGGATCGCCCTGGTCGACGACCAGCAGCTCGTTCGTGCCGGATTCCGGATGGTGATCGACTCCCAGCCCGACCTCCAGGTGGTGGTCGAGGCGGCCAACGGGGAAGAGGCCGTGACCCGGCTGGCCGGTACCGAGGTCGACGTGGTGCTGATGGACGTGCGCATGCCGAAGATGGACGGCATCGAGGCCACCCGGCGCATCGTCGAACTGCCGCACGCGCCGAAGGTGGTCGTGCTGACCACCTTCGACCTGGACGAGTACGTGATGAGCGCGATCGGCGCGGGGGCCAGCGGCTTCCTGCTGAAGGACGCGCCGCCCGAGGAGATGCTGGGCGCGCTGCGCACCGTGTTCGCCGGTGACGCCGTGATCGGGGCCAGCTCGACCCGGCAGTTGCTGCACCACATCGGCCCGATCCTGGCCCAGGGCCGGAGCCAGGAGGTGTTCGGCGTCGCCCCGCAGCCCGGCCTGCCCACACCACCACCGGTGGTGAACCCGCACTGGACGCCCACGGCCCCCGACCCCCGCACGGCCCTGCTCCAGGCCCCGCCCTCCGGTGACCCCGAGCACCCGCTGCCCCGCGTGCTGGCCGACCTGACGCCCCGCGAGTACGAGGTGTTCGTGCTGATGGCCAACGGCCTGAGCAACGCCGAGATCGCCGGGTACTTCGTGGTCTCCGAAGCCACCGTGAAGACCCACGTCGGCCGGGTACTGACGAAGACCGCTGCCCGCGACCGGGTCCAGATCGTGGTGCTGGCCTACCAGCTGGGTGTCGTGCGCCCCTGAACCCTCCTCGCGGAGGAAGGGTGTCAGACCAAGGTCTGATACCCCCGGATCATCCCGCCGCGCGATGTGCCGGTACCACCTGCCCCCATAGCGTCTTCCTCAGTCGAAACACCATGCCTGAGGAGGAGAAGCGATGTCCTGGACAGCAGCCCAGCCTGCATCCCAGACCCAGCCCGTGCGGCCCCGCGAGTCTGCGGTGCGAGCCCAGGGTGTGCGTAAGGTCTACGGCCGCGGGGAGTCCGCGGTGCCCGCCCTGCGCGGGGTCGACGTGAGCTTCGACAAGGGGGCCTTCACGGCGATCATGGGACCGTCCGGTTCCGGGAAATCCACTCTCATGCACGTTCTCGCCGGCCTGGACTCGGTGAGCGCCGGGCAGGTGTGGCTCGGCGACACCGAGCTGACCGGTATGAACGACACGAAACTCACCCGGGTGCGGCGTGACCGCATCGGTTTCGTCTTCCAGGCGTTCAACCTGATCCCGGCGCTCAACGCCCAGGCGAACATCGAACTGCCGATGACGCTGGCGCGCCGCAAGCCCGACCCGCAGTGGTACGACTCGATCGTCGATCGCCTGGGTCTGGGGCAGCGGATGACCCACCGCCCGAGCGAGCTCTCCGGCGGCCAGCAGCAGCGCGTGGCCATCGCCCGGGCCCTGCTGCCGCGCCCCGACGTGATTTTCGCCGACGAGCCGACCGGTAATCTCGACTCCACCGCCGGCGCCGAGGTGCTGAGCATGCTCCGCTCGAGCGTTCGCGAGACCGGGCAGACCGTGGTGATGGTGACGCACGACCCGGTCGCCGCCTCCTACGCCGACCGCGTGGTGATGCTGGCCGACGGGTCGATCGCCGGCGAACTAGTGGCCCCGACCACCGACAGCGTGCTCGACGCGCTGCGTCACCTGGGAGACTGACGATGCTCTCACTGAGCCTCGCGCAGCTGCGCACCCAGGCCCACCGTCTGGTCGCCACCGTGCTCGCGATCGTCATCGCGGTCGGGTTCGTCGTGGCCACCCTCGTTCTCAACGACACCTCGAGGAACACCGTTTTCGGGGCCCTTTCGAGCCAGTTCGTGAACACCGACGCGGTCGTGGCCTACGACTGGCAGACGAGTACCGGCGAGATGCCCGACGCCGACGCCATGACCGGGATCAGCCAGGAGATCGAGAAGCTGCCCGGTGTCGCCGGGGTCGCCCTCGACCTCAGTGCCTACGTCAATGCCCGCCTGCCCGGCAGCCAGGGCTACCGCTACGCCCAGGTGCAGAGCCTGGGCGACGGCGAACTGCGCTGGCAGAAGCTGAAATCGGGCACCTGGCCGGACGGACCGAACCAGGTGGTGGCGGCCCCGGGCCGCAACCTGGAGGTCGGATCCACGGTCGAACTACAGCTCCAGCCCACGGACGACGACGGGTCGGGCAACGGTCAGGGCGACACGAAGACCGTGACCGCCACGATCACCGGCATCACCGACCGTTCGTCGGGCATCACCTCGATCGGCAGCCAGCAGTTCTGGGCCACCACGCCGCAGGCCACCGCCTGGGGCGCGCAGGAGGTCGACGCGATCCGGGTGGAGGCGGCCCCCGGAGTGGGCTCCGACCAGCTCACCCAGCAGATCCGCGACGCCCTGCGGGACGACAGGGCCGCGCAGGCCCTGAGCGTGCGCACCGGCCAGGAGCAGTCCGAGTCGATCGCCAACGACCTCACCTCGGACAACGCCGAACTGGCCACCGTGCTGCTGGTGTTCGGCGCGATCGCGGTGTTCGTCTGCGCCCTGGTGATCGCCAACACCTTCGCCGTGCTGCTGGCCCAGCGGGTGCGTGAACTGGCGCTGCTGCGGGCCATCGGCGCCGGCGGCAAGCAGCTGCGGCGTGGCGTGCTGGTGGAGTCGTTCGTGATCGGTGTGATCGCCTCGCTGCTCGGGGTGGTGGCCGGAATCGGTCTCGCAGCGGCTGTTTCCGCCATCGGGTCGAGTTACGAGAACTCGCCGGTGCCACTGGCCGGCGTCACCGTGAAGCTGATGCCGGTGCTGATCGGGATGGCGGTCGGCATCGTGGTCACCATGATCGCGGCGTTCACCCCGGCCCGGAAGGCGACGAAGGTGGCCCCACTGGCCGCCATGCGCCCGATGGACATGGCCCCGATCACCACGCGGGGCGGGCTGTTCCGCCGGATCTCGGGTGTGCTGCTGGCCGTGCCCGGGATCGCGATCGCCTGGTACGGCGGCAAGGAGAGCGACCTGCTCCTGGCCACGGCCGGCGGCATGATCACGTTCCTGGCCGTGCTGCTGCTGGCCCGCTGGCTGGTGCCCCTGGCGGTCGCCCTGGTGGGACGGGTGGTCGGCCCGCTCGGGCAGGTGCCCGGCAAGCTGGCCGCACTGAACGCCACGCGGAACCCGCAGCGCACCGCGGCCACCGCCACCGCCCTGATCATCGGCGTCACCCTGACCACCACGATGGTGGTGGGGGCCGCGACCACCCGGGCCTCCGCGTCCGCCGCCATCGACGACAACTACCCCACCGATGTCATCGTCAGCGACGGCGGCGGTCAGGACCTGCCCGCCGTGCTGATCGGCACGCTCTCCGGCGTCCGCGACGTGACCTCGACGATGGGGGTGCCGGGCAGCACCGTGAAGATCAACGGTGAGGAGAGCTCCGTCCTGGGCATCGACCCGGCCCGGGCCGGCAAGGTGCTGCGGGCCGACGAGAACGGCCGGGTGCCGGCGAACGGCACGATCAGCCTGCCGACCTGGTACGAGGACGGTTACGGGATCAAGGAGGGCGGGCCGGTCGAGATCTCGGCGGGCCGCCGCACCCTCACGCTGAAGGCCCACCTGGTCGGCTCGGCCATGGACGGTCCCTGGATCTCGACCCCCGACCTGGCGAAACTGGATGCGACGGCCGGACTTCAGCAGGTCTGGGCGCGTCTGGCCGACGACCTGGACAACGACGAGCGGGGTGAGGCCCTCGACGCGGTCTCGAACGCGGCGGCCGACGTCGCCCCCGACAGTGTGCTGAGCGGTTCGGCGGACGAGCGGGCGAGTTTCGACCAGCTCATCGACATCCTGTTGCTGATCGTGCTGGGGCTGCTGGCGGTGGCCGTGGTGATCGCGATCATCGGGGTCGGCAACACGATGGCCCTGTCGGTGCTGGAGAGGCGCCGGGAGTCGGGGGTGCTGCGGGCTCTCGGCCTGACCCGGGCCCAGTTGCGCTGGATGCTGCTCTGGGAGGCGATGCTCATCGCCGGCGTGGCGGCGGCGATCGGGGTGGTGCTGGGTTCGGTCTACGGCGTGCTGGCGGTCAGGGCGGCGCTCGGCAACTCCGGTGGCGTGCACATGGCCGTCCCGGTGATGCAGGTCCTGGCCATCCTGCTGGTCGCCACGGTGGCCGGTGCGCTGGCCTCGGTGCTCCCGTCGCGGCGCGCGGCGCGGATCTCCCCGGTGGCGGCGATCGCGGCCGCCTGATCCGAAAACTTGATGAAGGACGAAGGTGAGCTTCCGGCCGGAAGCTCACCTTCGTCCTCAATTCGGTGGTGCGGCCTTCTCGAAAGGTGCAGCGACTGGATGCGTTTTAGCGTCGCTGGCATGGATCTGAAGATTTCTGCACGCAAGGCCCTGATTACCGGCGCGGACTCGGGCATCGGCCGCGCGGTCGCCCGGCAGCTCCTGGACGAGGGGGTGCGGGTCGCGATCACCGACGTCGACCCGGACAGCCTGAAGAAGGCGGCAGCCGAACTGGGCGACGTCATCGCCGTTCCCGCCGACCTGACCCGGCCCGATGACGTCGCGCGTCTACGCGACCGGGTGAACTCGGAGCTGGGCTCACCCGACATCCTCGTGCACGCGGCCGGGATCACCGGCGCCCAGGGGCTTTTCCACGAGATCGACGAGAACGGCTGGCAGCAGACCTTCGACATCGACTTCTTCAGCTCGGTGCGGGTGGTGAAGGCGTTCGTGCAGCCGATGCGTGATGCCGGCTGGGGCCGGATCATCCTGCTGGCCTCCGAGGACGCCGTGCAGCCGTACGTGGACGAGCTGCCCTACTGCGCGGCCAAGGCGGCCGTGGTGACGCTGGCCAAGGGCCTGTCGAAGACCTACGGGCCGGAGGGGGTGCTGGTGAACACCGTGTCGCCGGCCTTCATCCACACCCCGATGACCGACAAGATGATGAAGAAGCGGGCGGACGAGAACGGTACGAGTTTCGATGAGGCGGTGAAGAGTTTCCTCGACGAGGAGCGCCCGGGCATGGCCCTCAAGCGCCGCGGTGAGGCGGACGAGGTGGCCTCGGTGATCACGTTCCTGTGCTCCGAGCGGGCGAGCTTCGTCAACGGCAGCAACTACCGCGTCGACTCCGGATCTGTGCAGACGGTCTGACAGTGAAAGAATGACCGGATCATGACGCTCCTGGACCGACTGCCCAAGAATCCTGGCCCCGACGCCGACCCGGACGAGATCTTCGAGGCGTTCACCGAGTGGACGGACGAGCGGGGGCTCACGCTCTATCCGGCGCAGCAGGAGGCGCTGATCGAGATCGTCTCCGGCTCGAACGTCATTCTGGCCACGCCGACCGGCTCGGGAAAGAGCCTGGTCGCGATGGGTGCGCACTTCAGCGCACTGGCCCGCGGTGAGCGCACCTACTACACCGCCCCGATCAAGGCTCTGGTGTCGGAGAAGTTCTTCAGCCTGATCGAGACGTTCGGGGCGGCCAACGTCGGCATGATGACCGGCGACGCCGCCGTGAACGCCGACGCCCCGATCATCTGCTGCACGGCCGAGGTGCTGGCGAACCTGGCCCTGCGGCAGGGGGCCGACGCGCCGATCGCCCAGGTCGTCATGGACGAGTTTCACTTCTACGCCGACCCGGACCGGGGATGGGCCTGGCAGGTGCCGCTGCTGGAACTGCCGAAGGCGCAGTTTCTGCTGATGTCGGCCACTCTGGGTGACGTCAGCCGGTTCGAGAAGGCGCTGACCGAGCGCACCGGGCGCACGTCCGCCACGGTCAGCTCGGAGCAGCGCCCGGTGCCGCTGTTCTTCTCCTACGTCACCACTCCGATGCACGAGACGCTGACCGAGCTGCTGAGCACCAAGCAGTCCCCGGTCTACGTCGTGCACTTCACCCAGGCCGCGGCGATGGAGCGGGCTCAGGCGCTGATGAGCGTCAACATGGCGTCCAAGACCGAGAAGGAGAAGATCGCCGAGGCTCTGGGCGACTTCCGCTTCAACGCGGGCTTCGGCAAGACGCTGTCGCGGCTGGTGCGGCACGGCATCGGCGTGCACCACGCCGGCATGCTGCCCCGCTACCGGCGTCTGGTCGAGCAGCTCACCCAGGCCGGTCTGCTGAAGGTGGTCTGCGGCACCGACACGCTCGGCGTGGGCATCAACGTGCCGATCCGCACGGTGGTGTTCACCGGCCTGTCCAAGTACGACGGCGTGCGCCAGCGGCACCTGAAGGTGCGCGAGTTCATGCAGATCGCCGGGCGCGCGGGCCGGGCCGGGTTCGACACCGCGGGCACCGTGATCATCCAGGCGCCCGACCACGAGGTGGAGAACGAGCGGCTGCTGGCCCGGGCCGGTGACGACGAGAAGAAGAAAAAGCGCATCGTGCGCAAGAAGCCGCCGGAGGGCTCGGTCTCCTGGAGCCGATCCACGTTCGACCGGCTGAGCACCAGCCCACCCGAGCCGCTGACCTCGAGCTTCGGTGTGACTCACTCGATGGTGCTGAACGTGCTGGCCCGCCCGGCCGACGCCTACTCGGCCATGCAGAAGCTGCTGGAAGAGAGCGACGAGGACCCGGCCTCGCGCCAGCGTCACCTCGATCAGGCCGAGGCGATCTGGGAGGCCCTGCTCACCTCGGGCGTGGTGGAGAAGCTGGAGACCCCCGACGAGCTCGGCCGCACCGTGCGTCTCACCGTCGACCTGCCCGCGAACTTCGCGCTGAACCAGCCGCTGTCGCCGTTCGCGCTGGCCGCGTTCGAGGTGCTCGACCGCGACGCGCCGACCTACGCGCTCGACGTGCTCTCGGTGATCGAGGCGACCATCGACGACCCGCGCCAGGTGCTGTCGGCACAGCAGCACAAGGCCCGCGGCGAGGCGGTGGCCGAGATGAAGGCCGAGGGCATCGAGTACGAGGAGCGCATGGAGCTGCTCGAGGAGGTGACCTGGCCCAAGCCGCTGGAAGAGCTGCTGGACGGAGCCTTCGAGATCTACCGGGCCGGTCACCCGTGGGTCGCCGACCACGAGCTCTCGCCGAAATCCGTGGCGCGGGACATGTTCGAGCGGGCCATGACGTTCGGCGAGTACATCAACTTCTACCAGCTGGCCCGGTCCGAGGGCACGCTGCTGCGCTACCTGTCCGACGCGTTCAAGGCGATGCGGCAGACCGTGCCCGAGGCCGCCCGCACCGAGGAGATCACCGACCTCACCGAGTGGCTGGGCGAGCTGGTGCGCCAGACCGACTCCAGCCTGCTCGACGAGTGGGAATCACTGCGCAACCCGGAAGACGAACTCGACCCGACGCGTCCACCGGTCCCCACCGGACCGCCGCCCGTCACCGCGAACCGCCGGGCCTTCATGGTTCTCGTGCGCAACGCGATGTTCCGCCGCGTGGAGCTGTTCGCCAAGCGGGCCTGGTTCCCGCTGGGAGAGCTCGACGCCGAGGCCGGCTGGGACGCCGACGAGTGGCAGGACGCGATCGAGGACTACTTCGACGAGTACGACTCGATCGGCACCGGGCCGGATGCCCGCGGGCCGAAAATGCTGCAGATCGAAGAGCTCTCGAACAAGTGGGAAGTACGCCAGATCCTCGACGACCCGGCGGGCGACCGGGACTGGGCGATCAGTGCCGACATCGACCTGGCGGCCAGTAACGAGGCGGGGACCGCGGTGATCACGATCACCGACGTCGGGCCACTGAGCGACCAGTAGACACAGACCCTCTGTTCGTGATCATGCAGAACCTCCCCGGGGAGGTTCTGCATGATCACGAAGGGGTTTAGTCCCAGACCAGGTCCCAGGCGCTGGCATCGGGGCGGCCGGTCAGGCCCCGGGTGATCGGGTTGGTGTTGAGTTCCGCCTCCGTTCGCACGAACTGGCGCTTGCGGCGGATCTCGTAGGTACCGGCGCCGATGCCGTTGGCGCCGTGCTCGTCGGTGTGCACGAGCAGCGCGCTCTGCCCCGGCGGTACCCGCACGTAGCAAGCCACCAGCGGCTCGTCGGCGCCGGGCCGGGCGTAACGCACCCCCGGTGAGCCGAAACCGCGGTGCAGCCAATGGGTGTTGCCGGTGGCCTCGCCGTGCACCACCTGCTCCCCCTCGTCCGTGACGTCTTTCCACCGGTCCAGGCCTTCCGGATCGGCCACCGGAACGATGAGGAGATCGCCCTGGGCCTGGGGCGCCTGGAGCACCGGCACGCCGGCCCCCGCCTGGAGGTGGTCGGGCACGCTGACGCCGATCAGCGCGAGCGCCGAGCCGTATGTGTGCATGTCGTGCTCCTTCTCGGGTTTCTCGGGGGCCGATGACGGTCAGGTTCTGCGGGCCAGTTCGCGGTACACCTCGGCCGGTACGCCGTACTGCCAGGCGGCCGCCTCGACCGGGTCGTCAAGGGTGCCGGGCACCAGTTCCGCGTAGTGCCGGAGGGTGCCGGTGCGGTCCGGGCTGCCGTTGGTCATGAGCAGCAGCCGGTCGGAGTCGAACACCCGGGGTGGGGTGCGGTACAGCCGCAGATCGCGGCCGGGGTTGCCGGGATCGGGTGAGCTGCTGACCAGGTGCAGCCCGGCCCGGGTGACGTAGTGCTCCCAGCCCTCCCTCTCGATCAGCACCCGCCGGACCTCGGAGTTCCGCTCGGTGTGCAGCTCTCGCACGGTGGGCTCACGGGCTGCGAGCGCGGCCGGGATCCGCACGCCGTGCAGGCAGAACTCGGCCTGGCCGTCGGCCCAGACCAGCGCCGGGCCGTCGTCGCGGTGCAGCCGCACGCCGTCGCCGGCCTTCTCGGTGTGGATCTGCACCGGGGGTTCCAGCACCACGGTCAGCCAGGCGTAGGGCACCCAGACCAGGGCCCGGCGCACGCCGACGAGACCGGCCAGGACAGCCCGGGCCCGCGGATCGGTGTCGCTGTGGCCGGCCTCGAGCTGCGCGGCCTGGTGCGCGGCGCCGACGGCCCCGCGGTCGTGGAGCACCCCGTCGCGGTGGAAGCCCCGCACCGGGGTGCCCTCGGTCCAGGCCCCCTCCAGCAGTCGCTCGTCCCAGAGCCCGGCCACGGCGCGGCGCACGGGATCCCCGATGTCGAGGAGGCCGGTGCGCCCCCGGGCGAGGAAAGGCCGCAGCCGCTGGTCGAGATCGTCACCGATCGGCGCGAACACCTGGCGGGCGGAGTTGAGCGCGGCCCGGCTCAGCACCAGGGCGGAGAACAGCCCGGCCAACCCGGAGGCGATCGCGACGACGGTCACCAGGCCGCCGGGGCCGAGCGGGCGGCCGCCGAGCGAGTTGATCAGGGAACCGATGTAGTACGAGGGGAGAAACGTGATCATCGTGGCGATGACGGCGTAGCCGAGCACGATCGTGCCCTGGCTGAGCCCGGTGCCGATGCGGGTGAGCCGGGCGAGACGCTCGGTCCGCGACGCCAGGTAGGGCCGGCGCATCAGGGCCGGGGCCCGCTCCAGGGCCCGCCGCAGTTCCTGAGGGGAGCGTGCCCAGACCACGTTGCCGTGCCAGCGCCGCCCGAGCCCCTCGTGCAGCGCGGCCAGTGACGCCTCGACCTGGCGACGGCCGGCCTCGGTCAGCGGGGTGACGTCGAGACTTCCGGCAACCCAGCGCTCGACGAACGCGGACACGAAGGCCGCGTCGTCCACCTCGGGAGTCCTGTCCGGCATCCGTGACCCTCCCCCTCAGGGCGAGCTGGCGTCTGTCACGAGTATCGCCGCCGTTGCCCACGCTGGGTACCCCGAGGGCACCCAGCGTTCCGGTCGCTATCCGCCGGAAGTGGCAAAGGTGCTGGCCGCGGCCCTGAACTCGGGAGCGAACTGCAACTGCGAAAGCCACGACGCGGGCCATGCGGAGACACCGTCGCGGGCTCCCAGCAGGCCTCCGGCGATCGCGCCGTTGGTGTCGGTGTCACCACCGAGGCGCGTGACGTCGACGAGTGAGTCCACGGCCGGGCGCGGGTCGACGAGGGCGGCGACGGCCAGGGCGAGAGAGTCGAGCACGTAGCCGGTGCCGCCGTGGGCCAGCCCCGCGTCACCCTGGTCCACGGCCTGTTCCAGGTCGATGTCCAGCCCTTGACCGATGGCCAGTTCCACCGCCGCGGCACCGTCTTCCGGATCGATGCCGCGCAGCGCCTGCATGGCCAGCAGCCCGGCCCCGGCGGCCTCGCGGGGGCTCTCCCCGGCCAGCAGCGCCACCACGATCTCGGTGTAAGCGACGCAGGCGTGCACACACCGCGGGTCGTCGTGGGTGATCGCCGAGATCGCCGTGGCCTCCCCCGCCCGCAGCGCCGGATCGGCGGTGGGCCGGGCCAGAGCGGTCGGGATGCAGCGCATCAGTGAACCGTTACCCGCGCTGCCGGCCCCGGACCCGGCGCGGCGCCAGTCGCGGGTCTCGCGGAACCGGGTCAGGCCGGTCGTGGTGGCCCCGCCGATGTCGAACGGGCGGCTGCCGGGGGTGCGGCCGGGCCAGTTGCCGTCGAACCAGTCGAGCATGTGCTCACCGGCGGTGCGGACCAGGTCGTCGCCCGGCTCCAGGTAGGCGAGCAGCACAGCGCGGGTGAGGTCGGTGTCGTCGGTGGCGTGCCCGGCCGGCCAGTCGAACGGACCACCGCCGACGATCTCGCGCAGACCGTCGGGGTAGGCGGCCCGCACGGCCTCGAAGGTCATGAATTCCAGGCTGGCACCGAGGGAATCACCGGCGTGGACGCCGAGCAGGGCTCCGGCGATGCGGTTCTCGAACGTGTTCAGGACGGCTCCTCACAGGGGTCGGGCACCCATCATGACAACCCGGCCTCCTGTGCGTGATCACGAACTAAGTGTGAGACGTCAGCCGCGCTCGCTGCCCCGCACCACGGGAACCCGCACCGAGTTGCCCCATTCGGTCCACGAGCCGTCGTAGTTGCGGACCTTCTCGAACCCGAGCAGGTGCGTGAGCACGAACCAGGTGTGGCTGGAGCGCTCGCCGATCCGGCAGTAGGCGATCACGTCGTCGCCCTTCGAGAGCCCTTGCTCCTGCTCGTAGATCGCGGCGAGCTCGGAGCGCGGACGGAACCGGCCGTCGTCGGCCGCGGCCCGCGCCCACGGCACGCCGGCCGCGCCCGGGATGTGGCCCCCGCGCAGCACACCCTCCTGGGGGTAGTCGGGCATGTGGGTGACCTCGCCGGAGTACTCCCCCGGCGACCGCACGTCGACGAGAGGCCGCCCTTCCTGATGAAGGTGCGCCAGCACGTCGTCCTTGAAGGCCCGGATGCTCGTGTCGTCGCGCTCGACCACGGGGTAGTCGGTGGCGGTGACCGGGGGCTTCACGTCGGTGATGTCGCGGCCCTCGGCGATCCAGGCGGCGCGGCCACCGTCGAGCAGACGCACGTCCTCGTGACCGAACAGGGTGAACACCCAGAGGGCGTAGGCGGCCCACCAGTTGTTGCGGTCCCCGTAGACGACGACCGTGGTGTCGCGGGCGATGCCCTTGGCCGACAGCAGCGCGGCGAACTGCTCACCGTTCACATAGTCGCGGGTGACCTGGTCGTTCAGCTCGGTGTGCCAGTCGACCTTCACCGAACCGGGGATGTGACCGGTCTCGTACAGCAGCACGTCCTCGTCGCTCTCCACCACGACCAGGCCCGGTTCCCCGAGATGCTTCTCCAGCCAGCCGGTGGTCACGAGCCGTTCCGGGTGGGCGTACTCGGCCAGCTTCGGGTCAGTGTCGTGAGGCAAGGTCATCATGCTCTCCGTCTTCGGTTGGTCACTGACAGCGAGACTATCCCCACCGCCAGCAGGGACAATCTCGATCGGGCCGGTGAACATTCCCAAGATCGGCGTGGCGCGGCGTCAATCACGGAGAGCTGACTCGTCGTACCACTATTGTGACGAATCTGCCGGATGGGGGTCCGGCAGGTGTGAAGCCTTGCGGGCTGAGCGCTCTCGCCACGTCGCGGTCGGACCGCGCGGGGCCACATTGCATGGGGGGAACCATGAACAAGAACGGACTGCTGCGCCGGGTCGTGATCGCAGCCGCCACCGGCGCACTGACACTCGGCGGGCTGGCCCTGGCCGACACCGCCGCGGCCGACGTCGTCAACGGCGGGGCCCTGGTCAGCGGCACTGCCGTGACCACGTCGATCACCGTGCCGAACCGCCAGGTCTCGTACACCTTCGCGGCCGAGAAGGGTAAGCACGTCACCTTCTCCACGAGCACCTCGACCTGGAGCGCGAACGGCAGCGCCGGTCTGTTCCTCTACGTACCGGTGACGACCAACGGCAAGACCACGTACGTGCTCGCCGATTCCTGGGTGGCGGCCTCGGGCAGGACGGCGCTCTACGACTTCACCCCGAACACAACCGGCATCTGGAAGCTCCAGGTGTCGCCGGGGACCCCGACAACCACTGGCAGCACGACCTTCACGTTCGCCAACGACGTGGACAAGGGCACCCTGGCGGTGAACACCGCGACCCCGGCCGCCACCACCGTGCCGGGCCAGAACATCGTCTACTACTTCAAGGCCGTCGCGGCCGAGAAGGCCCACATCAGCCTCGACGTCACGGCCTCGGGCTGGGGTACGGGCGGAACCGCGAACGGGTACATCTACACGCCGACCGGAGTACTGGTCGACACGGTGCCCCTGGCCGGCGCGCCCACGTACTTCGACTTCACCCCGAACGCCGACGGCTACTGGAAGTTCGTGGTCGACCCGGACGCCGGCGCGGTCGGTGGCCTGACCCTGGCCGTGGCGGCCGACCAGAACAAGGGCCAGCTCCAGACGAACACCGCTGTCACGGCGTCGATCACGGCGAAGGGATCGCGAGCGATCTACGGCGTGTACGGCGAGGCCGGTGACGAGCTGCCGATCTCGGTCTCGGCGGCGAACTGGGGCACGAACGGCTCGGCCTACCTGTTCCTCTTCCCGGCCGCCGGCGACACGCTGATCGGTTTCTGCGCCCTCACCAACAGCGCCGTCCAGTGCCCGTTCTACCCGCCGGCCGACGGGGCTTACCGCCTCGTGGTGGACCCGCAGGGCGGCGCGGTCGGCTCGGCCACGTTCAAGCGCCTCACCTGATTCCTGGGCACGAACGAATGGGGGACGCCGGCGGCGTCCCCCATTCGTTCATTCCGACTCCAGTCTCAGAGCCAGGCGGGGACACATCCGCACCGCCTGCCGGGCCGGCCCCCGAAGTTCGTCCGGCACCAGAATCGGCCCGGGGGTGAGGTTCTGGGGATAACCCCACTTGTCCTGGGTGAGCACCTCGGGCAGCAGGCCGGCGCACAGGCCACGGCCCTCGCAGGCCGTCCAGTCGACGATCAGAGCACGCGTCACCGCGCACCTCCGTAGGGCTCGCCGATCCGGGCCAGGCAGCGGCCGTACTCGTGCAGCGTCACGTCTTTCTCGAAAACCCGCAGAGCGCTGCGCACCAGACGGGTCGTGCCGTCCGGATGCTTGCAGGCGCCGCGGTTCTCGACCAGACCGGCGGACTGCCGGACGGCGTCCACGCCGCCGCGACCGACCCGGCCGGCGGCGAGCGCGGTGAAGTTCTGCGCCAGCTCGGGCAGGCCGAACTGGCACGGGCCGCACTGCTGGGCAGACTGCCGGGCCAGGTAGGCCACGATCGAGGCGGTGAGTTCCAGGCCGCAGGCCGTGCTCGCGAGCGGGATCAGCACCCCGGCCCCGAGACCGGCGCCGTACTGCTCCAGCCCGGCGGTGGACAGGGGGGCGTCGAGCGCGACGGGCAGCGGGACCCAGGTGCCGTGGTAGCCGCCGATCAGGACGGCCTGCAGTTCTTGCACCGGCCGACCGGCGGCGGGAGTGAGGATCTGCCGCAGCGACAGGCCGTGGGCGGCCTCCCAGACCGTGGGCGCGGTGGTGAGGGGTTCGGTCACCGGGTGCACGGTGGTGAGGAAAGTACCGGTGGAATCGGGGGTTCCGGTGCTGGCGAACCAGACGCCGCCGTACCGGGCGATCAGGCCGAGGTGGGCCAGGGTCTCCACGTTCTGCACCAGCGTGGGACGGTCGCCGATGCCGCGCTGGAAGATGCGGTGGCGGCTGAACCGGGGCAGTGCGGGGCCCTCGTTGAGGCGGCTGACCACCGCGGTCTCCTGGCCACTGACGAAGGCGTCGGTGGCGGCCACGACGGTGATCTTCACGGTGGGCCGGCGTTCGGCCAGGGCCTGCCGCAGGTTGGGCACGACCTCGGCGCGCACGTAGGCGTAGGCCTCCTGGGCGCCGGTGATGCGGGCCGCGACCTCGATCCCGTCGATCACCAGGTGTGGTGCGCGGCGCAGGAGTTCGGCGTCCTTGCGGCTGGCCGGCTCGCCCTCGGCGCCGTTGGCCACGACGACCGCCCGGCCGGTCACGGCCTCGAGTTTGCGGGCCGTGGGGAAACCCGCGCCGCCACGCCCCGTCAGCCCGGACATCCGGACCTGCTCCAGCAGCTGGGCGGGGGTGACGTCGGGGATGACGCCGTAGGTGGCCAGGTGGGTGGCCTGACTCGGGTCGGGAGCCGCGAAGAGTCGTGCTCCCTCGGGAGGCATCTTCAGCCCCGGGGCCGGTGTCATGGCGGTCATGGTCATCGTTACTCCCTCCAAGCAAGGGTCTTCGGGGCGGCCGGGGCGCTGGTGGCTTTCAGAGCCGGGTGAGAACTGACGGCGACCGCGATCACGCTGACCACGCAGACCGCGTCGATGGCGAGCAGCCAGAGGGTGCTGCGGTCGGTGCCGGAGCCGATGCCGTGCACCAGGGCGATCGGCCACATCGCGTAGGCGAGCCAGTGCACGGCCTTCCAGGCGCGCAGGCCGATGCGGTCGCGCAGCAGGCTGGTGATCGTGACGGCCAGGGCCAGGTCGAGCGCCAGGGTGCCGAGGCCGACCCAGAAGGGGCGGTAGCCGGAGCCGAAGGGCAGCAGCACGTCGACGAGGTTCAGCTGGGCGTACGGGTCGAAGAGCAGGGTGACCACGTGGATCACCAGGAAGACGAGGGCGAGCAGGGCCGCGCTGCGATGCACCGACGCCACCACGAGCCGGTTCATCCCGGCAAAGGGGCGACCGGACCGGGTACCGATGCCCAGGGCCACGACGACGGTGAAGAGGATCAGGCTCACCACGCCGCTGCCCCGGGCCAGGTACCACAGGGCATCCGTGCTCATGCCGCGCTCGTCAGATGTTCGTGCGGGAGGTGGATCTCGTGCACCTGCTCGGCATCGATCCGGACGACGTCCTCGGTCGGCCAGCCGTTCAGGGTGGTCACGGAACCGTCCGCCGCGACCAGCCGCGCCGGGTGACTCTGCCCGCGCAACCAGTGCAGGGCGTCCTCACCACGAACGATCGCCGCGGTGGAGAGGGTGTTCGCCTCCAGGCAGGTGCCGGCGGCGACCGAGACGGTGCGCCAGACCGGCTCGGCGGGCAGGCCGCTGGCCGGGTTCAGGATGTGGTGCACGGCGCGGGTGCCGTTGCGCCAGTTCCGGCTCACGGTGCTGGAGGTGGCCAGGCCGGCCGTACCGCCGTCCAGGCCCACCCGGGCGGCCGGCTCGTTCACACCGTCCTGCACGAGCACCTGCCAGCCGTCCTGCGGGGCCGGTCCGGCCGTCGCGATGTCACCGCCGAGGGAGACCAGGGCGCCCACACCGAACCGGTCGGCGAGGCTGCGGGCCGCGCGGTCGGCGGCCCAGGCCTTGGCGGTGGCACCGAGGTCGAGACGCACCCCCGCGGGCATCCGCAGCCGGCGGCCGGTCAGGTCGAGGTCTTTCCAGCTGTGCCGCACGCGGCGGCTCAGGGTGATGGGGATGTTCAGCCGGCCGGCCCGGGCCTGGATCAGCGAGTAGTCCTCGGTGTAGCCCAGCGCGGCCAGGTCGTCGGCCAGGGTCGGGTCGACGTCGCCGTCGGTGTTCCGGGCGGCGTCCAGGGCCACCCCCAGCAGCACGGCCAGCAGCGGGGAGACGGTGACCGGCCGGTGACCGGTGGAAAGGTGCTGGATCCGGGCGATCTCACTGTCGTCACGGAACCGGCTGCAGGCCTCGTCGACCTCGTTCAGCTGCTCCCGCACGATCTCCTCGGCCTCGTCGGCGACCGCGGCATCGGTGACGACGACACGGGCCGTGGTGCTCCAGACCGGCCACTGACGCACGGTGTCACGCACGGGAAGGGTCTCCAGCAGGGGCATCACGAACCTCCAGAAGTGGCGTCGGCGGAACCGCTGCCGGGGCTGATGCCCGAACTGCCGGAGCTGCCGGTGTCTGACTGACTTTGGTCATTGGTGTCGGTACTGGAGGAATCACCCGAGGACGTGGTCGTGGTCGTCGTGGTGGCGTCGGCGCCGTCGGCGCGGGCCACCACCAGAGCCACCGTGGCGGTGGTGGCAAGGGCGGCCACGGCCAGGCCCGAGGTCACGGCCGCCGTGGTGCGGCGGGCGGTGTCGCGAGCGTTCATCGGATCTCCTCCAGGTCGTTGGCTCAACTCTGGGCCGCCTGGCTGGGAGGGTTCGGCGCGCTGTCTGAGGATCAGCTGTAAGCGATCTGGGCCGAACGGCGGACGCCAGTGGGCACCTTCCGGTGCCGATCCGAACCGGGTGAGTAATGTCAAGATCGAAGCGGTCCCGGCGCGGGGGTTGCGGATCACCACGACGGACGACCCGAGACCCGTGCCCCGACCGGGCTTCCGTACGGACATCGAGGGCCTGCGCGCCCTGGCTGTCCTGCTGGTGGTGCTTTACCACTGCGGTGTGACGACTTTCACCGGTGGCTACGTCGGGGTGGACGTCTTCTTCGTGATCTCCGGGTTTCTCATCACCTCGCACCTGGCGCGCGAGGTCGCGGACACCGGGCGGCTACGGATCGGCCGCTTCTACGCACTACGGGCCCTGCGCCTGCTGCCGGCCGCGAACCTCGTGCTGGTGTGCACCCTGGTCGCCGCCTGGATCTGGCTGCCACCGCTGCGCCTGCGGGCCATCGCCTGGGACGCCGTGACCTCGGCCGGGTACGTGCTCAACGTGCGACTGATCCAGGTCGGCAACGACTACCGCTCGGCCGGGGCCTCCCCCTCCCCGTTGCAGCACTTCTGGTCACTGGCGGTGGAGGAGCAGTTCTACCTCACCATCCCCCTGCTCGCCCTGATCTGCCTGGTGCTGCTGCGGCGCCGGGCGGCCTTCGTGGCCCTCCTGACAACACTGGTCGCCCTCTCCTTCGCCGCCTCCCTGACAACCAGCCGGACCGACTCGGTAGCAGCCTATTTCGGAGCCCCGACCCGCGCCTGGGAACTGGGGTCCGGAGCCCTCCTGGCCCTGATCGCCCCCCAGATATTTCGTGATCAGGCAAGGTTTCCCCGGAGTTCCAGAACGGTCGACGGGGCCGGTTCGCCTGGTCACGAACAGGGGACGAGGGGCACACCTCAGGGGGCCCCGGTCACGGCCGCTCTGCGCTGGGGCGGACTGGGCGCTATTGCCTATGCCGGGGTTACTTTCGATAGCTCCACACCGTTCCCGGGATGGCACGCGGCGATTCCGGTGCTGGGCACCATGGCCGTGATCGTCGCCGGGCGGACCGGATCCGGGCGGGTGCTGTCGCTGCCCCTGTTGCAGTTCATCGGGGCCCGGTCGTACTCGATCTACCTCTGGCACTGGCCCGCCCTGGTCATCGCGCCCTATCTCCTGGAGCGCGAGACTACGACCTACGAAAAGCTTCTCGTCGCCCTGGCGGCGCTGGGCCTGGCCTGCGCCGGGTACGCCCTGGTCGAGCAGCCGCTGCGGCACCACGAGCAGCTCCGGGCTCAGCCGGGGCAGGCCGGGGTTCTCGCCGCCGCGCTGACCGCCGTCACCATCGCCCTCGCCGTGCTGGCCCCGGCCCTGCCCGCCCGGCAGACCCAGGGGGAAGGGCTGGCCGCGGGCCTGAACCTGCAGGGCCCTCCCTCCAAACGCCACCAGCAGCTGTCCCGCCGACTGGAAATCGCCACCCGCACCACGGTGCTCCCCCGCAACCTGGAACCCCCGCTCCGCAAGGCCTCCGGCGACGAGCCCGCGATCTCGAACAACGGCTGCTTCGTCGCCGTGGAGGCCCTGCGCACGCCGAAACGCTGTGAATCACTGGGCAACCCACGGCCAGGGAGGAAGACCGTGGTGCTCTTCGGCGACTCCCACGCCGCCCAGTGGTACCCGGCGATGAATGCCCTGGCCCAGAAGGCTCACTGGCGCCTGGCCGTCTTCACCAAGGTGATGTGCACCCCCGCGCAGGTGCACACCTACGCCGAGACGTTCCGGGGCGACTACCGCACCTGCAACACCTGGCGGACGGACAGCATCGACCGCATCCGCGCGCTGAAACCGGACCTGGTGGTGACGACCTCGATCGCCGACCACCTCGACCTGATCGGATCCCCCTCCGACGTGGACGGCACCTGGGCCACCGGCTGGGCGTCAACCGTCTCGATGCTGCGCACCGGGGGCACCGACGTGGTCTACCTGGCCGATACCCCGAGGGCGAAGACCGATGTGCCCGAGTGCCTCTCGCTGAACCCGAAGAGCATCCAGGCCTGCGCCCAGTCGTCCGACCGGGCGACCGGCACACCCCAGCGCACCGCCATCGCCCGGGCCGTACGGTCGGCGAGCGCCCGGGTGGTCGACCCCACCCCCTGGTTCTGCACCGCCATCAGCTGCCCGGTGGTGGTCGGCAACACGCTGGTCTACCGCGACGACAACCACATCACCGGCCCCTACGCCAAGGCCCTCGCCCCACTCCTCCTGGAAGAACTGAAGAACTGAAGCGCCGACACCCCCAACACCCCGTCCGTGATCATGCAAAACCTCCCCAGAGTTCTAGAACTCTCGGTCTCACAGTTCTAGAACACCGGGGAGGTTTTGCATGATCACGGAGAAAAGAGGGGGTCACGGACGCGGGCAAGGGGACGCGGGTGGCCTCCAGGGGCGCGGGTGGCCGACCGCCTCAGTTATGGAAGGGCATCCGCTTCTTCGCCCAGGCGGCCAGCTGGGTGGAGGTGTGACCCGGCCAGTTCGCCTGCACCACGGTGGTCGGGGCGGACTCGTAGGTCCACCAGCGCCACGGGGCGTTCCGGCGGCCCCCGACGAGCAGGCGCCCGGTGTCACCCTCCGCCTTCCAGCCGCCGGCGGCGACGCCCTTCATCGCACGCAGGGCCTTGTACCGGCGGCCGGTCGCGGCCTCGGAGCTGTAGTCGAACACCGTGAGCGTGAGCTTGCCCGGATACCGGCAGACGATGCTCCCGGTCGCGCCCGCCGCCTTGCCCGGATTCGCCCGGCAGACCTGGCCGGAGCTGCCTTTGACCCCAGGGCGGACGGGCACGATGCCGGTCCACGTACTGGCGATGTTCTGGAGCTTGCCGTACGGCGTGGGGGCCTTGGCCGCGACCGCCTCACCGGGCTCACCCTCGACCTCGTCGGCGTCCAGCGCCACCACCGTGTAGGTGTGGACGCGGCCGTCGCCGGGCCGGTCGGCCAGCTTCGGGGTGGTCGCGGTGCGTACTTCCTCGGCCTGGGTGCCCTGGTCGCGGTACACCGAGTACTGCTCCGCCCCGGGCACCTCGGCCCAGTTCAGGGCGATCGAGATGCCGACGGTGCGTGCCTGCAGGCTCTCCACCGGAGGCAGGAGGGACGGCGTCGGCGTGGCCGGGGGTGTGGTGGGCGTGATGGTTGCCGAGGCCGCCTGCACCCGGTCGGTCTTCGTCGGGCTCGGCAGCGTGTTGTTGTGCACCAGCCCGGCAACGATCAGCGAGGCGGCCACCATCACGACTGCGCCCCCGGCCGCCGGCACCAGCAGGCGACGGCGGTTCTTCTGCGCCGCGCTCGCGCTCGCCGCCTCGACGTCGAACCCGTCGCCCGGGTGACCGAGCAGACGCAGTGACCCGGTGTCGGTGAGCTCCGGATCCGGCCGGGCCGCCTCGACGTTCTTGCCCGGCGTCAGGTAGTGCTCGGGGGTCGAGGACGACGGCGGCGACCCGACCTCGACGGGTGCGGGCGGCGTCGTCAAGCCGGCGACGACCTTGCCGTTCTT
The DNA here is from genome assembly GCF_021129235.1 of Kineosporia mesophila. Taxonomy (GTDB): domain Bacteria; phylum Actinomycetota; class Actinomycetes; order Actinomycetales; family Kineosporiaceae; genus Kineosporia; species Kineosporia mesophila. The sequence goes on from NZ_JAJOMA010000005.1 coordinate 175,542, forward strand.
GCCCTTCGCGTTCGGGGTGGGCCGCAGGCTCAGCCCCTCGGCCGGTGACGCCGGCTGACCCGGGCCGCCCGTGGCGATGCGCCCCGCCGCGGTGCGCGTCGCGGCCTTGGAGAGGCCGGGGGCGGCGGACGGGTCCTGGCCCAGCATCGTCGGGCTGACCCCGAGCACGTCGTAGACCGAGCGCACGATCAGTGGCATGCGGGCGTCGCCGAGCAGGTAGATGCCGTCGAGCGTGGCCGGCCGATGACCCGACGACTCGATCGTGGACTGCAGGGTGCGCGCCATCTGCAGCACCTGCCGGCGCAGGGCGTTGTCGAGCTCGATGCGGTCGAGACGCAGCGGGCCGTCCGGGGTGAGGCCGGGGATGCCGTCGATCTCGACCGTGGCGCTGTGCCAGGCGGTGAGTTCCTCACGGGCGCGGCGCACCTGGAGGAACAGCCGCTGCTGCAACCCGCGCCAGGGCTCGCCCACGGGTTCGCGCAGCCGGCCGGCCAGGGCGTCGTCCGCCCCCGGGACCCCGGTGATCCGCTCGGTGGCACGCTCGAACAGCATCCGGTCGAACAGCTCGCCGCCGATGTTGTCGAGCCGGCTCTCGGCGAGGATGACGGGGTTGCCGGACACCCGGCCGCCACCGTGGACAGACGCGTCTTCCATCAGTGACGCGGACTCCAGCACCCACATGCGGGTCTGGGAGTGACCGATTGCCAGCACCCCGACCACCGAGCCCCCGGAGAACCGGTTCTCCGTACGTAGCGCGGCGGCCACGGCAGAAGGGTCCCAGTCGGTCACGCGGTACTCCTGTCGGTTCAGGCAATGGCCCGGAACGCGCCAGAACGGACCGGGCTATACAAGCGCTAGAGACTAGTCGAGCACGCGCGCGGCCAGGAGGGCAAAGCGGGTCACATCACGTAACGAATCACGTAACGAACCGCGAGTGAGCAATTCCCACTCTGCGCGACGTTCGGGGGATCTGCGCCACGGGCGTAAAGCCTGGTCCGGTGCCGATGCGCGAACTAGGCTCGAATCCCCCACCCATGAGGAGCTTCAGCCGGTGAGCAAGCCGATCCTTCTCACGGTCGACGACGACCCTTCGGTGTCCCGGGCGGTGGCCCGTGACCTGCGCCGTCGCTACGCCGAACAGTACCGTGTGGTCCGGGCCGACTCCGGCCCGCAGGCCCTGGAAACCCTGCAGGAGATCCGGTTGCGCGGTGACCGCGTGGCGGTCCTGCTGGCCGACTACCGGATGCCGGAGATGAACGGCATCGAGTTCCTCGAGCGCGCGATGGACCTGTTCCCCCGTGCCCGCCGGGCCCTGCTGACCGCCTACGCCGACACCGACGCCGCGATCGAGGCGATCAACGTCGTCGATGTCGACCACTACCTGCTCAAACCGTGGGAACCGCCGGAGGAGAAGCTCTACCCGGTGGTCGACTCGATGCTCGAGACCTGGGCGGCAGCGGGCGATCCGGAGATCGAGTCCACCCGGATCATCGGTCACCGCTGGTCGGCGCAGGCCTACGAGGTGCGTGACTTCCTGGCCCGCAGCGGCATGCCCTACCACTGGTACACGGTGGAGGACGAGGAGGGCCGCAAGCTGCTGGCGGCGGCCGGCGCAGGCGAGGCCGACGTGCCGGTGCTGCTCACGGCCGGCGGTGACGTGCTGCTCAACCCCTCGCTCAGCGAGGTGGCCGACAAGATCGGGCTGTCCACCACGCCGGCCGAGGACTTCTACGACCTGATCATCGTCGGCGGCGGGCCGGCCGGGCTGGGCGCCGCGGTGTACGGCGCCTCCGAGGGCCTGCGCACCGTGCTGGTCGAGGGCCGGGTCACCGGTGGCCAGGCCGGGCAGAGCTCGCGCATCGAGAACTACCTGGGCTTCCCCGAGGGGGTGAGCGGGGGCCAGCTCACCGACCGGGCCCGGCGCCAGGCCAGCCGGCTGGGCGCCGAGCTGCTCACCGCCCGCCGGGTGGTCGGCCTCGAGACGCACGGCCCCAAGCGCGTCGTCGAGCTGGACGACGGGCGCCGGGTGGCCGCCCACGCCGTGCTGCTGGCCACCGGTGTCTCCTACCGGCGGCTGCGGGCCGACGGTGCCGACGACATGGTGGGCAAGGGCGTGTTCTACGGCTCGGCGGCGACCGAGGCGCAGGCCTGCGCCGACCAGCACGTGGTGATCATCGGCGGGGCGAACTCGGCCGGTCAGGCCGCGATGTTCTTCTCCCGGCAGGCCGCCAAGGTCACGCTCGCCGTGCGCGGGCCCGACCTGGAACGCTCGATGTCGCACTACCTGATCCAGCAGATCCGCGGCAATGACCGCATCGAGGTGCGCACCTGCACCGAGGTGTCGTCGGTGCACGGTGACGGGCACCTGCAGAAGATCGTGCTGCGCGACAACGTCTCCGGCACCACCGAGGATGTCGACTGCGGGCACCTGTTCGTCTTCATCGGGGCCGCCCCGCTGACCGACTGGCTGCCCGACGAGCTGGAGCGTGACGAGGCCGGGTTCCTGCTCACCGGCACCGATCTGCTGAACGCCGGGAACCGCCCGGCCGGCTGGGCGCCCACCCGCGACCCGTTCCCGCTGGAGACGAGCATCCCGGGCGTGTTCGTGGCCGGGGATGTGCGGTCCACCTCGGTCAAGCGGGTGGCCTCGGCCGTCGGCGAGGGCGCGATGGCTGTGTCCCTCGTCCATCAGTATCTGGCCCACCCCTAGAAATGAAGGACGCCCACCCGCCTCGGGCGGGCGTCCTCACTTCGGTTCTGGGCATGTACTGGGCATGTATCCGGCTCGCGAGACGTTGGAGAAATGGTGACCACCGCGGAACAACCCATGGAGCGGCTCACCCCGGCCGAGCTGTCGCGCTTCTTTCTGTTCGAGAAGCTGAACGCCGAGCAGCTGCGCTGGATGTCCGAGCACGGCGAGGTCGTGCGGTATCCGGCCGGGGCCACCGTGTACAGCGCGCAGGAGCCCGCCACCTGCTTCTTCATGCTCGTCTCGGGCCGTCAGGCCCTGCTCAAGCAGGTCGGCGACCACGAGGTCGAGGTCTCCCGCTCCGACTCCCCGGGCGTCTACACCGGCGCCACCTGGGCCTGGCTCACCTCGGCCCGGGAGGCCGCCCAGAATCCGTCCTACGGCGGCTCCCTGCGCACCCTCGACGAGTCGGTCTTCTTCCGGATCCCGGGCGAGGAACTGGCGGAGGTGCTCAAGGAGTGGTTCCCGATGGCGATCCATCTCCTCGACGGCCTGTTCACCGGCATGCGCACGTCCGACGCGGTGATCGGTCAGCGTGAACGGCTCACCGCGCTGGGCCGTCTCACCGCGGGCCTGACCCACGAGCTGAACAATCCCGCCTCCGCCGCGGTGCGGGCCACCGCCACCCTGCGCGAGCGGGTCGCGGCCATGCGCGGCAAGCTCAAGCACCTGGCCTCGGGCAAGGTCGACCCCGACACCCTGGTGAAACTGACCGGGCTGCAGGAAGACGCGATCGAGCAGTCGGCCAAGGCCAAGTCGGGCAAGACCAAGCACCTCACCCCGATGCAGGCGAACGACCTGGAAGACGAGTTCAGCGACTGGTGCGAAGACCACGGCGTCTCCTCGGCCTGGCAGCTCGCGCCGGTCTGGGTCGCCGCCGGTCTGGATCTGGAATGGCTGGAAGGGCTTTCGGATTCCATCCCGAAGACTCACCTCGAGGCCGGCCTGAAGTGGATCACTTACGCGCTCGAGAGCGAACAGCTGATGGCCGAGATCGAGGACGCGACCGATCGCATCGCCACCCTGATCAACGCGGCCAAGCAGTACTCGCAGATGGACCGCGCCGAGTACCAGCAGATCGACGTGCACGAGGGCCTGAACAGCACGCTGATCATGCTCGGGGGCAAGGTGCGCGCCGGGATCAAGCTGGAGAAGACCTACGACAAGTCGCTTCCCGCGATCCCGGCCTTCCCGGCCGAGCTCAACCAGGTCTGGACCAACCTGATCGACAACGCGATCCATGCGATGAACGACCGCCCCGAGCGCAAACTCTCGATTACCACCGGCTCGGCGGGCGACTTCGCCCTGGTCACGATCTCCGACACCGGCCCCGGCATGAGCCCGGAGATCCAGCGGCGCATCTTCGAGCCGTTCTTCACCACCAAGCCGATCGGTGAGGGCACCGGCCTGGGCCTCGACATCGTCTGGCGCATCGTGGTGAACCGGCACGGCGGCGACATCAAGGTGACGAGCGTTCCCGGCGTGGGAACGACTTTCGAGGTACGCCTGCCCCTGACGGCACCTCGGGCCGGCTGATCACGTACGGACGCGGGGGGCCTCCCCGGTCAGGTCGATGAACCGGGGAGCGGTGGCCTCGTCGGGCCGCTCGGCCGGGTCCAGCCGCAGCAGTCCGGTCAGCGACCCGAAGGGTACGGCCGCCCCGCGGGCGGCGGCCCGCCGCACCGTGTCCGAGGGCCGCGCCGCCCGGGTCAGGCCGCTCTCGGCCCGCTCGATGATCTCGCGTTCGCGGCGGCCGGTGACCACCAGCGAGCGCTCGGCGCACCAGGCCGCACTGGCCCCGAGAAGCGTTGCGGCGCGCTCCGGATCGCTCTCCGCACGGGCCGCCCCGAGCAGCCCGGCGATGCGCGGCAGGGTGAAGAACCGACCGCCGCGATGAGCCTCGCGGAGCCCTGTGCGCAACGACCGCACGGCCTGCCGGGCGTCGCCACCGCGTAGCTCCAGCACGCCACCGGTCACGGCCACCGCGGCCCGGACGGCCGGCCCACCGCTCTCGGCCGCGGTGCGGGCCTGGGTGATGAGGACCTGCGAGAGCCGATCCTCGCCGCGCTCCTGCGCGGCCTGCGCCAGCATGGCCAGCGGGTAGGCCAGGCGCGCGGGGTCGCCCTCCGCCGCGGCCCGGTGCCGGCTGCGCTGCCAGTGACCGATCGCCGCGGCGGTGCGGCCCAGTTCGTCGAGCACGTCGGCGAGGGTGTTGACGACCGCGTGCCAGAGCGTGCCCGGCAGACGCCGCACGGCCCGCATCTGCTCCAGGGCCCCCTCCAGCTCGGTCAGGGCCTCTTCGTTCCGGCCCAGGCTGCGCGCGGTCACGGCCCGCATGAGTGCCACCCGGACCGCGTTCACCGGGTCACCGGAGGTCGGCACGTCCGTCAGGATCTCCAGGGCCCGGCGTGGACTCCCGCCGAACAGGGCCAGACCTCCCCCGGCGATCAGCAGCCGGGACGTGGTGCGGTCGTGCGGTTTCCCGGCCCGGGCCCGGTCGAGCCACCCGGACGCGTCACCGAGGTCCCAGCGTCCGGTGCCCGCTCCCTGATCGAGCAGCGCCACCACGAGCCGGGCGAAGACCTCGCCGTCGCGACCCTGCGCGTGGGCGGCGGCCGAGGTCAGGTTGTCGAACTCGATCGCCCGGCCCGGACCGGCCCCGGCGGGTGCCTGGGCCGGGTCGAGCCAGCGGTCGGTGACCGGCGGCAGGGTGTCGGCGAACTCGGCGAACCAGGCGGCGTGCCGGTCGGAGCAGGCGGCCTCCTGCCCGGGGTCGGCCGCCAGCAGACCGCGGGCGTACTCCCGCACCGGCGAGAGCATGCCCAGCCGGCCGGTCTCGTCGATCAGCAGCAGATTCTTGTCGGCCAGCCGGCCGATCACGTCGATCACCTGGCCCGGACCGGGCACCGGCCCGCAGACCCACTCGGCGGCGTCCAGCGTGGCGCCCCCGACGAACACCGAGAGCTGACTCAGCACCAGGCGCTCGGTGTCGTCGAGCAGGTTCACGGTCCAGCTCAGGACCGAGCCGAGCATCCCGCCCGGCTGCCGGCGGGCCTGGTCCAGTTCGGCGCTGATCACGTCCGGGGACCGGCCCCGCGAGCGCGCGGCGGCCAGTTCCAGGGCCAGCGGCAGACCGTCCAGGGCGCGGCAGAGTTCGCTGACCGGGGCGGCGTTCTCAGCGGTCACCTCGAAAGCCGGCAGTACCGCCCGGGCCCGGTCGCGGAACAGCCGCACGGCGTCGGACGAGCGCACCGTGTCCACGTCGTCGGCCCCGGACCAGGCCCACGGCAGCGACAGCGGACCCAGGCCGACCACCTGCTCGCCCGGCACGCCGAGCGGGCGCCGGGAGGTGGCGAGCACGCGCAGGCCCCCGACCCGGGTGATGAGTGCGGTGACGGTGTCGACCAGGGACCCAACCGGAAGGGGGGTCCCGCGTGTTGCCCTCGGTGGGTGGGAGGTCCGGCCGGCCTCGACTGCTCCGACGAGATCCAGGTCGTCCAGCACCAGCAGGCAGGGGGTGGCGGCGAGTGCGCGGCAGACCGTGTCCAGCGGTGCCTCGCCGGGGAAGTCCGGCACCACGCCCAGCACCCGCCGCAGGCGTTCGGCCAGCCCGGCGCTGTTGCTGCCGGTGTTGCCGTCACCTGCGCCGCTCTCACCAGTGCCGCTCTCACCAGTGCCGCTGACACCCGTATTTCTGACACCCCTGTTGCTGACGCCGTTTCCGAGTCCGCCCAGGGGCACCACGAGCACCCGGGGCCCGGACATCACGTCGCGAGCCCGGTCGGCCAGGCGCCGGGCCACCACCTGCGCCGCCAGCCGGGTCTTGCCCGCCCCGCCGGGTCCGGCGATGGTGACCAGCCGGACGTCCGGACGCCGAAGTAACTCCAGCGCCGTGCCGAGTTCGACGCTGCGGCCGATGGTCCCGGCGCCGAACGCGGTCCCGAAGGCGGTGCGCTTGGTCCCGATCACGGGGATTCCGCCGGTGTCGGCCAGGCCGTCCCCGTCCGGTACCCCGGGCATACCCGGCAGCACCGGAGCGCCCGGCCCGGTCGAAAGTGTCGGTGGACGGGACACCAGGTTTACCGGACCGACGGGTTCAGCCTCCGGCCGTCCCGGAACTAGCTGGCCGAACCGCGCATGATCACGGCCAGGACGGTGCGCGCCGGCGCTAGGCGTGTTACCCGCCCCGAACGCCCGTCCAACCCCGGACGAACCCCCGGCCCCGGTGCCGCTCCCGACCCCGGGCCGGTTCCTGACGCCCGCCCCGTTCGCGAGCGAAATCCCGGTTCCGAATGAACTTCCGGTCCTGACTTCACTTCCAGATGCTGACGCCTCTCCGGTTGCGGAACCAGAACCCTCTTCTCCCCTTCCGCCCCCGGCCCCACGGCTTTCCGGGGTGAAACGCGATTCGACCCGGGCACGAAACTCACCCGCACCGGCTGCACCAAGACCGCCCGGAACCACCGGAGGCCCGACCGGATTCGCCGAAGACGCCAAGCGAAACCCCGGCGAATCCACCGAAGAAACGGGCGAATCCGCCGAAAACCCGGACTGATCCACCGAGAACTCGGGAGCGGCGTCCGCCGGGTCGGGCCGGAACGCCGCCGGCGCGACCCGGGGCTGGAGCGGGATCGTGCTCATCGGCATCGGTGCACCGCCCGAGCGTGGTCCCGGGATCCGGCCCGGGAAAAGCCGGTTCACCATCCGCGAATTGAACTCTGTTTCCAGTCGCACGGAGTCACTGCCCTGGGTCAGCAAGGAGGCCTGGACGGCCCGCGACACCGGGGCCGGGCGCAGGGGCCAGCCGTCGACAAAACTGGGCGATTCAGAATCGGTCTCGCGCGCGGGAGTGACCGGACCGAGCTCCTGTCGCAATAACCGCCCGTGCAACTCCCGAAGCGCTGGACCTGGGTCGATGCCCAGTTCGTCGCCCAGCCGCCCGGCCGCGGCAGCATAGGCCGCGAGCGCCTCGGCCTGCCGGCCCTCCCAGTACAGCGAGGTCATCAGCTGGCCGACGAAACGCTCGTTCAGGGCGTGTCGCCGGACCAGGTCCTGAAGTTCCGGGATGAGCCGGGAATGGCGCCCCAGAAGGGATTCCGCGTCGATGCGGTCGGCGATGGTGGATTGCCGCAGGGACTCCAGCCGGGCCACCGACGCCACTGCGCCCGGCACCCCCGCCAGATCGGGCAGAGTGGTCCCCCGCCACAACTGCAACGCAGAACGTAATTCGTGGGCCGCACCCACCGGATCACCTGCGGCGAGACGGGATCGGCCCGACTCGCTGGCCTCCTCGAACCGACGCGAGTCGATCGCCTCCGGAGGGAGGTCAAGGAGATACATTCCGGATACCGTACGTAATGGAGGCACTTCGCCAGGAGCGGCGAGCAGGCGTCGCAGCCGCGAAACGTACACCTGCACGGTATTACCCGCCGAGGGGGGCGGGGCGTCACCCCAGAGCAGGTCGATCAGCCGCGAGGCCGGAACGGCCACTCCCACCGAGAGGGCGAGTAATGCGAGCAGGGCACGCTGGCGGGGGCTGCCGGCCGATACCGGGCGACCTGCCCGCACGATCTCCACGGGTCCCAGGACCCGGATCCGGTCGGAGGAGTCCGATCGCGATGCGTGCGCCACGGAAAGAACCTATTCGCTACCTGGGGTCAATGCCTGGTCATTCACAGTGTTCATGCGTTCTACCAGGGCGTTCAGTAGTCATTAAGTGGCTTGTCGGACCTTCCCAGCAGATTTGTCGTCATCGAGGCACCGGGACAGCACCGGGGCCGGATGATTTCAGGGGAGGTGCACCACGATGCGCGGTCAGACCTGGGGCTGAGCCCACGAGCAAGCCGTTCCGTGTCGAACTCGGCACCGACAGCGTGCCAGTAGATACGGCAACGAATAACGCGCACTGCCCCCAGCCTCACGGCATGGGGGCCGGTCGCGGTTTTGGCACTCGTACCAATAGTTTCACCAGTAACACCAGAAACATGACGAGAGGGCCTGGACGCTGTGAGGGCGGTGTCACGGGCAAGAACGGCGGGCATGACGGGGGAGACGACAAGGCGTGTCGACGAAAGTGGCAGATCCACCGATCGAGATCGAGGGCCGGCTGGGCCCTGGAGGCAGGGAAGACGACCGTGACGCAAGTCCGGTGAGCCCCGCAGAGCCGGGGAACCACCCGGACACGCTGGAAGGGCCCGCCGCGCAGGCCCTCGCCTCGGCCGAGGCGGCCGAGGCGGCCGCAACCGAATCGGCTTCGGCGGATGACGGGCGACCGGCCGGTTACCGGGACGTGTTCGGGGTCCGGGAGTTCCGCGCGGTCTTCGCCGCGGACCTGTTCTCCCTGATCGGCGACCAGATCGCCGCCGTCGCGGTGGCCGTACTGCTCTACCAGGACAGCGGCTCGCCCCTGCTCGCCGCCGCCGGCTACGCCACCGCCTACGTGCCCTGGCTGCTCGGGGGTCCGCTGCTGGCGGCCTGGGCCGAGCGCTTCGCGGGCCGGTCGGTGATGGTGGCCTGCGACCTGGGCCGGGCCTTGCTCATCGCGATCGCCGCGCTACCGGGCATGCCGTCGCTGGGGGTCGCCGGGCTGGTGTTCCTGGCCGCGATGTTCGCGCCCCCGTTCGACGCGGCCCGCTCGGCCCTGCTCGCGCAGATCCTGACCGGCAACAAGTACCCGGTCGGTATGTCCCTGCGTCAGGCCGTGCACCAGATCGCCCAGCTCGCCGGCTTCGCGCTGGGCGGGGCCCTGGTGCTCGCCCTCAGCGCGCCCGGCGTGCTCGCGCTGAACTGCCTCACCTTCCTGGCCTCGGCGGCCCTGCTGCGCGCGGGCCTGGTCGCCCGGCCCGCCCCCGCATCCGAAACGGCCGAGACACCAGGGGCAGAGCCAGAAGCACCAGCAGAGGACGAGGCACCGGCACCCCTCGCGGGGGAACAACCCCCGCCACCGGCCCGGGCCCCCGGTGTTCCGCACCAGCGCGGCCGGCAGACCGTGCCGGTCATGCAGCGCGTCGCCCGCACCAGCGTCTCCACCCAGGTACCGGGCCCCCGCAGCCGCACCCAGGACCGCTCGTCCACGAACGGGACCCGTTCCCGGCTCCGGGGCCGGCGGGCCGCGCAGGCCCGCCGCGTCCAGCGCCGGGCGAGCTCGAGCGTGTCCTCGAACTCGGTGTGGGGCGACATGATCGCGGGGCTGAAAGTGGTGCGCGGTGACGCGCAGATCTGGTTCCCCCTGATGCTGGGGATCGTCGGCGCGGCCTACGCGATCGTGCCGGAGGCCATCGCGACCGCCTACGCCGCCGAGCTGGGCCACGGCTCCAGCGTGGTCGGGCTGATCATGGCCGCCGCGGCGGCGGGCAGCGTGGTGGGCGGCCTGGCGATCGGCCGGTTCGCGGCGCCCCGCACCGCCTCCCGCCTGATGTACCCGCTGGCCCTCGTCGGAACGGTTCCGTTGCTGGTCATCGCGCTGCGCCCGGGTCTGACGGTGAGCCTGGCCATGTTCGTGCTCTGCGGGCTGGGGCAGGCGTTCCAGGTGGTGGCCAACACCCAGTTCGCCTCGAGCATCCCGCCCGCCGTGCGCACCCGGGCCTTCGGCATCGCGATCGCCGGGCTCTACGGCGGGCAGAGCCTGGCCATCCTGCTGGCCGGGGCGGCGGCCCAGTGGCTGGCACCCAGCACCGTGATCGCCGCCTCCGGCCTGATCGGGGCGGCCGGGCTACTCCTGCTGCCGCGACTTCGCCCCAGCGTCCTACGACCGCGCGGACGGCACTCCCACCAGTGAGTCCTCCAGAGAGCTGTCCGGGCTCACCGTCTCCGCGGGCCGCTCCGAAGCCGGTGCGCCGAAGGTGGCCTCACCCAACGGCCGGTCGTCCCGCAGGCGCTCGTCCCGCTCGTCCTCGCCCGAGTGATCGGGTGTCTGGAGATCGAGGTGGGCAGTCTGCGGATCGGGCAGGTGCGGCTCTTCACGCCGCCGGCGGCGGGCTCCGTCCGGACCGGCTGCCTTCGACGTGACCACGCCGTCCGCGTAGGTCTGCTCGGCACCACCGATGTTGCGCTGCACCGGCAGCGACTGCGGGTGGTTCTTCTGCAGCCAGGTCAGCAGGGCCTCACGGATGTCGCACCGCAGGTCCCAGGCGGCCGGGCCGTCGTGGGCGGAGGCCAGTACCCGCACCACCATCGTGGTCTCGGTGGTGTCGGCGACCTGTAGCACCCAGGCCTGGCGGTCCCACAGCGGGTTGGCGTCGATGACGGACTGCGCGTAGTGCCGCAGCTCGGTCAGCGGGGTGGCGTAGTCCAGGTGAAGGATCACCGACCCCAGCACCCGGGCCTCGTTACGGGTCCAGTTCTGGAACGGGTTCGTGGTGAACCAGCTGGTCGGCAGCACCAGGCGACGTTCGTCCCAGAGGTGCACCACCACGTAGGTGAGGGTGATCTCCTCGATCCAGCCCCACTCGTCCTCGATCACCACCACGTCGTCGATCCGCACGGCGTCGGTGAAGGCCAGCTGGAGCCCGGCGAACATGTTGCCCAGCGTGGTCTGCGCGGCGAGACCGGCCAGGATTCCCGCGATACCGGCCGAGGCCAGCAGCGAGGCCCCGAACGTGCGCATCTGCGGGATCGACATCAGCACGGCGGCGATCCCGACCAGAACCACCACGACCCCGAGCACCCGGCGGACCAGGGTGATCTGGGTCCGCAGCCGGCGGATCCGGCGGTTGTCGGCCACGTCCATCCGCAGCCGCCAGAAGAGAATCTCCTCACCCACCTGTAGCGACCGGACGATGAGCCAGCAGGCGGCCAGGATCACCGCGATCCCGGCCGTGCGGGTCCAGCCGGGGTGGATGCCGTTGATGGCCTGCAGGGCGACCTCGACCGCGATCGCCACCACGGCCAGCACGAACGGGTGGCGGCAAAGCCGGTGGATGGCGATCAGGCCACCGGCGTTCCGCCGACGGCCGATCCGGGCGGCGACCCAGGTGAGACCCCAGGCGATCACACCGGCCGCGACGGCCGCCACCGCGACCAGGAGCAGTTGGGTCCAGAAATCGAGGTCCACGTATCTCCTTCCCGTTTCCGCCCACGGAGAACCGCAGCGGGTCGGGTAGGTGTCAGGTGCTCGTCAGCCGACCGCCGGCGTCTTCGTCACGGCGGATCCCAGGCTGAACACATCGAACGACGACGGTATCCAGCACTCCCGCACCCTGCTGCTCGACATTCACGCACCTCGTCGCCTTTGGGCACAAAATCCCAGGTCGTGCGCCAGTTCTGAGAGGCGAGTCACTCCGGGGAGCGATAGAAAGGCGCCGTGAGTGATCAGACTGCGCCGTCCATCGTCCTGTTCACCCGGGACCTGCGGGTGCACGACAACCCGGCCCTGCACGCGGCGGCCGGGGACGGCCCCGTGGTGCCGCTCTTCGTGCTCGACCCCAAGATCCTCGACGGTTCCTACAACCGTCCCAACCGCGGCCGGTTCCTCGCCGAGAGCCTGGCCGACCTGGCCTCCTCGCTGGAGAAGCGGGGTGCCGGACTGGTGATCCGCCGGGGTGAGGTGGCCTCCGAGGTCGCGAAGGTGGCGAAGTCGGTGAAGGCGCGGGCCGTGCACATGGCCGGCGACGCGAGCGCCTTCGCCCATCGCCGCGAGGACGCCCTGCGCGAGGCCCTCGAACCGCTGGACTGCGATCTCCACGTGCACGACGACTCGCTGTTCGTGGTGCCGCCGGGACAGGTGACGGCGGTCGGCAAGAACCACATGGCCGTGTTCACGCCGTACCACCGCAAGTGGTCGAAGGAGCCGCGGCGCGCTCCCCTGGCTCCCCCACGCAAGCTGTCGATGCCGGAACTGCCGATGGGAAAGGTGCCCACCTCGTCCTCCATCAGCCAGGGACCGACCGCCCCCTCGCTCGCCCGGGGCGGGGAGAGCGCGGGCCGGAAACTGTTCTCGGACTGGCTCGACCGGCACGCCGAGGACTACGAGGACGGCCATGACGACCTGGCCGGTGACCGCACCAGTCGCATCTCCCCCTACCTGCACTTCGGTTGTCTCTCACCGCTCGAGGTGGTGACGCAGGCCGCGCCCGCCGAGGGCTTCGTGCGGCAGGTGGCCTGGCGCGACTTCCACCATCAGGTGCTGGCGGCGCACCCGTCGTCGACGCGGCAGGACTTCCGCACCCGGCACGACCGCTGGCGCACGGGGGCGGACGCGCAGCGCGAGTTCGAGAAGTGGAAGGACGGACGCACGGGGTGGCCTCTGGTGGACGCCGCCATGCGTCAGCTGCTCGACGAGGGGTGGATGCACAACCGGGCCCGCCTGGTGGTCGGGCACTTCCTCACCAAGACGCTGTACCTGGACTGGCGATGGGGTGCCCAGCACTTCATCGACCACCTGCTCGACGGCGACACCGCGAACAACACCATGAACTGGCAGTGGGTGGCCGGCACCGGCACCGACTCCCGGTTCAACCGGGTGCTCGACGTGACCACGCAGGCCCTGCGCTACGACTCCCAGGGCAACTACGTGCGGCGGTACGTGCCGGAGCTCTCCGAGGTGGGTGGACCCAAGGTGCACACCCCCTGGAAGCTGCCCGCCGACGTCCGCAAGCATCTCGACTACCCCGAGCCGATGGTGGACGTGCGGGAGGGCAACGATCGTTTCCTCGCCGCCCGGGGGAAGAAGTAGAACCAGCCCTGTTCGTGATCATGCTGAGGTTCCCCGGGGAACCTCAGCATGATCACGAACTGAAAGACGGGTTCAGCCGAGGCGGAGCTGACGCACCCGGATCGTGTCGGGCAGGCGCCGCAGGGCCTCAACGGCCTGCTCGGTGGGCTCGGCGCCGATGTCGGTGATCACGTAGCCGATGTCACCGCGGGTGCCCAGGGCCTGGCCGTCGATGTTGACCTTCTCCTCGGCCAGCACGCCGTTGATCGCGGCCAGCACGCCCGGGGTGTTGCGGTGGATGTGCACCAGGCGCGTGGCCTCGTGCTCCGGGGTGGCCAGCGGCGGGAAGTTGATGCTCAGGGCCGTGCTGCCGTGAATGGTGTAGTCACGCAGCTTGCCCGCGACGAACCGGCCGATGTCCTGCTGCGCCTCTTCGGTGGAGCCACCGATGTGCGGCGTGAGGATCACGTTCGGCATGCCCTGCAACGGGGAGACGAACTTGTCGCCGCGGCCCTTGGGCTCTTCGGGGAACACGTCGATCGCGGCACCGGACAGCTGGCCCGACTCCAGGCGGCGGCGCAGCGCCTCCTGGTCGACCACGAAGCCACGGCTCAGGTTCAGGAAGATCGCGCCGGGCTTCATCAGGGCGAACTGCTCGTCACCGAAGAAGTCGGCGTTGCCCTTGCGGCCGTCGACGTGCAGCGTGACCACGTCGACCTTGGCCAGCAGCTCTTCGAGGGTGTGGATCTGCCGGGCGTTGCCCAGCGGCAGGCGGTCGGCGGTGTCGTAGAACAGCACCTCCATACCTAGGTTCTCGGCGAGCACGGAGAGCTGGGTGCCGATGTTGCCGTAACCGACGATGCCGAGCTTGCGGCCCCGCACCTCGTGCAGACCGGTGGCGCTCTTGTCCCAGACGCCCGCGTGCATGCCGCGGTCTTTCTCGGTCAGGCGCCGCGTCATCGCGATGATCTCGGCCAGAGCCAGCTCGACCACGCTGCGGGTGTTGGAGAACGGCGCGTTGAACACGGCCACGCCCCGGCCCTGGGCCGCCGCCACGTCGATCTGGTTGGTGCCGATGCAGAACGCGCCGATCGCGAGCAGGTCGGGAAGCTCCGCCAGCACCCGGTCGGTGACATTGGTCTTGGAGCGGATGCCGAGCAGGTGCACGCCCGCTGCCTGCTCGATCAGCTCGTCCGCGTCCAGCGCCCGATCGATCGAGACCACCTCGGCGCCGACCGCTTCGAAGGACGCGACGGCGTCCGGGTGGATGTTCTCCAGCAGCAGGACCTTGACGCCGGCGGCGGGAAGCTTCTTGTTGCTCACTGCAGTCACACTCACAAGCTGTAGGTCGGCACGATGTGGGCTCTGAGCCGGCGGCTCATGCTTCCGGCGTGTTACGTGAGATCTAGAACTCTACCCCGCGGCGATTCCGTCCCACCTCTGAGTAAATCGCCGCTTCCGAGGTGTGAAGGCGCTGTGAGCCACCCGTAATCCCTGAAGAATCACCTTGCCCCGACGACTGCATCGGTACGCACCGAGACTCGGTCGTCGCGAAGGGAGCTGCACCGCCATGTCCATCAGCTCGATCAGTAGTTCCTCCTCGACCCGGGCCGCCCAGTTGCTGGTGAGCCAGCGCAGCGCCTCGAACCAGAGCGGCGGTGCGCTCGGCGTGGCCGCCCAGGCCCTGGGCCTGAGCACCAGCGACCTGTCCGGTCAGTTGCAGGAGGGCAAGACCCTCGCCGACGTCGCGAAGACCCAGGGCGTCTCCCGCGACGATCTCGCCGCGGCCCTGAAGGCCGGGCTGCCCTCCGACGCGGCCTCGCGGTCGGACGCCGACAGCATCGTCGACTCGATCATCGACAAGGTCGGCGGAATCAGTGGCCCCAGCGGCGGCAGCGCCCCTCAGGGACCCCCGCCCCCTCCGCCGCCGACCTCCTCCAACAGCACGACCGGTCTGCTCAGTGGCACCCTGACCAGTGATCAGCAGAGCACCCTGGACACCCTGAGCTCGCTGCTGGACACCGACTCCGACTCGCTGCTCAGCAGCCTCCAGAGTGGCACCAGCCTCTCCGACCTGATCAGCAACGCCGGTATCAACACTTCAACCCTGGCCTCGGTGCTGCAGGACGGCCTGCTGTTCGACACCCGGGCCTGAACACCCCCACAAAAATTGCCGTGATCATGCAAAACCTCCCCGGCGTTCTAGAACTCTGACTCCGAGAGCTCTGGAACGCCGGGAAGGTTTTGCCTGATCACCCAAGGGTCTGGAGCGGAGTTCAGCTCGCGGAGGCGGTCGCCGCCGGGGCTGCGGTGGAGAGCTCGATACCGCAGGCCTTGAGCGCGGCCTGGGCGTCCGCGTCCTGCAGGATCTCGCCCATGCCGCCACCCATACCGCCGCCACCCCCGCCCGGGCCGCCGCTCGCACCGGCGCTGGGCATGTCGGTCGGGCGGCCGGACGAGCCCGCGCTGGGCAGGTCCGTCGGCCGGTCGGTCGGCATGGCGCCGGGCGTGCCGTTCTGCGTGCCGCCCGGGGTCGGCAGGTCGATGCCGGCCGCCGTCAGGCACTCCTGAATCTGCTGGAACTGGCCGTTGTTCCCACCACCTCCGCCGGGTCCGGCGGCCGTCGTGGACGCCGCGGCCGAGGTGGAACCCGACGACGAGCCTCCCCCGCAGGCGGCCAGTGTCAGCGCGATCATCGGGGCGATTGCCACCGCGGTCAGGGTTCTGCGGTTGCGAACCATCAGTAGTGCTCCTTCTTCTGTCATCCGAGAACGAAAACTTTTATGACGCTGAGATACTCGTCGCTGTGACGACACCGTCGCCCGCCTTCGTACCCACCACCGACACCGAGACGCCCTTGACCAGGCCGGAGAGCGCCGTGGCGGACGAGTCGGTGACCGTGGTTCCCTGGGGCACCTTCACGGTCACGGCCGTACCCGAGAAGTTCTTCACGATGAGCGTGCGGCCCGACACCTTGGTCACGGTGCCCACGACCACCGGACTGGTGGACGCCTGGTTACCCGAGGCGCCCGCCGAACCACCGGCGGAACCGCTCTGGCCACCGAAACCGCCGCCACCGTAACCACCCCCACCACCGGGCAGTGCGCCGGACTGGCCGTAGCCGCCCCGCGACTGGCCACCACCCATCGCCGACATCCCACCGCCGGGCGCCCCGCCCGAGGAGTTGCCGAACTGCTTCTGCACCGCCACGCCGCCGATGAAGGCCAGGCCCGCGAGCACGGCGGCCATCAGGGCGATCGTCACCTTTCCCATCCGGCGGTTGCTCTCGGCCAGCAGGTCCAGGTCGTCGTCGGCCGGCTGGATCGGGGCCTGGTCCCCGTTCCGGCCCTGCGGA
Source organism: Kineosporia mesophila (assembly GCF_021129235.1). GTDB lineage: Bacteria > Actinomycetota > Actinomycetes > Actinomycetales > Kineosporiaceae > Kineosporia > Kineosporia mesophila. The sequence goes on from NZ_JAJOMA010000005.1 coordinate 192,297, forward strand.
ACCGGTTCGTACGAGGGAACTCCGGGCTGCAGAGCGGTCCGGTCGATCCCGGTGGGTGACGTCGAATCAGCGGTCACAGCGGTCTGCTCCTGTTGGGCTCGGCCGATCCCGCGGACCGGCTGGTGGCGGTTCACTCGTATCGGAGGGCGTCGATCGGGCGCAGCGACGCCGCCCTGTTCGCCGGGTAGAGGCCGAAGAACAGCCCGATGAGCACGGAGACACCGAACGACAGCACGACCGAGTACGGCTCGATCACCGGCTTCACGCCGACGATCGTGAACTGGCTGCCGACGACCCCGATCAGCACGCCCATCAGACCGCCGAAGACCGACAGCAGCACGGCCTCGACCAGGAACTGACTGACGATGTCGAACTTCTGCGCCCCGATGGCCTTGCGGATACCGATCTCCCGGGTCCGCTCGGTCACCGTGACCAGCATGATGTTCATGACGCCGATCCCGCCGACCAGCAACGAGATCGCGGCCACCGCGGCGAGCAGCACGGTCAGGGTGTCGGTGGTGCTGGTCGCCGCCTCGAGGAAGCTCGAGGCGTTCGAGACGCTGAAATCGGCGTCGTCCGAAGTGGTCTTGTGCCGGGAGTTGAGGATGTCCTCGACCTCCGACTGCGCCACCTCCACCGTCTCGGCCGAGGTGGCCTGCACGGTGATCGAGTCCACCGAGCCGTAACCGGTCAGGGTGTCCTGCACCGCCGTGAGCGGTGCGATCACCACGTCGTCCTGGTCGGTGTTGCCGCTGGTGCCCTTCTCGGCCAGGATCCCGACCACGCTGAACTCGACCCCGTTGAACTGCACGGTCCGGTCGAGCACGCCGCTGCCGTCACCGCCGGCCAGGTCCTCGGCCACGCTGACCCCGACCAGGGCCACCCGCTTGCGGTCGGTGTAGTCGGAGTCGGTGAACGCCGATCCCTTCGACACCGTCCAGTCGCTGATGGCCAGGTAGCTCGGGGTGGTCCCGGTGAAAGTGGTGACGTCGTGGCTGGCACCGGTGTAGGTGGCCGTCACCGAGCTGGCCGCGACGGTCGGGGCGACCGCCTTCACATCGGGCGCCAGCTCGTCGTCGAGCAGCGAACCGGCGTCGTCCTCGGTCAGTTCCGCGATCCGGGTCTGGGTGCCGGAGTCGACCGAACTGCCACCGCCGCCACCACCGCCGGGGAAACCACCGCCTCCGCCGCCACCTCGTCCACCCGTGCCGCCCTGACTGCTCGAGACCGTCAGGGTGTTGCTGCCCAGGGACGAGATCTGGTCGGCCACCGCGGCGCTGGACCCGGTACCCACCGAGACCAGGATGATCACCGAGGCGACCCCGATGAGGATGCCGAGAGTGGTCAGTGCGGAACGCATCTTGTTGCCCAGCACACCGCGGACGGCGAACCGTGCGGCCTCGGCGAACCGGCTCATCGGGAGACCCCCGGAGGTGGGTCGGTGATGCCCGCGACCCTCTCGTCCATCACGATCTGCCCGTCCCGCAACCGGATCACGCGCTTGGCCCGGGCGGCCACCTCGTCCTCGTGGGTGATCACGCAGAGGGTGCGCCCGGCCCTGCTGAGATCGTCGAACAGGTCGAGAATGTCGGCCGTGCTACGACTGTCGAGCGCGCCGGTGGGCTCGTCGGCGAGCAGCAGCACCGGGTTGGTCACGAGGGCCCGGGCCACCGCCACCCGCTGCTGCTGACCACCGGAGAGCTGGGAGGGGATGTGATCCAGCCGGTCTCCCAGACCGACCCGTTCCAGGGCCGCCCGGGCGCGCAAGCGGCGCTCGGCGGCCTTCACCCCGCCGTAGGCCATCGGCAGTTCGACATTGGCCGTCGCCGAGGTCCGGGCGATCAGGTTGAACGACTGGAAGATGAAGCCGATCTTGCGGTTACGCACCAGGGCCTGGCTGCGCTCGTTGAGCCGCCGGGTGTCGACGCCGTCGAGCAGGTATCGGCCCTGGGTGGGGATGTCCAGGCAGCCGATGATGTTCATCAGCGTGGACTTTCCCGAGCCGGAGGCTCCCATGATCGCCACGTAGTCACCGGTCTGGACCACCAGGTCGACCCCGGCCAGGGCGTGCACCTCGGTGTCGCCCAGGCCGTAGGTCTTACGCAGCGAACGCACCTCGATGACCGGACGGCTCGCGGTCTTTGAAGCCACCGGCGGAGGTACCGTCTCGGTCACTGCCGGCCACCGCCTCCACCGGGCATCCCGCCACCGCCGCCACCGAACCCGCCGCTGCTCCCGAAGCCGGGAACGCCACTGCTGGAGGAGGAGTCGTCGGTCGTGGTGGGGATCTGCACCTCGTCGCCGGCGGAAAGACCGCTCTTGATCTCGGTGGTGCTGGAACCCTCCAGGCCGATCTCGACCTCGGTGGTGGTGGCCACGCCGTTCTTCAGCAGGCTGACCGTGCTGGTGTCGCCGGTCGTGGTGATCGCCGAGGTCTGCAGCACCAGAACGTCTTGTGCGGAACCGGTGGTGATGACCACGCTGACCGAGGCGCCGAGCCGGGCGGTGGAGACCGGGTCGGTGACCGTGATCGTCACCTCGTACTGCACCACGTTGCTGCTGGTGGCGCCCTCCGGCGAGATCTGGCTGACGGTGCCGCTCATCGTCTCGTCACTGGCGGAGAGCGTGATCTCGGCGTCCTGGCCGGTCTTCACCGAGCCGATGTCGGCCTCGGCGATGCTCGCCGTGACCGTCATCTTGCTGGTGGCCGCCAGACTGATGAAGGCGCTGCCGGAAGAGCTGCTGGTGCTGGAGGACGAGTCGGTGCCCGTCTCGCTGCTCGATCCGCTCCCGGAGGAGGACGAGGAAGAGGACGACCCGGAGCTCACGCTGTCGCCGACCTCACCGCCGACCGTGAGGATGGTGCCGGCGAACGGTGCCCGCAGCCGGGTGTCGGCCAGGGCGTCCTTGGCGTCCTCCACGCTGACCTGCGCGGAGGCGATATTGACCTTCGCCTCGGCGAGCTGGGCGTCGGTGGCACCTTCCTGGTTCTTCTCGATGTCCACCTTCTTCTGCGCCAGCTGCGACCTGGCCGAGGTGAGCTGCGAGCGCGCCTGGGCGAGCGTCTCCTTGTCCTTCTTGAGGGTGGCGGAGGGGGCGCCGGCCGCCTTGTCCGAGGCCAGCCCGGTGGTCGCGGAGTCCACCGAGTCCTGGGCGGAGTCGACCGAGTCCTGGGCGGTCTCCAGGGCCAGCGAGTCCACCTCCTTCTCGGCGGTGGTCTGACCTTCGGTGAGGTCGTCGTAGGAGGCCTGCGCGGAGGCCAGGGAGGCCTTGGCGGAGGCGAGTTCCCGCTGTGCTGCGGCCGTGTCGACGGTGGCCAGGATCTGGTTCTTCCTGACCTTGTCACCGACCTTGACCTTGACGGCGGTGACGGTGCCGGAGGCACCGAAGGAGAGGGAGGAGCTGCGCGAGCTCGCCAGGTTGCCGGAACCACTGACGGAGGCCGTGACGTTACCCGTGGAGACGGTCGCCGTGCGGCTGGTGGTGGCGGTGCTGGCATCGGAGGTGCCGACGGTGAGGTAGGCGATCACGACGATCGCTACCAGCACGACGAGGAGACCGAGGTTCAGCCAGTGGTTGCGCAGAAGAGCCTTGCCCTTGCGACCGGGGGAGGGTGAGGTAGCTTCACTCACCGCGCTGCCGTCCCCGTTGTCCGTACGGCCCGTGGGACGTACAGCCCAAAACCCAGATTCAAGCTCGTATCTCCTTATCCGGTGGCCTTTTGGGCGCACTGGCGGTTCAGCGGACGCCACACCGTCGCGGAGACCGCTGCACCAGGGCTGTGGTGACGCTATGAATCAGCCATGACCACTGGGCAAATGCCCTTGACCTGGACATACGTCCGCGCTCCGGACACGCTCACAGGCTTTTCACAGATATACGGCGGCTGTCGTTCAGCTTTGACGACCAGCTTGATTCCTGTGACGACCGCCCCCCTACGCCACCCCAACGGCGCGCCCGTTCGCGTGCTTGTGGTGGACGACGAACGCACCCTCACCGACCTGCTGACCATGGCCCTGCGTTACGAGGGCTGGCAGGTCCGTTCCGCTCCGGACGGCAACACCGCCGTCAAGGAGGCTCGCGACTGGCGCCCCGACGCCGTCGTGCTCGATGTGATGCTGCCCGACATCGACGGTCTGAACGTGCTTCGTCGTCTCCGCGAGGACGACCGGGACATCCCGGTTCTTTTCCTCACCGCCCGCGACTCGGTGGAGGACCGCATCGCCGGTATCACCGCCGGTGGCGATGACTACGTGACCAAGCCCTTCAGTCTGGAAGAGGTGGTGGCCCGGCTGCGTGGGCTGATCCGCCGCACCAGCCTGGCCGCCCAGCCGCCGGACGCGCAGCTGACGGTCGGTGACCTGATCCTCGACGAGGACAGCCACGAGGTCTCCCGCGACGGGGCCACGGTGAAGCTGACGGCCACCGAGTTCGAGCTGCTGCGGTACCTGATGCGCAACCCGCGGCGGGTGCTGAGCAAGGCCCAGATCCTCGACCGGGTGTGGAACTACGACTTCGGCGGCCAGGCCAATGTGGTCGAGCTGTACATCTCCTACCTGCGCAAGAAGATCGACGCGGGTCGTACCCCGATGATCCACACGGTGCGGGGCGCGGGCTACGTGCTCAAACCCGCCGCCGCCTGACCCGATGCCCTACGGATGAGGTCGATCAGCTCCCGCAGGTCCCGGCACGCCGGCGTGAAGCCGCTGCGCAGGGGGCGCACCACGCTGCGCCGGCGTCTGGTCCTGCTGTCGATCGCCCTCACCGCGACGATCAGCATCGTCATCGGGCTGGTAGCCGTGTTCTCGCTCCAGGTGTTCCTGGAGGAGCGCCTGGACAATCAGCTCACCTCGGCGGTGCGGCGTTCGCGGGACTTCGCCGGCCGGCCTCCGTCCGAGAACCGGCCGGGCAACCAGAACGGACCGGGCCCGAACTTCCTGAACGCCCCGGGCCAGGGCGAGGACACCCTCGGCGTGGAGATCGAGGCCGACGGAACGGTCAGCACCGCAGCGGTACTAAGCCCGGCCGGGGAGACGGTGGCCCTGACCACCGACCAGAAGAAGACGGTCGCCGAGGTTCCCGTCGACCGGGAGCCGCACACCGTGGACCTGGGCGGCGACCTGGGCCGGTACCGGGTGATCGCTCTGGTCATCCAGCGCGACGGCACCGACCTCACCCTGGTCACCGGTCTGCCGTTGAGCTCGGTGCAGGCCGCGGTGTGGCGCCTGACCGCCGCGGTCCTCGCGGTGAGCATCTTCGGGCTGCTCACGGTGGCCTTCGTCGGTGGGCTGATCGTGCGACGCACCCTGCGACCACTCAACCGGCTGGCCGAAGTGGCCACCGGCGTCAAGGAACTGCCCCTGCACGAGGGCAAGACCGCACTGCCCACCCGGGTTCCGGAGCAGGACACCGATCCGGCCACCGAGGTCGGACAGGTCGGGTCGGCCCTGAACACGCTGCTGGGCCACGTCGACAACGCACTTCAGGCCCGCAACGCCAGCGAGGCCCGGATGCGCCGGTTCGTGGCCGACGCCAGTCACGAGCTGCGCACCCCACTGGCCTCGATCCGCGGTTACGCCGAACTCACCCGCCGCACCGGGCAGCACGTGCCGCCCGAGGTCGCGCATTCGCTGAGCCGGGTGGAGTCCGAGGCGATCCGGATGAGCGGGCTGGTGGAGGAACTGCTGCTGCTGGCCCGGCTGGACGAGGGCCGGCCCACCGCCAAGGACCCGGTCGACCTCACCGATCTGCTGGTCAACACCGTCAGCGACGCGCACGCGGCCGGTCCCACCCACCGCTGGCAGCTGAATCTGCCGAACGTCCCGGTCGTGGTGACCGGTGACGAGCCGCAGCTGCACCAGGTGGTGGTGAACCTGATGGCCAACGCCCGGGTGCACACCCCGCCCGGCACCGTCGTGGAGGCCGCGCTGCGGCTGGTGATCAGCGAACAGGGCACTCCCGAGGCCCTGCTCACGATCACCGACAATGGCCCGGGCATCGCTCCCGATCTCCTGCCTGAGGTGTTCAACCGGTTCGCCCGCGGCGACAATTCACGATCGCGGACGGCGGGCAGCACCGGTCTGGGGCTGTCCATCGTGTCGGCCGTGGTGCTCGCCCACGAGGGTCAGGTCGACGTGACCAGTCAGCCCGGTCGCACCTGTTTCTCGGTGCGGTTGCCGGCCGAGCCGCCCGAAGACCTCTACGAGCCGATGGACGAGGTCGAGGAGCCCGACGCGGCGCTGCCCCCGACGGCGCTGCCCCCGAGGGACATCCCGGTGGACGCGGTCACCCAGCCCCAGGGAATCCCGGTCATCCGGCCCTAGGTAGCGGCCAGGACCAGGAGCGCCACGTCGTCCCGTTCCGGTGCGAACGACCGCACCGCCGCCAGCACGGAATCCGCCACCGCGTCGGCCAGCTGGGTCGCCGGATGGCCGGGCCCACTCTGCTCGCTCTGGTCGGTCCACGGATTGCGCTCGTACTCGGGGTGTTCCAGCCTCCAGGCCGGTGACGGCCAGGCCGGGCCGATACCGCGGGGCACGGCCGCCAGCACCTCGGCCAGACGTTTCTCGCCGAACTGCTCGTCGCCGACCCGTGCCTCGGTGACCCCGTCCGTGTAGGCGAGCAGGACGTCCCCTGCTTCGAGATCGACCACCACCTCGTGAACGTCCACCGACGGCAGCAGGCCCAGGGCCGTACCGGGCCGCCCGACCGTGTGCACCGACCCGTCGCGGTGCCGGCGCAGCAGCGGCGGCGGGTGACCACCCAGGCTCAGCGTCACGCGGATCCGCCGCTCGTCCGGCCCGGGATCGCTGACCAGCCCGTAGACCACCGTGCAGAACCGCTCCAGGTCGTCCGGAGTCTGCAGGGCCCGGTTGAGCTGCCGCAGCACCTCGCTCGGGGTCCAGCCCTGGGCGCTCAGGGTGCGAACGGTGTAGCGGGCCATCGAGGTGACCACGGCCGCGTGAACCCCCTTGCCGGAGACGTCCCCGAGCACGAACGCGGACTCACCACCGCCCGCCGGGTGCACGTCGTAGAAGTCGCCGCCCACGCCCTCACCGCGCGCCGAGGGCACCGACCGGGCGGCGAACCGCAGGGCGGGCAACTGCGGTAACGAGGCGGGACGCAGGCTCTGGCGCAGGGTCTCGGACAGGCGGGTCTGCTCGTTCAGCAGCTCTCGCAGCTGCCTCTCGGTGCGGTTGCGCTCGGTCACGTCGCGCAGGACCACGAGCCGCGCGATCTGCCGGCCGACCGGATCGGTCACCCAGGTCATCGAGACGGCTACGTCGCGTGGCGGCCCGAGGACGAGTTGCTCCCCTGTGCGCTCCCGGGGCCGGTCCTTTCCGGTGGGCCCCGGGAGCCCCGAAGGGTCCGTGCGGTGGTCGATCTCGAGAGCCGCGACACTCAGCGGACGCCCGGTGAGGCGCAGCGGTTTCTCCGGGCCGGTCAGATCGGGCCGGGCGAAGAGCCCGCCCCAGAAGCCGGGCAGCATCTCGTCGGCGGTGTCGGCGCCGGGAACCGGGTAGATCAGCACCTCGTCCTCGACCGCGTCGACGGCCGAGCCGACCTCCTGCTTCTCCAGCACCGTGGCCAGGCCGGGCACCACGTCCACCACGTAGCGGCCGATCATGGCCCGGCGCGGGAAGCTGATGATCGAGGCCCCGGCGGCGTTCGCGTCGACCACCCGGCCGTACACGTCGAGCACCAGCACGCCGTCGTTCATCTGCTCGATCACGATGCCGCGGGCGACCGGCGTGAGGTCGAGCAGGCGCAGCCGGAAGAAGCCCCAGACCAGCACCACCGCGGTGATGCCGAAGAGGAACGGCGTGGGGTCGATCATCCCGGCGCGGAACAGACCGGCGTTCCAGAGCACGTTGCCGAAGCAGGGCAGCAGGGACGCGGCGATCAGCAGGGCGCCCTGGCGGCGGTAGGGCGGGGCGATCTTGGTCAGGCGGGCCATCAGGACGAAGTCGGCGCCCAGCATCAGCACGTAGACGTAGACGGCGTGCGGCCAGAAGAGCGGTCCGGCTCCGGGCACCTGGGCACCGAGCACCTGGCTGGTGTGCGAATAGTCCTGGATCAGAGGACGCGTCGCGGGCACCAGGATGAGGGTCATCATCACGACCGGGTGGATCGTGAGCAGGATCGTGGATCTTCGCGTCATCCGCCCGCGACCGGTGTAGGCGAAGACGAAACTCCACAGCGCCGGGGGCAGGGCCACCACGCCGAAATACTTCAGCGCCGACCACCACTGGGCGACCTCGGGAGAGGTACTGCTCAGCTCCAGGGCATAACAGATCGACCAGACCTTGACCGCGAGCAGCATGACCACCAGCGGGCGGCTGCCGATGCCCTGGCGATTGGCCCAGACGAACCCGGCCAGCGACAGGTAACCGACACCACCGGCCACCAGAGCGCAGACCAACCAGGCCGACCACGACACCGCGCTTGATACCTCCCCGCGACCACGTCACCCGTCAGTTCAGCACCGACGGAAGCCCACAGTGCGAGCACCGCCCGGCTGCTCCTTGATTGCCCAGGTGAACAGGGTATGCGGAGTGAACCCGGGGCGCAGGGTGATGAGGTTATCCGCGGATGATGCGTGAAACGTCACCGGGTCGGCCGAAGTGATAGCCCTGCGCGTAGTCACAGCCAATCTCCCGCAGACGCCGCGCCTGCCGGCCCGACTCCACGCCCTCGGCGATCACCCGCATCCCGTGCGCGTGGGCGAGGTCGACGATGGCCGTCACCACCGCGTCGGCGCGGGAGTCCTCGCCGACCGGGGTGACGAACGAGCGGTCGATCTTCATGAAGTCGAAGCTGTAGCGCTGCAACCCGGCCAGACCCGACCGGCCGGAACCGAAGTCGTCGATCCCGACCCCGATCCCCGCCGAGATCAGCTCCTTCAGCGCGCTGTCCACGGCCGGGTCGACGTTGGCGAACGCCTGCTCGGTCAGCTCGACCTTCAGCTTCTCGGGGCCGAAGTCGCCCCGGCGCACCGCGTCGATCAGGTGGAACGCCAGGCCCGGGTGCTCGGTGGAACGGGCCGACAGGTTGATCGCCAGCCACGGCGGCGTGACCTGCCCACGACCCGTCTGGTCGCCGATCCGGGCATCGGCCGCCCGCAGATCCTCCGCGTTCTCCGACCACGACCGGAGTTGCGCGATCACCTCGTTGATCACCCAGGTGTCGACATCCACGATCAAGCCGGTCTTCTCGGCGATGTCGAGGAACTTGCCGGGTTCCAGCAGCTGCTCACCACCCTGCGGGTCCTGGAGCCGCACCAGGGCCTCGGCCCCGATGATCCGGTTCGTGCTCAGGTTGATGATCGGCTGGTACTCCAGCATCAGACCCCGGTCGGCCAGCGCCATCCGCAACCGCTGCTCGGTGCGGCGGCGCTCGCGCACACCTTCCCGCAGGGCTTCGTCGAACACCGCGTAACCGTCGCGACCCGCGTCCTTCGCCTGGTGCAGGGCGATGTCGGCCTCCCGCAGCAGGTCGGCCCCGGTCGAGCCCGGACGCCCCCGGTTGCTCGCGATTCCCGCGCTGCCCGGGCAGATCAGCACCTCGCCCGATCCCGGCAGCACGTAGGGAGCCCGCAGGGCCTCCAGCATCGTCTGGGCCAGACCCACCACCCGGGCCTGTGACCAGCCCGCCGGGACCACGACCACGAACTCGTCGCCGCTCATCCGGGCGATCAGCGAACCGTCCGGCACCACCGCGACCAGGCGGCGGGCCACCTCGATCAGCAGTCGGTCACCGGTCTCGTGGCCCAGGCTGTCGTTCACCACCTTGAACCGGTCGAGGTCGAGAAGAACCACACTGAGCGCATTCTCGGCGGCACCCGGAGTCGGTCCGGTGGCCCGCAGCAGCAGTTGCAGACGCCGCTCGTAGGAGGCCCGGTTACCCAGGCCCGTCACCGGGTCGGTGGCCGCGACCCGCTCCAGCTCGATCCGGTCGCGCACCTGACGGGTCACGTCGATCGTGGCGCCGTAGACCGCGGTGATCGTGCCGTCGGGCGCCCGCCCCGGCGTCGCCCACGACTGCACGTGCCGGATCTCGCCGCCGGTCCCGATCAGCCGGAACGTCTCGACGCACTCGTCCTCGGAGCCCTGCGGGTCGAGGTCCACGTCCACCCGGCGGGCCCGGTCCAGGTCGTCCGGATGTACGAAGGCCTGCCAGCGATCCAGGTCGGGATCGAAGTTCTCCGCGGGAACACCGACCAGCCGGTACATCTCGTCCGACCAGATGAGCTCCGCCGTCTCCGGCCGCCATTCCCAGGTGGCCAGACCCGCCAGTTCCTGCGCCGCCCGCAACCCGGCCAGACCCGACCGCAGCACATCGGCATCCCGCTCGAACGCGGTGATGTCGACGACGCCGCCCCAGGCCCCCAGCAGGTTGCCCTCGTCGTCGCGCCGCACCTCGCTCCAGGCGTAGGCGTGCTTGGCCTGCCCGTCCCGGGTGCGCAGGCGCAGCGCCCCGGCCACCCCGCGACCACTGACGATCGCCTGCACGGCCACATCGAACCGGCCGCGATCGGCACCCGCCAGCACCGACCGGATCGTGCCCAGATCCAGCTCCACATCGGCGGGCATCCCCAGCAGACGGGCCACCGGTGACGACCAGGCCACGGCGTTGGTCACGGCATCCCACTGCCACAACCCCATGCTGTCGGCCGAGGGCATCGAGATCGACAGAGCAGAACCGGATGGTGGACGTTCACCACGGTTGCGCGCGCCCGGCACCCGCCGGTCGTCGACGGGAAGGGAGCCCCCGAAGAACGCCGGGCCGTTCGCCCGGCCTCCCGTGGTTGCGGGGATCTGGCTTCCGTGGGGAGGTGTGAGCAGCTCAAGACCGAGGTCCTGGCGCAGTTCCGGTGAACCGTTGACCCGGTTGACGACTCGCGGGGTTCCGCGCATCTCGGCCAGACGCGCGTGCATGGCGGTGGGGGCGATGTTCCGGCCGGTGTTCTGGCCGGCCCAGCCTGGTTCCCCGTTTCCCGCGGTCCCGGTGTCCAGGTCGAGCGCCTGGTCCCGCACCCAGATCTCGTCCGGGGCCTCGTCGTCCTCGGCCTCCAGCGCCTCCGTGCCGGTTTCGGTGAATTCGGTGGTTTCGGTGGTTTCGGCGACAAGGCTTCCGGTGTCGATCCCGACCGCCTCGAACTGGCCCGTCCCGGTCGACGTCAGGTAGTCGGACGACGATGCCTGAGCCACCGGCGAGAACGACCCGGTCTGCCCGACCCGGGACACCGAACCCGTTGCCGCTGCGTCCGGCTCGACCTGCTGCCCGGCCTCCGACTGCCCGTCGGCACTCATCCACGAACCGGTGTCCGACTGCTGTCCGGTCCCGGACGACTGCTGGGACTCTCGCTGCTGTCGGCCTTCGGCCGCGCGCCTCGCCATGGAACGACGCGGGGCCTCGACCCATTGGCCTATCGAACTCTGCTCCTGGGACTCGCTCTGCGACTCGGACACGACCGGCCGCTCTGCTTCTGGTGCGTCGTGCCGACCCACGTCCACCGGCTGAACGGATTCGGCCACCCGACGGTCTGCGCCTTCCGCCGGCCAAGCCGCTCCGACCGGGCACCCCGCCTCGGACTGTCCGATGAACTCCTCATCGTCCACCCGGGCGGCACGATCGCGCTCCCGGCGGGCGCGACGCTCACCCATCGGCCCGGACATCACCTCGAGCGCCCCGGAAGGTGTTATCTCCGTCGCGCTCCCGGCCGACTCACCGAGCGTCGAACCGGCCGGGGCCTCGTCCTCGTCCTCCGGGTTCAGTGCCTCGTCGAGCGACTGACCGTCGCTCCAGTCGAAGGTGCCCGCGGTCGGAACCGACCGGCCGGGGGCGTCTTCCCTCTCGAAAGCGGTCGGGCCGAAGAACTGGTCGAGTGCGGAGACCTGGTCCCGCTCAGCGTTCTGATCCGCGACCGGATCACTGGTGAACTCGGCCTGGTACTCCCGCGGTTGCGGGGTGAACAGGCCGAACGGATCGTGCTGATACTCCGGCCGGCCGTCGGGCGACGGGACAGGCCGCTCCGGAGCGGGTTCCTCGGCCGCCGCCAGAGCAACAAAAACCGCTGATGCTGCTGGGTTTTCCGTTTCGTAGGAGGCTACCGGCACGTTCGGCGTGAACCATCGGTCAAAACCCTCGTCGGCCGGCTCGGGCACCGCCGCACCAGACGGCCTCCCCACGGCAGCACCGGCCTGCTGCCGGTCGGCCAGCCATGATTCCAGCCGCGTCCGTGGCCCCGCCGTCTCCGACTCGGCCGCCCTGCGGGCAACCGGGCTCTCGTCTTCTTCCTCGAGCGTGGCGATCCGCTCGCCGGCCACCTCGGCCAGGTCGGCCGTGGCCTCGATATCCTCGTCGGTGAACCAGCCCGGCCGGTCCGCGGTGAAGGCCAGCACGGCCAGCACCTCGCGGGTGACGCTCGCGTGCCGCCCCGATCCCGCCGGCGCCGCACGTAGCAATGGAACCGCCAGCACCGCCGCCGCCGAACCGCAGCACCCGGTGTTCAGCTCGGAACCACCGGTCGCAGAATCACTCTCCGGATCGATGGCGGCCACGTGCTGGATCAGCGCCGTCCCCCACGCCGCCCCGCAAGCGGTGTTCTCCAGCAGAACCTCAGACCCCAGCTCGACCGAGTCGTCACCGTAGGCCGCCGTCCAGATCAGCCGGTCGTCCACCACGCTCGCGATCCGCGTCGGGGCGTCCATCAGCAGACCGGCGTCACGCACCAGTTCCTCGAGCACCTCGGCCGAGGTCGGCCCGGCATCCGCGATCCGGTGGAGCGCAGCGTCCAGGGTCACCGCGTCTTCCACCACGGGCAGCTCGTCAGCACTGGACGGCTCCGGGTCAGCGAACCCGTCGACTCTGGAAGCTTCGATGTCAGAAGACCATTCAGCAGCAGGGAAGGTCCGGCCGGCCGGACCCGATCCAGTCGTGGCGTGTGGCCGGTCCACACCCGGCAGCCCGGAGCCCAGTCCGGGGAGATCAGCTCCGGGGCCGGCGAGCGGCTCGTCACCCATCTCCGACCCTCGGCTGCGGCGACCACCTCCGCTCGGCGACGGCGCCCCGTCCCCCTGTTCGTGATCAGACGGCCCCCCGGCCTCCCGGGGGACTTCTGCCTGATCACGATCGAGAATCTGGTCAAGATTCGCAGTCATCGCGCCGGTCGCACCTGACCGCGCAGCAGCAGACAGTTCGCCGGGGCGGTGGCCCTCTCCGTTCGCCGGGAATGCTCCGAGCCCGGACTGGACAACTGGTGCGGGGTCAGGGCGCGCGGACGTCATCCGATCCTCGATGGGGACGGAAGAAAGCCCGAACGAGGAAGTTCCAGCCGCACCGGCCCCGGTCGCGCTGCCACCGCTGCCACTGCCACCGATGACGCCGTTGCCGACCGTCTCCGGGCCCGCATCAGCGGCGCCCCGACCATCCACGTCCCCAGCACCCCGCCCAGGGCGACCGACCTCCGCCGCCGAGCCGGTCGTCCTGAGGTGATCGTTCCCCTCCGTACCGACTTCGGCGTCGGACGGGCCTCCAGCCGATGACCCAGCCAACGACTGCCCCACCTGCCCCGATCCCCCGCGCGCCGGATCCCCACCCCGAGAACCGCCCCGGACCCCCGCGCGATGGTCGAACTCACCAGCCACATCCATCACGTCAGCAGCAGAGCCCCCGGGCGAATCGACATAGCTCTCCGCCGGATCGGATGTGATGGCTGAACCATCCCGATCACCCTCGTCAGCAAGCACATTCGCAGGAGCTCCGACAGCCGGGTCGGCCTCGGACCGGGCCTGCCCCGAGGGGCCGAACTGGAGGCGATACTTGCTTCCCATCTCCAGACGTGGAGCAGACCGAGCGCTCCGCCGGCCCCCGGACCGTCCGCTCACCATCTCGGCCCAGGACAGATCACCGGAACCCGGAGCAGCGTCACGACCGGCACCGGACGAGCCCTCAGCGGGCTGTTCGGTGTGCTCACGTCCAGCCTCCACCTCGGCTTCCCCTGCGGTCCGTGCGGCCCGGGTGACGAGATCGGCCTCGGTCGTCACGCCTTCATCGGCAGACCCGTCCGGCTCGACGGTCCTCGGAAGGAGAGAGCGCAGGGCAGGGCCAGGATCGGCATCGACAGAACGTTGCCGGTTGCCGCGTTGCCTTCCGGCGCCCTTGGCACCACCGCCATGCAGGAGCGTCATGCCCCCTCCTTCCCGCATCCCGCGATCCGACCTCAAACACGGATCGTGTTCTTTCAAGTGTGGAGAGTAGTCGGTATCCCCTTCTCGGCGCACCTGATCAGGACCCTGTGCAAGCACCCCGCGACCGCCCCACACGACCCAACGACCACTTGTCCCCCTCCTCTGGGACGACCGGTAAGAGGTTCGAGCACAACAGTTTCCGTTGGGCGACAAATCCGGCAGGCCAGCGGATAGCACCCTGGGCAAAACGCACCGAACCCCGCGTTCCGGCCGTCCGGCACTACCGGCCGGGACGGGAACACGGGGCGATGCTGTTTACGGAACGTTGCTGAAGGGGTAATGCGAGGTGGGTCGGCCGAACGTCTCACTCAAGCCATCGGGCACTCGGCGGCAGGCACACCGCCGGTTCGGACCTTGCGCACATCGGATCCGTGCGCCGAAAGACCTGACAAGGATGCGTCAGGCACGACGAGGACGGGCGTAGACACGCCGGGACCAGGCGTATCCGATCGCTGTCAGCACGACGCACCAACCCGCCGCGACCGCGGCGGTCCCCGCCCCGAGGTCGGTGCCGAGCATCAGAGCGCGCAGAGTGTCCATGATCGGCGTGAACGGCTGATTCTCGGCGAACCCGGCCAGCGGGCCGGGCATCGAGTCGGTGGGCACGAAACCGCTGCCCAGGAAGGGAAGAACGGTCAACGGGGCGGAGAAGTTGCTCGCGGTCTCCACCGAGCGTGCGATCAGGCCACCGGCGACAGCCAGCCAGGCAATGGCCAGCGACAGGCCGAGCAGCAGGGCCAGCGTGCCGAGCCAGCCGAGAAGACCTGCCTCCGGCCGGAACCCGATGATCAGGCCGACCACGATCACGACGGCCAGCGAGATCAGGCTCTGCAGGACGGAGGCCAGGGCGTGACCGGTGAGCACGGAACCGGGCGAGATCGACAGGGTGCGGAACCGGGCCATGATGCCGGTGGTCATGTCCTGGGTGACGCCGGTCGAGGTGCCGGCCGCGACCAGGCTGATGGTCATGAGCAGGATCCCGGGCATGACGTAGTTGGTGTAGTCGCTCCGATCGCCGGTGGCCCCCGCACTCAGCCCTGCGCCGAGCGTGCCACCGAAGACGAACACGAACAGCAGCAGGAAGACGAGCGGAACCGCGAGCACGATCACCGTCAGCTCGGGGTATCGCGACAGACGCCGGGTCTGCCGGGTGAACATGGTGACGGAGTCGGTGATCGCGGTACTCATCTCGATGCCTCCTGCTTCCGGTCGTTCTGTGGACGCCCGGTGAGGGCGAGGAACACGTCATCCAGATCGGGGGTGTGCAGCACGATGTCGTCCACCGGAATCCGTTCGGAGTCGAGAAGATTCAGGAGACTCCGAACCTGGGGGACGTCCGCGGGCCCGACCACGTCGAGGCTCAGCTCTTCGGGCCGGGCGGCCGTGTGGTCCAGGAGGAGCTCG
This sequence comes from Kineosporia mesophila, assembly GCF_021129235.1. Classification (GTDB taxonomy): domain Bacteria; phylum Actinomycetota; class Actinomycetes; order Actinomycetales; family Kineosporiaceae; genus Kineosporia; species Kineosporia mesophila. The sequence goes on from NZ_JAJOMA010000005.1 coordinate 207,953, forward strand.
GCCCGCCCCAGCGCCTGGGCGTCGGCGAACCGCAGGGTGATGCGCCCGCCCGGGATGAGCCGCTTGAGCTCGGCCTCGGTACCCTGCGCCACGATCCGCCCGCCGTCGAGCAGGGCGATCCGGTCGGCGAGCTGATCGGCCTCCTCCAGGTACTGGGTGGTGAGCAGCACCGTGACCCCGCCCGCGACCAACTCGCGGACGACGTCCCACATCTCCCGTCGGCTGCGGGGATCCAGCCCGGTGGTGGGTTCGTCGAGGAAGACCACGTCGGGCCGGCCCATGAGACCCATCGCCAGGTCGAGCCGGCGCCGCATGCCACCGGAGTAGGTGGTGGGAAGTTTGCCGCCGACCTCGGTGAGACCGAACTGCGCCAGCAGGGTCTCGCTGCGGCGCCGGGTCTCGGCCCGGTCCAGATGATGCAGACGCCCCATCAGCACGAGGTTCTCGGAGCCGGTGAGCAGGTCGTCGATCGCGGCGAACTGACCGGTGACGCCGATCGCCGCACGCACCCGCGCCGGTTCGGCGGCCAGATCGTGCCCGGCGATCCGGACGGTACCGGAGTCGGGGGCCAGCAGGGTGGAAAGGATGTTCACGGTGGTGGTCTTGCCGGCGCCGTTCGGGCCGAGCAGGGCGAAGACGGTGCCCCTCGGCACGGCGAGGTCGATGCCGTCGAGCACCGTGTGATCGCCGAACTTCTTGCACAGATTGCGGACGTCGATCGCGAGTTCGCCGGGACGTCCGGTTCTCGGGGCGGAGGGAACGGGTGGAACGGTCATGGTGCGCTCCTCGTTCGCTGGTTCCAGTGGGTGTTCAGGCCCGGCGCAACACGATGTCGCCGTACCCGGTGCTCGCGTGGATCTCGACGGTGAGCTCGGAATCGCCCGGTCCGTCGGCGTCTTCAAGAGTGCTACGTACCACTCCCTGACGGGCGTTGACGTCGAGCCAGGCGGCCGTACCGTGGGCGATGCCGATCTCCAGCTGCCCGTACGAGGTGCTGGCGGTGATCCGGCCGCTGCTCACCGAGCCCAGCCGCACGTCGCCGGCCGAGGTCCGGGCCTCGACACCGGCCCGGGCCCGCTGCACCCTGACATCCCCGGCCGAGGTGGAAAGCCTGGCCAATCCCTGGCTTTCCTCGACCTTGACGTCACCGGCCGAGGTCTTGGCCGTCAACTCGCCCTGAACCTGGCCGACCGCGACCGATCCGGCCGAGGTCCGCAGGTCGGCGGTTCCCCGCACCGAGGTCACCCGGACATCGCCCATCCCGGTCTTCGCCCGGATGTCGGCGACGGCCTCCAGGTCGACGTCACCCATCCCGGTGCTGAGGTCGACGTCGCCGAGCAGTCCTTCCGAGTTGACGTCACCCCATCCCCGCATCTCCAGCTTCGATCCGGCCGGCAGGGTGAGCACCACGTCGACCCGTTCCGAAGAGCCGAAAAGGTTCTTCAGACGGGCCTTGGTGCTGCGCGGGGAGCGGAGGGTGAGCCGGCCCCCGACCAGCGCGACGCTGGTGTTGCGGGCATGCTCGACGTCGACCGAACGGCTGGGGTTGTGCGGGCTCACCTCGACCGTGGTGCTGGTCCCGCCCTCGACGGCGTGCACCCTGAGGGAGATGCCGCCGATGTCGATCAGGGCGTGAATGGGCTCGGGAGTGCTGAATGCGGGCATGACAACTCCAGGTGAGGGCGGTGCGGGAGTAAAAGTGGTGCGGGACGGCCGTTACGGCCGTGAAGAAGAGGTCAGCGGACCCAGCCGGAGCGCCGCTGACCCAGGACGGCCACGGGCGGGGTCGCAGCCGGCGGGGCGGCCGGCGGGACCGGTGGGGCATCGACCAGCGACGCGATCGAGCGCACCAGCCAGGCGTTCACGGAGAGCCCGGACGCCGAGGCGGCCTCCTCGACGCGGGACTTCAGACGTTCGGGCAGGCGCAGGCTGAGCCGGGCGGTACCACCGTCGTCCTCCGGCTCGTCCGTCACGTTCTGCGGAGCCGGCGCGATCGGCTGAGCCGCCGGCTGAACGGCCGGGGGTGTGACGGCGAACTGCACCTCCCGGCCGAGCAGGCGAACCTCGACCGAGCCGGGGCTCAGGTTCTCGGTGATCTCCCCGGCCGCCTCGACCAGCGCGTCGAGCAACACGAGCCGGATCGAGGAGTCGAGCGCATTGGCCATGTGCTCGGCGACGGCCAGGGCCTCTTCGCCGCCCACCTCTCCGGCGGCGTACAGATCCCGGTGGAGGCGAGCGGTGTATGCGGTGACGTCCATGTGCATCATGATGACGCCACAATGACGTCACTGTCCAGCGAATTGGCGCCATGGGTGGCAACATCTTGGCGTCACTGCACTTGACCAGGCAAAACGCAATTGGGGTAACCCCGTGGGCGCCGAGACGGCGCCGGGGTCACCCCAATACGAGCGCGCCCGGAGGCGCGGCAGTGACGTCAGGCGGGCTGATAGGTGAGGCAGTTGGCGCCGGCGCTGCCGGTACCCGCGCCGATGCGCACGCCGGTGGCCGAGCACTCCAGGTTGTTGTTGAACGAGCAGTCGGCGCGCTGGCAGGCCCCCACCTGAGCGACCACCTTGTCGAGGCCACCCTTGCGCGCCAGCGGGATGAACGTGCCGCAGTCGGCACTGCCGTCGCTCCCGGCCACCGTGATGGCGAAGGCGTGACAACCGTCGTGGTTGTAGCCGCAACCGTCGACCGAGCACTCACTCACTGCGGGCATGGTGGTCATGACCAACTTCTTTCGTTCAGGCGTTCTCCCGGACACTGCTTAACCGAAGATGACCAGATAATTCTCCGCCCCGCAATCCAGGAATTACCCAGGCAAACCTTGCCTCAGTCGAGTTAGGCAAGGTTCGCCTACATTCCAGATAAATCCATCACCGCAGGTCAGCTGGCCTAAAAGATATACACAAGCACCCACGTCCATTATTCAATCCGGGCATTACCGACCATTGCCGGGCCGAAAGAACCGGAAATTCGTATCCTTCGGCGCGGCGATCCGACAACCTCCCGGTGAAAGAGAAAGGCCAGCCTTACCTGATCATTGGCACCGGTCACATGACCTGTGAGGTCATCGCCGGGCGGCCCTGCGGACACCTGGCGTCGTCCGCATGACCGCTTACGCCATCGCCCATCTCACCCACGTCATCGTGAACGACGAGGTGATCGAATATCTGCGCCGCATCGACAGCACGCTCGAACCGTTCGGGGCCAGTTCCTGGTGCACGGCGCACAGGTGCACGAACTGGAAGAGACCCGGCCGGGAGACGTCGTGGTGATCTCGTTCCCGAGTCTGCCGGCGGCCCAGGACCGGTACGACTCGCCCGCCTACCGATCCATCCTGCCGTTGCGCACCCGGAACAGCTCGGGCTCGGTGATCCTGGTCGACGGCGTCACCCGGCCCCACGCCGCCACCGACATCCTGAGCCCGGCCACCCGCCCGGCCGCCGGGGCCTGAAGACTCTGGCTATCCTGAACGCGTGAGTACGCGGGCTGCCGAGCGACAGCTCGTCGAGGGCAAGCTCCGCGTGCTGCGGGCCGGGGCCTTCTCGGCGTGCGCCGTCTCCCTCGCCGCCGTGGCCCACCTCCTCGCCGGCGGCATCGCACCCTCCCCCGTCCTGCTGGCCGCGCTGGCCCTGATCCTCGCCCCGATAGCCGTGCTCAGCGCCGGAAAGCTGCGCCGACCGACCACTGTCGGCACGGCGATGATCGCGGTCCAGACCGGGCTGCACTGGCTGTTCGGGCAGTTCGGCCCGGCGGCCGACTGCGTGCAGATGTCGTCCCATCTGGGCCATCCCGGTATGACCCAGGCCGGATCGATGGTCTGCCAGGACCACCCGGCGATGACCATGGGCACCTCCTCACCCCTGATGCTTCTCGCCCACCTGAGCGCCGCCGCCCTGCTCGGCCTGCTGCTCAGCAAGGGTGAAACCGCTCTGTGGCGCATGCTTTCGTGGATCTTCCCGAAGCTGCCCGGCCGCTTCCGGCCCCTCCCGGTGCCGACCCGGCTACGCCGTACTGCCTCGCGCCGTACCGTGCCGCTGCGGCCCGAACCCCTCATCGGTGCTGTCGGGCGCCGTGGACCACCCTGCCCTTCGGCGATTTTCGCCTGATCCACAGGGCCGGCTGCCCACAGCCGGAACGTTCACCGCTCGCCGATGCCCCCTGCCCAGGGCGCGGCATCGGCGTTCCTTCAGCACCCGAGGAGTTCCTTCGTCATGCCCCAGTACCAGAGCAAGCGCCTTGTCCTCGCAGCCACCACCCTGTCCGCCCTGGCCATGGTGACCGCCCTGTCCGCCTGTGCCGGTGGCTCGTCCACCGCCGCCACCTCCGCCGCCTCCGATGTGAAGGCGGTCGGAGGCGAGATCACCAGCACCGGCGCGGACAGCCTGACCGTCGTCGACCCGTGGGTGAAGGCGGCCGACACGAAGGCCGGGATGACCGCGGTCTTCGGCGCGCTCGAGAACACCGGCACCACCGACGTCACGGTGCAGTCCGCGAAGACCTCCGCCTCCAGCACCACCGAACTGCACGAGATGGTCATGGTCGACGGCTCGATGGTGATGCAGAAGAAGGAGGGCGGTTTCGTGGTCAAGGCCGGGGAGAAGCACGAGCTCGCGCCCGGTGGCGACCACGTGATGGTGCTCGACCTGACGAAACCGATCGAGGCCGGCGACCAGGTCACGGTGCGCCTGACCCTGGACGACGGCTCGACCGAGGACTTCACCGCACTGGCCAAGACCACCTCGGCCGGCGAGGAGAAGTACGACGACACGGACGGCATGGAGTGATCCGGCCTTCTATGAGCCGGCGCCGCCTCCTGCTCGGGGGCGGCGCCACGCTGGCGGGCGGGAGTCTGGCCGGCGCCGCGGCCACCCTGGCCCTGTCCGAACCCGGGCCCGACACCGCATCGGTGGTGACGGCGGAAGCAAAAGGTGCGCAGGTCGTCCCCTTTTACGGAAACCACCAGGCCGGGATCGCCACCGGGGCCCAGGCCCATGCGCGATTTCTGGCGCTGGACCTGAAGCCCGGCGCCGACCGTTCACATGTGCAGCGTCTGCTGCGGCTTCTCACCGACGACGCCGCGAAACTCACGGCCGGGCGGGCACCCCTGGCCGGGAACGACCCGGAGATCCCGGCGTTGCCCTCCCGGCTGACCGTGACGTTCGGATTCGGCCCCGGCCTGTTCGACGCGATCGGGCGGGGCGACCACTGCCCCGATGTCATCCGCAACCTGCCGGCGTTCGCCACCGACCGGCTCGAGGACCGCTGGTCGGGCGGCGACGTGCTGCTCCAGGTGTGCAGTGACGATGCCGTTCCCCTGTCGTACGCCCTGCGCCGCCTGGTGCGTGATTCTCGTGACCTGGCCTCGGTGCGCTGGTGCCAGACGGGCTTCAATCCCGCGCGGGACAGCGAACCGGCCGGCACCACGCCCCGGAACCTGATGGGGCAGCGCGACGGTACGGCCAATCCGGCCTCCGACACCGAAGATTTCGGCGCCACGGTGTGGTCGGACGAGCCGGGCTGGCTGAGGGGCGGCAGTATGCTGGTGTTCCGGCGTATCCGCATGGATGTCGACACCTGGGACGATCTCGGTCGTCCGGCCAAGGAAATGGCAACTGCCCGAAAGCTTTCCGATGGTAGCCCGGTGACCGGCGGTGCGGAGAAGGATGATCCGGACACCGCTGCCGTCGACGGCCAGGGATTTCCCGTCGTCGCGGCCGAGGCCCACGTGGTGCGGGCCACCGCCCGCACTCCCACCGAGCGCATGCTGCGGCGCGGGTTCAGTTACGACGACGGCCCCGACCCCGACGGAAAGCCCGACTGCGGTCTGCTTTTTGCCGCCTACCAGAAAGACGCGGTGGCCTCGTTCGTACCGGTCCAGAAGCGGCTGGCCGAGTCCGACGCGATGAACACCTGGACCACGCACGTGGGCTCGGCCGCATTCGCGGTGCCCCCAGGCTGCACCGAGGGCGAGTACATCGGCGAGGCCCTGGTCGGCTGACCGAAAATGGAGGACGCCGTTGAGACCGCCGCTGTCGGCAGCAGCTCAGCGGCGTCCCCCACCAGTTTTGCAGCGATCCATGTCGGCCAGATCCGGCCACCTCAACAGTTAACCAATTCCCCAAAGAAAACTTAAGTTTCATCAAGTCCGCACCGAACGCGCCGCGTGCGCGCATCATGCAGTCGATGTGAGCCATGATGGGCCAGCCAGACGTCGTCTTCCGACTGGGACTACGCATGCAGACTCGTCCGTTACTCATCACGCTCGGCGCTGCCACAGCGCTCACGATCGGCCTGATCGCGCCGGCCACGGCCCAGGCCGCACCGGTGGAACAGACGCCGAGATCGCCGAAACCCTTGGAAGAAATCGCTAAATCAATGCACCAGGCGGTTGCGACCGGTGATGACTGCTCGATCACCGACGTCGCCCCGACCACGGTGACGGCCGGCGTGAAACCCGCGACCGTACAGTTCGACGTCGCCACCGACTGCGACGACTCCGCTCACGCCATGAAGTGGGCCGTGACCGGTGAGTTGTACCGGGGCAGTCACGTCGGCTGGTTCGGCGCCTGCACCTACAAGTACACCGGCCCGGCCTCGCTCACCTGCCCCGACGGCTCGACCTCGTTCGACCTGGTCGGCACCGGGCAGTTCCAGGGCAACCAGATGGCCGGCACGCAGAACGCCTACGTGTACGCGTTCGACGACGCCAACGGCAACGACCGCGACGACGACACCTCGTTCGACTGTGACGACGACGGCAACTGCACGTCGACGTCGAGCGGCCGTGACAACGTCACCACCGGCTTCGCCCTGCTGCGCGAGACCGACTGGAACTCGACCTTCACGGCCTCGGCAACCGAGGTCGAGCAGGGTGGGGAGCTCACGCTGGCCGGCGATCTGAGCCGGGCCGACTGGGACACCGGGGCGTACGAAAACTACTCCCCCACGGTGAAACTCCAGTTCAAGGCAAAAAGCGAGACGAAGTTCCGCTCGGTGCGCACCATAGTGCCGGGGGCGGAGCAGATCTCCGTCACGATCAACGCCAGACGCTCGGGCAGTTTCCGGTTCTTCTACCCCGGCGACGGTAAGAGCGCACCGAGCACCTCGAACTCCGCCAGGGTCACCGTGACCCGCTGACCTCCCGGACAGACCGGCGGACGGCGGGAGAGCGGCTCTCCCGTCGTCCGTCCCGGCCCGGCTCAGGCCGTGGTCCGGGCCCGGCGCAGGTTCGCCTCGAACTTCTTCGTCACCGGGTGCTGCTCACCCAGCGTCTGCCGGGCCCCCGTCAGTGCTTCCTCGAAAAGTTCTAGTGCCCGTGGCATCTCGCCCAGACCCTGATGGGAGAACGCCAGGTTGTTCAGCGACGCCAGCGTGTCCACGTGGGTAGGTCCGAGCACGCGCCGTCGGCCCTTCAGGGCACGTTCGTGCAGGGGACGCGCGTCGGCCGGGTGACCGGCCCGGTTCAGGGCCGAGGCCAGGTTGTTCATCGAGGCCAGGGTGTCGAGGTGGTCACCGCCGAGCAGGGCGTGCCGGTCGCTGAGCACGCTGGCGTGCAGGTTGAGCGCGGCCTTCGTCCGGCCCACGGCCAGGTGGGCCTGCGCCAGGTTGTTCATGGCGAGCAGGGTGTCCGGATGTTTCTCGCCCAGCGCGGCACTGCGCCCGGCCACCACCCGGCGGCAGAGCCGGTACCCGCGGAAGACCTTCCCGGAGTCGGCGTAGGCCGCGCTGAGGTTGCTCATCACCGTGAGCGTGTCCGGATGGGCCGGGCCGAGTTTCGTGCGGCGGATCCGGAGCACCTGTTTCATCAGCGTGATCGCCGTGGGCAGGTCACCGGCCCGCTGATGGGCACTGGCCAGGTTGCTCTGCGAGATCAGCGTGTTCGGATGGTCCTCCCCGAGTACCCGGGCCCGGTCGGTGTAGATCTTCTGGAACACGCTGACCGGCACGGCCGTCCCGTCCAGATCGCTGTACGCCCCGACCAGGTTGTTCGCCGCGGTGAGGGTGTCCGGGTGGTCCCCGCCGAGCGCCGCCTGCCGCTCTTCCAGCACCTGTCGCAGCAGCGGGATCGCCCGGCCGTAGTCGCCGATCGCCCGGTAGCTCTCGGCCAGGTTGCCGAGAATGGTCAGGCTGATCGGGTGCTCGCCGCCGTACACCGCGCTGCTGGCGGCGAAGGCCTTCTCGTACAGCGGGATGGCCTCGTCCGTGCGACCGGCCGCGCCCCGGGCGAAGGCCAGGTTGTGGGTCATGGTGATGAGCTCGGGCTGCGCGATGTCCTGAGAGTCGGGCCGCGCCGCGAGAACGGGAGCCAGGAGGTCAGCGGCCTGACCCGCGTCCCCCATGGACAGCAACAGACTGCCGAGGCGACTGGCGGCAGCCAGGGTGACCGGATGGTCGTCGCCCAGCACCGACCGGCACCCGGTGAGCACCTCACGGCCGGCCTCGACGGCCCGGGCCGGTTCGCCGGCCGACTGCAGGTGGGTGACCGCCTGGGTGGTGGCCCGGCTGACCCGCTCGACAGCACCGTCGTGCCCGGCGGCGACGGCCTCGAGTGACCTCTTCCACAGCGTCAGTGCGTGCCGCATCAGTTCCAGCGCCGTTTCGGGATCGCCCGGCGCCTTCGCCACCAGGGTGGAGACCACCCCGGCGAGCCCGTCGAGGCGTCCGTGGGCGGTGTTCGACATCAGGTCGAGGTCACGCAGCACCCGGGCCGCGGCCGGGGGTATGCGCACCGCTCCCGTGGTCCCGTCCCGGAGCAGGGCCCCGGAGGCGATGAGCGCCTCGGCCGCCGCACCCAGGTCCGGGAGGTGGACGAGCAGCTCCGGGCCCAGGCCGATGGGATGGAGGTAGGAGAGCACCCCGAGGAAGGCATCGACCGGCTCACTGCCCGCCCGCTCCCGCGCCGCCTGACGGGCGAGCACGAATCCCTCTGCGAACCCGTCACCCGGTGTCATCGCCCCCGAATCCCCCACGGGCCCGATCCTGCCAGAGCCACCCCCTCCGGGCGGGGCCGTTCCGCTCCCCCGGCACCCCCGTCACACGGGCTTATCACCGGCAAAACATAATTTCGCTGCAGACAGGGCAACCTTTGGTTGCCCCAGCCCGACTGACAGCACGTACGGGAGGCGCCCGCGGGCATTCGGGAGCCTCTCGCACGGCTCTGACCAGGACAAGGAGACGGCTCCACGGATGAGCAAACCCTGGGCGGCCGGAAGTCCGACCCGGCTCGGCAACGTGGCTGGTAACGCCAGTGCCAAAGCCGAGTTCGAGGACTTCTTCCGTCGTCATCACCGTGAGCTGGCCCGGCTGGCCTACAGCATGACCGGCAACCGGGCCGAGTCGGACGACGTGGTCGGGGAGGCCCTGGCTTCGGCATGGGAACACTGGGATCGCGTGCAGGGGGCGGACAGTCCGCTCGCCTACGTACGCAAGATCGTGGTGAACCTTTCAGTGGAACGTGTGCGTACAGCTGTGCGGGACCGTCAGCGACATCGCCTGATGACCCCGCTGACCAAATGGTTCTACCACCCGCCGGACATCGGTGGAGCGGTGGATCTGCAGGCCGCTGTGCTCGCGCTGCCCCCTGGGCGGCGAGCCTGCGTGGTGATGCGCCACGTGCTCGACCTGCCGGAGGAAGAGGTCGCCCGAACACTCGGTATCAGTCTGGGTACGGTCAAGAGCCAGACATCGAAAGGTCTTGCCCAGCTGCGTAGTCAGCTGGATCCAGGTCGAGTGGCCACTTCGGCGACCTCGACCAGGACTACCAGGAAGGAGGCGTGATCCGTGCCCGAGGATGAACTGCTCGAAGCTCTCAGGGGACTAGGTGCGGATCACGAGCCGGACGTGGTGGCGATCCGGCGCCGGATGGAAGACCGCCGTCCCAAGGTCGTGCCTCTGCGCCGGCGCGTGGAGGAAGCCCCCCGCAAGCGGCCCGTGCTGCTGTCCGCGGCGGCCGCCCTGCTGGTCGGCGGGGGTGTCACCGCTGCGGTCTCGCAGATGGCGCCGGCGTCCAACCAGACCCCGTCCACCATTCCGGTGAACGTGCCGACCTTCCAGTCACCGAGCGACCCGGCGACGTCGTCGGCCCCGAGCCCGACCGTGACGCAGGAGTCCGGGAAGAAGCAGACGCCGGACGGCGTCTCGACCTCGAAGGACGCCGGTACCCCGGACTCGGGTGGCAAGACCGGCCAGGGCACCCCGTCCTCCAGTTCACCCCGTTCCTCGACCAGCTCCTCGACGGGCGGCACCAGCGGCAACGCCTCGGGCCTGACTCAGGCGACGATCGAGGTCACCACGATGGCGAACGGGCAGCAACTGATGCTGAGCGCCGCCGACGAGGACTGGCTGGCCATCGGCACCCGCAACGACCTGCGAACGATCCGGAAGAAGTCCGCGGTGTCCAGCCCTCTGCTGAACTTCACCGCGCCGGCCTCGGCCGCGAGCGTGGACGGTCCGTTCAAGCTGTCGTGGACCGGTGGCGTACCGGAGCAGGATCGCGACGGCACCACCCGCTGGCTGCAGACCGACGGCGCGGTGGTGACGGTCACGGCCTCCGAGGCGGCCCGCACGGTGACGCTCTACACCGGCAACCTGATGAACGTGGCGGTGACCGGGCAGAACCTCAAGCAGCAGCGCGTCGAGCTGGGCTCGGACGCTGGGTACGTCGTCAACATCACGATCCCGTCGCACTCCGGGGAGACGACGATCAACCTGTCCAGTGGACGTGGACCGGTGCATTTCCTCGCCGCAACCGCTTCCTCGAGCTGATCCGAAGGTCTCCGCGTCGTCCGCAAAATCTTTCTCAAGATTGCGGGCAACCTTTGACCGGTCCGGAACGACTGTGGCCCTGAGGAGATGCAGTTCCGTCGGCCACGAAGCCGCATCGCTTCCTGCTCAGGGTGTCGCTACCTCCATGACGATGCCCTGAGCAGCCGGTCCCGCCGTGACCCCTCCCAGGGCGGGGCCGCCCTGTTCGCTCGCCCCGGCTGGTCGGAGCCGGGGCGAGCCTCTTTTGCCCCCGACCGACCCCAGCTGAGGCCGGGGACGAGTCGTCCTCAAGCACGCAGTTCGGGAGACACGCAGCGGGCCGGACATCCCCCGAGGATGCCCGGCCCGCTGTTTCCATGTCCGCCTCCACCGCTTTCCGAAGGGAGCGGACACCGTGGCGGCAGCATTTCTGACGTGCGTTCTCCTGGCGACAGGCACCTTCGCGATCTGCGGCTTCGCGATCTGTGCCGAGTATCTCTGGCCGCGACGGCTCGAATACGGCTGGAGATGCGGGCACCGGAGCTGGGACTGGGACGGCTACTGGCCCATCGCCGTCCCGCTGGTACCCGAGGACGTGCGCTTCTAGCCCTGGTTCTAACCCTGGTTCATCCCGGCGAACCAGTCGTAACCCTTGGCGGGATCCTGTTTCACGTCGAGTCTCAGCACCTCTTGTTCGTGCCACGCGCGAAGGCGGTACACGAAGTCGAACGGCAGGTCCTCCGGCTTCGCGGCCGCCAGAACCTCCATGGCCTGCTCGATCTGCTCTGTGCTCGGTGACGACTCGCTCATGCCCGGAAAGCGTAGAGCAGTCAGCTGAATGCTGCCCGGAGGCAGGGGTGCACGGGTCCTGGAAGCGTGACCGTAGGTGACTTTGCGTGGGCACCGTCTGGCCCCTCGCATATAGTTGAATATTAAAGTTATGCTGGACGGGTCCCTGCCCCCGCGTCGCTGGAGTAGCCGCCGTGTCCGATCCGTTCAACCCCGCCGTCCCGGCCGGCGCGTACGACCAGCTGCTGGCCGACGTGCTCCCCCAGGCCCGGGCCCAGCGCACCTGGCAGCCCTCCGACGGTCCCCTCCCCTCCCTCTTCGTCAGCCACGGCGCACCGCCCACCCTCGACGACCCGGCCTGGCTGCGTGACCTGTTCGACTGGGGCCAGAAGATGCCCAAGCCGCGCGGCATCGTGATCGTGTCGGCGCACTGGGAGAACGCCCCGCTGGCCATCTCCGGATCGGCCGAGGGCACCGAGCTCTACTACGACTTCGGCGGTTTCCACCCGCGCTACTACACGCTGAAGTACCGCTCCCCCGACGCCACCGCGCTCGCCCACCAGGTCGCGGGCAGCCTGGCCGACACCACGCCGCTGCACCAGTTCGTCAACCGGGGCCTCGACCACGGCGCGTTCATCCCGATGATGGCCATGTATCCGGCCGCCGATGTTCCCGTGATCCAGCTCAGCATGCCGAGTCTCAACCCCTCGGCCCTGCTCGACCTGGGCGTGCGGCTGCGCTCCCTGCGCGAGGAAGGCTACCTGGTCATCGGCTCGGGCTTCATGACCCACAGCTTCGCGGTGTTCCGGGACCCCGCGCTGGTCGGCCACACCCAGGCCTTCGACGAGTGGGCGGTCGACGCGATGGCCCGCGGTGACGTGGACTCACTGGTCGACTACCGGACCAAAGCCCCTGGTGTTCGCGTGGCCCACCCCACAGCCGACCACTTCGTCCCCCTCCTGCTCACCCTCGGCGCGGCCTCTGACCCTGGTCAGAGCATTGAAAGTGCCTTCGGCAGAATGGTGATGGGCAACTCGATCCGGTCGGTCCAGATGGCCTGACTTTCATTGAGGACGCCGGCCCGCTCGTCTCGAGCGGGTCGGCACTTTTCGTTTTCCATCGTTGCAAAACGCTTTGGTCTGACATAGCGTCTTCATCGTGCCCGGCAACGTCGTCGGCACTCACGAAGGAGGCCGTGGACCTATGACCCGACTCGGTGACCAGCTGCCCCTGGGGCGGCGCTCCCTTCTCGCCGGAGCCACCGGAGCCCTGGGAATTGCCGCTCTACCAGCAACTTCAGCATCAGCAGCGGTCCCTACCACGGCCGCGCGAGGCTCCGCGAACTGGCCGGACCCGCAGCCGTACGGCCGGGCCGACCCGAGACCGCAGTTGTGGCCCCGGAAAGACAACTCCTTCGTCCTCGATCTCGAACTCCGGCCCCGCGACGAGGAACTCGGACGGGTCTGGATGCGGGACACGTACGTCAACTGTTTCGTCGTCGACGGCCGGCCGCTCTACGTCGCCACCGGCACCACGAACGCCGAAGGCCTGCCCGGCCCGGGTCCTTACAACGACGGCATCTTCGTCTGGACCGCCCGGTCGCTCAAAGGACCCTGGAAGCTGGCCGACACCAAAAAGATTCGCCCCAAGGCAGATAAGGGGAAGGTCTGGTCACCGGAGTTCGTCACCGAGAACACCGCCGGCCGCACGGTGGTCGCCCCCTGGCAGGAGTGGTGGGAGGACGACGGCCAGTTCGGCCGGCGCGGCAACGTCTGGGCCCCGGAAGTGCATTACTTCCAGGGAAAGTGGTACATCGTGGCGTGCATGGGCGATCATTCGAAGAAGGTCGGCACCTTCACGCTGATCAGCGAGGGTGGCGTCGAGGGCCCGTACCGGGTGGCCCAGGGCAACCTGGAGAAGCCCTACGGTGAGAACGTCGGCGGCCCGGACTGGATCGACCCGGCCGTCTACTTCCACATCGACGGCGGCATGTACACCGAGGGCAAGAAGGCCTGGCTGATCCTGCACAACCATCTCTACGCGCGGTACACGGACGACCTGGAGAACATCGAGACCATCGCGGAGTTCAAGGAAACCCCCTGGGGCGTGGAGCCTTACCTGGAGGGCGCGTACGTCTTCAAGTACGGCAAGAAGTACCACCTGTTGCTGGCCGCCTGGGACTGGACCTCGCTCGACGCCGACGGCAGCCCGCGCTACTCCTACGAGCCCGACCAGGACGGCCGCAAGCAGTACCAGTACGACACGGTGGTGGCCGTCTCGGACAAGCTCGAGGGCCCGTACTCCGAGCGCTACACCGCCGGCGTGGGTATCGGGCACAACAACTTCTTCGTCGACCACACCGGGCAGCTGTGGGGCACGTTCTTCCTGAACCCGGCCGGTGGGTACTACTCGAACGCGGCCCGGGTGGACGACGCGGCCGTGTCCGGCGTGGTCAAGCTGGAGTACACCGGTGACCGGCTCTACGTGAAACGGCCCTAAAATGCCCGAATGATCGATTTCGCGACAGATTCGGTGTTTCGGCTCAGCGAGTGCTCGCCCGGCGACGTGGAGAAGCACGTCGGGCCCATCCTGATTCCGGGCGAGCAGCTGCTGTGGACCTTCAAGACCGTGCGTGACTTCGTCGCGTTCACCGACAAGCGCATCGTCGCGGTGAACGTGCAGGGCCTGAGCGGCAAGAAGAAAGACTTCACCACGCTGCCCTACAACAAGATTCAGGTGTTCTCGATCGAGACCGCCGGCACCTTCGACCTCGACGCCGAGCTCGACCTGTGGTTCAGCACGGTCGGCAACATCCGGTTCGAGTTCAAGGGCCGCGTCGACATCCGCGCGATCAGCCAGCTGATCGCCACCTACGTGCTGGGCTGATCTTCCTTCCGATCGCCGGATCAGGCGACCGGCACGACCACCGTGCGCAGGGCGTTGCGCAGCTTCGTCAGGTCTTCCGCCGGGGACTCCATCAGCGGGAGACGCACGGTGGCGTGGGGGATCACGCCCTGTTCGGCGAGTGCGGCCTTGGCCATGATGGCTCCCGACGAGGTGCGCATCAGGGCGTCGGTCAGGGGGATCAGGTCGCGCATGACGTCCTGGGCCCGGTCGAGGTCGCTCTTGCGCACGGCGCGGATCAGTTCCGCGTTGCGGCCGGCCGCCACGTTGCCGACGACGCTGACCACTCCGGTGGCGCCGCTGGCGAGGTAGGGCAGGTTCAGTTCGTCGATGCCGCAGTAGTAGGCCAGGCCGGTCTGCGTCATGATCGTCATGGCCTCGAAGAGGTCGCCCTTCGCGTCCTTGATCGCCTGGATCCGCGGGTGGGCGGCCAGTTCGACAATGGTGGACGAGGTGAGCGCCAGGCCGGTCCGGCCGGGGATGTCGTAGAGCATCACGGGGAGGGCGGTGGCGTCGGCCACCGTCGTGCAGTGGGCCACCACGCCGGCCTGGGTGGGACGGTTGTAGTACGGCGTCACGAGCAGCAGGGCGTCGGCGCCGGCGGCCTCGGCCTCCTGGGCGCGGCGCACGGTGGCGGCGGTGTCGTAGGTGCCGACGCCGGCGATGACCGGGGCCTGCCCCTGCACCAGGGACTTCACCAGGCGCACGAGTTCGTTGGCCTCGTAGTCGCTCAGGGTGGGGGCCTCGCCGGTGGTGCCGCCGACCACGATGCCGTCGCAGCCGGTGCTGAGCAGGTGGTCGACCAGGTTCGCGACCGCGGCGTCGTCGATGGAGTTGTCCGGCTTCATCGGGGTCACCATGGCGACGATGTTGGAGCCGAAGAGCAGATCAGCGGGAACGCGGTCGGTTGCCATGGTGTCGATCCTCGCTTTCCGTCATGCTTGCGGTCCAGCGAAGGTTTCTTGGCACTATTGCGTAATCTGACTTGATGATCGATGTGAGCGCCCTGCGGGCGCTGCGTTCGGTGGCCACCCTGGGCACCCTGGCGAAGGCCGCGGAGGAGCTGGGTTTCACCGCCTCGGCGGTGTCGCAGCAGATCAAGCGCCTGGAGCGGGAGGTCGGCGTGCCGGTTCTGGCCCCGGCGGGGCGCGGTGTCGTGCTCACTCCGGCCGGTCAGGCGGTGGTCGATTCGGCCCCCGAGGTCTTCCAGGCGCTGGAGCACTGTGCCGAGGCGGCCCGGTCGGTGGCCGACGGCGCCCCGCAGGGCACCCTGCGCGTGGTCGCCTTCTCGACGGGTGTGCGCGGCCTGCTCGCCCCTGCGGTCGCCGACCTGGCCGTCCGCTGTCCGGAGCTTTTCCTGCACATCAGCGAGCAGGACCCGGACCAGGCCCTGCACAGCGTGGAGGCCGGGACCGCCGACCTGGCGCTGATCCACGACGCCGATGGAGTGCCGGTCGCTCTTCCCCCGTCCGTGATCCAGCGGCACATCCACACCGACGTCGGTGACGTCGTCCTTCATCGTTCTCATCCGCTCGTCGCTCTCGACCGTCCGCTGACGGTCGCGGACCTGTCCGGGCACCCCTGGGTGACGAGCCCACCCGGGACGGTGTGCCACCAGTGGTTCCGGCGGCTGTTCGCCGGGGCCGACGGGGATCCGGACGTGCGGCACCTGATCGACGACTTCAGTACGCAGTTGTCGCTGGTGGCCTCCGGTTCGGTGATCGCGCTGATCCCGCGGCTGGGCCGCCCGCCGTTGCGCGCGGACCTGGTCGCCCTGCCGCTGAAACGCGTTCCCAAGCGCGAGGTCTTCGCGGCCTGGCGGCGCAGCGCGAACGCCAGCCCGGCGATCCGGGCGGTGCTGGCCGAGCTGGGCACCTCGGCCGGAGCCGGTCTGTGACCGACACCACTCAACCGGTCACATAATTCACTCCTGGCCCGAGACGTACCTAATGTCCCTGTGCGAACGTGGTCCGGACCGGGACGCAGGGATCACCCGGCAGGGCCCGGAGGATTTCCATGACCGCCGCTCGACGCAGCCTGTACGCGCTGCTGGCCACCGCGTCCACCATGGTGCTGTTCGGCTGCGCGACCGCTCAGGGGGCACCGCCCGACCCCGCGGCGACACTCAGCCTGGACTTCGTCGCCGTCTGCCAGGACCCGACGACCCTGACCATCCTCACCGACGAGTACTGCCTGGGTGGCCATCCGGACGCGACCTGGCGGTTCTACAGCGAGAACCTCTACCGCGACGTCGGGGCGAGCGCCTTCGACGCCGGACAGAAGACCTACGGCGGCCTGACGAAACTCCCCCGGCCGGACGTCTCCACCGACATCGAGGTGCGGTGGGGCCGGCACGCCCAGGCGGTCGAGACGCTCTCCGTCACCTCCCCGGCGCCCTGAGAACGGACGGGTACTACCGTGGGCCGCGCTCAGGTCCAGTAGTCCAGACGAACGCAGGAGACCTCCCGTGACGATCGACAGCACCCTGGAGGCCGCCGTCCGCGAGGGCTTCGCAGCCTCGGTGGCGGAAGAGCCGGACGACTTCGACGCGGCGATCGAGGCCATTCTGGATCGTGGGGACGACTTCACCATCGGCGCGTTCCAGCTCGCCATCAATGTCACCGCCGTGATCCTGCAGGACATGCACGACGGTGACGTGCCCGATCCGGAGCAGATCGATGACCTCGCCGACGACTTCGCGGAGACTCAGGAGGACTGGTCACTGGTCTCGGCCGAGCTGGTGCGCACCTATATGAGCGCGGCGCTGGGCGAGCAGGCCGTGCTCGACGTGATGAGTCCCGGCGACGTCGCGATCACCGGCTTCGCCCTGGGCGGCTGGCTGCTGTCCGCCTTCCTGCCCGACGACAAGGACTGGACCGACTACCTCGACGAGGTGCTCCAGGTGCTGGAGACGGCACTCGGGGAAGAATGAGGGCCCGGGACTGAACCGCACTTATCCCTAAGCTTTCAGGGTCCAAGATCACGTTCGCGACAAGAAGCCTGAAACTTGAACTACCAGTCCCTACGCTGCTTTCTGTGAAAAGCCTTCGTTTCCTTGCCGGCACTGTCGTCGCCGGCGCCGCCCTGGCCCTGCTGGGTCCCATCGCCCCGGCCCAGGCGGCCTCCTCCTGCACCATCACCCCGACGTCGGCCACGCTGTTCACCAAGGCCAAGAACGTGAAGTTCGGCGTCGCGGGTAGCACCGAGTGGACGGTCGAGATCAGCGACCTCTTCGTCTTCGCGGTCAAGGACCCCGATTTCAGCTCGACCATCGTCCAGATGAGCCCCAAGTTCTACCTGAACTCCGACGCCGGCCTGCACGCCGTCAAGGTGACCCGCGCAACCAGCGAGTGCAGCACCAGTTTCCGGCTTCTGCGGGGCTCGGTGATCAGCGCCAAGGCGACGAACATCGGCAGCGGCAAGCGCACCGTGACCGGCACGCTGAAGCGGGCCGACTTCGGCTACGGCACCTACTCGGCCGTCTCCGGCCAGAAGGTCCGCATCGAGTACAAGACGGCCACCGGCAAGTGGGCCGGCGCCGGCACCGTCACGACGGCGAAAAACGGCACGTTCAAGCTGACGAAGAAGAGCGCCAAGCGGCAGTGGCGGGCGGTGTTCGGCGGCACTTCGACCACCGCCACGCGCACCTCCGCGGTCACGGCCGGCTGATTCCCGAACTGCCGCAGGAGCCCTCGACCTCCTGCGGCAGGCGTAGGCCTACCCGCCCCGAACGACTGCACCGAGAGTGCATCGACCTCACCGACGCGCCGGGATGAAGAGCTCTCCCCTAAGACGCGAATCGCCTGTTCAGGCTGAAGGTGGGATGACCGAGGCGGACTCGGTCCGGATCCTAGGGTCTACACATCGTGGTCATGGACGTGGTTGGCCGTACGCGATCGTTCTACCGGGCCGATGCCCAGAACAACCCGCAAAAGGCGTAACCCCGGCGATATAGCCGAGGCCAGTGATCGTTCCGGGGTCTTCCCAAGAAGATTCGCAGAAGGGCAAGACGATGTCAATCGGTACGGCGGCGGCGCAGTGGGATCACCGGATCATTCGCCAGCACCTGACCACGGAGCGCATGGAGTCCTACGAGCTGGCCGCTCACGGCGATCCGGAACTTGCCTTCGCCCTCTACGAATGGAACATCCGGGCCTCGGCAGCCGCAATGACGACAGCGGCGATGGTGGAGGTCATCGTGCGGAATGCGATGGACCAGCAATTGCGTAGATGGGCCGATCAGCGGCATCACGGACAGTCCTGGTTCGACGTGGCGCCACTGGACCAGCAGGGCCGGAACGACATCGCCCAGGCCAGAGCACGCGCCACCCGCTACCGCCGTGACCGTGAACTTCACGGCAAGGTCATCGCCGAACTCACCCTCGGATTCTGGCGTTACCTTTCCGCTTCGCGCTACCTCACGGCCCTGTGGACACCCGCCATCGGCCATGCTTTCCCGCTCAGCCCCAGCAACCTGACCGTCCGTCGGATCGAGGTTGACCGTTCTCTTCAAAAACTGCAGTACCTGCGCAATCGCGCCGCCCACCACGAGCCGATCCACCGCCGGAACCTCATGGACGACCACGATGCCGCCGTGAGAGTGACCTCCTGGATCTCCCCGGCCTGCTCGGCCTGGGTGGCCGACCGGTCGCCCATTCCCGCGATCGTCACCGGTCGGCCCTGCTGATCCGGTCCTATGCTGCGTTCGCCGCCACCGGCCGGCCCGCCGACGTCCTGGCCGCATCGACGGCCCTTTCACCCTCGTCGAAGTGAAGAATCAGGCTGTCGATGTGCCCCTCGCACAGGACGACTTAGGCGACCGGATTCCCGTTCTCGCCCGTGCCCACCGCCGTCGGGTACGCCGCACCCGCTGATGGCCGGGACCAGACCGGCAGCGACGCCGCTCCACTGCAAGCGCTTCCGCATCCGTTCGGATCCCCAGGTCATCCGTGCATTGTGGGTGCCGGAGCACTGTCGGTCGCCGAATCAGGAAGGACGTTCATCGCGGTTCGGTGGGCGGCCGATAGTTCCGGTGAGCTCGAAAAACCGCTTCCGTTCATCGTCTTCGGCACATGACACGCCGCCAGGTCACGGAACGGCAAAATCCGGGAAAGTCGCGAACCACCCGGTTAGGGTGGGCAATGCCCGGTCGGGCACTTGCTTCCAGCACTTCCCTGGGGATCACCATGCGTTTTGCCTTCTCTCGCGTTCCCACCCGTATTGCAGTCGTTTTGGCGGCGGCCGGCCTGATCGCCGCCTCTGCCACCGCATCCGCCTTCGCGACCACTCCCGAAGCCGGCAGCCCTACCGCCGACTGCACCTGGAGCGTCAAGATCCACGAGACGCCCAAGGGCTTCACCGACGTCTGGCCGAGCGCGGGCAACGACGACGCCTTCGTCGGCTCCGGCGACAACGGCCACGGCACCCGCGCCCTGCTCTGGCAGGACGACAAGGTCACCGTGCTCGACTCACCGAGCGGAAAGCGCGCTCAGAGTGTAGATATCAATGCCGACGGCGTGATCCTCGCCAACGATCTGACCGATGATCGCCCGTACCTCGTGATGAAGGGCAAGGTCGTCGAACTCGCCGTGCCGAAGGGGGCGTCCTCCACCACCGCGCGGTCGATCAACGACAAGGGGGTCATCGCGGGCTATGCCGACTTCGACGGGAACAACCACGCCGTCGTCTGGTCGGCCGACTCCCCGAAGAAGTACCACGACCTCGGTGCCGGTGACGGCAGCCTGGTTCTGACCGACATCACCGACTCGGGCACGCTCATCGGCACCACGACCGACGACCCGGAGTACGGCGTCCCCCGTGCGGTGAAGGGCACGATCAAGGGCGGTCTTTCGGCGGTCGACGGGCTGAAGGCGTTCCAGGACTCCTCCGCCCGCAGCGCCGCCGACACGTACGTCCTGGCCGGGAGCACCCCGTCGGGTGCGACCGATCAGGTCACGGTGCTGATGAAAGACGCGTCGAGCACCGTTCTGCCGGCCACCTTCAGTGGGCACGTGGTCAATGGGAGCGGGCTGGTGGCCGGCTCCCCCACGGGCGGCTACCTCGGGCAGGCCGCGGTGTGGAACGCCGGAACGGTCACCCGGCTGCCGAACTACGTCGAGGGCGGCTACAGCAGCGTCAGCGACGTGACCGAGAACGGCACGGTGATCGGGTACAGCCAGTCCTCGGTGGACGACATCGGATACGACCCGGCGCCGGCCACCTGGACCTGCTCCTGATCGTCCACCCGAAAAAAGGCCGGGGCCCCGAGCAGCGTGCTGCTCGGGGCCCCGGCCTTGGTGCGCGTTACTTGGCGTCAGCCGGGCTGAGCACCTGGTCGATCAGGTAGACGGTGGCGTTGGCGGTCTTCACGCCGCCGCAGATCACGCTGGCCCCGTTCACCTTGAGGTCGTCGCCGGATCCGGTGACGTCGACGTTCTTGCCCTCGACGGTCTTCTGCTCACCCGCCACGTCGCTCGGCGAGAGCTGCCCCGCCACGACGTGGTACGTCAGAATGTCGGTCAGGGTCTTGCTGTCGGTCTTCAAAGAGTCCAGCGTCTTGGCCGGCACCTTCGCGAAGGCATCGTCAACCGGTGCGAAAACTGTGAACTCGCCACCATTCAGGGTGTCCACCAGGTCGACGTCCGGGTTCAGCTTGCCCGAGACCGCCGCGGTCAGGGTCTTGAGCAGCGGGTTGTTGCTGGCGGCCGTGGCCACCGGGTCGGCTGCCATGCCGGACACGGAGCCGGCACCGTCCGGGACCTGCTCGGCGTAGGCCGCGCAACCGGAGCCGACCATCTCGGTGTCCATGGCTGAACCGGTGGTCATCGACGGGCTCGAGGCGCTCGTCGAGCTCATACCGGTCGACCCGGCGTCGGTGCTGCCGTCACTGTCGCTGCCACAGGCCGCCAGGCCCGCGGTGGCGGTGAGAGCGATCCCGGCGATGAAGAACTTGCGCATCGAAGCGTTCATGATATTGCCTTCCAGCAGAGGATGTTCAACTGTCTGCGGGTGGTTCGGGGCCCTACCGCGGACGGATTGGTTTTTCTGAAAATCTTTTTCCTGGAGCCGGCGACGGCTCAGGCCACCGTGACGACAATCGACTGCCAGCCCGACGAACCATTGGGGAAGGGCTCCGCCCGGTCCTCGATCTGGATGTCGCCCTCACCGTCCACCGCCCGCACCTGAAGCGTGTGCGAACCGGACGGCGCATCCCACTCCCAGACCCACTGCCGCCACAGGTCGTCGTTCACGGCCGTAGAGAGCCTGGTCTTCTGCCAGGAACCGCCGTCGACACGCACCTCGACCTGCGAAATACCCCGCTGCTGAGCCCAGGCCACCCCGGCGACGGCCACCTTGCCGGGCTTGACCCGAGCCAGCGGACGCGGCGTGTCGATGCGCGAACTGGTCTTGATCGGCGCCTGCTGGTCCCAGCCCCGCCGGACCCAGTACGGGTCGAACGCGTCGAACCGCGAGAGCTCCAGATCGACGAGCCATTTGGTGGCGCTGACGTAGCCGTACAGGCCGGGGACAACCATCCGGCACGGAAATCCGTGCTCGGGCAGCAACGGCTCACCGTTCATCGCGATCGCCAGCATGGCCGCCCGGCCGTCCATGACGGCCGAGACCGGGGTCCCGATCGTCATCCCGTCCACCGAGGTACCCACCAGCTGATCGGACTGCGGATCCACGCCCGCCTCCCGCAGCAGCGGAGCCAGTTCGACGCCGAGCCAGCGAGCGGTGCCGAGCAGATTGCCCCCGACCTCGTTGGACACGCAGGTCATCGTGATGTCGTGCTCCACGATCGGCCGCGCGAGCAGGTCGCCGAAGTCGAGAGTGATCTCCTTACCGACCATTCCGTGGATCTTCAGCTGCCAGTCGTCGGTGGTCAGCCGCGGCACCGAGAGAGCGGTGTCGACCCGGTAGAAGTCGGCGGGCGCGGTGTAGAAACTGCTGACGCCCTCGACCTTCAGCATCGCCCCGTCCGGGAGTGCCTCGGCCGGGCGGACGGGGACCGGCAGTTTCAGGGCCTTGCGGGAGGCCGCGACGTTGGTGCGCAGATTCTGCAGAGACCGGCCGGCCACCCCGGAGGCCACGGCCGCAGCCGCCAGAACCGCTGTCACCAGTACGGCCCGTCGGGACCGATCCGGTTGACCCGTCGGGTCCTTCAGTAGAAATGCCAGTCCGGCGACCGCGACGAGGGCCGCCACCAGCGAGGGCACGACGTCGATCGGTCGAGCCTGCGGCCGGGTGAGGGCAGCCGCCGCCGCGACCAGCCCGAGCAGGGCGGCACCGGCGAGACCGATCCGCCGAAAACGCGTCGCCACGGCACCGACCACGGCCGCGAGCAGGGCAACAGTGACGAAGATGCCCGCCAGCAGCACCCTCTTGTCGTTCTCCCCGAACTGCTCGATGGCGAACTCCTTGAGCCATCGAGGAGTTCGGTCGATCGCGGCGCCACCGACAACGATGGCGGGTGCTACGGACCGGCCGATCGCTCCCGCGACCAGCTCTGCGACCCCGAGCGCGAGCCCGGCCGCGACGAGTCCGGACACAGCACCCCGCACCAGACCGCTCTTTCGCGACGTACCGGTCGCCGTCATGGTCTGTCGCCTCCTGCCGATGATTGGAATCGGCGGAGGTTCGGCGCGAGTGGTGTCACTGGATTGGTCCGGGCTTCCTCAAGGCCGGCAGGTCCCCTTGGTGCAGCGATCAGGTCTTGGCCGACTCGCCCGGTTCACCGCCTGCCATAGTCCTGGCATGCAGCGAAAAGTGACTTTCTGGGCAGCCGGCGCAGCCCTTGGCGCACTCAGCTTGGCGGGGTGTGGCAGTTCCTCTTCAGCCGGCACACCCTCAGCAGCCACGGCGGCCACTTCTGCGGCCACCACACCGGCCGAGGCCACGGCGGGCTACACGGATGCCGAGGCCTGTGCCTGGCTGAAGCAGAACCTGGGCGATCTCCCGGACACCGAGATCGGCGCCATGACCCAGCTGACCCTCGGCCTGTCCACCTTTTTCGAGGAGCACGGCGGCCTGGAGCACGCCGACGGTTACGTGCTCGACGAGGCGCTCACCCGGGGTTGCCCCGACGTGCTCGCACAGGCTCTGAAGAAGGCCGGGATCAAGACTTTCGGGAATCTCTGACCGGAGGGTCAGCGATTCCCGTCGAGTTCCGGCTCGGCGGGATCCTGTTCGATCACAGTCTCGCTGCTGCGGGGTGCCAGAGCATCGGTGCCGTTCTCGAAGAACTGCCAGCCGTGTGTGTGGATGAGCTGACCAACGGCCTGGGCGGGACTGCTGACCGTCAGGCGGGCATCTTCCTCCACGTCGTCGGGCCACGAGGTGAGGTAGGCCGCCCGGCCGGCCTCGACCAGCGCGGCCTCGTCGAGAATCTCGAAGTCGGCCCGGTGTTCGACCGTCAGGATCGCACCGGCAGCCACATCGTCCTCTGGCTCGAAATCGTCCTCGTCATCTTCCCGGAGGGAGAACGGGAACGAGCCGCAGACATCGAACTCCGCCTCGGTCAACGCATCCAGGGCCTGCTGCAACCGCTGCGCCGAGTCGATGTAGTCCGGTATCTCCACCTGTCGCCCGACCCGGGCCGCCACCAGGGCGGTGTGAGCGTTCAGCGTCTCCAGGAGCGCTGCCGTGGCAGCCGCGTACCGGTCCCGCGCCGCGGGCGTCCACTGAGTGACGCCGTCATCCTGATCCACGACGGCGACGATAGGGCATTCCCGGCGCATCGCCGTTCGAGGCCCGCACCGCTCTCAGGCCTTGCCGTCAGGGGCGTCGACGAGGTCCGCCATCTGGTGGCCGACCTGCCGCAGGGTCCTGACCTGATCGCCGATCACCAGACGTCGCACGGCCGCGACATGACCGGGTGCGGCAGCGCCGACAAGCGCCTCCGCCAGAAGCTATACCGCTCCACTGCAAAGGTTTCAATTATCAGACGGTTCGCCCAGAAGGGCTGGACCCCCGCCCGGCCGGTCGTTCGGGAACCCCGGTCATCTTCCCGAACGGTCATCGGCCGATCTTCACTGCCCATTCAGGGCGGCCCACTACACCCAAGACTTCGGGTCCGCCGCCGATCGCCTGACCTCCCGACCGATCGCCCCGAAATCAAGGCCACCGAGATCCACATCGGCCAGTTCAGGAAGTAGCTCCGGACTGAGCTGTCGCAGCGGCTCGACGAACGCCCCGCCCAGTTCTTCGTCCGGGGCCGGGGCCCAGCCCAGGACATCGCGGTCCCCGTACGCTTCCGGGTCGCCGCCCAGATCAGCCATGAACTCCATGACCAGCATCGGGTTGGCTTGCCTCGTACCGATGACTCACCCGGTCGCGCCTCGGGCCGTGCACGGCCCCGTCGACCGAATCCCCGTCCTCCTTGAGGAAGCCCACCGGAGGGGACGCTGGGGGGCGGTGCCCGGGGCCCGCAGCGGCCACCGACACGAACGGCTGATACCGCCCATCTGCCTTCTGCGGCTCGCGGGGACCGAGCCGGCGTGCGATCCACGTGCGATACGCAGCAACAAACGAGAGACGCCGCCAGCCTGGAAGCTATCTCGGGATGATCCCGAAAGGGCTTCCGACCAGCGGCGTAGCTCTTAAGAAAGTGGCCAGGGACGGGGTCGAACCGTCGACCTTCCGATTTTCAGTCGGACGCTCGTACCAACTGAGCTACCTGGCCCGAACCTGAGTCGAACTTGCTGACCCAGGGAAGCGACCCTGACGGGACTTGAACCCGCGACCTCCGCCTTGACAGGGCGGCGCGCTAACCAACTGCGCTACAGGGCCTTGCTTGTGTTTACCAACCTACCGTACTGCTGGTGAAGCGTACCCCCAACGGGATTCGAACCCGTGCTACCGCCTTGAAAGGGCAGCGTCCTAGGCCACTAGACGATGGGGGCCTTAAGACTCACGACGGACTTTCTTTGTCTCCGTTGCGGACATGTAGAAGCTTAGGGGGTTGTGGCCGAATCTCCAAAGCGACTTACCGGCGACCCTCCAGGCATCTCGTCAAACCCCTTCTGACCTGCATCGACGCCAGCCACCCAGGAAACCGGGGGCCGAGGCGCGCAGGCGGGGCGACATCCTCGATCAGTGTTTTGGGGAGACCCATGACACACGAGGAGCCGCGCCGACGGGCGCCGCGCCAGGAGCGGGGAGAGGATCGCCGCATCGGCCAGCTCACCGCACCGGCGAAGACGAAGGAGCCACATGCAGCAGCGCACCATCGGCAGCGTCCAGGTCTCGGCCATCGGGCTCGGCGGTATGCCGATGTCCATCGAAGGCCGGCCCGACCGGGCGCGGTCGATCGCGACGATCCACGCATCCCTGGACGCGGGCGTCACCCTGATCGACACGGCGGACGCCTATCACCTGCACGCCGACGAGGTCGGCCACAACGAGTCGCTGATCGCGGAGGCCCTCAGCAGTTACGGGCAGAACACCGATGACGTCCTTGTCGCCACCAAGGGCGGGCACCTGCGCCCCGGTGACGGCTCCTGGACCATCGACAGCAGCCCGGCCCACCTCCGGGAAGCCGTTGAGGGCTCCCTGAGCCGCCTGGGCGTCGAAGCCATCGGGTTGTACCAACTTCACCGCCCCGACCCCCACGGCGTGCCCTACGCGGAGTCCGTGGGCACCCTGGGCGAACTCCTCGACGAGGGCAAGATCCGCCTCGCCGGGATCTCGAACGCGAACCCGGCCCAGATCCGTGAGGCGCAGGAGGTACTCGGCGGACGACTGGCCGGCGTGCAGAACCAGTACTCGCCGGCCTACCTGTCCTCCCGGCCCGAGCTCGACCTCTGCTCCGAGCTGGGCATCGCCTTCCTGCCCTGGAGCCCGCTGGGCGGGATCAAGAACGCGAGCGGCCTGGGTTCGGGACACACGCCGTTCCAGGAGGTGGCCGACGCCCGGGGTGTGAGCCCTCAGCAGATCTGCCTGGCCTGGATGCTGCAGACGTCCCCGGTCGTCATCCCGATCCCGGGTTCCTCACGGCCCGAGACGGCCACGGCCTCGGCCCAGGCCGCCGGCCTCACCCTGACCGACGACGAGGTGAAGAAGCTCGACAGCGTCTTCTGACGTACCCGGCAGGGGCTCTGGACAGGGCCCCTGCCGGCCGGACCCGCAAGAACTCATCGCCCGAGCTTGTGCACCTGTTCGGGATCAAGCACCACCAGCGGCATGGTGCCGCCGTCAGAGGCACCGAATTCCACGTTGTACGCGATTCTCGGCTCTGTGTAGACCTCGAGGACCGTTCCCAGGGCACCCGGGAGCAGGTCGTACTCGGGCAGTGTCACAGCCAGGGCAACGAGGTCGAAATTGTGCAGCACGAGCGCACCTCACACCGATCAGCATCCGCCGTTAAAAAGGACGCCGATAGGAGCCTCGCCGCCCTTGGTGCGCGCAAGCTTGCAACAAGCCGCGCAAAAAGGCGAATGGCCAGGTCAGAGCCCTGATGGCCGACCTTGATCGACATTCCTGACGCGCAGGACCTTTGGCGGGACCTTTGACGTGATGACGACGTGCTTTTGGCCGCTCCCACTGCGTGCGCGACGGAGCAGACTCAAGTCATCAACCGAAGATGAAAGAACCTCAGAGAGGAACTGGTCATGTCGATCGAGTCGTCGGCAAGCGGCCTCACCGAAAACGTCGCCACCGGTGACGTGGAAGCCACTCCAACCGTCGTAAAGGGCAGCACCGCAAAGCTGTTCGCAGTCCTTCGGGTGGTGACCGGCTTCATCTTCCTCTGGGCGGCAATCGACAAGACGTTCGGCCTTCACTACTCGACCGTGAGTGAGAAGGCCTGGGTCAACGGCGGTTCCCCCGCCAAGGGATTCCTGGGAAGCATCGACCAGGGCCCGTTCGCCTCGATGTTCAACAACATGGCGGGCAACGTCGTGGTCGATGTGCTCTTCATCCTGGGCATGCTCGCCGTCGGGATCGCCGTGATCGCCGGTGTGGCGATGAAGATCTCGGCCGTCAGCGGCGCGATCATCATGGCCATGATGTGGCTGGCCGAATGGCCGCTGGCCCAGACCACCGGAGTCGGCGAGCCCACCGGGAGCACCAACCCCCTGATCGACTACCACGTCATCTACGCCCTGGTCCTGTTCGTCCTGGTCGCCGTCGCAGCCGGCAAGACCTGGGGCCTGGGCAACGTCTGGGAGAAGCTCCCGATCGTCAAGGACCAGAAGTGGATGCACTGATCAACTGATCAGCTGAAAGCCGCCGGGCCCCCTCCATCGGCGGGCGGCCCGGCTCACCGTTACCGAAACACTCTGAAAGGGAAGGAGATCTGGCCATGACCACCAACCGAATCGTCGTAGGGGTGGACGGCTCGATCCAGTCCCGGCAAGCCCTGCGCTGGGCCTCCCGGCTCGCGACGACCACCGGAGCCACCCTCCGCGCCGTCACCGCCTGGGAGTTTCCCGCCACCTACGGATGGGCCACCTGGCCCAGCGACTGGGACCCGCCGCGGGACTCGCGCCGCCTGCTCACCGAAACCATCGCCGAAACCTTCGAGGAACCGGTCGAGATCGACCTGGTGGTCCGCGAGGGCAACGCGGCGAAGATCCTCATCGAAGAAGCCCGGTTCGCCACCCTGGTCGTCGTCGGAAGCCGCGGCCACGGGGGAGTCGCCGGAGTCCTGCTCGGCTCGATCAGCGCCAGGGTCGCCGAGTACGCCTCCTGCCCCGTCCTGGTCGTTCACGGCGACACACTTCCCCCCGAAGTTCCCGAAGCCCCCGACGGGAAGGAGGAAAACCTCATCGCCGGCTGAATCCCCGAAAATCTCGCTCCACCCTCCCGAGGCCAGGATCTCCCTCCCTGGCCTCGGTGCCTGTCCCGGGGACGAGCACCCCCTCCGCCGACCACCCAGGAGGACCCACCGGTGTCCAGCCTCAGGACCTTCGACCCTGCCGACCGACGGACCGCACAACGCAGACTCACGAGATCCGCACGTCCGCCGGAACCCGGAAGGCCCAGACCTCTCGTGCCCACCACCGACCAGCAGCCCGATGTCGCCACGCCCTCGACGTCCGGTGACGACGAGGGGCTTCCGGAGCTGAACGTGCGTGTTCTCGACCGCGCGGAATGCCTGGCCCTCCTGGCCACCGCACAGATCGGGCAGCTTGTCTTCACCTACCGGGCGATGCCCGATGTCCTTCCGGTCAATGTCACGCTGGCCGACGACGTCCTCCTCATCCCTTTCGCCGACGGCTCCATCATCGAGCGCGCCGCCCGCAACACCGTGGTCGCCTTCCATGTCGACAAGATTGATGAGGTCACCCACCTGGGGTGGAGCGTCAACGTGGTCGGCCGCTCCTTCGAACTGCACGAAGGCGACTCCCTGGCCGGGCGCCAGGTGAACCGGCCCCGGGCCTGGATGCCCGGCCGCCATGACCGCACCCTCGCGGTGGCCCTGGAACGGGTGACGGGACGTTACCTAGACCCTGTTGTGAAATGATTCCCGCCTGGCACCTATCGGCGGCAACGAGGATCCAGCAGTGGTGAACGACAATACTGACGACATCGAGCGCTACGGCCACAACCGGAACGCTATGGAGGCCCACCGGTTCTGGAGCGCCGGTCAGCCTACGCCCCTGCCCAAGCTGGGCCTGGAGCGGCTTCTGCAGGAGCTGATCGGCCGCTCCCACGAAATCATCGACACCGAGAAACAGCTTCACCGGTTGCTCGACGCGGTGGTCGCGGTTGCCAGTGATCTCAGTCTGCCCGACACCCTGCGGCGGATCACCGAGCTCGCCGCCGACCTGGCCGAGGCCAAGTACGCCGCCCTGGGTCTACTCGGCCCCGACGGTGTCGACCTGATCGATTTCATCACTGTCGGTATCCCCACCCACGAGCGCCTGCGGATCGGCGAACCGCCTCGCGGCAAGGGCATTCTCGGGGTCCTCATCGACCTGCCGGTACCGCTGCGCCTGGACAACCTGGCCGACCATCCCGCGTCCACCGGTTTCCCGCCGAACCACCCGCCGATGGGCAGCTTCCTCGGGGTACCCCTGCGGGTGCGCGGCGAGGTCTTCGGAAACCTCTATCTGACCGAGAAGCGCGGCGGCGGAGCCTTCACCGAACGCGACGAGCAGCTCATCGTGGCCCTGGCCGCGGCCGCCGGGATCGCGATCGAGAACTCCCGCCTGTTCGACGTCACCCGCCGGCGCGAGGCCTGGCTGACCGCCGCCGGCGATGTCACCAAGTCGCTGCTGGCCGGCGCCGAGACCGAGGAGACCATGCGGCTCGTGGTCGAGCGGGCCTCCACCGTGGCCGGCGGCGGGGCGAGCTTCCTGCTGCTGAACGATTCCGACGGTGGCCTCAGCGTGCGCGCCGCCTACGGCGAGAACACCGGCGACACCCTCGGCACCAGCTATCACCTTTCCGAATCCCGTCTTTCACAAGCTCGCGCATTCCTGACCGAGGGATTCGTGACCGGGACGGGCATTTCCGACTGCTACAGCGGCCCGGCCGTGCTGGTACCGCTCGTGGTGGGCGACAGCGTGATCGGGGTACTGTCGGTCGCCCGCGGCCCCGGTGACGAGCCGTACTCCGAGGCCGACATGCATATGGTCGAAAGCTTCGCCGGTCAGGCCGCTCTCGCCGTGCAGTTCAGCCGCCAGGCCTCCGACCGGCAGCGGCTCGCCGTGCTCGAGGACCGCGACCGCATCGCCCGCGACCTGCACGACCTGGTGATCCAGCGGATCTTCGCCGTGGGCCTGGGCCTGCAGAGCATCAGCATGAACATCGGGAACCAGGCCCAGGCCGGCAAGCTGTCCGGCCTGATCGACGACCTGGACACGACGATCCATGCCATCCGTACGTCGATCTTCAGCCTGCAGCAGCCCGACGACGAGCCCACCAGCCTGCGTTCCGAGGCCCTCGGCGTGGTCTCGGAATCCACCGGCGCCCTGGGTTTCGAGCCTGTCCTCACCTTCCGCGGGCCGGTCGACACCCTGGTTCCGGCGTCGGTCTACAACGATCTGCTCGCCGTGCTCCGCGAGGCCCTCTCCAACGCCGCCCGCCACGCCCGCGCCACCCACGTCGAGGTGCGGCTCGGCGTCGGCGACGGTCAGGTGACGCTCGAGGTCGAGGACAACGGCAGCGGCATCTCCGCAGACGCCAAGATCGGGACGGGAACCACGACCATGCGCACCCGTGCCGAGCGGCACGAGGGCACCTGCACCCTCAAACCCCGCACCGGCGGCGCGAGCGGCACGGTGATGGCCTGGCAGGTCCCGATCGACGAGGGCTGAGAAAACCAGGTGACACCGGGTGCCCGCAAGCCGTATTCAGTAGAGCCATGAAACTCGTGAAGACCTGGACGGACGAGCAGCTCATCGCCCGGCGCGCCCTCAGTCCCGCCGAACTCCAGCACCGGCTGATGCTCAACCAGATCGCCTCGGCCACGAACGGTGACGGTTCACGCCGCAACCGCCGGGCCGAAGACAGCCGCCGGGCCGCCCGCCGGAGGGTGGACCGCCATGACGACTGACACCGCATCGAACACCGCACAGAAGCCGGAGGTCATGCCCTCCGGCTTCATCATTTTGCGGGAGTGACAGGCCGTAGACCGGCAGCCTGCTCGCCCAGGTAACGGGTCAGGGTGTCGCGGGTCTGTTCCATCTGCACCACCCGCTGCGCCATCTCGTCGCGGATGGCGGTGACCCGCTCGACCACTCCCTCACAGACGGCCTGGTCGGTGTCGCCCTTCGTACAGGGCATGACCGTGCGGATCAGCTCGCTGGGAAAGCCCAGGTCGAGCAGCGAGCGGATGGTCAGCACCGTCGCCACGGCCTCGTCGTCGTAGTCGCGGTAGCCGTTCGCCCGGCGCCCGGCCGTGATCAGACCCTGCTGCTCGTAGTAACGCAGCGAACGGGCGCTCACACCGGTCTTCGTGCTGAGATCACTGATCTTCACTTCTGCCACCGCCCATGCTTGACCTTGACACGATGTCAGAGTTTAGCGTCAGCCTCATGCTGGACAACGTCGAAGTGAACAGCCGCACGCGGACCTTCACCGTGGTATCGCCGGCGCAGCCCTCTTCCGTATTGGTGCTGGTCTTTCACGGCTCCAAGCAGAACGGCCGCAAGCACCGAGAATTCACCGGCCGGCAGTACGACACCCTGACGGCCCAAGGCGCCACGGTGGCCTACCTGGACGGATACCGGGGCAATTGGAACGATGCCCGGCGCGAGAGCTTCTTCCCGGCCCGCACGGAGAACATCGACGACGTCGCCTTCGCCCGGGCCGTGGCGGACCGACTCGGAGCGAAGAAGGTATTCGCCGTGGGTTACTCCAACGGTGGGCAGATGGTGATGCGCCTGATGCACGATGCCCCCGACCTGATCTCGGGGGCGGTGGTGATCGGGGCGACCATGCCCACACCGGAGAGCTTCCTGATGCCCGACCCCGCCCCGGCACCGGTCCCGATGCCGGTGGTACTGATCGCCGGCACCAAGGACCCGATCGTGGCTTATTCGGGTGGCGGTCTGAAGTGGTGGGCACGCAAGGCTTTCAAGGTGGGCGGGCAGGCGCTGTCGATGCCGCGCTCGGCCGGGTACTACGCCGCGCGCAACGGGATCACGCAACCACCCACGACCACGACGCTTCCCGCCAGCGAGACCACATCGTCCGTCGAGCGCACCGACTTCCGCGCCGAAGGACGTCCACCCGTAGTGCTCTTCACGATTCACGGCGGCGGGCACACCGTTCCCGGGCCGAAACGGGCGCCGGGCATCCTCGGGAAGACCAACCGGGACATCCGGGTGGCCGATCTGGTCGCGGAACTCCTACTGGGCCACGAGTGACGGCGCCTCGAGACTGTGGGTCTGCTCAAGAAAGTGCGTCAGGGAGTCTCTCGTCCGCGACAGGTGTGTGACCTTCTCGGCCACCTCGTCACGAACGCTGGTGACGCACTCGATCACACTCTGCCCGACGGCCCGGTCGAGGTCGGCGGTCGTATTACTGGGCAGCAGACTGCGGATCAGTTCGGTCGGGCAACCGCGATCGATCAGTGAGCGGATCATCAGGACGGTCGTCACCGCCTCGTCGTCGTAGTCGCGATATCCGTTCGGACGACGCACGGCGGAGATCAGGCCCTGCTGCTCGTAATAACGCAAGGAGCGCGCGCTGACTCCGGTTTTTTCGCTCAGCTGGCTGATTCTCACCGGGGCCGCCTTCCACGCGCGCTCTACATCGAGACGACTCCCAAGATACCGGGGCGGCGCCCCGCGAACGAGGGCCTGAGCGATCTCGACATCGAAATACCCAGTTGTGGCCTGACCTTTGACCTGGAGCAGGGCCGAGAGGCCCTATCGCCGGTGACAGCCCGCGGAACAACCCAGCCAGTCCCGCAGTTGCTCCCACCCGGCCGGGTCGATCTCGACCTGACGCCCGTTCGGCGCACCATCCAGCCCCGTTCGGCGCACCGTCCAGCCCCGGTCGGTGAAGGCGACGAGCAACGCGGCCGGGAGGGCCCCGGCGAGGTGGGGGCGGCGTTCGGTCCAGTCCAGACAGGTTTTGAGCAATGGACGACGTCCCCGGCGCAGCCGGTCCACGTCGATTCCCAGAGCGTCGAAGCACGAAACACCGGTAGGGGTCACGGCATCCTCGGCCACCTGGCCGTGATCACGCAGGGCGTCGTGCAGGAGCACCCCGGCCGGCCCGGCGAGATGGTCGTAGCAGGTGCGGGCCGTGGCCCGGAGACGCGCGGCGGAGCTCTGCCGCAGGCTGCGCACCGGAAGGGAGGGCGCGATCGCGGCCAGCGACTCCAGCGCGGTTGCGACCTCCGGCCGGGCGATGCGGCAGTAGCGGGGCCGGCCCTGCCGCACCACTTCGAGGTACCCGGCCCCGACCAGCTGCTTCAGGTGGGCACTGGCCGCCGGGCGACCGATGCCCGCGGCCTGCGCCAGCGCCCCGGCCGGGTGCGCCCGGCCGTCCAGCAGCAACGCCAGCATCGCCGAGCGCGA
This sequence comes from Kineosporia mesophila, assembly GCF_021129235.1. Classification (GTDB taxonomy): domain Bacteria; phylum Actinomycetota; class Actinomycetes; order Actinomycetales; family Kineosporiaceae; genus Kineosporia; species Kineosporia mesophila. The sequence goes on from NZ_JAJOMA010000005.1 coordinate 241,375, forward strand.
CGGGTCGGCCGGCAATCGGGCGGCCGCCGCCACGTCCACATCGGCGATCCGCATGTCGTCGACCGTAACGCGCGGGCACGGTTCGCCCGGTAGCGAACCGTGCCCGCCTCAGACGGCCGTCATTTCGGACGCCATCGCCCGGTTCACCGCTGCCTCGATGTGCAGGCGGGTGGTCGGGAAGACCGGAATCGAGCTGTCCGCCTGGGAAATCAGCAGCTCGATCTCGGTGCAACCAAGAATCACGCCTTCGGCCCCCTGGGCCACCAACCCGGCGATGATGTCGCGGTAGGCCTGACGGGACTCCTCGCGGATGATCCCGACGCACAGCTCCTCGAAGATCACCCGGTGCACGAGGGCGCGCTCGGGCCCGGTCGGCACGAGCACCTCCAGGCCGTGCGAGGCCAGACGGTCGCGGTAGAAATCCTGCTCCATCGTGAAGGCGGTGCCGAGCAGGGCAACCTTGCGCACACCGGCCGCCCTCACCGCCTCGGCGGAGGTGTCGGCCAGGTGCACCAGCGGCACGGTGATCGCGGCCGCCACCTCGTCGGCGACCTTGTGCATGGTGTTCGTGCAGATCAGCACCATGTCGGCCCCGGCCGCCACGAGCCCGCGGGCCTCCTGCGCCAGCACCCGGCCGGCCTCGTCCCACTGCCCGGCCCGCTGCAGCTTGCCGATCTCCGCGAAGTCGACCGAGGCCATCACGACCCGCGCCGAGTGCAGGCCGCCGAGACGCATCGCGACCATCTCGTTCGCGATCCGGTAGTACTCCGCCGTGGACTGCCAGCTCATTCCACCGAGCAAACCGATCGTCAGCATTGTCTTCTCCATCTTCCCGCTGTCCGCCTCTACCCGCTTTCACCGTCCCGCAACGTTGGAAGGTGCCGCAAGAACGACTTGGTCTGAGTGATACCCAAGCTCTGCTTTGGTTTCGCCGGATTGTGTGGCTGAATAGGCCCATGGCACCGATCGGCGACGACGAACAGCCCGTAGTTCACACCCACGCCGTGCCGGATCTGCTGGCGGAAGAGGTCCTCGACCCGCCGGACCAGGTACGGCGCCACACCGGTCACGCCCTGGCGGCCCAGGAGGCGACCTCACCATCGGTGACGAGCCGGGTCCAGCCGGACGTGAGCGGAACCGTTCGTAACAGTCCCGTTTCCGATGGACTGAACGATCCCGACCGGCCGGTGCTGGCCGAGAGCTCGGCGACCGCCCGCCTCGACCCGCGGCGCCTGCTGGTGTTCCGTGAGGTCGCCCACTCCGGTTCGATGGCGGCCGCCGCCCGCACGCTGGGCTGGACGCAGCCGGCGGTCAGCCAGCACATCCGCAAGCTGGAGAAGGATCTCGGCCTGGCCCTGATCACCCGGGTCGGGCGCGGTATCGCGCTGACCGATCCCGGCCAGCTGCTGCTGCGCCACGCCGACGCCATCGACGCCCGGCTCGAGGCCGCCGGTGAGGCCCTCGCCGACCTGGCCCGGCGGCGTACCGGGCGGGTCCGGATCGCAGCCTTCCCCTCGGCGAGCGCCACCCTGGTCGCGACCGCGCTGATGAATCTGAGCGCCGAGCACCCGGGCCTGGACGTCCGCCTGACCCAGGTGGAACCGCCCGAGGCGCTGGTGCTGCTGGCCGAGGGGCAGTGCGACCTGGCCATCGTGTTCGACTACCCAGGTGAGGATTTCGAGCGCGGGCCGCTGGAGGCCGTGAAGCTGCTGCGCGATCCGCTGCGCGCGGTGATGGGCCACAACCATCCGCTGGCCGACCGTGAATCGGTGACGCTGAAAGATCTGGCCGGGCAGCGCTGGATCGCCGGATGCGTCTCCTGCCGCAAGCATCTGGTGCGCGAGGCGGTGAAGAGCGGCTTCACCCCGGACATCCGGCACAGCACCGACGACTACGTGGTGGTGCAGGCGCTGGTGGCGGCCGGGATCGCGGTGGCGGCCCTGCCCGGTATGACGCTCCGGGCCAGCCTCAATCCGGCGGTGAAGGTGCTTCCGCTGGAGGGGTACCCGTCACGTACGGTGTCGGCCGTGCTGGCGCCCAGCAGTCATGGCGTGCCGGCGGTCGAGGCGGTGCTGGAGCAGTTGCGCCTGGTTGCCCGGATGCCCGCTTAGGGTTTGATGCCCGCCAGGGCCAGGGAGAGCAGACGGCCGGCCTGACCGGCCGGGTCCGGGGCCCCTTCGGTGGCCAGCGCCACCGCGTTGACCAGGGTGAGCAGGTCGATGGCGGCCACCTCGGCCCGCACCGAGCCGGCGGCCTGGGCGGCCGTCAGCAGTTCGTCGCCGGCCGCGAGCAGCATGCCCTCGCAGGAGCGGTCGATCATCCGTTCCTGCTCCTGGGCCGCGGCCAGCAGGGAGGCGGCCAGCCCCCGGGTACTGGCGCTGAAGACCGCGACGGCGCGCAACCAGTCGATCAGCGCCGGCCCCGGGTCGCTCACCTGCGCGAGTTGGCGCGCCTGCTCGCAGAAACTCGCCACCCGGTCGTGGAAGACGGCTTCCAGCAAGGTGTATCGGGACGGAAAGTGCCGGTGCAGGGTGGCTGATCCGACGCCGGCCCGGCGGGCGATCTCTTCCAGGGAGGCATCCGCCCCGGCCCGGGCGATCTCGGCCTCGGCCGCCCGCAGGATCTGGTCGTAGTTACGGCGCGCATCGGCCCGGCGGGGACGGCCGGACCGGGTCTGCGCAGTAGCACCCTCGGGCACGGCACCTCCATCGTCCTGGTCTGCCGACCATCGTACTGAGCCATAACCGGGGCGTCACCCCACTTACCGTTGACAAGTGGGGTGGCCCTCCATATCGTCGTCCACAGAAGCGGGGGCTCGCCCCACTTCACTGGCCGAGGAGAGTATCGATGAGCACCCCTGACCCCCGGATCGTGCTGGTCACCGGCACCAGCAGCGGCTTCGGCCGACTCACCGTCGAGGCTCTGGCCCGGCGCGGGCACCAGGTCTTCGCCGGTCTGCGCGACGTGGCCGGCCGCAACGCCCAGGCCTCCGCCGAGCTGACCGCCCTCGCCTCCGCCGAACGCCTCGACCTGCACGTGGTCGAGATCGACGTGACCGACGAGGCCTCGGTCGAGCGGGCCGTCGGCACCGTCCTGCAGACGGCAGGCCGGATCGACGTGGTGGTGAACAACGCCGGGATGAACTTCGCCGGACCGCTCGAGGCCTACACCGCGCAGGAGGCCCACCGGCAGTTCGACGTGAACACGCTCGGCGCGCTGCGGGTCAACAATGCCGTCATCCCCTCCATGCGCGAGCAGGGACACGGCGCCCTGATCCAGATCGGCTCCCTGTCGAGCTGGCTGACCCCGCCGTTCAACGGTCTGTACGCCGCCAGCAAGGCCGCCCAGCGCAGCCTGACCGAGGCCTGGCAGCACGAACTGGCGCCCTATGGCATCGAATCCGTGGTCGTCGACGCGGCGGCGTACCCCACGAACATCGGCCCCAACGCGTCCCTGCCCCAGGACCAGGCCCGGATGGGCCTCTACGGCGAGAGGCTCACCAGCTTCATCGGTGACCTGACCCGGCGTACTACCGAGAACGCCGAGAACATCGGCTCGGCCGATCAGGTCAGTGACGCCGTGGTGGCCCTGGTCGAGACGCCGCAAGGAAAACGGCCGGTGCAGACGGTGGTCGCTCCCGCGGTCCAGTACGAGGCCCTGCGGGAACTGAACCCGCAGGCCCTGAAGGCAGCGCGAATCGTGGCGGACGACATGGGTATTGGCGCATATCTGGCCGACTGAGAGCCGGTCGGGCCCTACGGGTCGAGGATCGGCCGGTTCGGATCAGGCGACTGTCGCGGAATCCGGAACGGTATCGGTCCTGGTCGAGGGCCCTGCGGCCGTCAGGCGGCTCGGCTGCGTCAGGCGGCTCAGTTGCGTCAGGCGGCGGCGAACGGTCTGCCCGGGGGAACGAGCGAAACCTGGAACTGGTGCTGGACTCTGGGGGCTCTGGGGCCGACCAGGGGTCGGTGCCCGGCTCTCCGGCGGTAGGCCATCGGTCCTCCGTGCTCGCCCGTCGTTGGGTGCCCCTAAGCTTTCCCTGCGGATACGCCCGACTGCAAGACGTAGTCGACGATCGGTCAGAACCGGGCAACCACGACGCCCGGGACCGCCCGCACCCCCGTGCGTACCCGCGTCCACCATGAGTGACGGCGGCGGCCCCTCCGGCTGGCGATCCAGGGCCCCGGCTGCTGGGATGGGGCCGACGGGCGCATGCCCGCGAAACGGAGGGTAAGGGTGGAGACCGTCGACGCCGTGGTCATCGGCGCAGGACCGAACGGGCTGGTCGGGGCCTGCGCCCTGGCCGATGCCGGCTGGGACGTGCTGGTGCTGGAGGCACAGGACGACGTCGGTGGGGCGGTGCGCTCGGCATCGCTCTGGCCGCAGACGCCCGAGGCCACGTCCGACCTGTTCAGCGCCTTCTACCCGCTCGCGGCCGCCTCCCCGGTGATCCGGCGGCTGGGCCTGGAGCAGCACGGCCTGACCTGGGTCCAGGCGCCGAACGTGATCGCCCACGTCTCCGGGCCGGACGAGGAGGAGTGCGCCGTCATCCACCGCGACCCGGACCAGACCGCCGCCGCGCTCGACCGCGACGCCCCCGGTGACGGCGAGGCCTGGCTGAAGCTGTTCGAGCAGTGGAAGCGCCTGCGTGAGCCGCTGCTGGAGGCCTTGTTCACGCCCTTCCCGCCGGTGCGTTCGGGGGGAAAATTGCTGTGGAAGGCCGGAGCCCGCGACACGCTCGAACTGGCCCGGATCGCCGCATCGCCGGTGACCCGCCTGGGCCAGGAATGGTTCCGGGGTGAGCACGGCCGGCTGCTGGTCGCCGGGAACGCCATGCACGCCGACGTCCCGATGGACGCGACCGGCAGCGGCCTGTTCGGCTGGCTGCTGGTGATGCTGGCCCAGGACGTGGGTTTTCCGGTGCCGCAGGGCGGTGCGGGCATGCTCTCGCAGGCCATGGCCCGGCGGGCGCGGGCGGCCGGTGCACGCATCGACACCGGCGAGAACGTCACCCAGGTCGTGGTCAATGACGGACGAGCGGTTGCGGTGCGTACGGCGAGCGGGCGTGAGGTCCGGGTCCGGAAAGCGGTGCTCGCGGACGTCGACGCGCCGCGCCTGTTCACCGACATCGTCGGGCTGCAGCACCTTCCCCAGAAGCTGCAGGACGACCTGCGCCGGTTCGAGTGGGACCTGCCCACGGTGAAGATGAACTGGCTGGTGGAAGGCGGTATTCCGTGGAAGGCGGAGGCCGCGCGATCGGCCGGGACCGTGCACTACGGAACGGGGATGCCCGGGCTGTCGCGCTGGTCGTCCGACCTGGCGGCGGGCCGGGCGCCGGACGAGGTGTTCGCCCTGCTCGGCCAGATGACCACCGCCGACCCCACGCGCTCCCCCTCCGGCACCGAAAGCGTCTGGGCCTACACGCATCTACCGCGTGACCAGCACAGCAACGCGCACGCGGACCGGGTGGCCGACACGATGGAGGAGACCCTGGAGCTCGCCGCGCCGGGATTCCGTGACCGGGTGCGGCACCGCACGCTCCAGCGTCCCTCCGATCTGGAGGCGGCCGACGGGAACCTGCATCACGGTGCGATCAACGGCGGAACGGCCCAGTTGCACCAGCAGCTGGTGTTCCGCCCGGCCACCGGCCTGGGCCGCCCCGAGACCGTGGTCGACGGCCTCTACCTGGCCGGCGCCGCGACCCATCCCGGTGGTGGCGTGCACGGGGCCTGCGGCTGGATCGCGGCCCGGTCGGCGCTGGCGGCCGAGGGTCGCCTGGGCCGGCCGGTGAAGGCCGTGCGGCGTCAGGCGATGAAGGTGCTGTACCGCTAGCCCCCCAGACCGCTGGTCGCCGAGCTGGAACTGCCCGAGCCAGGTGCCGAACGCCTGGCCGTGCCGTTCCTGAGCGGCCTTGACGAGCGGGGCGACCTCGTCCCTGGGCACGAAAGCACGGACGCCCCTGCGCACAGGACTCGAACCCGCGCTCGGCCTCGAAGTCCCACAACACGTTCAGCTCGGGGAGTAGGTCACCGGGGACCCCCGAGAACCGGATCGGGCACGATCTCACCCTCTGCGGCAAGCCCTTTACGTAGGGGCCCGGCCCGCTTACCGTCCTGGGGAGATGCGGGCCGGGGTCGACCGTCGCACGGGAGGGCATGTCGCAGCGGCGTGCGCTCTCAGGCGAAGGTACCGATCGAGCATCTGGAGGGACTCCGATGACAACGACGTCAGCGCCCATGATCGCCCCCTCACCGCGGACGAGGGGGATCGGCATCGTGCTGGTCGATGGCCACGCGAGCGTGCGCCAGGGGCTGCGTGCGGTTCTCGAGCGTGAGGACGATCTGCGCGTCGTGGGTGAGTCGGCCTCGGCGGCCGGGGTTCTCGCGGTGGTGGAGCAGTCGCGACCCGACGTGGTGCTGCTGGACCTCAAGCTCTCCGCCTCCTCCGACACCGAAGGCCTGGCCGTCTGCGCGGCGCTCACCACCCGTTTCCCCGGACTCGGGGTGCTCGTGCTCACCACCCTCCTCGACGACCGGCTGGTGCTGGCTGCCATTCAGCACGGCGCCCGCGGCTACGTGGTGAAGGACGTGGACACCTCCGAGCTGATGCGCGCCGTCCGGGCCGTCGGACGGGGCGACAGCGCCCTGGACGCCCGCAGCGCAGCCGCCATGGTGCGCAGCCTCAGCCCGGGAGCCGACCAGGGCCGCCCCCGCCTGACCGAGCGCGAGACCGAGGTACTGCGCCTGCTGGCCCGGGGCTGCTCCAACCGGGCGATCGGCAACCGTCTCTTCATCTCCGAGACCACGGTGAAGTTCCACGTCAGCAACCTGATGCGCAAGCTCGACGCGTCCCGGCGCGCGGAGGCCGTCTACGCGGCGAGCAAGCTCGGCTACCTCTGACCAACCCCTTCCGTGATCAGGCGAAGCGTCCCCGGCGTTCTGGAACTCTCGTCCTGACAGTTCTGGAGCGCCCGGCGGCACCTTGCATGATCACCAACAAAATCTTGGGCTTCGGGGCCCCGCTCGGTGAATCGCTCTGACCTGGGCCGTTGAGCCCGCCCCGGCTGTGACCTCCGGCTTTTACCTGCATGCCGTCTGGCGTCGGGAACCTTCGAGGGCGTAACTTACGTTTCCGTAGGCGTAACTTACGAAATCGTAAGTTGATCATCTTCGACGGGAAGGCCTGCTGCTGTGAGGAACGAAGAGTCAGCGCCCGGTCTCGACCTGGCGCAGCCCGGCAGTGAGCCGGCTCTGCCCGTCGTCATCCAGGGTGGGATGGGGGCCGCGGTCTCCGACTGGAACCTGGCCAACCAGGTCGCCCAGACCGGCAACCTGGGCGTGGTGTCCGGCACCGCGCTCGACACCGTGGTGGCCCGACGTCTTCAGGACGGCGACCCGGGCGGCCACATGCGCCGCGCGCTGGCTCACTTCCCGGTGCCGGCCGTGGCCGACCGCATCCTGGAGCGCTACTTCCGTCCCGAGGGGCGCGAGGAGGGCCAGGCCTACCTGCCGGTGCCCAACCTGACCCTGAAGCCGGTCAGCCGCAGCCGTGACCTGATGGTCGCCAGTGCCTTCGTCGAGGTCTGGCTGGCCAAGGAGGGCCACTCCGGCCCCGTCGGCATCAACCTGCTGGAGAAGATCCAGCTGGCGATCGTCCCCGCCGCCTACGGCGCGATGCTGGCCGGCGTCGACTACGTGCTCGTCGGTGCGGGCATTCCCTCGAAGATCCCGCGCCTGCTCGACAAGCTGGCCCGCCACGAGCTCGCGGCGATGGACATCCACGTCGACGGCGGGACCCAGACGTACGCCACCGAACTCAACCCCCGCGACGTGGTGCCCGAGGACTTCCCCCCTCTGAAGCGTCCCAAGTTCCTCGCCATCATCGCCTCGCACCCCCTGGCCGCCTACCTGACCAAGGAAGAGGCCACCACACCCGACGGTTTCGTCGTCGAGGGGCACATCGCCGGTGGGCACAACGCCCCGCCGCGGGGCCGCATGACGATCGAGAACGGCGAGCCGGTCTACGGCACCCGGGACGAGGCCGACGTGGCCAAGATCGCCAAGTTCGGCCTGCCGTTCTGGCTGGCCGGCGCCTACGCCACTCCCGAGCTGGTGCAGGAGGCCAAGGCCCTCGGCGCCGTCGGTGTGCAGGTCGGCACGATCTTCGCGCTGTGCAGCGACTCCGGCACCACCCCGCAGATGCGTGGCCAGTTGCTCGACGCCCTGGCCGGCGACCGCCTCGAGGTTCGCACCGACGCCCTGGCCTCCCCCACCGGCTTCCCGTTCAAGGTAGTGCCGATGGCCGGCACCCTGGGCGCCGAAGAGGTCTACGCCGAGCGCACCCGCATCTGCGACCTGGCCTACCTGCGCACGGCCTACGAGAAGAAGCCCGGCCAGCTGGGCTACCGCTGCCCGTCCGAGCCCGAGGACGACTACCTGCGCAAGGGCGGCGAGCTGAGCAACACCGTCGGCCGCAAGTGCCTGTGCAACGGCCTGATGGCCACCGTGGGCATGCCCCAGGTGCGTTCCGGTGTCGAGGAGGGCCCGCTGCTCACCCTCGGCTCCGACCTCACCGCCGCCAAGCAGCTGCTGGCCCTTCACCCGGACGGCTGGGACGCCCAGCAGGCCCTGGGCTACCTGCTCGGCGAGGTCCCGGCCGCTCGCACCACCCACGCCACCCGGGCCGAGGAACTGGCGCTCGCCGTCCGCTGACCGATAGATCCGGCATGAGCACGAACCTCGTGCTCGTGCCGGCTCCGCGACAAAACCCTTCAAACGGTGGAAATGACGCACGAAAGTAAGCGAACTGTAAAGGTTCGCTCACTGCATGTGTCGTAGTTCACCGTAAGTGGACTCGGCCCGTAGGGCGGAGCACACTGAGCACCAGTGGAGGGGAGTACTCCCTAGAACGGTGACGTCGTCAGCACGGCATCTCGATACCAGGTCGGTCAGCGAAGACCGATCATGCCCGGCGTCATCGGCTCGGACCACCAGATCAGGCGCACCCGTACACGCGCCTCACGGTCTGCCGGGCGGAGGAGACCTCCGGTTCTTTCGCATGGGAAGAGACCGGAGGCCTTTTAATGCACGTCAGCGCGGCTTGGTGGATCGCCACCATCGCCCTGGTCCTCGGGATCACGGCCATCGACCTCTTCCTCAACCGGGGTCAGACGCACATCACCATTCAGCACGCCGTTCGGTGGGTGCTGTTCTACGTCGTCGTGGCCCTCGGGTTCGGCGGCGCGATCATCGTCGGGTTCGGTCCCGGCTACGGCGGGCAGTTCATCGCCGGCTGGCTCACCGAATACAGCCTGAGCGCCGACAATCTCTTCGTCTTCCTGGTGCTCATGACCAGGTTCTCGGTGCCCGAGTACCTGCAACTGCGGGTACTGACCATCGGCATCCTGATCGCCCTGGTGCTCCGGGCCGGCCTGATCGCCGTTGGCGCGGCCGCCATCCACCAGTTCTCCTGGGTCTTCTTCATCTTCGCCGCCTTCCTGCTCTACACCGCCTGGAACCTGCTGCGTTCCGGTCACGGGGGCGAGGACTCCGACGTGGAGGAAGAAGCCCCGCCCGCGGTGGCCGGTTTCATCGGCCGGGTCATCCCCAGCACGCCGGTCTGGCACGGCGGACGCCCGTTCGTGAAGCAGAGCCACCGCTGGATCGCCACGCCGATGCTCGTCACGATGATCGCCATCGGCGTCACCGACGTGCTCTTCGCCCTCGACTCGATCCCGGCCATCTTCGGCCTGACGAAGGAACCCTTCCTCGTCGTCACCGCCAACGCCTTCGCCCTGATGGGCCTGCGCCAGCTCTTCTTCGTGGTGCGCGACCTGCTCGACCGTCTGCGCCACCTGGACACCGGCCTCTCGATCATCCTGGCGTTCATCGGGGTGAAGCTCGTGATGGAGGCGTTCCACGACAACAACCTGCCGTTCCTGAACGACGGCGAGCCGATCCACTCGGTACCCGTGGTGCCGACCTGGATGTCGCTGGGCTTCATCGTCGCCGTGCTGGCGGTCGTCACGGTCACCAGCACGATGGCCAACCGCCGCGACGCCCGCAACGCCGCGATCGCGGAGAACCAGTTCGCCACGAAGGACGAGCCCACCCGGGCCGCCTGACCACCACTGCGGAACTCCCCTCGCTCACCGAGCCGGGGGAGTTTCCTTTGCCCAGGTGTGCCGGAAGGGCTGACCGGCCCCGGTACTGCACCCCGGATCATCGGACGGTCACGGACAGATGTGGCTGACTTTCTCCCTGCAGCTGGACGAGAGAGGGGAGGCTTAGACCGATATGGCCGGCACACATCCCTTGCGCCCTCTTCGGTTCCCCCGCCTGACTCGGTTCAGCGGCCCGGAACTCTGACCGCGTCAGCCTCATGGATCTGCGTCCGCATATGTGGACAGCGCTCTGTTATCGTTTCGCCTCTCATCGAGAGGAGCGCCCGTGTCAACAGCGTTGTCGAGCTCGGGAAGCCCTGAAGAGATGTCCGAGCCCGCGGGTGTTCGTGAGGTCAAGTCGGCCGCGCGCACCGTCGAGCTGCTCGAGCATCTGGCCGCGCGGCAGAACCGGCCCGCCCGGCTGAGGGAACTCAGCGAGGCGCTCGGGGTGCCGCGCAGCAGTTTGCATGCCCTGCTGCGAACCTTGGCCAAGCACGGATGGGTTCGCGCGGACTCGACCGGGACGCTGTACGGCATCGGCATCCGGGCCCTGCTGGCCGGTACCAGCTATCTGGACACCGATCCGTATCTGCCGCTGGTGCTTCCGGTGCTCGACGAACTGCGCGAACAGCTCGACGAGACCTTCCATTTCGGACGTCTGGACGGGCCCGACGTGGTGTATCTGGCCACCCGCGAGTCCAGTCAGTACCTGCGCCCGTACAGCCGGGTCGGGCGCCGGCTCCCGGCCTACAGCACGTCCCTGGGCAAGTCGCTGCTGAGTGCCCGCACCGGTTCCGAGCTGGACGAGCACCTTCCGGCGTCCCTGGAAGCCCTGACCCCACACACCATCGCCGACCGTTCGGCGCTGGAGAAAGACCTCGAGGAGACCCGGCAGCGCGGCTACGCCGTGGACAACCAGGAGAACAGCCTCGGGCTCAAGTGTTTCGCCGTACCCCTGCGCTATGCCGAACCCGCGGTGGACGCCATCAGCGCCTCCGTCCCGATCGCCCGGCTGAACCCGCAGCGTGAGGCCGAGGTGATCCAGGCCCTGCGCAACGCCGGCGACCGGATCAGCCGCGTCGTCACCCCGGTCTCCGTCAACAACGCCTGGGTATGAACCCCTACGCTCAGCTTTTCAGCCGAGCGTAGGGATGACGATGAACCTGGTCAGAATGTTCGTGAACGGGCAGGGCATGCAGGGCGGGGAGTTCAACGACGCGTTTGCCGGCGCCACCTTCCTGGGCGAGGTCGACACCGCCCCGCAGTACCGGTTCTTCTCGGTCCGTGACGTCTTTCCCGGCCTGCACCCCGTCGCCGAGGGTGGCCGGGCGGTTCCGGGCGAGCTCTACGAGCTGCCCTACCTGATGCTCGCCCACGAGCTCCTGCCGCGGGAACCGGAAGAGCTCGAGCTCGGCATCATCGAGCTGGCCGACGGAACCGGCTCACTGTCGATGCGGATGCGTGAAACCGCCCTCGAAGCACCGGGTGTGGTGGACATCAGCGATGCCGGTGGCTGGCGCGCCTATCTGAAGAGCCAGAACCTTCCCTTCGGCCAGCCCTGAGCCGTCTACCAGCGTGACCCTTGTCCACACATGTGAACCGTGTCAGGATGCTCGGGACGTCTCCCAATGAAGGGTTGCCATGTCCGAGCTGATCTGTGCCGTCCGTGTGACGCCGGTGGCCTTCCGAGACCTTCCGCTGCTCAACAGCGTTGGGGTGCACGAGCCGTTCGCACTGCGCACGATCGTCGAGGTGGTCACGGCGGGAGGGCAGTACGGGCTCGGTGAGACCTACGGTGACGAGCCCCATCTGCGGCGCATCGAGAAGGCCGCCGCCGCGCTGGTCGGTACCGACGTGTTCGACCTTCACGAAATGCAGCGCCGGGTGATCGTTTCCCTGGCCGACGACCGCCAGGTCGGCGGGCACGGCATGGCCGGCATGGTGACCACGTCGTCCACCGGTGACCGGGTGCTGTCGCCGTTCGAGGTCGCGGCACTCGATCTTCAGGGCAAAATTACGGGACGCCCGGTGAGCGATCTGCTCGGCGGCGCGGTTCGCGACCGGGTGAGTTTCACGGGTTATCTCTTCTACAAGTGGGCCGGGCATCCGGGCCAGGAGGACGACGCGTGGGGTGCCGCACTCGACCCCGACGGACTGGTCCGGCAGGCCCGGAAAATGATCGACGAGTACGGTTTCTCGTCGATCAAGCTGAAGGGCGGCGTGTTCCCTCCGGACCAGGAGGTGGCTGCGATCAGGGAGCTGCGGAAGGCTTTTCCCAGCACTCCGCTGCGCCTGGACCCGAATGCCGTCTGGACCGTGCCCACCTCGATCAAGGTCGGGCAGGACCTCGAGGGCGTCCTGGAGTATCTCGAAGACCCGACCGCGGGCATCCCGGGGATGGGCGAGGTGGCCCGCGAGGTGCCGATGCCGTTGGCCACGAACATGTGCGTGGTGGCGTTCGACCACCTGAAACCGGCTGTTCAGCAGGGCGCCGTGGGCGTGGTGCTGTCGGACCACCACTTCTGGGGCGGGCTGCGACGGTCGCAGTCGCTCGCCGCCATCTGCGACACCTTCGACCTCGGCCTGTCGATGCACTCGAACTCGCATCTGGGCATCAGCCTCGCCGCGATGGTGCATCTGGCCTCCGCCACACCGAATCTCGACTACACCTGCGACACGCACTGGCCGTGGAAGAGGCCAGAAGACGATGTGGTGGTGCCCGGTGCACTGGGTTTCGAGAACGGTGCGGTGAAAGTACCGACAGAACCCGGTCTGGGCGTCGAACTCGACCGCGACGCACTGGCCCGCATGCATCAGCAGTACCTGGACTCCGGAATCCGTAACCGTGACGACACCGGCTACATGCGCAGCGTGAATCCGGAGTGGAAGGCTCCGCTCTGGTGAAGGTTCTGGTGACCGAGCCGATCCTGCAACGGTTCCGCGAGGTACTGACCCGGAACTCTTCCCACGATTGGGTGTTCGTCCAGGGTCAACCGCAGGGCCTGAAGTCTGCCCCCGGGACCGGCGTACTCGTCGGGGCCTCCGCATCCGCCGAGCTGATCCGGGCCTGTGGTCCGGAACTGCGGCTGGTCCAGGTCACCGGGGCCGGTATCGACAAGATCGCCGCACTACCCCCGCACGTTCTCCTGGCCAACACTTTCCATCATGGCCGGTCGATCGCCGAGCATGTGGTCATGGTCTCGATGATGCTGCTGCGCCACGTGCCGAGAGCCGGCCAGGAACTCGCCGAGGGCCGGTGGCGCACGGTGATGACCGATCCCGCGGTGCCGTTCGGGGGTGTTCTGGCCGGCCGCACCATGGGCATCGTGGGGTTCGGCGAGATCGGCTCGCAGGTGGCAGTTCTTGCGCGGGCCCTGGGTATGCACGTGAGGGCGGTGCGACATTCGGGACGCCCGTCACCAGCCGTCGACTGGATGGGCACCTCCGGTCAGTTGCCCGAGTTGCTGAGTTCTTCCGACATCGTCGTGGTGACGGTGCCCCTGAGCGAGGCCACACGAGGCCTGATCGGCGCCCCCGCCCTCAAGAACATGAAGCAGGACGCCATCCTCGTGAACGTCGCGCGAGGGGCGGTGGTGGATGAGCAGGCCCTGCACGACGCGCTCGCGCAGGGCACGATCGGCGGGGCGGCCATTGACGTCTGGTGGCGCAATCCCCGCGATCCGGACGCTCCCCCTCCCTCCCACCTGGATTTCACCCATTTCGACAACGTGGTGCTGACCCCGCACCAGTCCGGGCACACCGAGGAGACCTTCCGCGGCCGGGTTCTGGATGTGGTGGCGAATGTCGAGGCGCTGGCGGCGGGACGACCTTTGCGGAACATCGTGATCGGGTCACGCTTGTCACAGTGAGCAATAAGCAGTCACAGTAAGCACATGGTCGGAAGGGTGGGTCTGCTGTCGGCGGCAGCCGTAGCTGCGGTCGTTGTCGCGGTGGCCGCGGTGTCTTCCGTGAACGGCCGGAACGCCGAGACGCAGGACACCTCGGCGGGCTCTACCGTGCCCACCACCCCTGTCTTGTCCGCCACACCCGCTGCGGTCACCACACCTGAGGCAGCCACCACTGCTGTCGCCACGGTGACCGCGGTCGGCCCCACGTCGGCGGGTTCTTCCCCGTGGCAGTCCGTCCTGATTCGGGGCCGGGCACCGGTTCCCACCATGGATGAGGCGGTGCTGCACGACCTCGGCACGTACGCCGAGCAGCACGGCGAGTCGCTGGACAGCGTGATCCAGAGATTCCGTGGTCAGGACAAGTTCGCAGAGCTGGTCAACGAGATCGAGGCCGATCCCGGATCCGGATACTCCCAGGCCGCCTGGCGAATGAGCCCTACCACCGACCCCTGGATCCGGTTCACCGGCCGACCCGATGAGACCCTGCTACGGCGGATCGAGAACGAGCTCTCCATGCGGGTCGAGGTGCAATGGGGCGCGCCGCTGACCGGTAAGGCGCTGGAGACGGTGTCCCAGGTGATCTTCGGCGCGGTGGCTGATTACCCGGGCGTCGCGGAAGCCGCCAGCTTCATCAACCCGGACAGCCGTATCGAAGTCAGCTACCGGCTCGAACCGGGTGCCCACGTGGATGCTTCCCGGCTGAGGAAGAAGGCCCTGAGAGCCGGGGCGAAAGCCGCTCCCACCGGCTACGTACCCGTGGATGTCCTGATCGTGGAGGACCCTGACCTCAGGAGCGAGGCCTATTGAGAGTGGTGGACGACAACGAGACCGCCAGTGTCGTCGTCCACCATTTTCACGCCAGAGCCAACTGCTGCGGTGTCTGCATCGGGTGGTGACACTCGGCCCCGTGATCGGCCGATTCCGGATCCTTGACCAGGGGCGGAGCCGTCGAGGCGCAGATCTCGGTCGCCTTCCAGCAGCGGGTGCGGAACCGGCAGCCCGATGGCGGGTTCAGCGGCGAGGGAATCTCGCCCTGGAGCAGGATCCGCTCCCCGCGGTCGGCCTCGTGCAGTTTCGGCGCGGCCGACATCAGGGCAGCCGTGTACGGGTGCCGGGGCCGGTCGAACACCGCCTCCGTCGGCCCCTGCTCGACGATGCGCCCGAGGTACATCACGGCCACCCGGTCGGCGACGTGCCGCACCACCGAGAGGTCGTGCGAGATGAACACGTAGGCCACGCCGAGCTGACGTTGCAGGTCGTTGAGCAGGTTCAGCACCTGGGCCTGCACCGACAGGTCGAGCGCGGAGACCGGCTCGTCACAGATGATCACGTCGGGCTGCAGGGCCAGGGCCCGGGCGATGCCGAGCCGCTGCCGCTGGCCACCGGAGAACTCCTGCGGGTACCGGTCGGCGTCGGAGGGACGAAGTCCCACCAGGTGCAGCAACTCCCGCGCCCGGGCGGCCCGGTCGCGGGCGTTGGCGTACATGTGCCGGTGGGTCTTCCACGGCTCGGCGATGATGTGACCGGCCGTCATCCGGGAGTTCAGTGAGCCGTACGGGTCCTGGAACACCATCTGCACCCGGCGCCGCCAGGCCAGCAGTTCCTTGCCCCGCAGCCCGAACGGATCGGTACCGTCGAACCGCACGGTGCCGCCGTCCGGCTTCTCCAGCATGAGCAGTGTGCGGGCCAGAGTCGACTTGCCGCACCCGGACTCCCCCACCAGACCGAGGGTCTCGCCCTTGCCGAGCTGTAACGAGATACCGTCCAGGGCCTTCAGCCGGCCCCGGCGGACACCGTCCTTCACGTCGAAGGTCTTGGTCAGGCCGTCCACCTCGAGCAGGTTGCTCATCGGGACACCTCCTCGGAGTAGTGACAGGCAGCAGCCCGGCCCTTCGCCACCTGGTGCAGCACCGGTCGCTCGGCGACGCACCGGTCCCGCGCCAGCGGGCACCGGGCCTGATAGACACAGCCGGAGGGGATCGAGGCCAGGTCGGGCGGCGTACCCCCGATCGAGGCCAGGTCCGACCCCCGGGCCACGTGTACCGGCACCGATTCGAGAAGGCCCTTGGTGTAAGGATGTTGCGGGTCGGAGAAGACCTCGGCGACGGCACCGGTCTCGACCACGTGCCCGGCGTACATCACCGCCACCTTGTCGGCCTCCTCGGCGACCAGGGCCAGGTCATGGGTGATGAGCACCACGGCCATCTCCCGCTCGTTCCGAAGCTCTTTGAGCAGAGCCATGATCTGCGCCTGCACGGTGACGTCGAGCGCGGTGGTGGGCTCGTCGGCCAGCAGCACCGTGGGGTTGAGCGCCACGGCCATGGCGATGAGCAGACGTTGCCGCATACCCCCCGAGAACTGGTGCGGATAGGCGTCCACCCGTGATTCGGGGTGGGGTATGCCGACGCGGCGCATCAGTTCGACGGCCTCGGCCCGGGCCGCTCTCGAAGACATCCGGCGATGGATCCGGAACGGTTCGGCCAGCTGGGTTCCCACCGTGTAGACCGGGTTGAGAGCGGTCAGCGCGTCCTGGAACACGATCGCCAGCTCGGGCCCCGCCATCGCCCGGCGCTTGCGTCGCGAGGCCGTGACCAGGTCGGTGCCGTTGAGCACCACCGAGCCGCTGCTCACCGACGCGACCGGGTCCAGCAGACCGACGATGGCCTGGGCCGTCATCGACTTCCCGCAGCCGGATTCGCCCAGCAGCGCCAGGGTCTCGCCCTGCACGGCGTCGAAACCGACCCCGTCCACGGCCCGGAGCCGACCGTTGGGGGTCTCGATGTCGACGGTCAGGTCATGGACACTCATGACAGCGGTGGACATCTCACTGCACCTCCGGGGTGAGAGCCTTCTCGGCGGCCCTTCTGATCGCTCGGCGACCGCGCCGGCCCCGGGGCAGGGTCAGGCGCCAGCGCTGGGCCGGGTCGGTGGCCAGCCGGGCCCAGGAGGCCAGGATCGTCGCCGAGACGGTGGTGACCACGATCGCCAGGCCGGGGAAGAACGAGAGCCACCAGGCGGTCTGGAGATAGGTGCGACCCTGCGCCACCATCAGGCCCCAGCTCACCGACGGCGGCTGGATGCCGATCCCGAGGAAGCTCAGCGACGACTCCGACAGCATCACGAAGCAGAAGTCGAGCGTGGCCACGGTCAGCAGTGTGGGCAGGACGATCGGCAGCACGTGCCGGAAGATGATCGCGGAACTGCGGGTGCCGAACGTGCGGGCGGCGTCCACGAAAAGCCGGCTCTGCAGCTCGGCGGACTCGGCCCGGGCGGTGCGCAGATAGATCGGGATCCGGGTGATGGCCAGCACCAGAATCAGGTTCGCGGAGCTGGGCGAGAAGATGTAGAGCACCACGACGGCCATGAGCAGCGACGGGAAGCTCAGGATGATGTCGGCGATCCGCATCACCACGGTCTCCCGCCGGCCCCGGTGGTAGCCGGCCCACATCCCGATCAGCGAGCCGATCACCAGCGAGAGCAGTACCGCCGGCACGGCCACCGAGAGCGTGGTGCGGCTGGCCACGATCAGCCGGGCCAGCACGCTGCGCCCGAGGGCGTCGGTGCCGAGCACGTTCAGCCAGCCGTCGGAGAGGCGGAACGGTTCGGCGTTGGCGTCGAGCAGGTTCTGCTGCGCCGCCTCGTCCCCCACGAACATCGGGCCGAAGGCGGCCACCAGGGCGACGAAGGCCAGGACGAGCGCGGCGCCCGTCGCCACCCAGTCTCGCAGCAGCAGCCGCCAGAGCGCGACCTGGCTGGAAACCCTGGATTCACTGGGTGCTTCCAGAACTGCGGTCATGCCGACACCTTCTCCCGGACCCGGGCATCGAGCAGTGCGTAGCCGATGTCGATGAGGATGTTGAGAACGAAGATGGACACCGCGGTCAGCAGGACGCACGCCTGCAGCACGGCAAAGTCGCGACCGAGGATCGAGTCGATCATCAGCTTGCCGATACCCGGCCAGCCGAAAATGGTCTCGACCACCACGGCACCGTTGACGAGGCCCACCATCAGGTCACCGGCCACGGTCAGGGCGGGTGCCGCGGCGTTGCGCAGTGCGTGGTGAGTGACGACGCGCAGATCGCCTGCCCCCTTCGAGCGGGCCAACCGCACGTAGGGCGCCGACAATGCACTCACCATCGCGCCCCGCACCACCTGCGTGAGCACGCCCAGCGGACGGATCACCAGTGTCGCCACCGGCAGCACCCACGAGGCCATTCCCCCGGTCACCCCCGAGGTGGGCAGCCAGCCCAGCCCGACGGCGAAGATCCAGACGCCGATGATGGCGAACCAGAAGTCCGGCACGCTGGCCGCGGTCATGGACAGGAAGCTGGAGATCCGGTCGGCGATCGAGTTCGGCCGGTAGGCGGCCCAGCTGCCGATGATCACGGCCCCGACCACCGCGATCAGCATGGTCGAGAAGGCCAGCTGGAGCGTGGCCGGGAAGGCCCGCAGGGCCATGGTGGCCGCCGACTCCCCGGTGCGCAGCGACTCGCCGAAGTCCAGATGCAGGATGCCCCAGAGGTAGTCGCCCATCTGGGCCCAGACCGAGTCGTCCAGGCCGTTCTGCTCGATGAACTGCTGCCGTTGCTCGGGAGTGGCGGAGACCGGCAGGTAGAGGTTGGCCGGGTCACCGGTCAGCCGGGCCAGGAAGAACACGCCGAGCAGAACGGCGACGAGCGGCAGCAGACTGGTGATCGCCCGGCGGCGCAGGAATCCGGTCATGACACGGGACTCATCTCTGCGAGCCGCATCTCGTCACCGGTTGCCGAGTCCGGCTGGTACGAGACGCTCGCGGACCGGGCCAGGATCGCGCTCATGTGCGCGATGTAGGCGTACTGGACGACCTTCTCCTGTTCGTACGGCCAGAGTTTCTCGAAGGCCGCCTGCCGTTCGTCACCCTTCAGCTCCTCGGCGTCCCGGATCGACGCGTCGAACTCCTCCGTGCCCCAGGAACTCTGGTAACCCTCCCGAAGCATGTACTGGTCCAGCGTGAAGGCCGCGTCACCGGCCTGGTTACCGTGCATGATCATCAGCAGGTACGGCCCGGTGTCCTCGGGGAAGGGCCGGATCTGATAGGTCAGCTGGGTGTTCGTGTCCATCATCTGGATCTTGACGTTGAGACCGGCCTTGGCCAGCTCGCTCTGGATCACCTCGATGGTCTCCGCGATGCGCGGGAACTGCCCGGTGCGGGCGATCAGCCGGATCTGGGTGTCGACCGGGACCCCGTCCGCCTTCGCCTGGGCAACCAGCTCCCTGGCCTTGGCGGGATCGTAGGGCCAGACCTTCTCGTCCGGGTTGTAGCCGACGATGCCCTCGGGAATCAGCTCACCGGCGGGTGTGGCGAGATTCTCGAAAAGGGTCTTCACCAGGGTGTTCCGGTCGACTACGTAGTTGATCGCCTGGCGAACGCGGATGTCGTCGAGTGGCGGCTGGTCGGCCTGGATGCGCAGGGCGGTGGTCTCGTTGTTGCGGTAGGCCACGGCGAGTTCGCCGGCGCCGTCCTCGGGCGCCAGACTGGTGGCGATGTCCGCCTCACCGTTGGTCACCATGGCCGCCCGCACACTGCCCTCGGCCCGCCAGACGTAGTTGACGCTCTGGTACCCCGGCCGGCCGCCCCAGTAGTTCGGGTTGGCCTCCAGCGAAAGCCTCTGCCCGCTCTGCCAGTCGGCCACCTCGTAGGGGCCGGTCCCGATCGGGACGCGCACCTTCTCGGTCGTACTGGTCTTCGTGGAGACCATCTCGACGAACGAGAGGCGCAGCGGGAGGATCGGGTCGGGCTCGGGGGTGGTGACGGTCAGCGTGGTGGCGTCCACGGCCTTCACGTCGAGGTCGGTGTCACCGAAAACGTAACCCTCGACCTCACACCCGAGGTCGGAGTTGACCGCCCGGTCGATCGTGAAGGCGGCCGCATCCGCGTCGAAAGGGGTTCCGTCGGTGAACGTGACGCCCTTGCGCAAGGTGAACGTCCAGGTGTCGTCGCTGGTCTGCTCCCACGCGGTGGCGAGTTTCGGCGCCAGTTCACCGGTATCGGCGTCCCGTTCGACGAGCGGCTCGGTGATGTTCGACCGGAGCACGACCCCGGTCGAGGTCAGCGAGCTCTGACAGGCCTCCAGCGTCGGGGGCTCCTCCGGCAACACGATCCGCAGGCCACCCGCACCCCCGCCGGTGACGTACTCGGAGTTGGCGACGGTGCAGCCGCTGACGATCAGGGCCGCCCCCAGAACAGCGGCGATCAGCAGGGGCTTTCGGGGAGATGGTGGGCTCAACATTGAGTTCCTTCCCAGCCGTCCACGGATGTGAACACGATCTGGATTCGTAGACGTACCGTAGGTGTGCTCCTTTGTGACGTCAACCACTGATCAGCAATACCCTTCGGGTATCGACCCATGCCCAACGTGGCTTGGACAGGTATCGAAAAGGCTGCCTAGCGTGGACGGAACCCACGACTTTCTGGAGCCGTCGATGTCTCGTTATTCGCCCACCGAACTGCGTGATGCCCTCGGGTCGGGCCTGCTGTCGTTCCCGGTCACGCACACCGACGCCGACCTGGCCCTGGACGAGAAGGGGTTGCGGGAACACCTGCGCTACCTGCGGGAGTACGACGCCACGGGTCTGTTCGCGGCGGGCGGCACGGGTGAGTTCTTCGCCCTCACCCCGGCCGAGGTCGAGCGGGTGGTGAAGATCAGCACCGAGGAGGTGACCGAGGTGCCGGTGGTGGGTCCGGCCGGCTACGGCACGGGAATCGCCGTCGAGATGGTGCAGGCCGCCGACCGCTCCGGCGCCGACGGCATCTTCCTGCTGCCGCCCTACCTGACCGAGATGACGCAGGAGGGCCTGTACCAGCACGTGGCCCGGGTCTGCTCGGCGACCGATCTCGGGGTCGTGGTCTACCACCGCGCCAACGCCAAGTTCGTCGCGAGCACGGTGAACCGGCTCGTCGCGCAGTTCCCCAACTTCATCGGCTTCAAGGACGGCATCGGCGACATCGACCTGATGGCCAACCTGTACGCCACCCACGGCGAACGGCTGGTCTACGTCGGCGGGCTGCCCACGGCCGAGACCTACGCGCTGCCCTACCTCGAGCTGGGCGCCACCACGTACTCCTCGGCCATCTACAACTTCGCCCCGCAGTGGGCCGGTGAGTTCTACCGGTCCGTGCGGGCCCGCGACCGCGACGACGTGTACCGCCGTCTGCGCGAGTTCGTCTTCCCCTACCTGGAGATCCGCAATCGCCAAGCCGGTTACGCGGTCTCCATCGTGAAGGCGGGTCTGCAGGCGGTCGGCCGCCCGGCCGGCTCGGTTCGTCCCCCGTTGGTCGACCTCACCGCCGAGGAACTGTCCGAACTCACCGACCTGGTCAAGAAGGTGGTCTGAGATGTCCCCCGTGGAACTCACCGGCGAGATGCTGATCGGCGCCTCGGACGTCTTCGGCAGCTCCGGCACCTTCACCGGCCGCGACCCCCGCACGGGCGAAGATCTCAAGCCGGTCTACGGTCTCGGCGACCGGACCGAGGTGGAGCAGGCGGCCGGGCTTGCCTGGGACGCCTTCCGTAGCTACCGCCAGACCGACGGCGAGACCCGGGCCGCCTTCCTCGATCGCATTGCGGCGAATCTCGAGGCCGTGACCGGGGAACTGGTGACACGGGTGGTCACCGAGACCGGCATCGCCGAACCCCGGGTGCGCGGTGAGCTGGCGCGAACCGTCAGCCAGCTGCGGCTGTTCGGCCGGGTCCTGCGGGAGGGCAGCTGGATCGGCGCCCGGATCGAGCCGCCGCTGCCCGACCGCAAACCGTTGCCCCGTCCGGATCTCCGGCAGCGCAAGATCCCGCTGGGCCCGGTCGCCGTCTTCGGGGCCTCGAACTTCCCGCTGGCGTTCTCGGTGGCCGGTGGCGACACCGCGTCCGCCCTGGCCGCCGGCTGCCCGGTCATCGTCAAGGCGCACAGCTCGCACCCGGGCACCTCGGAGATCGTCGGCCGGGCGATCCGGGCCGCCGTCGCCGAGTCCGGCCTGCCGGAGGGCGTCTTCTCCCTTCTCTACGGCCGCGGCTCGAAACTGGGCACCGCGCTGGTGGCCGACCCCCGCGTCCGGGCGGTCGGTTTCACCGGTTCCCGCGGCGGGGGCCTCGCCCTCGCCGCCACCGCCGCCGCGCGTCCAGTACCCATTCCCGTCTACGCGGAGATGTCGAGCGTCAACCCGGTATTTCTTCTGCCGGGTGCTCTTTCGGACGCACCGGAAGACCTCGGCGCCGCCTTCGTCACCTCCCTGACCACCGGCACCGGGCAGCTGTGCACCAACCCCGGGCTGGTGTTCGCCGTCGATTCCCCCGCACTGGAGATCTTTCTGGAGTCGGCCGCAGCTTCGGTCAGCGCCACCCCGGCCGCCCCGATGCTGAGTCAGAGCATCTGCTCGGCCTTCTCGGAAGGTGTACAACGGTACGCCGCACATCCCGCGGTGCAGCCGGTCGCTGCCGGTGGTCCCGGCGAGAGCATCGACGCCGCGGGCGTCACTCATCTCTTCACCACCACCGGTTCGGCCTTCCTGGCCGACAAATCCCTGCACGAAGAGGTTTTCGGGGCAGCCTCACTGGTGGTCAGAATTGAGGACGCCTCTGCGCTCCCGTTGATCGTAGAGGCGCTGGAGGGGCAGCTCACCGCCACGATCCATGCGGGCGCCGCCGACCTGCACCTGGCCGGGCAGTTGCTGCCCGAACTCGAGCTCAAGGTCGGGCGGATCATCTTCAACGGCTGGCCGACGGGTGTGGACGTGGGCCAGGCGATGGTGCACGGCGGCCCCTACCCGAGCACGTACGACGGGCGCAGCACCTCGGTCGGCACGCTGGCGATCGAGCGGTTCCTGCGGCCGGTCGCCTACCAGGACCTCCCCGAGCCCCTGTGCCCGGCGGGCCTGGACGACGCCAACGAGCTGGGCATCTTCCGCCAGCTCGACGGCACGTACGGCCGCGCCTGAAGAACACCCCCTGCCGTGATCATGCAGAACCTCCCCAGCGTTCTAGAACTGTGGCCGTGAGAGTTCTAGAACTCCGGGGAGGTTTTGCATGATCACGGACGAAGTGAGGGGGCATGAACGAGATGCAGGGCGCGGTATCGACGGATTCCAGCATCGGCGAAAAGGGTGGAGATGAGTGTGGACGAGGGCGTCCGGCATTCCGGGAAGGGTTCTACCGCGGGGGTTCCCGTGGTCACCGGGATGCGGGTGGTGCCGGTGGCCGGGCGGGACAGCATGTTGCTGAACCTCAGTGGCGCGCACGGGCCGTATTTCACGCGCAACGTGGTGATCCTGACCGACTCGGCGGGGAACACCGGGCTCGGGGAGGTGCCGGGGGGTGAGGCGATCCGGGCCACGCTCGCCGACAGCACCCCGTTCGTGGTCGGGCAGCCGATCAGCCGGTACCACGCGGTGCTGCGGCAGGTGCGCGCGGCGTTCGCCGGCCGGGACTCCGGTGGGCGGGGCCGGCAGACCTTCGACCTGCGCACCACCGTGCACGTGCTGACAGCCCTGGAGTCGGCGATGCTCGACCTGTTCGGCCAGCACCTCGGGGTGCCGGTGGCCGACCTGCTCGGAGAGGGGCAGCAGCGCGACGCCGTGCTCATGCTCGGGTACCTGTTCTTCGTCGGCGACAGCGCCAAGACCGATCTGCCGTACCGGAAGGCCGACCGGGGCGACGACTGGGAACGGCTGCGCGACCGGGAGGCCCTGACCCCCGAAGCCGTGGTGGCCCTGGCCGAGGCCGCCCAGCAGCGCTACGGGTTCTCCGACTTCAAGCTCAAGGGCGGTGTGCTGCCGGGCCCGGACGAGGTCGACGCCGTCATCGCCCTGCACGAGCGGTTTCCCGACGCCCGCATCACGCTCGACCCGAACGGCGTCTGGCCGCTGCGCGACGCGATCGGGTACGGCCGCCGGATGCGGGGGGCGATCGCGTACGCCGAGGATCCGTGCGGTGCCGAGGCGGAGTACTCCGGGCGCGAGGTGATGGCCGAGTTCCGCCGGGCCACCGGGCTTCCCACCGCCACGAACATGATCGCCACCGACTGGCGTCAGCTCGGTCACGCGATCAGCGCGGGTGCCGTCGACATCCCACTGGCTGATCCACACTTCTGGACGATGGCCGGCTCGGTGCGGGTGGCTCAGCTCTGCGAGGCCTGGGGACTGACCTGGGGCTCGCACTCGAACAACCACTTCGACATCTCGCTGGCCATGTTCACCCAGGTCGGGGCGGCGGCACCGGGTGAGATCACTGCACTCGACACGCACTGGATCTGGCAGGACGGTCAGCGTCTCACCCGGCAGCCCCCGGTGATCGAGAACGGCCTGGTCAAGGTCCCCGCCGCACCCGGACTGGGTCTGGAGCTGGACGAGGACCGGCTGGCGGAGGCCCACGAGCTGTACCGGCGCAACGGTCTCGGCGCGCGCGACGATGCGATTGCCATGCAGTATCTGATCCCGGGCTGGTCGTTCGATCCGAAGCGACCGGCGCTGGACCGTTGAACCGATAAGGAGTTTCAGAATGACCGTGTTGCAGGTCGGAACACTCAAGCCGTCACTCACGCAGACCCTGGAGCGTCGCCACCGGGCGATCGGGCTGCCCGACACCGACCGTGACGACTTCCTGGCCGAACACGGTGAGGCTGTCACCGCGATCGTCACCTCCGGCCGGTTCGGGGTGTCGGCCGACCTGATGGCGAAGCTGCCGAACCTGGGC
This sequence comes from Kineosporia mesophila, assembly GCF_021129235.1. GTDB lineage: Bacteria > Actinomycetota > Actinomycetes > Actinomycetales > Kineosporiaceae > Kineosporia > Kineosporia mesophila. The sequence goes on from NZ_JAJOMA010000005.1 coordinate 266,166, forward strand.
GCGATCGTGAACTTCGGCGTCGGGTACGACACCACCGACGTCGACGCCGCCCGGGAGCGGGGCATCCTGGTCAGCAACACGCCCGACGTGCTCACCGACTGCGTGGCCGACACCGCCGTGGGCCTGTTCCTGGACGTGATACGGGGATTCTCCGCCGCCGACCGGTTCGTGCGCGCCGGGAGCTGGCCCGCCGAGGGTAACTTCCCGCTCACCCACCAGGCCGGCAACCGCCGGGTCGGCATTCTCGGGCTGGGCCGCATCGGCAGCGCGATCGCCCACCGGCTGACCGCTTTCGGCTGCACGATCAGCTATCACAACCGCCGCCCGGTGGAGGGCAGCCCACACACCTACCGCGCCGACCTGGTCGAGATGGCCCGCGAGGTGGACGTTCTGGTGGTCGCGGCGGCCGGTGGCCAGAGCACGTCCGGTCTGGTCAGCCGCGAGGTACTCACCGCGCTGGGCCCCCAGGGATATCTGGTCAACATCGCCCGCGGCAGCGTCATCGACGAGGAGGCCCTGGTCGAGCTGCTGCTGGAGGGGAAGCTGGCCGGCGCCGGGCTCGACGTGTTCGAGCACGAGCCGAAGGTGCCGCCGGCCCTGTTCGGTCTCGACAACGTGGTGCTGCTGCCGCACCTGGGCAGCGGCACGGTCGAGACCCGCGGGGCCATGGAAGACCTCACCCTCGCCAACCTGGACAGCTTCCTGCACTCCGGAACCGTGCTGAATCCCGTCCCCTGAAGTCTCCCGAAAGGAAGTCGTCGATGAGCATCGTCGTCGGGTACTGGCCCACCGCCGAAGGACGCGCCGCGCTGCGGCACGGCGTGGACGAGGCCCTGCACCACCAGACCGACCTTCTGGTCATCAGCGACCCGGGTGATGCGCCGGAGCGCGACCGGGACGCGAAGGCCGCCGAGGTGTCCGGGGTCACCGTGACCACGCGGAACGCCTCGGACGCGGGGATGGCCGCCGAGCTCATCGACGCCTCGTACGTGGAGGGTGTGACCCTGCTGGTGATGGGGCTGCGCCGCCGCTCGCCGGTGGGCAAGCTGCTGCTCGGCAGCATCTCCCAGCAGGTCCTCCTCGACGCCCAGTGCCCGGTCGTGGCCGTCAAACCACACGTCAGCGCAGTTGGGTGACTGTCAGGTAGCGAAGATCGACTCCACCGCCGACACTCAGGACATGCCCAGCACAGGACAGCCAGGACGGCACGACCGCAACGCCACGCAGCAGGTGGACAAGGCCGTGAACGGCGCCATGAACGGCGTCGACGGCTCCAGCCACCGGATCGCGAACATCGGTGAGCGTACCCTGCGCCTGGCCGAGGACGCGGTCTACGTGGCGGTGGCCGGACTGCTCGTGGTCGGGGCGGTGGTGCTGCTCTTCGATGCCGCCACCGCACTCGGCACTATCGGCGACGGGGCCGACACCGCGGTGCTGTCGCTGCTCGACCGCCTGCTGCTGGTCTTCATCCTGGTCGAGCTGATCTTCGCGGTGCGGATGACGCTGTCGCGCCGGGAGATCGTGGCCGAGCCGTTCCTGATCGTCGGCATGATCGTCTCGATCAAGGAGATCATCCTGCTCTCGGTCGAGGTGGCGAACGTGCTGGAGGGCAAACCGACCACCGAGGGCACCAAGGACCCGACCGCGTTCGCCCTGCAGATCGCTCTGCTCGGGCTGCTCGTGATCGTGCTGGCCGTCAGCGTGCTGCTGCTGCGCATGAAAGAGCGCGAGCCGGTCGAGGGCGAGCGCAACCAGCAGTTCGACCAGCAGTCGGCAGGCGTCGGCCCGGTGCCGGAGAACGCTCGCGACGAGAACCGCGACGGCAAGACCCACGAGGCCGGCGAGAACGCCGGGTCCCGCTAGAACTTCTGGTACATGACGTGCAGGCCGACCAGACCGTGCGCCAAGCTGTCGAAGGCCTCCGGCACGATGCCGATCGTCTCGAACCCGAGTGAGTGCCAGAGCTTCACGGCCACGGTGTTGGTGTCGACCACGGCGTTGAACTGCATGCCGTGGTAGCCGGCCGAACGGGCCCAGTCGAGCACGTACAACCCCAGGGCCCGGCCCACCCCCTGACCCCGGGCCTTCGACGAGACCATGAAACTGGCCGTGGATACGTGTGATCCGCGGGCCGGGCGGTTCGGCCCGGAATGGGCCGTACCGAGGATCGTGCCGTCGTCGCCGACCGCCACCACAGTGATCGACGGCGCGGGCCCGACCCACACCTGGCGGCATTCCTGCTCGGTCCAGTCCGGGTCGTAGGCGTAGGTCTCACCGCCGTCGATCACCTCACGGATGATCGTGTACACAGCCGGCCAGTCGGCGTCCTCGAAAGCGCGGATCCTCATCGGCCCAAACTACAAAATGGAGGTCCCCCAGCCCTAGCGGGCCGGGAGGCGCCCCGAGCGGGTGGGCACCCATGGTGCCCGCCCGCGTCCTCAATTTCGGCTACTCAGGGGGTGGCCGACTCGCTGGGGGTGGGATTGGTCGCCTCGCTCGGGGTCGTACCCCCGGCCGTGGCCGCGATCGACGCGTCACCCGCCTCGTCGGCCGTGCTCACCGGATCAGGGGTGATCTCGTCCGGCGTGGCCAGCGATTCCTGGGTCAGCTTGGCGGTCGACCAGTCCTGCACCGTGGCGAAATTCGTGGCGCCGGCCGGGACCGGGTCGCCCACGCCGGCGTCGGCGGAGCAGGTGCGGTCGTCTTTGATCGGCTGCGGCTCGAAGTAGTGGACGTCGAAAGCCGAGTTGTTGCCGTAGGTGTCGGCCCGGGTCTGGTCGGGCAGGGCCGGGTCGGCCAGCTGGTAGCGGATGATCCGGGTGTACTGGCAGTTCGTGCCCACCGAGAGGATCGAGAACTCCATCGGGTCACCGGCATCGGCCAGCAGACCGCCCAGGCCGGTGGTGCCCTCGACCAGCCGGATGTGGCCCCGGTCGCTGCGCTGCAGGTCGTCGGTGTCGTTCTGGTGATGCACGTGGCCCGAGGAGGTGGCCCGCACCGACTGCCCGAGGGTGGTGGCCATGGCGTCGGCCATCACCGGCTCGTGGGCCAGCAGCAGGTCGAAATACGTGTCCCGGTTGAGGTTCTGCACCGCCGTGGTGGCGGCCGCGGTCTCCAGCTTGGTGACGATGTCCACATTGTCGGAGCCCGCGTCACCGCTCGCGCCGTAGGTGCGGGGGTCACCGACCCCGTAGACCTGCAGGCCCATCGCGTTGACGACCTCCTGGTCGAGCACCGTGACACCGGGGATCTCGGCCATCCTCCGGGCCACCGGGCCCGAGTCGTGGTTGCCCTTGATCCAGATCATCGGGGTCTTCTCGGTGATCCGCCGGATCGAGGCGACATAACTGTCGGTCAGTTCCCGGGTATTGCCGACGAGCGTCTCGTCCCCGTTGTTGACCAGCAGCTTCACGTCGTTCGCGTCGATGTACTCCTGGAGGTAGTTGTAGATGTCGCGGCGGTGCACGTCGGAGATGAACATGACGTTGTAGGCGGTGGCCGGGCTCTCCTGCGAGGTGGCCGGCGGCTGAGTCAGCGCGTCCTGCAGGCGCAGCACCGCGCGCACCTTGTCGGCGGCGCCGGCGTCCCGGGCGTCCAGGGCGGCGAGTTTGTCCGGCGTGGCGGCAATGTCGGCCAGCAGACCGGTCACGGCATACCGCTGCCACCAGTCCGAGCGGTAGGTGGCACCGATGGTCCCGCTCAGGGCCACCACCGCCACCAGGGTCGAGGTGCCGACCAGCGTGCCGGTGGCGGCCAGGCGATGACGGCGCGTACCGGCCCGCACCGGGTCGTTGTTCGCCAGCACCGAGATCGCGCCGTCCACGATCAGGTCGCCGATCAGCGCCCCCACGATCAGGCCCACGATCGCGGCAAGGACGAAGTGCAGCAGCATCGCCGGCACCTCGTCCTCCAGCTGGGACCGGAACTCGGCGGTGAAGGCGGCACCCCCGCTGGTGGCCTCGCGCACCGCGTCCAGGTCGATCCGGGGGGTCACGTGCAGACCGATCGGCACGGCGGTGACGTCGCGGAACTGCAGCGATCCGAGGCTGGAGTCGACGGTGATGCCGCGGTGGGCCGGGGTGACCGAGCCGCTCACCACCACGTCGACGTTCGCGACCGTGGAGCGGTAGGGGTAGACCGAGACGGCGATGGCGGCCACGGCGAGCGCGGCCAGCAGGGACGCGGTGAAGCGCGACGCGGCGCGAACCGGATGCTCCGTGCGGCGGAACATCTGCCGCACGGTCCACCGGCGCACGGTGGAGGCATACCGGCGGGCCCGGGCCGGGGCGGAGATCGGCCGGGCCGGTTCGGTGGAGTTGGTGGGCTGGGTGGACTCGGCAGGCGCGTCGGGCTCGGACATCGACTCGAGGCTAGCCGGGGTCGCGAAGATCGTCGCGCCGAAAACCCGGGGTCACCGTTCGTGGGGACGCTGCGGACCGTACGGGTGATGCAGGCCCAGTTCCTCAGCTCCGGAGCGTGTATCGCCGATCACCCGAGCGTGAACGGTCCCGGCAGCGTGCGGTTGTTCGCGCTGGCACTCGCCGAGGAACGGCCGATGTGGGAGCTCGCCGCGCCGGTGCAGGCCGTCCGGGCGCACCACCGCTGTGCGGAGGCCGACGACCTGCTGGGTGCGGCGCCCGGCCTGGCGGTCGTGGACGAGGAGGCGCAGCGGGCCGGTTTCCTGTCGCGCCGCCGCCTGGAGCAGCGCCCCCACGGCCTGCTCGGGCGGGTGCGGGCCCGGACGCCGGTGGGGCGGATCTCCGACTGGTCGATACCGGTGCTGCCCTCGTCCGTGACCCTCGCGGCCGCGGTGGAGGCGGTGCTGTCGCGGCGGGAGGAGAACCGCTACGACGACCTGCTGCTGCACGGCCCGCAGGGTGGGACCGGGGCCTGGCGTCTGCTGCCGGCCGGGGCGGTGCTGGAGGCGCTGGCCGCGAGCATGGCCCGGCGGGCGAGCCCGGACGAGCTGACCGGGCTGCTGAACCGGGGCGCGTTCTTCGAGCACCTGCACGAGCTCAGCCGGGGGCTGCCCGGGCCCGGACGGTGGCGGAGATGCTGGCCGGCCTGGCGCGGGGTCTGTCCATCACGGTGACTGCCGAAGGGGTAGAGGCCGCAGAGCAGCTGCGGGAGCTCGGGGTCGACCACGTGCAGGGGTATTTCGTGGCCCCACCGGCTCCCGCCCCGGTCGTCGAGGCGGTGCTGACCGCCCAGCAGTTCGGGGTGGGGGCAGGGCCCCTGCCCCGCACGTTCTTCCTCCCGGATTAGCCCCCTGGCACCTTATTTGCTGTCGCCGGACATGAGCTTTCAGGACATCAGCTTTCAGGACATGTCTTTCAGGACATGGCGGACGAGACCGGCAGTTCGCGGGGCACGGCGAGCACCGGGCAGGGCGGCTGCATCAGTACGTCGCGGCTGACCGACTCCCGGATCGGCCGGTAGAGCTCGCCCGGCCGGCTGCCGACCACCAGAAGTTCCGCGCCGCGCCCGAGTTCGGCCAGTGCCGCACCCGGGTCGCCGGTGGTGCGGACCACGTTGAACTGCACGTCACGCAGGCTGCCCACAGCGTCGTGGACACCCCAGCCGGCGTTGCTGTGGCTGGGCTCGACGTGCAGCACCTGGAGTTCGTAACCGCGACGCCGGGCCTCCTCGGCGGCCGCCTTCACCACCTGGGCGTCGGACTCGTGCGAGCCCACCGCCGCCAGGATGAAGGGGTGGGCGCCGACCGGGCGGGGCGAGGCGTCTTCCGGAACCACCAGTACCGGGCACTTCGCCGCCCGCACCAGCCCGGCGCTGACCGAACCGGGTTCGCAGGCCGGGGCCTGGTACCGCCCCGCCGACCCGATGACCAGCAGCCGGGCCGCGCTGATCGGGAAGGCGTCGGGCTTGATGTCCTCGTCGTCCAGGCAGTACCCGCTGATACTGGGCAGGGGGTACCGCAGGCGCAGGGCCTCGACCGCGTCCGTCAGCTGGCGCCAGGCCGCGACCACTCCGGGAGCATCGTCCTGGTGGGGTCCCCGCGGATCGTGCCCGGTGGACGAGCGCCGGCGCAGGTCGGTGATGAGCGTCAGCGGCAGATGACGTCGTTCGGCTTCCTGGGCGGCGCGGTCGAGCAGCCGGGTGTGCTGCCAGCGGCCGTCGAACCCGGCAACGATCCGTGGCGTGTGTTCACCGTTCATGGCCCTCTCCCGTCGTGTCGAACCGATATGAACCGCGATTCCAGAATCCGCCGCACTACCACAGCTGATCAGAGGCGCTGGGCATCGGGGGTTCAGGACCAAGGTCCCGTCACTCGGCGTATTTGGGGGCCGAATGACTTTCGACCATCCCGGGGCACGCGGATACGGTGGAGCCATGAGGTTTCCGCAACCGGCGGAAGGCATCACCACGAAGGCAAGGAGAGGGCTGTGATCAGGGTCTTCCTGCTCGACGATCACGAGGTCGTCCGGCGCGGGCTGGTCGCCCTTCTGGAGGCGGCCGGGGACATCGAGGTGGTCGGTGAGTCCGGCTCCGCCCAGGAGGCGCAGCGACGGATTCCCGCGCTCCGCCCCGATGTCGCCATCCTCGACGCGCGGCTTCCCGACGGCAGCGGCATCGACGTCTGCCGCGAGGTGCGCTCGGCCGACCCCAACATCAAGGCCTTGATCCTCACGTCCTACCAGGACGACGAGGCCCTGTTCAGCGCGATCATGGCGGGTGCCGCGGGGTACGTGCTCAAGCAGGTGCGCGGCACCGATCTCCTCGACGCGGTGCGCACCGTGGCCGCGGGCCAGAGCCTGCTCGACCCGGCCGTCACCCTGAAGGTGCTCGAACGGATCCGCAACGGCGAGAAGCCTTCCGAGCCCGACCAGCTGGCCGCCCTCACCGCGCAGGAACGCCGCATCCTCGAGCTGATCGCCCAGGGCATGACCAACCGGCAGATCGGCGAAACGCTGTTCCTGGCCGAGAAGACGGTGAAGAACTACGTGTCGTCGCTGCTGGCCAAGCTCGGTGTGGAGCGCCGCACCCAGGCCGCCATCCTGGCCACCAAGCTGATCAAGGGCAACTGACCGATCTTCTGCAAGGGCCCGGAAACCGCTTGGTTTCCGGGCCCTTTCCTATGCCTTCGAAGGAGCCGACGCGGGCCGGGCCATCGGCAGCCGGAAGGTGACCCAACCGGCGTCCTTGAATCCCAGGGCTGGTTTCTCCACGAGTTTCCAGCTCAGCAGGGCGACCACGGCGGCCGCGGCCAGACCGGCCGGGACGAAGACCCAGACGCCGTAGGTGGCCAGGCCCAGCAGGTTGAACACCTGCAGCAGGGGCCAGTGGTACACATACAGCCCGTACGAGATGTCGGTGCGCGGGTCCGGAATCCTCAGCCGCGAAACGGCCAGCGCCAGGCAGAGATAGCCGAACGCCGGGCCGGCCAGCACGCGGTAGTCGTCGAAGAACGCGACCCCGGCGACGACCACGCCGACACTGGCCAGGGTGAGCCGGCGGCTCATCGGCACCTGATGGGCGTACAGGTACAGCACCGAGCCGATCAGGAACATGAACGACAGCCGCAGGATGCGCTCCTGGCCGAGATACACGATCTGGTAGTCGTTCAGCACCGTGACCACCCACAGGGCCCCCACGGCGCCGAGAGTCATGACCGGCCGGCGCCGCAGCCCACCGAACACGCCCAGCGCGATGATCGACGCGTAGCAGGTGGCCTCGTAGAACAACGTCCAGAGCGAACCGTTAAGCACACCGGTCATCTCGACGTCGCTCGGCAGCCCGGAGACGCCCCACTGCCGCATCAGCAGCGCGGCGTTGCGGATCACGTAGTCGAACGCCGAGTCCTGGCCGTTGATCAGCGTTCTCATCGGCACGCCCTGCAGCCAGGCGATCAACGGGGCGATCAGCGTGGCGGTGACCACGAGGCAGACCCAGAAACCGGGCATGATCCGCAGGAACCGGTGCCAGGTGTAACGGCGCACCGAGTCCAGCCGCAGGTAGCTGCCGACCAGCAGGAAGCCGCTCAGCACGAAGAACGCGTCCACGCACAGCTCGCCGAGCTGCGTGCCGGCGAACTGCGGCTGCCAGCCGTAGCCGATCTCGGTGGCGTGGGTGACGCCGACCGTCAGGGCCAGGACCAGGCGCAGCAGGCCGAGGTGGTTGTGGCGCGGGCTGAAGCGGGTCCCGAGGGTCTTGGGGTCGGCACCGCGGCGGTGAGGACGCGGGTCACGACGACGCAGGGCCCCTCGGGTCAGGTGCAGGGCGGCGGCGCGGCGGGACCGGCGCGGCGCCGGCTCGGAGTGCTGCTCGCGCAGTTCGCGGCGCAGCGGGAGCTGGGTGGTGGGCGCCGTGGGCGGGCCCAGGACCGGACCCTTCCGAGGTGAGCTCGGCAGAGGGCTCGGCAGAGGGCTCGGCAGAGGGCTCGGCAGGGAGCCGATACCGGTGATCGGGGACGGTGGGTCGGCCGGGCCGAAAATCTGCGGGTAGCCCCAGCCGGCCTCCTGCAGATTCCCGGCCGGGCGTTTCTCGGTGTCCGGGTCGTCGGTGGTGCCCTCGACCGCCTCGTCCACCATGACCGCACCGGAGTCGCCGGGCGCGGGCCGGGCCGTCTTGACGGCCTCCTTGATCACCGGGATCTGCCCGGTCGCCAGGGACGCTCCCGTGACGGGACCGGCGTCGAAGTCCCGCCGGGGACGTACGGGGAGCGGGGTTGGCTCCTGGGAAACCAAAGTTCCTCTCCCTCCGGCCTGCCTGAGGCCGTACACATGCGGGCGCGCCGACCGGGAGAAATCCGTCATTCCCCCGGCGAATCACACGCCTGTCCCGAAAAAATCCTGGGCACCCGGTACGGGCGACCCGCCGGAATGGTGCTGCGCCGGGAGATAGGAGGAAATCAAGGGGTCATAAACAGGCGCCCAACCCGAAAAACCCGATTCGGTACCCGGTGAACCATGACCGCCAGTTGCATCTGTGCTGCACAGAGCGGTGATCCGCAGGTCAGAACCCGGGCTAGGGATTCGCTACGTACAGGTCGCATCCAGGGTTGCCGCGAGCATGCTCACATTTCCCGGTTAAGCCGTATTCAGTACCGGAACTCTCCGGAATGACTTTCCTACCCTGGGTTCCGGCAAATGCCGGGCCCAGGCCAAGGTAATCCGTGCAGTACGGAGCGCAGCCAGTCCACAGACCGCCAGCCGCATCCGGGGATATCCGAACCAGCGCGCCAGGCCGGCGAGGATCAAGGGCCGGGTGAACCTGACATAGGCCAGCGCGTAGTAGGCACCGGTCCAGCCGCCCCGCCGCGACCCATCCGGCACCCCACGGCCCCAGCGCGATAAGCAGGCTACCCACCACCGAGGCGATCCCCCGACGATCGTCACCGGACGGCGCCCGTGCCGGTCGGAAAGCGCCGAGGCCACCAGGAGCCCCGGAACCAGACCGGCCACGTAGGCGACCGGCAACGTGTCCACCCCCACGGTGGAGTAGCCGTGAGCCCGGTACATGACCACCAGAGGCGTGAATTCGTTGCCGCCCCCGCCGATCGTGGCCACCAGGGCGGCGACGGCCGGCCGGTGCGCGTCAGCGCGGCCCCGCCAGCCACTGCCCGCCCCCCGATGGGTGGCGGAAAATGTGCCCGCAGGGCGGATTCGTGCCCGTCGACGTCGCGCTCGCGGATCGGCCCCGCCATCTGCAGATAGATACAAGATCCCCTGACCCTTGTTTGCGATCATGCAGAGTTCTAGAACTCTGGGGAGGTTTTGCATGATCACGGAAAGGTTTTTTTGGGAGGGGTCAGGCCACGCCTAGTTGGCGCAGGGCTGCCGTCGTCACCGCGGCTGCGATCACCACCAGTGGGAACGGGGCCCGGAACAGCACCAGCACCACGGCCAGCGACACCCCGGTGAACCGGGCCCAGCCGGCGAAGGAGCCGTCCTGGATCAGGGTGCTCGTGGCGATCAGGGCGGCCAGGAGGGTGGTGGCGGCCGAGGCCATCCAGGCCTGTGCCCTTTCCGAGAACTCGTAGCGGCCGGCCAGTGCCGGGCCTGCGATCCGGAAGGCGAAAGTGCCTGCGGCAAGGACGAGGACGGCCAGAATGGGCATCAGGGACGCCCATCGGCGCGCTCGGCGGAGCGGGCTCGGTCCGGGTGCTCGGTCCGGGTGGGCTCGGTCCGGGCGCCGGACGAGCGCGACCAGGCCCGCCAGCGAGGCCAGCACCGGCAGCCCCGCGGGCAGCAGGGGTGTACTGACAACCGCTACCAGGCTACCGATTCCGGCACTGGCCCGGATGCGGCGGGTGTTCAGGGCCGGCAGCACGATCGCGACCAGCACGGCGGGGAACGCGGCGTCCAGGCCGAGCGCGTCGGTGTCGCCGATCCAGGTGCCGGCCACCGCCCCGGCCACCACGCCGATGTTCCAGCAGACGAACAGCGCCACCCCGCAGGCCCAGAACACGGCGGCGCGACGTGCCGGATCACGTTCGGCCAGGGCCAGGGCCACCGTCTCGTCGGTGACGATCTGCGCGCCGAGCGCCCGGCGCAGGGGGCCACCCCGGATCATGTCGGAGACGCTGAAGCTGAAGGGCAGGAGCCGGGCGTTGAGCAGCAGGCCGGTGACGACGGCGGCGGTCGCGGACCCACCGGCGAGCACCGTGCCGACCGCGGCGAACTGCGCCCCACCGGCGAACACCAGAAGGCTGAGCACCACCGGCACCCAGCGGTCCAGGCCTCCGCCGACGGCGATCGCGCCGAACGACACGGCCACCAGGGTGTCGGCCGCACAGACAAGAGCAATGGCCCGGGCCCGTTCCGGACCCACCGTTCGCCATACTGACCGCATGCCCGTAAGGATGAACGTGGCATCCTGCGTTCGTCAAACGAAACGAGTGATCGGTACGGCGAACGCCCATGCTTCCCGATGATGATTCCCCGCTCGACCCCAAGGCCGTGCTGGCCGCCGCCCTGCGCAGCGAGCGCGAGCGCAGCGGCATGTCGCTGAGCGAGCTGGCCAAGCAGGCCCGGCTGGCCAAGTCGACGCTTTCCCAGCTGGAGTCGGGGGCCGGCAACCCGAACGTCGAGACCCTGTGGGCCCTGGCCACAGCGCTCGACCTGCCGGTGAGCCGGCTGATCGACCCGCCCCGGCCGAAGATCGGTGTGGTGCGCAACGGTCAGGGCACGCCGCTGGTGTCGGGACAGGGTGACTATGCGGCGTATCTGATGTCGGCCGGCCCGGCCGGTGTCACGCGCGACCTGTACCGGCTGAACGTCGAGATCGGGCCGGGCCGGATCTCCGAGCCGCACCGGGTGGGCACGATCGAGCACGTGGTGCTCGGTTCGGGGCGGGCCCTGGTCGGGCCGACGAGCAACCCGATCGAGCTGGGGCCGGGCGACTACATGGTCTATCCGGGCGACGTGGAGCACATGTTCCAGGCCCTGACGCCCGGCGTACTGGCCACACTGATCAGTGAGAACCGATGATGGCCGACATGAATGACGACCCTTTCGGCCTCGGGCGTTTCGTCGAGGCCCAGAACTCCGGCGGTACCTACGAGCGGGCCGTGGCCGAGCTCCGCGCCGGGGCCAAGACCACCCACTGGATGTGGTTCGTCCTGCCGCAGGTCGCCGGCCTGGGCCTGAGCGCGACCTCGGTGCGGTACGCGATCAACGGCCTGCCCGAGGCCCGGGCCTACCTGGCCCACCCCGTCCTCGGACCGCGCCTTCAGGAGTGCGCGTCGATCCTGCTGGGCCTGCGCGACACCACCGCGCCCGCCGTGCTGGGCTCGGTGGACGCCGCGAAGCTGCGCTCCTCGATGACGCTTTTCGCCTACGCCGCGCCGGAACGCCCGGTGTTCCGCGAGGTGCTGGAGAAGTACTTCGACGGGCAGGAAGACGACGCCACCACGGCCCGTCTCGGCGAGGAACCTACGCCAGCGGGTGAAGAAGAAGACTGAGCAGCCCGGCGACCAGCGCCGCGGCCGGCAGCGTCAGCACCCACGCGGTGAGGATGTCACCGGCGACGCCCCAGCGAACGGCGGTGCGGCGCTTGGTCGCGCCCACTCCCATGATCGCCGCAGTGATGGTGTGGGTGGTCGAGATCGGGGCGTGGAAGGCGTAGGCGGTCGTGTAGAGCACGGACGAGGCGACCGTCTCGGCCACGAAACCCCGCGCCGGGTCCAGCTCGATGACGCCCCGGCCCAGGGTGCGCATGATCCGCCAGCCGCCGGAGGCGGTGCCCAGGCTGATCGCCGCCGCGGCGGAAAGCGTCACCCAGAGGGGAATCCCGGCGCCACTGCTGTGATAGCCGCCGGCGATCAGGGCGAGGGTCATGACACCCATCGTCTTCTGGGCGTCCTGCAGACCGTGCCCGAGCGACATCGCCGCGGCGGAGACGATCTGGGCGGTGCGGAACCCGCGGGTCACCGGCCCGGGCCGGGCCCGGCGGAAGAGCCAGAGCACACCCACCATGGCCAGGAAGGCGAGACCGAACCCGACCAGCGGTGAGAGCACCATCGGGATCACCACCTTGTCCAGGATCACCGACCAGTGCACGGGCGATGAGACCACGACCGCGGCGCCGGCCAGGCCACCGATCAGGGCGTGGGACGAGGAGGAGGGCAGTCCGAGCGCCCAGGTCACCAGGTTCCAGGTGATGGCACCGGCCAGGCCGGAGAACACGATGAGCAGACCCTCGTGCCCGCTCGGTGGGCTGATGATGCCGCTGCCCACGGTCTCGGCCACGCCGTGGCCCAGCAGGGCACCGATCACGTTGAAGACGGCGGCCATGGCCAGGGCGGCCCGCGGGGACAGGGCGCGCGTCGAGACCGCTGTCGCGATGGCGTTGGCCGCGTCGTGAAAACCGTTGGTGTAGTCGAAGACCAGCGCGACGGCCACGACCAGGACCACGAGGGTCAGGGTCAGGGACACGGGTCAGGACTCCTTGACCGCGATGGTCTCGACATGGTGCGACACCAGTTCGAAGGCGTCGGCGGCGTCTTCCAGGGCGTCGATGACCTCGCGCACCTTGAGCAGCTCGAGCGGCTGGTAGGCACCGGAGAAGAGCTCCGCGAGCATGTCGCGGTAGGCCTCGTCCGCGTCGTTCTCCAGCCGGTTGATCTCGACCCAGTACTCCTCCAGGCCCTTCATCGTGTGCAGGCCCGGCAGGGCGGCGGCGGTGACGGCGGCCTGCTGCTGGAGCACGGACAGCTGAATCTCGACCCCGTCGGGCAGCTTCGCCGGATTGGCGAGCACGACCATGTCGGCCGCCGCCTCCATGTTGTCCATGCAGTCGTCCAGCGCCGAGGACAGGGCGTAGATGTCCTCACGGTCGAAAGGCGTGACGAAGGTGGTGTTCAGCTTCCGCATCGTGGCGTGCACGATCTCGTCGCTGGCGTGCTCGGCGTCGCGGACCTTCAGCAGCAGGTCGGGGCGGTCACCGGCCTGGGCCCGGATCACGGCCTGCAGCAGATCGGCCCCCTCGACCAGCGCGTTTCCCGCCTGGACGATCAGGTCGATGATGGTCGTGTCCCTCGGCGTCAGTCTGAGCCGCATCCGTGCACCTCCGTGTGTCGGCGCCCGACTGTAGCCAGGACCGGCCCGCACTCCCAATTGGGGTACACGTTCGGATCCCCCGTGGTTCAGGTGCGGTTCAGGCGGTGTTCACACAGTCACCGCAGATGCCCCCGCATGGCCTGCAGCACCGCCGCGGGCTGCTCGACGTTGGCCAGGTGCGCCGCCTGCGGCACCACCACGAGGTCGGCGCCGGGGATCGAGTCGGTCAGCTCCTGCGCCATGGCCGGCGGCGTGGCGATGTCACGGGCACCGGCGATCACCCGGGTCGGTACCCGCAACCCGCCCAGCGCGTCGCGGGAGTCGAAGGTCGCCAGGGCCTCGCAGCAGGCGGCGTAGCCCTCCGCGTCGATGCCGGTCTGGGCCTCGAGCAGTTCCCGGCCGTGCGGCGGCACCGGCGCGTCCGTCACGAACCAGCGGCCCCGGGCGAGGTCGACCAGAAAACCGGTGCCCTCGGCCCGCACCCGCGCGGCCCGGTCGAGCCAGGGCGCCGGGTCGTCGCCGAAGGTCGCCGAGGTGCAGACCAGGACGAGTTTCGTGACCCGGTCGGGGTGATCGAGCGCGAGTTGCTGCCCGATCGCCCCGCTCATCGAAAGGCCGCAGTAGACGAAGGTTTCGACACCCACCGCGTCGGCGACCCGGAGCACCTCCTCGGCCAGGGCCCGGACGGTGTACGGGCCCACCGGAGCGGGTTTGCCGTCGTGACCGGGCAGGTCGAAGCGGACAACCCGAAAGTCCTGCACCAGCCCGGGCAACTGCGGGTCCCAGAGGTGGTGCGAGGTGCCGATCGAGGAACCGAGCACGAGCACGGGTGCCTGTGGATCGCCGTCCACCACGTAGTTGATCATCGCCACCCTGCTCGTTCCGTCAGAGAACCCGCGTCCACCATACGTCGCGAACCCGGCAACCCGGCGGTGTTCAGATTCCCGTCATCAGACCGCCGTCCACCTGAAGGCTGACGCCTGTGACGTACGAGGCTGCGGGTGAGAGCAGGAACACCGCGGCGGCGGCGAACTCGTCCGGGTCGCCGTAGCGGCCCGCCGGGATCTTCCCGCTCCACTGCTCCTGGATCTCGTCCACACTGAGACCCGACCGCAGAGAACGGCCCTCGTCGAGCTGGGCGACCCGATCGGTGGCGATCCGGCCGGGAATCAGCTGGTTGACCCGGATGTCCGGAGCCCAGCTGCGGCTCAGCGACTTGGCCAGGGCGGCCACACCCGACCGGAACACGCTGGAGAGGATCAGGTCGTCGGAGGGCTCCCGCACCTGGCTCGAGGTACAGAACAGGACGCTGCTGTCGCCCTTCACCAGATGCGGCCGGGCGGCGCGCACCAGGCGCACGGCCGGGCGCAGCAGCAGCTCGAACCCGAGCTGCCAGTCCTCGTCCACCGTGTCGTCGAAGCCCTTGGCGGGTGGGCCCCCGGTGTTCACCACGACACCGTTCAGGCCGCCGAAGCGGGTGGCCGCGTCCTGCACCCAGGCGTTCAGCGCGTCCCCGTCGGTCAGGTCGACGGGACGGCCGGTCGCGGTGCCGTTGACGGCGCCCTCGTTCAGCGCGGTCACCGCGGTCTGGACCCGGTCGGCGGTGCGCCCGCAGATCGAGACGTCATGACCGGCCAGCACGAGCTGCCGGGCGATCGCGTGGCCCAGGCCGGACGTCGCCGCGGCCACCAGGTACCCACTCATCAGTTCTCCTTAACCCGCCCGACCGGGCGGTGGCCGAGGTCCGACCCCTGACGGTAGTACCCCGACCCCGGCCGTCAGGGCCCGTCCCGGAATCACCGCCGTGGCGAAGAGCGGCCCCGATGTGGCGAACGTTCTCGCCGCTGCCCTAGGAGTACCGGCCGTACTGCGGTTCGGGTGCATATCCCCGGCCGGGACCCGGGTCGTAGGCCGGTTCCGGTGTGTAGGAGGCGGGGGGCGGCGCGGGCTGGGTGCGTGGGGGCATCACGTCCGGCGGGAAGTCGGCCAGAGCCATCGCGGCCATCGCCACCCCGGCCGCGCACGGCTCGATCACCGGCACACCCAGCTCGTCGGCCAGTGGACCCCGCAGGTGCCCCAGACCGACACAGCCCAGGATCACCGCCTCGGCCCCCCGGCGGTCGACCAGTTCCCGGCCGGCGACCAGCACGGCGTTCGCCGCGTCGCGCGAGCCCAGGTCGAACTCGCTGCGCCCGATGGCCAGATCGGCCACCACCCGGCCACTCACACCGAGCTTGGCCCAGTAGAGCTCGTGCCGGAACGTGGCCATCGGCACGGTGCTGATCACCCCGAGGCGGCGGCTGTGGGCCATCGCCGAGGTGAGCGCGGCCTCGGCGATCCCGATCACCGGTACCGGCGCGGCCGCGCGCAGCTCGTCAAGACCGGCCTCCGAGAAGGTGGCCAGCACGTAGGCGTCGGCCCGGTGCTGCCCCGCCGTGGCCAGCAACGGACTGACCGCGGCCCGGCCGTCGTCGTCCGACTCGATCGTTCTCGGGCCACCGTAGGACGTGACGGCGGTAGCGGTGACACCCCAGCGCCGGGCCGCCTGGTCCAGCGTCTCCTGGATGCCCGCGGTGATCTCGGCCGAGCTGGTCGGGTTGATGACGACGACATGTGGCATACGGAAGTCCGTTCCCTGACTCGGCACGACGCGCCTCCTGCGCCTGCTCACACGGTACGCGTGAGCGGGTCAAAGCACGCAAAAGTCTCAGTGGGCACTCATGCCGCCAGTTGCTCTTACGACACAACCAGGACTGATACCAGGAGTCGACGGGCTTCCGAAACCGTCAATCCGGCAGATCGGCCGTCTTCGGTGGAAACTCACAACAAACTCGAGACTCAGGGTTGCCGCCCCGCCGAGAACCGCGCCAGATCCGCATTTCGTTACGCCACCGTCCCATCCTCAGGGCAGGTAGGGGGTGCCCGGCAGGTACTTCGTGGTGTAAATGCTCGCCATCTCCGGCAGTTCCCTGATCTGCCCGGCCTGCTTCAGCATCTGCGCGGTCGGCTTCCAGGAGGCGTCGTTCATCGCCAGGTAGCCGTGCTTGTCCTGGTAGGAGCCGGCCCAGAACGTGGCGAGGGTCTTCAGCTCCTGCGCCGTGACCGCCGGGTCGGAGTCCGGGTAGACCTTCGTCATCAGTTCCACCGCCTCGGCCTGGTTCCGCGCGGCCCATTGCATGCCCCGCGCGTAGACGTCGACGAAACCCTTGACCGCGGCCGGGTTCTTCTCGGCGAAGTCGGTGTTGACGTCGAGCACCTGGCCGATCACGTTCTCGTCCTTGGAGTACCAGATCTTCACCGGCTTGCGGCCGAACTCCTGCTCGGCCTCCAGCGGAGCCCGGGTGAGGAACTCGGGGTAACAGTCGACGACCCCCTGGAACAGCAGCGGCAGTCCGGCGTCCTGCGACACCTCGGTGACCTTGCCGTTCAGCCCCTTGTGGTTACGCCAGGCCTGCCAGACCACATCGTCCGCGTCGGTGCTCGCCGTGGCGAGCTTCTTGCCCAGCAGCGTGTTCGGGTCGTCGGCCGTGATGTTCGAGTTCGGGTTGCAGATCAGGCCGGTCAGCGCCAGCGGCTGCACCACCCCGACCGCCTGCACCGGTAGCCCCTGCGCCTGGTTGATCAGCAGCTCCACCCCACCGCCGACCGTCATGTCGTGCTCTCCCGCGCCGACCGACTGCAACTGACTGATCTCACCGCCGGGGGTGGTCACGACGTCCAGCTCGGCCTGCTTGAACCAGCCCTCCTCCAGACCCTTCAGAACGGGCAGATCAGCGGACGTGGGGGTCCAGTCGTAGATCCAGCGCACCTTGGTCACCCCGGCCACCTGCGCGGAGCCGGCCGCATCCGCGCCACCCCCGCCACAGGCGGCCGCGGAGGTGAGGACGCCGACGGCGACGGTCGCGGTGAGGGTCACCCGGATGGTCCGGCGGACGAGGACGGTCTTTGTCATGTCCGTGTTCTCCAGCTGTTCGGCGGAGGGCGGAGTCCGGGCGCACAGCATCGGCGCGCAGAGGGGCGCCGCGCTGACGGAGCTCGGGAGCGGTCCGGCCCGGGCAGGGGACGACCGCGCTCAAGAGGGCCCTGGGGCTCCTGGGGCACCCGAGAATAGCGGACGATTCGCCCGTGTTGTCGGCAAGCTGTTCCAGTTCGATAACTTTCCGTCACCTGTCGGATATACGAATCGGCGATCCGGGCGCTCCGTATTTGAACGGCAACAAAACGCAACCAGGAGAGGGCATTACGCGCCCGACCGGGAAGACGTGACCAGATTCATGTTGCCATTTCATATAGGATCAAGGTTAGGCTGACCTAACCATGACTGAATCGACTACCGCCCCCCGTCCTCTGCGCATCGGGGTGATCGGCGCGGGCCCCGCTGGCATCTATGCCGCAGACATCCTGACCAAGTCCGAGGTCCCGGTCGAGATCGACGTCATCGAGCGGCTCCCCGCTCCGTACGGTCTGGTCCGGTACGGGGTGGCGCCCGACCACCCGCGGATCAAGGAGATCATCAAGGCCCTGCGCCGGGTGCTCGACCACGAGAACATCCGCTTCATCGGCAACGTCAACTACGGCACCGACCTCACCCTCGAAGACCTGCGCGCCCACTACGACGCCGTCATCTTCGCCACCGGTGCCATCGCCGACCGGGACCTCGCAATCCCGGGTGCCGACCTGCCCGGCAGCTTCGGCGCCGCGGACTTCGTCTCCTGGTACGACGGTCACCCCGACGTGCCGCGCGACTGGCCGCTGACCGCCACGAGCGTGGCCGTGCTCGGCGCCGGCAACGTGGCGCTCGACGTGGCCCGGGTGCTCTCGAAGACCGCCGACGAGATGCTGGTCACCGAGATCCCGCCGAACGTCTACGCCGGTCTGAAGCTCAACCAGGCCACCGACGTGCATGTGTTCGCCCGCCGCGGCCCGGTGCAGGTCAAGTTCTCGCCGCTGGAGCTGCGCGAGCTGGCCCACTCCCCCAACGTCGACGTGGTCGTGCACCCCGAGGGCTTCGAGTTCGACGAGGCCAGCATGCGCGCGGCCAACGAGGACAAGCACGTCAAGCAGGTCATGAAGACGCTCAACGCCTGGGTGGGTAAAGACCCGACGGGCAAGCCGCACCGCCTGCACATCCACTTCCTGGAAGCGCCGGTGGAGATCAGCGGCGACGGCCAGGTGGAGAACCTGCGCACCGAGCACATGGAGCTCACCGGCGACGGAAGCGTCCGCGGCACGGGCGAGTTCACCGACTGGCCGGTGCAGGCCGTCTACCGCGCCGTCGGTTACCGCAGCTCGTCACTGCCCGGCATCCCGTTCGACTCCACCCGCCACGTGGTCAGCAACGACGGCGGCCGGGTGCTCGACGCCGACGGCAACCAGGTCGAGGGCCTCTACTGCACGGGCTGGATCAAGCGCGGCCCGATCGGCCTGATCGGCCACACCAAGAGCGACGCCAGCGAGACGGTCTCGCACATCCTGAAGGAAGTCTCGCCCGACCACCCGGCACCGAGCGCCGTGGACATCACGACCCAGCTCGAGCTGAAGGGTGTCAACTACACCACCTGGGCGGGCTGGGACCTTCTGGACGCGCACGAGGTCAGCCTCGGCGAGCCCGAGAGCCGCGCCCGGGTCAAGGTCGTCGAGCGCGACGACATGGTCCGGATCAGCCGCGAGCTGCTGGGCTGATCGGCCCCGGAACCACGCAGAGGCCCCGGCGGACCATCGCCGGGGCCTCTGCTTTGCCCGCTAGCTCAGAAGGCCGAACGCCTTCTCATAGTTCGCGTCGGCCTGGTGGGTGAGAACGCCCACGCACGTGCCGTTCTCGTCCTGGTACCAGACGGTGAAGGCACCGTCGCCGCCGTCCTCGAACAGCGCCTCCTGGTATCCGTCGCCCCAGGCCGCGTACTTCAGCCAGTGGTCGCCGATCTGGCTCCAGAAGCCCGGCGGGTCGGACCATTGCGCGTCCGGTGAGCCCGCTGCGGTCTTCCCCGCGACCTTGCCCATCGTCTCGGCGTCGAACCAGTGCTCGACCGCGAGCGCACGCCCGGCCGCGGTGTTGAACGCGTAGGCCACGTCGCCGGCGGCCAGCACGCCCGGCGCCGATGTGCGCATGTGGGAGTCGACGACGATGCGTCCCTCGTGCAGGTCGAGCCCCGCCGCGGCGGCCAGGTCGGACGCCGGGCGCACACCGACGGCGGTGAGCACCAGGTCGGCGGTGACGTCGTCCTGGCCTTCCAGGACGACCCGGACGCCCGGGCCGGCCGGCTCGATCGCCGTGACACCCGCGTCCACCATCAGCCGAATACCTGCGTCCCGCAGCCAGCCGGTGATGCGGGCACCGGCCTCGTCACCGAGACGCTGTGCCTGGGGCGAACTCTCGTCGGTGATCAGGACGACATCGAGGCCGAGCCGGCGCAGCGACGCCGCCGCCTCGCAGCCGATGAACCCCGAGCCGATCACCGCGGCCGTCCTGGCCCCGTTCGCGGCCCGCTTCAGCCGACGTGAGTCCTCCAGGGTGCGCAGCCGCAGGACCGAGCTGTCGTCCCCTCCGGGTACCGGCAGGTCGGCCGGATTCGATCCGGTGGCGAAAATGCACGACCGGTAGGTGAAACCGGCTCCGTCGCGGGTGTCGGCGCGCCGGGCCCCGACATCGACGCCCGTCACCCGGTCGCGGGCCCAGGTCACCTCCAGCCGCGACAGTTCGCCGGACTCGAGCAGACCCAGGTCCGCTTCGGCGGAGTCGCCGCGCAGGAAGTCTTTGGACAGGGGCGGCCGGTCGTAGGGCGCGTCCGGATCGGCGGAGACCACGACCACCCGGCCCTTGCCGCCTTCCTCCCGGTAGGCACGCACCGCCGACAGGCCCGCCGGGCCGCCACCGATCACGAGCAGATCCACCACCTCGTCAGTCATGCGGCCATCCTCGCGCGCATCTCGGCCTGCGCAACCCTCGCTCCCGGACCAGGCTCCTCAGAGGTGGCCCGACATCCGCGGGCCCCCGTTGTACCGAACGACGTAAGGAGTTTCACCGTGCCCCTCAGCGGAAAGAAGATTGCCTTCCTGGTTGCGGACGAGGGGGTCGAGCAGGTCGAGCTCACCGACCCCTGGGAGGCGGTGAAGAAGGCGGGCGGGCAGCCCGTCCTCATCGTCGGAAGTGACAGCAAGACCGTTCAGGGCTTCAACCACCTCGACAAGGGCGACACCTTCGACGCCGACCTCCCGGTCAGCGAGGCCGTCGCGCAGGACTACGACGGTCTGGTCCTGCCCGGCGGCGTGGCGAACCCCGACGCCCTCCGGACCGTTCCGGAGGCCGTGGCCTTCGTGAAGTCCTTCCTCGACGCCGGTAAGCCGGTCGCCGCCATCTGCCACGCCCCGTGGACGCTCGTGGAGACCGGGGCGGTGAGCGGTCGCACGCTCACGTCGTGGCCGAGCCTGAAGACCGACCTGCGCAACGCCGGTGCGGAGTGGGTCGACCAGGAGGTCGTGGTGGACCTGAAGGGCCCCGGACCCCTGATCACGAGCCGCAAGCCGGACGACCTCCCGGCCTTCGCGAAAGCGCTGGCCTCGGCCTTCTGACCCCACCCTTGACGTCGTGATCATGCGAACCTTCCCGGGGAGGTTTTGCATGATCACGACATATCGGGTTTCGCTCACCCTCCGAGACCAGAACTACCTTGAGTAACTTCAGAAATCTTTCCGTTCCGGCCGCGACGGTCCGCCGCCCAGCCTGCACGATGCGTGGTTTCGCGGCATCGTTCTGACCCGTATAGGGCAGAATGGCCCAGTAGTCGCGGGACTACGTAAAGAGAGGGTCGTGACGGCCGAAAAACGCTGTATCGGAGCGTGTTAGCGTCCGATCATGCTTGAGCTGCGACCCAACTGCGAATCCTGTGACGTGGACCTCCCCGCGGATTCCCCCGATGTCTGGATCTGCTCGTTCGAGTGCACCTGGTGCACCGACTGCGCAGCGTCCTTCGCTGACAATGCGTGCCCGAACGACACGGGCAACCTGGTCTCCCGTCCGCTGCGGGCCCCGGCCAAGCTGGCCGAGTTCCCGGCATCGACCCAGCGCGTGCACAACGCGGAGCTCCAGAAGGCCGGCTGACGACGGATCTCGCCATGCTCAGGCAGTAACAAACTCCTCACTGAAGCGGCATACTGAACTCCGCCGCTCAGTGAGGAGGGACGCTTGCCCGCCGACCGTGTCATGCCGACCGCTGAGGCGGCCGACCTCATAGCGCTGACCCGGCAACTCGCGCACCGTGAGCTCGCACCCCAGGTGGTCCGGCACGAGGCCGACGAGATCTTCCCCCGCGACACCTTCCGCCTGCTCGGGCGGGCCGGACTGCTGAGCCTGCCCTATCCGGGCGAGTACGGCGGCGGCGACCAGCCCTACGAGGTCTACCTCCAGGTGCTGGAAGAGATCGCGACGGTCTGGGCCAGCGTCGGGGTCGGTGTCAGCGTGCACGTGCTGTCCTGCTTCGGCCCGGCCGAGTTCGGTACCCCGGAGCAACGCGAGCGCTGGCTGCCCGGCCTGCTCGGCGGCGAACAACTGGGCGCCTACTGCCTTTCCGAGCCACACGCCGGATCCGACCCGGCCGCGATGCGCACCCGGGCCGTGCTGAGGAACGACGAGTACGTGCTCGACGGGGTCAAGGCCTGGACCACCCACGGCGGGCAGGCCGACTTCTACAAGGTCATGGCCCGCACCGGCACCGGCATCTCCTGCTTCCTGGTGCCGGCGAACACCCCGGGCCTGGAGTCCGATCCGCCCGAGCGCAAGATGGGCCTCACCGCCTCGCACACCACCTCGATCCGGCTCACCGACGTCCGGGTCCCGGTCGAGAACCGCGTCGGGGCCGAGGGCGAAGGGCTGAAAATTGCCCTGAAGGGCCTGGACTCGGGCCGTCTCGGCATTGCGGCGGTCGCCACCGGCCTGGCCCAGGCCGCACTCGACGCCGCCGTGGCCTACGCGCAGGAGCGCGAGACGTTCGGCCGGGCCATCATCGACCACCAGGGTCTGAGCTTCCTGCTGGCCGACATGGCCGCGGCCGTTGAGGTCTCGCGGGCGGCCTACCTGTCCGCGGCCCGCCGGCGCGACCTCGGGCTGCCCTTCACCCGCCAGGCCTCGATCGCCAAGCTGGTCGCCACCGACAACGCGATGCGCGTGACCACCGACGCCGTGCAGGTACTCGGCGGGGTCGGCTACACCCGCGACTTCCCGCTGGAGCGCTACCTGCGCGAGGCGAAGGTGATGCAGATCTTCGAGGGCACCAACCAGATCCAGCGGATGGTGATCGGCCGGTCCCTCGCCAAGGACACGAAAGGCATTATCCGAACAGCGGAAGGATCCTGATGCAGATCTCGAACACCGCGGCGATCGTCACCGGTGCGGCCTCCGGGCTGGGCCGGGCCACCGCGACGGCGCTGGCGGCCGGTGGGGCCCGGGTGTACGGGTTCGACCTGCCCTCCGGTATCGAGAAGGCCGAACCGATCGACGGCGTCACCTACCTGGGCGTGGACGTGACCGACCCGGACTCGGTGGAGACTGCCGTGACCGAGGCGTCCTCCTACGGGTCACCCCTGCGCAGCGTCGTGAATTGCGCCGGGATCGGTTCCGCAGCAAGAATTCTCGGCAAGAAGGGCCGCCACGACATCGCCCTCTACGCCAAGGTCGTCCAGATCAACCTGATCGGCACGTTCACCGTGCTCACCTACGCCGCCGAGCGGATCGCCGAGACCACGGCCGACGAGAACGGCCAGCGCGGAGTCATCATCAACACCGCGTCGGTGGCCGCGTTCGAGGGGCAGGTCGGGCAGGCGGCCTACGCGTCGTCCAAGGGTGGCGTGGTCGGGCTCTGCCTGCCGGCGGCCCGCGACCTGGCCCAGTACGGCATCCGGGTCAACACCATCGCGCCCGGCACGGTTCAGACGCCGATGCTGGCCGGCGTCACCCAGGAGTACCTGGCCGGCCTGGCCGCCGCCGTCCCCTTCCCCCAGCGCCTGGCCCGCCCCGACGAGTACGCCAAGCTCGCCCTCATGCTCATCGACCACGACTACATCAACGGTGAGACCGTGCGCATGGACGGCGCCATCCGCATGCCCCCACGCTGACCCGACCACCAAACCCCCGTGATCATGCAAAACCTCCCCGGAGTTCTAGAACTGTGGGCCTAAGAGTTCTAGAGCACCGGGGAGGTTTTGCATGATCACCAACAAAGAAGGTGAGCCCCCACCCAACCGGAGCCGCCAGCGCGCGGTGCCCACGTCGTCCTCAATTAGAGGCTGACGGGGGGTGGCTACAGAACGTCTGCGAACAACGATCCCGCGTCGTCGGGCGCCTGGACGCCCGGACGCAGGGAGACCGTGACCGCGACGTCGAGCGGCACGACCAGCGGCTCGAACCCGGCCGCCCGGATCGGGGCGGCGGGGGCGATCGGCTCCAGACACAAGACCGGCATACCGGTCATGTCGACCGCGGGCAGCGCGGCCTCGAGGAGCTCGGCGAGCACCTCGTCATCACCCGGGGCATGCAGCGGCATCAGCAGCCAGTGCATCACCGGGGCGCCGGCCATCTCGGCGAGCTGGGCCACATCAGTGCTGTCGTGCAGGCCGGGCGCCAGCCCGAGCCCGACCTTCAGGGCGCCCTCCAGATCGCCGGCACCCGTGGGCACCATCGGCGGAAGCAGCACGACCGCGGCCCTGACCTGGCCGTTCTCATCGGCGACCCAGAACTCACCGTGCTCCAGCCCGACGTGGGTGAGCATCAGCCGGGTGGCCGAGGTGATGTCGTCGCCGGAGACGCCGCCGGGGAGCGGCCAGTCGGCCAGGGACGGCGCCCGCAGCATGCGGGACACCGCGGGGATGTCGACGAGGCGTGCACGACGAACGGTCCAGGCACCTGAGAGGCCGGCCGTACGTGACTCGTTCATGTCTGGATAACTACTGGTGCCGTCTTCGGAGTTCCGCACTCGGTTCCTGTTCACCATCTGGATGTCCATCCGTTCCGGTACGCCGGGGGAGGACCGGTTGTGCGGACCGGCCCCGGGCACGGCGAGGAACGCTACACAGACCCGTCGCGACGCGCCCGCCAAGCGCCGGGCGGGTCGCGGGAATGACGGGGACCGCCAAGTAGTTGCTCAGGCAACGATGTATTGGAGATGATGTCACCGATAGCGGTGACAACCAGCCTGAGCAGGGAGTTCGTGATGCAGTTCGGAATTTTCTCGGTCGGCGACGTGACGCCGGACCCCACCACGGGTCACGAGCCGAGCGAACGCGAGCGGATCAAGGCGATGGTTCGTATCGCCCAGAAGGCCGAAGAGGTCGGCCTGGACGTCTTCGCGACGGGTGAGCACCACAACCCGCCGTTCGTGCCGTCGTCACCCACGACCATGCTCGGCTACATCGCGGCGACCACCGAGAAGCTCATCCTCTCGACCTCGACCACGCTGATCACCACGAACGACCCGGTCAAGATCGCCGAGGACTACGCGATGCTGCAGCAGCTCGCGGACGGCCGCGTCGACCTGGTGATGGGCCGCGGCAACACCGGCCCGGTCTACCCGTGGTTCGGCCAGGACATCCGCAACGGCATCGACCTGGCGCTGGAGAACTACGCGCTGCTGCGCCGGCTGTGGCGTGAGGACGTCGTCGACTGGGAGGGCAAGTTCCGCACCCCGCTCAAGGGCTTCACCGCGACGCCGCGCCCGCTCGACGGCATCCCGCCGTTCGTCTGGCACGGCTCGATCCGCAGCCCGGAGATCGCGGAGCAGGCCGCCTACTACGGTGACGGATTCCTCCACAACCACATCTTCTGGCCGCCGGAGCACACTCAGCGGATGGTGCAGTTCTACCGTCAGCGGTTCGCGCACTACGGCCACGGCACGCCCGAGCAGGCGATCGTCGGCCTGGGCGGTCAGTTCTTCATGCGCAGGAAGTCGCAGGACGCGGTCAGGGAGTTCCGGCCGTACTTCGACAACGCGCCGGTCTACGGGCACGGGCCCTCGCTGGAGGACTTCAGCTCGCAAACTCCGCTGACCGTCGGCAGCCCGCAGGAAGTCATCGACCGCACGCTGAGTTTCCGCGAGTACGTGGGCGACTACCAGCGTCAGTCGTTCCTGATCGACCACGCCGGCCTGCCGCTGAAGACGGTGCTGGAGCAGCTCGACCTGCTCGGCGAGATCCTGCCCACGCTGCGGGCCGAGTTCGCGTCGCGCCGGGCACCGGGTACACCCGACGCGCCTACGCACGCTTCGCTTCTCGCGGCTTCGAAGGCCAAAATTGAGGACGCGTCGGTCTCGTCGGTCTCGTCGGTCTCGTCGGTCGGGAAGTAACAGTCATGGGTACGTCATCGGTGGTCGTGATCAGCGCCGGTCTGAGTCAGCCGTCGTCCACCCGATTGCTGGCCGACAAGCTCGGCGCGGCTGTCGCGGCCGGGACGGACGTCGAGCTCACGGTGATCGAGCTGCGCGATCTGGCGCACCACATCACAAATCACCTGCTGACCGGTTTCCCCACCGGTGAGCTGGTTTCCGCGATCAAGGCGGTCACCGAGGCCGACGCCCTGATCGCGGTGACGCCGATCTTCAGCGCGTCGTACAGCGGACTGTTCAAGTCCTTCTTCGACGTACTGGAGCTGGGCGCCCTCGAGGGCAAGCCGGTGCTGATCGCGGCCACCGGCGGTTCGTCCCGCCACTCGCTGGCCCTGGAACACGCCGTGCGGCCGCTGTTCAGCTACCTGAAGGCGGTCGTCGTGCCCACCGCGGTGTACGCGGCGAGCGAGGACTGGGCGTCGGCCGGCAGCACCGAGTTGTCCGGCCGGGTCGGGCGCGCGGCGCGCCAGCTCACGGCGCTGATGGCCGGGGCGGGTTCCTCGTCCACTGCTGGAAAGTCTGTGGTGAAAGATCCTTTCGCCGATGTGCTCCCGTTCGGCGAGATGATGCGGGCCCGCGGTCTCTGACCTCCCAATCCCCCGTGATCATGCAAAACCTCCCCGGAGTTCTAGAACTGTGACCGCAAGAGTTCTAGAACGCCGGGGAGGTTTTGCATGATCACGACAAGGGGTCAGGGGTGGAAGTAGTGGCCCTCCTCCAGGTCGGCCAGCAGGCCCGGGTACGACGGCGTCCAGTCGAGCAGCTTCCGGGTCTCGTCGTTGGGCATGCGGAAATCGATGCGCACGAAGGGGAACCCGGCGAAGTGCTCGTCGGTCTTCTCGTCCGGGATGCTCTCGGTCGGGATGCCCAGCTTCCGGCCGATCACCTCGGCGATCTTCTTCAGCGGCACACCCTGCTCGGTGGCCGCGTACAGCTGCGCGCCGGCCGGGGCCTTCTCCAGGGCGAGCCGGTACAGCGTGGCGACGTCGCGGGTGTGCGCCGCCGGCCAGGTGTTCTCGCCCGTGCCCGGGTAGCCGGAGATCCCGGTGCGGCGGGCGATGCTGATCATCAGCGGGATGAAGCCGTGCCGGTCGAGATCACTGTGGGTCACCGGCGGGACGGCGAAAGTCACTGACCGAACGCCCTTCTGGGCGTAGTCCGCGATCAGCCGGGTGACCTGGGAGCGCGGGTTGGCGTCGATCGTGACGTTAGCCTTCGCGTCGGCCGTGCGCTGCATGCCGATCCCGAACAGCGCCTTGCCGGTGCCGGCCAGCGCATCACCCAGGGCGCCCACGTGCGTCAGGTCTTTCGCCACCGCCCCGGCGAAATCCCCACTCATCATCAGCTCGTTGCTGAAGGCCAGGTGGATCACCGCATCGGCCTCGGTCGCGGCCTCACGCAGCAGGTCCAGGTCGTCCAGCGACCCGCGCCGCACGTCGGCCCCCAGCTCGCGCACCTTCTTCCCGGAGGCGTCGGACCGGGCCAGCCCGACCACCTCATGACCGGCGCCGACCAGCTCCGGCAGGACCGCCGAACCGATGTGGCCACTGGCTCCGGTGACGAAAACTCGCATGACGTCCTCCTTGATGTGACTGAGTAACATCAAGGTAGCACTGGTGACGTTACCCAGTCACGTCACTAGGCTGTCGTCCATGGCTCGCTGGGAACCGAACACGCGTCTGCGGCTGATCGACGCCGCCGTCGAGCTGTTCGCCGAGAACGGTTACGAGGCCACCACGGTCGCCCAGATCGCCGCCCACGTCGGGGTCTCCAAGATGACCTTCTTCCGGCACTTCCCCGACAAGCGGGAGGTGCTCTTCGCCGGGCAGGAGGAACAGGTGAAGATGCTGCACGACGCCGTCGCCGCCGCACCGGCCTCGGCGACGCCGTTCGAGACCGTGGCCGCCGCCGTCGTCGAGCTGGCCGCGTACTTCCCGCCGGAACGCCGGGAACCCAGTGCCCGCCTGCACGCCGTCGTCGCCTCCCACGAAGACCTGCGCGAGCGGTCGGCCTTCAAGCACGCCCGTCTGGCGCAGGCCCTGGAGCAGGCGCTGATCGAGCGGGCGGTGCCGGCCGCGACGGCGGGCCTGGCCGCGGACCTCGGCGCGCGAGCGCTGCGTGAGGCCTTCGTGCGATGGCGTTCACCGGGTTACGCAACGGATCTGACCGTGCTCGCCCGCGAGACGCTGGACGAGTTCCACGAGGCGGTAGACCTACTGGGCTGATGCCTCAGCGTTCCGGAGTTCTGGAACTCCGGGAACACTTTGCCTGATCACCAGGGAGTGGGGCTTCCAGTCGCTGGCCCGGTGACGACGTGGGGTGTTCGTCACCCTCGCGGGCCAGGAACGCCACGCCGGTCAGCACCGTGATCAGCCCGGCCACCTCGAGGCTCAGCAGGGCCGGGTCGGAGCTGGGGGACTCGCTGAACACGAGCACGCCGAAAGTGACCGCGATGACCGGGTTCACCACGTTGAGCACCGGTAGTGAGTGCGACAGCGGCGCCCGGTTGTAGGCGTACTGGTTGCTGAGGAACCCGGATGCGCCGAGCCCCGCGAGCACGTAGATCGGCCAGGTGGTGAGGGCTTCCCAGATACTGGCCGACGACGTGACCACCTTGATCATCGAGGCGATCAGGCCGAAGATCAGGCCGCCGGCGATGCCCATGAGCAGACCGGCCCGGGTGGTGGGTGCTCGCGTGGCCAGCCACCAGGTGACGGCCGCGGCGCAGCCGGCCACGGCGACGAAGACCAGTGCCGATCTCGAGCTGACGTCGGGTGAGCTCTCACTGCTGCGCGCGCCGACGAGGAACACCGCGATCCCGGCCGCCACCACGACCACCCAGATCATGATGCGGGGCTGCGGCCACCGGCGATCGAGCACCGCGCGGAAGACGAACGCGAAGACCAGCCCGGTGACGACGATCGGCTGTACCACCGCCAGCGACCCGAGCCTGAGGGCGACGGCGTGCAGGCCCAGACCCCCGAGGCTGGCCGCGATCCCGGCCAGCCACGTCGGCTGGTTGGCGAGGTGCCGCAGCAGGTGCGCCAGACCCCGCAGGCCTCCCGGCCCCTCGGGGGCACGGGAGGCGCTGTGGTGCATCAATGCGGTCGACGCACCGAAGGCGATCGCGTCGAGAAAGGCGACCAGGATCGCTGGTGCGTTCACCGTCTACTCACGTGCTTTCTCTCAGGTGGCGGTGGGCCCGGTAACCACGGGCGGACCGCCGTCGCTGTGCCCCAGTTCCTTCAGCCGACGGTAGTGGCTGATCGTGGCGGACGTCAGGGTCGGGTACTCCACGTGCGGAAGCCCGGAGGCCTGCACCACCTTCGCCACCACGGTGGTGTGCAGCTGCGGCAGCTGGTGCCGCGGGGCCACCGGCTTGAGGTGGTGAGCCAGGTGATGGGTCATGCCACCGGTCAGCCAGCGCATCGGCAGGCTGCCGGTGTTGAACGAGGCCGTGGTGGCGACCAGGTGCTTGGACCAGTCCTTCGGCGCCGGCTGCTCGTCCGGCGCGTAGAGCCCTTCGTTGATGTGCCCGACCACCAGCACGATCGCGGCCTGGACCGCGCCCAGGCTCATGGCCACCATGAAGTAGAGCGCGAACTTGCCCGGCCCCAGCAGGATCCCGTACGGACTGATCACCAGTGCCCAGAAAGCCTTCTCGAACAGCCACTGGCCCAGCCGCACCCGGAAGGGCGGCACCTCCAGGCCGATGATGTTGCCCTTGCGCACGTAGGTGATCTGGCTGTCCAGCTCGCCCACCCAGGCGAACGCGTAGAGGAACCACGCATAGAAGTGCTGATAGCGGTGGATCGGCTTGCGCTCGATGCCCGGGTGCATCCGGACCGTGGTGTTACGGGTGGCCTCGTCCAGCGGGTACACCTGCGACGACCGGTGGTGCACACGGTGTTTCAGGGTCCAGTGCTGCACGAAGAAGCCCAGCGGGATGGCCGTCTGGGTGGCGAGGACGTTCGGCCAGGTCTTGCGGGAGAACCGGCGGTGACCGGCGTCGTGCAGGATGGTCAGGGTGCCGGTGGCGAAGGTCAGGCTGAGAGGTAGTGCAGCCAGCAGCAACCAGGGCCAGCTCGGGGCGATCAGGGCGACGGCGAGCATCTGTGCGTGATTGAGAAGGCCGATGGCGGCCCAGTCTCGCCAGGGCTCGCCCCGGTGCCGGTCGCTGCGGCGGGCGCTCAGGCGCCGGGCGACGCCGAGTGTGCTCTCCCGGTCGGCGGACTCGGCGTTCCCGCCCTTGCCCGCCCGCCGCTCGAACCGCGAAGTAATGATGGTCATGATTGCCTCATAGCCGGTCGTGCCTCCATATTCGCCGCACGGGAATCCGGTCGGACGGCTCCCGCGAACGCCTGGCTGACTGCTTGGCCCATGGTGCATGAAGCCGACTCGAATCATCGGAATCAGGCAGACCTAACCTTACGGTCCAGCCCCGGAAGAAACCCGGCGACGACCGGCGACGCCTTGCTCGAGAACGCCGAAAGATTATCAATTCAGCAGGTCAGAAGCCCCTCGGGCGCCACCTTGGAATAACCCCTGACTGCCTCCGGGATTTCCCGGGACCCCTGCCGCCGGGGTTAGGAATATCCTTTTATCGTGATTTCACACGAGTCGTGGCATTACCTACCTTGCTAGTCCAGTCCAAGGTGAGTTGAACCGCATATGTCCAGTTCCGGAATTCCGACTCCCGGCGTTCTTCGTCCATTTCGGGCAGCCATTCCGCGGCCAGGTGCCAATTACGGCGCAGACCTTCCAGGTCGGACCAATACCCCACGGCCAGCCCCGCCGCGTAACCGGCTCCGAGGGAAACCGTCTCGGCCACCATCGGGCGCACCACCGGCACGTCGAGCACATCCGCGACGAACTGCATGAGCAGGTTGTCGGAGGTCATCCCGCCGTCGACCTTCAGCGCCTTCAGCCGCAGCGAGGAGTCAGCGTTCATCGCGTCGAGCACCTCCCGGGTCTGCCAGCCGGTCGATTCCAGCACCGCCCGGGCCAGGTGTCCCTTGGTGATGTAGCTGGTCAGGCCGGCGATCACCCCGCGGGCCTCGGGCCTCCAGTGCGGCGCGAACAGACCGTAGAACGCGGGGACGATGTAACAGCCACCGTTGTCGTCGACCGTACGGGCCAGGGTCTCGATCTCGGCGGCGCTGCCGATCAGCCCCAGGCCGTCGCGGAACCACTGCACCAGCGAGCCGGTGATCGCGATCGAGCCCTCCAGCGCGTAGTGGGCCGGCTCCCCCGCGATCTGGTAGGCCACCGTGGTGAGCAGGCCGTGGGTCGAGGCGACCAGCTCGGTGCCGGTGTTGAGCAGCAGGAAACTACCCGTGCCGTAGGTACATTTCGCCTCACCGGCGGAGAAACAGGTCTGCCCGAACAAGGCGGCCTGCTGGTCGCCCAGGGCCGCCGCGATCGGCACGCCCTGGAGCGGGCCGCGCCCGGTGCCGTAGGTCTCCAGCGAACCGCGGATCTCCGGCAGGATCGCCTCCGGGATGCCGAAGAAGTCGAGCAGATGCGAATCCCATTCCAAGGTACGGATGTTCATCAGCATGGTGCGGCTGGCATTGGTGACGTCGGTGACGTGCGCCCCGCCGTCCGGCCCCCCGGTGAGGTTCCAGATCAGCCACGACTCCATGGTGCCGAACAGCACCTCGCCCCGCTGCGCCCGCTCCCGCAGGCCCGGCGTCTCGTCAAGCATCCAGCGCAGCTTCGGCGCGCTGAAGTAGGAGGACAGCGGCAGGCCGGACAGCTGCGGAATCTGCTCGGCGCCCGGGGCGCGCAGCATCTCCTCCACCATCGCGTCGGTGCGGGTGTCCTGCCAGACGATGGCCCGGCGCACGGGCTTTCCGGTCTTGCGCTCCCAGATCACGATGGTCTCGCGCTGGTTCGCGATGCCGACGGCGGCGATGTCGGTGGCAGTGGCGCCGACGTCGCCCAGGACGCGGTTCACCACCTTGTCCACGTTGCGCCAGATCTCTTCCGCGTCATGCTCCAGCCAGCCGGGCTTCGGGAAGTACTGGTGATGTTCCAGCTGGGCCACGGCGACCAGCTGACCGCCGTGGTCGAACAGGATCGAGCGGGTGCTCGTCGTGCCCTGGTCGATAGCCATCACGAATCGCGGCTTCACACTTGCGTCCTCAAGGTCGTCAGTTCCCGGCCGACCGCGCGGGCGCACTCCTGCACCAGGGCGAGCAGCCGGGGGCGGGGCACCCCGGCCGGGTCGAGAAGGCGGTCTACCGCACCGTGGATACCGATGGCTCCCACCACCAGACCCCCGAGCCCGGTCAGCGGGGCGGCGATACCCGCCATGTCCATCTGGTGCTCCCCCCGCTCGACGGCCCACCCCTGGCGCCGGATCCGGGTCAGCTCGGCGGTCAGGGCGCTGCGGGTGATGAGGGTGCGGGCCGTGTAGAAGGTGAGCACGTCCTGGACGGCCACGGGGTGGAAGGCCAGCAGCACCTTCCCCAGGGCGGTGGCGTGACCGGGCAGCACGGCGCCGACGTCGGCCTTCTGGGCCGAGTGGTCGGGGCGGAACACGTAGTGGACCACGCGGGCGTCGCCACCCTCGGGCACCACCACCCGCACCGCCTCACCGGTGCGCGCGGCCAGTGGGTCGGCCCAGTTCATGCTGCGCGCCCGCAGCTCGTTCGGGTCCACCAGGCCGCCGCCGAGCGCCGCCAGCCCGGCACCCAGCAGATATTTGCCCGTCACCCGGTCCTGGTCGACGAACCCCACGTCGTTCAGCGTGCGCAGGATGCCGTGGGCCGTTCCGCGCGAGAGCTGAACGGATGAACTGATCTCCGTCAGACGCAGGGGACCCGGCGCCGCGGCGAGCAGACGCAGGATCGCGGCGGCACGCTCGATGGACTGGATCGAGCCCGGCATGCGGCCAACGTAGACCGGTCAGCGGATGTTCGACAATGTCGACAGAGAGGCGTGTCGCTGTGGCCAGCGTTTTCATAGCGTCGAAGGACCCCGAAACATCGGGGCAACAATCATCAGATCGAGGGTGACGCCATGCCAACGACGGCAAGCGCAGACGGTCAGACGACCGCATCCGAACCACCGAGCGGGCAGCTGCCCTCCGCCACCCGGCGGATTCCGAGCCTGGCCGGTGAACTGGCCGCCGAATTCTTCGGCACCGGCATCCTGATTCTCTTCGGCGTCGGGGTGGTGGCCCAGGTGGTCGCCGGCGGCATCGGGGACCACGACAGCATCACCTGGGCCTGGGGCTTCGGCGTCATGCTGGGCGTGTACGCCGCCGGCCGGATCAGCGGGGCCCACCTCAACCCCGCGGTGACCATCGCTCTCGCGGCCTACCAGGGCTTCCCCTGGAAAAAGGTCCTGCCGTACTCCCTGGCCCAGACCGCCGGCGCCTTCGTCGCCGCGCTGATCGTGCGCTGGAACTACACCGACCTGATCGCGATGGTCGACCCCGGCCACACGATCAAGACCCAGGGCATCTTCAGCACCCTGCCCGGTAACGGCGCCCTGCCGATCGGTCAGGGCGGCGCACTGCGCGACCAGATCATCGGTACCGCGATCCTGGTGTTCATGCTGTTCGCCATCGGCGACGCCCGGAACTCCGCCCCGCTGGGCAACCTGGCCCCCGTCGTCGTCGGTCTGCTGATCGTCGCGATCGGTATGGCCTGGGGCACCCTCGACGGCTACGCCATCAACCCGGCCCGTGACTTCGGCCCGCGTCTGGCCTCGTTCTTCACCGGATACGGCGGGGCGATGCGTGATCAGAACGGCGACTTGTTCTTCTGGGTCCCGATCATCGGCCCGATCATCGGCGCCCTGATCGGTGGGGCCCTCTACAAGTACGGCCTCCAGATCTTCCTCCCCAAGGCCGAAACCCCGGAAACCGCCAGCGCTGGCGCAAAGGAGCTCTAAGTCATGGCAGATCTCGTCGGTGCAATCGACCAGGGCACGACCAGTACGCGTTTCATGCTTTTCGACCACGAGGGCAACGAGCGGGGCAAGCACCAGCTCGAGCACAGCCAGATCATGCCGCAGGCCGGCTGGGTGGAACACAGCCCCGTGGAGATCTGGGAGCGCACGCGGTCGGTCATGACCAACACGCTCAACGGCCTGGGCCTTCAGCCCTCCGACCTGGCCGCGCTGGGCATCACGAACCAGCGCGAGACCACGGTGGTCTGGAACAAGAAGACCGGCCGGCCGTACTACAACGCGATCGTCTGGCAGGACACCCGTACCGACCGCATCGCCTCCGCCCTGGAGCGCGAGGGCAAGGGCGACGTGATCCGGCAGAAGGCGGGCATCCCGCCGGCCACCTACTTCTCGGCCGGCAAGATCCAGTGGATCCTCGAGAACGTGCCCGGTGCGCGTGAAGACGCGGAGAAGGGCGACGCGGTCTTCGGCAACACCGACAGCTGGCTGGTCTGGAACCTGACCGGTGGCGTCAACGGTGGCAAGCACGTCACCGACGTGACCAACGCCAGCCGCACCATGCTGATGAACCTGGAGACGCTGGACTGGGACGACGAGCTGCTGGGGTTCTTCAACATCCCGCGCCAGATGCTCCCGGAGATCAAGCCCTCGTCCGAGCCGTCCTGGTACGGCGAGGTCGTCGACCCCTCCGGATTCCACGGCATCCCGATCTCCGGCATCCTCGGCGACCAGCAGGCCGCCATGGTCGGCCAGGTCTGTTTCGCCGCCGGCGAGGCCAAGAACACCTACGGCACCGGCAACTTCCTCCTGCTGAACACCGGTAACGAGCTTGTCCGCTCGAAGAACGGCCTGCTCACCACGGTGTGCTACCAGTTCGGCGACAGCGCCCCGGTCTACGCCCTGGAAGGGTCGATCGCGGTCACCGGATCGGCCGTGCAGTGGCTGCGCGACCAGCTCGGCATCATCTCCGGCGCCTCGGAGGTCGAGACCCTGGCCCGCAGTGTCGAGGACACCGGGGGCATGTACTTCGTGCCGGCCTTCTCCGGCCTCTTCGCCCCGTACTGGCGCAGTGACGCCCGTGGAGCGATCGTCGGGATGTCGCGGTACAACACCAATGCGCACCTGGCCCGGGCCACGCTGGAATCGATCTGCTACCAGAGCCGGGACGTCTCCGAGGCCATGGAGGCCGACTCCGGGGTGCACGTCGATGTGCTGAAGGTGGACGGTGGGGTGACCGCGAACGAGCTGGCCATGCAGCTTCAGGCGAACATTCTCAACGTGCCGGTCAGCCGGCCCGTGGTCGCCGAGACCACTGCCCTGGGTGCGGCCTACGCGGCCGGCCTGGCCGTCGGGTTCTGGCAGAACACCGACGAGCTGCGGGCGAACTGGAACGAATCGAAGCGCTGGACGCCGGAGTGGTCCGACGAACAGCGCAGCAGCGGTTACGCGGGCTGGAAGAAGGCCGTGGACCGAACGATGGGATGGGTGGACGTAGATTGAGTACCACGCAGGAACCGTTCAGCCCGGCCGGCCGTGAGGCAGCACTGGCACGACTGGCATCAGAGGAACTCGACGTCCTGGTGATCGGGGGCGGGGTGGTCGGGGCCGGTGCGGCTCTGGACGCCGTGACCCGTGGCCTGAACACCGGTCTGGTCGAGATGCGGGACTACGCCGCGGGCACCTCCAGCCGATCGACCAAGCTGTTCCACGGTGGCCTGCGTTACCTGGAGCAGTTCAACTTCGCCCTCGTCTTCGAGGCGCTGAAGGAGCGGTCGCTGAACCTGGAGACCCTGGCGCCGCACCTCGTGCACCCGGTGGAGTTCATCTACCCGCTGACCAAGGCGTTCGATCACGCCTACGTGTCACTGGGTATGGGCGTCTACGACGTCATGGGCTCGGGCCGGGGTGTACCGCACCACATGCGGTACATGCGCCGGGCCAAGGCGAAGGAGTCGTTCCCCTCGGGCAAGGGCTCGGAGATCTCCGGTGCCATCTCGTTCTACGAGGGCCAGGTCGACGACGCCCGTCACACCATGATGATCGCCCGGACGGCGGCCAACTACGGTGCGGCGATCGCGAACAGCACCCGGGTCGAACGGTTCCTGCGTGAGGACGACCGGGTCATCGGGGTTGTCGCCCGGGACCTGGAGTCGGGCAAGGAGTTCGAGATCCACGCGCAGCACGTGATCAACGCGGCCGGCGTGTGGACCGACGAGATCCAGGAGATGGTCGGCGGACGCGGCTCGTTCCGGGTCCGCGCCTCCAAGGGCGTGCACGTGGTGGTCCCGCGCAACCGCATCAACAGTGCCACCGGGATCATCCACCGCACCGAGAAGAGCCTGCTCTTCATCATCCCGCGGGGCAGTCACTGGGTGATCGGCACGACGGACACGGACTGGGAGCTCGACAAGGCCCACCCGGCCGCCAGCCAGACCGACATCGACTACCTGCTGGACCACGCGAACGCCCTGCTGGCCGACCCGCTGACCCGGGACGACGTGGTGGGTGTCTACGCCGGGCTCCGGCCGCTGCTGGCCGGGGAGAGCGAGTCCACCAGCACGCTCTCCCGGGAGCACGCGGTGGCCAGCCCGGTGCGGGGCCTGACCGTCATCGCGGGTGGGAAGTACACCACCTACCGGGTGATGGCCAAGGATGCCGTCGACAACGCGGTGCACGGCCTGGACCGGGTCGTCGCAC
This sequence comes from Kineosporia mesophila, assembly GCF_021129235.1. Classification (GTDB taxonomy): domain Bacteria; phylum Actinomycetota; class Actinomycetes; order Actinomycetales; family Kineosporiaceae; genus Kineosporia; species Kineosporia mesophila. Next base: position 302,674 of record NZ_JAJOMA010000005.1, read on the forward strand.
CGTCCTGCACCGAGCGCATCCCGCTGATCGGGGCCGACGGCTATTTCGCGGCCTGGAACAACCGGCAGGCGATCGCCAGGCGGGCCGGGCTGCGGGTGCACGTGCTGGAGCACCTGCTCAACCGGTACGGCAGCCTGTACACGCAGCTGCTCAGCCTGATCGAGGAGCGGCCCGAGCTGGGTGAGCCACTCACCGGTGGCGACGAGTACCTCAAGGCCGAGGTCGTGTACGCGGCCTCGCACGAGGGGGCTCAGCACCTGGACGACATCCTCGCCCGTCGTACCCGCCTCTCGATCGAGGTGCGGGACCGCGGGGTCGAGGCCGCCCAGGAGGTTGCCGCGCTGGTGGCCCCGATCCTCGGGTGGGACGCCGGCCAGACCGCCCGCGAGATCGAGCACTACACCAAGCGGGTCGCGGCGGAGATCGAGTCGCAGAAGCAGCCCGACGACCAGACCGCCGACTCCGCGCGTCTGGGCGCACCCGACGTCCGGGTGGGCATCCCCTCAGCCTGATCGGCTGATCCGCAAGACTTCGCGGCCGTCCCGGAAAACCCCCGGGGCGGCCGCGAATCCCATGTTCGGGGGACATCCGGAACCGGTGTACGGCTCGTAGGCTCAGCTTTCATGTTCACCTTGCGGAAGTCCGCGGCCGGCATCGTGGCCGCCGCTGCTCTCGTCGGCCCGCTCGCGCTCGTCACCACCCCGGCGGCCGCCCAGACGATTCCGTCGTGTGACGTACGACCCCGGGGCACCACCTTCCTCACCCAGCCCAAGACCATCGACTTCGATGTTCCCTCGGCGCGGCACTTCACCTTCCGGCTCCCCGAGATCGGCCTGTACGTCTACGACACCTCGGTGGACGGCGACGCCAGCGTGGCTCAGGTCGACCCGAAGAAGCTCGAGAACGCCGACGCCCGCTGGCACCTGGGCACCGTGGAGCGCGAACGCGGCGACGGCACCACCGATACCTGCACCGGTATCTGGCGCCTGCGGCGCGGCACCCGGATCGAGATCACCAGGGTGCAGAAGATCAAGTACGGCCGCAAGGTCACCGGCACGCTGGAGCGGGTGAACTGGGGCAAGACCCCGAAGACCCGCTGGGCGACGTACTCCGACCAGGAGGTCGACATCCAGTTCGTCAACGCCCGGGGCCAGTGGCAGTACGGCGGCCGGGTACCCGTCGAGCACGGCCGGTTCACCTTCACGAAGCAGATCGGTGAACGCACGTGGCGCGCCTATTTCCAGGGCACCGACATCTCCGGGTCCGACTACTCCTCCGAGGTCACCGGCTGAGCTGCTGTGGATCGGGATGGAGGACGCGCATCACGACGGATCGCGACCCTCCGGGTCGGTCGGTGGTGGCCTTCGTGAACCGTGAGGCGCCCACCGCCCGTCATATTCAGTATGACGACCCTTCTGCGCCGGACCGTCGCGGGCCTGGCCGCGTGCGCGGTTCCCCTCGCGATTCTGCTGTCGGCCCAGCCCGCCAGCGCCGCCTCGTGCAAGATCACCCCCAGTAGCACGACCCTCTACCAGCGGTCGAAGAACGTCACCTTCAACGTTCCCTCCGCGCAGTACTGGACCCTCTCGATCGCCGACATCAACCTGTCCGTGTACAAGGTGGACGGCAAGGCCGACCGGATCGCGACCTTCAGCCCGTCGCGGTTCGCCAACGCCGACGCCGGTTCGTACGCGGTCAAGGTGCAGCGCCAGAACGGCACCGCCATCGACAGCTGCTCGGCGTCGTTCCACCTGAAACGCGGCACTGATCTCGCCATCTCGGTGAAGACGGTGTCGTCGTCGCGGAAGGTCACGGGCACCCTGAAGCGGGTGAACTTCGGCGCCGGGGCAACGAAGTGGCAGAAGCTGTCAGGCCAGAAGGTGCGCGTGCAGTACCTCAACGGCAAGGGCTCCTGGGTCACCGCCAGGACCGTGAAAACCAGCAAGAAGGGCGCTTTCTCGGCCACCGTGAAGCTCGGCAAGCACCGCTGGCGGGCCACCTACGCCGGCACCGGCACCACCGGGGCCCGCACCTCGTCCTCAGTTACCCGATGACCGAAAGGTAACGTTCAGGACAGTCCCGCGCCACCGCGCCCGGCGGATGCCAGCTTCCCGATCATGAAGCCGCCCCGCCGGGCTTTTGCCTGCCTGGCAACTGCTTTCGCCGTCGGTAGGAAGCAGCGCGACGTCACTCTCCACACCACCTTCGCCAACAGCGACCTCGACGAGCCACCGGCGCCCACACGTCGAAAGCCGTGACGCGCTGATGCGTTGACCCGGCCGGGTTTCAGGGCACGATGGTCTCGTCCGTCCTGCCCGAGGGGAGACCTGATGCCCGAGACCGACCCGGTGACCCAGCACCCGTGGCTGCACGACCTCGTCACGTCCCTGAGCGCGCCGACCACGGTGCTGAGCGATGCCTCCGGGCAGATCCGCGAGCGCGGGGTGCAGGGCGTGCTGCACTGCGACGTCCGGGTGCTCTCGTCGGCCGTGCTGCTCGTCGACGGGGAGGAACCCACCCCGATCGGTGGGGGCCCGGTCTCGGCCGGTGTGGCCCGGTTCGTGGCGGTGCCCCGGAGGCTCGGGGGTGACGGTCCGGACGCGGTGATGCGGGTCGATCGCACCCGGTCGGTCGGGGCGGGGCGGGTCGAGGAACGGATCGAGCTGAGTTCCGACCGCCCCCGGCCGGTCCCGGCGACGGTGACGCTCGTGGTGGCGCCGGCCCGGCAGCGGGTCGAGACCATCCGGTCGCCCGGGTCCCCGCCACTGGTCGCACCGGACCGGTCGGTGGACGAGTCGCACGTGCGCTGGGGTGCGGACGAGGTGGTGGCCGATCTCGACGCGCCCGGGGCTCGTATCGACGACGACGGCCAGGCGGTGCGGCTGCACTGGACGGTCGAGGTCCCCGTCGGCGGCGCGGTGAGCCTGACCTGGCGGCTGACCCTCGAGGCCCCCACGGCGCCGGTGACCGGCCTCGGCGACCGGAACGTCCCTGCTCTGCACCGGGAACCACAGGCCCAGGCCGACGACCGGCGCCTGGCGGCCCTGATCGGCACCTCCTGGAGCGATCTGCAGGCCCTGCGCATGGCGCCGGCCGACGATCCGGGCGCCGTCTTTCTGGGAGCGGGATCTCCCTGGTATTTCACTCTTTTCGGACGGGACAGCCTGTGGGCCGCGCGCCTGCTGCTGCCCTTCGGCACCGATCTGGCCGAGGGCACCCTGCGGGCGCTGGCGGCCCGGCAGGGCACGACGACCGATCCGGCGACCGACGAGGAGCCGGGCAAGATCCTGCACGAACTGCGCGCGACGGCCACACGGCACGCCCAGGGCGGTGTCGAGGGCGGAATGAGCCTTCCGCCGCTGTACTACGGCACGATCGACGCCACGCTGCTGTGGATCTGCCTGCTGCACGACGCCTGGCGCTGGGGAATGGCCGAAGACACTGTGCGGTCCCTTGTTCCGGCCCTGGAGGCGGCCCTGGGCTGGCTCGGCGACCAGGGGGACGAGTTCGTCCGGTACCCCGGTTCCAGCACGGGCCTGGCCAACCAGGGGTGGAAGGACTCGCCCGACGCGGTCCGCTTCGCCGACGGCACGATCGCCGACGGGCCGGTGGCACTGTGCGAGGTGCAGGGCTACGCGCACGAGGCCGCCGTGCACGGTGCCGACCTGCTCGACCATTTCGGCCGGCCCGGTGGGGTGTCATGGCGGGACCGGGCGCAGCGGCTGGCGACCCGGTTCCGCGAGTCGTTCTGGGTGACCGGCGCCGACGGCGAGCGCTTCCCGGCCCTGGCCCTCGACGGTTCCGGACGCCCCGTCGACGCGCTGACCAGCAACATCGGGCATCTGCTGGGCACCGGTCTGCTCTCGTCGGCGGAGTCCGAGCAGGTCGCGAGGTTACTGAGGGGCCCGGCCCTGTCCAGCGGGTTCGGGCTGCGCACCATGGCCTCCACCGAGGGCGGGTACTGGCCGCTGAGCTATCACTGCGGCTCGGTCTGGGCCCACGACACGGCGATCGCGATTCACGGGCTGCACCGCAGCGGGCTCGGCGCATCGGCGTTCGGCCTGGTCGAAGGGCTGCTGCGGACGGCGGCGGAGTTCGGCTACCGGCTCCCGGAGTTGCACAGCGGTGAGGGCGGGAGCCTGGTGCCCTACCCGGCCGCCTGCCGCCCCCAGGCCTGGTCCGCGGCGGCGATCGGCCCGCTCGTGCAGGTCCTGGCCGGGCTCTCGGCCGACAACGGCACGCTGGAGTGCCTACCGCCCCAGAACTCCCCGTTCGGGGCCCTGCGGGTGAGCGGCCTGCGCTTCGGCCCGGACGAGGCCACGGTGACGGTCGACCGCGAAGGCCGGGGCCGCCTGACCACCCCCACCCAACCCCTTCCGTGATCATGCAAAACCTCCCCCGAGTTCTAGAACTGTGGCGGTGAGAGTTCTAGAACTCGGGGGAGGTTTTGCATGATCACGGCAAAAAATGGGGGGACGCTCTCGCCCTGGCTTCAGTTGATCTTCGGTTGGGCGATCGAGTCTTTCGGTATGCCCGTCGCTGATCGGAGATCCCGTGCTTCGTCGTCTGGCCACGGCCGCACTTGTCATCGCCGGGATCGCCGGGACCCTCGCGAACCCGGCCTCGGCCGGCGCCTCGTCCACCGTTCCGGCTCTTCCGCCCAACGGGCGGGTGGACGTACAGCTCGGGGGTGATTACGCCCCGGTACGGTCGGTGAAGGTGGTCGATCGGGACAGTACCGGCGAGGCGGTGGAGGGTGTCTACTCGATCTGTTACGTCAACGCCTTTCAGACGCAGGACTACCAGAAGGATTTCTGGACGAAGACCCGCGCACGCCGGGCCCTTCTGCTGAAAGACGCGACCGGTGAGCCGTACGAGGACCCGAACTGGCCGGGTGAGTTCATCCTCGACACCCGCACCAGGAACAAGCGGGCGGCGATCGCGAAGATCGAGTACACCTGGATCGATGCCTGCAAGGCCAAGGGTTTTCAGGCCATCGACCCGGACAACCTGGATACCTGGACGCGCTTTCCGCAGCTGGAGCGGGCCGGCAACCTGGCCCTGGCGACCTTGCTGGCGAAGCGAGCGCACGGTCAGGGCATGGCGATCGCCCAGAAGAATGCCGGTGAGCTGAGCCGCAAGACCCGGCTGGCCGTCGGTTTCGACTTCGCCGTGGTGGAGTCGTGCCAGGTCTACGACGAGTGCGGGCTCTACGACCAGGCCTACGGCGACAGCTGGTTCGAGATCGAGTACACCACGAACGGCGCGGGGAACTGGCAGGCGGCCTGCGCCGAACGCGGCGACCGGATCTCGGTCATCTACCGTGACCAGAACATCGTTCCGCGCGGGGAGAGTGCCTACCACTTTCAGGAGTGTTAGGGACAGCTCTCGTCGAGACGGACGGCTTCGAGCCGCACCAGTTTGGTCTTCAGCACGCTCGCCCCGGCCCGGGGTGACTGGTGGCAGACCTTCCAGTCGGAGTCGAGCAGCTGGAAGCGGTGCTGGCTGGTGGCGTCGACCTGGTCGAGCAGGTAGCTTCCTCGTTTCTGCAACTGGTCCTGAGCGTTCTGGAGGTTGCGGCCCACCAGCTGCGGCATGGTGAAGTGCGACTGTGTGATGCCCCTCTTCACCTCGTCGGCGACCTGCTTGACCTTGTTCGCCACGTCGCGGGCCTCGTCGCGGCGCTGCTCCTGCGCGGTGCGGGGATCGTCTTGCCGTTCCCGCTCGCGCTGGTCGGCGAGGTCGCTCTCACTCTGCCGGGTGGCCACGGCCTGCTCGGCGGGTGGGTTCTCGGTCGAGCCGATCGAGCCCACCTGAGCCCCTCCACCCCCGCAGGCGACCAGCAGTGGGCCCAGCAAGAACGTCGACAGCGTGATCCTGATGGCCCTCATCGACATCCACCCTCTCCGGCTCCCCGACGACGCACGGTCAGTGTTCCACGGTAACCCGGGAGGTGGCTCAAGCTTCTGGAGCAATGCGTCGATGCGTCGGGCACGGCGGCAGGAAAGGAACACACGATGCGCCCGTTGCCCCACCTCACGCGAACGTCCAGGCCCGATTCGATGGCCGAGATCGACCGTGTGGCCCACGAGTTCGCAGACAGCCTGAGCACCGAACGGATCCAGGCGGAGATCGTGCGCCGCCTGGAACAGCACTGCACGACCGGTGCGGACGAGACCGGTTTCGAGGCGGTGCACGTGGTCGACACGACCAGTGGACTCCCGGACCAGGCCGAGGTGCAACTCGCGATCCTCCATCCGCGTCACCTGCACGATCCCGCCGATGTGCACGGATCGCTGGCCGACCCGGTCGTCACCTCGGCAGCCGCCGAACAGACGCTCCGGCTCACCTCGACCCGGGGGGCCCAGCCCCGCCGGCACCGCAACGCGGTGATCGCGCTGGCCGCCGATGCCCACCACTACCCGATGCTGGCGGCGGGTGTCCGCGAGTTCCTCGCCTGGTCGCACGTCGTCACCATGGCCCACGCCCTCGGTCTGCCCGACGAGGCCGCTCACGAGGCGCTGGTGTGGAAGGACGCCGCCGAGAACGACATCGGCAATCTGCTGCCGGAGACCTATTTCTGGTTGCTGATCCCGGGCCAGGGGTCGCCGGACGAACCGCTGGCGCTACGGGTGCTGACCGCCGAGGGTGCGAGCGGCACGCTGGCCGAGCGGGCCGCGCTCACCCTGCGCACCGAGGGTGAGCTCGTCACCTCCCGCGACGATCACGCCATCCGCAGCGATCTGGACGGACCGCTCACCTCCCGCTGGCGTACCGGCCACGTGAGTGTGGGCGAGCTGTGGGAGCTCTACACCTCGCTGCCGTACCTGCCCCGCCTGCGCGACCGCTCGGTGCTGGAGTCCGGCCTGGTCTCCGCGATTGCCGACGAACTGGACTGGCAGTACCAGGGTTTCGCCCTGGCCGACGGCTACGACCAGCGCAAGTCGTCCTACCTCGGGCTACGTCTGCCGGGCGACGATCAGCCGCCGGAGGCGATGCGGGAGACGACGCTGGTGGTACGCCCCGACCGCGCCGTGGAGCAGCGGCACAGCGACACCGCCCGCGCGGCCCTGGACCGGCTGCGCACCATCGACCACCTCGACCACGAGGACCCCGTCCCGCCCCTGCCCCGCCTGGCCCAGGGCGAGACCCTCACCCCCGAGGCCCTGATGGCAGCGAGCCGGGGGCTGGACGACGAAGGACGCCCGACCGGGGATCGCGAGCGCTCGGCGGGCTGAGTTCACGAACCCTCACCGATTGAGGACGCCGGTGGGCACCGATGGTGCCCACCGGCGTCCTCAATCTGGTTCTCCCCACCGCAGAAACGCTTGGTTCGCCCGGCATCGGACCGGCAGGGTGGGCGCATGAGGATTCTCGTGCTGGGTGGGACGGAGTTCGTGGGGCGGGCCCTGGTCGACGAGGCGGTGGGGCGTGGGCACGAGGTGACCACGCTGAACCGGGGTACCCGGGCCCCGGAGCAGGCGCAGGTGACCGCCCGGCACGGCGATCGGCGGCAACCCGGCGGGCTCGACGCCCTGACCGGTGAGTGGGACGTCGTGATCGACACCTGGAGCTCGGACTCCTATGTGGTCAGCGACAGCGTCGAGGCCCTGAAAGACCGTGTGGATCGCTATCTTTTTGTTTCCACCCGCTCGGTGTACGAGTTCCCGGCACCGGTCGGCGGAGACGAGTCGGCCCCGCTGGTGGAGGGCGACCCCGAGGCCGGGCGGGACGGTTCCGAAGTGCCCTACGGCGAGGCCAAACGGGGCTCGGAGATGGCTGTGGAAAGGGTTTTCGGCGATCGGTACGTGCATGTGCGGGCCGGGCTGATCCTCGGGCCGTGGGAGAACATCGGCCGGCTGCCCTGGTGGCTGGGGCGGGTGGCCCGGGGAGGGGACGTGCTCGCGCCCGGGCCGGAAGACCTTCCGTTGCAGTACGTGGACGCGCGGGACCTGGCGATCTGGACGGTCAGCGCGGCGGAGAAGGGGCTGTCCGGGCCGTTCGACCTGGTCAGCCCGCCCGGGCACACCACGATGGGTGAGTTCCTGCGTACCTGCGTCGAGGTCACGGCCTCGGACGCCGTGCTGCGCTGGGCCCCGCCGGAGCTGATCGAGCAGGCGGGCATCGAGCCCTGGACCGAGCTGCCGGTGTGGATCCCACCGGGCCCGGACCACGCCGCCCTGCACCTCAGCGACCCGGCCAAGGCCCTGGCCGCCGGCCTGCACAACCGTCCGGTGGCCGAGACGATCGGCGACACCTGGGCCTGGTTGCAGTCCGTCGGGGGACAGGCTCCCCAGCGTCCCGGCCGGCCGCAGCCGGGCCTCGACCCGGAGAAGGAGGCGGAAATCCTGAGGACCCTGAAGTCATAGACCGCGCAACGCGCTCGAAATGTGCAGGTCATGCTTCTCGCCTAACCTCCAATGACGGTGAGACGGACGCGTAAGGCGTTCAGCCGCCCCACCGCCGCGTCGTCCGTCACGGCGGGTTCGAACGGCAGGCGAGGTGGCGACCAGACGTGACCGGTCCCGGTGAATTGACCAGTCTCGGTGTCGAGGAAGAGTTCCACGTGGTGGATCTGCTCTCCCGTGAGCTGGTGGCTCAGGCCCCGAAACTGCTGGAGCATCTGCCCGCGGAGACCTACTCCGACGAGTTGCAGCGTAGCGTCGTGGAGAGCAACACCCCGGTCTGTAACACCCTGGCCGATCTGCGCCAGGCGCTGATCGACACCCGGCGCCAGCTGGTCGAGGTGGCGACCCCGATGGGGCTGGGCGTGGTGGCCGCGGGCACGGTGCCGCTGGTCGACCCGCTCCAGCTGTCGGTGACGCCGAGCCAGCGCTACGAGCGCATGCTCGACGAGTACCAGACCCTGGTGCGCGAGCAGCTGATCTGCGGCGCCCAGGTGCACGTGCAGGTCACCGACCGCGACCTGGCCGTGCAGATCGCGCAGCGGGTCACGCCCCGGTTGCCGGTGCTGCTGGCGCTGTCGGCGTCGTCCCCGTTCTGGATGGGTGAAGACTCCGGCTACGCCAGCAACCGGTCGCTGCTGTGGTCGCGCTGGCCCACCGCCGGGCTGAGCGGTGAGGTCACGACGGCCGCCGAGCACGACCAGCTGATCGCCGACCTGGTCGAGTCCGGCACGATCAGCGACGCCGGGATGATCTACTTCGACGTGCGGCCCTCGTCGCACCTGCCCACCCTCGAACTGCGCCTCACCGACGCCTGCCCCGACCTCGACACCGTGGTGCTGCTGGCCGGGCTGTTCCGGGCGATGGTGCGCCAGGAGGCCGCCGCGATCACCGCGGGCGAGCCGAGCCGGCGCTGGCCCTCCCCCCTGCTGCGCAGCGCCATCTGGCGGGCCGCCCGGTCCGGGCTGGAGGGTGACCTGCTCGACCTGCCGCGTTCGTCGCGGCCGGTGCCGGCCACCCAGGCCGTGCAGGCGCTGCTGGAAGACCTGCGTCCGCAGCTGGAAGACGCCGGCGACTGGACCCTGATCAGCGAGCTGACCGAACGGGCCCTGGTGCGTGGCAGCTCGGCGGCCGAGCAGCGGGCGATCTACGAACGCCGCGAGCGCTTCGCCGACGTGGTCGACATGCTGGTGCGCCGCACCGACCCGGACCAGGCCGCACCGACCGTGCCGGGCGAGGCCGGGCACCCGGCGGCCCTGCCCCTGTACCAGCTCGAAGGGGACGAGGCGCTCGGCCAGAACGGCCCGACGGCGCCCTACTCCGACCTGTTCGCCGTGCTGGAAGATCTCGGCCCGGCCGGGATGCGGCAGCGTGAGCGGCGGCGGGACGAGGAGCAGCGTTCGCACGGGGTGACGTTCGGCGTGCCGGGCCGGGCCAGTGCCCGGCTGTTCCCGGTCGACCTGGTGCCCCGCGTGGTGCCGGCCGACGAATGGTCCGCGCTCGGTATCGGGCTGCGGCAGCGGGCGGCCGCCCTCGACGCGTTCCTGCACGACGTCTACGGCGATCGCGCCATCGTCAAGGACGGCGTGGTGCCGAGCTGGGTGATCGACTCCGCTCCCGGTCTGCGCGGCACCGGGGCCCTGGTGCACCGGCAGAAGGTGCGCGCCCACATCAGCGGCATGGACCTGGTGAAAGACGCGCACACCGGCGAGTGGTTCCTGCTGGAAGACAACCTGCGGGTGCCGTCCGGCCTGGGCTACTCGGTGCAGAACCGGCGGCTGACCGACGCGGTGATGGGTGATCTGCCCCGGCCCGCGGGCATGCTCGACCCGAACCGGGTGCCGGCCCTGCTGCGCGAGACGCTGGAGGCCGCGGCCCTGCCCAGCGCCCCCGACAGCCCGCAGGTGGTGCTGCTGAGCGAGGGCCCGGAGGGTTCGGCCTGGTTCGAGCACCGCATGCTGGCCAACGAGATGGGCGTGCCGGTCGCCGTGATCGGCGACCTGCTGATCGAGAACGACACCGTCTACCTGCTGCGCGAAGGCGGCCGCAAGCGGGTGGACGTGCTCTACCTGCGGGTGGACGAGGAGGCCCTGCTGCACTCGGCGGGCGCCGACGGCCGTCCGCTCGGCCCGTCGCTGCTCTCCGCGGTCGGCGCGGCCCGGGTGGTGCTGGCCAACGCCCCCGGCAACGGGGTGGGCGACGACAAGGCCATCTACACCTTCGTGCCGCAGATGATCGAGTACTACCTCTCCGAGAAGCCGCTGCTGAACAGCGTGCCGACCTATCTGTGCGGCATCCCCGACCAGGCCGAGCAGGTGCTGAGCCGCCTGCCGGAGCTGGTGCTCAAGCCGGTGGACGGGTACGGCGGCGAGGGGGTGCTGATCGGCCCGATGGCGAGCGAGCAGGAGATCGAGGCGCATCGCAAGCAGCTGCTCACCGCGCCGCACCGGTGGATCGCCCAGGAGATGGTGCAGCTCTCGAGCATGCCCTGCTTCACCGACGACGGCTTCACGGCCCACCACGTGGACCTGCGGGCCTTCGTGCTGAACTCGGGCGCCCCGGAGCTCGTGGTCGCGCCGACCGCGCTGAGCCGGGTGGCCCCGGCGGGCAGCATGGTGGTGAACAGCTCACGCGGTGGCGGTTCCAAGGACACCTGGCTGCTGACCTGACCCTCCCGGGTTGCGGACCACCCCGTCACCCGTGTCAACTCAGAACGGCATTCGGTGACGTGGTCCGGGAGGTTCGTGCATGTGTGGCTTGGGTGGCGAGTTCCGGCTGGACGGCGCCCGAGGAGATCGGGACGCGGTGGCGAGGATGTCACCGTGCCTGGAGCGCCGCGGGCCGGACTCGAAGGGCACCTGGTCACACGGGCCGGTCACGTTCCTGCACCATCGGCTGAAGATCATCGACCTCTCCGAGGCCGGGTCACAGCCGATGGTGAACGAGGAGCTGCGGCTGGCCCTGGTGTTCAACGGCTGCATCTACAACCACCACGAGCTGCGGCGCGAGCTCCAGGGGCACGGCTACCGGTTCCGTTCCACCTCCGACACCGAGGTGATCCTGGCGGCCTACCACCACTGGGGCACAGCCTGTGTGGACCGTTTCCTGGGCATGTTCGCGTTCGTCATCCACGAGCTCGACAGTGGCCGGCTGGTGATGGCCCGCGACCGGCTGGGCATCAAGCCGCTCTACCTGAGCGAGACCCCGCAGCGCATCCGGTTCGCGTCGACCCTTCCCGCCCTGCTGGCGGCCGGAGACGTGGACACGGGCATCGACGCGGTGGCCCTGCACCACTACCTCTCGTGGCACTCAGTGGTGCCCGCCCCGCGGACGATGCTGACCGGCGTCCGCAAATTGCCGCCCGCCACCGTGCGCGTGATCGAGCCGAACGGCTCGTCGACCGAATCGGTCTACTGGAATCCCCCTGCCACCCGGGAACTCCGGCTCGCCCCCGACGAATGGCGGGAGAGGACCCGGGCCGCCCTGGACGTGGCCGTGCGCCGGCGCATGGTGTCCGACGTGCCGGTGGGCGTGCTGCTGTCCGGCGGGCTGGACTCCAGCCTGATCGTGTCGCTGCTGGCGAGGGCCGGGCAGAGTGGACTGGCCACGTTCAGCATCGGTTTCAACTCGGTGGCCGGTGAGAGCGGTGACGAGTTCGAATACTCCGACCTGATGGCCAGGGAGTTCGGCACCGACCACCACAAGATCATGATCGCGGACGACCGGCTGGCCGGCGGGCTGGACGGGGCGATCGGGGCGATGAGCGAGCCGATGGTCAGCCACGACTGCGTGGCCTTCTACCTGCTCTCCGAAGAGGTCTCCCGGAGCATCACGGTGGTGCAGTCGGGCCAGGGGGCGGACGAGGTGTTCGCCGGGTACGACTGGTACCCGCCGCTGGCGGGCGTCCCCCGTTCGAAGGCCGTTGAAGCTTATGCCGATGTGTTCTTCGACCGCCCCGGCCATCTCGTGGCCGGCCTGCTGAACCCGCAGTGGCACGTGGACGGCGACCCCAGCCTGTCGTACGTGCGCGATCACTTCGCCGCGCCGGGAGCCGAGACCACGCTGGACGCCGCGCTGCGCATCGACAGCCGCGTGATGCTGGTCGACGACCCGGTGAAACGCGTCGACAACATGACCATGGCCTGGGGCCTGGAGGCCCGCGTGCCGTTCCTCGACCACGAGCTGGTCGAGCTCGCCGCCCTCTGCCCGCCGGAACTGAAACTCGCCCACGGCGGCAAGGGGGTCTTGAAAGAAGCCGCGCGAGGAGTTGTCCCGGATGCCGTGATCGACCGTACGAAGGGCTATTTCCCGGTGCCCGGGGTGCGGCACCTGGACGGCCAGATCCTCGATCGGGTGCGCGACGCGCTGCTGTCCAGGACAGCGACCGACCGGGCCCTGTACCGTCCGGAGGTCGTGAGCACTCTGCTGGCCGACCCCAACACGGCACGTACCACGATCGGTGCCAACGTCGTCTGGCAGCTCGGCCTGCTCGAGCTCTGGCTGCAGCGGATCGGTCTGTGAACCCGCAGCCGACCGAGGATCAGTCGTCCGAACTGGTACCCGAAGACGTCTACGGCAGCTGGTCGCCCACTCCCGACCCGGACGGGACGCGGATCGCGTTCATCTCCGACCGGGGTGGCGCCCCGGCGATCTGGATCAAGGACTCGCAGACCGGGCGGGCCGTCAATCCCGGCATCAGCCTGGACCGGGTGCTCTCGATCAGCTGGTCGCCCGATGCGGTCTGGCTGGCCTGCCTGGTGGCGGGGGCGGGCAGTTCGCGGGACGAGGTCTGGGTGGTGCGGCCCGACGGCTCGGGCCTGCGGTTGATCTCGGGCGGACCGGGTGCGACGGCGTGGCTGGGTGCGGGGTCGCGGCACGGGTGGACGCCCGACGGACGTCTCATGGTCACCGAGTCACTCGGTGGGGTCGCCTCCGCCGTGCTCGTCTCACCCCTGGCCGGTGAGCGCACCGTGATCGCCTCCGGGCCGCTGATCTCGCTGCTCGACGTGGCCGGGGGCCGGGCGCTGCTGCGCCGCGGGCCGCGCAGCTACCGCACGCTGGCCGTGTGCGACCTGGACGGCTCGGACGAGCGCCCGGTGGACACCTCGGTCACCGGTGAGCGCGGCGGTTTCGCCGATCAGGGCTGCCTCTCGCCCGACGGCCGGTACCTGTACGCCCGCAGCGAGGCCGATCACGACCTGGCGGCGCTGGTCCGGGTGGATCTGCGGGATGGTGCGGCCGGGCTCCTGGCCCGGCGGGAGGACGCCGAGCTTCAGCGGGTCACGCTCGCACCCGACGGCACCACGGCCGTGCTGCTGTGGAACGAGTTCGGCGGCACCAACGCGGTCAGCCTGCTCGACCTGGGATCCCGGCACGAGGACGAGATCGGGCCGCTGCCCCGCGACGTGGTGGACGACTGCCAGCTCTTCGCGGGCGGCAAGTCGCTGATGCTCACGGCCGAGGACTGGTCCGACCCGCGTGGGGCCTGGACCATCGACCTGGCCACCGGCGCCACGCTGCCCCTGACCAGCCGGGCCGACGGGGAGCTGCGCGGTTCCCGGGGATCCAGCTACGCCACGGTGGACACCGCCGACCTGTCCCGGCCGGTGCTGCGGCGGTTCCCCGCCCGGGACGGGCTGGGTCTCAGCGGCTGGCTGTACCGGCCCGATTCCTCCGGCCCCTGGCCGACGATGGTGCACCTGCACGGTGGCCCGGAGTCGCAGGAACGCCCGGTCTACAACTCGCTCTTCCAGTCGCTGGTCTCCGAGGGCATCGCGGTCTTCGCACCGAACGTGCGGGGGTCGTCGGGATACGGGCGGACGTTCGAGACGGCCGACGACGTCGGGCGGCGGCTCGGGTCGATCGAGGACGTCGCGGCGGCCGTGGATCACCTGGTCACCTCGGGAGTTTCAGTCCCCGGGCGGATCGGGCTGATGGGCCGGTCGTACGGCGGGTACCTCACGCTGGCCGGCCTGACCTGGTTCCCCGACCTGTTCAGCGTCGGTATCGACGTCTGCGGCATGGCCGACCTGGAGACCTTCTACGAGCACACCGAACCGTGGATCGCCACGGCCGCGGTCTCGAAGTACGGCGACCCGGCCACGGACAGCACCGTGCTGCGGGAGTTCTCACCGATCCACCGGATCGGGCGGCTCACGGCACCGCTTCTCGTGGTGCACGGCGCGGACGACACCAACGTGCCGGTGGAGGAGGCCGGGCAGGTGGTCTCGGCCCTGGCCGAACAGGGCGTGCCGCACCGGTTCCTGAAGTTCCCGGGAGAGGGGCACGACCTGCTCGACACCAAGAACCGGGTGACGTTCGTGCGCACCGCCGTGGACTGGGCCTGCGAGCACCTGCGCGTCACCCGCTCAGCTCTGTAGGTTCTCCTTCGCCCAGAGCGCGGCACTGGTCCGGTCCTGCACCCCGATGCGGCGGAACACGTTGCCCAGGTGCACTTTGACCGTGCGCTCGCTGATTCCGAGGGCCCGGCCGATCTGCTTGTTGGCCATGCCCTTGGCCACCAGGCGCAGCACGTCGGTCTCCCGCGGCGACAGCGGGGGCGGCGGGCCGACCGTGCCCTCGGTCAGCAGGGTGCGGGCCACCCGGGGGTCGATCGGTGAGCCCTGCTTCGCCGCGGCGAGTACCCCGGACACCACGTCTTGTGGGTCGGAATCCTTGAGCAGGTAACCGATCGCGCCGGCGGCGAGCGCATCGCGCACCCGGTTGCGGTCGGAGAACGAGGTCAGCACCAGCACCTGGATCTCCGGGCGCAGCGCCAGGAGTTTGCGGGTCGCGGTCACACCGTCCATCCCCGGCATCGACAGGTCCATGAGCACCACATCGGGGTCGGCGTTCTGGGCGAGCTCGACGGCCTGCTCCCCGTCGGAGGCCTCACCCACCACGGTGATCTGCGGGTGGGCGTCGAGCAGCGCGCTCAGCCCGGCCCGCACCAGGGCGTGGTCGTCGACGAGCAGAACACGAACCTTTAGGACGTCGTCGGTCACCGCGAGATCTCCAGTCGCCAATGGGTTCCGGCACCCGGAGCGGTGCGCACGAGCAGCTCGGCCCCGCCCGCGGAGGCCTGGTCGGCGATCAGCCGAACCCCGAAGTGCCCCTCCTGCGGTCGCTTCATCACCGTGTCGAGATCGAACCCGACCCCGTCGTCCATCATGTCCAGTACCGTTCTTCCCTGGTGATCGTCCAGCGTGACCCGTACGCTCTCCGCGTCCGCATGTTTCATGGTGTTGCGCAAGCATTCCTGAGCCACCCGGAACACCAGCTCCTCCTTCTCGGGAGGTAGTTGCAGCTCGTCCGGCACCTCGACCTCGACCGCCACGCTCTGGGCCCGCAAGGGTGCGGTGAGGTCGGTGAGTGCCGACCGCAGCCCGGCGTTGCGCAGGCTCGGTGGGTAGATGTCGACCAGCAGCGAGCGAAGGCCACCGATGCTCGAACGCACCGAGCCCGCGGCCAGATCGAGCTGGGCCGCCGTTGTGTCGTCGTGCGCGGCCCGAGCCCGGTCGGCCGCTCCCGCCACCAGGAACGCGCTGCCCACCAGCTCCTGGACAGCACCGTCGTGCAGCGTGGCGGCGATGCGGCGGCGCTCGTCGTCCGAGGCCTGCACGGCCCGGGCCAGGTAGGCCTCGCGATCACGTTGCGAACGCCGCACCCGGGCCACCAGGGCCCAGGTCAGCGGGGCCTGGGCGACCAGCATGAGCAGCAGGCTGGTGAGCGTGATGCCGCCGAAACCCCGGGTCAGATCACCGGTCCGGGCCGTCACGGCGTCGTAGGCGGAGTAGGTCTCGAACAGCAGGGTCTGGCCGTCGGCGGCCCAGACCGGGCGGTAGACCTCGAGCAGCTTGCGGTTGTTGCTGCGCTCGAACTGGTTCTCCGGGGCGCTGAGGTCGCTGATCTCGGCCTTGGTGACCCGGTCGTCCAGCGCCTGCGTCTCCTCGTCGTCGAGCGCGAAGCGCATGCCGATCAGCTGGGGCTCGTCGGCGTAGACGATCGTGCCATCGGGCTTCCAGAGCTTGACCCGTACGATCGTGTCGCTGAGCAGTCGCTCGCGCACCGTGGTGTCGAGCCGGGCGATCGCCGCCTGCCGGGTCGCGGTGTCGGTGGAGAACAGGTCGCCGGTGATCGCGGGCTGCATCACCGACTCGCCCAGCACATCGGTGATGGCCAGGGCGTCGTTCACCGCCTCCCGCCCGGCCGCGCGGCGGGCCGTGACGGCACTGGCCGCCGCGACCCCGACAAACACCAGCAGGGCCAGCACGACCACCCCTCCGACCAGCCGGCCCCAGTGAAGTGGCTGCTCGGAGGGGCGGCCCGGGCCGGCGCCGGTGACGCTGACCCAGGGGCCGGGTTCCGCCGCGGAACCCCCGGTCGGCGGCCCCGAACTCACCCGGCCCTCAGAAGCTGAACCCCCACCGGCCGGCTCGGTGCCCCGGCCGGGCTCGGCATCGGTCATGCCCGCATCGTCACTCCTGGCTCAACATCCTCACTCGGCGGGATCGTGTGCATTCCTTGCGCCCTGACCGCAAGGAATGCACACGATCCGGTCCGTCACTGGCAAGCCCCTTGCCCCGCATCGGCGACCCGGCCGCTCGGGTGCCCGTGCGTCCCTCATTTCTCAGGCACCCGTTCGTGATCATGCGAAGTTTTCCTGGGGAACCTCGCATGATCACGAACGAAGGGGGGCCATCGCACATTCGTGGTCACCACATCAGTCGTCGCTGCCGTGACCACCGTGACGGCCACCCTTGTCGTCCCCGCCTTTGTCGTCGCTACCTTTGTCGTCGCTGCCCCGGCCGCGGTGCTGGTGACCGCCGCCGTCGTCGCTGCTGTGACGCTTGTGCGTGATGCTGTGCTTGCCGTGGTCGTCACCGGCGTCGTGGGTGGAACTCGCCGAGCTGGTGGCCCGGTGGGTGCTGGTGGCCGAACGGGTGCTGGAGCTGACCGTGCGCCGGTTGTCGTCGGCGCCGTGACCACCGTGGCGACGGCCGTGGTCGTCCTCCGTGGCCGAGGGGCTGGAGGTGGCGGTGGTGCGCGGTGTCGAGCTCTCCACCAGCTGCACGTTGCTGGAGTCCACCGGGCGCTGGGCGCTCAGCGAGGGGTTGGCGGCGAGCCCGAGCGCGGCCGGGATGATCGCCGCCGCCGCAGCGCCACTGATGATCAGCATCTTCTTCATGTCGTCCTCCTGGGTGGCCATTCTTTCCGCTTGGTACCCATTGACGGGGAGGAAGAGTTCCGGTTGCTATGCGACGGAGGTACTAGGACCAGCCTGACCTGCGCTTTTACCCCATAGTCTTCTGACCGTCGATGGTCTCGCGGATGATGTCGGCATGCCCGGCGTGCTGGGCCGTCTCACCGATCAGGTGCAGCAGCACCCTGCGCGCCGACCAGGAGGCACCGGGCGCGAACCAGGGAGCCTCGGGCAGCGGATGGGAGAGGTCGAGGTCGGGCAGACCACGCACCACCTCCTCGGTGTGTGCGGCGACCTTCTCGTAGTGGGCCAGCGTGCTCTCCAGGGTCTCCCCCTCGAGCAACTTCCAGCCGTTCTCCCAGAAGGTGGGATCGGTCTGCCAGTTCTCGGGCAGTGCCATCCGGGACGGGCCCTCGACGATGAAGTCCACCCACTTCTCCTCCATCTCGCTGACGTGCTTCACCAGTCCGGCCAGGGTGAGTTCACTGGCGGTGTGCCGGGCCGTGACCTGCTCGTGCGAAAGGTTCCGCACCGTGTGCCGGAAGAACTGCCGGCGCTCGGCCAGGGTCTCCAGCAGCTCGGTCGTCTCCTGCCCCGTGCCATTCCCGGTGATCTCGGTGATCGACATCTCAGCCTCCGTCGGATCGCGTGACGGACCCCCACCGGCGTCCGCGGCAGCACCGTAAGAGGTCATCCGGTCGGATTCCTTCCGCTTAGGACCCGCAACGCCGAGAGTTTCCCGGGATTTATTACCCGGGGCATGCCGTGACTCACAGTCAGTAGTAGTGGAGTCTTTGGGCCTCGGTCTGGAGTAATCTGTGTCTCGTCGACGGCATAACCGCCTCAACTGTCACGTTGTGGTATGGATGCGGAGCACGGTGAAGTGCCCGCATCTACCACGAAGGGCACTACGTTCAGGATCGCTGTTTCCCATGTTTGAGAACGCCAGCACCGCTGCGCTTGCGCAGTTCATCCCTGTTACCCCGGGCACCGTCCTGGAGCGGGGCCGGTTCGAGCTCAAAGTCACGATTCCGTCCAGCCGGTTCACCCGCAGCACCCAGGTCGACGTCAGCGGCAGCGCCACCGTCGCCTCGATCGAGCGACACCTCAGCGACCGCTACGGCGAGTGCGTCGAGGTCGTTAACGCTCGCTGCATCCTGCACAACTAGGACACGTTCGTCCTCGGCCGGCCACGGGTTCTCCCGAGGCCGGCCTCACACATGTCCGGGTGCCCTCGCACCTTGCGGTCGGCGAACCAGAACGGGCTGTTCCCGCTGTGAGCGAAGCCATTCATGTGGCCCGTTGGCTCAAATAAGGGCTATCCAGGCCTTATCAATCTCCCGAACACCTGCCGCAAACGCCTTGGCTGCAGCAAGCTAGGACTGATCGCCGGGAACGGAACGGTGACCGGGGATGCGCTGGGCAGGACGCCCGAGTATCCACATCGGGATCCTTCCTGAGGCGAGAGGCCTGTTTACGTCCGGTCAGTAACACAGACGGGGCACAGCTCGATATAGAGCATAGTGCACCTCAGGTATCGAATCGGACGCCGGTGGGCACACCCCTGACCGACCGGTCAGGACGTACGGGGTCAGCAGATCCGGCAGACGAGAGCGAGCCATGAGGTACGTCGGTAGACACCGGGCACCACGCCCCCTGTTGCTACGCCGCCCGATTGTCGGTGGCGTCGCGGCAGCCGTTGTCATTGCCGTGCCGTCCTGGGCCGTCACTGGTGGCCCGCTGCACCAGCCCACCGGCCCGGCCCGCGACTCGGCGACCAGCATCGCCGACGGCACCCAGTTGCCCGCGGCGGCCGACGGCGACCCCACAGCCGACGCACTCGACGCCGAGGACGTGCCGACGACCACTGCCACCGGCGCCCCGTCGGGCGCGGCGACCGGGGACACGCCGGCCGAAGTGGTGGTCACCACGACCACGGACGCCCAGGGCAACCGTGTGGTGACAACTACCACGCGCCCGGCCGTGAACAACGGCAGCACGGCGAACTCGGGCACGACGACCAAACCGTCGACGACCAAGCCCTCGACCACGAGGTCGACGTCCAAGCCCTCGACCACGAAGTCGACGAGCAAGACGTCGACCACGACCGAGTCACCCACCAAATCGCCGACCAAGTCACCCACGAAGTCGCCGACCAAGTCGCCCACGAAGTCGCCCACCACCAGCTCGACCCCGTCGACATCGACGAGCGAGCCGACCCCGCCGGAAGAAGAACCCAGCACCTCGGCGGCAGACACACCCGAGTCGGATTCCAGCGAGGGTACGACGAAGGCAGCCTCGGCCAGCGCCAGTTCGATCATCGCGACTCTCAGCGATCCAGCTAACGTGCCGACGATCTTCTGACGCCAGCACACCAGACACTCATAAGGCTCCGGAGAGCTACTAGAGGCCGCTAGTGACACCACTTAGTGCCACAGGATGGCCTCTAGCACTTTCGGGCGCCAGAGCCGTACCTGACAGCCGGGAAGAACACCCGCACCGATCCGGACAATGACATCCGGACAGCACGAGACGGTCTACGACCGGGCCACCCGCGTGCAAAAAAAACTCAATGCGGGTAGGTGTTTTCCACTAGTGACGCCCGAGAAGCCGAAAACCGCCGAGGCCACAGTGGGCCCCGGCGGTTACGGATTTTCGGGTCGTCAGGATCTCAGTCCTCGTCGAGCCTCTGCTGTGGGATTCCAGCAAGCAAAGCCCGAACTTCCGACTCGCGGTAGCGGCGATGGCCACCGAGCGTTCGGATCGAAGAGAGCTTGCCGGCCTTAGCCCACCGGGTGACGGTCTTCGGATCGACACGGAATAGCGCGGCAACCTCAGCCGGTGTCAGCAGCGGCTCGGCGTCGGGCGATCGGGTGGTCATGTCAGCCTCCATGAACGGGGCGGATACCCCGGCTTCCGACATCGTGCCTTGTTAGGACACGTCGCGGGAACAATCCAGACGGATGATCCCCCATCAGGAGGAAGCATGACGTTGGTTGTGTACGTACGGTCACGGCATGGCACCTTACAGTGATCGAACCACGAATGTGGCCCATCCGACACGCCTCGCGGGTCGGTTCTAACGTTCGCTCTCGTGCGCACTCCCTCGATAGCCGATGTGTCCGCTGAACACCGGATGTATGCCCCTCAATCGAGCCATGCGGTATCACCCAGAACACATCAAACCCCCTCGAGGTCGGTGTGTGCCCCACTAAAGCAGCCATCACTGTGTGGAGCACCCCCGAAGCGCCCAGATCCATATTCTCAGACCCCGATGGGGACGAAGCGTCACGGTGCGGCTTCCGGGTGACGTCATTTCTCACAGTGACCCCCACCCCGGGTGAACCCCTCGTGACCACGAGCCGACCCCCCGGCGATCGCCATAACCTTCACGGGCGTGTTGCCCACGATTAGGACATAGCTATCAAACCACGCGTGCCGTTTCGTCGCTTCGTGTGACCGTCATGTGAGACCGGACACTGCACGGAGAGGTATCGGTGACCGCGAGAAGTGACTCCCGGAGCGGCGGGGTGAGCGTCGTACGCAGGTTGCACGTAGGATGGAACACGCAACACCGCGGTCGGCAAACGGGTTACGACTACCCCCTGGTTGGGTCAGTCGTTCCAACCGGGATGCCGGAACCGCACCAGACGATGTAGCGTTTGGCGTCACGAGAGACTGATGACCACTCCGGGGCCGCGCCATGTGCGCCTGCGCCGGGTCGACGTTTAAGGGGGTCGACGCCATGGGGCGCGGCCGTCAGAAGGCCAAGCAGACGAAGGTCGCTAGGGAGCTGAAGTACTACAGCCCCAGCACCGACTATGACGCCTTGCAGCAGGAACTCGGCACTCATGATCGTCGGCCGAGCCCGAGCATGCCTGTGGAGGACACGGATGCCGGTCGAGACGACGATGAGTACGACGAGTACGCCGATTGGGCATCAAACGGTCGTCACCATTGACTGAAGACTCGGCCCCGGTGCCCTCAGGGGTACCGGGGCCGAGTCTGTCAGGGCGACTCCGGGCGATCATCGTCCTCCTCCTCCGCAAGGCTGACCAGGCCCGGCGACGAGCAAGAACGAACAGCAGGACGGCACGCCACGATGAGGTCGCGTGTCCGCACGGTGCTTGAGGTGAACCCGGCAGCAGGATGTGCCGGGTTCACCTCTTGTCATGTCTCGCCCTGTCAGAGTGCGGTCCATGTCGCCACGCCGGCCCTCAGGCCCGGTAGTTCCCGACCAGACGCACCGCACCACCGTCGACACCCTTGGTGCCCTGGACGGTGCCCTCAGCGGCTGATCCGTCGTGGTTTCCGACCTGGCCCAGTACCCAGGCGGGAAGATTGCGGCCGGCGAAGAGTTCCAGCGTGCGGTCGGCCGCGGCCGGATCCACCACGAGCACCATGCCGACACCCAGGTTGAACGTGCCCTCGGCGTCGGCCAAGGGCACCGACCCGAGCTTCATCAGCAGGTCGAACACCGGCTGCGGGCTCCAGGTGGAGCGGTCCAGCACGGCGCTGCTACCGACCGGCAGAACCCGGGCGAGGTTGGCGGCCAGTCCACCACCGGTCACGTGCGACACGGCGTGCAGCTGGCCTCCCAGGGCCTGTGCGGCCGCCAGGACGTCTGCCGTGTAGATGCGGGTGGGCTCCAGAAGCTCCTCGCCGATGGTGCGGCCCAGATCCGGCACGTTGCGCTCGAGCGACCAGCCGGCCAGCTTCAGCACACTGCGCACCAGCGAGTAGCCGTTGGAGTGCATCCCGGACGACGCCAGGCCGATGACCACGTCGCCGGCCCGGACCCGTTCGGGTGAGAGCACGTCGTCGGCCTCCACCACGCCGGTGGCGGCCCCGGCGACGTCGTACTCGTCCGCCGCCATCAGACCGGGGTGCTCGGCCGTCTCACCGCCCACCAGGGCGGTGCCGGCCAGCTCGCAGCCCTTGGCGATGCCGCTGACGATCGCGGCGATGCGCTCGGGCACGACCTTGCCGACCGCGATGTAGTCGGTCATGAACAGTGGGCGGGCACCGCACACCACGATGTCGTCCACGACCATGCCGACCAGGTCGATGCCGATCGTGTCGTGGATGTCGAGCGCCCGCGCGATGCCGATCTTGGTACCGACCCCGTCGGTACTCGTCGCCAGCAGCGGCCGCCGGTAGGACGTGAGAAAACTCGCGTCGTACAGCCCGGCGAAGCCGCCCAGGCCGCCCAGGACCTCGGGGCCCTGGGTGCGCTTGACGGAAGCCTTCATCAATTCGACCGCGCGGTCACCGGCCTCGGTGTCGACACCGGCAGAGGCATAGGTCAGGGCCGTGGAACCCGGCTCAACTGAAGCCACAGAGATCACCCTACTCAAGGAAATGCAGACGGACCGAGAATCGGTCGGTCTCAGGGACGGGTGAGAGCGTCGACGGCGCCACCGGCGATGCCGGTCGACACACCCTCGACGTCACGGCGCCCGGTCGTCTCCGTGATCTCCAGGCCCAGCGGGAGCTGAGGCTGCTCCAGGGCGTGCTTGCCCAGATGCTCGGAGTCGGGCAGCGCGATCGGGTACTTGCCGGTGAAGCAGGCCGTGCAGAGCCGCTCGGGCTTCTGCTCGGTGGCCTCGACCATGCCGTCCAGGGAGATGTATCCCAGTGAGTCGGCGCCGATGCTGGCGCGGATCTCGTCGATGCCCAGACCACTGGCGATCAGTTCGGCCCGGCTGGCAAAGTCGATGCCGTAGAAGCACGGCCAGGTGACCGGGGCGGAGGAGATGCGCACGTGCACCTCGGCGGCGCCGGCCTCACGCAGCATGCGCACGAGGGCACGCTGGGTGTTGCCGCGGACGATCGAGTCGTCCACCACGACCAGGCGCTTGCCCTTGATCACGTTTTTCAGCGGGTTCAGCTTCAGCCGGATACCCAGCTGGCGAATGGTCTGGCTGGGCTGGATGAAGGTGCGCCCGACGTAGGCGTTCTTCACCAGGCCCTGGCTGAACGGGATGCCCGACTCCTGGGCGTAGCCCACGGCGGCCGGGGTACCCGACTCCGGCACCGGGATGACCAGGTCGGCCTCCACCGGGTGCTCGCGGGCCAGCTGGCGGCCCATGTCGACCCGGGCCTCGTGCACGACCTTGCCGTTGATCGTCGTGTCGGGCCGCGCCAGATAGACGTACTCGAAGATGCAGCCGGTGGGCGTGGCCTCGGCGAAACGCCGGGAGCGCAGGCCGTCGGCGTCGATCGCGATGAACTCGCCGGGCTCGACCTCACGCACGAACGCGGCCCCGACGATGTCGAGGGCGGCGGTCTCGCTGGCCATCACCCAGCCGGTCTCGAGCTTGCCGATGACCAGCGGGCGCACGCCGTGCGGGTCACGGGCGCCGTAGAGCGTGTGCTCGTCCATGAAGACGAAGCTGAAGGCCCCGCGCAGGTGCGGGAGCACCTCCAGAGCGGTCGCCTCCAGCGTGTGATCGGGATCACCGGCCAGAAGTGCCGTCACCAGTGCGGTGTCGGTGGTGTTGCCCTGAACGATCTCGCCGCGGTCGAGAGTGCCGTAGCGCTCCGCCACCAGCTCACGCAGTTCGTGGCCGTTGACCAGGTTGCCGTTGTGCCCCAGGGCCACCGTGCCGGCAGCAGTGTCGCCCAGCGTGGGCTGCGCGTTCTGCCAGGTCGACCCGCCGGTGGTGCTGTACCGGCAGTGACCGACCGCGATGTGCCCACGAAGAGACTCGAGTGAGGTCTCGTCGAAGACCTGGGAGACCAGGCCGATGTCTTTGTAGACCAGCAGTTGCTTGCCGTTGCTGACAGCAATCCCCGCTGCCTCCTGGCCGCGGTGCTGAAGTGCGTACAGGCCGTAATAGGCCAGTTTCGCTACCTCTTCACCGGGGGCCCAGACTCCGAAGACCCCGCAAGCATCTTGCGGACCCTTCTCGCCGGGGAGCAGTTCGTGCGAAAGCCGTCCGTCGCCGCGCGCCACGTCGTCGAGTGTCGCACATCTGGAGGAGGTCGCGGCATCGGCCGGAAGGGCGGACCCGCCCGGCCACGGCCCGGCGGCCTTGCCTTTCAGTCTTTGCGACGGTCCAGGAGAACGGCCGAGCCACAGCCGAGAAGGGCGCCGAAAAGCCCGAAAATGGCCACGAAGTAACCCAGAATGGTCTGCTCCGAGTAGTCCCCGGCCACCTGGGTCGAGAGGGCGATCACCGCCCCGATCAGAATCCCGATCGCCGCCCCGGTGAATCCGAAGGCGCGATAACGCGGCGCTCGACGCAACCGGTACGAAGTGGGCGACTCCGGCTCGGCGGGCACATCGACCACCCGGTCGTCGGCCGGCTTCACCGGCTCCTGACCCTCGGCAGCGTTCCCCGGCAGTTCCTTGCTCTCAGCCACGGACACGACGGTACCGACTATTGCCTGTCACCGGGGACGAGACCGCCCAGCGGCAGCAGGCCGGACAGGTCGGCCCGCTGGCCACTGGCTCTCACCCGGCCCCGATGAGCCGCCTCGGCCCAGGTCAGACGTCCGGTGACGAGCTCCAGCCAGGTCTGTGGGTCGGTCTCCACCACATTCGGCGGCGTGCCCCGGGTGTGCCGCGGCCCATCCATGCACTGCACCGCCCCGAACGGCGGCACGCGCACCTCGGTGGTCGGCCCGGGCGCCCGGGCGGCGATCTCCTCCAGCGCGAAACGCACCGCACTGGCCAGGGTCGGCCGGGGAACACCGGTCGGATCGGCCGCCCACGCCCGCAGGTCGCCCCGCCCCACCTCAACATCAATCTTGCGCCGTCTCACCACCACGGACCCATCCTCCTCCAAACCCGGTCGTGATCATGCAAAACCTCCCCGGCGTTCTAGAACTGTCGATGTGAGAGTTCTAGAACTCCGGGGAGGTTTTGCATGATCACGGAGAAGGTTTTGGGGGTTTCAGGGGGCTTTGGCTATTCCTGACAAGGATCCGCTCAGGCCCGGGAAGATCTGGGCGAGGGATCCGGCCCCGCAGCGTTTCTGCAGGATCTCGCCGAGGATCTGGCGGTAGTCGGTGGTGCCGGCCAGGTCGCCGTCCACCAGGTCGGGGTCGGACAGACCCGGCCAGCGGCCGTGCACCTTTCCTCCGACGATTCCCCCGCCCATCAGCAGCACCGCGTTGCCGTGGCCGTGATCCACTCCACCGGAACCGTTCTCGGCCACCCGCCGGCCGAACTCGGAGAGAGTGACCACCGTGACCTTCCCGAACCTCGAGCCCAGGTCGGTGGCGAATGCGGCCAGGGCCAGCGCGAGGTCGCTGAGGTGGTCGTGCATCCAGCCCTCGGTGGCCGAGCCCATGGCCGCGTGCATGTCCCAGTCACCCTCGTCGACACAGGCCACCTGCAGGCCGACGTTGGCCTTGATCATCCGGGCGACGTCGCGCAGGGCGTCACCGACCGCCGAATCCTTCGGATAGGCAGCACCGTTCGCGGGCTTGTAGGCGGCCATCGAGGCGGTGGTGGCCGTGGCGCTCAGGGTGGCGGCGGCCGGGGCGGAGATGGCCTCCGGGGCACCGGCGTTCATCGCGGTCAGGGCCTTGGTCCAGCGCTTGCGCTCGGTGGTGTCCCAGGCTCCACTGATCCGGAACGAGTCGACGCTGCCCAGGGCCATTTCCGGGTTCGGGCCGGCCAGGGCCAGGGGCACCTGTGTGGAGCCGACCTGCGAGGCCTGGAAGATCGTTCCGCGGGAACGGCTTCCGAGGGTGCGATCGAGCCAGCCGGTGCGCAGGCTGGAACCGGGGGCGGCGCGCTCGAGCTCCTGCATGGCCTGGAAGTGTGAGCGGGTCGGGTTGTCCTGGCCGACCGCGTGCACGGCCCCGAAAGTACCGGCGTCCCAGAACTTCTTCAGCGGTTTGAGGGCCGGGTGCAGACCGAAGACGCCACCGGCCGGGATCAGCGAGCGCTCCTGGATACCGATGGTCGGGCGGGCCTTCAGATAGCCCGGGTCGCCGATCGGTACCACCGCGTTCAGCCCGTCGAAGCCTCCGCGCAGCGAGAGCACGACCAGCACGTCACCGGTGTAGGCGGCGGGCGAGGCGGCGAAGGCGTACTGGGCATTGAACCCCTCGACGGCGGTCAGCACACCACCGAGGGCGCCCGTCGCGGCAAGTCCCCGCAACAAGGTGCGACGGGAAAGGCCGGTGGGGGCGTCGGGGCAGAGACAGTCAGGGGCGAGAGGGGGGATGCTCATGCGGGCTGTGGTGTCCTCGGCGTCGGATCGGTCTGGCGGCAGGAGGTCGTCGGATCGGCGCGGGCGCCCCGGCAGGAGCGGTACAGCTCGTACGGCGGTTCCGTCGGCCGGGGGCGAGAAGTCATGAGCCCCTGGGAACCGGGCGTTTCCTCGTCCGAAAGCCCTTTACCGCAACGCGTGCGCCGGCGAGTCGAGCAGCAGACTGACCACGTACGCAAGCCTCCCCCCGATGGCGTAACTGTCTTTCACCAGGGGCGTGGACGGAGTGATCTTGTGCCATTCGTCGGTCAGGAAGTCGCAGATCGCCACCTGCTGCACCTTCGTGGCCTTCTGCTGGAGCAGGCGTTCGGAGAGGGCGTCGATCAGCGCACCGTGCGTGGCCGGGCGGGGCCTGGGGATCAGAGCGACCAGGTCCGGGCCGGTCAGCGTGGTCGGCCACCAGCGGGCGGCGATGTTCAGGTGCGAGTTCCAGCGGGCCAGGGTGCCGGCCGGGGACTGCCAGGCCGTGGCCACGTCGGGGTATCCGTTCGGCGGACCCCAGTAGAGCGGCGAGTGACCCATGTCGAGAATCATCCAGTGCAGGTTCTCGATGCCCTCGATACCCGAGGCGTCCGGCTTCACCCCGAGCACGCGCAACGTCGCGACCAGGTCTTCGTACGGCCGGCGCACCTTCTGCCCCGCTGAACCGGCGAACTCACTGCTGCCGAACAGTTCTCGCAGCACCGGAACGATCGCCGTGTCGTTGGCCAGGTAGACCGAGGCGAGCCGGGCGACCAGTGCCTCGGGCGGGCTGTCACCGACGAACCGCAGGCACAGTTTCGTCGCCAGCTGCCGGGCAGTGTTCTCGTGCCGCGCGAGGTAGTTCAGGTAGGCGACCGCAACGTCGCGGCCGCCCGCCGCCGTCGCGTTCGCGGAGCTGAAGCCGAGCACCGCCACCGGCCCCACCCAGTGCCGGCTGGCCCGGTAGGTCGCCTCGCCCGAGCCATCGGTGCCCAGCCCGGTGAGGATGCGCGCGCTGTTCTTGACATCGTCTTCGGAGTACCCGGCGCTGATCCCCACCGTGTGCAGTTCCAGCAGCTCACGGCCCTGGTTCTCGTTCGGGTGATCCTTGGTGGACGAGGTGTTGTCCAGATAGCTCTGCATCGCCGGGTGCAGACTCGCCGCCACCAGCAGGTCGGCGAACTTGCCCAGCGTGTGCTTGCGAATCACCCGGTCGTAATCGGCCCGCGAGTCCCAGACGTCGCTGGACGGGCAGGTCACGTTCAGGTGGTTCGACCAGAACTCGACCATCAGCTCGAACAGCTGCCGCTCGCTCCAGATCGCCCGCACCATGGTCGCCCGGGTCAGCTCGATCATGACGTCCCAGCTGCCGAAGCTCTTGGCGTACTCGCTGCGGACCTTCGAGATCGACCAGTTCACCCGGGGAAAGCGCCGGAGAATGCTTTCCGCGGAGGTGTCTTTGATCGTCTCGGGCCTCAGCTGACGGTCGAGCCAGGCCTGCCGGCCCAGGCCCTGCACCCCGGCCAGCAGGGCAGGGGTCGGGCCGTAGGTGGCTCGTCGCACGAGGAGCATCGTCTGGGCGTCCATCGGGCTGCCTGTCGGCATCCGTTCGGGTTCGCTGAGCGGCCGGTCGGGTGAGAGTGGAGCGGGTGAGGGCAGAGCACTGATGGGGGACGCGGATGCGCACCTTTGACGCTCGGGTCACCCGGTCACGGTGCGCGCCCGGTGGCAGTAGGTCTTGTGGGGCACGCGCAGCGTCTGATGATCACCCTGTTCGGCGGCCACCCGTTCAGCCAGGCGCCGCACCTGTTCCAGCACCTCGTCGCGGTCGGGCCGGCCCGCGACGTACGACCAGCTCGACGCCAGCTGCGGCAGCGCCGCCGTCGGCAGGACCAGCGTGTAGTCGAAGACCACGTCCGCGACCGGACCGTAGAGCTGTGACGGTAGGCCGACCACGGCATCACCGCTGTGCACCGGCCCGTCGGCGCTGTCGGCGTGACCACGATTCGCCGCAGAACCGGTGCTATCGGCCCGGGCGTTGATCTCAGCGCTCCAGCGCGGAACGCCCGCCACCTGGTTGAGCTCTGCCACCCAGGGCACCGTGACATCACGGTTGTGCCAGGCCACCGCCAGCAGGCCACCCGGGCGCAGCACGCGGGCGATCTCCAGCGCGGCGGCCGGCTGTTTCATCCAGTGCCAGGCCTGCGCCACGGTGACGACGTCGACGCTGTGGTCGGGCAGCGGGATCTGCTCGGCGGAGCCCTGGACCGCCCGCACCTGCGGCAGCTTCCCGGCCAGCACCGCCAGCATGCCCTCGTCAGGTTCCACCGCTGTCACCCGGTGCCCCGACGAGGCCAGCGTGCTGGTGAGTTTGCCGGTGCCCGCGCCCAGGTCGACCACGTCGAGCGCCACCCCCTCGCGGCCCGACCCCGGTTCGGCACCGGTGAGCCACGCAGCCGTGGCCGCGGGCCAGTCGGGCCGGATGCTGTCGTAGGTGGTCGCGTTGGCACCGAATGAAACCCGCTGCTGTTCCCACGTCATGAGGGGACTCTAGATGAGGGGTCCGACAGTCTCCCGAGACTCCTGGCCGCCGAACACTGGAGTCTCCCGGACGTCCACCATTATTCGATCGGTGGTGGCGGCGCGGCCCCGGTCATGATGGCCACCGTGTCGGACATCGAGTGGGACGCGGGAGTCACCACGGCGACCCGCCGCCCCAGCCGCTGGATGTGGATGCGGTCGGCCACCTCGAACACGTGCGGCATGTTGTGGCTGATCAGGATCACCGGCAGACCCCGGTCGCGGACGTCGCGGATGAGTTGCAGCACCCGGTTGCCCTCTTTCACCCCGAGCGCCGCGGTGGGCTCGTCAAGGATCACGACCTTGCTGCCGAAGGCCGCCGACCGGGCCACTGCCACCCCCTGACGCTGTCCACCGGAAAGACTTTCGACGGCCTGGCCGATGTCTTGCAACGTCGCGATGCCGAGTTCGCCCATGTGCCGCTGGGCCTCGGAGCGCATGTGCTGGTGGTCGAGCATCCGGAAGATCGACCCGAGCGGGCCGGGACGGCGTTCCTCCCGGCCCAGGAACAGGTTGTCCGCGATATCGAGACCCGGTGCCACGGCGAGGGTCTGGTACACCGTCTCGATACCGGCCGTGCGCGCGTCCATCGGCGTGCGGAAGTGCACGGGCTCCCCGTCCAGCCAGATCTCCCCGCTGTCCGGGACCAGCGCCCCCGACAGGGCCTTGATCAGGCTGGACTTCCCCGCCCCGTTGTCGCCGATCACCGCGAGGATCTCCCCCGGGTAAAGCTCCAGGTCGGAGCCGTCCAGGGCGGTGACCCGGCCGTAGCGTTTCACCAGCCCCCGGGCCCGCATCACCGGCGTCCGGTCGGTCAGTTCCACCCTGTGCAGGACTTCGCCCTCGCCGGGCGTCTGGGTACTCATGCCCTCACCTTCCGGATCCATTGGTCGATAGTGACCGCGAGCAGAACGAGCAGGCCGATCGCGAAGCCCTGCCAGACCACCTGAACCCCGGCCAGCACCAGCCCGTTCCGGAACACGCCGACGATCAGCGCCCCGACGAGCGTGCCGATCACGCCGCCGCGGCCACCGAAGAGACTGGTACCGCCGAGCACCACGGCGGTGATCGAGTCGAGGTTGTACTCGGTGCCGACGTTCGGATCGGCCGAGGCCAGGCGGCCCATCAGCACCCAGGCCGCGACACCGTAGACCGCGCCGGCCACGACGTAGACCGACAGCAGCACCCGGTCGGTACGGATACCGGCCAGCCGCGCGGCCTCGGCGTCGTCACCGGTGGCGCGCACGTGCTTGCCCCACGCGGTGTGCGCCAGCAGGTAGAAGAAGAAGCCGAAGAGCAGCAACATGATGATCGAGCCGTAGGTCAGGCGGAAGCTGCCGATCGGGATGGTCTCACCGGTCCAGGTCATGATCGCGGGCATGTCGCTACCCCGCACCGTCTCGCTGCCGGAGACCACCGAGTTCAGCGAGAAGAAGACGGACAGCGTGCCGAGGGTGACGATGAACGGCGGTAAGCCGAGGCGGGTGACCAGGATGCCGTTGACCGCACCCATCAGCGTCCCGAACACCAGCCCCAGGAGAAGGGCCAGGACCCCTGGAAAACCGGCGTCGAAAGCCAGATTCGCCATCAGGATCGAGGAGAACACGGCGATCGCCCCGGCCGACAGGTCGATGCCGGCGGTCAGGATGATCAGGGTCTGCCCGAGGGCCAGCAACGCGATCACGGTGACCTGCTGCAACACCAGGCTGAGATTCTCCGGGTTGAAGAACCGGGTGTTGATGACGGAGAACACGATGACGGCCAGCAGCAGCACCGCCAGCGGGCCGAGCGTGGGTCGGTCGTGCAGTACGTGCTGAATCCGGTCCTGCGCCGACTCCTGCCGGCGTTCCTCGAAACCAGTTGTCATCTCGTTACCCCCAGCAGTTCTCGGCGCCGAACGTGGTGTCTTCCGACTCCACGCCGGACTGCGGATCATCGGTGATCAGAGTGACTCCGGTGTCGGTGAAGTCCTTACCCGCGGGGTTGCTCGGCCGGGCCCCGGTCGAGGCGAACTTCGAGATGGCCGTTACCCCGTCGGAGGCCATCTTCAGCGGGTACTGCTGCGAGGTGGCGCCCAGCTGACGGTCTTTCACACTCTGAACGCCCGGACAACCACCGTCGACGGCGACCAGCACCACCGAGTCGGCCTTGCCCGCGGCCTTCAGCGCCTCGTACGCCCCCGCCGCGGCCGGCTCGTTGATGGCGTAGACCAGGTTGATGTCGGGTTCGCGCTGCAACAGGTTCTCCATCGCGGTGCGCCCACCCTCGGCGGCGCCGTCGGTGACGTCGTGCCCGGAGATCCTCGGGTCGTTCTCGTCGCCGATCCGGTTCGGGTCGCCGACGTCGATGCCGAAACCCTCCATGAATCCCTGGTCACGCTGCACATCGACCGAGACCTGGTCGGGGGTGAGGTCGAGGAACGCGATGTGGGCGTCCTGGGCCCGGTCGCCGAGTTTGGCCTTGGCCCACTCCCCCACCAGTTTTCCGGCGGTGAAGTTGTCGGTGGCGAAGGTCGAGTCGGCCGCTCCGGCCGGGTCGAGCTGGGTGTCGAGCGCGATCACGGCCAGCCCGGCCTCTTTCGCCCGGTCGATCGCGGGCACGATGGCTCGTGAGTCGTTCGGCGTGATCATGAAGCCCTTGGCGCCGAGCGCCATCAGGTTCTCGATCGCGGTGACCTGCGACTCGTTGTCGCCGTCGATCTTCCCGGCGAACGTGCGCAGGTCGATGCCGTCTTTCGCGGCCTGGGCCTGCGCGCCCTTCTTCATCGTCACGAAGAACGGGTTGGTGTCCGTCTTCGTGATCAGTCCGATGATGGGACGACCGTCGTTGCCACCGGAGCAGGCGGCCAGGCCCACGGCGGACACGGCGAGAACGACGGCGGCAAGCCGGTAGGGACCTGAACGCGGCACGAAGCGGCTCCTTCGGTTCGCGTCGAGCCGCCGTGGCCGGGCATTTTCAAGCGTGCGTGGGCACACCCGGACAGGCTCCCGACATCCTCGTCGGCTACTGGACGAACTCTTACAAGTTACGCCAGATCCGGAGATTCGGTAACCGCCTCGTCACTGAACGAGTCCGCTGGGCGCAGCTAGTGCGAACGCACACCGTGCATCACAACCGCGCGGTAGGTTCTCGGCAGGGGATGTCGATCTCGGGCGCGAGGGGAGCGGCGGGCCATGGACAGCCAGCTGCCGGAGACTGCAGGAATGCCGATACGAAGCCAGCAACTGGGGCGACGGCCAACGATGCGGGATGTCGCCGCGGTCGCGGGCGTCAGTCTCAAAACTGTTTCAAGAGTAGTGAACGGCGAACCGGGGGTGTCCAGCACTCTCGGCCGGCGGGTGCGCGAGGCGATCGACGAACTCGATTTCCGGCCCAACATCGGAGCCCGCAGCCTGCGCCGGGCCGGGGGTCGCACGGCCACGGTCGGGCTGCTGCTCGAAGACGTGTCGAACCCGTTCTCGTCAGCTTTGCAGCGAGCCGTGGAAGACGTCGCGATACCGCGCGGCGTCATGGTGTTCACCGCCAGTCTGGACGAAGACCCGCAGCGCGAGCGCGAGCTCACCCGGGCCTTCAGCGCGCGGCGGGCCGACGGCCTGATCATCGCGCCGGCCAGCAACGACCAGTCGTACCTGGAGAGTGAGCTGCGCGCGGGTACGGCCATCGTCTGCATCGACCGCGAGGCCAAGCGGCTCGACGTGGACTCGGTGCTCACCACCAACGTGGCCGGGGCCGCGGCCGGGATGCAGCACCTGCTCGACCACGGTCACCGGCGGATCGCGTTCCTCGGTGACCGGGCCGACATCACCACGGCGCAGCAGCGGTACGAGGGATACACCGAGGCTCTCACCGCAGCCGGGATCCCGGTCGACACCAGCATCGTGCTGAGTGACCTGACCAGTCAGGCCCTGGCCCAGGCCGCCGCGATCCAGTTGCTGAAGCAGCCCGACCCGCCCACCGCCGTGTTCGCCGCCCAGAACCTGGTCACCATCGGCGTGGCCCGGGCCCTGCGGCAGATGAAGCGCGAGCACACGGTGGCGCTGGTGGGGTTCGACGACTTCCCGCTGGCCGACCTGCTCGATCCGGGAATCACCGTGGTCGCGCAGGATCCGACGGCGATCGGGCGGCTGGCCGCGACGGTTCTGTTCGACCGGATCGGGGGCAACGAGGGCCCGCCCGAAACACACGTGGTGCCGACCCGTTTGATTGCCCGGGGCTCCGGCGAGATCCGGCCTCCCGACCCGGCGTGATCAGGCAAAGTGTCCCCGGACCGACGATTCGGTCCGGGGACACTTTGCCTGATCAGGAACAAGGATGGTGGACGCCCGCCTCACCCAGGAGGTCGGGTGAACACCCTCGTCGGCGGGGTCTCGGGCTCAGCCTTCCTTGTGGATCCGGGCCGTCAGCAGCTGGAAGGCTGCGTAGCAGGCCAGGCCCAGGGCGACCAGGGTGAGGATCCACTGGCCGAACGGCTGGCCGGCGAGGGTCTTCAGCGCGGCGTCGAGGCCTCGGGCCTCTTCCGGCTGCGACTTCACCCCGGCCACGACGATCAGGATGCCCAGCGTGCCGAAGGCAACGCCCCGGGAGATCCAGCCGGCCTGACCGAGACGGGTGATGCCCTGGCCCGGGTTGCCCTCGAGCTTCTCCAGGAACTTCTTCTTCACGCCCTTGTAGGCCATGTACCCGGCGTAGGCGATGACGGCCAGACCGACGATGACCACCAGCACGCGACCGGCCGGGGCTCCCATCAGCGAAGCCGTCCAGTCGGCGGTCTTGCTGCTGGAGCTCTTGCTGCCGCCGCCGAAGCCGATGCGCAGCGACTGCACGGCCAGCGAGGCGCCGAAAATGCCCTTAGCCGCGGCGCTCACGCGCTTGAAGGCGCTGTCGTCACTGGGCGGGCCGATGATGCTGAGCAGCAGCTGCCAGACCGCGAAACCGATCAGGCCGATGCCCATGATGATGAGAAGTGCTTCGCCGAAGGGCTTCTCCGCCACCTTCTGGAGAGCACCGGTGTTGTCGGCGTTCTCCGACGAGCCGCCCCAGGCGACCTGCAGGGAGATCCAGGCGAGCAGCAGGTAGACGATACCGATGGCTGCCACACCGACCTGCCCCAGCCGCTTCAGCCATTTCGAATTAGCCTGGCGGGCAAGACCTTCAGCAGTGTTCTGGGCGCCGGACGCCTTGCCCTCGGCGCCGGACGAGCCGTTTCGTGTCGGCGTGGAACTGGCCATCGTCTGCCTCTCACTCCTCATGAAGATGATCGACGACCAACGTCGCACAGGCGGACCAACCGCGCATATCGAGAATGATCAGCTATTGACTCCAGGCCTGGGACAGCGGTAGCAGGGCCTGGGCCACCGACAGCTCGGCCTGCGTGGTCACGTGCACGTTGATCGCCTCACCCGGCACCACCACGACCCGACCGCCGGCCGCAGCGACCATCGCGGAGTCCTCCACCGCGTCCGCGATCAGCTCGTGTGCCCGGCGCAGCACCGGCAGCGAGAAGGCCATGGGCATCTGCGCGGAAACGCTGCCGCCGGCCGGGGTGGTGGCCCCGGCCAGACCCAGAAGGTTTTCGTCGTCCACTGTTTCGATCTTCTTGACCGCATCGGTGAGCGGTAGTCCGGGCAGGGCCGCGTCGGCACCGGCACGCACCGCGTCGATCACCCGGCGGTAGAGGCCGGGCGAGGCGAGAGGGTGCGCGGCATCGGTGATGCAGACGATCCCGGCGTCGCCGGGAAGAACCGCCAGGCCCGATCGCACCGACTCGGCCCGCGTGGCACCGCCGGTGGCCCGGACACCCTTGCCAGACCAGGGGTGACCGGCCGGGAGCACGACGACCACCCCGTCACAACTCTCCGCGGCGATGTCGACCACCCGCTCCAGCAGGGTCTGGCCGCCGAGCACAGCGAACTGCTTCAGCCCACCGAACCGGGTACCGCCACCACCGGCGAGAACAACGCCCCAGACGCTCATGGGCAAAACGGTATCGCCCGCCGATCCACCGGATCGACGGGCGATGACCAGGACCAGGAACGACTAGGCGTTCAGCGCCGCCGGCAGCGTGGCCTCGTGCGAGGCCCGCAGCTCGTCGAGAGTGAGGCTGAACCGGCCGGCCACGGCGAGCGAGTCGCCACCGGTCGTGCCCAGCTCCACCAGCGGAACGCCGTTGCCCGCGCAGGCCTGCGTGAACTGCTCCACGGCCTCCGGCTTCACGGCCACCACCGCGCGCGCCGTGGACTCGGCGAAGAGCAGCGTGAACGCGTCGACGCCGTCACGCTCCAGGGCCGCGTCGAGCGAGACCGAGGCGCCCACACCGTGGCGCAGCGACGCCTCGACCAGGGCCTGGGCCAGACCACCGTCGGACAGGTCGTGCGCGGCGAACACCAGACCCTCGTCGGCGGCCGTGGCCATGACCGATGCCAGGGCCCGCTCGGCCTCCAGGTCGACCGCCGGCGGCAGGCCACCCAGGTGCTCGTGCTGCGACCAGGCCCATTCCGAACCGGAGAACTCGGCCCTGGTGGTGCCCAGCAGGAACAGCTGCGCGCCGGGGGCCTTCCAGCCCGACGGGGTGCGCCTGGCCACGTCCTGCAGCACGCCCAGCACACCCACGACCGGGGTCGGGTGGATGGCCGTGGTGCCGGTCTGGTTGTACAGACTGACGTTTCCGCCGGTCACCGGGATGCCGAGCTGCTGGCAGCCATCGGCCAGACCGCGCACGGCCTCGGCGAACTGCCACATCACGGCCGGGTCTTCGGGGGATCCGAAGTTCAGGCAGTCGGTGACGGCGAGCGGACGACCGCCGGCCACGCCCACGTTGCGGTACGCCTCGGCCAGGGCCAGCTGCGCACCGGTGTACGGGTCGAGCGCCGCGAAACGCTGGTTGCAGTCGGTGGCGATGGCGACCCCCAGGCCGCTCGACTCGTCCACCCGCAGCACGCCCGCGTCGTCGGGCATGGCCTGCGCCGTGTTGCCCTGCACGTAGCGGTCGTACTGGTCGGTGACCCACGAGCGGCTGGCCAGGTTCGGCGTACCGGCCATCGTCACGACCAGCTCGCCGAGCTCGGTGTCGTTCTGCGGGCGGGGCAGCAGGTCGGGCACCGCGGCCTGACGCACGTCCATCCAGTCCGGACGGGCGTAGGGCCGGTCGTAGACCGGGCCGTCGTGGGCCACGCTGCGCGGCGGCACGTCGACGATGGTCTCGCCGTGCCAGAGCACCACCAGACGGCCGGTCTCGGTGACCTCGCCCATCACGGTGGCCTCGACGTCCCAGCGGGTGGTGATCGCCAGGAAACCGGGCAGGTCTTCCGGGGTGACCACGGCCATCATGCGTTCCTGCGACTCGCTCATCAGAATCTCTTCCGGGGCGAGCGTGGAGTCACGCAGCGGGGCCCGGTCGAGGTGGACGAGCATGCCGCCGTCACCGTTGCTGGCGAGCTCGGAGAACGCGCAGCTCAGGCCGGCCGCTCCGAGGTCTTGGATGCCCTGCACCACGTCGGCCTTGAACAGGTCGAGGCAGCACTCGATGAGCACCTTCTCGGCGAACGGGTCGCCCACCTGCACGGCCGGGCGCTTGGTCGGGCCGCCCTCGGTGAAGGTGTCGCTGGCCAGGATCGACGCCCCACCGATGCCGTCGCCACCGGTGCGGGCGCCGAACAGCACCACCAGGTTGCCGTTTCCGCGGGCGTTGGCAAGGTGAATGTCTTCGTGCCGCAGGGTGCCCACGGCCAGCGCGTTTACCAGCGGGTTGCCCTGGTAGCAGGGGTCGAAGGAGACCTCGCCACCGATGTTGGGCAGGCCCAGGCAGTTGCCGTAACCGCCGACACCGGCGACGATCCCGGGCAGCACGCGGTGTGTGTCGGGGTGGTCGAGGGCGCCGAAGCGCAGCGGGTCCATCACCGCGACCGGGCGGGCGCCCATCGAGATGATGTCGCGCACGATGCCGCCGACACCGGTCGCTGCACCCTGGTAGGGCTCGACGTAGCTCGGGTGGTTGTGGCTCTCCACCTTGAAGGTGACCGCCCAGCCCTGGCCGATGTCGACCACGCCGGCGTTCTCACCGATGCCGACCAGCAGGTGTTCCTGCATCGCCGGCGTCGTCTTCTCGCCGAACTGGCGCAGGTGCACCTTGCTCGACTTGTAGGAGCAGTGCTCGCTCCACATCACCGAGTACATCGCCAGTTCCGACCCGGTGGGCCGGCGGTCGAGGATCTTGCGCACGGCCTCGTACTCGTCGGCCTTCATCCCGAGCGCGGCCCAGGGCTGGTCGACGTCGGGCGTCTTGCGGGCCTTGTCCACAGTGTCGAGAGCCTGCCGCTGCTGCTCGGTCAGGGGCGCGGAGGCCCCCAGAGCATCGAGGTTCTCGCCGTAGGTGTTGATGCTGTCGCTGGTCACGCGGAGAGCACTCCCTGCAGTGCGCTGGTGAAGAAGGCCAGACCGTCGGTGCCGTTGTTGGCCTCGGGGCCGTAGCCCGCCTCGGTGGCGTGTTCGGGGTGTGGCATCAGGCCGACGACGGTGCCGGAGGCGTTGCTGATGCCGGCGATGTCGCGGCGCGAGCCGTTCGGGTTCACGTCGAGATAGCGGGCGACCACGCGGCCCTCGCCCTCGAGCCGGTCGAGCGTGGACTCGTCGGCGATGAAGCCGCCCTCGCCGTTCTTCAGCGGGATGACGATCTCCTGGCCCTCGGCGTAGCCGTTGGTCCACGCGGTGCTCGTGCGCTCGATGCGGAGCTTCTGGTCGCGGCAGATGAACTGCTGCTTCTCGTTGCGCACCAGGGCCCCGGGCAGCAGGTGCGACTCGGTCAGCACCTGGAACCCGTTGCAGATACCGAGCACCGGCAGGCCGGAGGAAACCTGGTCGGGCGGGCCGGCCAGCCGGATGATCTCGTTCATCACCGGGGAGAACCGG
This sequence comes from Kineosporia mesophila, assembly GCF_021129235.1. Lineage (GTDB taxonomy): Bacteria > Actinomycetota > Actinomycetes > Actinomycetales > Kineosporiaceae > Kineosporia > Kineosporia mesophila. Next base: position 340,956 of record NZ_JAJOMA010000005.1, read on the forward strand.
GCGATCGCTCCGCAGCGCAGGTAGTCGCCGTAGGAGAAGCCGCCGGGCAGCACGACGGCGTCGACACCCTTGATGTCAGCGTCGTCGTGCCAGAGGGAGACCGGGGTACCGCCCGCGATGCGGACCGCGCGCACGGCGTCCCGGTCGTCGAGGCTGCCCGGGAAGGTGACGACACCGATGCGCATGGCCGTCACTCCGGGTCTGAGGCCGCGCGGACCGCGACGACGTCTTCGATGACGGGGTTCGAGAGCAGCGTCTGCGCCGCCTCGCGAGCACGGTCCAGAACGGCCTGGTCGACCTCGCCCTCGAACTCGAGCTCGAACCGCTTGCCCTGCCGGGCGCCGGCGAACTCGGCGAAACCGAGCCGGGCGAGGGCCCCGACGACCGCCTTGCCCTGCGGATCGAGGATCTCAGGCTTCGGCATGACGTCGATCACGACGCGACCCATGACGTGTGCTCCCTAGGTGGAGAGGTGGCTCAATGCACGTCAGACGCTACCCGACCTCACCGACAGAGCCGCATCGCGCCTGGTCAGTACTCCGTTCGGTCCGCTTTGCCCTCCCAGCGGTCGAACGGGAGCGTCGCTCCCGGCAACGACACCTGCGCCAGCGTCAGGGGCCAGCTCGACGGCTCGTTCTCGAACACCTCGTAGAACACCCGGTCGTCGAAGCCCGCCTTGGCGGCGTCGTGGCGGTCGGCGGCGTAGATGATGCGGTCCACCCGCGCCCACAGCGACGAGGAGAAGCACATCGGGCACGGCTCGCACGACGCCACCAACAGGCAACCGTCGAGCTTGAAGGTGCCCAGCGCCCGGCAGGCGGCCCGGATCGCGATCACCTCGGCGTGCGCCGTCGGGTCGAGCGTCGGGGTCACCTGGTTCGTGCCGGTCGCGATCAGTTCGTCCTTGAGGACGACGAGGGCACCGAAGGGGCCCCCTCCGTTTGCGACGTTCTCGGCGGCCAGGGCCACTGCCTGGTTCAGCCACGTGGTCTCGTCGGCCATGTTCCACCTGTTCCTGTTCGTCATGTTTCATCGTCAGGCCCGCCCGATCAGGACAACCGCTCCGACACCCGCGCGAGTTCCTTTCTCGCCCGGGGCAGGTCGACGCCGACCGGGATCCCGTCCCGGACCACCGGCTCGCCGCCGACCAGCAGGTGCCGCACGGGGCGGCGGGGTCCCAGCACCAGCGCGGCGACCGGATCGGCGATGTCCTGCACATCATCTCCCGGCCAAACCGCGATGTCCGCGCGCCTTCCCGGTTCCAGGACACCGATGTCGTCCCGCCCCAGGCAGGCGGCACCCCCCACCGTGGCCAGATCGAGCGCCTGGCGCACGGTCAGATTCCCCGGGTCACCGGCGCGCAGCCGACCGGTGAACAGAGCCTGCCGCATCTCGGTGGCCAGACCACCGTCCTCGTTGCTCGCCACGCCGTCCACCCCGAGACCGACCGGGGCCCCGGCACGCAGCAGGTCACTCACCCGGCACATCCCGGCCGCCAGCCGGGCATTGCTCGACGGGCAGTGCGCCACACCGGTTCCCGTCGCTCCCAGCCGGGCGATCTCGGCGTCGTCGAAGTGGATGCCGTGCGCGAACCAGACGTCGTCGCCCAGCCAGCCCCACTCGTCCATCAATTCCAGGGGACGCAGGCCGAACCTCTGCACGACGGCTTGCTCCTCGTCCAGGGTCTCGGCCAGATGGGTGTGCCGACGCAGGCCCAGACGCCTTGCCAGCAAGGCTGATTCGGTCATCAGACGGGGTGTCACCGAGAACGGTGAACAGGGTGCGACGGTCACGATGACCCGGTCGCCGTCGTGCAGGCGCGCGTGAACGGCCTCGGTGCTGGCCAGGATCGCCTCGGTGTCCTCGACCACGTCGTCGGGCGGCAGGCCACCGGCGGCCTCGCCGAGATCCATCGACCCGCGGGCCAGGTGCAGCCGGATGCCGACCTGCCCGGCGGCCTCGGCGATCCGGTCGAACACCCGGTCGTCGCCCCGCGGCACCAGGTAGTGGTGGTCGGCGGCGGTCGTGCAGCCCGACAGCGCCAGTTCGGTCAGGCCGACCAGGGCCGCGGCGTACACGTCGTCCGGATCGAGCTTCGCCCAGACCGGGTACAGCTCGGTCAGCCAGCCGAAGAGGGTCGAGTCGACGGCCCGGCCCCGGGTGGCCCACTGGTAGAGGTGGTGGTGGGTGTTGACCAGACCCGCGGTGAGGATGTCGCCGTCCACCCGCAGCACCTGTTCACCGGGCCCGGGCGGCACGACACCGACCGCCACGATCAGGCCGTTCTCGATCGCGACGTCACCCGGCCACCGGGCGCCCCGGATCACCAGCCGTCCACCTGACTCCACCATGCCGCCGACGCTACCCACCACGTGTTGCGGAAACGTGTACGACCAGCGCGGCCGGGGCCTTCGGGCCAGACGTACGCCGGGGTACGGCCTGTCCCCAGTGCATCACCGGCCCCCGCGTGCCAGTCTGGACGATGTGCAGATCACTCATATCGGACACTCATGCCTGCTGGTCGAGACCGGGGGCGCCCGCATCCTGACCGACCCGGGCGCGTTCGCCGAGGGTTTCGAGGACCTGACCGGGCTGGACGCGATCGCCGTGACGCACCAGCACATGGATCACCTCGACACCGAGCGCCTGCCCGCCCTGCTGGCCGGGAACCCGCAGGCCGTGGTGCTGGCCGAGCCGGAGACCGCGGCGCTGCTGGAGAAGGCCGGGGTGGCCGTGAAACCGCTGGCGCTCGACGAGCCGGTCCCGATCGCCGGGGCGACGCTGACCGCGGTGGGCGGTACGCACGCCGAGATCCACGCCGACATCCCGCTGATCGGCAACCTGGGCCTGACCATCAGCTCACCGGGCGACCTGAACCTGTTCCACCCCGGCGACTCCTACGGGGCCCAGCCGGACGGCGTCGACCTGCTGGCCGTGCCGCTGAACGCGCCCTGGGCCAAGTTCAGCGAGACCGCCAACTTCGTGCGGGCCATCGGGCCGGGCCGGCTGTTCCCGATCCACGACGGGCTGCTGCAGCCCGCCGGGCGCGCGGTGTACCTGCGCAACCTGGCCGGACTACTGCCCGAGGGTGCGCAGATCGTCGACCTGGCCGGTCAGGGACCTACCGAACTCTGAGCCCCCGCAGGCCCCGGCCCGGGGTGCCCGAGCAGGCCGAGTCGCCCGTGATCCGGGCGGCTCCGGCCAGGCAGATACCGATCGCCTGCTGCCCGTAGAAGTTCGGGTGCAGGGACTCGGCGTAGTCGCCCTGCCCGGTGTAGTCGACGAACCGCACCCACTCCACGGCGGCCGAGACCGGGTCGCCCTTGGGGTGCCGGGTGCCCTCGGCGCACAGCTCGTGCCCGTCGAAGGCGTTGCTGAGATCGAGGAACGTGGCACCGTGCCGGTGCGCCGTGCGCTTCAGCGTGGCGGCGATCGACGGGGTGACCTGACGGGCGGTCCAGGTCATGTCCGGGTCGGTGAACGGGCAGCGGCCCCCGGTCCACTTGAACGCCCGCTGGTAGCCCTCGTACTTGTCTTCCGAGGCGCTGGGCAGGGGGTTCGGGTACGACTGGAGGATCAGCCGGTAGTCGCCGTCGCGGTATCCGGCCCCGGCGAGCGTGGCCCGGATGTCGTCGAGCACCTCGCCGACCGCCGCGCCCATCGCGGGCCGCTCGACGTCGAGACGCGGCTGCTGCTTGGTCTTGCACGGGTCGTTGCGCAGCGCGTAGGCGGTGATGCAGCGGAAGACCAGGTCGGGGAAGCTCAGGTCGTTGCCCCCGATCGAGAGCACGACGAGCTTCACCCGGCTGGTGCGGGCCAGGGCGGCGAGCTGGTCGTTCTGCGGCTGCTCGCCGCGCATACCGACCCCACCCTCGCTCGCCCGCAGCACATTGGCCGCACGCGCCCCGGAGCAGGCCAGGTTCACCGGCCGGCCGAGGCTCAGCCCCTTCGCCACGGCGCTGTTGATCGGCGCCGAGTCGGATCGGTAGCAGCCGGTTTTCGCCGTCGCGCCGTAGATCTTGGCGGGGTCGGAACTGCCGAACAGCTTGCCCTTCGGGCGCGACCAGGCCCGGTCGGTGCCGCCCCGGTCGAAGAGGAAGTCGTCGGAGTTACCGGCCCACCGCGCGCCGGTGCCGGAGATGTAGCTGTCGCCCAGGCTAACCACGACCGGGTCTCCCGCCGGAAGTCTCGGCTGCGCCCGGGCCGCGGTCGGGATGCCGAACAGCACCGCCGTGATCACGGTCAGGACGACCAGGGCCTTGCCGTGCACTGCGCTCCGGGCCATGCGTACCTCCCCCGAGGATGCCTGCCCCGAGAGTCGCACCATGTTCGCTCCGTCCGCAATAGCTCACGGACGGTAGTGCAGTGCCCGGCCGCCTCAGAACCAGGTGTGCCCCACCATCGCGGTCGGCGTCCAGGCGAGCATCGCGTCCAGCCGCCGCACCGCACCAGCCCGGTGCTCATCGGCCAGACCCGCCGAATACAGCCTGGTGAGCGGGTTCTGGCCCAGGTAGACCGAGCCCAGCGTCGCCGCGGGCAGAGTCACATCGGCAGTGCGGGTGGACGCGGTCACCCCCACCTCCCCGTTCTCGTCGGCATCGACCTCCCAGCGCCCGGCGGAATACCCGGCCGGGTCGGTCACCTCGACGACGACCCGCCCGGGGGCCTGGGCGCGGCGGGCCGTGAGGGCGGCCGGCACGTCGACGACGCGAACCCACTGGAAGTCGGTGCGATTCGTCTCGGAGACGGCCCGGCGGTCGGTCGCCATCCAGGTCAGGGGCTCGTGAACCGGCCGGTCGGCCGCCACGATCCGGTCGGTGAGGTCGAGGTCGGCCAGGTACTGCCAGAGAGCCCGGTAGGCGGCGGGCGTGGCGGCGGTGAGGTCGAGCAGGTCGATGCCGGCCTGCGTGCAGAGAGTCCAGTCGCCCTTGATCCGGTAGCTGGCGGTACCGACGACTGCGCCCTGCGCGTCCCGGGCGATCACGGCGGGCCGGTCCAGGCTTTCCTCACCGGCCTCGGGGAGCACGCCGCAGGACATGTCCCACCACAGGCCGGAGCGGGGTAGCGCGCCGGGCAGACCCGCGGCGACCTGGCGGTACAGCTCCGGGGCCACCAGCCGCACCGCGAGGTCGTCCGTCGCCTCCAGCTCGATGCCCTCGGTGAGCCCGGCGCCGAACCGCAGGCGCGGGCTGCTCACGGTGAGGTGCACGGTCTCGCTGGCCGGCCCGAACCCGAACCGGCCGTAGATCCCGCCCTCGCTGGCGATCAGGTACCCCAGCGCCGCGCCCTGCTCGCGGGCCTCGGCCAGGGACGACACCATCAGCGCGGTGGCCACCCCACGGCGGCGGTGGCTCGCCAGCACCGACACCGAGGTGATTGCCAGGGTCTTCGCCGTGCCGCCCCCGGGCACCGGCAGGTCCGCGTCCCAGGTGCGGTAGGTGCCACAGGCCACGTCGCCGATGCGGGCCACCCGGAACCGCTGGTCGGCCGACGCCTTGCGCAGCAGGTCGAGCCGGGCCGCGGTCGGCCGGTGGGGGACCAGGAAGGCCCGGTGCGCCAGCGCCGCCCACGCCTGCAGTTCGTCGGTGCCGACCGGGCCGATGTCGATCACGGGAGTTGCCACAACGGGACGCTAACGGGCAGCCGAGGAGGCCCGCATGTGCTTTTTGACCCGAGGGGCATGGTCAACTCGCGGACCCGGCCGGTCCGGGCTGAACTGGGCCCACGGAATCGCTGCTGTACCACCATGATCCATGGGAGGAGTTCGACATGGGTGCGTTCGACGACATCAAGAACAAGGGCCAGGACTACGCCCAGGACCACCCGGAGCAGGTCGAGAAGGTCAGCGACCAGGCCATCGAAAAGGGCGGCGACCAGGCCGACAAGGCCACCGGGGACAAGTACGGGAAGCAGGTCGACTCCGCCCAGAAGAAGGCGGACGGCTCGATCGGCGAGTAAGACCCCGGGTGTGCGGCGGGTTCACCCCGCCGCACACCCGTCCGTCAGTTCGGGGCGACCGGGTGACCCAGCCGGCCGGTGAGTTCGGCGGCGGCCGCCGACTCGGCGATGTCGGTACGGAACTGCCCACCGCGCAGGCCGATGCGGTCCAGCGCGGCGTAAACGGTGGTGCGGGCCGCCTCCAGATCGGCGCCCGTTGCCACCACGGAGAGCACCCGGCCCCCGGCGGCGACCAGGTCGCCGTCCTCCAGTGCCGTGCCGGCGTGCAGAACCCAGGCGTCGGGCCAGCCGTTGGCGTCGTCCACACCGGTGATGACGTCACCCCGCACCGGCGTGTCGGGGTAGTTCTCGGCGGCCAGTACCACGGTGACAGCGGCCTTCTCGCGCCACTCCAGAGCCGGCACGTGCTCCAGGTGCTGCACCGCGGCGGCACGCAGCAGCATCCCCAGAGGCGTGGCCAGCCGGGCCAGCACGACCTGGGTCTCGGGGTCACCGAAGCGGGCGTTGAACTCGATCACCTTCACCCCACGGCTGGTCAGGGCCAGGCCGCAGTACAGCACACCGACGAAAGGCGCTCCCCGGTTCGCCATCTCGGCGATCGTCGGGCGGGCGACCTGCTCCAGCACCTCGTCGACCAGGTCGTCCGGGGCCCAGGGCAGCGGCGAGTACGCCCCCATGCCGCCGGTGTTCGGACCCAGATCGCCGTCGAGCGCCCGCTTGAAGTCCTGCGCGGGGGCCAGCGGCAGCACGGTCACACCGTCGGTGATGCAGAACAGCGAGACCTCGGGACCGTCGAGGTACTCCTCGATCACCACCCGGCCGCCCTCCCGCTCGAGGCAGGAGGCGGCGTGGGCCAGGGCGGTGTCCAGGTCCTCGGTGACGACCACGCCCTTGCCCGCGGCCAGGCCGTCGTCCTTCACCACGTAGGGGGCGCCGAACCCGGTCAGGGCAACGCTCGCCTCCGCGACCGTGGAGCAGGCGAACGAGGCCCCGGTGGGCACCCCGGCCGCGGACATCACGTCTTTGGCGAAGGCCTTGCTGCCCTCGAGCTGCGCGGCGGCGGCCGAGGGACCGAAGCACGGGATCCCGGCGGCCCGCACGGCGTCGGAAACGCCCGCGACCAGCGGCGCCTCCGGCCCGACCACGACCAGGTCGGCCGCCAGGTCACCGGCCAGATCGGCCACCGCCTGCGGATCCAGGGCGTCGACGGCGAAGCAGTTGCGCTCACCGATCAGGCCGGCGATACCCGGGTTGCCGGGGGCCGCGTAGAGCCCCGTCACCCCCGGGTCGGTGGCGAGAGAACGGACCAGCGCGTGCTCACGGGCGCCTGGCCCGACCACAAGAACCTTCACGGGGGACGAGGGTAATCGGTCCGGGGGTGCGGGCGCTCCGCTCCGGCCCGGAGCAGGATTCACGCAATCGAGACCCGCGCCCATAATAAATCGGTACAGAACCGGACGGAGCGGAACTAGGCTGACTCACCGCCCGGAACCACGGGGCGGCGCACACTTTCACCGAACGGATCCGCCATGTCGTCGTCTGCTCTCCGCCGCCAGAGGTTTCTGGTCATCCTGCTGGCCACCGTCCTGATCCTGGCCGCCCTCCTCTCCCTGACCTGGGTGAACGAGCGCATCGACCAGCCCGCCGATCCCGCCGTGGCCCTGGCCCAGCCCGTCACCTCGCTCTTCAGCACGCCCGTCCCCTCGGAACCGCCGAGCGATCACGACTACGCGGGCGAGCTCGCGCAGAGTGCGATGGAGGCCGCGTTCACCGCCACCTCCGTGCACATCGAGGCCGATACCGTGTACTACGGCGACCACATCCGGTACGACATCAGCATCGACCGGAACGGCCAGGCCCTGGGCCGAATCGTGAACGCCGAGGGCGAGACCCGGGTGATCATTCAGGGAGACACCGGGTACGTGCAGTTCGGCGAGCACCTGCCCCCGCAGGAACCGGGCACACCGGGTTGGCTGACCGGGCAGTGGATCTCGATCACCCGGAACGACCAGACGGAAGACATCTTCGCGGCCACTCAGATGCCCCTTCTGGTCGACGACGTGCTCGACCTGCCCGATTTCGACGCCCCGTGGAGAACGTACGAGCACAAGACCCTGGACGGGCTCCCGACTGTCGCCCTGGGTATGAAGGGCGGCGAGCGCCGCACCTACGTGCGCACGGACGGCGCCCGCCAGGTGCTCCTGCACCGCGAGGAGGACTTCCGCGCGAGCTACTCCCTCTGGAACGACCCGCTGGTGCTCGAGGCCCCGCCGCACCCGATCACCTGGGAAGAGTCCACGGGCCAGGCGCCGCCGCTCAGCGCCTGACCTCTACAGACCTCTACGGATTGGCCTCGACCTCGGCGAGAGCCTCGCCGAGCAGGGCCAGGCCGTACCGGGTCTCCTCGTCGGTGATGTTCAGGGCCAGAAGGCACCGGCCCCACGCACCTCACCCATGAAGGACGAGCTGGTCGCCCGGGCGGTGAGCTCGGGTCCGAACACCTCACGGCCCAGCCGGTCGGCGTTCTCGATCAGCGAGTCATCGCTCAGCACAACGATGTTCGCGGCGGCGGCGCAGGCGAACGGTGACCGGAGCAGGAACCCCTCACCGGGGGCGCGCTCGACGATCAGGCGGGCCGCCTCGGAGCGGGCGTCGTTCGCGCGCTGCGGCGCGACGTTCGCGCGCTGCGGCGCGACGGTGGCGAGCCGGGCGGCCTGGTCGGCGATCGCCCGGACCCCGCGGGGCTCGGAGAAGCCGATGTTCGTGTGGACGAGCCGGCCGGAGAAAGTCGGGACAGGGCATGCCCGCGCCGTCCCACAGCCACGAGCCCTGGGCGCCGTCGGCGGTGAAGGGCCGGCGGCCGTCCTGCGCCGGCCAGGAGGGGAAGGCTTACTCGAGGTCGAGTTCCAGCGCCCGCTTTGTCCTTTCCTCCCGGTCCGGGTCGGTGGGCACCTTCGGTGCGGTGGACGGGAGCGGGGGACGCGTGCTCGTCATGGTGGCAGGGTAGGGGTTACTCCCCCAGGATTGGCGCGTGATGACTACGTCGGGCACGGCCGTGCGGGACGGGGTTCTGAGGATCCGGACGAACTCGTTCGCAATCTTCCAGTGCGGGATCGCGGCCGCCCTGGCCTGGATCATCGCCGAGAATCTGCTGGGCCACCCGCGTCCGTTCTTCGCCCCGGTCGCCGCCGTGGTCTGTCTCGGCCTGTCGAACACGCAGCGCCTGCGCCGCATGGTCGAGCTGGCCCTGGGCGTGACGATCGGGGTGGGCATCGCCGAGTTGCTGGTCGCCCAGATCGGGAACGGCTGGTGGCAGATCACGCTGGTGGTGCTGATCTCGATGTCGATAGCCCAGTTGCTCGGGGGCGGTGCGCTGATGACCACGCAGTCGGCGGTGCAGAGCATCTTTCTGGCCGCGTTGCCGCAGACCCCCGGCGGCGGGCTCTACCGGTGGGAGGACGCGCTGATCGGCGGTACCACCGCCCTGCTCATCGTCGCGTTCCTGCCGGCCGACCCGGGCCGGTTCGTGCGGAAAGAGGCGCAGGACCTGATCCGCGAGCTGGCGGCGATCTCGGCGGAGTCGGCGGCGGTGCTGCGCAGTGGTGATGCCGCCCAGGCGGACGCGGTGCTCGACCGGGCCCGCCGCACCCAGGACGACATCCAGTCCTGGACCGACGCCCTGCGCGGCGGCGAGGAGATCAGCCGGATCTCCCCGTTGCGCCGGCGGCACCAGCCCGAGCTGCTGCGGTACCGCCGCGGTCTGACCGGGCTGGACCGGGCGACGCGCAACCTGCGCGTGGCGGTGCGCCGGATCGCCGCGGCCCTGGACACCGGCGCCGAGATGCCGATGGCCCTGGCCGACATCTTCGATCACCTGGCCGAGATCCTGCACCTGCTGGAGGGTGAGGTGGGCACGGCGCAGGAACGCCTGGTCTCCACCACCGCCCTGGCCGCCCTCGCCGCCCGCCTCGACCCCGGGCAGCTCGGCGCGCAGTCGCTGTCAGCCAACGTGGTGGTCGGGCAGATCCGGTCGGTGGTGGTGGACCTGCTGGGCGCCACCGGGATGGACGAGCATCAGGCCCGCACCCTGCTGCCCGGCTGATCAGGCCTTTTCCGTCTCCGATTCCGGGGGCCGGGTCGCGAGCAGGCGCAGCACCTCACCCACCGCGGTGGCGATCTCGTCGCGACCGCCGCCCTTCAGACCGGCGGCGTAGCCGACCAGGAAGGTGGTGAGCGGCGCGGCGGGACGGGCGATGCCGTGGGCCGCCTCCTTGGCCAGATCCAGGATCTCCGCCACCTGCACGTCACCCGTGGGAATCGACAGGTGTTCCCCGACCTCGTCCACCCAGCCCTCAAGCATGGTCACTCCCCATCGTCGAGCTCGTCGAGCCGGGCCAGTTGCTCCGGCGTGTCACAGTCTTGCGAGGCCCCGAGGTCCGGCACCTCGATCACGTCCAGTTCCCGCACCAGGGCCCGCATCGGCCGGCCCTCCAGCGGTGCGAGTTCCCGCAGTACGCGGATGAGCGCGGGCGTGCGGTACACCGCCGCGAGCGGCTGGCGGTGCCCCTCGGCGTCGATGAAGAGGGCCGCGTCGGCGCGCGGGACCGAGAGCAGGGCATCGACGAGTTTGTGGACGTCTTGTGCCCCCAGTCTGGTCAGGTCGGTCGCGAAAACGCCGACGAGGGTCGGGGCGGCGGGTTCCAGCACCTCGACGCCCGCGAGAAGCCCGGACAGTGGCCCGGTTCCGGGTGGGTCCTCACGCGTCCACTCGACCTCGCGCACCGTCGGGCGGCGTTCACCGACCACCACGGTGCGCTCCGCGGCGAAGGTCGCCAGCAGCACGCCGTCGAGCAGGGTCACCCCCGCCCGGGTCAGGGCGGCCTTGTCCACCCCGCCCAGCCGCTCGCCGGATCCTCCGGCCAGCACCACAACGCCCAGGGCGATCATCGTCTCCATGATCATGAACGTAGTCCGGTGATCACGTGGTCGGTACCCTCGGGCCGGCCCCGGTCCGCGAACCCGAGGGCAGCAGACCGGCCAGCGGGTCGCCGAGGTCACCGCAGCGCTCCAGCACCTCGCCGAACTCCAGCTGCCGCAGGGAGCCGGGCTCGTCCAGCTCGTCCCAGGTGCGGGGGGCCGCGACGGTCGGGCGTTCCCGGCCCCGGGGCGAGAACGGGCAGATCGTGGTCTTGGCCGCGTGGTTCTGGCTCCAGTCCAGCAGCACCCGGTCCTTGCGCAGGTTCTTGGCCATCCGCGACACCACCAGCCGGGGCAGCTCCCGCTCCAGCTGCTCGGCCAGGCGGTGCACGTAGTTGCCCACCGACGTGGCGTCCTGCCGGCCCGAGACCGCGGCGTACAGCTGCATGCCCTTACCCCCGGAGGTGACGGGCCACGGGTGCAACCCGTCGTCCTCAAGCTTCTCCCGAACCGCCAGGGCGACCTCCGCGCACTCCGGCAACCCCGCGGGCGCGCCCGGATCGAGGTCGATGACCAGCAGATCGGGGTCTTTCGCGGCGCCGCGCGGACCAACCCGCCACTGCGGCACGTGCAGCTCGAGCGCGGCCAGGTTCGCGGCCCAGACCAGACCGGCCAGATCGTCGATGAGCGGGTAGGTCACCATCTCGCGGTCCTTGGTGCTGCCCGGCGCGGGCAGGGTGACGTCGCGCAGCCACTTCGGGGCACCGCGGGGCACGTTCTTCTCGAAGAACGTGATGCTTCCCTCTACCCCGTCGGGCCAGCGTTTCCGCGTGGCCGGGCGGTCTTTCAGATGCGGCAGGAGCAGGTCGGCCACACCGGTCAGATAGTGCAGCAGCTCGCCCTTGGTGGTGCCGGTGGAGGGGTAGAGCACCTTGTCCAGGTTCCGCAGCCGCAGAGTGTGTCCCCCGACCTCGACCAGCTGTTCCTCTCCGGCCACTGTTCCCCCTTACTCGTGGCGGACGTCCTCGGCTTCCAGATCCGCCCGGATGCCCCGGAAGACCGGCTGCCGCAGCCGCCCGTTGTCCGTGCGGCCCATGTGCCGCACGTCGACCACCAGGCTCGGTCTCGTCCAGGTCGTGCCCTTGGCGTCGGCCCGGGGCACCGGGTCGTCGAACGGTGACTTCTCCCGTTGTAACGGCATGAGCAGACGGCGCAGGTCGGCCTGCACCCCCGGCGCGGTCAGCCCGCTGCCCATCCGCCCCGCGAACCGCAGCTGACCCTGGTGCGGGATGCCGATCAGCAGGGCCCCGACCGGATTACGCGCGTTCACCTCGGGCCGCCAGCCCCCGACGATCACCGACTGCACCCGGCGGTGGGCCAGCTTGCGCCAGTCACTGCTGCGCACGCCGGGCCGGTAGTCGGAACCGCGCCGCTTGGCCACCACACCTTCGAGCCCCTGCTCGAGCGTGGCGTGCAGCAGGATGCCGACGTCGTCGTAGACCGGGGACAGCTGCCAGTGATCGCCCGAGGCGGGCAGCCGCTCCAGCGCCTCCCGCCGCTCCTGCCAGGTACGCCGCTTCAGGTCCACGCCGTACATCCGCAGCGCGTCGAAGGCGATCAGCGTGGCCGGGGTCCGGGCGGCGAGCGCCTGCGCCTTGCGCCGGTCGGTCACGTGGATGCGGTCGGCGAGGGCCGTGAACGACGGCACGCCCCCGGAGAGGATGACGATCTCGCCGTCGAGCAGCACGTCGGGGTGAGCCCGGCCGATCGCCTCCAGTTCGGGGAAGGCCGGGGTGATCTCCCGCTCCGACCGGCTCCAGAGCCGCACGGCGCCGTCGTGGATGTCGGCCAGCACCCGCCAGCCGTCCCACTTGACCTCGTAGGCCCAGCGTTCGGCGTCGGTCGGGAGCCCGCGGTCGGCATCGGCCGGCGTCGCGAGCATGGGGCGCATGGCCACATGAGAGCACACGGCGGTGTCGATCGCGTGCTCAATCGCGGCGCCGCGCGGACCGATGATTTTCACCGGGTAACCGAGTCGACACTGGCAGGAGTGAGACCAAGCAGTCATGCTTGGTTCCAGGTTTCCCGCGTGTCCGGCTTGACATGTCCTGTCGGATTTCACCCGCGATGCCAGGGTCGACTGCGCGACAACGGAGGAGACAAACGATGCGAGCCATCTGGAAGGGCGCGGTCTCGTTCGGCCTCGTCAATGTTCCCGTCCGGCTGTTCTCGGCGACCCAGGAGCACGACATCCGTTTCCACCAGGTGCACCGGGAAGACGGTGGGCGCATCCGGATGAAGCGGATGTGCAGTGTGTGCGGTGAGGAAGTGGCGTGGGACCAGTTGGCGAAGGGTTATGAGTCGGAAGACGGGCGCCTGGTGGTGCTCAACGACGAGGACTTCGACGCCCTGCCGCTGAGTACCGGCCGTGAGATCGACGTGGTCGAGTTCGTGCCGACGGGCCAGGTCGACCCGGTGCTGTTCGGCAAGTCGTACTACCTGGAGCCCGACGCGCGCGCGGCCAAGCCCTACGCCCTGCTGCGCGAGGCCCTGGAGGCGACCGACCGCGTGGCCGTGGTGAAGGTGGCCCTGCGTCAGCGCGAGTCGCTGGCCGTGCTGCGGGTACGCGACCGGGTGATCATGATGCAGACCCTGCTGTGGCCCGACGAGATCCGGGCGGCGGAGTTCCCGATCCTCGAGGACGAGGTGGACCTGCGCCCGCAGGAGCTGCGGATGGCGGCGTCGCTGGTCGACTCGATGGCCGCCGACTTCGAGCCGGACCAGTACGAGGACGAGTACCAGCAGGCCCTGGTGCAGCTGGTCGAGGCGAAGCTCGAGGGGGCGGAGCCGGCTCCGGCGAAGGCCGACGAAGAGGCCACGACCGAGGTGGTGGATCTGCTCTCGGCGCTGCAGGCCAGTGTCGACCGGGCGAAGGCCTCCCGGGGCGAGAAACCGGCCGATGCCCCGGCGAAGAAGACCGCCTCGCGGAGCCCGGCCCGCAAGACGGCCGCCGCCAAGACCGGCACGGCTCGCAAGGCCCCGGCCAAGAAAGCGGCGAGTAAGACCGCGGCGAAGAAGACCCCGGCCCGCAAGTCGGCATAGCGCAACAACATTCAGTGGCCGACCGATAGCCCGAACACCACCTGGCGGCTAGCCGCATCTTGTGACACAGTCACGTTCCCACCCGGGCTCTCCCTGTCCCAGGAGGTGCCACCGTTCCCGGTCGGGCACAGGACCAGATGTAGGCGAAGGACGGCCAGCATGCTCGACCCGGTGCGACGAGCACTGCTGGCCCTGGCCGTCTGCACCTTCGGGCTGGGCACGGGCGAATACGTGGTGGTCGGCCTGCTGCCGGCCGTCGCGAGCGACCTGGATGCCAGCGTGCCCCAGATCGGCCACCTGGTCTCGGCCTACGCCCTGGGTGTGGTGATCGGTGCTCCCCTGCTGGCGGCGGCCTCCGTCCGGTTTCCCCGTAAGGGCCTGCTGATCAGCCTGGTGGTGGCGCTGGCGGCGGGTAACCTGCTCTCCGCCGCGATGCCGGACTTCCACAGCCTGCTCGCGATGCGGTTCCTCTCCGGCCTGCCGCACGGCGCGTTCTTCGGGCTGGCCTCGGTGCAGGCCGCGCAGCTGGTGCCACCCGCCCGCCGGAGCCAGGCGATGGCCGTCGTGTTCGCCGGGCTGACCATCGCCAACGTTGTCGGCGTGCCGCTGGCCACCTACACCGGGCAGCACGCCACCTGGCGCCTGGTGTTCGTGCTGATCGCCGTGGTCGAGCTGATCGGCGCCCTGGGGGTGCTCGCGATCGTGCCGCGCAGCCCGCGGATCGCGCCCGGGCTGCCCGACGCCCCGAACCTGCGGCGGGAACTGAACGCCTTCAGGAACCGGCAGATCTGGCTGTCCCTGGTGGTGGCCGTGATCGGTTGCGGCGGGATCCACGCGACCTTCAGCTACATCTCGCCGATGATGACCGAGGTGGCCGGGTACGGCGCCTCCGACATCACGCCGCTGCTGGTGCTGTTCGGGCTGGGGATGACCTTCGGCAACCTGGTCGGCGCCCGGCTGGCCGACCGCTACGACGTGACCCGGGTGATCTACGGCGTGATGACCGCCCAGGTACTCGTCTCGGCCGCTTTCTACTTCGGCGCGGGCAACCGGGTCGCCTCGGCCTTCCTGCTCTTCCTCTTCCCGTTCTGCAACACCATGGCTTTTCCCGCCCTGCAGAACCGGATCATCAGCATGGCCGGCGACGCCCCGAACCTGGCCGCGGCCGGCATGCACGCGGCCTTCAACATCGCGAACTCCCTCGGCGCCTGGCTGGGCGGCGCGACCATCGCGGCGGGCTGGGGCTACAACTCGCCCAACCTGGTCGCCGTCGGTCTGGGGCTGATCGCCGCCCTGATCGCGTGGCACGCCTCCCGCACCCGGTACTCCCTCACCTCAGCCCTCCCACCGCCGCACACCGGGCCGGGCGCCGATCCGGCACGCCCCGTCACGGCACCGATCCGCATCCCGGTGGTGGGGCTGAACACCAACCCGATCCCGGTGATCGGGCGGTACAGCAACACCGGGCCTCTTCCCCGGATCAGCCACCACCGACCGGCCGTTCCGGAGCGGGAGCGACGGTTCGTGGAGCATCGTCTCCTGGAGCGCCAGATCCCGGACCGCCAGATCCCGGAGCGCCAGATCCCGGACCGCCGCATTCCGGAGCGCACCCCACGGGACCGCCGCTCACCGAACCGGCCCAGCGACGACACCAACCCGATCCCCGTCGTCACCAGTTCCAGCGCGAACGAGGTCGGCCCCGGCACGACCGAGAGCTCCGGCCACCGCCCCGGATGGGCCTCGGCCGCCGACCTCGCCCGCGCCCTCCAGAACCGGGGGACTCCTCCCGGCGAGCGATGGCCGTGACAACGAGTATCCGCGATGGCACCTAGTGTTTACGTGGCGGGGGAATACGACGCGGGGTAGCCGGTTGTATCCTGTGAATCAGCCAGTGGCGCCAGCGGTCGTCGACTCGCTCGGCACCAGGGCTCAATGATGCCGCCCCGCAACTTGTCCCGCACCGCCCGAAATTACTCCTCGACGGAGCATTTTCCTGGGCTGTTCGTCGTGCGCCCTGGCCCTTCCGGAAACCTGCGAAAGGGGCGGCGGAGCTGTGATCACTCCCGTACGGCGCGCACTACTGGTAATGGCCATCTGTAGTTTCGGCCTGGGCACGGGCGAGTTCGTCGCGCTGGGCCTGCTTCCGGACATTGCGAACGACCTGGACGTCAGCGTGCCCCAGGCGGGCAACCTGATCTCCGCCTACGCGATCGGGGTGGTGATCGGAGCACCCCTCCTGACCGCCGCGTCTGTCCGTTTCCCGCGCAAGGGCCTCCTGGTCAGCCTGGTGGTGGTGCTGGCCGTGGGCAACCTGGTCTCCGCGATGATGCCGGGCTTCTGGTCGCTGCTGGTGATGCGGTTCCTCTCCGGCCTGCCGCACGGCGCGTTCTTCGGTGTGGCCGCCGTACAGGCCGCCAACCTGGTGACGAAGAACAAGCGCAGCCAGGCCATGGCCGTGGTGTTCGCCGGGCTGACCATCGCGAACGTCGTCGGCGTGCCGATGACCACCTTCATCGGGCAGAACACCTCGTGGCGCCTGGTGCTCGTGCTGGTCGCCGTGGTCGAGCTGGCCGGGGCCCTGGGCGTGCTGGCGGCCGTGCCGCGCAGCGAGCGCATCGACCCGTCCTCGCCCGACGCCCCGCACCTGCGGCACGAGCTGAGCGCCTTCAAGAACAAGCAGATCTGGCTGTCCCTGGGCGTGGCCACCATCGGCGGTGGCGCCACCTTCGCCACCTTCAGCTACATCGCCCCGATGATGACCGAGGTCGCGGGCTACGCCGAATCGAGCATCACGCCCCTGCTGGTGCTGTTCGGCCTGGGCATGACCTTCGGCAACCTGATCGGCGCGCGCCTGTCCGACCGCTACGACGGCACCCGGGTGATCTACAGCGCGATGGGCGCCAACGTCGTCATCGCCGCGATCTTCTACTTCGCCTCGAGCAACAAGATCGCCTCGGCCGCACTGATCTTCCTGTTCCCGTTCGCCAACACCATGGCCTTCCCCGCCCTGCAGAACCGCATCATCAGCCTGGCCGGCGGCGCCCCCAACCTCGCCGCGGCGAGCATGCACGCGGCCTTCAACATCGCGAACTCGATCGGCGCCTGGCTGGGCGGCCTGACCATCGCGGCCGGCTGGGGCTACAACTCCCCCAACCTCGTCGCGGTCGGCCTCGGCTTCCTCGGCGTCGTGATCGCGGTGTACGCCGGCCTGACCGAGGGCCCCAGCCCGCAGGTCGTACGCACGACCACGATGGAGGACGTCCACCAGCCTCCGAAGTCGGGTGCCCCTCAGTCACGCGAGGGCGCCCTGAGCGAGCGCTGACCCCGCCCCCGCTCTGCGGACAGAAGGGTGGGAACACCTCGGCGGGCCCGGTGCGGATGCGAAGCGAGTTGGCGGGGTGCGATTTACGCCTATCGCTCCTTATGTCGCGTTGCCCTCTCGCTGCCGTCGCGACCAGCTCAGAAGTGTCCTCAAGAAACTTCCGGGTGAGGCCTTAAACAGCGGACGATGCGCCCCCGGACGGGCAGAATTACCTATACGGCCGAACGGGGACGGGGCTTCACTACTCGTGACCGGCCGGGCGAGTTCCGTAGCTTGGCCTTGCCTTGAGGCCTGGACAACTACAACTCTGAGTGCACTACCCTGTTCCGATGGTGACATTGGTATCGTTCCGTGACGAACGATCCGCGCACCGCTACGACCAGGATCCGTCTTTGTCACGGGGGGATGTGAGCACGATTCGCGGTAGGCAGCGCTCCGGCGTCGTCGAACAGGACCGGAACCTCGACACGGTGGATCTGCGGGTTCCGGCCGACCCCGCCTACCTCGCCGTCGTACGTACCGCGGCCGCCGGGCTCGGCACCCGTCTGGACCTGACCCTCGACGAGATCGAAGACCTGCGTATCGCGGTGGACGAGGCCTGCTCCCTGTTGCTGGCCGGTCGTGCGCACCCGGGCCGCACTCTCGACGCCGCCTTCGAGGTCGGCCTGGTCGGCAGCCAGAACCTGTCCGTGACCATCTCCGGGCCGGTCGCCGAGCTGCCGCGCGAGGCCAGCTTCTCCTGGTCGGTGCTGCGGGCCCTGGCCGGCGACGTGGTCACCGGCACCTGGCAGGACGGCACCTGGATCAAGCTCAGTGTGCCGGGGCGGGCGGAGAAGTGAGCCTGCAGCCAGACGCCGACGCCCGCCTGCGCGTGCTCCCGCGGAGTCAGCCGGAGATCATCCGGTGCCCGGAGCCGTCGGCGCCCCCGCGGGAACCCGATGAACAGGTCGTCGCTGAGGCCCCCGACGACCTGGACGACGACCCCGACGATCCCCGGGTACGCCGGGACGACGCCGACGACCCGGAAGAACCCGAGAACCTCGACGACCCGGACGACGCCGTGGCCCTGGGCGATCCGGACCTGCACCGCCTGGCCGCGATGCCCCCGACCCACCCGCACTACCAGCAGCTGCGACGCAAGGTCATCGAGACGCACCTGCCTCTGGTCCACCACCTCGCACAACGCTTCAAAGGCCGCGGCGAACCCTACGACGACCTCGTACAAGTCGGCACCATCGGCCTCCTGCACGCCGTCGACCGCTTCGACCCCCACCGCGGAGCCTTCGCCGCCTTCGCCGTCCCCACCATCGTCGGGGAAATCCGCCGCCACTTCCGCGACCGCGGCTGGGCCATGCGCATCCCCCGCCGCATCCAAGACCTCGGCCGCCGCGTCTCCGAAGCCCGCGAAACCCTCACCCACACCCACGACCGCTCCCCCAC